>NZ_JAOWHM010000008.1:0-323 GCF_030332595.1 Citrobacter sp. Cpo100 | reverse complement strand
CGCGCGGTCATCGGGTCGCTGAACGTCTGCATGAGCTGGCGCACGATGACGGCCAGCTCCCGGGCGATTTTATCTTTCAGCTTCGGGTCACGCTCTTCCGGGGCAATCTGTTCCGGGAAGTGCATTATCACCCGGCGACGGGACACCCCGCCGCTGCGGTCGGTGAAGCGCATCGGATTGTTGTTTACGGCCAGTATCACCGCCGGAATATGGGTGGAGTATGCATCGCGGTATTTCGGGTCGACGGAGACCGCATCCCCGCCGGTGATGGCCTTGAGTCCTGCCCCGTCACCGCTCCATTTCTCCTGGTCAGGCAGACGTAT
>NZ_JAOWHM010000007.1:0-281 GCF_030332595.1 Citrobacter sp. Cpo100 | reverse complement strand
CACACTACCATCGGCGCTACGGCGTTTCACTTCTGAGTTCGGCATGGGGTCAGGTGGGACCACCGCGCTACAGCCGCCAGACAAATTCTTTTCTAAGTGCCGAACTTTAACCGAAAAACTGGTGCTGATACCCAGAGTCGAACTGGGGACCTCACCCTTACCAAGGGTGCGCTCTACCAACTGAGCCATATCAGCACACTAAATTTGATGCCTGGCAGTTCCCTACTCTCGCATGGGGAGACCCCACACTACCATCGGCGCTACGGCGTTTCACTTCTGAG
>NZ_JAOWHM010000001.1:0-206 GCF_030332595.1 Citrobacter sp. Cpo100 | reverse complement strand
TCATTTCTTATTACGGAGAAATGAAACAGTGTGTCGTTTCAATTTTCAGCTTGATCCAGATTTTTAAAGAGCAAAACTTCGCAGTGAACCTTTTCAGGTACACTCTGAAGTTTTCTTGTGTTTTTGCAGTAAGGATGGTGGAGCTATGCGGGATCGAACCGCAGACCTCCTGCGTGCAAGGCAGGCGCTCTCCCAGCTGAGCTATA
>NZ_JAOWHM010000006.1:0-287 GCF_030332595.1 Citrobacter sp. Cpo100 | reverse complement strand
GACCCGGTGCTGGTAGAGATTAACGGCTACCAGTATCACGGCCAGGTGATTGATACCGGGAAAAATACCCTCGGTTATCGTATCGAGGTGGATTCGGGCACGTTCTCCGATAACCAGGGTCATGTGCTGAAAGAGGTGACGGTCCATGTCAGCGTCACCTCCCACGATGCGGCGGGCAACCTGGCGATCGCCACCAGCGACCACAACGTGCATATCGACAACTTCGCGGAAAACACGGTACATATCGACACCGTCGCGAACGACAATGTGGTCAACGCCATTGAAAA
>NZ_JAOWHM010000005.1:0-293 GCF_030332595.1 Citrobacter sp. Cpo100 | reverse complement strand
AGGATAAGTTCCTCATCACGTATCTGTAAGCGGATATCGAAAGGTGCTTTCCAGCCGGGACCGAAGATGCCGGCCGGTGCCGGGGTACAGGTCCGGTAACTGCTGTAGGCGCGGGTGAGAACAAACGGCAGCGGGCCGGGCAGGGTGAAATCGGTCTCACCGGGCAGGACCTTGGCACCGAGGAGCGGGTTGACCGGGGAGCCGTAGGTGACACCGCCGGGACAGACAGAGCAGGCGATGCCGGTGGGGGCACCAATTATCACGCCCATGGCACCCTGGACAATCGGGCCGCC
>NZ_JAOWHM010000004.1:0-262 GCF_030332595.1 Citrobacter sp. Cpo100 | reverse complement strand
AAGTGGCCTTCAGCCGCAGCGAACGCTTCTGGCTCGCCCGTGGTGGCGTGGCGAAACTGCACGAGAGTCATCCCCTGCACTTGCTCTGGCAGGCGCTTCCGGAAGACACCCGCCTGAGTCCGCATCAGTACCTGGCCACAAACAGTCCGCAGGGACCATGGTGGATTATCGGCTGGTCTGAACGGGTACCGGAGCCGGATGAGGTACTCCCCGCCCCGCTGCCGCCGTACCGGGTGCTGACCGGGCTGGTGGACAGTTTCGG
>NZ_JAOWHM010000003.1:0-305 GCF_030332595.1 Citrobacter sp. Cpo100 | reverse complement strand
ACGCGGGGTGGAGCAGCCTGGTAGCTCGTCGGGCTCATAACCCGAAGGTCGTCAGTTCAAATCTGGCCCCCGCAACCAATTAAAATTTGATGTAAGATTTTTGCAAAGTAGTTCGAATCACAGCAAGGCGGCGACGCAGTGAATCCTTAGGAGCTTACTCCAGTAAGTGACTGAGGTGAACGAGGAAAGCCAACGCTGATGTAGTTTGAAATACGAAGCAAAAAGACGGACGCGGGGTGGAGCAGCCTGGTAGCTCGTCGGGCTCATAACCCGAAGGTCGTCAGTTCAAATCTGGCCCCCGCAAC
>NZ_JAOWHM010000037.1:1046522-1412525 GCF_030332595.1 Citrobacter sp. Cpo100 | reverse complement strand
ATCCGCCTGCCGGGCCAGCAGTATGACGACGAATCCGGACTGCACTACAACCGCCACCGGTACTACAATCCGGGACTGGGACGGTATAACACCCAGGATCCGATAGGGCTAAGAGGCGGGTTAAACCCCTATACCTACCCACTTAATCCGGTCACAGAGGTAGATCCACTGGGGCTGATAGTATGGATGGTAATTCCCGGCGTCTGCGCTGCGGGAGGATGTGAAGCAATACTTGTGGGATTGGGTTTGTCAGCCTCTATTGCAGGACAACAAATACAGGCTAATTCAGCTAATTCTTCAGGACAAAGTAACAGTCCGTCTTGGGATGGTGGAAGACAAAGTGAATATGAACACGCAAAAATGTTTTGTGATACTCCCCCACCTCCGGGAAGTAACGAATGTTCATCACTTTCAAAAAAAATAGATCACTCAAAGGAGTGTATCAATTTATATGAAAATTGGGATTCCAACTGGTTGCCAGGTCGTCATGATGAAAAGCTTGACGGCTGGCGACAGCGCTTGAATAATTTAAAAGAAGAACACAATAAAAAGTGTACAAAATGAAAAAAGCAAAGAAATTAAAAATTAAAAATTTGATTGATAGATATAAAGAACATGCCGAATTTTTAGGGATGGATCTTTTGGATGTCAATCAACCAGGCGCAGTAGACGACACCATGCTACATATTGCTGCCAGGAAAGGTAATATTGAAGACATATACATTTTGATATCAGTTGGTGCAAATGTAAACTCTATTGGTGACTTAGGGAATACACCATTACACCAAGCTGCAATGCGAGGAACACTTGATTCTGTAAAGGTCCTGCTAGAGCTGAATGCAAATCCTTTGATAAAAAATGAATTTGGACAAACAGCTGCGGATGTTGCCAGAATTGGAAAATATTTGGGTATATATGAACTAATTAAAGAACACATAAAGGAATAAAGCTACAGAGAAATCAGCAAGGGGAAACCGTCGTTGGCTGGCACCGTGCGGACTGACGCTGGAGAGAAAAGTTCATCTGTACCACTGCTACCTTCCGCTGGTGCTGATTGACGTAAACGGGAAGATTGCCTGGTAGACAGAGTATGACGAATGGGGTTAATGTGCTGCGGGAGGATAATCCGGACAATCTGGATCAGTTAATACGGCTGCCAGGACAGCAGGAGGATAAGGAGACAGGATTGTATTACAACCGCCACCGCTACTACAATCCGGGGCAGGGAAGTATATCACCCAGGACCCGATTGGGCTGGAGGGGGGATGGAATTTATATAGCTACGTATTTAATAATCCGGTGAAATTTATTGATCCCAGAGGACTGGATATTTGGTTTGAAGGCGCGGCACCAAGTGAGCCAGATCTCCATCAAAGTGTAAATATTGGTGATCCAAATGGCGTTTATGATTCGTATAGCTATGGGATGAGTGACTTCCCGCACGGAGAGGTTTATAAGGATGTATCACATGGAGGGGTAATAGTCGATTATAAAAAACAAATGCTGAACAAGACAAAATCTTTAAGGGGATGATGGATAAGAAAATTGGGGAGCGAAGCTACTATGGGTATGATGATATTTGTCGTAGCAGGAGCCAACGTCAGTTCAAATCTGCTCCTGGTAAATCTGCTACTCCACCAGAAAGAAAAGGAGCTATTACTACAATGGGTGTAGGGGCATCATCATCAAGGGGAAGCAGTACTACAACAAATAGTGGAACATCACAGTGAAAACTTTATTTTTTTGCATAGGATTAATTTTATCCATCATTGCCTTAATAGTGATTAACGTAACTGCTATTAATGATAATGTGTATCATAAATTATTCGTTATCGCAATAATATGTGTTGTAATATCAGTTATTATATCTCTGTCATTATATTCAGATGGAGGATGGTTGCGTTATTGCTCATTTGCATTTTTAATTAGTGGTGCATATGTCATCTATAACATAGTTTGTCGCTGTTTTTATAGCAATTAGAATAATGAAGATGATCTGTCCGGTTTACGACAAATTATCGTGCTATTAGGAAGGGATATGGATTGCATTATAACCATCACTGTTAACGTTACCCGCAACAGGGTAGGCAGGGCAAGATCACCGTGTGCCGTAGGCGGAAACGTATAGTGAGGGGTTCGTTGTACGGAGTATGCATAAGTTTGTGAAGAGATGGTGGAAGGTCCTCCGGGATCTCTGACGCGGCTGAACAGGCGAAGGCACAGCACCGGAGCCTGGCGGAGAAGCTGGCACTGAGGGCGATGCTGGACAGCCTGGAAGGAGAGCTGCGCGCCGGGGTTATCAGCGATGAAAACCGGCAGTGGCTGGCCGGGTGCGGCCTGACGCCGGAACAGATGGCGGCGCAGATGGAGCCGCTGCCGGTTCCGGAAAGGACGCTTCATCTGTACCACTGCGACCACCGGGGCCTGCCGCTGGCGCTGATAAGCCAGGACGGCGCCATCAGCTGGCGTGCGGAGTATGACGAATGGGGTAACGTGCTGCAGGAAGATAATCCACATAATCTGCAACAGCTTATCCGCCTGCCGGGCCAGCAGTATGACGACGAATCCGGACTGCACTACAACCGCCATCGGTACTACAATCCGGGACTGGGGCGGTATATCACCCAGGACCCGATTGGGCTGGAGGGGGGATTAAATCCATATCAGTATCCATTAAATCCGGTTACAGAAGTGGATCCGTTGGGGTTGTGGGCTTTCGCCATTCCGGCCATACTGGAAGGAATTAACTGGTTATTCTGGGGAAGTGCGGCAGCAGGCGGTACGGTGCTGGCAACATCCGGGGATTCAGAACAATCTAAAACAAAAACAGAACATTTAGCTAAATGTGAGGAAAAAAAGCCCTGCCCACCTTGTAAAACGATTAGTGGGGACATAGTACCACGTGGAACTATCGGATATCGTCATGATCTGGTCCCGCCAGGAAAGCCTCACCATCCATATACAGGCGACCATTATAATCTGTACAAAGCAAATCAGAATCCTAATAATTGTCAATGTTTTTGGAAAGAAAGTGGTGCTGCTGATGCTGCTAACGGTCTTCCACCTCCAACAGGTTCTATACCTATAGAACCATTTGCCCCTTAAAAGGATCGAGTATGAAGTATCCAGATGGTAGCAATATTTTACTAGGAGATATCGTTACTCTTGGGGGAGGTATGACCGGAGTCGTTGTTTGTCATTTTGAAAACGAAGAGTTTGCTAAAGGTTTTGATAAAGATGAATGGGGCGATTTTAAAACGGGGATAATGGTGAAATCTCCACAAGCTGGACTTGTATATTACGCAGAGGATTGTATTGATTTAACTCTGGTCAAGAGAGTTTCAGTACACTCAGGCGGAACCTGACTCGTGGGCGAGCATGGTGCGGGAAGACAATCTACAGCGGTTGTGCCAGTTCATAAGAATGCCGGGGCAGCAGTATGATGAGGAGTCGGGGCTGTATTACAACCGGCACCGGTACTACAGCCCGGGGCAGGTCGGTATATCACCCCGGATCCTATAGGGCTGGAAGGCGGTTTAAACTCGTATACATACCTGCTAAATCCTATTAGGAAGATAGATCCCTTAGGGTTCAATCATGGAATAGTATTAATATGGGGAACGCAACTACCGATCGCGCATCCCTTGGTTTGTGGATGGCTCAAAATAGAGCGTCTACAGATCAAATAGTTAAAGCTCTGGCGCCATTATCACCACCATCACCTATATCGAGAGAGTGCCGAGTCTCAAGGATAACCGCATTGGGTAGCGGTCTTTCTGGAAGCTACTCATATAATGAAAAAAATGGTGGGAGTGTATTAACTGGTACCCCTTCATCTGCAATCGGTTTACGATACTCACCCCGTAATCATTTTTCAGAATATTGATAACCGACTCAAAAAACTCAACTTTCTGGTTTGTCAGTTCAAGTTGTTCTTCAGGCTCCCTAGCTCTTTGCTCGGGTGTAAGCGGGACAATCGTCTGAGCCACAGGCTGTTTCCTCTTCACCTGGTCAGAAAGTCCGGTGATCCAGTCAAGCCGGCCCTAGACAAGAACGGTGGAGCGCCTCTGAATGCCGTATCGTTGCTGGGTCTGCTTATAGGTCATCTCACCTTTTTCGACCTGCTCAACGATGGCTATTTTAAAGGATAGAAGAAAATTACGTTGGGTGCGTTTGAACTCAGTTATCATCACGTTCTCCGGATTTAAGTCAGGAACGTATCAACGCTATTCAGGACGAGTCACGCCCATAAAAAAAGCCAACCGGAGGGTTGGCTTTTCAGAAAGCATTACATTATTTGCCGTCGTGGGCATGCTCATCTTCGCGGCAATCGCCTTCAGCGCAGTGGCCGTAGAGATAGAGACTATGGTTGGTTAAACGAATACCATGTTTAGCCGCAATCTCACGCTGGCGCGCTTCGATGGAATCATCGCTGAACTCGACTACTTTACCGCAGTCGAGACAGATGAGGTGATCGTGATGATGCTGTTGAGTCAGCTCGAAGACGGATTTACCACCTTCAAAATTATGGCGGGTCACGATACCGGCATCATCAAACTGGTTCAGCACACGATACACGGTCGCCAGACCAATTTCTTCACCCATATCGATCAGGCGTTTGTATAAATCTTCCGCACTGACGTGATGGTTATCCGGTTCCTGAAGAACTTCCAGAATTTTTAAACGAGGAAGCGTTACTTTCAGGCCAGCCTTCTTTAATGCGGTATTGTTGTCAGTCATGCGGAATCTGTCCTGTAGCTAAACGATTCACTTCATTAACAGAAGTGACAGAAATTGCACTTGAGATAATGCGTATCATTATAGAACTGCCATGGCTAAATGAAAACTGCAAGTCTCTGGCATATATTGTTAATCAAAACGTGGTATCGCCGACAAACACACTGTGCAACACCCGATTGGCATCCAGCCATTGTACAGGGTCAGACGAAAAAGTTACAAATTTGTAGCAATTATTTTGATTGGTTTTATCTATTGATGCGGCGCAGATGGAAATCTACGCCGCACGAAATCAGGCATTAATGATTTCGTCGAGGTGCAGCTCTTCAGAGATCTGCTTAACCCATTTTTCTACGCGTTCTGCTGTCAGTTCTGGCTGGCGATCTTCATCGATAGCCAGACCGACAAAGTGGTCGTCGTCAGCCAGGCCTTTAGACGCTTCAAAGTGATAACCCGCCGTCGGCCAGTGACCAACGATGGTTGCGCCGCGCGGTTCGATGATGTCGCGAATGGTCCCTAACGCATCACAGAAATATTCTGCGTAATCTTCCTGGTCGCCGCAGCCGAACAATGCAACCAGTTTGCCATTAAAATCAATGTCTTCGAGGGTAGGGAAGAAGTCGTCCCAGTCACACTGCGCTTCACCGTAGTACCAGGTTGGGATGCCGAGCAGCAGAATGTCATAACCTTCGAGGTCTTCTTTGCTGCTTTTTGCAATGTCATGAACATCGGCAACGTCTTTACCAAGCTGTTTTTGAATCATTTTTGCGATGTTTTCGGTATTACCGGTGTCGCTGCCGAAAAAGATGCCAGTGATTGCCATGAGTAAAATAACCTCTTGAAACTTATTGAAATGGTGGTGGCGCATTGCCCACGGATAAGGGCAATCATAGCAGAACAGTCAGGCATGCGGAAACAGCAAACACGCAGGACTGCACTCTGTGCTACACGATTTATGATTTAGAGCAAAAATTCAGACTATGCCTGACCGCGCAATGTGCTGAGTTGGGTCATCAGCATCTCTTCGATGAGTTCACTGCGACTCATGTTGCGCGCCTCAGCCAGCTCGTTCAGAGCGTCAACGGCATCAGCGTTCAGTTTCAGTTCGACACGCTTAAGCCCGCGAACTTTATCGCGTTTAAGCTGATTACGTTTATTAATACGTAACTGTTCATCACGCGAGAGCGGATTAGTTTTGGGTCGTCCCGGGCGACGCTCCTGCGCGAACAGATCTAATGTCGTACGGTCCGTTTGTTCTTTGGCCATGATCTTGGTGACTTCGGGGAAACAATCAGCCAGGCGTCTGCCCGGATGGATAGCGCGCCATAATACATCAGCAGGGGGGACACGCCAACGCCCACGCGCGTAATCGCGCGCAGACGCTGAGTTTTTAATCAGTTAACCTGTTCGTTCAGATAACGACGGATGGCGCGTAGCACCGCCTCCGGTTTTTCCGCATGCACCCAATGACCGGCTCCTGCAATAACATGCGCCCGAGCCTGTGGGAATTGCGCCAGCAGTTGTTCGCGATACGCTTCGGTTACATACGGTGAGTTGCCGCCAGGGATAAACAGCGCCGGGTGCTCCCATGCAGGAATGGTTTCCCAACCGACGATATGAGGATACTGATCCCACAGCACGGGAACGTTAAAACGCCATTCGCCGTCGACGAAAGATTTCAGCAGAAACTGGATTACGCCTTCCTCATGCAGATGTTGACGCATGACGCTGGCCGCCTGCTGACGCGAAGTGGCCTGGGCATCGGTTACGGCATTAATAGCGGTAAAGATCGCATCGTGACGGCGAACATGATAGTCGACCGGAGCAATATCAATGGCCACCAGTCGATCGATACGATCAGGAGCCAGTGCGGTTAACGCCATGACGGCTTTTCCCCCCATCGAGTGACCAATAAAGGTCGCCTTTTCTATTTGCTGAGCGTCCAACGTATCCAGCAAATCTTGCGCCATGGCCGGATAATTCATCTCAGTGGAACGAGGGGAGAGGCCATGATTTCGCATATCGACCTGGATGATATCGTGATCGACCACCAGATCGCGCGCCAGGATCCCCAGGTTATCCAGACTGCCAAACAGGCCGTGAACCAGGACGATGGGAGAATTATTGTGCAGGTTTTGCGCAGATTGCGCTCGGATATTCAATTTCATGGCAAAGTTCTTTTTTTCACACTCACGGGTTAGGGTATCATGTTGACCATTCTGCCACATGGCTGCAACAACTACGGTTACTCTGAGTTTTGCTGGCCACCAGGCTTGACGCTATCCGCTGTTGGGATTTGCCTTTACACTACGTGTGTTTACCCCGACAACTTGTATTCAGCTAAACACTGCACTGGATTAAGATGAAAACGATTGAAGTTGATGATGAACTCTATAGCTATATTGCCAGCCACACCAAGCATATTGGCGAGAGCGCATCCGACATTTTACGGCGTATGTTGAAATTTTCCGCCGCATCACAGCCTGTCACTCCGGTAGTCAAAGAAGTCCGCGCTGTGCAACCTGTCGTGGAAGCTAAGCCGGTTAACCCCGTAAAAGATAAAGTGCGCGCGATGCGTGAACTGCTGCTGTCCGACGAATACGCGGAACAGAAGAAAGCAGTAAATCGCTTTATGCTGGTGCTGTCTACACTCTATTCACTGGATCAAAACGCGTTCGCCGAAGCAACGGAATCGTTGCATGGCCGTACGCGCGTTTATTTTGCAGCGGATGAACAGACGCTGCTGAAAAATGGTAATCAAACCAAACCGAAACACGTGCCAGGCACGCCGTACTGGGTGATCACCAACACCAATACCGGCCGTAAATGCAGCATGGTTGAACACATCATGCAGTCAATGCAATTCCCTGCGGAATTGATTGAAAAGGTTTGCGGAACAATTTAATCCTTGCATTAGAAGGACCAGGCAATGGCAATCCACAACCGTGCAGGTCAACCTGCGCAACAGAGTGATTTGATTAACGTCGCCCAACTGACGGCACAGTACTATGTACTGAAACCAACAGCAGGGAACGCTGAGCACGCCGTTAAGTTCGGTACGTCCGGACATCGTGGCAGTGCAGGTCGTCATAGTTTTAACGAGCCGCATATTCTGGCTATCGCTCAGGCGATTGCTGAAGAACGTGCGAAAAACGGGATTACTGGCCCGTGCTATGTGGGCAAGGATACCCACGCGCTGTCTGAACCGGCTTTTATCTCTGTACTGGAAGTGCTGGCGGCGAACGGCGTTGACGTCATCGTGCAGGAAAATAACGGCTTTACGCCAACCCCTGCTGTGTCGAATGCTATCCTGGTCCACAACAAAAAAGGCGGCCCGCTGGCTGACGGCATTGTGATCACGCCGTCCCACAACCCGCCGGAAGATGGCGGCATTAAATACAACCCGCCAAACGGTGGTCCGGCAGATACCAACGTCACCAAAGTGGTGGAAGACAGAGCCAACGCGCTGCTGGCTGACGGTCTGCAAGGCGTGAAGCGCATGTCACTGGACGCTGCGCTGGCATCTGGTCATGTAACAGAGCAGGATCTGGTTCAGCCGTTTGTTGAAGGACTGGCTGACATCGTCGACATGGCGGCGATCCAAAAAGCGGGTCTGACGCTGGGTGTCGATCCGCTGGGCGGTTCCGGTATCGAATACTGGAAGCGTATTGCTAAGCACTACAACCTGAACCTGACTATCGTTAACGATCACGTTGATCAGACTTTCCGCTTTATGCATCTCGACAAAGATGGCGCTATCCGCATGGACTGCTCCTCCGAGTGCGCGATGGCGGGCCTGCTGGCGCTGCGCGACAAGTTCGATCTGGCCTTTGCCAACGACCCAGACTACGACCGTCACGGTATCGTCACCCCGGCAGGGCTGATGAATCCGAACCACTATCTGGCGGTGGCGATCAACTACCTGTTCCAGCATCGTCCGCAGTGGGGCAAAGACGTTGCCGTTGGTAAGACGCTGGTGTCCTCGGCGATGATTGACCGCGTGGTGAATGATTTAGGGCGTAAACTGGTCGAAGTGCCGGTTGGCTTTAAATGGTTTGTTGACGGTCTGTTCGACGGCAGCTTTGGCTTTGGTGGTGAAGAGAGCGCGGGGGCATCTTTCCTGCGTTTCGACGGTACACCGTGGTCGACCGACAAAGACGGCATCATCATGTGCCTGTTGGCGGCAGAAATTACCGCAGTGACCGGTAAAAATCCGCAGGAACACTACAACGAACTGGCTGCCCGCTTTGGTGCGCCGAGCTACAACCGCCTGCAGGCAAGTGCGACCTCCGCGCAGAAAGCGGCGCTGTCTAAGCTGTCTCCGGAAATGGTGAGTGCCAGCACGCTGGCGGGCGACCCGATCACCGCACGTCTGACGGCGGCACCGGGCAACGGTGCTTCTATCGGCGGTCTGAAAGTGATGACTGACAACGGCTGGTTTGCCGCTCGTCCGTCCGGCACCGAAGACGCTTATAAAATCTACTGCGAGAGCTTCCTCGGTGAAGAACATCGCAAGCAGATTGAAAAAGAAGCGGTTGAGATCGTCAGCGAAGTGCTGAAAAACGCGTAAACCGTAGGCCGGATAAGACGCTAGCGTCGCTATCCGGTATGAATAAAAAAGCCGGATAGCTTTGTGCTGATCCGGCTTTTTTTATTCGGCTTAGATTCACGGCATAAACCGATAACCAATCCCGGTTTCGGTCAGAAAATGACGCGGACGCGCCGGGTCCTGTTCCAGCTTCTGGCGCAGGTGTCCCATGTAAATTCGCAGATAGTGACTGTGTTCGACGGCGTTTGGTCCCCAAACCTGATTTAGCAACTGGCGTTGCGTTAGTACCTTTCCGGCATTATTCAGCAGTACCGCTAACAGGCGAAACTCAATCGGCGTCAGATGAATCTCTTCATCACCACGATGTACGAGGCGGGCGGCGATATCTACTTTTACGTTGGAAAAATGCACCACCGGCTCGGGAGACGCGCCGCTGGCGTGGCGGCGCAATGCCACGCGTAATCGCGCCTGTAGCTCGCCAATACCAAAGGGTTTACTGAGATAGTCATCGGCACCGGCATCCAGAGCGGCGATTTTATCGCTTTCTTCGCTGCGGGCTGAGAGCACAATTACCGGTATCGCGCTCCATTGTCGCAGGTCACGAATAAAATCAATGCCGTCACCGTCCGGCAGACCGAGATCGAGAATGATGAGATCGGGTTTTCGCGTGGCGGCTTCCAGCAGACCACGTTGCAGCGTTTCCGCTTCATATACACGCAGACCATCGGCTTCCAGCGCGGTGCGCAGAAAGCGACGGATAGCCTGTTCATCTTCAACAATCAGTACGTTCGTCACATATCCTCATGAAAATCTTCAAGTTCAGGGGGGATTTCCTGGGGCAGTGTAACACGGAAACATGCTCCTCCCTGTGCGCGATTGTGGACGGAAATCGTACCGCCGTGCACGTCCACAATGGCCTGACAGATTGCCAGCCCCAGCCCAACGCCCGGTACCGATGACTCTTTGTTTCCCCGGGAAAACTTGTCAAAAACTCGCTGCTCCATACCCGATGGAATGCCGGGGCCATTATCCCAGACGTCCAGTTGCAGGTGCTCGCCATCGACGCTGGCATCAATACCGATTTGCGCCGCTGGACCTGCGTATTTAACGGCGTTTTCCAGCAGATTAATCAGCACCCGTTCAAAGAGTGGGCCATCGACGTGGATCAGCGTCAACGGTGCTGGTAGCGACAAATTAATAGGAGCAGAGAGTCCTGGCTCCAGCATCTGCAGGGCGCTGCCGACCACCTCTTCCAGTGTTAACCACTCCTTCTTAAGATTAAAGCCGCCAGACTGAATTCGCGCCATATCCAGCAGGTTATTAACCAGTCGGGTCGTATTAAGGACGTGCTGGCGAATCTCACTGGCCTGGCGCGCGTGCGGCGATCCTTCGCTTGCCAGATCCAACGTTAAGATCTCTGCCTGACCAAACAGCACCGTTAGCGGTGTACGTAAATCGTGGGAAAGGGCGGCGAGCAGCGCGTTGCGAATGCTTTCGCGCTCGCTGGCAAACCGGGCTTGCTCTTCGCTGGCAGTCAGCGTCAGACGCTCCAGCGCACTGGCGACCAGTAAAGTAAAAGTTTCCAGCAGGCGTTGCTGTTCGGGGATCATCAACTGGCGTAAATTTCCTGGTTCCACAACCAGCAGCCCATGCGTTTTGTCAGCACTTTTTAACGGTAGAATTTGATACGGCACACCTGGCAACGTGTCAGTACCTGCGCCAGCCGGTTGCCCTTTATCAAAGCTCCATTGGGCAATGGCATCATCCCACGGCGTCATGCCCTGTTGATGGGTGAGAGGGGCCAGCTTACCGTTCTCACCGGGCAGTAAAACCTGGCTGCGGGCCTGGAACGTTGAGGCAATAAACTGTTCGCTGGTGGCGGCAATATCTTGCTGACTACGCCCAACTGCCAGCGCTTTCGACATCTCATACAAATGGCGCGTACGTTGTTCACGATAACGGGCCACCCGCGCCTGATAACGCACTCCGGCGGTCAGATTACCAATAACCAGCCCTACCGTTAGCATCACGGCGAAGGTGAGCAGGTACTGGACATCGGAAACGGCCAGCGTGCCACGCGGAGCGATAAAGAAGAGATCGAAGCTGGCGACGTTAATAAAAGTTGCCAGCACCGACGGCCAGCGTCCGTAAAAGAGGGCGATAACCACCACGCCCAATAAATAGATCATCACCAGGTTGGCGGCGTCAAAGGCCATCAACCACTGCATGGCAATCAACGTAATGATGGCGCACAGCGCGACGGCAACCACACAACCCTGAATTTGTACCCGCCATTTATCCTTAAAGGTGCGGTTATCTGCAGTTTGTAGCACAGGGCGCGAAGGTGGCTCATCGAGCGCAACAATCATCAGGTCGAGATCCGGTGCGCGATGGGCCAGTTTGTCAGCAAAGGAATCACTGCGCCACCAGCGTCGCGTAGTCGGACGTCCTAGGACAATTTTTCCCAGATTATGCTCACGGGCGTAGCGGATTACCGCCTTGTCTTCAGCGGGATCGGAAAGGGTGGCAGTTTCTGCACCCAGCTCCTGGGCTAACCGCAGAGCGCTTAGGATTGCCCGGCGCTGTTTTTCGGGCAGTCGGTGCAGCGCTGGCGTTTCGACATACACTGCATGCCAGACGCTGCCGAGGCGCGCTGCCAGACGCGCGGCAGCACGCACCAGTTTTTCGCTGCCGGTATTGTGTCCAATGCACAGTAAAATGGCGTCACGGGTATGCCAGACTTTTTCTTCCCCCGGACGCCCTCGCCAGGCACGCATCTGATCGTCAACCCGATCGGCCGTGCGGCGCAGGGCCAGCTCACGTAGCGCGATCAAGTTCCCTTTGCGAAAGAAATGCTCGATGGCTCTTTCCGCCTGACCGGCGATATAGACCTTGCCTTCGTTCAGGCGTTGGCGCAAATCGTCGGGGGGAAGATCGACCAGCACCACATCGTCGGCGGCATCGAAAAAAGGATCGGGGACGGTTTCGCGAACCTGAATGCCGGTGACGCCGCTGACCACATCATTGAGGCTTTCCAGATGCTGCACGTTGACGGTAGTAAAAACGTCAATGCCGGCTTCGAGCAGTTCTTCAATATCTTGCCAACGCTTAGGGTGGCGTGAGCCAGGCGCATTACTGTGCGCCAGTTCATCCATCAAAATGAGCGCCGGACGGCGGGCCAGCGCCGCGTCGAGATCGAACTCGCTGATATGACGACCATGGCGCGTCTGTCTCTTTAGCGGTAGGATGCTGAGACCGTCCAGTAGCGCGGCGGTCTCTTTGCGTCCGTGGGTTTCCACCACGCCAATCAGCACATCTAACCCCTGCGCCCGCAGCCGCTGGGCCTCTGCCAGCATGGCCCAGGTTTTACCGACGCCTGCACACGCGCCGAAGAAAATTTTCAGTTTTCCGCGGTGCGGGGCAGCGGTCTGCTCCAGCAGGCGATCGGGGTCGGGGCGTAAGGGTTCGTTATGCATGTCCTTTTTCTCAGTGCTTATCCAGCGCTAAATTAAGTTCTACCAGGTTCACCACCGGCTGGCCGATAAAACTGACCAACGGCTTTTGCGTGTATTGTGCAACCAGGCGCGTGACTTCTTCAACGCTGAGGTTGCGAGCCTGCGCCACCCGGGGGATTTGCCAGGCCACCGCGGCGGGTGTCAGGTTGTTGTCCAGCCCGCTGGCAGAAGCCGTTACCAGCTCTACCGGAACGGCAGGATTTGCCTGCGGGTTGGCGGCACGCAGCGCGGCTATCCGGCTTTGCAGCTGTTTATCCAGTTCCGGGTTGCTGGCTGCCAGATTGCTGCCGCCTGAAGCCATTGGATTATAGGGCATTTCTGCTGTAGCAGACGGGCGTCCCTGAAAATAACCGGCCAAGGTAAAATGTTGCCCAATGAGCGCAGAGCCGCGAACGACCTGACGTTCACGCAGAAGCGAGCCGTTAGCCTGGTGGGGAAACCACCACTGCCCCAACGCGGTGGTCAACAACGGGTAAGCCCCGCCGGTGATAAGCATCAGGAAAATCAATGTTGATAATGCAGGACGTAATCCACTCATCTGAAACCTCACACCAGACCCAGCAGGGTCAGCAGTAAATCAATTGCTTTGATACCGATAAACGGCACAACCAGACCACCCAGACCATAGATCCACAAATTACGGCGCAGCATTGCGGATGCGGATAACGGTTTGTAGCTCACGCCTTTAAGCGCCAGCGGGATCAGAAAGACGATAACCAGCGCATTAAAGATAACCGCGCTGAGGATCGCCGAGTCCGGCGAATGCAGACCCATCACGTTAAGCGCATTGAGCTGCGGGTAGGTGGCGGCAAACGCGGCCGGGATAATGGCGAAATACTTCGCCACGTCGTTGGCGATACTGAAGGTGGTCAGCGAACCACGCGTCATCAGCATCTGTTTACCAATGTGCACCACTTCAATCAGCTTGGTGGGGTTAGAGTCGAGATCCACCATGTTGCCTGCTTCCTTCGCCGCCTGGGTCCCGGAGTTCATGGCGACCGCCACGTCGGCTTGCGCCAGCGCCGGGGCGTCATTGGTTCCGTCGCCGGTCATCGCCACCAGACGACCTTCCGCCTGATACTGACGAATCAGCGCCAGCTTGGCTTCCGGCGTGGCTTCAGCTAAGAAGTCATCTACCCCGGCTTCTGCCGCAATCGCGGCGGCGGTTAAACGGTTATCGCCGGTGATCATCACCGTTTTGATGCCCATTTTGCGTAGTTGGGCAAAACGTTCTTTGATTCCGCCTTTTACGATATCTTTCAGGGCAATCACGCCCAGTACGTGGGAGCCTTCGGCAACCACCAGCGGTGTAGCGCCTAGGCGTGCGACGTTTTCGACCTTCTGCTCCACGTCGGCAGGGAAGTGGCCGCCGTTGGCTTCGACGTGACGACGAATAGCATCGACCGACCCTTTGCGGATCATGCGGTTGTCGATGTTGATCCCGCTCATCCGACTTTGGGCGGTAAACGGTACAAAGGTGGCGTGTAGCGATTGCACGTCGCGAATACGCAGATTAAAGCGCTGTTTTGCCAGAATCACGATACTGCGGCCTTCAGGGGTTTCATCGGCCAGAGATGAAAGCTGCGCGGCGTCGGCCAGCGTTTTTTCGTCTACGCCCTGGGCGGGCAGGAAATCTGAAGCCTGGCGGTTACCCAGCGTAATGGTGCCGGTTTTGTCCAGCAGCAGTACGTCCACGTCGCCCGCGGCCTCTACTGCACGTCCGCTGGTGGCGATGACGTTCGCGCCCAGCATGCGGCTCATCCCGGCGACGCCAATTGCGGAGAGTAGCCCGCCGATGGTGGTGGGGATCAGACACACCAGCAGGGCAACCAGTACCGTGACGCTGACCGCGCTACCACCCCAGGCGGAAAACGGCCACAGCGTGGCGGTCGCCAGCAGAAAAACGATGGTCAGGGCTATTAAAAGGATCGTCAGGGCGATTTCATTCGGCGTTTTACGCCGCTGCGCGCCTTCAACCATGGCGATCATTCGGTCGAGGAACGTTTCACCAGGGTTCACGCTACATTCGATCACCAGCCAGTCGGAGAGGATGCGGGTCCCGCCGGTGACGGAGGCGAAATCACCACCGGATTCACGAATGACCGGCGCGGATTCACCGGTAATGGCGCTTTCATCCACCGATGCGCCACCTTCGATGACTTCGCCGTCACACGGGATAATATCGCCCGCTTCTACTAACACGATATCTCCTTTGCGCAAATCCTCCGCCGGAACGTGATCCATGGCGGCACCGTATTTCGGTTCGCGGAGTTTGCGAGCAAAAGCGGTTTTCTTCACTCCTTTCAGACTGTTAGCCTGAGCCTTACTGCGTCCTTCCGCCAGCGCTTCGGCAAAGTTGGCGAACAGAACGGTGACCCACAGCCACAGACTTATCGCGCCGGTAAACCACGGATTGCCTTGCATATGGCCTGTGGCCATTGCCAACGTTAACAGGGTTGTCAGCAGACTGCCCAGCCAGACGATAAACATCACCGGATTGCTCCACTGGGTATGTGGGCTTAATTTTTTCACGGCGTCCATCAGCGCCTGTGCGACCAGAGAGGGTTCGAACAGCGCCAGTTGCTTGCGACTCATAGTAATGTGCTCCGCATCACTCAGTGTAACGACAGGTATTCTGCGACCGGGCCAAGCGCCAGGGCAGGAACAAAGGTGAGGGCGCCAACCAGTAACACCGTACCGATTAACAACCCGACAAACAGTGCACCGTGGGTAGGCAGCGTGCCTGGACTTGCTGGCTGGATCTTTTTACTGACCAGCGATCCGGCAATTGCCATCACGGGGATGATCACGCCGAAACGGCCGAAGAACATGCACAGGGCCAGCAGACAGTTCCAGAACGGGCTGTTGGCGCTTAATCCGGCGAAGGCGCTGCCGTTGTTGTTCGCGGCAGACGATACGGCGTACAACACCTCACTAAAGCCATGTGGGCCAGGATTGAGCATGGCGCTGCGTCCGGCGTCGCTCATCATCGCTATCGCCGTACCGAGCAGCACCAGCGCAGGGGTGACCAGAATCGCCAGCGCGGTCATTTTCATTTCACGCACGTCTATTTTCTTACCCAGATATTCCGGCGTGCGACCAATCATCAGGCCCGCGATAAACACCGCCAATAACACGAACAGCAACATGCCGTACAGGCCCGAACCGACACCACCGAAGACCACTTCGCCAATCTGCATTAGCCACATCGGCACCATCCCGCCCAGCGCGGTGAAGGAGTCATGCATCGCATCGACAGCGCCGCAAGATGCCGCTGTCGTCACGACGGAAAAAAGACTCGTAGCCAGCACGCCAAAGCGGCTTTCTTTGCCTTCCATGTTGATATTACTGTCTGCACCGAATGCCATCAGGTGAGGGTTGCCTTGAACTTCGGCCCACATCACCACGGCTACGCAGACTACAAATATCAGCGACATGGCCCACAGCAGGGTCCGCCCCTGGCGACGATCGCCAACCACATCACCAAAGGCAAAACACAGCGCGGTAGGAATTAAGAAAATGGCCAGCATCTGTACCAGATTGGTCAACGCGGTAGGGTTTTCAAACGGATGTGATGAGTTAGCGTTAAAGAACCCGCCCCCGTTAGTGCCAAGCATCTTAATCGCTTCCTGTGAGGCGACGGGCCCCATTGGCAGCAGCTGTTTCACCCCTTCAAGGGTAGTAATGGGCTGATAGGGCAACACGTTTTGCAGCACACCTTGCTGAATGAAGAACAACGCAATGAGCAATGCAATGGGGAGCAGGATCCACAGCGTAATGCGAACCAGATCGACCCAGGCGTTGCCCAGCGTGTTCATACTCTGGCGAGTAAAGGCACGGGCCAGGGCAAAAATCACCGCAATCCCGGTTGCCGCTGACAGGAAGTTCTGCACGGTCAGCCCGACCATCTGGCTGAAGTAGCTTAAGGTGGTTTCGCCAGCATAGGATTGCCAGTTGGTGTTGGTGACAAAACTTACCGCCGTGTTGAGCGCCAAATCCCACGAAAGCCCAGGTAGCTGTTGCGGATTTAGCGGCAGCAGGTTTTGCGCCATCAGCATTGAAAACAGGACCAGCAACCCCAGCACATTGAGCGCGAGGATCGCCAACAGATACTGCCGCCAGTTCATCTCCTGCTGCGAGATGCCCAGACCGCGCCAGAGCAGATGTTCCACGCCAGCCAGGCCCGGCAGGGACGTATTATTGATCAGCCGAGCCAAGCCAAAACCCAGCGGTCTGGCGATGATAAACAGTACCAGCAAGAAACTGGCAATGAGTAAAAATCCTTGGGCCGCCATCAGAACGCCTCCGCATTAATCAGGGCATACACTAGATAACCTAATAATAAAAAGACCAGCACAATGCCGGTTATCACGCCTGCACTCACGGTGCACCTCCAGTGGCATAAATGTGATAACCAGAGCGTAGATTTTTGCTTGCAAAGATTTCGCAAAAATCAGTGGGAGGGGTGTAAAAAAAGTATAAAAATGGCAAAGACCATTATTTAACTAATGATTAGTATTAATTTAACTTTTATGTAACTTAATTACGGTTTTTAGCTAAACGGAGCATCAATAGATAAAAATAAGTGGTCGGATGAGTAGCAAAATTACACACAAGGCGGTATTATTTTCATCAGTTAACCAAGTTTATTTTTCCGGTGCGATTCACCGAACAGATATATGGGAGAGGATTATGGACTTTTATAAAGAATATCCAGCACACATTGTTTTCTTGCGCCGTACCTTTGCCGTTGTGGCGGGCGTGCTGGCGCTGCCGGTCATGTTGTTCTGGAAAGACCGCGCCCGTTTTTACAGCTATCTGCACCGCGTCTGGTCCAAAACCAGTGATAAACCGGTGTGGATGGAGCAGGCTGAAAAAGCCACCTGCGACTTCTATTAAGTTGTCGTTATTGTTCAAGAAAACCGCCAACAGCAATGTGGCGGTTTTTTTATACGCCGACGTCTACACTTATCTGAGTAACGGATAAGGAGTGGCGATGAGCACGAGAATTCCTGTTGGTATCCGCACCTGTCTGACCACAGAAGCGAGTGAGGCACCTCAGTTCGACGAAAATACATTAATACGTGTTTACGCTTTGCATGAATTGCACCGCCTGCGTCAGCGAAAATTAACGCGGGGCGCATTAATTGACTATCATACCCGCTACAAACTGGTACTACTGGCGCATTCCCAGCCAGAGTATCGGGAGCTTGGCCCCTTCGTTGCCGCAATCCATGAATGGCAAGATCTCGATGCTTTTTTTACCGAGTATCGCCTACGATTGACCCATCTGTTATTAAATCCTGCTACCCGGCGTAACCATACCAATGTATTGATGCACGTACAGGGCTATTTCCGTAATCAGCTCGATCTGCGTCAACGTCAGGAATTGACCTCGATAATCGATAACTATCGACGCGAGGCGCAGCCGCTACTTGCACCCTTAATGCTCCTCAAACACTATATGGCTGAGCACCCGAACACCTGGTTGTCCGGGCAACGTTATTTTGAACTCTGGCCTGCGATTTGGCGTTTACAGGGCAATGATTAATTTTTATCAGGGAGTGTTATGACCACGCATCTGGTCTGGTTTCGGCGTGATTTACGTCTGCATGACAATCTCGCGCTGGCGGCGGCTTGTCGGGATCGTTCTGCACATGTACTCGCGCTCTATATCTCCACGCCTGAACAGTGGAAGGCGCATGATATGGCCCCACGTCAGGCGGCATTGGTTAATGCGCAGCTGAACGCGTTGCAAACGGCGCTGGCAGAAAAGGGCATCCCGCTTCTGTTTCATGAAGTTGCTAATTTTGCGACCAGTGTGGAAACCGTCAAAAACGTCTGCGTACAGCATGGTGTCAGTCGAATATTTTATAACTATCAGTATGAAATAAACGAACGCCAGCGTGATGCTGCCGTTGAAAAGTCAATACCTCAGGTGGTGTGCGAAGGGTTTGACGACAGCGTGATCCTGCCTCCGGGGGCGGTCATGACCGGTAATCACGAGATGTATAAAGTCTTTACGCCGTTTAAAAATGCCTGGCTGAAGCGGATAAAAGACGGGATCCCAGAATGTGTCAGTGCGCCGAAGGTGAGAGAAAGCGGTGCTCTTGACTCTCCATTAACATCCATCACGCTGAGCTACCCGCAGCAGGATTTTGATTCGCAGCAATTTCCGGCAGAAGAAAAATTGGCCATCGCGCAATTACGCCATTTTTGCCAGCAGGCCGCCGGAGAATATGAACAACTGCGTGACTTTCCGGCGATTGATGGAACCAGTCGATTATCCGCGAGCCTGGCGACAGGAGGACTATCGCCGCGCCAGTGCCTTAATCGACTGCTCGTGGAGCAGCCGCAGGCGCTTGAGGATGGGACAGGCAGCGTTTGGTTGAATGAGCTTATCTGGCGCGAATTTTATCGTCATCTGATGACTTACCATCCGGCGCTATGTCGGTATCAACCTTTTATTCGCTGGACCGATCGCGTGCAATGGCAGAATAATCCGGCGCATTTGCAGGCCTGGAAAACAGGGCATACGGGCTACCCCATTGTGGATGCGGCCATGCGTCAGCTCAACGCCACGGGCTGGATGCATAATCGTTTACGCATGATTACCGCCAGTTTTTTAGTGAAAGACCTGCTGATCGACTGGCGTAAAGGCGAACAATATTTCATGTCGCAACTGATCGATGGCGACCTGGCGGCCAATAACGGCGGCTGGCAGTGGGCAGCCTCAACCGGAACCGACGCCGCACCGTATTTCCGTATCTTTAACCCCACGACGCAGGGCGAAAAATTCGACCGTGACGGTGAGTTTATCCGCCAGTGGGTGCCGGAACTGCACGACGTGCCGGGTAAAGCCATTCATGAACCGTGGTCGTGGGCTGAAAAAGCGCAGGTAACACTGAGTTATCCTCGCCCGATTGTGGATCATAAACAGGCGAGGCTGGCGACGCTGGCGGCATATGAGGCGGCGCGTAAGGGATAAGCGCGCAGCGGATTTCTGCGTAATACCTTCCAGCAGAATGAATATGTTGCAGTGGGGGGGCATTTAGCGCTGAAGCGTGTACGCAAGGCTGCTAATGCCTTGATGAAGATGTTTTCCGCCAGCAGTAAAGTGCAGTCATCTTCATTCAGGTGACGGAATTTGATGACAACACCAACGGCATCTACACCGCACGATGCGGTATTTAAAACGTTTTTACATCATCCAGAAACAGCTCGGGACTTCCTCGAAATTCATCTACCCGCAGATCTGCAAACGCTTTGCGATTTAAATACGCTGAAGCTGGAGTCAGAAAGCTTTATTGAAGCGGATTTACGTACCCGCTACTCCGACGTGCTCTGGTCTGTGCATACGCACGATGGTGAAGGTTATGTATACGTGGTTATAGAACACCAGAGTTCAGCCGATCCGCATATGGCTTCTCGTCTGCTGCGTTACGCAATAGCGGCGATGCAGCGTCATTTGGATGCCGGGCACAAAGAACTGCCGATTGTGATACCCATGCTGTTTTATCATGGCTGTCGAAGTCCGTATCCGTACTCACTGTGCTGGCTTGATGCGTTTACCGATCCTGTAACGGCACGGCAACTTTATGCCAGCGCATTTCCATTGGTGGATATCACAGTGGTGCCCGATGACGAAATCATGGCTCACAGGCGAATGGCACTGCTGGAACTAATGCAAAAACATATCCGTCAGCGGGATTTGATGGGGCTGGTAGATCAACTGGCCACGCTGTTACTTACAGGGTGCGCTAATGACACGCAACTACAGGCGATGTTTAATTACATCCTGCAATCCGGCGATGAATCTCGCTTTAATGAATTTATACAAGAGATGGCGCAACGGATCCCCCAACATAAGGAGAAGCTGATGACGATTGCCGAGCGGTTACGCTTAGATGGATTACAGGAAGGGTTGCAGCGAGGCAAACGAGAAGCCGCATTACGTATAGCGCAAACTATGTTGGAGCAGGGAATAGATCGCAACATGGTGCTTCTGGTTACAGGTCTTTCTGAAGAGGAGTTGACTGCCAGCCATGCGTAATTCCTGAAAAAAAGCCCGAATCAGATTACATCATCGGGCCCCTACACTCAGGATTCTACCGCCAGTGAACGGTTTCTGAACTTAAGCGACTGGTACAGCCAAATCAGCAGCACCAGCACCACACAGGCCAGAGCGCCCCAGGTAATTTCACTAAAGACATCAATATAGGCATTGATAGAGTAGTTGATAGCGCCCGCAGCATCAAACGAGCCTTGTGAGGTCTGATCGGCGATAACACCAGCCAGGTAGTTGGCGATGGCACCGGAAAGCAGCATATAAATGCCGGTTAATACGCCAGTAACACCAGGGATCTCAATACGCGTAATTTGTGACATTGCCACCGGATCGATAAACAGTTCGGCAAAGCCCATGACCGCCAACCCAAGTACCATCAGCGGCATGGAAGAGTGGCCGTAAGCAGCGGACCAGCGAGCGCTCAAGGTTAGAATACAGAACCCAGCGCTCATTAAGCCGAGGCCAAGGGCAAATTTACCCCAGATACGTACGGTACGATTGCCACTCACGCTTTCTTTGACTACCCACGCCAGTACGATACCGCACAGCATAACGGCAAAAGCGTTAACCGACTGGAACATCGCGGTAGGGACGGAATACCCCAGAATATCGCGGTTAACGAAGCGGTCGATATACAGGCTGATCGAACTGCCGCCCTGTTGAGCAAAGGCCCAAAACAACAGGCTGAAGAAGGTCAGCGTGACGATAAGCCCCAGCTCTTTGCGCTGTTTCTGCGTCTGTGCCTGGCGATAAATCTTCGCCAGAACTGCCAGACCAATAATGGTGGCAACAATCAGTGCGTAAACGGACCACTCTTTCCAGAACAGCACGGTAATCAGCAGCGGTGCGGCAACCAACAAAACTAACAGCCAGGCCCAATTTGGCAGAATAAAGGTTTTAGCACAGAGAACGGCCTTGTTGACGCCGGTGGTGTGGGCGAAATGGCGATTACCACATAAGAATATCACCAGCCCTGCCAGCATGCCGATGGCAGCCAGCGCAAAGCCCATCGCCCAGCTGTATTCTTCCTGCACGTAGCCACAGGCAATAGGGGCAATAATCGAACCTATGTTACCAGCAGCGTAAAGCAGAGAGAATCCACCGTCGCGACGCGGGTCTTCAGGTTGATACAACTCGCCCAACAGGCAACTGATATTTGATTTAAACAGACCGTAGCCGCAGACAATTATCGCCAGCGACAAATAGAGGAACGCCGGGGCCACTTCGCTGGCACCCAATACCAGATGTCCTACCGCCATTAAAAATGCGCCGATCATCACCGCCATTCGATTGCCGAGCACTTTATCGGCCAGGTATCCCCCGAGAATAGGGGTGACATAGACCAGCGAGCAGTAGGCGCTGAACAGTTCATATGCGTGATTATCGTCGTACTTAAGCTGGTTAGTGAGATACAGGATCAGCAGCGCACGCATGCCGTAAAAACTGAAGTATTCCCAGATTTGTAGCGCGACGACGTAGTAAATCGCCCGTGGTTGAGATGCTTGTTTATTCATTATTTTCTCGAAGTAAATGCCTCGCGACTGGCTGAACGTGCTGCGCGAGTGTGTTTCCTTAAAGTTGTAACTTTGATACAGATCTGATTATTTTTGCAATATGCTGTCTGATTGCATAAATATACATGAATTAGATCGCGTAGTGGTAAGCAAATCACGTTCAAAGCGGGTGTGATTGTTTCTTTATGTGTCAGTGAAATGGCTATCGACGAACGCAGGCGGGGACGCTATTTTAACCTAAGCTGTGTTGCTGATTGGGCAGGCAGAAATGATGACTACGAGGACGATGATGAAAAACACCGAACTGGAACAACTGATCAACGACAAACTAAACAGCGCCGCCATTAGCGATTATGCGCCGAATGGTTTGCAGGTTGAGGGCAAAGAGACGGTGCATAAAATCGTGACCGGTGTGACTGCAAGCCAGGCATTGCTGGACGAGGCGGTACGCCAGCAAGCGGATGCGGTTATTGTTCACCACGGCTATTTCTGGAAAGGCGAATCTCCGGTTATTCGCGGCATGAAGCGCAATCGTCTGAAAACGCTGTTAGAAAATGATATCAACCTGTATGGCTGGCACTTGCCGCTGGATGCACACCCGGAATTGGGGAATAACGCGCAGTTGGCCGCGCTGTTGGGAATCACCGTTATGGGGGAAATTGAACCGCTGGTGCCATGGGGAGAACTCTCCATGCCGGTTCCGGGGCTTGAGCTGGCATCGTGGATTGAAGCGCGTTTAGGTCGTAAACCGTTATGGTGCGGTGATACCGGGCCGGAGAAAGTTCAGCGCGTTGCCTGGTGTACCGGGGGCGGTCAAAGTTTTATTGATAGCGCAGCCCGATTTGGTGTCGACGCCTTTATTACCGGTGAAGTCTCTGAGCAAACCATTCACTCAGCCCGCGAGCAGGGGCTGCATTTTTATGCTGCCGGTCACCATGCGACCGAACGCGGCGGCATTCGCGCATTAAGCGAATGGCTGAATGAAAATACCGATCTGGACGTAACCTTTATCGATATACCTAATCCAGCGTAATAAAGAGGGATGAAAGTGCAGCGAGCGCGTTGTTATCTGTTAGGTGAAACGGCGGTGGTTCTCGAACTGGAGCCCCCCATCACGCTGGCGACTCAGAAACGCATCTGGCGTCTGGCTCAGCGTTTAGTTGACGCCCCGAATGTGCTTGAAGCTATTCCGGGAATGAACAATATCACGGTTACTCTACGCGACCCGCAAACGCTGGCGCTGGATGCGATTGAACGCCTGCAGCGCTGGTGGGAAGAGAGCGAAGCACTGGAGCCGGATTCACGTTTTATTGAAATACCTGTGACCTATGGTGGTGAGTTTGGCCCTGATCTGGCAGAGGTCGCCCGACACAGTGGATTAAGCGACAAGCAGGTCGTCGAACTTCATGCGTCAGTTGACTATGTGGTGTGGTTTATCGGTTTTCAGCCGGGATTTCCCTATCTCGGGAGCTTACCTGAACAGCTGCATACCCCCAGACGTGCGGAACCGCGTTTGCTTGTTCCGGCAGGTTCTGTCGGTATCGGTGGATCTCAAACGGGGATCTACCCGCTTGCAACACCCGGTGGATGGCAATTGATTGGGCGTACCTCCGTTGCGTTATTTGATCCAAAACGGGAGGAGCCGATTCTGTTACGGGCTGGCGATACCGTGCGTTTTGTCCCGCAGAAGGAGGGGATATGTTAAACATCATCCGCGCTGGCATGTACACCTCAGTACAGGACGGGGGACGCCATAGTTTTCGTCAATCCGGAATTAGTCACTGTGGCGCGCTGGATAAACCGGCGCTGAACGTGGCTAACCTGCTGGTGGGTAATGATGCGAATGCCGCAGCGCTGGAAATCACGCTGGGGCAACTGGTGGTGGAGTTTGAAGCCGATGGCTGGTTTGCCCTGACCGGTGCCGGATGCGAAGCGCATCTGGATCGAACTCCCGTATGGAGCGGATGGCGGTTACCGGTAAAAGCCGGGCAGCGCCTGACGCTAAAACGACCTCTTCATGGTATGCGCAGTTATCTGGCTGTAGCGGGCGGTATTGATGTTCCCGAAGTGATGGGCTCGCGTAGTACCGATCTGAAAGTGGGCATTGGTGGGATTGAAGGGCGTCTGCTGCGTGATGGCGATCGACTGGCGATTGGCGTATCGACCCGGCAATTCAGCGGGCCACAAGGTGTAAAACAACTGATGTGGGGTAATCTCATTCGTGCACTGCCCGGCCCTGAATATCAGGAGTTTGATGAGGTATCTCAGGCCTCTTTCTGGCGCTCGCCGTGGCAGCTTAGCCCACAAAGTAACCGTATGGGGTATCGTCTTCAGGGGCAGCCGCTGACGCGCACGACCGATCGCGAGCTGCTGTCGCATGGTTTGCTCCCCGGCGTGGTGCAGGTTCCGCATAATGGCCAGCCAATCGTGCTGATGAACGATGCTCAGACGACGGGTGGCTATCCGCGCATCGCCTGTATTATCGAAGCAGATATGTATCATCTGGCGCAGATCCCGCTCGGTCAGCCGATTCATTTTGTGCAGTGTTCGCTGGAGGAAGCGCTGAAGGCGCGGTACGACCAGCAGCGTTATCTGGAACAGTTAGCATGGCGACTTAACAATGAAAATTGATCTCAATGCAGACCTCGGTGAGGGATGTGCGAACGATGCAGCGTTGCTGCAATTGGTGTCATCGGCCAACATCGCCTGTGGGTTTCACGCCGGCGATGCGCAAACTATGCTCTCAAGCGTGCGTGATGCGTTAAAAAATGGTGTGGCGGTAGGCGCACACCCCAGCTTTCCGGATCGGGAAAATTTTGGTCGTAGCGCCATGACCCTGCCTGCACAAACGGTGTATGCGCAGACGCTGTATCAAATTGGCGCGCTGGCTGCCATCACGCGGGCAGAAGGCGGCGTGATGCGCCATGTCAAACCGCATGGCATGCTCTATAACCAGGCGGCGAAAGATCCTCAATTGGCTGATGCGATTGCGAAAGCGGTTCATGCCTGTGATCCGTCGCTGGTTCTGGTCGGGCTGGCGGGAAGCGAACTGATTCGCGCTGGAGAACACTATGGCTTGATAACGCGTCAAGAGGTTTTTGCCGATCGGGGTTATCAGGCCGATGGCAGTCTGGTGCCACGTAACCAGCCGGGCGCACTGATTGAGGATGAAGAGCAGGCGCTGGCGCAAACGTTAGAAATGGTGCAATCCGGCAGAGTAAAAAGCCAAAGTGGAACATGGGCAAGCGTGACCGCCCAGACGGTATGCATTCATGGGGATGGCGAGCACGCACTCGCTTTTGCCCGTCGCTTGCGTAGCGCCTTTAATGCATGCAATATTGAAATTGGTGCATAAGATTTACCATACAAAACAACAATATATTACACAACAACATATACGGGAATGAATTATGGGAGAGGTAATTTCTCTCTGGCCATTGACGGGGATCGCCGTCATCGTGGTCGGATTTCTTTTACGTTTTAATCCGGTATTGGTGGTTATTATTGCCGGGATCGTCACGGGACTGGCGGCGCATATGCCGATCGCCACCATCCTCGAGAAGCTGGGTGAAGGTTTTCTTAACACCCGCAACCTGCCGTTTATCCTGCTGATCCCGCTGGCGGTTATTGGCCTGCTGGAACGTCACGGACTCAAAGAGCGTGCTCAGGCGTGGATTGCGAAAATCCGCAGTGCCACCAGTGGCCGTCTGCTTATTGTCTATCTGTTCATTCGCGAAGCGACCGCTGCGTTAGGGTTGACCAGTCTGGGGGGGCATCCGCAGATGGTGCGCCCGCTGCTGGCGCCAATGGCGGAAGGGGCCGCCGAGAAAAATCACGGAGAGATACCCGGCGCGGTTCGCTATCGCCTGCGCGCAATGTCAGCGGCGACCGATAACGTCGGGCTGTTTTTCGGTGAAGATATCTTTGTTGCCTTCGGCGCGATCATATTCATGCACAACTTTATGCTGGAGTCTGGTGGGATCCAGACCGAACCGCTGCATATCGCCTTGTGGGGGATCCCGACGGCAATTTGTGCTTTCCTGATCCACGGCACGCGTTTGTGGCGTCTGGATAGCTATTTGCAACGTGAAGTGGCGAAAGCGAATGCCGCAGCGAAAGGGGAAGCGAAATGAATTTTCAACAAAGCTATCTCTACTGGCTGGCAGGTGCGGTATTACTGATTGTGGCGCTGATGTCCTGGCAGGACAAAGCAAACCCGCGCCGTTTCACCACAGGCCTGTTTTGGGGCATATATGGCGTACTGTTTCTGCTTGGTGACTGGACATACTCGCTGTTTGGCGATAAACGCGCAGTGCATATTGCCGTCGGCGTTGCGGTGGTTGTGCTGGCCCTGATCGCGGGTTTTGGCGGTGTGAAGCTGGGAAGCTACCATCAACGCACGCAGCAACAACGCGAAGAAAGCGCCAGCCGCCTGGGCAACCGCCTGTTTTTCCCGGCATTAGCGATCCCGGTGGTAACGGTCATTGGCGTACTGATGTTCAACCATATTCCGGGCTTACAGGATGCGCTGTTCGGGCCGGGTAATCACGCCACGCTGGTAACGCTCTTTTCAATGACTGCGGGCTCGTTGATTGGTCTGGCGATGGCGATAAAAATGACCCATGAGCGGGTGCATCAACCGATTCAGGAGGCACGCCGTCTGCTGGACTCCATTGGCTGGGCGTTCATTCTGCCGCAGATTCTGGCTACGCTTGGGCTGCTGTTTACAGCGGCGGGTGTCGGTAGCGGCATTTCATACCTGACGCAGGAATATCTGGCGGTGGATAGTCGCTTTATCGCGGTGGCGGTGTACACCATCGGCATGGCATTGCTGACCATGGTTATGGGTAATGCGTTTGCTGCTTTCCCGATCGTGACCGCTGGGATTGGTATTCCAATCCTCGTACTGCAACACGGCGGCAACCCAGCGGTAATGGCGGCGATTGGTATGTTCTCCGGCTATTGTGGGACGCTGATGACGCCGATGGCGGCGAACTTTAATATTGTTCCTGCAGCGTTGCTGGAACTACCGGACAAAAATGCGGTGATTAAAGCGCAGGTGCCAACCGGCATACTGCTGCTGCTGGTCAACGTGTTCCTGATGTATTTCCTGATGTTCCTGTAAGGAGGAAGGATGAAAACAGTACTCATCACGGGATTTGAACCCTTTGGCGGCGAGTCAGTTAACCCTTCCTGGGAAGTGGTCTCGAGCCTCGACAATGCTATTATCGGCGGATGCCGCGTTATTGCCCGCCAACTACCGTGTGTCTTTGGCGAGTCTCTCGCCGTACTCAACGCCGCGATTGACGCGTTGTCGCCATCACTGGTGTTGGCGGTAGGGCAGGCGGGTGGTCGCACGGATATCACCGTGGAACGCGTGGCGATTAACGTTGACGATGCGCGTATTGCGGATAACCAGGGGCAACAGCCGGTCGATGTGCCGATTGTGGTCGATGGCCCGGCGGCATGGTTTAGTACGTTGCCGATTAAAGCGATGGTTGTCGCCATGCGCAACGCGGGAATTCCGGCCTCGGTTTCCCAGACTGCGGGTACTTTCGTGTGTAACCACGTGATGTATGGCCTGCTGCATAAACTACGCGACGTACCGGCGGTGAAGGGCGGTTTTATTCATATCCCTTATTTGCCGCAACAGGCTGCACAGCATCCCGGGGCGCCAAGTATGGCGACAGAAACGGTGCGCCGTGCGCTGGAGATTGCGATTGCCACCGCCTTGCAGGTGGAAAGCGATATCGCAGTGACGGGCGGCGCAACACATTAACAAAGGACAGTATTATGCCTGAAGGCCCGGAGATCCGCCGCGCGGCGGATAACCTGGAGGCGGCAGTCAAAGGCAAACCCCTGACGGATGTCTGGTTTGCCTTTGAGCAGTTAAAACCGTATCAATCTCAACTGATTGGGCAACGTGTTACCCAGCTTGAAACGCTGGGGAAAGCATTACTGACCCATTTTTCTAATGGCCTGACGCTGTACAGTCACAATCAGCTCTATGGCGTGTGGCGAGTGGTTGATACAGGCAAAATTCCGCAAACTTCGCGGGTACTGCGTGTCAGGCTGCAGACACACGACAAAACTATCCTGCTCTATAGCGCGTCTGATATCGAAATGCTGACGCCAGAACAGCTCTCCACCCATCCGTTCCTGCAACGGGTAGGGCCGGATGTACTGGATTTACGTTTAACGCCCGATGAGGTTAAAGCGCGTCTGTTATCTCCGCGTTTTCGCAATCGCCAGTTTTCTGGTCTGCTACTGGACCAGGCGTTTCTGGCGGGATTAGGTAACTACTTGCGGGTAGAGATCCTTTGGCAGGTTGGGTTGACCGGGCAGCATAAAGCGTCGCAGCTTAGTGATGAGCAACTGGATCAACTGGCACATGCGCTGCTTGATATTCCGCGGTTGTCTTATACTACCCGCGGCCTGGTCGATGAGAATAAACATCACGGTGCGTTGTTTCGCTTTAAGGTCTTTCATCGGGATGGCGAAACCTGTGAGCGTTGTGGTGGAATAATCGAGAAAACGATGCTCTCTTCGCGCCCCTTTTACTGGTGCCCGGGTTGTCAGCACTAAGCGGGTTGTTTTGGTGCGTGCACCGAAATAAAACGCGCGACTGCGGGGCCAGTTAACAAAATGCTGAACAGTCGCAGGGTTTGCATCGCCATGATGAGCGCCATATCAGCGTGGCTTCCTGCGGCGATCACCGCAACAGAATCCACTCCTCCAGGACTGGTTGCCAGATAGGCAGTGAGAAAATCGATCTGCATGTAATGCGCCAGTCCCCAGGCCATGGCTGCGCAGATCGCCATCAGTGAAAAAATAGACAACAGGATCTGTGGCAGTGGTCGTAATGCCATCAAAAAGATCTGCTTGTCAAAGCCAAGACCGATTTGCCAGCCAATTGACATGTAGGCTATAGCCAGTAGCCATTCCGGCAGTTCAATCACCATCACTCCGCTTGCATTCAGCATGGCACCCACCAGCATTGGCAATAGCATAACGCCAGAGGGAATACGCAGTAGGCGCCCAGCCGTGCCGGCAACGGCGGCCAGCATCAGAGTGCTGAAAAGATTGCCGCTTAGCGGCGGAAACCAGATGATTTGTTCACTGACCGTTTGGGCCTGGTCGCCCATCACCAGCCGGGTGACCAGCGCTGCCGCGCCGACCACCAACAGTACGCGCAGATACTGCATAAACGCCACCAGCCGGATGTCGGCGCCATAATCCTGGGCCATTGCGACCATTGCCGCTGCACCGCCTGGTGACGAGCCCCACGCACCGGTATTCCCAGGTAGATTACTATAGCGAACCAGCAGCCAGCCGATTATCGCGCTGCTGATAAGGGTTGCCAGCAGGATAACAATCACCATCGGCCAGTGGGCTGCAAGGGTTGTAAAGATTGAACTGGTCAGATTTTGGGCAATCATACAGCCGAGAATCGCCTGTGCGCCAAGAAATGTGCAGCGAGGAGGATGCAGCGAGATGCCGCGCATACTGAAAATGATGCCGACGATCATCGAACCGAGCAGCAAGGGGCCTGGAAGATGGATAAACAGAAAGAGCAGGGAAAGAAGGAGCGATAGCACAAACAACAGGCTCCACTGCAAAACAGGCATCCCATGCTCCCTTGTTTTATACCGCATTCAATGTCTTGATACAGCATAGAGAAAAAGTCCGCTGAAAAAAATATCAGGTATCAATAAAAATGGACTAACCGGCGATCGGGTATTGATGCCTGTTATCTGAAAAAATCGTCGACAGCATCATTCCAGGCATGCCCGAAGATAGACCACTCCTGACTGATTGTAGGTGGAAAACCGCTCCGGCAGTATCCATTTTTTGATTCAAAATCAAAGACACCGTGTGGGTAACCATTTATCAGCAACACACATTTCTTACTGTCTTCTGACCAACCGATCTTCACATCTGATGGGATATGTCCATCTGACATGTCTTCTGCATTGTAAATATGTAGTGCATCTTTGATAGGATTTCCGTCTGCAGATTCATCAAGTGCATAGAAATATCCGGTTTGACCATTATCTTCAAATACAGCAGCGTATGAACCTTCAGGGGCTAAACTTTCTATTACCTGAGTTTCACCGACGATGAGTTGAGCTTGAACCGTAACTGTTATTGTCATTTTAATTTTCCTGGATGTATAAAACTAAGCTGTTCTATAATTGGTATTGATGTTTAACGACTTGATTTGAAATTTTTAGGTTGATTCTTTAAATGATGGGAGTCCCTGGGACTTACGCCTTCTTTTGATTTCATCAATGACGCCTTGTGGGCTATCTTCCCTGTCATCCGGGGGATAAAAAATCAATCCATTACTTTCCGGATGGTCCACGATTTTATCGAAGTGTTTGACTAACATATTACAGTGGGTTTCAAATTCTCTTCCCTTCAGATTGCCGGGGTTTTCAAATAATTCATTCAGAAATTCTATAAATTCAGCTTCAGTGTAGTCTTCTATTTTTTGTTTAAAATGAATCATATATTTAACTTTATAATATTCTGCATTGCAGCGTGCTATTATTTGTTTTTGAAATGGTTATTCAGCTTTTAAAATGAAAGGCAACTGACCTAAAACCTCGTTTACCTTTTCAATCAGCTCATTTTTATCCCATCCTGAGGATGTTTTTATCATAGGGTGATCCCAATCGCCATTCGATATAACTTGGATAAGAAACTCCCCTTTCTCGTCAAGCGAGGGGTACCAGCCGATGTCTATGACAACACCATTATTTTGGGTTAGTTGAAATAAATCTTCATCTAGTCGGATAGCCTCCTCTGATACTGTTTTGGTAAAATCTATAGTAGATAACTCATCGTAAATACTCTTCACATTTTCAATGAAATAATCTTTTCCTAAAATATTGAAATTGGTTTTCATTTTGTTTTTCCATTACCTGTGAAGGTTTTTATTCTGAATCTTTAAATGACGCTCGTCCCTGGGACTTACGCCATCTTTTGATTTCATCAATGATGCCTTGTGGGCTATCTTCCCTGTCATCCGGCGGATAAAAAATCAATCCATCACTTTCCGGATGATCCACGATTTTATCGAAATGATCGACTAATGAGTCGATGTAAGATTCACGGTCCATTTCGCCTTGATAGCGCGGATTTGCGGAGAATTCATTCAAGAGTTCTATGAATTCAGCTTCGGTGTAGTCTTCGATCTTTTTAAGATGATTCATATACTCACCTTTATAATAAGTTTCTTTGTATAGCTCATTTAGAATCTTTAAATAACTCTAATCCATGAGATGTTCTCCACTTTTTTATTTCCTTAAATATTCCTAAGGGTGAACATTCAATCTCATCTGGAGTATTAAAAATCAGTCCATTACCAAGTGGATGCTGGGTGACTTTGACTACATGTAGTTGTAGGTTATCGATAAATTTACCAAAATCACTAGCATTTAGTCCATGTTTATTCTCAAAAAAGTTAGATAGCAGATCAATGAACTCTGACTCAGTGTAATCGCTTATTTTTTTTTCATTATCTATTAGCATTTTTATGTATTCCTATATGTAAGCGAGGAGTAGTAATATTTATATTATCCATATTAAACGCTTCTCCGCCATGCTGGATTTCTTCTAAGTGATGAAGTTCAAAAGTGCTTCTGCCACCTACTTGCTCTGAAGGACCAGGATATGGTGCTAACCCCATTCTTATCAGGGTTTGGTTAGAAGGTTTAAAATCCTTCATTAGCTCAGGGCACTCTGACACCGCAAGCCAGAACTCTCTTCTGAAATGGTCAAAGTTGCGAAACGTTCTTCCCCGCAGCTTATCTGCGACCTGTGCAGGTATCGGCGCTCCCAGCCCTGAACTGGCGGCTTCAAGCCAACGATTATTTCCGGAAAAAATTTCACCGTGGCCGGTTGCTGTACCGGGTTCGTCTCGGGCTGTTTTCAGGTATACATATATCGGCTGAATGCCTGAATCGGCCGGAAAGACCAGAATATAATCGTTAAAATCGGCGACATCCGGCACAAGGACCGGTGGCGTGGTGTACTCATTTTTGCCATCCGGGATGGGGGTTACCAGAATGGTTGGCTGATCCAGCGGTGGAATATCGCTTCCAGTATGTTCAGGTACATCACCCGTCGCAGGATTTTCTGGCGTCCATGTGATTAACGGCCCGTCTACGTCGTGGGCAGGCGTAAATTCATAACGATGGTGTCCATCATTCCATTGCATATTCGCGACGCGCACGTTTTCATACGGAGTACCTTCGCCGGTATGCACGCCGTAGACTTGCGACTTACCGTGAATGTCGGTTCCCCAGAAAAAACGAACCCGGGTTGTGGCTGTGCCACCTACCAGCGCCTTTTTCCGCAGTTCTTCCTCATACCAGAACTCATCACGTCCGGGAACGCGTGCGCTGCCCGTCCCCGCAGACGGAATATACAGCGCGGAAGCCAGCGCTCCGATATAAGGAACGCCTCGTGCGGCGCTGAGAATGCCACTGAGTGACCACTCGCCCCACACCTGCGTCAGCCCACCTAAGATCGGCAGTGCGGCCGAGGCTTCTGCGGGTTGTGCATATCCGCAACAATCATCAACGGAAGATTGTGCGAAAACCGCCATCTGACCGAAGTTTTCAGCCGATTCTTCACGGCTCCCTGCGTCTGTACAGCCTTTCTCTTTCAGACAGGATTTGGCATAGACCGGTGTGACTGCAGGAATGAGTGGTGCTGGGGGGGAAGGTCGGTTCGCAACGGGTATTATCGAACTAGCTGGCTGATTGCGGGGCGGTATAAACAAACGATTGTACTCAGCAGGCAACGCCAGGTAGTCAAACTCCGTATTGGCAATCAGGTACTTGCAAAGAATATAGTCATACGATACCGCAATTTCTTCGGTATCCAGCTCGTGTAGGGCCACATAGGTTTGTATGCTTTTTATCGAAGCATTTCTTAATTGAATATAATAGTAGCGTTCCCATCTGCCGAATCTGTTTATTCGCCATAAATCAATTTCAATAAACAGACGTTCATTGTTATTGATGGCGTTAATAAATAGTGGTGTGCTTTTATCAATTAATTTTTCAAATCTTAGCGCCCGGGTATTAATACCAGAACCCGTATTAAATAATCCGTTAGAGAGCGAAAAAGCAAAAATCTCATCAGGATGGTTTTCCTGCCAGCGATTTCCTATCGATGCGTCTGTACCACAACCAGAAGAGATATCGCCTTGTCGCTCACCTGTTATCTTCAGATAAATAAGGTCGCCCATGCCATTTAATCCAGTGCTGTGTTTTATGAGGCCGGATTAAATAGTTAATGAATTTAAAAATCAAATAATGCCTTGGCAATTAATGCTATATTAAATCGGGTAGGGGTTGCGCTCAATTAAATATATTAAAGGGCGAGTAAACGAGAGAAAGTAATATTGAAGAGGTGAATGCAATGAACAAGACGGGAACTGAAAAAAGCCACCGGAATTATCCGGTGGCCTGAACAATTAACGCTTAATATCAGACTTAAAATCGCGCTTGTCGTAACCGGTGTACAGCTGACGCGGACGCGCGATTTTCATGCCGTCGGTGTGCATTTCGTTCCAGTGTGCAATCCAGCCCACGGTACGTGCCATGGCGAAGATCACGGTGAACATGGAGGACGGAATACCCATCGCTTTCAGGATGATGCCGGAGTAGAAGTCTACGTTCGGGTAGAGTTTCTTCTCGATGAAGTACGGGTCGTTGAGCGCAATGTGCTCAAGTTCCATCGCCACTTCCAGCAGATCATCTTTGGTGCCCAGTTCTTTCAGTACTTCATGGCAGGTTTCACGCATGACGGTAGCGCGCGGGTCATAGTTTTTATAAACACGGTGACCAAAGCCCATCAGGCGGAAGGAATCATTCTTGTCTTTCGCGCGGCGAACAAATTCCGGAATGTGTTTAACAGAGCTGATTTCTTCCAGCATTTTCAGCGCAGCTTCGTTTGCGCCGCCGTGTGCCGGTCCCCACAGGGAAGCGATACCAGCCGCGATGCAGGCAAACGGGTTAGCGCCAGAAGAGCCCGCGGTACGTACGGTAGAGGTTGAGGCGTTCTGTTCGTGGTCAGCGTGCAGGATTAAGATACGGTCCATTGCGCGTTCCAGAATCGGATTCACTTCGTATTTTTCGCACGGCGTAGAGAACATCATGTTCAGGAAGTTACCGGCGTAGGAGAGATCGTTACGTGGGTATACGAACGGCTGCCCGATGGAATATTTGTAGCACATCGCTGCCATGGTTGGCATTTTGGACAGCAGGCGGAAGGCGGCGATTTCACGGTGACGCGCGTTGTTTACATCCAGCGAGTCATGATAGAACGCTGCCAGTGCTCCGGTTACACCGCACATAACGGCCATCGGGTGAGAGTCGCGGCGGAAACCGTGGAACAGACGGGTGATCTGCTCGTGGATCATGGTATGGCGAGTGACTGTGGTTTTGAACTCGTCGTACTCTTCCTGAGTCGGTTTTTCGCCGTACAGCAGGATATAACACACTTCCAGATAGTTGGACTCGGTCGCCAGTTGGTCAATCGGGAAGCCGCGATGCAGCAAAACACCTTCGTCACCGTCGATGAAAGTAATTTTGGATTCGCAGGATGCGGTAGAGGTGAAACCTGGGTCAAAAGTAAACATCCCTTTTGAGCCAAGGCTACGAATATCAATAACATCTTGACCGAGCGTACCTTTCAGCACATCCAGTTCAATAGCAGCGTCACCATTTAGAGTGAGTTTTGCTTTAGTATCAGCCATTTACGGTCTCCTTAGCGCCTTATTGCTTAAGACTGCCGGAACTTAAATTTGCCTTCGTGCATCAATAAACCGTTACCAGTTTGTTATTTGGCTCGCCGCTCTGCGAAAGAGGGGATGACCTGGGTACAGAGCTATGGGCGCTTGCAGGTAAAACGGTCTTTTCATGGCGAATAAACTGCAAATCAAGAACTTAGCAATCCGAATTATTTAACCTGTCTATCACTAATAACTGTCCTGAAGGTATTGGTCAATACTTCCACACTGTTACATAACTAAATCTCCGGTGAAAGAGTGACCCCATAACTTTTACGCATTATATGCTTTTTCTGGTGTCGTTTGTAACAACTTTGTTTAATGATTGTCAAATCAGATGATTAAAAATTAAAATAATGTTGTTATCGTGACCTATGTCACTGTTCGGGATAAAACCCGACAAACTATATGTAGGTTAATTGTAATGATTTTGTGAACGTCCTATACTGCCGCCAGGTCTCCGGAATACCCTGCAATCCCGAGCCAACCAGCGTTGTAACGTGTCGTTTTAGCATCTGGAAGCAGTGTTTTATATGACGCGTAGTTATAGTAAGGACGCTGTCTGACCCGCACGCAGACCGGAGGAAGGAAATCCCGTCGTCTTTCAGGCTACAGGTGTCTTCATCTTCTGTACCCGAAGTCTAAAGGGAATAATAAGAACAGCATGTGGGCGTTATTCATGATAAGAAATGTGAAAAAACAAAGACCTGTCAATCTGGATCTGCAAACGATCCGGTTCCCAATCACGGCGATAGCGTCCATTCTCCATCGCGTATCCGGAGTGATCACCTTTGTGGCGGTCGGGATTCTGTTGTGGTTATTGGGTACCAGCCTTTCCTCCCCTGAAGGTTTCCTCACCGCGTCATCCATTATGAATAACTTCTTTGTGGAGTTAATTCTGTGGGGGATCCTGATTGCGCTGGCATATCACGCCGTAATGGGCATTCGCCATCTGTTGATGGATTTTGGCTATATCGAAGAAACCCTCGAAGCAGGGACACGCTCCGCCAAAATTTGTTTCGTTATCATTGTCGTGCTTTCACTTCTCGCAGGAGTCCTCGTATGGTAAGCAACGCCTCCGCATTAGGACGCAACGGCGTACATGACTTCATTCTGGTCCGTGCTACCGCTATCGTTCTGACGTTATACATCATCTATATGGTCGGTTTCTTCGCCACCAGCGGCGAGCTGACGTATGAAGTCTGGACCGGTTTCTTCTCATCGGCATTCACCAAAGTCTTCACCCTGCTGGCACTTTTCTCCATCTTGATTCATGCCTGGATCGGCATGTGGCAGGTGTTGACCGACTACGTTAAACCTCTGGCTGTGCGCCTGATTCTGCAATTGGCTATCGTTGTTGCGCTGGTGGTTTACGTCATTTATGGATTTGTTGTGGTGTGGGGTGTGTAATGAAACTGCCAGTCAGAGAATTTGATGCTGTTGTGATTGGTGCCGGCGGCGCAGGTATGCGCGCGGCGCTGCAAATTTCCCAGAGCGGTCAGACCTGTGCGCTGCTCTCCAAAGTGTTCCCAACCCGTTCCCATACCGTATCCGCGCAGGGTGGCATCACCGTTGCGCTCGGTAATACCCATGAAGATAACTGGGAATGGCACATGTACGACACCGTTAAAGGGTCGGACTACATTGGTGACCAGGACGCTATTGAATATATGTGTAAAACCGGTCCGGAAGCGATTCTGGAGCTGGACCACATGGGGCTGCCGTTCTCTCGCCTCGACAATGGCACAATTTATCAACGTCCGTTTGGCGGCCAGTCGAAGAACTTCGGCGGCGAGCAGGCGGCTCGTACTGCGGCAGCGGCCGACCGTACCGGTCATGCGCTGTTGCACACGCTGTATCAGCAGAACCTGAAAAACCATACCACCATCTTCTCCGAGTGGTATGCGCTGGACCTGGTGAAAAACGCCGATGGCGCAGTTGTCGGTTGTACCGCGCTGTGTATCGAAACCGGTGAAGTGGTTTACTTCAAAGCCCGCGCGACTGTGCTGGCCACCGGCGGTGCTGGCCGTATTTATCAGTCCACTACTAATGCCCACATCAATACCGGTGACGGTGTTGGTATGGCTATCCGCGCTGGCGTGCCGGTGCAGGATATGGAGATGTGGCAGTTCCACCCAACCGGTATCGCCGGTGCAGGCGTTCTGGTAACAGAAGGCTGCCGTGGTGAAGGTGGCTACCTGCTGAACAAACACGGCGAGCGCTTCATGGAGCGTTATGCCCCGAATGCGAAAGACCTGGCGGGTCGTGACGTGGTGGCGCGTTCCATCATGATCGAAATTCGCGAAGGTCGCGGCTGCGACGGCCCGTGGGGTCCGCACGCCAAACTGAAACTCGACCACCTGGGTAAAGAAGTGCTGGAATCCCGTCTGCCGGGTATTCTCGAACTGTCCCGTACCTTTGCTCACGTTGACCCGGTCAAAGAGCCGATTCCGGTTATCCCAACCTGCCACTATATGATGGGCGGTATTCCGACCAAAGTAACTGGCCAGGCGTTGACCGTGAATGAGCAGGGCGAAGATGTGGTGATCCCTGGGCTGTTTGCCGTCGGCGAAATCGCCTGCGTATCGGTTCACGGCGCCAACCGTCTGGGCGGCAACTCGCTGCTGGACCTGGTAGTATTTGGTCGTGCGGTTGGTCTGCATCTGCAGGAATCCATCGCTGAGCAGGGTGACCTGCTGGATGCGACCGAAGATGAAATCGACGCTTCTCTGGCGCGTCTGAACCGCTGGAACGGTAACCGTAACGGTGAAGACCCGGTGGCGATTCGCAAAGCGCTGCAAGAATGTATGCAGCATAACTTCTCGGTATTCCGCGAAGGCGATGCGATGGCGAAAGGTCTGGAAGAGCTGAAAGCGATCCGCGAACGCCTGAAAAATGCCCGTCTGGACGATACCTCCAGCGAGTTCAACACCCAGCGCGTTGAGTGTCTGGAGTTGGATAACCTGATGGAGACCGCGTACGCCACTGCAGTATCTGCAAACTTCCGTACCGAAAGCCGTGGCGCGCATAGCCGCTTCGACTTCCCGGAACGTGATGATGAAAACTGGCTGTGCCATTCCCTGTACCTGCCAGAGTCGGAATCCATGACGCGACGTCAAGTCAATATGGAACCGAAGCTGCGCCCGGCATTCCCGCCGAAGATTCGTACTTATTAATGCGGAGACAGGACAATGAAACTCGAGTTTTCAGTTTATCGCTATAACCCGGATGTTGACGACGCTCCGCGCATGCAGGATTACACCCTGGAGGCGGAAGAAGGGCGCGACATGATGCTGCTGGATGCATTGATGCAGCTGAAAGAAAAAGATCCGTCGCTGTCGTTTCGTCGCTCCTGCCGTGAAGGGGTTTGTGGCTCCGACGGTCTGAACATGAACGGCAAAAATGGACTGGCCTGTATCACTCCTATTTCTGCGCTGAATCAGCCGGGCAAAAAAATTGTCATTCGCCCGCTGCCGGGTTTACCGGTTGTGCGCGATTTGGTGGTAGACATGGGGCAATTCTACGCACAGTATGAGAAGATTAAGCCTTACTTGTTGAATAATGGGAAAAATCCGCCAGCTCGTGAGCATTTACAAATGCCAGAGCAGCGTGAGAAGCTCGATGGGCTGTATGAATGTATTTTGTGTGCATGCTGCTCAACGTCCTGCCCATCATTCTGGTGGAACCCGGACAAATTTATTGGCCCGGCAGGCCTGCTGGCAGCGTATCGCTTCTTAATTGATAGCCGCGATACCGAGACCGACAGCCGCCTGGAAGGTTTAAGTGACGCTTTCAGCGTATTCCGCTGCCATAGCATCATGAACTGCGTCAGCGTATGTCCGAAAGGACTAAACCCGACGCGCGCCATTGGCCATATTAAGTCGATGCTGCTCAAACGTAGTGCGTAAGTAGTTGTAGTGGTTGCCGGATGGCGACGTAGCGTCTTATCCGGCCTACGGGTTACGTACCTTGTAGGCCTGATTAGCGAAGCGCCATCAGGCAATTTAAGTGCAGGAAACCTCTAAAAACTGCCACATTATTAGACAGTTTTTAAAGGTTCCTTAGCGGACGCAGATGACACGACAGTCCGCAACAAGTGAACCCCGGCACGCACATCGGTGTGCGTGGTAGTATCCACGGCGAAGTAAGCATACAAATGCTTAAGGGATCACGATGCAGAACAGCGCTTTGAAAGCCTGGTTGGACTCTTCTTACCTCTCTGGTTCTAACCAGAGCTGGATAGAACAGCTCTATGAAGACTTCTTAACCGACCCTGACTCGGTAGATGCTAACTGGCGTTCGACGTTCCAGCAGTTACCTGGTACCGGAGTCAAACCGGATCAACTTCACTCAAAAACACGTGATTATTTCCGTCGACAGGCGTTGATTACCCCACGTTACTCTTCTTCTATTTCCGACCCTGATGCCAATGTGAAGCAGGTTAAAGTCCTGCAGCTCATTAACGCCTACCGTTTCCGCGGTCATCAGCATGCGAATCTTGATCCGCTGGGACTGTGGCAGCAAGAAAATGTGGCCGATCTGGACCCGTCTTTCCACGATCTGACCGATGCGGATTTCCAGGAAAGCTTTAACGTAGGTTCTTTTGCCGGCGGCAAAGACACGATGAAGCTGAGCGACCTGGTTGTCGCGCTGAAACAAACCTACTGCGGCCCAATTGGCGCCGAGTATATGCACATCACCAGCACCGAAGAAAAACGTTGGCTTCAGCAGCGTATCGAGTCTGGCCGTGCCGCATTCAGTAGCGAAGAGAAAAAACGCTTCCTCAGTGAACTGACCGCAGCAGAAGGTCTGGAACGCTACCTGGGCGCTAAGTTCCCGGGCGCGAAACGCTTCTCGCTTGAAGGCGGCGATGCGTTAATCCCAATGCTCAAAGAGATGATCCGCCACGCCGGTAACAGCGGTACCCGTGAAGTGGTACTGGGCATGGCGCACCGTGGTCGTCTGAACGTTCTGGTTAACGTATTGGGCAAACGCCCGCAGGAACTGTTCGACGAATTTGCGGGCAAACATAAAGAACACCTCGGCACCGGTGACGTGAAGTACCACATGGGCTTCTCATCAGATATCGAAACCGAAGGCGGTCTGGTACACCTGGCGCTGGCGTTTAACCCGTCGCACCTGGAAATCGTTAGCCCGGTGGTTATCGGTTCCGTACGTGCACGTTTGGATCGTCTGGACGAACCGAGCAGCAATAAAGTCCTGCCAATCACCATTCACGGTGATGCGGCAGTTACCGGGCAGGGCGTGGTTCAGGAAACCCTGAACATGTCGAAAGCGCGTGGTTACGAAGTGGGCGGTACCGTTCGCATCGTTATCAACAACCAGGTGGGCTTCACTACGTCTAACCCGCTGGATGCGCGTTCTACACCGTACTGTACCGACATCGGTAAGATGGTTCAGGCGCCGATTTTCCACGTGAACGCGGATGACCCGGAAGCGGTCGCTTTCGTGACGCGTCTGGCGCTGGATTTCCGTAATACCTTTAAACGCGATGTCTTCATCGATCTGGTGTGCTACCGCCGTCACGGCCACAACGAAGCCGACGAGCCGAGCGCAACCCAGCCGCTGATGTATCAGAAAATCAAAAAGCATCCGACCCCGCGCAAAATCTACGCTGATAAGCTGGAAGCGGACAAGGTCGCCACGCTGGAAGATGCGACCGAGATGGTCAATCTGTACCGTGACGCGCTGGATGCTGGCGAATGCGTAGTGAAAGAGTGGCGTCCAATGAACATGCACTCCTTCACCTGGTCGCCGTACCTCAACCACGAATGGGATGAAAACTACCCGAACAAAGTTGAGATGAAGCGTCTGCAGGAGCTGGCAAAACGCATCAGCACCGTACCTGAAGCGGTTGAAATGCAGTCGCGTGTTGCCAAGATTTACGGCGACCGTCAGGCCATGGCCGCAGGCGAGAAGCTGTTTGACTGGGGTGGTGCAGAGAATCTGGCTTACGCCACGCTGGTTGACGAAGGCATTCCGGTCCGTCTGTCGGGTGAAGACTCCGGTCGCGGTACCTTCTTCCACCGTCACGCGGTGATTCATAACCAGGCGAACGGTTCAACCTACACTCCGCTGCAGCATGTGCATAACGGACAAGGCACCTTCCGCGTATGGGACTCCGTGCTGTCTGAAGAAGCCGTGCTGGCGTTCGAGTACGGTTATGCCACAGCAGAACCGCGCACGCTAACCATCTGGGAAGCACAGTTCGGTGACTTCGCTAACGGTGCACAGGTCGTTATCGACCAGTTCATCTCTTCCGGCGAGCAGAAATGGGGCCGTATGTGTGGTCTGGTTATGCTGCTGCCGCACGGCTATGAAGGTCAGGGTCCGGAGCACTCCTCCGCGCGTCTGGAACGTTATCTGCAACTTTGCGCTGAACAAAACATGCAGGTTTGCGTCCCGTCTACCCCGGCGCAGGTTTACCACATGCTGCGTCGTCAGGCGCTGCGCGGTATGCGTCGTCCGCTGGTGGTGATGTCACCGAAGTCGCTGCTGCGTCATCCGCTGGCGGTGTCTACGCTGGACGAACTGGCAAATGGTACTTTCCTGCCAGCCATTGGCGAAGTAGATGAACTTGATCCTAAAGGCGTGAAGCGTGTCGTGATGTGTTCTGGTAAGGTTTATTACGACCTGCTGGAGCAACGCCGCAAGAACGACCAAAAAGATGTCGCCATTGTGCGCATCGAACAGCTCTATCCGTTCCCGCATAAAGCGGTGCAGGAAGCGCTGAAACCATTTGCTCACGTACATGATTTTGTCTGGTGCCAGGAAGAGCCGCTCAACCAGGGCGCATGGTACTGCAGCCAGCATCATTTCCGTGAAGTAATTCCATTTGGGTCAGCTCTGCGTTATGCAGGTCGCCCGGCCTCTGCCTCTCCGGCAGTAGGGTATATGTCCGTTCACCAGAAGCAGCAACAAGATCTGGTAAATGACGCGCTGAACGTCGATTAAATAAAGGATAAATAATGAGTAGCGTAGATATTCTTGTTCCCGACCTGCCTGAATCCGTAGCGGATGCAACGGTTGCAACCTGGCACAAAAAACCGGGCGATGCAGTACGTCGTGATGAAGTACTGGTAGAAATCGAAACTGACAAAGTGGTACTGGAAGTACCGGCATCAGCGGACGGTATTCTTGATGCGGTTCTGGAAGATGAAGGGACAACCGTCACTTCTCGCCAGATCCTCGGTCGCCTGCGTGAAGGCAACAGCACCGGTAAAGAAACCAGTGCTAAGTCTGAAGAGAAAGATTCTACTCCGGCACAGCGCCAGCAGGCGTCTCTTGCTGAGCAGAACAACGATGCCCTGAGCCCGGCGATCCGTCGCCTGCTGGGTGAGCATAACCTCGAAGCCAGCGCTATCAACGGCACCGGTGTCGGCGGTCGTATCACCCGTGAAGATGTTGAAAAACATCTGGCGAAAGCTCCGGCTGCGAAAGCCGAAGCAAAAGCGCCGGCTGCAGCACCTGCACCGCAGGCTCAACTGGGCGCGCGTGGCGAAAAACGTGTTCCGATGACCCGTCTGCGCAAACGCGTAGCCGAGCGTCTGCTGGAAGCGAAAAATTCTACCGCCATGCTGACCACGTTCAACGAAGTCAACATGAAGCCAATCATGGACCTGCGTAAGCAATACGGTGATGCGTTCGAGAAACGCCACGGTATCCGTCTGGGCTTTATGTCTTTCTACGTGAAAGCGGTTGTTGAAGCGCTGAAACGCTATCCGGAAGTGAACGCGTCCATCGACGGCGATGACGTGGTTTACCACAACTACTTTGATGTCAGCATGGCGGTCTCCACGCCGCGTGGCCTGGTCACGCCGGTCCTGCGTGATGTGGATCTGCTGGGTATGGCTGACATTGAGAAGAATATTAAAGAACTGGCAGTTAAAGGTCGCGACGGCAAGTTGACGGTTGAAGATCTGACGGGTGGTAACTTCACCATCACTAACGGTGGTGTGTTCGGTTCCCTGATGTCCACGCCGATCATCAACCCACCGCAGAGCGCCATCCTGGGTATGCATGCCATCAAAGATCGTCCGATGGCGGTAGACGGCAAGGTTGAAATCCTGCCGATGATGTATCTGGCGCTGTCTTATGACCACCGTCTGATCGATGGTCGTGAGTCAGTAGGCTTCCTGGTAACTATTAAAGAGTTGCTGGAAGATCCAACGCGTCTGCTGCTGGACGTGTAGTTAATAAGAGTATCACCTGCCCCGTAGGTCTGGACGCTTATCAGACCTACGGGTAAAAGATAACGATTACCTGAAGGATGGACAGAACACATGAACTTACATGAATATCAGGCAAAACAACTTTTTGCCCGCTATGGCTTACCGGCACCGGTGGGTTATGCCTGTACTACTCCGCGTGAAGCCGAAGAAGCTGCATCTAAAATCGGCGCTGGCCCGTGGGTAGTGAAATGTCAGGTTCACGCTGGTGGCCGTGGTAAAGCGGGCGGTGTGAAGGTGGTAAACAGCAAAGAAGACATTCGCGCTTTTGCTGAACACTGGCTGGGTAAACGTCTGGTCACTTACCAGACAGATGCTCATGGCCAACCGGTAAATCAGATTCTGGTTGAAGCCGCGACCGACATTGGTAAAGAACTTTACCTCGGCGCAGTTGTTGACCGTAGCTCCCGTCGCGTGGTCTTCATGGCCTCTACCGAAGGCGGCGTGGAAATCGAAAAAGTAGCGGAAGAAACCCCGCACCTGATCCACAAAGTGGCGCTCGATCCGCTGGCAGGCCCGATGCCTTACCAGGGTCGTGAGCTGGCGTTCAAACTGGGTCTGGAAGGTAAACAGGTTCAGCAGTTCACCAAGATCTTCATGGGTCTGGCGACTATCTTCCTAGAGCGCGATCTGGCGCTGATCGAAATCAACCCGCTGGTTGTGACCAAACAGGGGGACCTGATCTGCCTCGACGGCAAACTGGGCGCTGACGGCAACGCACTGTTCCGCCAGGCTGACCTGCGCGAAATGCGCGACCAGTCTCAGGAAGATCCGCGTGAAGCGCAGGCTGCACAGTGGGAACTGAACTACGTCGCACTGGACGGTAACATCGGTTGTATGGTTAACGGTGCGGGCCTGGCAATGGGCACCATGGACATCGTTAAGCTGCACGGCGGCGAACCGGCTAACTTCCTCGACGTTGGCGGCGGTGCGACCAAAGAGCGTGTAACCGAAGCGTTCAAAATTATCCTCTCTGATGACAATGTTAAAGCCGTACTGGTTAACATCTTCGGCGGTATCGTACGTTGCGATCTGATCGCTGACGGTATCATCGGCGCGGTAGCAGAAGTAGGTGTAAACGTTCCGGTCGTGGTACGTCTGGAAGGTAACAACGCTGAACTCGGCGCGAAAAAACTGGCTGATAGCGGCCTGAATATTATTGCAGCGAAAAGTCTGACGGATGCAGCTCAGCAGGTTGTTGCCGCAGTGGAGGGGAAATAATGTCAGTTTTAATTAATAAAGATACCAAGGTTATCTGCCAGGGCTTCACCGGTAGCCAGGGGACATTCCACTCCGAACAAGCGATCGCTTACGGTACGCAAATGGTCGGTGGCGTTACGCCGGGCAAAGGCGGCACCACGCATCTGGGTCTGCCAGTGTTCAACACCGTACGTGAAGCGGTAGAAGCGACCGGCGCAACCGCCACCGTTATCTATGTTCCGGCACCGTTCTGCAAAGATTCAATTCTGGAAGCAATCGATGCAGGCATCAAGCTTATCATCACCATCACCGAAGGTATCCCAACGCTGGATATGCTGACCGTGAAAGTGAAGCTGGATGAAGCTGGCGTACGCATGATCGGCCCGAACTGCCCAGGCGTTATCACTCCGGGTGAATGTAAAATCGGTATCATGCCGGGCCACATTCACAAGCCGGGTAAAGTGGGTATCGTTTCCCGTTCAGGTACCCTGACCTATGAAGCGGTTAAGCAGACCACCGACTATGGTTTCGGCCAGTCTACCTGTGTGGGTATCGGTGGCGACCCGATCCCTGGCTCTAACTTCATCGACATCCTGAAGCTGTTCCAGGAAGATCCGCAGACTGAAGCAATCGTCATGATCGGTGAGATCGGCGGTAGCGCGGAAGAAGAAGCGGCTGCTTACATCAAAGATCATGTAACCAAGCCGGTTGTAGGTTACATCGCGGGCGTGACTGCGCCGAAAGGTAAGCGTATGGGTCACGCGGGTGCGATTATCGCGGGTGGTAAAGGTACAGCGGATGAGAAATTCGCTGCGCTGGAAGCCGCAGGCGTGAAAACTGTTCGTAGCCTGGCCGATATCGGCGAAGCGCTGAAAACCGTTATTAAGTAAGAAATAAAAAACAGCCCTGACTCTCTGCATAGTCAAGGGCTGGTCCCGTTTCGACATGGTTGGCCATCTGATGATGGCCTTTTTTTTGCCGGGAATTTACCGTTCAGCCAGCGTTTTCAACCAGCGAATTCCGCTTTCCGGTGAGGTCATTACCGGCACCGGCGGGGAAGGGAGCTGTTGTAAAACGCGCGCCATCGAAGCCTGTGCCAGCATCACGACATCCGCCTGGGTAAAGGCGCTCTGTAACCCTTCACTGACGATACGGTCATGGGTATCCATATCTCCCGTCAGCAGCGCGTGGAATGCCTCCTCCATTAATACAGGCGTAATGGTTCGCGATTTACCGCTTTGCTGAACTTTACGCTGGACGTAATCCAGCGTTGGCTTCAGCGTGGTTGCCACGGTTGCCAACACGGCGATCCGCTCGCCTTTTTCAATCGCCTCTTCCACCATCGCGCAGTCAATGCGCGCGAGCTGGAGTGGGGTCATAAACTGGCATTGCTCCACCGCAGTACCAATTGAAGAGCAGGCGGTAATAAAGATATCGCAGTCCGCCTTTTCAGCAATATGCACATAGTCGGCGATGCGGGCGGCAATATTTGGCGATACGCCTCCGGCTTTCATCACCTGTTTAATCATCGACTCCTCGACCAGATGCATCACTTCCACTTCCGGCATAATGTCGGCGATCAGCTGTTGCATCATCGCAAGGGTGGCTGCACTGGTATGCAGCATGGCGACCTTTTTCATTGGGCAATCTCCTTAAGTAATATTTCTGCGACGGACAGCGCCGCATCATGATCTTCCTGCGCGGATAAACCGCCCACTGCGACGGCTCCAAGGCATTTCCCCTGGTGCAGAATCGGGATCCCGCCCGGCAGCGCCGTAAAACGCGGATCGGCAAAATAGCTAATATCCAGCTGCTCTTTTTGCAGACGCTGTAAAAATGCCTGCGTGGTGCAGCCCAGGCGGCTGCTGGTGCGCGCTTTACGCTGGGTTAACTCGATGGTTAACAGTTTGGCGTTATCCATCCGCGCAAAGCTAAGCAGTTCTCCATTGGCATCGCATACGGCCACGCTTAACGGGCGATTTGCATAACGTGTTTCGGCGAGTTCGAGCGCACAGGTTACGGCGCGCAGGGCCTGTCCCAGAGTGAGAGTTGTCATCGTGATTATCCTTTCGACAGATTTTCGCAAGCGGGTTGAACGGGATCTTTGGCTGCTGCTGCCTGCGCCTGTCTGGCGTCTTTTTTGCGCCAGTAGTTGGCGAGCAGCGAGCCGCTAACGTTACCCAGCGGTGTCATCACCGCTGAGGCGAGTCCTACCGTTGCCAGTTTGCCCATCGCGGCGGCAAGCCCTGACGCCATACCGCCGTTTTGCAGGCCGACTTCAAAGGCCACGGTACGGGCAGACTGCACGTCCATGCGGAAGATCCAGCGGCTCATCAGATAACCAATCAGGAAGCCGCCGAGGTTATGCATCAACATGGCGAAGCAGAGCAGGAAACCGACCTGCACCAGGTTGTCGCGCCCGGCGGCGGCGGCGGTGGTGGTAAAGAAAATGATCCCCATCATTGAGATGGTTGGCATGACCTTCTTCACGCCCGCCACGCGGCCATACAGCCAGTTGTAGAACAATGCCCAAACGAGGCCGCCTGCTACGAAGTTGAGGACCACCGCGTACATCTGCGCTTCGGCGCTGGCATGACCAAACAGCGCGTCCCAGCCGCCGGCAATCATATACAGCAGCCAAATTGCGCCGATCCCGGCCAGCATCTGGACAACACGGCGTCCGCGCACGCCTGCATAGGTTTTCAGATAGTCATGCAGAATTGCTGCGCCGATGGGAATTAATACGATTTTCACCACGTCCATCACCATCGCGGTGAGCTGGATATCAATCATTGAACCCGCCAGCAGATTAACCCACAGCGGCGTCATTACCGTTGCCGCCAGCGTTGAGACTGCGGCGATTGATACCGCCAGCGCGAGGTTGGCGTTGGCGATGTAAACCATCACCGTCGACGAGAGACCGCTGGGGCAAGCGCCAATCAACAAAATGCCCACCGCTACTTCAGGCGGAAAATCAAAGATCAGGGTAATGCTCAGGCCGAGCAGGGGCATGATCACGAAATGGCAGAAGGTACCGATAAAAACTGCCCACGGCATTTTGGCGACATCAATAAAATCCTGGATCGTTAGCTTGGTGCCCATGCTGAACATGGTGGCCTGAATCACAAGGAACACGATCCATTTATGGGTGATATTGAAACCGCCCCAGACGATCAGATCCGTAGACCAGGTCATGGCGGCAACAAAACCGGCGATGATCCACAACGTAAACTGATAGCTGCGTAAACCAGGCCAGTAGCCTGCACCGGCGGCGAATCCGACGGTGAACATCACCAGCCCCGGCTGCCACAGCGCCGTGGACTGGATGAGCGCGCCGATAATCGCCAGCGCCACGCCCGCAACGCTGACGCCGAGTCCGGTTTTGTGAATAACAGTGGTCATAGTCATGTTGAAATGTCCTTGCTGTTGTTATTGCTGCCGGGGTGGAATAGATAACATGCGCCGCGCAATTTCCGGTGTGGCGACTTTTTTATCCATACTCTGAATGAGCGTAGCGAGTTTGGCTACCTGCTGATAATTATGCTGAGCTTTTTCTTCGGCGCTTAAATAATAACTATCTTCATAGCCGATTCGCACTTCACTGGCACCCATAGCGACCGCGGCAGCGATAATATCGAAATTCCTTCTGCCAAAATGAGTAATTCCCCATAAGGCGTCGCGTGGGATCATGCTACGCAGAGCAATTAATGCATCAACGGTTGCAGGCGTACTGCCGCGGTGACCGAGAACGATATTAAAGAGCATGGGTTTTTGAAATTTTATTTTATCTTCAAGCATCAGGATGTTATTAATCATGCCGATTTCAAAAACTTCAAACTCTGGAATAATATGGCGTTCGGTTATTTGCCGTGAACAATATTCCACGTCCGGACCGGGATTAAAATACACCGCATCACCGAGGTTAACGGAACCGACGTTCAGCGAGGCCATCTCCACGCCGGGGCAGGCCAGTGGCGCGCAGCGCTCGGCGATGGACATCGAAGAGACGCCGCCGGTAGAAGCCTGAATAATCAGGTTTGAATGGCGCATAACGCGGTCAATGGTTGCCTGAAAGTCGGTAGTATCTGGCGTCAGGCGTCCCTGTTTATCGCGAACGTGTAAATGGACGATGGACGCGCCATGTTCTACGCTGGCGAGTATTTCCTGCGCCAGTTCTTCGGGTATAACTCTGGGGCAATCCGCGGCAACGGGTGCCAGCGAAATAATAACAGTATCCGACATTTTTTCCTCCGGTACAGAGATATTAAAATTATAGGTAAGGCGTTATCCAGCGTAATGATTCCGGCCCTGATGTTGATGGTTGATATTCACAGCCAATCCAGTCCTGGTAATTCATTTTTCTTATAAAATTAAATAGCCATGCTTCATTTAACTCCCCGGTTCCCGGTTCATGGCGATAAGGAACAGAAGCGATTTGAAAATGTTTAATAAGGGTAAAATAGCGTTCGATATTTTTCGCCACGTTGCCATGAGTTTTCTGACAGTGGTAAATATCAAACTGTAAGCCGATATTCTTCTTACCAACCTCGTGAATGATAGATTCAGCCAGCGGGAAACTGTCAATAAAATAACCGGGCATATCCTGCGAATTTAATGGTTCAATCAGTACATCGATTTCCGCGTCTGCCATCACATCGCAGGCGATGCGCAGTCGATTCGTCAGGAGGTCGCGCTGGGCGTGCAGCGTCAGGTCATTGCAGCGCAAGCCGGACATAACGTGAACCCGGCGACAACCCAGTGCCGTGGCGTAATCTCGCGCCACGTTCAGGCTGTGATGAAATTCCTGGTCTCGACCGGGCAATGCTGCGAGTCCCCGTTCACCCTGTGCCCAGTTGCCAGCCGGGGCGTTCATTAGCACCACCGGCAGAGAAGTTTCCCGCTGAGCGGCCCGCAAATGCTCCAGCGGGTGCTGCCAGAGAAACAGCCCTTCTACGCCGCGAAAACCGGCTGCTTTTGCCGCCTGAAATCGACCCGCTATCGGTAAATCAGTAAATAACCAGTCGAGGTTAGCCGCTAACTTCAGCATGGCGTGCACCCTCCCGGCCATCAACCAGATGCAGCTTAACGCCCTGGCTGACAATAGTCTGCTGCGCATTTTCCGGTAACCGGTTATCAGAAATAATGTCGGTTAACTGCTCCAGCCCACAGATGTGGAACATGCCGTATTTGCCAAATTTACTGCTGTCACAGACCAGTACCCGACGCCGGGAGACGGTAAGCACCGCTTCTTTGACCGAGGCTTTCCCTTCACTCGGCGTCGACATGCCGCGCTCGGTATCCCACGACGATGAACTGAGAAACGCCACATCAATATTAATGGTGCGCAGAAAACTGGCGGCGCTTTTGCCAAGACATGAGCGGTTACGCTGATCCACCAGACCGCCGGTGTGATAGAGCGTAATGTGTGGCATATCCATCAGATAGTGGCTGATGGAAAAATCGTTGGTGACTACCGTCAGATTGAAACAGTGGCTGGCGGCTACCGCTTTCGCCACTTCAAACAACGATGTTCCGGCATCCAGATACAGCGTTTGTCCGGGCTCAATGAGCATTGCGGCGAGCTGGCCCATTTTGCGCTTCACATCATGATTCAACTCGGCTTTTTCCCGCCACGGCAGTTCGGATTTCAGCAGGTTATTGAGCTTCACGCCGCCGTTAATGGCGATAACTTTGCCTTCTTCTTCCAGCAACTGAATGTCGCGACGTACGGTCATATGCGACACGCTCATTAGATCTGCCAGTTCATTAAATGAGGCGGCATTTTTTTCGTGCACGTAGCGGTAGATAAAATCACGTCGTTGCTCGGGGATCATCATGTCACCTCACGCTTGCCGGGAATGTTCAAGTTCGGCCACCGCCTCTTCTGAGAGCGGAACATAGCCGAGCGGTTTTAATGTCAGCCAGATGCGGGCGCTGTCTTCTAGTTCCTCGGCGTTAAACACCGCCTCACGCAGCGAGCGACCGCTTACTACCGGCCCGTGATTGGCCAGCAACGCAGCCGTATGATCTGCCGCGATTTCACTCAGTGCGCTGGCAATGCCTTCATGGCCGGGCTTGAAATAAGGCAGCAGCGGTAGCTGTCCGACGCGCATCACATAGTATGGCGTTAGTGGCGGTAGACAGTTTTCTGGTGTGGAGCAAGGCAGACAGGAGAGCGCGGTCAGCCATGGAGAATGCAGGTGCACAACCGCGCCGCAGGATGGCCGATGCCGATACCACGCCAGATGCATGGGTACCTCTTTTGACGGTTTGTCGCCGCTAAGATGCACGCCGTTGGCATCCAGCCTACTTAGCGTGGCAGGATCAAGCTCACCCAGGCAGGAGTTGGTCGGGGTCACCAGATAGCCGCCATCCGGCAATTTGACGCTGAGGTTGCCGGAGCCGCCGCTGCTGTAACCACGCATAAACAAGGAACGGCCATAGTGGACGAGTAGTTCGCGTAGTTGGTGTTCACTCACCGGATTCATAATGCGTACTCCTGGGCTGTAAAAAAGAAATCTTCGTCACCAAAGTTGCCTGACTTCAGCGCCAGCGCCAGACCGGAGGAAAATACCCACGGCACGCCAGGCGCAATGGCTTTGCCAACGGACAGACGCTTCACCTGCAGTGCCTCTACCACGGTGCCGGATGTTTCTCCGCCTGCGACGATAAAGGTGTTTACACCTGCAACTTGTAGCTTTGCGCTCAGTCGGGAAAAAGCGTGTTCGATCGCCTGGCTGGCAGTCTGTTCGCCGTACTCTTGTTGAATGCGTTGGAGTACGTCTGGCGGCTGGGTGGCGTATATCATCGGCGCGAATGGGTCGTTGATATGCGTCATCGCCCAGGCACACAGTTCATCAGTGTAGCGTTCTGTATCAGACAGGCAGCGGGCCACGTCGAGTACACGAGAGGCTGCTGCGGCCTTATAGCGATTGACCTGACGATTACTCATTGCAGAACAGCTACCGGAGAACACCACCGTTTTAGCGGGTAGTGGAAAAGCGTCCGGCGGCATGGTTTGCTGAGTTCCGGTGCAGGCGGCCAGTGCGCCACCGAGCCCGGAGCCCCCGGCTAACAGAGGGCTGGCATGGAGTGCCTGCGCCAGCGTGGTGAGATCTGCTTCATCCAGCGTATCGACGATAACGTGACGCGTACCTTCAGCCTGAAGTTGGGCCAGAGCGTTAGTGACCGCTTCCACACCTTGACGCAGCGTCGTGAGGTTGATGCAACTAACCTTGCCTGGCGTTTGCGCGCTCAGCAGGCGCGGCAGGCTGGCATCGGTCATAGGATTAAGCGGATGCTTTTCCATCCCGGATTCGTTAAGCAGTACGCCATTTACAAAAAGATGGCCATGCACCACCGTGCGCCCGTTTTGCGGCAGGGCGGGGCAGTGGACGATCACGGGTGTATGCAGCTCGTTCATCAACGCATCGCTGACCGGTCCAATGTTGCCTGTTGGCGTGGAGTCGAACGTCGAACAATATTTAAAATAGATCTGGCGGACACCTGCCTTTTGTTTCAGCCAGCGGGCACAGGACAGAGATTGTGCGATGGCCTGTTCTGCGGGTAATGAGCGGCTTTTCAGCGAGATGACGATAGCGTCAACCTCTTCATTCCAGCATTGAGTGGTATCAGGCATTCCGGGCAGTAGCGCAACGCGCCACCCCTGCTGCGCCATAAAGCTTGCAATGTCCGTTGCGCCGGTGAAATCGTCGGCGATAACGCCTGTGGTGACGGCCATGGATCAACTCCGTTCAGATTGTTTGCTAATTGAACATATTATTCAGGAGGGCCTTTCACATTCACATGATGATTATCACAAATAAGCACATCATTGATTCACAGTAAAAATGAGTAATCTATTGAAAATAATGGATAAAGATGTTTGGTGTTGCGAAAAGAGCCTCACAAGAGAGTGTGAAGATTCGTTAATCTTTGAGAAAGCGAAGTCAGTAGTGTGCAGTGGAGTATTATCGTGGTCGCTATAATTCTCTTGCCAATTGATCATAATCATCTGCATAAATGAGATTATTTTTTGCGGTGAGCATCATTCTTTCTCTTGATTAAATTCTGCATATTACCGGCTTTAATTTCATTAATGCCGGAGGATACCGTGTCGTTGAAAATCCAGGATGATTATCTACAACGTTTTTTCTCGATAGCAAAAGTATTCTCCAGTGCGACTGGATTAGCCACGGTTGTGGTTGATGTAAACGGAAAAACTCTCTCGGATTGCCATAACTTTAATTCGTTCTGCACATTAATGCGGGCGGATGAACGCTATTGTACGAGTTGCCAAAAGTGTGACAAATATTGTGCTTTTGAAGGTTTAAAACACCTTAAACCCAGAATACTCAGCTGCCACGCAGGGCTAAGTCTGTTTTCTATGCCATTAATTCGCGAGGAGCATCTGTACGGTTTTATGCTCTGTGGGCAGGTGCGGGCAAAATATCAGGAATATAAAACTATCGTAATTGATAATGAATGCTCATGGATGGATGAACCAAAAATAAAAGCTGAATGGAGTCAGGTGGCGGTAGTCGATAATAATACGCTGGTGGCATCAGCTAATTTATTAAATTTTATTGTTGATAATTTTGAGACAGAACAGCAACAACCTGATGGGTTTGTTATCCCGCCAACCAGTTACATGCATCATTATTTTACAGAGCCTTCCCGACACGAGAAAAAGCTTCTGGCAGCGTTGCGTTATATTGATGAGAATTTATATAGTGAATTATCCCTGGAATCCGTAGCAGCTCACGTTTGCTTAAGCGCAAACTATTTCAGCCGTTTTTTTAAGAAACGGCAGGGCGTTAACTTTAAAACCTGGGTGAATCAGAAAAAAATGCAAAAAGCGGGGGAGTTATTGCACGATCCCGTTCATTCAATAGACAGCATTGCCCGGAAACTCCAATACGCACAAACCAGTTACTTTTGCCGTGTTTTCCGGGCGGCGCATCAAACGTCGCCCCAGTCTTTTCGTCATGCCAGACTGTCACAGTAAAGGTTTTCCGGCAGCGTGATGGCTTCAGGGATAAAAGAGAGCCGATCGCTCAGGGTTACCACATCACCAATCACTATCAGCGCAGGGGGGAGGATGTTAGCTTCCTGCGCCTTGCTCAGTAGTGAACCGAGCGTACAGGTCAGTCGGCGTTGGTTATCGCGGGTGGCGGACATAATTAGCGCTGCAGGCGTATCTGCTGATTTTCCACCCATCAATAATTCCTCACAGATAAACGCCAGATTGGCGATACCCATGACGATAACCAGCGTACCATTCAGTTTGGCCAGCTGACGCCAGTCCTGCTGTTGGTTGCCCTCCCGCGTATGACCGGTTACCACGTGAAATCCCGAGGCGAAATCGCGGTGTGTTACCGGAATCCCGGCATAGGTCAGGCCACCAATGGTTGAGCTAATACCCGGCACCACTTCAAACGGGATGCCTGTCTCGACGAGATCCTCAACTTCTTCAGCCCCGCGTCCAAAAACATACGGATCGCCGCCTTTCAGACGCACAATATTATTGTGCGTTTGGGCATACTGGACAAGCAGTGCATTGATTTCATCCTGCGGTACACAATGGAAACCCGGGTTTTTGCCGACATTGATAAGCAGACAATCAGGTAATGCCCATTCCAAAATTTTAGGATTGACCAGCCGATCGTAAATAATGACATCAGCCTGTTTAATGCACATCATTGCTTTGAGGGTAAGTAATGAAATATCACCGGGACCTGCCCCAACGAGCCAGACCTTTCCGAAAGTTTTCACATTGTGTCCTTTATCACATCGATCAAAAAAAGGCAGAAACCACATCAAGGAATGATAAAAAGCAGTCGTTTGCCCGTAAGTTATAACGTGAAATTATCCAAAATTATCGCACTGATAATATTGATTAATCTCGCAAAGTTTTTTCTGCAATAAACAAGATAACTTGAAAAATTATTAAGAACTTATTGGCACCATTTGCTTAGGTTTAACCTTATTTAAATTGTGTTTATTGCTGCTCTTGAGTATTATTGGTTAATATTTATCCGCCATCAGTGTGAGTAAATCATGGATTGGATCAATGACATTAATGGATGAAATAAAATATAACTCTCGGTGCTTATCTGGGTAGCTTGAATTATTTTTTATAAATTAAACTATTTTTGTACGCTGCATATGGAAGAGGTTATGAGAGGAAAAATACCCAAGACGGAGTTGCTGGTAACTTTTGAAGTTGTTGCGCGTCACGAAAGTTATACCCGGGCAGCTGAAGAGCTGGCTTTGACACAAAGTGCTGTTTTCCGCCAGGTAAATGCACTGGAGGATTTTCTCAATACCGCGCTATTTAATCATGCCAAAAAACGCATTTTCTTAAATGCGGCCGGCAAACACTATTTAAGTATCGTTAAAGAAACGTTAAATAAACTTGAACGAGATACGACGACGATAATGACCTGGCAGCCGACGGTACAGGTTATTGAGCTGGCGGTGAATCCGACGTTCAGCACGCACTGGCTGATCCCAAACCTGCGTGAATTTAACAAACTTAATCCTGATATTATCGTGAACATTCATTCCCTGGCGAATATTGGTGATTTTCTCAATCGAGAGTATGACGCGGCAATCATGCGCGAAGACTTTTATTCGCCATGGTCAGGGGTTGAGTACCTGTTTGAAGAGGAAATTCTGCCGGTTTGCAGTCGCTGTTTGCTGGCCGAACCGGAACGAAAACTGGCGGTGAACGAATTACTAAACGAATTTCCGCTCTTACACCAAAGCACGCGCATCAAAGGGTGGCAGGAGTGGTTTGCGCTGTCAGATGTCAGCAGTCCGCTAGTGAATAAAGGTCCGAGATTTGATTTGTTATCGATGCTGATCGCGGCGGTCCGTTCTAATCTGGGCGTTGCGCTGCTCCCACGTTTTGCCATTCAGCACGATCTGGACAGCGGTGATATGGTCATTCCTTGCGATGTTCCAATGCGTACCGGGAATCGATTTATTATGACGTGGCGTGAAGAGAAATCGGAATCCGAGCATTTACAGATTTTCCGTAACTGGTTGCTCAGTAAGTCCGTGGTATCGGCTGCCTGAAGGTGGCTTGCGCCTTATCAGGCCTACAACGATGGGTAGGCCGGATAAGACGCGTTAGCATCGTTATCCGGCAAAAGAACGGCTACCAGTCGATCCCAACCTGTGCCTGAATACCGCGGTCAAACGCGTGTTTGACCGGGCGAATTTCACTGACCGTATCGGCCAGTTCCAGTAACAGCGTATGGCATCCGCGTCCTGTGACGATAACGCTCTGACCGGCAGGACGATTTTCGATGGCGCTGATTACCTCCTGGGTATCCAGATAGTGGTAAGCAAGCATGTAGGTGAGTTCATCCAGCACCACTAGATCGTAATGCGCATCAGCCAGCATGCGCTTACTTTCCTGCCAGACAACCGTTGCCGCCTCGATATCTGCTTGCCGATTTTGGGTTTCCCAGGTAAATCCGGTACCCATAATATGGAACTCGACGCCGAGAGGTTGCAGCGTGTTGTACTCGCCATTATCCCACTGGCCCTTAATAAACTGCGCGATGCCAACGGTTTTTCCGTGACCCACTGCGCGCGTTGCTGTGCCAAAGGCTGCGGTGGATTTTCCTTTTCCGTTGCCGGTGAAGACAATCAGGATCCCTTTCTTCTCCGTTGCCGCCGCTACGCGGGTATCAACCTGCTCTTTCAGCTTCTGCTGACGCTGACGGTGTCTGTCGTTATTGGCGCGCGCTTCCATGGAAACTCCTTAATGCCCTGCCGGACAAGTTGCGCAGCGATGCTGCTGCTCGAACTGGCTAAAGAAGTTATTGCCTTTGTCATCCACTAATACGAAGGCCGGCATATTTTTAACTTCCATCATCCATACGGCTTCCATTCCCAGTTCGGGATATTCAAGGCACTGCAGGCTTTTCACGTACTGCTGCGCCAGCAGGGCTGCTGCACCGCCAATGCTGCCGAGGCTAAATCCACCGTGTTTGTGACAGGCATCAGTGACCTGCTGGCTGCGGTTACCCTTGGTGAGCATAATGAGGCTGCCGCCTTGTGCCTGGAAAGCATCGACATACCCATCCATGCGCCCGCCGGTGGTGGGCCCCATCGAGCCACAAGCCTGATTTTCTGGGGTTTTGGCGGGACCCGCGTAGTAAACGATATGTTTTTTCATGTATTCCGGCATCGGTTCGCCGTTATCCAGTCGTGCTTTGATGTTCGCGTGGGCGATATCGCGAGCGACAACAATCGGGCCGCTTAACGACAGGCGTGTACCAATGGGCAGAGCGGAAAGGTCATGCAGGATGTCACGCAGCGGACGGTTCAGATCCAGTTGTACGGTCTGGGCACCGTTTTCTACTCGCTGTGAATCAGGAATGAATTTGCCCGGATTATGCTCGAGTTTCTCCAGCCAGATACCGTGTTTATTAATTTTGGCCTTAATGTTACGGTCGGCAGAGCAGGAGAGGGCCATCGCGATTGGGCAGGAGCCGCCGTGGCGCGGTAAGCGAATTACGCGGATATCGTGGGCAAAGTATTTGCCGCCAAACTGCGCCCCGATGCCAAACTCGCGGCTGGCATTGAGCAACTCGGCTTCCAGCGCCGTATCACGGAACGCCTGGCCCAGCTCGTTCCCGCTGGTGGGTAGATTATCGTAATATTTGGTTGAAGCCAGTTTGGCGACTTTCAGCGCCTGGTCGGCGGATAAGCCCCCAACCACAAAAGCGATGTGATACGGCGGACAAGCGGCTGTACCCAGTGATTTCATTTTTTCGATCAGGAACGCAGTGAGTTTTTCCGGCTGTAGAATGGATTTGGTTTCCTGGTACAGCGCCGCTTTGTTAGCTGAGCCGCCACCTTTATTGACGAACAGGAAACGGTATTCGTTACCTGGGGTGGCGCTAATATCGATTTGTGCGGGCAGGTTGGTCTGGGTATTGACCTCGGTATACATATCCAGCGGGGCATTTTGCGAGTAACGCAGGTTGTTTTCGGTAAAGGTGGAATACACGCCTTTGCTTAATGCTTCTGCGTCATCGCCGCCGGTCCAGACATGTTGTCCTTTGCTGGCCACAATGGTTGCCGTCCCGGTATCCTGGCAGTTGGGCAGTACGCCTTTAGCTGAAACCTCTGCATTGCGCAGCAGCTGCAATGCGACGTACTTATCGTTACTGCTGGCCTGTGGGTCGTGCAAAATGCTGGCAATCTGTTTTAAATGTCCGGCGCGCAGGAAAAATGAAGCCTCATAAAACGCCTGCTGTGCTAACAAGGTTAACGCTTCCGGTGCAACCTTGATCACTTCCTCTCCGTCTAACTCCGTTACCGTAACGTGCTGGTTACTAAGTAATTCATACTCGGTACTATCTTTACTCTGAACAAAGAGTTCCTGCCAGACAAATGGTTTAGACATGTTTACTTCTCACCTCTTCGTGTTGTTTACCGAATGGCGCTTCGCTTATCCGGCCTACGATTAACGCATTGGTGTAGGTCGGATAAGCGAAGCGCCATCCGGCGTAAAGTTATTTGGCTAAAAAGACATTGGCTTTTGTCGCTTCGGCGACATATTCGATAGTTTTCTGGGCACGAACGCTGTTTCCGGCTTCATCAAGCGGTGGAGAATAGACCGCAATCGCATATTCGCCTGGGACAACGGCAACCATGCCGCCGCCGACGCCGCTTTTTGCCGGGATGCCAACGGTGTACAGCCATTTACCGCTACCGTCGTAAAGCCCGGCAATTGCCATTTCTGCCAGCACCTGCGGAACATATTTCTCATTCAGCAACTGTTTACCGTTGAACGGAGATTTGCCTTTGTTCGCGAGTACGGCACCCATTTTGGCCAGTTGCTCAACGGTGATATCCACCGAGCACTGGCGGGTATAAATTTCAACGGCTTCGTCAGTGTTGCCATAGAAGCTGTTATAGGATTCCATCAGCTTGGCCAGCGCCTGATTGTGCTGGTTGGTTTCCATTTCAGATTTGAAAACCGGTTCGTTCACGGTGAGAGTGGCATCGGCCCAGACGTTCAGGTTGTCGAGGATTTTGTTCCAACGATCGGTTTTGTCTTTGGCTTCGATCAGGCTAACGGTGCTCATGGCCCCGGCGTTTACCAGAGGGTTTTCAGGCGCGCCTTTGGTCAGCTCAACGGCTAAACCTGAGTTGAATGGCATACCGGTGGCATTGGCGCCAAGTTTATCCAGCACTACCTGAGGACCGTGCTGCTCCATGGCGAGCGCCATGGTGAACACTTTACTCAGGGATTCCATTGGGAAAGGTTTGTTAACATCGCCAACCTGGTAGATCTTGCCGTCCACCGTCGCAATGGTGATGGCAAAATTTTTCGGGCTATAGGTCGCCAGAGCAGGGATGTAGTCGGCGACTTTTCCATCGTTGTTACTTTTGTACTTCTGATGAGCCTGTTCTATCAGCTTGGCGTAGTCGGGCGTGGTTTGCGCGAATATGGTTGCGCTAAACAAGACGCTGAAAGAAAAGAGACTCACGCCGAGAATTGTTTTATTCATTATGCATTCCTGTTGGTGTGCTCATCTTGGTGCCGGATGGCGGCGTACCGCCTTATCCGGCCTACGGATGGTTAAACGTTATGTAGGCCGGATAAGCGCGAGCGCCATCCGGCAATGGCGTTGTGTCAGGACATGGCAACTTCTGACGGTTCGGTAACCGGACGTTCCTGCTCCGGGGACTTCACTGGTGCAGAGCCACGGCAACCCTGGCCGAAGTGTTCACCTTCCCAACGGCTGACAATGGCTGCTCCCATGGCGTTACTCATAACGTTCGTGGCGGAACGACCCATATCGAGGAACGGATCGACACCCATCAGCAGAATCAGACCTGCTTCTGGAATGTTGAACTGGTTCAGGGTTGCAGCGATAACCACCATTGATGCGCGCGGTACGCCTGCCATTCCTTTTGAGGTCAGCATCAGGATTAACAGCATGGTGATTTGCTCGCCCATGCTCAGTTCGATGTTGCACGCCTGGGCAATAAAGACGGTGGCAAATGAGCAGTAAGCCATGGAACCGACCAGGTTAAAGGAATAACCGATAGGCAGAACGAAGCTGGCGATTTTTGACGAAACACCGAATTTTTCCAGCTTGTCCAGCGTACCCGGGAAGGCGGCTTCAGAGCTTGAAGTGGTAAAGGCCAGCAGAGCGGGTTCGAGGATTGATTTAGTTAACCGTGCGATGCAAGGCCCGACGATCATCGTAGACAGGCCAATGAGGATCGCCCACAGCATACCCAGCGTCAGGTAGAACTCACCCATGAAGATCCCGGCGCTAACCATCACACCCAGACCACGTTCGGCAATCAGACCTGAAATAGCGGCAAAAACGGTCAGTGGTGCAAACAACATGACGTAACCCGTCAGCTTCAGCATGACGTGCACCAGTGAATCCAGCACTTTCACGATAGGATCGGCTTTTTCACCAATCGCAGCGAGGCTGCAACCAAGGAAGATTGAGAACACGACGATCTGCAGAATTTCGTTACGCGCCATCGCATCGACAATACTGGTCGGTACCGCGTGTGAGATGAATACTTTCAGCGTGAATGGCTCTGACTTAACGGCGGCAACGGCTCCGACGTCATGTGGCACAAAGTTGATACCTGCGCCTGGCTGGAAGATATTAACGATAACCAGACCCAGTGCAATTGACACCAGAGAGGCGCAAATAAACAGGAAGAAGGTTTTCGAAAATATACGTCCTAGCGTTTTGGCATCGCCCATTTTGGCAATACCTACAACCAGAGTTGAAATAACCAATGGAGCGATAATCATTTTCACCATACGTAAGAATATGGTGGTGAAAATGGAAATATCTGCTGCATAAGATTTTGCTGTTTCAGCCGCGGCCATATTATTTATGGCCACCCCGGCAATCATGCCGAGTATCAGGCCTAATATGATCATCTTCGTTAAACTAATTTTCTTCATGTGTACTCCATCGGATAAAGGCTGGTAATTGGAATTGTGTAGGGTGGCGTGCGCCTGAACCTGGACAGCAGCTCAGACGCACGCCTGTTGTGACCAACCGCATGAATAATTCGAAGCACTGTGATACAGCTGAATTCTGTGCTCCAATGGTTGTTATTGTGTTTTTTTGTTACAAGTCGAACTCAATACTTAATAATGGAGCGTGTTGCTGCGCACCATAAACATCATTGTCACCGACGTTGCCGGAAATAATATCTCGTGGCATGACGATTTTTACGGCATTCGCTGGATCGAACCAGACGATATTGTGAATAAATTCAGGCTCAACATTATATAAACCGGCAATAAGCTGTGGCGTTAATTGCTCGCAGGCTTTTACCCGCTGATAGTCTTCCCTTGTTTTAAATAAAATATCTAAAACCAGTTCGTACGGTCCGGCGTTTTTGGAACGAATTACTTGCGCCAGTGAACAAATTGAGTGTTTCATGCCTGAACTCCTTCTGGCGTCACCTGTTCAATGTGGAAATCAAAACGCAGCGCATCGCTCGCTTCAATCAGGTGATAGATCGAGAACTCATACACCGGTCCACTCTGAATATCAGATGGCGAGAACGGGAAGGCGAGGTTGCCCGCAGTCGCAATGCGATTTTCATAGCCGTAGTGCAGCAGGGTAGAGCGCACCAGCGAGCAAACGCTGTTGGCGATATCCTGCGTTGGCGCAACGACATCCAGTAAAATTCCCAGTTCATGGCCCGCAGTTTTCATCGGCTCATGGTTGCCCATCACACCGTTCTTACCGTACAGGTGGAACGTCATGCGGATACTGTCGTCATTCAGTGAGAGGTTACGTGCAACGCTTGCCTGTACCTCTTCAAGAATCGTGTCAATCCCGGCAATCATAATCGGGTCACGTGTTCCGGCGATGGTCAGGCAACGGAAGCCAACCTGGCGTGCACCTTCCAGTTTCAACGCATACGGTGTTTCTTCATGGCGTGAACCGCTGACATACACTTCACCCTCGTTAACCTGGGTGAAAGTGCATGCCTTCAGGTTCAGCACACCGCCTGGCCCTGGCAGGAAGTACGGATCTGACTTCTCGTACAGAGTGTGCGCTGCTGCGGAAGTCTCGGTGAACTTACGCTTGGGATTGAACGCCTTCAGCGTAAAGCCGTTATCGTCAATGATTCCCATCGCACAATCTGAGCCGGAACCAGGGGTGGCGGCAATGGCTGCACACTCAAGGATCTTACCGCAATGAAGCGCCAGACCTTCATCAAAGCCCTGCATAATCGGCAGCGCGGCGAAGCAGGCCGGATCGTAGGCACGTCCGCCCAGGACCACCTGCGCACCGGCTTTCAGCGCACGCTGGAAAGGCTCGACGCCCATCTGCGCGACAATGTAGGTGCTCTCTTCAATGGCCTCGTGAGTCAGTTCAGGCACAAAATCGAGCGCGGTGATTTTGCCGTTATCCAGCGCCTGATGAACGATTTCTTTATCGACATCAGACGGAATCAGCGCCATTGAGAAAGACAGTTTTTCTTCCTGCGCGATCTCATGGATTATCTGGCGACACCACTCCAGATGCGGAGCTGCACCAGAACCACCGGCTGTGCCGATCACGACAGGGATGTTGTTCTTAACGCCTGCCACAATCATATAGCGCAGATCGCGTTTCACACCGGCCCTGTCAGTAAAGGGTTTACCTGCCCCCAGGTAGTGGGGGCCAGGATCGGAGGAACCTGCGTCAACAGCAATAAGATCCGGTGACTCTTCCATGGCTTTACGAAAACTTTCTTCCGGGAAGCCATAACCCAGGATAGCCGTAGGCGATAAGATCTTAAATGTGCGTGCCATCTCTTAATCCTTAGTTTGCAACAGCGCGATGGTGCGGTTCATTTCGTTAAACACGATGTTGAGACCTTCATCGAAACCCATACCCGGTTTGATCAGCATGCGCATTGGACGCGCGGCCAGCGCGACGTGTACGCAGGTACGAGCACTGATTTCCGTTTCGTTACAGGTACCGCCCTGATAGGCTTCCATTCCGTGTTTGTTGCAATACAGCACTGCATCAACGATGTTGTGAATACCGCCCAGGTCCGGGGTTTTAATCTGCACCATGTGGCAGCTGCCCGCGTCGGTGAAGTCCACGATGTCCTGATAGGTGTTACACCATTCATCCGCAACGATTTTCACGCCAGAACCCAGACGAGTCAGCTCCTGAGTGATCTCGGTTAACATGCGGATCTGATCCGGCTTGTTACCGGCATCAACCGGGCCTTCAATGTACAGCGGCAGGCCTTGCGCTTCGGCTTCCAGGCTGGCGATGTATTCGGCGCAACGCACTGGATCCATATCGAAGATCAGACCGATGGTGCCGTAGACATCAATGTGCAGCGTTGGGTGATAGCTATCGTTGGTGCGCAGGCTCAGGATGCGGTTAGATAACCAGCGGACGTACTCACGCAGTTTTTCACCTTTAAAGCCCAGCTTCTCTTCTACGTTATTGATCAGCGCATGCGGTAGGACATCCACACCTTTGAGGATCATCTTGTCGACGGCGATATAACGGTCGTCGCCGCTCTGACCAAATAACGGAATGGCTTCGGGGACGCATGGCAGCTGCCATTCATCACAAACCACTTCGGCTTTCAGACGACCGGTAGCCAGTGCCGCCGCGTCGAGCAGCGCCTGAGACAGACCATAACGTACGGCGGTATGCAGCAGATGGCCGTCAATACGCAGTTCGTCAAAGAAACGGGCGTTGGTCAGGAACGAATCAACGTCACGACCTTCCAGCAACGGCTTGATGTGGTCGTTGAGGAACGGAATGAAGTTTTCAGCCAGGAACAGCGGGTCACGACCGCCTGCACCTGAATATTGCACCGCTGCGCAATCGCCCACAGCCACCGCGCCGTTTTCCAGAATCAGCTGTACGGAAACACATTCACCCGCCTGACGAACAGACGTAAATCCAGGCGTTACCGGATCGCCGGTATAGATAAACCCGTCATGACCGGCGCCGTTTTTGATGGCCTGCTGATCGTCAAAATAAAATGAGGAGTAGCCAGCTGTGAAAAGGGCCTGTTTAATTTTCATTATGGTCTTCCTATTAATTTACTGTGGGATACGGCGTTGATGTCATCAATGACCATCTGGAAAGAAGGCTTGCGACCTTCGAAATGTGCGCGCTCTGCAACGTAGTCGTGGTGCAGGGCGAGAATATCTTTCGGCAGCGGCACGGCACCGGCTTCAAGAATACGGATTGCGCCTGTGTTATCGCGAACAGGCAGGATCTTACCGGCGTTACAGGCGGCAGGAGCGAAAGGCACATCCAGCACGCCAGCTTCAAAGGCCAGCACCGTACCGCGCGCAATGTCACCATTGCCCAGTTCGAAGACTTTCTTCAATACCGCGCGGACTTCGCTCTTAATCAGGTCAACTTCCTGTTCCACGGCAGCGCACTGCGGGAATTTCTGATCGCTGACCATGTTGAGCATCTGGCGTGACGCTTTCAGACCTTGGGCGTTAGCTGCCGCGGTTGGGATACCGAATGCTTCGTGCGGACTTTTGGTAATGACTTTTGTGGCACCAGACATACCGGCAACCGCTGCGCCCCAGGCGATAACGGAGAAGGCTTTTGCTTCATCTTCCGGGAATCCGCCCATCCACTGGTGGAAAACGGTGCTCAGCTCGTAATCGTCGAAGCCATGGTTATGGAAGTATTCGTGGGACAGTTCACGCAGTGCCTGAATAGCAGCGATATCCTGTGTCAGGCTACCGACCTGGCCGTAACCGACGGTAATAGACTTCACGCCCTGCTCCAGCGCCAGCAGACCTTCGATAATCGCGACTGAGTGGGACATGAACGGCGGGATTAGCGTGCCGGTCAGCGGACCAAACGGTTCACGGTTGATGCGAATGCCGTTCTCTTCGTACAGACCCATCAGACGGTCACAGTACTGCCAGTCGCGGATGGATTTTTCCAGGGTGACGCGTTTGGCGTAAGGGATGTTGTAGGAGATACCGCCGCCTTCGTAGCTGGTAAAGCCACTGGCCATGGCGATTTCTGCCAGCAGACGCGCATCCGGTGTACCGTGGCGAACCTGGATCGGTTTATCCAGCGATTCAGTCATACGACGGCAGGCAGCAACCCCGTGATTGACGACCGGTAAACCATTCAGCTTGGAAGTACCTGCTTCGATGGATTTTTGGATCCCGACAGCGGCTTCTTCATAGCGGTTCAGACGGGTATAGGCATCGATAGTACTTGGCAGGAGGTCGCACTCTTCCTGCAATGTTTTGAGCAGCGCAATATGCTCATCCATTAATGCCACACCTGCGCGCGGCTGGCTCAGAGTTTTACCTTCCTGATCGGCCTTCAGCAGGGCGAGGGAGAAACGCTTTTTCTCTGGAATTGATTGCTGGTACTTCACGCCATCTTCGAAGTTCTCAACGTCTTTGCCGGTTTCCCAGGTTTGTAACACCTGATGCCTTTCGGTCATGAATTCGTCGTGGGTCAATTTTTTATTTCGAAGTTCCATTCGTAGCTGCCTTAAGTTTTATAGGGTTAAACACTGAATGCTGGTGCGAGCAGCGGCTTGCGGGTACAGCCTGGCGACGTTTGCCAGTAGAGGGAGCAGGCCATTTGAATCGCGGTAATACTCAAACTGATTCGGTAACAGAATTCTTTTACCCTGGTCGTCCAGCTCCCTGTATTTGAGCCAGTTATGGATATCGAACTGGCTGGCGCGAGAGAGCCATCCCCCTGAACCGACGACTTTGCGTACGGTGGTGAGATCGCGACCCATCTGTAAATCCACATTACCCACGCAGGTGCAAACCTGCTTTTTAGTGCCCGCGTGGCGCTCAGCGGCATAGCCCACGCATAAACCTGCCAGCAGGGTGTCGAAATATTTCTCTTCCTCGCTGAGTGGCAGGTAATCCGGTTGCCCAACCAGGTGGCGTAGATAGCGGTAAAACGCTGCCTCGCGCTGTGGCTGCTGGGCGAAGATGACTTTCACCATATCCTGCGTGCTTTCTCCCACCACAACGGCGGAAACGCGCATTCCAAGGTCGCCTTCAACGGTACGTTTGACGAACGGTTCAGGAACACCATGCAGGACGGTATCGGGGGAGAGGGTATTCGCGCTGGCCGAATAGACATCCGTGGTGGCTCCGCCCATATCAATCAGCATGAATTCCTTCCATGCGCTGTCGTAATCGCTAATGGCTTTGACTAACTCATATACCGTCCATGGCGTCGGCATAGGCTCTTCGCCTGTTTCGCCGACGATAACGTCCAGACCTTTGCCTTTGACGATGCGTGACAAGAACACATCGCAAATCGCCTGGCGCGCGGCAAACGGATTCGGGTGATCGAGGTCCGGCAGAATGTTGTCTACCGTGGTCAGATCCTTATGTCCCAGAATTGTTTGTATTTCGTCCTGAATGTCCCGGTTTCCGGCGTAGATAATGGCGCAATCAAGCTTTGAGCCTGCCAGCGCGTGCGCATTCGCCAGGCCGTAACTTTCTTCGCCACCGTCTGTCCCGCCGGTAAACAACAGAATGTCTGGCGGTGATGATTCCAGCTCCTGGATGTCATGACGGTTCAGCTTGTACGAATAATATTGCGCGATTTTCGCTCCTGCCGAATGGGCGGTAACTTTTGCCGACTCCAGCGTAATGGAAGGCACCAGCCCCATTGCTGCAACGGCGAGCCCACCTTTCGCTGAGGAGGAGTATTTCAACTGCACTTCACCACTTTTCAGTAACGGGCGAGCATCGGCAACATTCAGCACCTGATTCAGGCTGGCAAAAAAACCGTCTGCCAGATGATGTGTGGTGGTTGGGGTCAGGACATGGTTTACCAGGGTTAATTCCTCGCCTTCATGTGCGAAGAGGGCTGCCTTGGTCCATGTCGAGCCGATATCGACAGAAACTGTTTGCATCAGATGGCCTCTTCCAGGCAACGCTGTTCGAGGCCATTGTGTTGGTGAATATCATTAGTGATAAGCGCGCAAACATCTTCCAGATCGTGGCTGGGGGCGAAAACCCGGTTAAAGCCCATCTCTTTAAACTTCACTTCCACGTCGGCGAAGTCATGTTTACCGACGACCAGGTTGCCGCCGACGTACAGCAGAATGTCGCCAAGGCCGCGTTCGATGCAGCGCTCACGTAATCCGAGGCAGTCAATGTCGCCATGACCGTAGATAGAGGACACCACGATGGCATCGGCGCCTGTTTCAATCGCAGCATCAATATATTCATCCTGGCTCACCATCACCCCGAGGTTGATTACGTGAAAATCATGAGCAGTAAAAACGCGATCCAGAACTTTATTACCTACTGCATGGCAGTCAGCACCGATGACGCCAATAACAAGTGTAGATTTCTTCATGGGTAATCCTCTGTAGGGCTGATGGTCAATAAGTGAAATTATTTTCTAATATTTAGAACATGGATTGTGACAACCTCTTAATAGGGTTGGAGTTTCTGTGGAAGCGAAAAAGGAAGCAATTGATCTATTTTCAAAATATCCTGAGAAAAATGATTGTTATATTTGTTATCTATAAAATCCTTTCATAATCAATGTGATAGATTATCTTTTCTTAGCTGGTTTTAATTTATTAGAGAATTGGGTAATAAATGACTTGCCATGTTTGTGATCGAAATCTTATTTTGTTATGCGCGCCGTTTATGACGTGTTTTAAATAATTTCAAAAATCCCAATTACTAATTAACTTGTGAACGACATAACGGTTTTTTATTTTTTAATCTTATATGTCACAATTCATTTTTGTTAAATTTAGGATAAAAATGATAAGGAAATGTTTGTGGCATATTTAATCTTTGCCACATAAGAGAAGAGGGGGTGTTAATGATAACTTTCAGTGATGACTTAAGCGAAACGTCAGCGTTCTCTCGCAGAACGACAAACGCAATGCATCGGTCATTGTGGAACGTTTTCGCTTCCAGTTGAGATAGTTACATCTCGGTGTTAATTATAAGTAAAATTTAAATGAATAATTTGTATGAAATAACAAATCCATGACTTGCTAAACAAAAAACTGTGAGCTACCCAGCATTAGTGATTCTTTATCTTCTATCAATTAAGTCATCCGGGCTGGTTAAAAGATCGTGTACATTTAAATAAATATCCTATCATTTGTAGTAACGGCAATTACTCATTGAAAAACATGTTGTTAACATCGTGTTTACTAGTAGCGTGAGTGCTAAACACTATTAACATTAAATTTGAAAATTGATTTAAATCAATGTTTAAAACTTGGAAAACAGCATCAAAAGAGGGTAAATTGCTTCAGATCAAATTGGTCTGAAAGTGGTAAATTAGCTATAAATTGATCACTATCGAAAAATGCAAATTTGTCTCGATAAAAACCTGTTTATTGTAAGGATTTTACGGCGTAATATAATTGCGGGATCAATTTGAGTGTTTTATTAACATGTTTGTAACCTTTCATCATTGTCCTTTCTTCAAATGAGAGGAAAGGGTAGCGGCGTAAGGAAGCAGATAAATTTGTATTGGGGCATGCGTGTGACCCTTTCTAACGGGGTTCACTCTCGGAGTCTTCATGCGATGAGCAAGGAGTCATGATGTTAGATATAGTCGAACTGTCGCGCTTACAGTTTGCCTTGACCGCGATGTACCACTTCCTGTTTGTGCCACTGACGCTCGGTATGGCGTTCTTGTTGGCCATCATGGAAACGGTCTACGTCCTTTCCGGCAAACAGATTTATAAAGATATGACCAAGTTCTGGGGCAAGTTGTTTGGTATCAACTTCGCTCTGGGTGTGGCTACCGGTCTGACCATGGAGTTCCAGTTCGGGACTAACTGGTCTTACTACTCCCACTATGTAGGGGATATTTTCGGTGCGCCGCTGGCGATCGAAGGTTTGATGGCCTTCTTCCTCGAATCCACCTTTGTAGGTCTGTTCTTCTTCGGCTGGGACCGTTTGGGTAAAGTCCAGCATATGTGTGTCACCTGGCTGGTGGCTCTGGGTTCTAACCTGTCCGCGTTGTGGATTCTGGTTGCGAACGGCTGGATGCAGAACCCAATCGCAGCGGATTTCAACTTCGAAACCATGCGTATGGAGATGCTGAGCTTCTCTGAACTGGTGCTCAACCCGGTAGCACAGGTGAAATTTGTTCACACTGTGGCATCTGGTTATGTATGTGGCGCGATGTTCGTTCTGGGTATCAGCTCCTACTATATGCTGCGCGGTCGTGACTTCGCGTTTGCTAAACGTTCTTTTGCTATCGCTGCCAGCTTTGGTATGGCTGCTATTCTGTCTGTTATCGTTCTGGGTGATGAATCTGGTTACGAAATGGGCGACGTGCAGAAAACCAAACTCGCTGCGATTGAAGCAGAATGGGAAACTCAGCCTGCACCGGCTTCCTTCACGCTGTTCGGTATTCCGGACCAGGATGCGCAGGAAAACCATTTTGCGATTCAAATTCCTTATGCGCTGGGCATCATTGCCACCCGCTCTGTTGATACACCGGTCATTGGTCTGAAAGATCTGATGGTGCAACACGAAGAGCGTATCCGTAACGGGATGAAAGCGTATCAGTTGCTGGAAGAACTGCGTGCTGGTACTACCGACCAGGCCGTTCGTGACCAGTTCAACAGCATGAAGAAAGACCTGGGTTATGGTCTGCTGTTGAAACGCTATACGGACAAAGTTACCGACGCGACCGAAGCGCAAATTCAGCAGGCAACGAAAGATTCTATTCCTCGCGTTGCGCCGCTGTACTTCGCTTTCCGTATCATGGTGGCATGCGGCATTCTGATGCTGGCAATTATCGCGGTGTCCTTCTGGACTGTGCTTCGTAACCGTATCGGTGAGAAAAAATGGCTGCTGCGCACCGCGCTGTATGCGATTCCTCTGCCGTGGATTGCTATTGAATCCGGTTGGTTTGTTGCAGAGTACGGTCGTCAACCGTGGGCGATTGGTGAAGTGTTACCAACAGCCGTAGCGAACTCTTCGCTGACTGCTGGCGACCTCATCTTCTCGATGCTGTTGATTTGCGGCCTGTATACCCTGTTCCTGGTGGCTGAACTGTATCTGATGTTCAAGTTCGCACGCCTTGGGCCGAGTAGCCTGAAAACCGGTCGTTATCACTACGAGCAGTCCACTGTGACTTCTCAGCCGGCACGCTAAGACAGGAGTCGTCAAATGATCGATTATGAAGTATTGCGTTTTATCTGGTGGCTGCTGGTTGGCATTCTGCTGATTGGTTTTGCGGTCACTGATGGCTTCGACATGGGGGTGGGCATGCTCACCCGTTTCCTCGGTCGTAATGATACCGAGCGTCGAATTATGATTAACTCCATTGCCCCGCACTGGGACGGTAACCAGGTTTGGCTCATCACCGCGGGTGGCGCACTGTTCGCTGCCTGGCCGATGGTGTATGCCGCTGCGTTCTCCGGTTTCTATGTGGCGATGATTCTGGTTCTGGCGTCCTTGTTCTTCCGTCCGGTCGGTTTTGACTACCGCTCTAAGATTGAAGATATGCGCTGGCGCAACATGTGGGACTGGGGCATCTTCATTGGTAGCTTCGTGCCACCGCTGGTGATTGGCGTGGCGTTCGGTAACCTGCTGCAAGGGGTTCCGTTCCACGTAGATGACTACATGCGTTTGTACTACACCGGTAACTTCTTCCAGTTGCTGAATCCGTTTGGTCTGCTGGCAGGTGTCGTGAGCGTTGGGATGATCATCACCCAGGGTGCGACCTATCTGCAGATGCGTACGGTAGGTGAACTGCATCTGCGTGCTCGTGCAACTTCACAGGTTGCGGCGCTGGTGACTCTGGTCTGCTTCGCGCTGGCCGGTGTGTGGGTGATTTATGGTATTGACGGTTATGTTGTGACCTCAGCACTGGATCATCATGCTGCCTCTAACCCGCTGACCAAAGAAGTGGCTCGTGTGGCTGGCGCATGGATGGTGAACTTTAACAATGCACCTATCCTGTGGCTGGTTCCTGCACTGGGCGTGGTTCTGCCGCTGTTGACCATCCTGACTTCTCGTATGGAGAAAGGGGCATGGGCGTTTGTCTTCTCCTCACTGACGTTAGCCTGCATCATCCTGACTGCCGGTATCGCAATGTTCCCGTTTGTGATGCCATCCAGCACCATGATGAACGCAAGTTTGACCATGTGGGATGCCACCTCCAGCCAGCGTACATTGAATCTGATGACCTGGGTCGCGGCGGTGTTTGTACCGATCATTCTGCTGTACACCAGCTGGTGTTACTGGAAGATGTTCGGTCGCATCACTAAAGAAGATATTGAAAGTAACACCCACTCTCTGTACTAAGTAAGGAGCTTAAAATGTGGTATTTCGCATGGATTTTGGGAACGCTTCTTGCCTGTGCATTTGGGATAATCACAGCGCTGGCGCTTGAGCACGTTGAATCAGGCAAAGCCGGGCAAGAAGATAGCTAATGACCAACATTATCGCGATGGTATACAACGCGATGGACAAGCGCCCCTTGCGGGCGCTTTCATTTGTGCTGGCAATCGTGTTGGCTGGCTGCATATTCTGGGATCCGTCTCGTTTCGCGGCCAAAACCAGTGAGCTTGAAATCTGGCATGGTTTCCTGCTGATGTGGGCGGTCTGCGCAGGCATTATTCACGGCGTTGGCTTCCGTCCTCGCGCCGTACATTGGCAGGGCATCTTCTGCCCGCTGATCGCGGATATTGTCCTCGTTGTTGGTCTGATTTTCTTCTTCTTTTGAATAAGAAACATCCTTAAATATTTATGGGCTTGCATAAGCCCATAATTTTTTACTCTCCGTTTACTTTCCCCCATTCCAAAGCACCATTCCCGCGCGTATAGTAGCGAAGTTTGAAAGCACTAACCTGAGGTTGTGCCCTGTGGTTGTGTGCGGTGGCGACGCTGTACCATCAGGACGTTATCAAGGCGGAGTGCGCTGGACATAGTAGAACTATGTCCAAGTGCGACAACACAGAGAACATCCTGATGGAACGCGTCCCGAAGGGCTGAGAATCTTTTTGCACAGTACTGCGTTACTTGCGTCTTGTTTGGAATTACCAAACTTCGCCACTCGCGCCTTGTTCTGTGCAAAAATTTTCGTCAGCGCCATCCGCGAACAACCACAGGACACAACCTAATTGCATTACCGGGATGTACAGTGAAGACAGCGCGATATACAACGACATTCTTGATGCATCGCGGCGGCAAGAACGCGAATCACCAGACGCTTACGAAGGTAAGTAACTGGTGCGAGTGGGCGAAGCCAACAAAGAGGCAGTAGGAATGAATAAGTATATGTTTCGATGGCCGGTTCGTGTCTATTATGAAGATACCGATGCCGGTGGGGTGGTTTACCACGCTAGTTACGTCGCTTTTTATGAAAGAGCACGCACAGAAATGCTTCGTCATCATCACTTCAGTCAGCAGGTCCTGTTGGCCGAACGTGTCGCCTTTGTGGTGCGCAAGATGACCCTCGAGTATTTTGCGCCTGCCCGGCTCGACGATATGCTCGAAGTTCAAACCGAAATTACGTCAATGCGTGGCACCTCATTGGTTTTCACGCAACGCATTGTCAACGCAGAGAACACCGTGCTGAATGAGGCCGAAGTTCTGATTGTTTGCGTTGATCCACTCAAAATGAAGCCTCGTGCGCTTCCCAAGTCTATTGTCGCGGAGTTTAAGCAGTGACTGACATGAATATCCTTGATTTGTTCCTGAAGGCAAGCCTTCTGGTTAAACTTATCATGTTGATTTTGATTGGTTTCTCAATCGCATCCTGGGCCATCATCATCCAACGGACCCGTATTCTTAATGCTGCTTCACGTGAAGCCGAAGCATTTGAAGACAAGTTCTGGTCCGGCATTGAATTGTCGCGCCTGTACCAGGAAAGCCAGGGGCGTCGTGATAATTTGGCGGGCTCGGAACAAATTTTCTATAGCGGATTCAAGGAATTTGCGCGTTTGCATCGGGCAAATAGCCATGCGCCGGAAGCGGTCGTAGAGGGGGCTTCCCGTGCGATGCGTATCTCGATGAACCGTGAGCTGGAAACGCTGGAAACGCATATTCCATTCCTCGGCACCGTTGGCTCCATCAGCCCGTATATCGGTCTGTTCGGTACCGTTTGGGGGATCATGCACGCATTTATCGCGCTGGGCGCGGTAAAACAGGCGACGCTGCAAATGGTCGCACCGGGTATCGCAGAAGCGTTGATTGCAACGGCTATCGGTCTGTTTGCGGCAATCCCGGCGGTTATGGCCTACAACCGTCTGAACCAGCGCGTGAACAAACTGGAACTGAATTACGACAACTTTATGGAAGAGTTCACCGCGATTCTGCACCGCCAGGCGTTTACCGTTAGCGAGAGCAACAAGGGGTAAGCCATGGCCAGAACGCGTGGACGAGGTCGTCGCGAACTCAAGTCCGAAATCAATATTGTACCGCTGCTCGACGTACTGCTGGTGCTGTTGCTGATCTTTATGGCAACCGCACCGATCATTACGCAGAGTGTGGAAGTCGACCTGCCGGATGCGACCGAGTCGCAAGCCGTCAGCAGTAACGACGAACCCCCGGTCATTATTGAAGTTTCCGGTATTGGGCAATACAGCGTGGTGGTTGAGAAAGATCGTATGGATCAACTACCACCGGAGCAGGTTATTGCGGAAGCGAAAAGCCGCCTGCAGACCAATCCGAAAACGGTCTTTTTAATCGGTGGTGCGAAAGACGTGCCTTATGATGAAATAATTAAAGCGCTGAACTTGTTACACAGTGCAGGCGTAAAATCGGTTGGCTTGATGACGCAGCCAATCTGATGACTGCGTTTTGCTGGCTTGAAAGATAGCACGTAACAGGCGAACAGTTTTTTGGGAACCGAGAGTGTCAAAGGCAACCGAACAAAACGACAAGCTCAAAAGGGCGATAATTATTTCAGCGGTGCTGCATGTCATTTTATTTGCAGCGCTGATCTGGAGTTCGTTCGATGAGCACATTGATGCTTCAGCCGGCGGCGGTGGCGGTTCGTCCATCGACGCCGTTATGGTCGATCCTGGCGCCGTTGTGCAACAGTACGACAGGCAGCAGCAACAGCAGGCAAGTGCGAAACGTGCTGAAGAGCAGCGTGAAAAACAGGCGCAGCAGCAAGCTGAAGAACTTCGCGAGAAGCAGGCAGCTGAGCAAGAGCGACTGAAGCAGCTGGAAAAAGAACGTTTAGCCGCGCAGGAAAAAGTGCGCGAACAGGCGGAACAGCAGAAGCAAGCTGAAGCCGCCGCAGCGAAAGCGCAAGAGCAACAGAAACAGGCTGAAGAGGCTGCGGCGAAGGCTGCTGCAGACGCGAAGGCTAAAGCTGATGCTCAGGCTAAGCAAGCGGCAGATGCCGCGAAGAAAGCCGCTGCGGACGCACAGAAAAAAGCTGAGGCTGAAGCCGCTAAAGCCGCCGCTGATGCGAAGAAAGCTGCAGAAGCACAAGCTGCTAAGGCAGCTGCGGACGCTGCGAAGAAAGCACAGGCTGAGGCCGCTAAGCAAGCAGCAGCCGAGAAAGCTGCTGCTGAGAAAGCAGAAAAAGCCGCTGCCGCGAAAGCTGCCGCTGCTGAAAAAGCGGCGGCTGATAAGAAAGCCGCTGCAGAAAAAGCAGCAGCAGACAAAAAAGCTGCAGCTGAGAAAGCCGCTGCCGATAAGAAAGCTGCGGCAGATAAAGCAGCTGCTGCTAAAAAGTCTGCGGCCGAAAAAGCCGCTGCAGCCTCTGGCGTTGACGACTTGTTGGGTGACCTGAGCTCCGGTAAGAATGCACCGAAATCGGGCGGTGGAGCGAAAGGAAACGGCCAACCGGCGAAAGATAGTGGTACAAGTGGTGCCAATGGCGGTGCATCTGGCGCTGATATCAGTGCTTACGCATCTCAAATTCGCAATGCGATCCAGAGCCGTCTGTATGGTGCAGATTTGTATGCAGGTAAATCTTGCGTATTACATATCAAGTTAGCACCCGATGGTCTGTTACTGGATGTGACCGAAGAGGGCGGGGATCCGGCATTGTGTCAGGCTGCGCTGACGGCTGCGAAAACCGCCAGAATTCCTAAACCGCCTAGCCAGGCAGTTTATGAAAAAGTAAAAGATGCCAAACTGGACTTCAAACTGTAATAACGACCCCTGAGAAATCAGGGGAAACGGTCTAAGGTTGAGACAGAGTTCTGGTAGTTTTGTGTATTTGAGTTTGTTAACATTCTGCTAAATTATCGTGGGCTTTCCGTCCAGATAAGGGAGATATGATGAAGCAGGCATTACGAGTAGCATTTGGTTTTCTGATGCTGTGGGCAGCGGTGCTGCACGCAGAAGTACGTATCGAGATCACCCAGGGGGTGGACTCGGCGCGCCCGATTGGTGTTGTCCCCTTCCAGTGGGCAGGACCGGGTGCTGCACCTGAAGATATCGGTGGTATCGTAGGTGCTGACCTGCGTAACAGCGGTAAATTTAACCCGTTAGACCGTTCTCGTCTGCCTCAGCAGCCCGGTACCGCGCAGGAAGTTCAACCTGCCGCGTGGTCTGCGCTGGGCATTGATGCCGTAGTCGTCGGCCAGGTTACGCCGAACCCGGATGGTTCTTACAGCGTTGCCTATCAGCTGGTTGACACCGGTGGCGCACCGGGTACCGTACTGGCACAGAACACCTATAAAGTGAATAAGCAGTGGCTGCGTTACGCGGGCCATACTGCAAGTGACGAAGTGTTTGAAAAACTGACCGGCATTAAAGGTGCATTCCGTACCCGTATCGCTTATGTTGTTCAGACCAACGGTGGTCAGTTCCCGTACGAATTACGTGTGTCCGACTACGATGGTTACAACCAGTTCGTGGTACACCGTTCTCCGCAGCCGCTGATGTCTCCGGCGTGGTCCCCGGACGGTTCAAAACTGGCGTACGTTACCTTCGAAAGCGGTCGTTCTGCACTGGTTATTCAGACACTGTCTAACGGCGCGGTTCGTCAGGTAGCCTCGTTCCCACGTCACAACGGTGCGCCTGCGTTTTCTCCGGATGGCAGCAAACTGGCGTTTGCCCTGTCTAAAACCGGTAGCCTGAACCTGTATGTCATGGACATTGGTTCCGGTCAGATCCGTCAGGTGACGGATGGTCGTAGCAACAACACGGAACCTACCTGGTTCCCGGACAGCCAAAACCTGGCCTTTACGTCTGACCAGGCCGGTCGTCCGCAGGTATATAAAGTTAACGTCAACGGCGGTGCTCCGCAGCGCATTACCTGGGAAGGTTCGCAAAACCAGGATGCGGATGTGAGCAGCGACGGTAAATTTATGGTAATGGTAAGCTCGGCCAACGGTCAGCAACACATTGCCAAACAAGATCTGGTAGCGGGTGGCGTACAAGTTCTGTCGTCAACGTTCCTGGACGAAACGCCAAGTCTGGCACCTAACGGCACTATGGTAATCTACAGCTCTTCTCAGGGGATGGGATCCGTGCTGAATTTGGTTTCTACAGATGGGCGTTTCAAAGCGCGTCTTCCGGCAACTGATGGACAGGTTAAATTCCCTGCCTGGTCGCCGTATCTGTGATAATAAATAATTGATTAATAAAGGAATCATTGAAATGCAACTGAACAAAGTGCTGAAAGGGCTGATGATTGCTCTGCCTGTTATGGCTATTGCAGCGTGTTCTTCTAACAAGAACGCCAGCAATGACGGCAGCGAAGGCATGCTGGGTGCCGGCACTGGTATGGATGCAAACGGCAGCGGCAACATGTCTTCTGAAGAGCAAGCGCGTCTTCAGATGCAACAGCTGCAGCAGAACAACATCGTTTACTTCGATCTGGACAAGTACGATATCCGTTCTGACTTCGCTGCAATGCTGGATGCTCACGCTAACTTCCTGCGTAGCAACCCGTCTTACAAAGTCACCGTAGAAGGTCATGCGGACGAACGTGGTACTCCTGAGTACAACATCTCCCTGGGTGAGCGTCGTGCGAACGCCGTTAAGATGTACCTGCAGGGTAAAGGCGTTTCTGCTGACCAGATCTCCATCGTTTCTTACGGTAAAGAAAAACCTGCAGTACTGGGTCATGACGAAGCGGCTTACGCCAAAAACCGTCGCGCCGTACTGGTTTACTAAGAGAATTGCATGAGCAGTAACTTCAGACATCATCTGTTGAGTCTGTCGTTACTGGTTGGCATAGCGGCCCCCTGGGCCGCTTTTGCACAGGCGCCAATCAGTAGTGTCGGCTCTGGCTCGGTCGAAGACCGTGTCACTCAACTCGAGCGTATTTCTAACGCTCACAGTCAGCTTTTAACCCAACTCCAGCAACAACTCTCCGATAATCAGTCCGATATTGATTCCCTGCGCGGTCAAATTCAGGAAAATCAGTATCAACTGAATCAGGTTGTTGAACGCCAGAAGCAGATATTGCTGCAGATGAATAATCTTGGCAGCGGTAGTGCACCTGCGGCTCAATCTGCGGGCGGCGATCAGAGTGGGGCAGCAGCAACCCCTGCACCTGATGCGGGCGCAGCGGCAGCGTCAGGTGCTCCGGTACAAACTGGCGATGCGAATACCGATTACAATGCGGCCATTGCTCTGGTGCAGGATAAATCCCGCCAGGATGACGCGATTGAAGCATTTCAGAACTTCATTAAAAAGTACCCAGACTCAACTTACCTGCCAAATGCGAATTACTGGCTGGGTCAGTTGAATTACAACAAGGGGAAAAAAGATGATGCAGCGTTCTATTTTGCTTCAGTAGTCAAAAACTTCCCGAAATCACCAAAGGCTGCAGACGCGATGTATAAAGTCGGCGTCATCATGCAGGACAAAGGTGATAAAGAGAAAGCGAAAGCCGTTTTTCAGCAGGTTATCACTAAATACCCTGGCACTGATGGCGCGAAACAAGCGCAAAAACGCCTTGGCGCGATGTAATGAACACCATGCGACCAGAAATCGTGTTAATTCTGGTCGCGTCGTGTGATTCCTAAGCAGTTGAGTTATTTACATCGAAATTTTTGTTGCGCTAAAATCTGAAATCAGTAATATATGCCGCCGTTGCCAAGGGATATCAAACAGCCCGAAAGCGGCAAAAAAAGTGGGTCGTTAGCTCAGTTGGTAGAGCAGTTGACTTTTAATCAATTGGTCGCAGGTTCGAATCCTGCACGACCCACCACTAACTTAGTTAGTAAGTAGTATCCAGCGCAGTATCGGGTGATTAGCTCAGCTGGGAGAGCACCTCCCTTACAAGGAGGGGGTCGGCGGTTCGATCCCGTCATCACCCACCACTCGGGGCGTTAGCTCAGTTGGTAGAGCAGTTGACTTTTAATCAATTGGTCGCAGGTTCGAATCCTGCACGCCCCACCAATTTATTGGTGGCACCGAGTCAAAATTTTCAGGTTATATCCGAGCGGGTCGTTAGCTCAGTTGGTAGAGCAGTTGACTTTTAATCAATTGGTCGCAGGTTCGAATCCTGCACGACCCACCATCCTGAAAGTATTAAGAAGTAAACCCCATAAGGGGGCGTTAGCTCAGTTGGTAGAGCAGTTGACTTTTAATCAATTGGTCGCAGGTTCGAATCCTGCACGCCCCACCAGTGTAAAAAGGCGCCCTAAAGGCGCCTTTTTGCTATCTGCGATTTATAAGATTCGAAGCTGCTTGCCTGATGCGCTTCGCTTATCAGTCCTACAGACGACACTATTCACGTAGGCCGGATAAGACGTCAGTCGCCTTCCGGCATTCCTCACACGCAATTATTGTGACTTTCTTACGTCAATCCGCTATCTTGTTTAGCATATAAAACAAATCTAACCGAATACGGCGTGCGTCACGCTTTTAATCGGTTATTTCGTTAAGCCAGTAAAACGAGAAAGCAAGGTGAGCGTGATGTTTGATCCAGAAGCAGCAATTTATCCGTTTCCGCCGAAGCCAGCCCCGCTGAGTGTGGATGAAAAGCAATTTTATCGTGAAAAAATCAAGCGCCTGCTGAAAGAGCGTGATGCCGTTATGGTCGCGCACTATTACACCGATCCTGAAATTCAGCAGTTGGCCGAAGAGACCGGTGGTTGTATTTCTGATTCTCTGGAGATGGCGCGTTTCGGCTCAAAACATTCTGCCTCTACGCTGTTAGTTGCAGGCGTGAGGTTTATGGGGGAAACCGCCAAAATCCTCAGCCCGGAAAAGACCATCCTGATGCCGACCCTACAGGCGGAATGCTCATTAGATCTGGGTTGTCCGATTGATGCGTTCAGCGCGTTTTGCGATGCGCACCCCGATCGTACCGTGGTGGTTTACGCCAATACCTCAGCCGCCGTTAAAGCACGTGCGGACTGGGTCGTCACATCCAGTATCGCGGTAGAACTTATTGAGCATCTTGATAGTTTAGGTGAAAAAATCATCTGGGCTCCGGACAGACATCTGGGCAACTACGTCAAAAAACAGACCGGTGCAGACGTTCTTTGTTGGCAGGGGGCCTGTATCGTCCACGACGAATTTAAAACTCAGGCTTTAACACGTATGAAGGGGCTTTACCCTGATGCCGCGGTGTTGGTGCACCCGGAGTCCCCTCAGTCTATCGTTGATATGGCCGATGCGGTTGGCTCAACCAGCCAGTTAATCAACGCAGCTAAATCGTTACCGCATCAACAGCTGATTGTGGCAACTGACCGGGGCATATTTTACAAAATGCAGCAGGCCGTTCCGGATAAAGAATTGCTTGAAGCGCCGACGGCTGGTGAGGGGGCAACCTGCCGCAGCTGTGCGCATTGTCCGTGGATGGCGATGAACGGCCTTAAGGCGATTGCTGAGGGCCTGGAACAAGGCGGAGCGGCTCATGAGATACATGTTGATGCTGCGCTGCGAGAAGGGGCGTTGTTGCCGTTAAACCGCATGTTGGAATTTGCGGCTACACTTCGAGCTTAATTAATTTTTTGGCTCTGGGGGAAAAGATGGACTTTTTTAGCACGCAGAACATTCTGGTACATATTCCGATTGGCGCTGGCGGTTACGATCTGTCGTGGATCGAAGCTGTGGGGACGATCGCCGGGTTGCTGTGTATTGGCCTGGCAAGCCTTGAGAAAATCAGCAATTACTTCTTCGGCCTGATAAACGTCACGCTGTTTGCGATTATCTTCTTTCAGATCCAGCTCTATGCAAGCCTGTTGCTGCAAGTTTTCTTCTTTGCCGCCAACATCTACGGCTGGTATGCCTGGTCCAGGCAAACCAACCAGCATGAAGCGGAACTGAAAATTCGCTGGTTGCCGTTACCAAAAGCGATCGGCTGGCTGGCGGCTTGCGTGGTGGCGATCGGCCTGATGTCGGTCTATATCGATCCGGTCTTTGCGTTCCTGACCCGCATTGCGGTGAACATTATGCAGGCATTAGGATTGCAGGTTGTTGTGCCTGAGTTGCAACCCGATGCATTCCCGTTCTGGGACTCCTGCATGATGGTGTTGTCGATTGCGGCAATGATCCTGATGACGCGTAAGTACGTTGAAAACTGGCTGCTGTGGGTGATCATTAACGTAATAAGCGTAGTGATTTTCGCCCTGCAAGGCGTATATGCCATGTCGCTGGAATATGTGATCCTGACGGTTATCGCACTGAACGGTAGCAGGATGTGGATTAACAGCGCGCGCGAGCGGGGTTCCCACGCGCTGTCCCATTAATGGTGATGGTGTGAATGGCCGGATACCCCCTGATACAGGTGGCAGTCCGGCCCATTACACGGCTGATACTCCATCTGGATCGTGGCGTGTTCAATCTGGTAGTGATGGATAAGGAAATGCTGAATACGCTCCAGCAGCGCGTCGTGATCGTGCGGCGGGACCACCTGCACATGCAGCGTCATTACCGGTTTTTCACCCACCATCCAGACATGGACATGGTGCACATTGCGGACTTCGGGGATATCCCGGCTGAGATGGCGCTGTAGTGCGGCGATATCCAGCGTCAGCGGGGCGCCTTCCAGTAATTCATTAACGCTATCCTTTAACAGTCGCCAGGCGCTACGCAGTACCAGCACGGAAACCAGAATCGAGAGAATCGGGTCCGCAGGCGTCCAGCCCGTCCAGATAATAATCAGCGCAGCGATGATCGCCCCGACCGAGCCGAGTAAATCGCCCATCACATGTAGTGCCGCGGCGCGGACGTTCAGGTTTTTCTCCTCACTGCCGCGGTGTAGAACCCAAAAAGCCAGCACGTTAGCCAGTAAACCCGCGACAGCTATAACCATCATCATGCCGCCAGCCACGGGGCGGGGCGTATGGAAGCGCTCAATGGCTTCCCAAACGATTAAAATGGTGATCACGACCAATGCGATGGCATTAACAAACGCGGCCAGTGTCGTGAGCCTCAGCCAGCCGAAGGTGTGTCGTATTGTGGGCGGGCGATGGGAAAACCGGACGGCCAACAGCGCAAAAAGGAGCGCTGCGGCATCAGTGAGCATATGCCCGGCATCGGCCAACAAGGCCAGTGAACCTGAAAGTATTCCACCCACCACTTCAACCAACATAAATCCGGCTGTAATGCAGAATGCAAACATCAAGCGGCGGGCATTATTGTCCTTGGGTTGCTCAGAAGAAGTATGAGTATGCGAGTGCGCCATTATGCCATCCCTTTGTTATTCTCATCTTTACTGTATGCCATGATACCGTTTTTGGGATGATAAAATTAAAAAGGAGAGCTATTGCTCTCCCATTATTAGCTTTATTTCCAGCGTTACTGCGTAGTGCCATCAGTTTTTGTCTCAGCATCATTGTTAATGCCGTTTCCGGTCTCAACTTTCTTATTCACATCAGGGCAGCGACCGTCCTTACACATGGTGTTTTTGTGCATCTCGTCTTTGGTCATCCCTTCATGGTTCATTGATGAACCGTTCGGGTGCAGCATTGTGCCACCCGAATTCACGTTACTGTTGTCGACATTATTTGGTGCCACGTTTTCGCGTGCGTCTGGGGCGACCTGACCGGCATCCGCCGAGGAATTTGCCTGGCCGTTATTGGACTGTGTATTGGTTTCAGCAGCCAGCGCCGCGCCGCTGGCGAGGCTGAGTGTAGCGGTAAGAAAGAGTGAAGCCAGCTTTGTCATATGCATAATATGCTCCTGTTATGGTCGATATGTCGGATAACGTCTTCCAACAGTGCATGTGCCAGTTACATCATCAATATGTGGTTAATAGTTTTGCCAGAGAAATTAAACCCAGCATAGAATCTTGAAATTTATGAAAATTAAAGCTGTTACAGTTATAAATTGTAGGTTGGATCTCGTTTTTCGCTACTTTATTGCGTTTTTTTGGCCAATTCCAGGATTAATCCGTCCAAAGTGTAAAACCCCGTTTACACTTTATGACTGAAGATATAGATTGGAGGGATTGCATTCATTTATATAAGTATGGCAACGCTGGAATAATCATGAATTATCAGAACGACGATTTACGCATTAAAGAGATCAACGAGTTATTACCGCCAGTCGCATTGTTGGAAAAATTCCCCGCTACTGAAAATGCCGCAAACACGGTGGCTCATGCCCGCAAGGCGATTCATAAAATCCTGAAAGGGAGTGACGATCGCCTGCTGGTAGTGATTGGGCCTTGCTCTATTCATGATCCGGCAGCCGCCAAAGAGTATGCCGCTCGCCTGCTGGCACTGCGTGAAGAGTTAAAAGGCGAGCTTGAAATCGTTATGCGCGTCTATTTTGAAAAACCGCGAACTACCGTCGGCTGGAAAGGGCTTATCAACGATCCGCACATGGACAACAGCTTCCAGATCAACGATGGGCTGCGCATTGCGCGTAAACTGCTGCTGGATATCAATGACAGCGGATTGCCTGCTGCGGGGGAATTCCTCGATATGATTACGCCGCAATACCTCGCCGACCTGATGAGCTGGGGCGCGATTGGGGCACGTACCACAGAATCTCAGGTGCACCGCGAATTGGCGTCTGGTCTGTCCTGCCCAGTTGGCTTTAAAAACGGTACTGATGGCACGATAAAAGTAGCGATTGATGCGATTAACGCCGCAGGAGCGCCGCACTGCTTCCTGTCTGTGACCAAATGGGGTCATTCGGCGATCGTAAATACCAGTGGTAATGGCGATTGCCATATTATTTTGCGCGGCGGCAAAGAGCCGAACTACAGCGCTCAGCACGTTGCCGACGTGAAAGAAGGTCTGATCAAAGCAGGGCTTTCAGCGCAGGTGATGATCGACTTTAGCCATGCCAACTCCAGCAAGCAGTTCAAAAAGCAGATGGATGTCGCGAAAGATGTTTGCGGACAAGTTGCTGGGGGCGAAAAAGCAATTATTGGCGTGATGATCGAAAGCCATCTGGTAGAAGGCAATCAAAACCCGGATAGCGGTGAGCCGCTGACCTACGGTAAGAGCATCACCGACGCCTGCATTGGCTGGGAAGATACCGATGCAGTATTGCGCCAGCTGGCGGATGCTGTAAAAGCGCGCCGCGGTTAAAAAATTCATCCGGGCTACGCTCGGTAGGCCGGATAAGGCAACGCCGTCATCCGGCAATAAAAAAGCGTGGAGCATTCCACGCTTTTCTCGTTTGATCCGGGATGAAAATTACTTCGCTTTACCCTGGTTCGCAACGGCTGCCGCTTTTGCTGCGATCTCGTCAGCATTACCCAGATAGTAATGTTTGATTGGTTTGAAGTTTTCGTCGAACTCATATACCAGCGGTACGCCGGTCGGGATGTTCAGTTCAAGGATCTCATCTTCGCCCATGTTATCCAGGTATTTAACCAGCGCACGCAGAGAGTTACCGTGAGCGGCGATAATTACGCGCTCACCGCTTTTCATGCGCGGCAGAATGGTTTCGTTCCAGTAGGGGATAACGCGATCGATGGTCAGCGCCAGGCTTTCGGTAACCGGTAACTCTTTGTCGGTCAATTTCGCATAACGCGGATCGTGACCCGGATAACGCTCGTCATCTTTGGTCAGTTCCGGTGGTGTTACCGCAAAGCCGCGACGCCATTGTTTAACCTGCTCGTCACCGTATTTTTCAGCGGTTTCAGCTTTGTTCAGACCCTGCAGCGCGCCGTAATGACGTTCGTTCAGTTTCCAGGATTTTTCAACCGGCAGCCAGGCCTGATCCAGTTCGTCCAGTACGTTCCACAGGGTGTGGATGGCACGTTTCAGCACAGAAGTATAAGCAAAATCGAAGCTGTAGCCTTCTTCTTTCAGCAGTTTACCTGCCGCTTTTGCTTCGCCCACGCCTTTCTCTGACAGATCAACGTCATACCAACCGGTAAAACGGTTTTCGTTGTTCCACTGACTTTCACCGTGACGTACCAGAACCAGCTTAGTTACAGCCATACACTCACTCCTATAAATCATATTGAATGATAATAATTCTCATTATATTGCCGTAAAGCGTCAGCGGCAATGCTTACGCATAACCATAGCGAAAATAGCGCCACAGTGTAAGGTTCTTGTGAATTCAAGGTTGCGATTTTGTCTTTGAGTGGTGGGGATTTGAGCGGTTCTACTGTGATAAACAAATAACAGGCCCGCTACGTTACGTCATCGGGCCTGTGAGGGGAAAGGATCAGACTGGAATAAACTGATATTCCGTCACGCTGGCATACTCTTCACCCGGGCGTAAGAAGCAGTCCGGCTGCTGCCACTCTGGATGGTTTGGGCTGTCCGGGAGAAACTCACTTTCCAGCGCCAGACCTTGCCAGTCTTCGTAGGCGTCTGGTCCGCGAGATGGTGTACCGCCGAGGAAGTTGCCGGAGTAAAACTGCAATGCCGGGGCGGAGGTGTATACCACCATCTGCAGTTTTTCATCCTGGGACCACAGTCGGGCGACCGGCGTACGCGCATTGCCCTGTGCCTGAAGCAGGAAGGCGTGATCGTAACCTTTCACCTTGCGCTGATCGTCATCGGCAAGAAATTCACTGCTGATGATTTTAGGCGTGCGGAAATCGAAAGTGCTACCAGCGACGGATTTCAGCCCGTCATGCGGGATGCCCATTTCATCAACCGGCAAGTACTCGTCCGCCATAATTTGCAGCTTATGCTGGCGCACATCCGTTTTGTCACCGTCGAGGTTAAAATAAACGTGATTCGTCAGATTCACCGGACAGGGCTTATCGACCGTGGCGCGGTAGGTTATCGAAATACGATTATCGTCAGTCAGGCGATACTGCGCGGTGGCGCATAGATGGCCAGGGAAACCCTGGTCGCCATCGTCAGATGTTAAGGCGAACAGCACCTGACGGTCATTCTGATTCACTATCTGCCAGCGACGTTTGTCGAAACCGTCTGGCCCGCCGTGCAGCTGGTTGTCGCCTTGACTTGGTACCAACTCAACGGTTTCGCCGGCAAAGGTATAGCGGCTGTTGGCGATACGGTTAGCGTAGCGACCAATTGAAGCGCCCAGAAACGCAGCCTGCTCCGGGTATTGTTCCGGACTGGCGCACCCGAGCAGGGCTTCGCGCACGCTACCATCGCTAAGCGGAATACGAGCAGAGAGCAGCGTCGCGCCCCAGTCCATGAGCGTGACGACCATCCCTGCGTCATTGCGCAGGGTGAGCAGGCGAAACGGCTGACCGTCCGGAGCCTGCACAGGGATTTCGCTTAACATTGTCCTGCTCCTTGTGAAGGTTTGCAGACGTAGAATGTTTCTTTGATACCGGTTTTTGCTTCGTATTGTTCCGCGACGGCCTGCTGTACGGCAGGTACCAAATCTTGCGGGATCAGCGCCACGATGCAGCCGCCGAAGCCGCCGCCGGTCATACGGACACCGCCTTTATCGCCGATGGTCGCTTTGACAATCTCGACCAGCGTATCAATTTGCGGCACGGTAATTTCAAAGTCATCGCGCATTGAGGCGTGAGATTCCGCCATCAGTTGGCCCATGCGCAGCAGGTCGCCTTTTTCCAGCGCCTGTGCGGCTTCAACGGTACGCGCATTTTCCGTGATCACGTGGCGAACGCGTTTGGCGACAATCGGATCCAGTTCGTGGGCGACGGCGTTAAACGCTTCAAGGCTGACATCACGCAGCGCTGGCTGCTGGAAGAAACGCGCGCCGGTTTCACACTGTTCGCGACGGGTATTGTATTCGCTACCGACCAATGTGCGTTTAAAGTTACTGTTGATGATCACCACCGCTACGCCCTCAGGCATGGAAACGGCTTTGGTGCCCAGCGTTCGGCAGTCGATCAGTAGCGCATGATCTTTCTTACCAAGTGCCGAGATCAGTTGATCCATAATGCCGCAGTTACAGCCGACAAACTGGTTTTCAGCTTCCTGGCCATTCAGGGCAATCTGCGCGCCGTCGAGCGGCAGATGATAGAGCTGCTGGAATACCGTACCCACAGCGACTTCCAGTGAGGCAGAAGAGCTTAAGCCCGCACCCTGCGGGACGTTACCGCTGATCACCAGATCAGCACCGCCAAAGGCGTTATTGCGCTTTTGCAGATGTTTCACTACGCCACGCACGTAGTTTGACCACTGCTGGCTGTCATGAGCGATAATTGGCGCATCAAGCGAGAACTCATCAACCTGATTGTCGTAATCAGCGGCGATCACACGGACTTTTCGATCGTCGCGTGCCGCACAGCTGATAACGGTTTGATAGTCGATAGCGCAGGGCAGAACGAAGCCGTCGTTATAATCGGTATGTTCACCGATCAGGTTCACACGACCCGGTGCCTGAATAGTATGGGTGGCAGGGTAGCCAAATGTTTCAGCAAACAGAGATTGTGTTTTTTCTTTCAGACTCATTATTTAAACTCCGGATTCGCGAAAATGGATGTCGCTGACCGCACGCAGTCGTTCAGCCGCTTGTTCTGCCGTCAGGTCGCGCTGGGTTTCTGCCAGCATTTCATAACCGACCATAAATTTACGCACAGTCGCGGAACGCAGCAGCGGCGGGTAAAAGTGTGCGTGCAACTGCCAGTGTTGGTTTTCTTCACCGTTAAATGGTGCGCCGTGCCAGCCCATAGAATAGGGGAATGAGCACTGGAACAGGTTGTCATAACGACTGGTCAGTTTTTTCAACGCCAGCGCCAGGTCAGCACGCTGTTCGTCGGTCAAATCGGTAATTCGCAACACGTGCGCTTTCGGCAGCAGCAGCGTTTCGAACGGCCACGCGGCCCAGTAAGGGACAACTGCCAGCCAGTGCTCGGTTTCAACGACCGTACGGCTGCCGTCCGCCAGCTCACGCTGGACGTAATCAACGAGCATCGGTGCGCCTTGTTCGGCGAAGTACGCTTTCTGCAGGCGATCTTCACGTTCGGCTTCGTTAGGCAAAAAGCTGTTGGCCCAAATTTGTCCGTGTGGATGCGGGTTCGAGCATCCCATCGCTGCGCCTTTATTCTCAAATACCTGCACCCAGGGATAGGTTTTGCTTAAGTCTTCAGTCTGTTCCTGCCACGTTTTCACAATTTCTGTTAGTGCAGGGACGCTGAGTTCCGGCAGCGTTTTGCTGTGATCGGGCGAGAAGCAAATTACACGGCTGGTACCGCGCGCGCTCTGGCATCGCATTAACGGATCGTGACTGTCCGGCGCGTCCGGGGTATCGGACATCAGCGCCGCAAAGTCATTGGTAAAGACATAGGTCCCGGTGTAATCCGGGTTTTTGTCGCCGGTAACGCGCGTATTGCCAGCGCACAGGAAGCAGTCCGGGTCATGTGCAGGCAGTACCTGCTTAGACGGAGTTTCCTGCGCCCCTTGCCACGGGCGTTTGGCGCGATGTGGTGATACGAGGATCCACTGCCCGGTGAGCGGGTTAAAACGGCGATGTGGATGATCGACAGGATTGAATTGCGTCATGATTGGTCCTTAATCCGAATATCCCTGCGGGTGGCGTGACTGCCAGTGCCAGGTATCTTGTGCCATTTCATCCAGTGTGCGGGTCACGCGCCAGTTGAGCTCGCGATCGGCTTTGCTGGCGTCAGCCCAGTAGGCCGGAAGATCGCCATCACGGCGCGGGGCGAAATGGTAATTCACCGGTTTACCGCAAGCTTTGCTGAAGGCGTTGACCACGTCCAGCACGCTGCTGCCGATGCCTGCACCGAGGTTGTAAATATGTACGCCCTGTTTGCCCGCCAGTTTTTCCATGGCAGCAACATGGCCGTCGGCGAGATCCATCACGTGGATGTAGTCGCGTACGCCGGTGCCATCTTCAGTAGGGTAGTCATTGCCAAATATGGCAAGAGATTCGCGACGGCCAACGGCAACCTGCGCGATGTAAGGCATCAGGTTGTTTGGAATACCTTGCGGATCTTCCCCCATATCTCCCGATGGATGAGCGCCAACCGGGTTAAAGTAGCGCAGCAGGGCAATGCTCCAGTCGGGCTGTGCTTTTTGCAGATCGGTCAGGATCTGTTCCACCATCAGCTTGCTTTTGCCGTACGGACTTTGCGGCGTGCCGGTGGGGAAGCTTTCAACGTAAGGAATTTGCGGCTGATCGCCATAGACGGTCGCGGAGGAGCTGAAAATGAAGTTTTTCACGTTGGCAGCGCGCATTGCATTCACCAGACGCAGAGTGCCGTTGACGTTGTTGTCATAGTACTCCAGCGGCTTGGCAACGGATTCTCCAACGGCTTTTAAACCGGCAAAATGGATGACCGTATCAATGGCATGATCGTGCAGAATTTCGGTTATCAGCGCTTCGTTACGGATGTCTCCTTCCACGAAGGTCGGATGCTTGCCGCCTAAACGCTCAATGACGGGCAGTACGCTACGCTTGCTGTTGCAGAGATTATCCAGGATCACCACTTCGTGACCGTTTTTCAGCAACTGCACGCAAGTGTGGCTTCCAATGTAACCGCTACCACCTGTAACCAATACTCTCATAATTCGCTCCGTTAAGCCTATGGTATGCAATAACCATAGCATAACAAAGATGCGAAAAGTGTGACACGGAATAAATTAGTGGAATCGTTTACACTCCGGTGTTTTCACTCGATGCTGCCAGTTACTTTATTATAAATCATTATGTTAGGTTGTTATTTCAGCACTTGTCTGAAAAAAAAGCAGAAAAAAGGGCGTGATAAACGCCCTGGCATGAAAATTAACGCAGAGAGGTTTGTCGATAGGCGTAGATATCACCCTCGGGTACAAACTCTAGCCGATGGGTAATGCAGGCCGGGGCATCTTCGGCGTGATGAGAGACAAACAAAAGCTGAGTTTCACCTTCACCGATCAGGACATCCACAAACCGACGGATCAGTTGACGGTTGAGCGGATCTAATCCTTGCAACGGTTCATCGAGGATCAGCAACGTAGGATGTTTCACCAGTGCACGAACAATCAATGCCAGCCGCTGCTGCCCCCAGGAAAGACTATGAAATGGCGCATCCGCGGTACGTTTATCGATGCCCAGAATATCCAGCCACTGTTGTACCAGCTTGTGCTGTCTGTCGGAGACGGCCTGATAAATGCCGATTGAATCGAAATAACCGGAGAGAATAACGTTGCGAACTGTCGTACTTACCCGGTAATCCAGATGCAGGCTGCTGCTGACATAGCCAATGTGTTTTTTGATATCCCAGATAGTTTCACCGCTGCCCCGGCGGCGGCCAAACAGGGTCAGGTCGTTGCTATATCCCTGGGGATGATCGCCAGTGATTAAACTGAGCAGGGTTGATTTCCCCGCACCGTTGGGGCCGATGATTTGCCAGTGTTCCCCCGGATTTACCCGCCAGCTCAGATGATGCAGGATAGGGCGATCGTTATACGAGACGGTGCCGTCGTTAAGCACAATGCGCGGCTCGTTATCTGACAACGTGTGGCGCACCGAAGGCTCATCCGGTTCGGGTAACTGGATGCCTTCCAGCCGTTCGCTATGTGCAAGCTGAGCGATTAATGCCTGTTGCAGAAGGTCGGGTTTTGCACCGGTTTCCGTCAGCGTGCAGTCGGCAAGTACGCCGGCAAACTGCACGAATTCGGGAATTTCATCAAAGCGATTAAGCACCAGTACCAACGTTAAACCGGCCTGGTGCAACTCAGCGAGCAACTCTGCTAACTGGTGACGGGACGCCACGTCCAGCCCGTCAAAGGGTTCATCAAGGATCAGCAAATCCGGTGTGGACATTAATGCCTGGCAGAGCAGAGTTTTGCGTGTTTCACCGGTGGAAAGGTATTTGAAACGCCTGTTAAGTAGGGATGAAATGCCAAACTGCTGCGCCAGTGCAGCGCAGCGGGCGGGGTCGTGAACTTCGTCCTGAATGATTTCTGCGGTAGTGCGCCCGGTGTCGTCTTCACCGGGACTAAGAAGATCGGTGTTGTTTCGCTGCCACTCGTCGCTGACCAGCTTTTGGAGCTGCTCAAAAGAGAGTCGGGTAATACGTGTGAACTGACAGTGACGTTCGCCTTTCAGAAGCGGTAACTCGCCCGCCAGCGTGCGGGCCAGCGCAGATTTCCCGCTGCCGTTAGAGCCAACAAACGCCCAGCTATCACCCGCGTTTAACGTCAACGCATCTAACTGGAGCGTTTTTGTGTCGCTAAGACGAAACGTGCCTTGCGAAATTTGCAACGATGACATTTTGTATCCCATTATTTGCAGCGATGAATAACAGGGATACGTGTTCTTCAGGCTGATGTCAATTAACTCAGCACAGTGTGGCGATAATCACCCTGTCCGCATTAAAATATGCTGTGACGTTAGCGCCTTCCGTTAATGTGTGGGTCTGCTCTATCGGCAAAGTCGCGCACAGCGTCTGGCCGTCTGGCAAGGTCATCAACACTTCGCACTGCTCCGCTCCGCGTTCGATATGGCTAATCGTGCCCTGCAACTGGTTATCGGCGGCCTGAGCGATGGCGTCGTCCTGAGTGATTCCTACCCAAGGCGCTTTCAACAGAATCAGTACTTCTTTGCCTTCCTCAAGCCCGAGACGCTCGCCGCTTTGTGCAGTGATTGCCACTTTCAGGCGCGTTTCGCCATCCGCCAGTAGCACGTCGACATGCTGTTGAACCTGATCGTGGTCGCGGGCGGTAATGGTGCCAAACCACTGGTTACGGGCGCTGGTTTGCAGCGAAAAGCGAGAGATCGCCGCCAGCAGGCTATTGAGCGGCAGTGCGTCGTCATCGCTCAAAACATCGAAGGCTTTCTGTTGGATTTGCGCTAATAAATCATACAGCTGGATTAAGCGTTGGCCGTAGCGCGTTAATACCGCGCCGCCACCGCCTTTGCCGCCAGTGGCGCGCTCAACCAGCGTCTGCTCGCTGAGCTGATTCATTTCGTTAATCGCATCCCAGGCGCTTTTATAGCTGATACCTGCATCCTTCGCGCCCTGACTGATGGAGCCGGAAAGCGCAATGTGCTTAAGCAGAGAAATGCGACGGGGATCGGCAAACAGTTTTTGCTGAAGTTTCAGCGTAAGAAGGATTTCGGCCTGCATCACAAGCTCCTGGCAAAAGGGGTATTGTGACGGAAAACCGCGCGCGCGCAAAGCCAACCGCACAAAAGGGGAGTGCTTTTCTGTGTTATGTGGTTAGAATACAACTAAGGACTATATCTGGAGTTGACCATGTTAGAGTTATTGAAAAGTCTGGTATTCGCCGTAATTATGGTTCCTGTGGTGATGGCTGTCATCCTGGGGCTGATTTACGGACTGGGTGAAGTGTTCAACATCTTCTCCTCTATCGGTCAGAAAGACCAGTCCAGACAGAATCATTGATTCCCCAAACGCCCGCTCAGTCGGGCGTTTATATTTTTTGCCTGCCAACTCGTTTTCTCAAGATCTTGCTTTCCCTGCCGATATTTTCTTTGTGTAACCTCTAATTGGTATCAATAACCACTGGGAAAATCCTGGTTTACTCGTTATATTTGCGCCTACATAACGAAACGCAAAGGAGTTACAGATGGCACGTACATGGTTACGCTTGTTTGCAGGGGCAACACTTTCTCTTACCGTTGCCGGGCATGCGCTGGCGGATGAAGGAAAGATTACCGTTTTTGCAGCGGCTTCGCTGACCAACGCGATGCAGGACATTGCAACGCAATATAAAAAAGAGAAGAACGTTGATGTTGTCTCCTCTTTTGCTTCTTCTTCCACGCTGGCGCGTCAGATTGAAGCAGGCGCACCGGCCGATCTGTTTATTTCTGCCGATCAGAAATGGATGGACTACGCGGTAGACAAGAAGTCGATTGATACCGCATCGCGTGAAACGCTGTTGGGTAACAGTCTGGTGGTGGTTGCGCCGAAAGCCAGCGCACAGAAAGACTTCACCATTGACAGTAAAACCAACTGGACCAGTCTGTTGAATGGTGGACGCCTGGCTGTTGGCGATCCAGAACATGTTCCGGCGGGCATTTATGCTAAAGAAGCGCTGCAAAAACTGGGTGCATGGGATACCCTGGCCCCGAAACTGGCTCCTGCTGAAGACGTGCGCGGTGCGCTGGCGCTGGTAGAGCGTAACGAAGCGCCGCTGGGGATCGTCTATGGTTCCGATGCTGTCGCCAGTAAGGGCGTAAAAGTTGTTGCGACTTTCCCGGAAGATTCGCACAAAAAAGTGGAATACCCTATCGCGATTGTTGATGGGCACAAAAACGCAACGGTTAGCGCGTTCTATGATTACCTGAAAGGACCGCAGGCTGCTGAAATCTTTAAACGTTATGGATTTACGACCAAGTAATGATACTGACCGATCCTGAATGGCAGGCCGTCATCCTGAGCCTGAAAGTTTCTTCCCTGGCTGTGTTGTTTAGTTTGCCGTTTGGGATCTTCTTTGCCTGGCTGCTTGTGCGATGCAAGTTCCCGGGCAAAGCGCTGCTCGACAGCGTTCTGCATTTGCCGCTGGTTCTGCCGCCGGTCGTGGTGGGCTATCTGCTGTTGGTCGCCATGGGGCGGCGCGGATTCATTGGCGAATGGTTGTACGACTGGTTTGGCATTACCTTTGCCTTTAGCTGGCGCGGTGCGGTACTGGCTGCGGCGGTGATGTCTTTTCCTCTGATGGTACGGGCAATTCGTCTGGCGCTGGAAGGTGTCGACGTCAAGCTGGAGCAGGCGGCCCGCACGCTGGGAGCCGGACGCTGGCGTGTATTCATGACCATTACGCTACCGCTGATGCTGCCCGGCATTATTGTCGGTACGGTGCTGGCGTTCGCGCGTTCCCTCGGGGAATTCGGCGCAACCATTACTTTTGTTTCCAACATTCCTGGCGAAACCCGCACCATTCCTTCGGCGATGTATACCCTGATCCAGACTCCCGGCGGCGAAAGCGCGGCGGCGAGGTTGTGTATCATTTCTATTGTTTTAGCGCTGATTTCGCTGCTGATTTCTGAATGGCTGGCGCGTATTAGCCGTGAGCGGACGGGGCGATAATTATGCTGGAACTCAATTTCTCCCAGACGCTGGGGACGCATTGCCTGACGCTCAACGAAACGCTGCCAGCCAGCGGCATCACTGCTATTTTTGGCGTTTCCGGCGCGGGCAAAACCTCACTGATTAACGCCATCAGCGGCCTGACGCAGCCGCAGTCCGGACGTATCGTGCTCAACGGTCGGGTCTTAAACGACGTCGAGAACGGTATCTGTTTAACGCCGGAAAAACGCCGGGTGGGCTATGTTTTCCAGGATGCGCGCCTGTTCCCGCACTATAAAGTGCGCGGCAACCTGCGTTACGGAATGGCGAAAAGCATGGCCGGACAATTTGATAAGCTGGTGGCGCTGTTGGGCATTGAACCGCTGCTTGACCGTCTGCCTGGCGGTCTTTCTGGCGGTGAAAAGCAGCGTGTTGCCATCGGTCGGGCGCTGCTGACCGCGCCTGAGTTATTGCTGCTTGATGAGCCGTTAGCCTCACTGGATATACCGCGTAAACGCGAACTGCTGCCTTACCTGCAACGCCTTGCACGTGAAATCAATATTCCGATGCTGTATGTCAGCCACTCGCTTGATGAGATTTTGCACCTGGCGGATAAAGTGATGGTGCTGGAGAACGGGCAGGTCAAAGCGTTTGGTTCGCTGGAAGATGTCTGGGGTAGCAGCGTGATGCACCCCTGGCTGCCTAAGGAACAGCAAAGCAGTATTCTGAAAGTCAGCGTGCTGGAACATCATCCACACTATGCGATGACCGCACTGGCGCTCGGCGATCAGCATCTGTGGGTCAATAAGCTGGAGCAACCGCTGCAAACCGCGCTGCGTATTCGTATTCAGGCATCTGATGTTTCACTGGTGCTCCAACCACCCCAGCAGACCAGTATTCGTAACGTTCTCCGGGCAAAAGTCGCGCAATGTTATGACGATAACGGTCAGGTGGAAGTTCAGCTTGAGGTGGGCGGTAAAACGCTGTGGGCAAGGATCAGCCCGTGGGCCAGGGATGAACTGGGTATCAAACCTGGCCTGTGGCTGTACGCGCAAATTAAGAGCGTATCGATTACCGCCTGATTACAGCAGGTGGGAGTAGATAAATTTCGCGATGCTGTCTGTAGTGTTGTCGCCAATCACGATGTTGGCGCGGGCTTTGACCGCGTCATCCGCGTTGCCCATCGCCACGCCGGTACCTGCGGCTTCCAGCATGCTGATGTCGTTAAAGTTATCGCCAAAGGCAATCACGTTTTCCATTGACCCGCCCTGTGCTTCAATCCACTGGGTAAGGCGTCGTCCTTTGCTGTTGCCTTTACGTGCAATGTCGACCTGATCATGCCAGGACCATTCACACTCCAGTCCCAGCTGTTGCTCAACGTACTGGCCAAACTGCTGCAGTTTCGGAATATCTTCGTCGGTCAGGGCAAATTTCCAGACGGCGTTGACGTCATGTGCGGCCTGCGCCAGCGAAGGAACCTGGGTGAAGGTCGGGCGCTGTTCCGGCGGCAGAGTTTGCGCCCAGTTAGCGGTACGCACCACATGCCCGGTTGGGCGCTCATACAGCATGGCCTCATCCACATACATCAGCCCGTGGATCTGATGTTCATCCAGCATTTCGATCAGCTGTAATGCCTGGTCTACCGGGAGGGGATCGGATTCCAGTACCTTTTTTGCCTGATAATCATACAAGTAGGTACCGTTACAGCAAATTGCAGGTGTATCCAGCGCCAGTGCCTGATAAAAAGGATGAATAGCAACGTGATGGCGACCTGTGACAATGATAAGTTGGTAGCCTGCTTCTCTGGCGCGCGAGAGCGCTTCAAGGGAGGATGGCAGCAAGGTTTTTTTCGGGGTCAACAGGGTACCGTCTAAATCCAGGGCAATCACGCGTGCGGTCATAGTTTTTTCCAGATTAAGGTTGAGAATTTTGTCTGCTGGAATGGTACACCGAGACGGGAGCCGGACAAAATTCTGAGCCTTAATTAAGCATTCACCGTTAAAAGCGTCTACCTTAGGCGTGTGTCAGGCAATTGCAGCCACCTGCCAAAAAGCAAAGGAGTATTCATGAAGCAAACCGTTTATACCGCCAGCCCTGAAAGTCAGCAAATCCACGTCTGGAGCCTGAATCACGATGGTTCTCTGACGCTGACGCAGGTGGTTGATGTACCGGGTCAGGTACAGCCGATGGTCGTCAGCCCGGATAAGCGTTACCTCTATGTTGGTGTGCGCCCGGAGTTTCGCGTGTTGGCTTATCGTATTGCGCCTGATGACGGAGCGCTGACCTTCGCGGCCGAGTCTGCGCTGCCGGGTAGCCCGACGCATATTTCTACCGATCATCAGGGACGTTTCGTGTTCGTTGGCTCTTATAACGCGGGTAGCGTGAGTGTCACGCGTCTGGAAGATGGCCTGCCGGTGGAACTGGTTGACGTGGTAGAAGGTCTGGATGGTTGCCACTCAGCCAACATCTCTCCGGATAACCGTACCCTGTGGGTTCCGGCGTTGAAACAGGATCGTATCTGCCTGTTTGACGTTAGCGATGATGGTCATCTGGTTGCGCAGGAACCGGCTGAAGTGACTACCGTTGAAGGCGCGGGCCCGCGTCATATGGCGTTCCATCCGAATAAGCAATATGCCTACTGCGTGAATGAGCTGAACAGCTCTGTTGATGTCTGGGAGCTGAAAGATCCGTACGGCAAGATTGAGTGTGTGCAGACACTGGATATGATGCCTGCTGATTTCGCGGATACCCGTTGGGCAGCAGATATTCACATCACACCGGATGGTCGTCATCTGTATGCCTGTGATCGCACCGCCAGCCTGATTACGGTCTTTAGCGTCTCTGAAGATGGCAGCGTGTTGAACAAAGAAGGTTTCCAACCTACCGAAACTCAGCCACGCGGTTTTAATATCGATAACAGAGGTAAATACCTGATTGCAGCCGGACAAAAATCGCACCATATCGCGGTATACGAGATTGCTGGCGAACAAGGACTGTTGACGGAGAAAGGTCGTTACGCGGTAGGACAAGGCCCGATGTGGGTGGTTGTTAACGCGTACTAATATTGCGTCTAATGCCGGATGAGTATCCGGCACATTGCCCGGCAGAGCATGAATCTGCCGGGTTTACATCAGAGAATGACGTTTACTGCTTAGGTTCAGCAACCACTTTGCTACCGATACCGCGGTTGTTGTATTCCCACATACGGTTGAAGTTGGTGTCGTTCAGGTTACGCTGGATTTCACCTTTGTCATCTTCCGCACCGGTATTACCGGCAAACGGGCGTTTTGCGATAACGCTGTCAGCCCATGGTTTTGCCATGTTAAAGCCTTCGTTAATCACGCTGTCACGAATCACGACCTGACCGTTAGTGTTGGAATCGACATCCAGCGAGCGGCCTAACTGCGCCACACCATCGCCACTTGCCGTGAAGCGGCTATTAATCGCCAGGAAACCGTAGTAGATGTTTGACAGGGTAGCCGGTGCGAACACATAGGCTTCCTGCTGGGTACGGGAGTTCACTACGCGGAAATCGGTGTTATCGAACACTACGGCACCGCGACCGGAAACGATATCCACATCGCCTTCAATGTAGCTGTTGGTAACCAGCGTACGCGGCTGACGATCGTTTTCCAGACGGTTTTGTACGCCGCTATTGGTCACGAAGAAGGTATTCTGGCGGCCCAGGATATTGACCTTGTTGATCTGCACTTTATCGCCATCGGTACGCAGTGCAACGGCCGGGTGGTTACCCGCATCAACGCTGTCACCCAGGTTGTTTTCGATGGTCAGGTTCTGCAATTGCAGACCGTTATTTTGCGACCAGACGACAGCAGAACACATCACGCCAATATTCGTGCCACGTTTGTTCTGGCAATTATCAAACATATACCACGCAGGTTTACCCGGCATGTATTTACCGGCTGGGTTCACCGTACGACGCCAGTCCGCGGTGCTCATGTCACCGTCAATGGCCTGGCCAATTTTCACATCAAGCGGTTTTTCGCCCATACCGTACAGCGTCAGGCTACCTGTTGCTGCCGGAATATATACCGTGCCCTGGTACTCGCCTGGCATAATCGCGATGTACTGACGTTTGTTAGTACGTTTGATGATTGCTGCATCAACAGCGGCTTGAATGCTGGTATGGGTGACGCCCTGAGTCCCTGCCGGGCCAACGACGAAGTCAGGCTGTGCAGGCAGAGAAATAGAAGAAGGGCTCCACGGCGCGGTGTTTGGCGTCAGTGCGGAAAAATAGTGCGCAGCAACGAAGTTTTTCGCTTCATTGGCCGACAGGATCGGGCGCGAAGAGGTGCCTGGCGCGGTCTGATCGGAAGGAATTTGATCGGGCGGCGTAGAGCTACAGGCGGTCAGCGTCACGCCAAAAGCCATAGCCAGCGCCAGACGGGAAACTGATGATATGTTCACAGGTTGCTCCGGGCTTTGAAAGTTATCCATTAAAGCCTGCTTTTTTATACTAAGTTGAGCGAAACGGGAAGGCGAAAAGGTAAAAAGTTGTTTTTTATCGCAGCAATGTCTGGCGCGGAGAGTCTTTATATCACAAATAGATAACAATTATGGTTCTTCAGGTTGACAACATCCCTATAATCAAAAATAAATGTCTATACAACCTATGACAAGTGGTGAGTCGAATGCAGCAATTCTTCCCTGATGATGTTATCTGGCGCAATGTTCGTCTGGCGACTATGGATCCTGAACGTGGTACCCCATATGGGCTGTTGGATGGTCACGCGCTGATCGTCCGCCAGGGCAAGATTCGCGATATCGTCCCGGAATCATCGTTATATCTCACGCATGACAATACTTTTGATATGCAGGGCAGGCTGATTACGCCTGGCCTGATTGATTGCCATACGCATCTGGTCTTTGGCGGAAACCGCGCAGGTGAGTGGGAGCAGCGGCTAAATGGTGTCTCCTACCAGCAGATAAGCGCTCAGGGTGGGGGGATCAATGCCACCGTATCGGCGACCCGCAGCGCCACGGATGAACAACTCTTACACGTAGCCCATCAGCGGATGGAACAACTGATCAAAGAAGGTGTTACGCTGCTGGAAATAAAATCCGGCTACGGCCTGGATTTGCCGACAGAAGAGAAAATATTGCGCGTGGTGGCAGCGCTGGCGGCAGAGAATATCGTTGAAATCAGTCCGACGCTGTTGGCTGCGCATGCAACTCCAGCGGAATACCGGGATGATCCTGACGGCTATATTACGCTGGTGTGTGAGACCATTATGCCGCAATTGTGGGAACAAGGGCTGTTTGAGACCGTCGATCTGTTCTGTGAAAGCGTTGGTTTTTCGTTGGCGCAGAGCGAGCGGGTGTTTCAGGCTGCACAGGCGCTGGGCGTCCCGATTAAAGGCCATGTCGAACAACTGTCATTGCTTGGCGGCGCACAGTTGGTAAGCCGCTACCAAGGGCTATCCGCCGATCATATTGAATACCTCGATGAAGCGGGCGTGGCGGCGATGAGCCAAAGCGGTACGGTCGGTGTGCTGCTGCCCGGCGCATTCTATTTCCTCAAAGAGCAGCAGCGCCCACCGGTAGCGTTGCTGCGTCAATATCAGGTACCGATGGCGGTAGCGACAGATTTTAACCCCGGTACCAGTCCGTTTATCAGCCTGCATTGGGCGATGAATATGGCCTGCGTTCAGTTTGGCCTAACGCCGGAAGAAGCATGGGCGGGCGTAACCCGTCATGCGGCCCGGGCGCTGGGGCGTCATGCCACCCACGGTCAATTGAAGGCCGGGTTTGTGGCCGATTTTGTGGTGTGGGATGCAACCCTCCCGGTCGAGATCCTGTATGAACCCGGGCGCAATCCGCTCTACCAACGCGTATTCAAAGGACAAATAGCATGACCAACTGGCAACCAGCCTCACCTGCGCTGTGGCAGGGACGTGATGACCGCGCCGAATCGCCGAATGCGCTGCGCCTGTTTCAGACTATCACGCAAAGCCCGACGTTTAGCCCAGAAATGTACCGCGAGCAGATAGCGTTACTCGGGTTTGCCTGCGACGAAGGCGTTAAACGTAATCAGGGGCGCACGGGCGCCGCCGGAGCACCCGATGTGCTGCGCAAGGCGCTGGCGAATTTAGCCAGTCACGATAGGCACAATCGACTGGTGGATCTGGGAAATATTGTGGCGCAGGCTCCCGATCTTGAGGGCGCGCAGCAGGCGTTACGCAATGCGGTACAGCGCTGTCAGCACGAGAACATGCGTACCTTTGTTTTGGGCGGAGGACATGAAACCGCCTTTGCACACGGCGCTGGCGTACTGGATGCGTTCCCGCAGGCGAAAGTGGGGATAGTCAACTTCGATGCGCATCTCGATTTGCGCAAAGCTGAACAAGCTACATCCGGTACGCCATTTCGCCAGCTGGCGCAGCTTTGCGATGAACAGCAGCGTGAATTTCACTATGCCTGTATCGGCGTCAGTCGGGCGGCAAACACCCAGGCGCTTTGGGATGAGGCCCAGCGGCTCGGTGTTACCGTGGTGGAGGATCTGCATTGCGATACGGCGCAGGCGCAGTTAGCGCAGTTCATTGCCAATCTGGATGTCATCTATCTGACAATCGACCTCGACGTGCTGCCGGTGTGGGAAATGCCCGGCGTGTCGGCCCCCGCCGCGCTTGGCGTACCCTTGGCGACGCTGCTGAGACTGATTGAGCCTCTGTGTCGTAGCGGTAAACTCCTGGCGGTGGATATGGTTGAATTTAATCCACGCTTTGACGATGATGGCAGAGCAGCACGCGTGGCGGCGCGATTAGGCTGGCAAATCGCCCACTGGTGGCACTGATATACATGATGGCGTTGCGCTTATCAGGTTCGGGTAATGCCTGTAAACTCTACCCACTCACATTTTCAGCTTAAGGAAGGCTCACGCATGCTCCCATCCCGTTCTGCTCCGGCGCCTTTTTACGAAAAGGTCAAACAGGAGATCAGCGAAAAAATTGCCAGCGGTATCTGGCAGCCTCACGATCGCATTCCGTCTGAGGCAGAGCTGGTGGCGCAATATGGTTTCAGCCGCATGACCATCAACCGGGCGCTGCGTGAGTTAACGGATGAAGGTTTACTGGTGCGTTTGCAGGGCGTGGGGACGTTTGTCGCCGAGCCCAAAGGCCAGTCCGCGCTGTTTGAAATCCGCAGCATAGCGGATGAAATCAACGCCCGTCAGCATCAGCACCGGTGCGAAGTGCTGACGCTGGAAAAAACCCAGGCCAACGCCCAGCAGGCTTTGGTGTTAAATGTCAAAGAAGGCACCTCCATTTTTCACTCTGTCATGGTGCACTACGAGAACGACCTGCCGGTACAGATAGAAGATCGCTGCGTGAATGCCGAAATTGTGCCGGAGTATCTGGCGCAGGATTACAGCCAGACCACGCCGCACGCATACCTGTCACTGATCGCCCCGCTGACGGAAGGTGAACATATTGTTGAAGCGGTACGTGCCAGCGCTGAAGAGTGCGCGCTGCTGAATATTAAAGAACACGATCCCTGCCTGCTGATTCGTCGTAAGACCTGGTCTGCGTCGTCCATAGTCTCTCATGCCCGCTTGCTGTTTCCAGGTTCTCGCTATCGCCTGCAAGGACGGTTTATGTCCTGATACAGGACATGAAAACCGTGATTGCTGACGCAATATAATAAAAATGTATCCTAATTGTTAAAATCACCCTTGCGATGACTTGTATAGACAAGTATATGTTGCTTATCTATCCGACGTTCGCGAGGAGTTTTCTGTCATGTCCCATAGCAAATATCGTCAGCAGGATATTCGTGCCCCACGCGGCACCACCTTAACGGCCAAAAGCTGGCTGACCGAAGCGCCGCTGCGCATGTTAATGAATAATCTGGATCCCGATGTGGCGGAAAATCCGCATGAGCTGGTGGTATACGGTGGGATTGGCCGCGCCGCGCGGGACTGGGAATGTTATGACGCCATCGTCAATGCGCTGACCAAACTGGAGACCGATGAAACTCTGCTGGTCCAGTCTGGTAAACCGGTAGGCGTATTCAAAACTCACGACAACGCACCGCGCGTGCTGATTGCCAACTCCAACCTGGTGCCACATTGGGCTACCTGGGAACACTTCAACGAACTGGACGCCAAAGGGCTGGCGATGTACGGCCAAATGACCGCCGGAAGCTGGATCTACATCGGCAGCCAGGGCATCGTGCAGGGGACTTATGAAACCTTCGTTGAGGCCGGACGTCAGCATTATCAGGGTAACCTCAGCGGACGCTGGGTGCTGACCGCCGGGCTGGGCGGCATGGGCGGAGCACAACCGCTAGCCGCTACACTTGCGGGTGCGTGTTCGCTGAACATTGAATGCCAGCAAAGCCGAATTGATTTCCGTCTGCGTACCCGTTATGTCGACGAGCAGGCGACATCGCTTGACGATGCGCTGGCGCGTATCGACAAATACACCCGCGAGGGTAAAGCCGTCTCCATTGCGCTGTGTGCTAATGCCGCCGACGTTGTGCCGGAACTGGTGAAGCGCGGTGTGCGCCCGGATATGGTCACCGACCAGACCAGCGCCCACGATCCGCTGCATGGTTATCTGCCGTGCGGCTGGAGTTGGGAAGAGTATCAGGCAAAAGCGGTGTCCGATCCCCAGGGCACGGTGCAGGCGGCGAAACGTTCAATGGCAACGCACGTTGAGGCGATGCTGGCGTTTAGCAAAATGGGCGTGCCGACGTTTGATTACGGCAACAACATTCGCCAGATGGCCAAAGAGATGGGCGTGGAAAATGCCTTTGATTTCCCGGGATTCGTACCTGCTTATATTCGCCCCCTGTTCTGTCGCGGCATAGGGCCATTCCGTTGGGTGGCGCTGTCGGGCGATCCGCAGGATATTTATAAGACAGATGCCAAAGTGAAAGAGATCGTGGCTGATGATAAGCACCTTCATCACTGGCTGGATATGGCGCGTGAGCGGATTAACTTCCAGGGCTTACCAGCGCGTATCTGCTGGGTCGGCCTGGAGTGGCGACAAAAGCTGGGGCTGGCGTTTAATGAAATGGTGCGCTGCGGTGAAGTATCCGCGCCGATTGTTATTGGCCGTGATCATCTGGACTCCGGTTCTGTTGCCAGCCCAAACCGCGAAACAGAAGCTATGCGCGACGGTTCAGACGCCGTATCCGACTGGCCGCTGTTGAACGCGCTGCTTAACACCGCCAGTGGAGCAACCTGGGTGTCATTGCACCACGGCGGCGGGGTTGGCATGGGCTTCTCTCAGCATGCCGGGATGGTCATTGTTTGCGATGGTACCGATGAAGCCGCGGCGCGCATCGCCCGGGTATTACATAACGATCCGGCTACCGGGGTGATGCGCCACGCCGACGCCGGGTATGACATTGCGGTGGAGTGCGCCGTTGAAGAAGGGCTGAATTTGCCAATGATTGCTGCGACGCAGGAGAAACACTGATATGAACACCATGACACTCACGCCGGGCCATCTGAGTTTTACCCAGCTACGTGAAATCTGGCAGCAGCCGGTCAAACTGAGCCTGGATGCCGGGGCGATTGATGCAATCAACGCCAGCGTCGCCTGCGTCAATAATATTGTCGCTGAAGGCCGTACGGCGTATGGCATTAATACCGGCTTTGGCCTGTTGGCTCAGACCCGTATCGCCACGGAAGATTTGCAGAATTTACAGCGTTCGCTGGTGCTTTCGCATGCGGCAGGCGTTGGCGAGGCGCTGGATGACGCAATGGTTCGCCTGATTATGGTGCTGAAAATCAACAGCCTGGCGCGTGGTTTTTCCGGCATTCGTTTGAGCGTGATTGAAGCGCTGATTGCGCTGGTGAATGCCGAGGTGTATCCACTGATCCCGGCGAAAGGGTCGGTGGGCGCATCGGGCGACCTGGCGCCGCTGGCACATATGTCGTTGACGCTACTGGGCGAAGGTAAAGCGCGCTGGCAGGGGGAATGGCTCCCGGCTACCGACGCGCTGAAAAAAGCCGGACTGGAGCCGATCACGCTGGAGGCGAAAGAGGGACTGGCTCTGCTCAACGGCACTCAGGCTTCCACCGCCTTTGCACTGCGCGGGTTAATTGAAGCTCAGGAACTGTTTGCGTCTGCGACGGTGTGCGGGGCGCTGACCACAGAAGCCGTGCTGGGCTCCCGTCGTCCGTTTGACGCCCGTATTCATGCCGCGCGAGGGCAGCGTGGGCAGATTGATGCCGCAACGCTATACCGTCATGTGTTGACCGACTCTAGCGCGCTTTCGCAGTCGCATCATAACTGTGAAAAGGTGCAGGACCCGTATTCTCTGCGCTGTCAGCCACAGGTGATGGGGGCGTGTCTGACACAAATGCGCCAGGTGATGGATGTTCTGCTGGTTGAAGCCAACGCGGTTTCCGACAACCCGCTGGTGTTTGCCGAAGAGGGCGATGTGATCTCCGGTGGGAATTTCCATGCTGAACCGGTGGCGATGGCGGCAGATAATCTGGCGCTGGCGATTGCGGAAATCGGCTCGTTGTCAGAGCGGCGAATTGCGCTGATGATGGACAAACATATGTCGCAGTTGCCGCCGTTCCTGGTGAAAAATGGCGGGGTTAACTCCGGCTTTATGATTGCTCAGGTAACCGCCGCCGCGCTGGCGAGCGAGAACAAAGCGCTGGCGCATCCGCACAGCGTGGACAGCTTGCCGACCTCCGCCAACCAGGAAGATCATGTTTCTATGGCTCCGGCGGCGGGGCGCAGACTGTGGGAGATGGCAGCAAATACGCGCGGCGTGATTGCCGTGGAGTGGCTGGCGGCGTGTCAGGGGATTGACCTGCGTGAAGGGTTAACCTCCAGTCCGTTGCTGGAGCAGGCGCGACAGGCGCTGCGCGAGCAGGTTGCCCACTACACGCAGGATCGCTTTTTTGCCCCGGATATTGAGTGCGCGACCGAGCTGTTAGCGCAAGGAACGCTGCTGCAATTGCTGCCTGAATTTCTGTAGAAAATTGCCTGATGTCGACGCTGACGCGTCTTATCAGGCCTACGGTCTGCTTTGTAGGCCGGATGAGGCGAAACCGACATCCGGCACAACACAGCTTAGCTAAACATCGCCGTAATCGAGGCGCTGGCGAGCGAGTGGAAATGGACGTTAAATCCAACCATCGCGCCGCTGGCACCTTCATCGACATCAATACGCTCCACATCCAGGGCGTGAACCGTAAAGATATAGCGGTGGGTTTCACCCTTCGGCGGCGCAGCGCCGCCATAACCGGCTTTACCAAAATCTGTACGGGTCTGAATCACCCCATCCGGCAGCGCAACCAGCCCGGAGCCGAATCCTTGCGGGAGTACGCGGGTATCAGCCGGCAGATTTACCACCACCCAATGCCACCAGCCGGAGCCGGTTGGCGCATCAGGATCAAAGCAGGTCACGACAAAGCTTTTGGTTCCTGCGGGTACGTCATCCCACGCCAGATGCGGGGAAATATTATCCCCGTCATACCCCATGCCGTTAAAGACGTGGCGATGCCCAAGCTTATCGCCATCGCGCAGATCGTTACTGATTAGTTTCATGCTGACTCCTCTCGTTAGCCAAAAAGTGTAGCCAGAAACCGTAGAGCTTACCGCTGATTAATCGCTAAAAAATGTTGCATTGCGCACAGCCTTGTTCACGGCCTGCGTCAGGCGACGTAACTGATCGGGCTGGATAATGTACGGCGGCATCAGGTAGATGAGCTTGCCAAACGGTCTTATCCACACGCCCTGTTCGACAAAGAACTTCTGTAACGCTGCCATATTCACCGGATGGGTGGTTTCGATGACGCCGATGGCGCCGAGCACGCGTACGTCCGCGACCCAGCAGGAATCTACCGCCGGGGCGAGTTCTGCCCGCAACTGCGCTTCAATGGCCGCTACCTGCGCGCGCCACTCGCCGGTTTCGATTAACGACAGGCTGGCGGAGGCGACGGCGCAGGCCAACGGATTGCCCATAAAGGTCGGGCCGTGCATGAAGCATCCGGCTTCACCGTTGCTGATGGTTTCCGCAACCTGGCGGGTGGTGAGGGTTGCAGAAAGGGTCATTGTTCCGCCGGTTAACGCTTTGCCCAGGCATAAAATGTCCGGAGTGATGTCGGCATGCTCGCAGGCAAAAAGCTTGCCTGTACGACCAAATCCGGTGGCGATTTCATCAGCAATCAGCAGGATCCCTTCACGGTCGCACATCTTACGGATGCGTTTTAACCATTCGGGATGATACATGCGCATACCGCCAGCGCCCTGTACGATTGGCTCTAGGATCACTGCCGCAATTTCGTGGCGATGCGCGGCCATCAGACGGGCAAAAGGCACCATATCCAGTTCGTCCCACTCGCCGCCCATGCGGCTTTGTGGGGCTGGGGCAAACAGGTTCTCCGGCAGGTATCCCTTCCACAGACTGTGCATTGAGTTGTCAGGATCGCAGACCGACATCGCGCCGAAGGTATCACCATGGTAACCATTACGAAATGTCAGGAAACGCTGGCGGGATTCGCCTTTAGCCTGCCAGTATTGCAGTGCCATTTTCATTGCAACTTCTACGGCGACCGACCCTGAATCTGCGAGAAAAACGCACTCCAGCGCCTCTGGCGTCATCGCCACCAACTGGCGGCACAGCGCAATGGCCGGGGCATGGGTAATGCCGCCAAACATCACATGCGACATGGCATCAATCTGCGTTTTCATCGCGGCGTTCAGCTGCGGGTGATTGTAACCGTGGATTGCCGCCCACCAGGATGACATGCCGTCAATCAGCTTCTCACCGCTGGCTAAGATCAGTTCGCAACCTTCGGCACGCGCCACCGGATAAACCGGCAACGGGGAGGTCATGGAGGTGTATGGGTGCCAGATATGGCGTTGGTCAAACGCAAGATCGTCCGTTGTCATAATCGACTTGTAAACCAAATTAAAAAGATTTAGGTTTACGAGTCTACACCAAACTAACAACGAAACGTATACCAATATGGCTCATTCTTCTCGCTGGACAATGTCGCAAGTCACCGAATTATTTGAAAAACCACTGTTGGATCTGCTGTTTGAAGCGCAGCAGGTTCATCGTCAGCATTTCGATCCGCAGCAGGTACAAGTTAGTACGCTGCTGTCGATTAAGACCGGTGCTTGCCCGGAAGATTGCAAATACTGCCCGCAAAGCTCCCGCTATAAAACCGGTCTGGAAACAGAACGGTTGATGGAGGTTGAACAGGTACTGGACTCGGCACGTAAGGCGAAGCAGGCCGGTTCAACGCGGTTTTGCATGGGCGCGGCGTGGAAGAACCCGCATGAGCGCGATATGCCGTACCTGGAACAAATGGTTCAGGGCGTGAAAGAACTGGGGCTGGAAGCCTGTATGACGCTGGGCACGCTGGACGAATCTCAGGCCCAGCGCCTGGCCAATGCGGGTCTGGACTACTACAACCACAACCTCGACACCTCGCCGGAATTTTACGGCAATATCATCACCACCCGCTCGTACCAGGAGCGCCTGGATACGCTGGATAAAGTGCGCGAGGCGGGCATTAAAGTTTGCTCCGGCGGGATTGTTGGGCTGGGCGAAACGGTGACCGACCGCGCGGGTCTGCTGCTGCAATTAGCGAATCTGCCGACGCCGCCGGAAAGTGTGCCGATCAACATGCTGGTGAAAGTGAAGGGCACGCCGCTTGCCGATAACGACGACGTAGATGCTTTTGATTTTATTCGTACTATCGCCGTGGCGCGTATCATGATGCCGACCTCATACGTGCGTCTTTCTGCCGGGCGCGAGCAGATGAACGAACAAACCCAGGCGATGTGCTTTATGGCCGGGGCCAACTCGATTTTCTACGGCTGCAAACTGCTGACCACCCCGAACCCGAACGAAGATAAGGATTTGCTGTTATTTCGCAAGCTGGGTCTTAACCCGCAGCAAACGGCGGTACTGGCGGGCGATAACGAACAGCAACAACGTCTGGAGCAGGCGCTGCGTACCCCGGATACCGACGATTACTACAACGCGGCAACCGTATGACCTGGCAGCAAAAAATTGACGATGCGCTAACAGCGCGTCGTCGTGCTGATGCCCTGCGTCAGCGCTATGCAGTGACGCAGGGTGCCGGGCGCTGGCTGCAGGCCGACGGTCGCCAGTATCTGAATTTCTCCAGCAACGACTACCTCGGCTTAAGCCACCATCCGCAGATTATCTGCGCGTGGCAGCAGGGCGCTGAGCGTTTTGGCGTCGGCAGCGGCGGCTCGGGCCATGTCAGCGGTTATTCCGTTGCTCATCAGGCTCTGGAAGAAGACCTGGCGCAGTGGCTCGGCTATTCCCGGGCGCTGTTGTTCATCTCTGGTTTTGCCGCCAATCAGGCGGTCATTGCCGCACTGATGGGAAAAGATGACAAGATTGTTGCCGACAGGCTCAGCCATGCCTCGCTGCTGGAGGCTGCCAGTCTTAGCCCTGCCGTGTTACGTCGCTTTACTCATAACGACTCGCAACATCTGGATCGTCTGCTGACAGCCCCCTGTCCGGGGCAGCAGCTGGTGGTCACCGAAGGCGTGTTCAGCATGGATGGCGACAGCGCGTCGCTGGCAGAAATCCACATGGTGGCGAAACGGCAGGGCGCGTGGCTGCTGGTGGATGATGCGCATGGGATTGGCGTAAGCGGTGAGGAAGGGCGTGGTTCGTGCTCCCGACAGCAGGTGAAACCTGAGCTGTTGGTGGTGACATTTGGCAAAGGGTTCGGCGTCAGCGGTGCGGCGATCCTGTGTTCTGATAGCGTGGCCGATTATCTGCTGCAGTTTGCCCGTCATCTGATCTACAGCACCAGCATGCCGCCAGCCCAGGCTCAGGCCTTGCGCGCCGCACTGGCGGTGATCCGCAGCCGCGAAGGCGATGAGCGCAGAGAAAAGCTGGCGATGCTGATCCAGCGTTTTCGCGCAGGGGTGAATACTACGGATTTGACGCTGGCACATTCAGACAGCGCTATTCAACCGCTGATCGTTGGCGACAATCATAAAGCCTTGCAACTGGCACAGACGTTACGGCAACAGGGGTGCTGGGTGACGGCGATTCGTCCACCGACGGTGCCGGTTGGGACGGCCAGGCTGCGGATTACGCTGACCCAGGCGCATGAAGTCCAGGATATCGACAACTTACTGGAGGTGCTGCATGGCGCAGGTCAATAAGCAGGCGATTGCCGCTGCGTTTGGTCGCGCGGCCACGCACTATGAGCAACATGCGGAGCTTCAGCGTCAGAGCGCCAATGCGTTACTGGCGCAACTCAATGGCCGGGCGTTCTCACGGGTTTTGGACGCGGGCTGTGGGCCTGGGCGTATGAGTCGTTACTGGCGGGAGCAGGGGAGCGAGGTCTGTGCGCTGGATCTGTCGGCGCAAATGCTTACGCAAGCGCAGCGTCACGATGTCGCCCATCACTATCTGCTGGCGGATATCGAAGCCATTCCGCAGGCCGCTGCCACTTTCGACCTGGCCTGGAGCAATCTGGCCGTGCAGTGGTGCAACGACCTGCGCGGCGCGTTAGGCGAGCTATACCGTGTGGTGTGTCCTGGCGGGACGGTGGCGTTTAGTACGCTGGCGCAAGGGTCGATGCCGGAACTTCGTCAGGCGTGGCGAGCAGTTGATGATCGGGAGCATGCCAACCGTTTTTTACCCGTGGAGCAACTGGAAAACGCTCTGTGCGGCTGGGACGTTGAATACCAGTCTCATGCCGTCACGCTGTGGTTTGACGATGCGCTGAGTGCCATGCGCTCGCTAAAGGGCATTGGCGCGACGCATTTGCATGATGGACGTGAGCAGCGTGTGCTGACCCGCTCGCAGTTGCGCCAGTTACAGCTCGCCTGGCCCTGTCAGCAGGGTAAATATCCGCTGACCTATCATCTTTTTTTGGGAGTAATTCAACGTGACTAACACATATTTTGTCACCGGGACGGACACCGAAGTAGGTAAAACTATCGCCAGCTGTGCGTTGCTTCAGGCGGCGGGACAGCTGGGGTTGCGAACGGTCGGCTATAAGCCGGTGGCGTCAGGCAGTGAAATGACGGCTGAAGGTCTGCGAAACAGCGATGCGCTGGCTCTACAGCGCAACAGCGTTGTGGCAGTGGATTATGCGGCCATCAATCCGTATACCTTCGCCGAACCTACCTCACCGCATATCATCAGTGCTGACGAAGGACGCCCCATTCAGGCTTCAGTGATGTCTGCGGGTTTACGCTTGCTTGAAGAACAAGCTGACTGGGTATTGGTGGAAGGCGCAGGCGGATGGTTTACGCCACTTTCGCCAACGCTGAGTTTTTCTGACTGGGTAAAAGCGGAACAACTGCCGGTGATTCTGGTGGTTGGCGTTAAGCTCGGTTGTATCAACCATGCCATTTTGACCGCCCAGGCGGTGCAGCAGGCCGGGCTGACGCTCGCCGGATGGGTTGCCAATGATGTGCTGCCACCTGGCAAGCGTCATGCTGAATATATGGCGACGCTAAAGCGTGCGCTTGCGGCTCCGCTACTGGGGGAAATACCCTGGCTGGCAGTAGAGCCGGAACGAGCATCGACAGGTCGTTATATCGATCTTAGCGCTTTGTCTCCGGCATCCACCAGTCGTTGATTAGCGGGTCGCTGAATTGTGTTATTTGCCCTTGAGCCACGTTGCGGCCACGATGTAACAAGCAATAGCAGTCGGCGACCCGACGAATGAACGGCAGGCTCTGCTCCGCGAGCATAATGGCGATGCCAAGCTCCTGGCTTAGCCTCACAATCAGATTCCCCAGTTTGTGGATATACGCCTGGCCACTTCCTCGCGTCGGCTCATCGAGGATCAGCAGGCGCGGGCGAGTGACCAGCGCACTGGCGAGTGCAAGCAGGTGCTGATTTTCCTCTGACAATGCCACCCCTTTGGCCTGACGCAGTACAAACAGCTGTGGAAACAGGCGGTAAATATCGCTGCTGTTCATCGCTTCGCTTTCCTCAACCGCCTGGCGCGCAATATGCAGATTTTCCTCTACCGTCAGCTGCGAAAAAATTCGCCGTTCCTGCGATACACAGTTAATACCCAGCGCAATGCGCTTTGCCGCCGGAATCTGAAGCAGATCGCAAGGTGGTGCGCCAGCCTGATGCCAGAACATGGTTCCGCTCTCAATTGGTAAATTGCCGATGATGCAATTGGCCAGCGTGGTTTTTCCCATCCCTGGAAGACCCAGCACGGCGGTACATTTACCGGGCAACAGGTCGAGATCGACATCCCAAAGCGAGTGTTGATTACCGTAATAGTGATTCACTGCACGAAGACTCAACATAGATTTCTCCCTCATGATGATATCCGCCTCGCGGGCTGATGGTCGGGAGAAAACTGCAAATCTCTTGCCAGAAGCGGAATTAGGGGAAAATACAGCAGAATAGCGTATTGAGCGGGTTGCGGTATCCGGCTTGTTGTGGATGAGAGCCGCAGTGTGCACATTGTCAGTGCCTGGTGGCGTTGTGATGGTGCAGGCAGGAAAATGATGAAAATGCGAGCAAGATCTCGGCTATCCCAGGTCGCTTCGTTAGCTGATAAATATCAAAAAATAGCGATAATTTTTTTTTATCCCACCAGAAAAGATCATCAGGACGTTTTTGCCAGGCTACAGTCCGTACGGGCTGGAGGCAGTTATCCACTATTCCTGTGGATAACCTTGTGTATTAGAGTTAGAAAACACAAGGTAAGCGAGAGAAGACGCGGCCTGCGACTAAATTGATGCGAAAGACGGCTTGAGATAATAGTCATTAAATTACAGTGTGTTAGATAAATGCAATGGCTGTCGCAGAAGTGTCATGTGTTGCCACAAAACTTTCATCGGGTAGCTTGACAAATGTTAAAAAAGTCATTGGTTTGGGGATAACACATTTTTGCTGGTGTTTTATCTCGCCTGCGGACAAATTTTAGCCTGTAGTCACGGCCATTTTGCTGGCGTAACAGAAATATTCTGGCGCGTTACTGTTTTTTCATCCAGTATATTTTACTGGCAAAATATACTGCTGCGAGTAAAATTACACACCTGCCCGCCCATTGCTTCAGGTAGCTGCTCATGAGTAAACCGTTCAAACTAAATTCCGCTTTTAAACCCTCTGGCGATCAGCCTGAGGCGATACGTCGCCTGGAAGAAGGTCTGGAGGATGGTCTGGCGCATCAGACGCTGCTGGGGGTGACGGGGTCGGGGAAAACATTCACCATCGCGAACGTGATTGCGGACCTACAGCGCCCTACCATGGTGCTGGCCCCCAATAAGACGCTTGCCGCGCAGTTGTACGGTGAGATGAAAGAGTTCTTCCCGGATAACGCGGTGGAGTATTTCGTCTCCTACTACGACTATTATCAGCCGGAAGCCTACGTGCCAAGTTCTGACACCTTCATCGAGAAGGATGCTTCGGTTAACGAACACATTGAGCAGATGCGTCTGTCAGCAACCAAAGCGTTGCTTGAGCGACGGGATGTCGTCGTCGTGGCGTCGGTTTCCGCGATTTATGGTCTGGGTGACCCGGATCTATACCTGAAAATGATGCTGCACCTGACAGTGGGGATGATTATCGACCAGCGCGCGATCCTGCGTCGTCTGGCGGAGCTGCAGTATACCCGCAACGATCAGGCATTCCAGCGCGGGACCTTCCGCGTGCGCGGTGAAGTGATCGACATATTCCCGGCGGAATCTGACGACATCGCGTTGCGCGTGGAACTGTTTGATGAAGAGGTCGAACGTTTGTCGCTGTTTGACCCGCTTACCGGGCAGGTCGAATCCACTATTTCGCGCTTTACCATCTACCCTAAAACGCACTACGTGACGCCGCGCGAACGTATTGTACAGGCGATGGAAGAAATTAAAGTTGAGCTGGCAGAGCGGCGAAAAGTCCTGTTGGCAAATAACAAACTGCTGGAAGAACAGCGCTTAAGTCAGCGTACCCAGTTCGATCTGGAAATGATGAACGAGCTGGGTTACTGCTCGGGGATTGAAAACTATTCCCGCTATCTGTCCGGGCGTGGTCCGGGCGAGCCGCCGCCGACGCTGTTTGATTACCTGCCTGCCGATGGCCTGCTGGTGGTGGATGAATCTCACGTGACTATCCCGCAAATTGGCGGCATGTATCGCGGTGACCGGGCGCGTAAAGAAACCCTGGTCGAATACGGATTCCGTCTGCCGTCTGCGCTGGATAACCGTCCGCTTAAATTTGAAGAGTTTGAAGCGCTGGCCCCGCAAACCATCTACGTTTCGGCGACGCCGGGCAACTATGAGCTGGAGAAATCTGGTGATGAAGTGGTCGATCAGGTAGTAAGACCGACCGGACTGCTGGATCCGGTCATTGAGGTGCGCCCGGTGGCGACGCAGGTTGACGATCTGCTATCTGAGATCCGCACCCGTGCGGCGATTAACGAACGTGTGCTGGTCACCACGCTCACCAAACGGATGGCGGAGGATCTCACCGAGTATCTTGAAGAGCACGGTGAACGGGTGCGTTATCTGCACTCTGACATCGATACCGTGGAACGTATGGAAATCATTCGTGACCTGCGTCTGGGCGAGTTTGACGTGCTGGTGGGTATCAACCTGCTACGTGAAGGTCTGGACATGCCTGAGGTCTCCCTGGTGGCGATTCTGGACGCAGACAAAGAAGGGTTCCTGCGTTCTGAGCGGTCACTTATTCAGACCATTGGTCGTGCGGCGCGTAACATCAACGGTAAGGCGATTCTCTACGGCGATAAAATTACCGCCTCTATGGCTAAAGCGATTGGTGAAACCGAACGTCGCCGTGAGAAGCAGCAGCTCTATAACGAAGAACACGGTATTACGCCGCAGGGGCTGAACAAGAAAGTGGTCGATATTCTGGCGCTGGGTCAGAATATTGCGAAGACCAAAGCGAAAGGCAAAGGGAAGTCACGCGCAGGCGCGAAGTCTGAGGTTGTCGAACTGGATATGACGCCAAAAGCGCTGCAGCAGAAGATTCACGAGCTGGAAGGGCAGATGATGCAACACGCGCAGAATCTCGAATTTGAAGAGGCCGCGACAATCCGTGACCAGTTGCATCAGTTGCGCGAGTTGTTTATTGCGGCATCGTAAGACGGTGTCGGATGCGGGGTAAACCCTTATCCGACCTACGGGGTAGATAGCGTACGTAGGCCGGATGGCGGAGCAAATCGTTTTGTAGGCCTGATAAGCGAAGCGCATCAGGCAAATCCGTTCAGCCCAGCGCCTGCACCGCTTTCTCCAGCGCACTATGCAATAGCTGGCGGTCATGGCGGTAGGGAATATCGCTGGCTTCCAACACTTCCTGGATCACAACGCGGTCGGTAACGGCGGAAGCATCCACTTTCGGCCCCACAACCACCGCATCAATCACTTTCTTCCCGACGTACTGTTCAATAATGGCCAGCTTATCGCTAAGCGTCAGGCTGGCTGCTGGCAGGCTTAATTCGCGCCCAAGATTGCCTATGTAGACCATCGGAGCCGGTGTGCGACGTAATGCCTGTGACATTTCATCGAGTAAAAGAATCGGCATCAGGCTGGTGTAAAAACTGCCGGGGCCTATCAAAATTAAATCCGCTTCAGCGATAGCCTCAACGGCCTCCCGTGTAGTCGGGACTTTTGGCGAAAGCATCAGTTCCTGAGGTGGGACGGTGAGCTGATCGATATTCACTTCGCCATAAACTTCGTGCCCCTGGTCATCAATGGCCATCAGATCCACCGGCAGCTCCGACATCGGAATTAAATGTGCGTCAACTTTCAGCAGGCTACGAATTAAATTGATAGCTTCCAGAGGCCGCACGCTGAGGTGATCGAGCGCCTTTAACATCAGATTTCCGAGGTTATGCCCGGAAAGTTCGCCATTACCGCCAAAACGATACTCAAACATAGCGGATGCAACGCTGGGTTGGGTAATTAACTGGTTCAGACAGTTACGCATGTCTCCCCAGGCAATCCCTCCTTCAGAGCGACGAATACGACCTGTCGACCCGCCGTTATCGGTGGTGGTGACGATACCCGTCAGGCGGGAACCTAATGGGGAAAGAGAGGAGAGAACGCGTCCTAATCCATGCCCTCCGCCGAGAGCGACAACGCGGTCCAAATCTGCCAGCGTGCGAGTGCGCATATATTTTCCTGATATCAATTGATCGGCGCTACAGTAACGTAAATAGCGTGTTTTCAGCAATTATCCAGTCGGCATCTGCCGTAATTTTTTTCTGCGATCTACTCCTTTCTGACGACACTCACCTGATGGCAAGATGATGTATATCAATGCAAAACTGTGATTTTTGCTTATTCTGTAGCGAAATTGCACGATCATGTCGCTATATACATATTTATACAGCGAAAGTGTACATGGCAAAAGCGCCATTTACACGCTAGTATCGGCATAACCACAAAGTACTCTTAAAAATTTGAGTTGCCGTAAGCCAACGCATCTGCAACTCGAAGTATGATGAGTATAAACACTCTAGCCTCTGCACCTGGGTCAAATGATACGGTGCTTTGGCCGTGACAAGACTTGAAAAAGTTTGTCACCAGGGCGCAGGAAGAAATGACTACGTCTCCCGTATTTGGAAAGGTGTACATGGGCTCTCAACTTACCGATGCTTTCGCACGTAAGTTTTACTACTTACGTTTGTCGATTACCGATGTGTGTAACTTTCGTTGCACCTACTGCCTGCCGGATGGCTATAAGCCCGGCGGGGTCACCAACAACGGCTTTTTAACCGTTGATGAAATTCGCCGTGTCACGCGTGCGTTCGCCAGTCTGGGAACGGAAAAAGTGCGTCTGACGGGGGGCGAACCTTCACTGCGTCGCGACTTCACTGACATTATCGCCGCCGTGCGCGAAAACGACGCCATTCGCCAGATTGCGGTAACCACCAATGGTTATCGTCTGGCGCGTGATGCCGCCGCCTGGCGCGATGCCGGACTGACCGCGCTCAACGTCAGCGTCGACAGCCTCGACGCCCGTCAGTTTCACGCCATTACCGGACAGGACAAGTTTCAGCAGGTGATGGCGGGCATTGATGCCGCCTTTGATGCCGGTTTTGAAAAAGTGAAAGTCAACACCGTGCTGATGCGCGACGTAAACCATCATCAACTGGACACCTTCCTGGCGTGGATCCAACCTCGACCAATCCAACTGCGTTTTATTGAACTGATGGAAACGGGCGAGGGCAGCTCTCTCTTCCGTAAACACCATATTTCCGGACAGGTACTGCGCGATGAGCTGCTGCGTCGCGGCTGGATCCACCAGATCCGACAGCGTAGCGACGGCCCGGCTCAGGTTTTCTGTCATCCTGATTATGTTGGCGAAATTGGTCTGATCATGCCTTATGAGAAAGACTTCTGCGCCACCTGTAATCGTCTGCGCGTTTCCTCTGTCGGCAAGCTTCATCTGTGTTTATTTGGTGAAGGCGGCGTAAGCCTGCGTGATTTGCTGGAAGACGATGCTCAGCAACCGGCGCTGGAAGAACGTATTTCAGCCGCGCTGCTGGAGAAAAAGCAGACCCATTTCCTGCATCAGAACAATACCGGTATTACGCAAAACTTATCTTACATTGGCGGCTGATCGCTAAAAGGAGTTTTTCATGAGTCAGGTAAGCGCTGAATTTATCCCGACACGCATTGCTATTCTTACTGTTTCTAACCGTCGCGGCGAAGAAGATGACACCTCCGGCCATTATCTGCGTGACTCGGCGCAAGAAGCGGGTCATCAGATTGTCGATAAGGCGATTGTCAAAGAGAACCGCTACGCCATCCGCGCCCAGGTTTCTGCCTGGATTGCCAGTGACGATGTACAGGTGGTGCTCATCACCGGTGGCACTGGCTTAACCGAAGGGGACCAGGCGCCGGAAGCGCTGCAACCGCTGTTCGACAGAGAAGTCGAAGGGTTTGGCGAAGTATTCCGTATGCTGTCGTTTGAAGAGATTGGCACCGCGACGCTGCAATCCCGCGCGATTGCCGGGGTGGCCAATAAAACGCTGATTTTTGCCATGCCGGGTTCGACCAAAGCGTGTCGTACTGCCTGGGAAAATATCATTGCGCCGCAGCTTGATGCCCGTACGCGTCCGTGTAATTTCCACCCACATTTGAAGAAATAAGTATGTCGCAACTGACTCATATTAACGCCGCTGGCGAAGCGCATATGGTGGATGTCTCCGCCAAAGCGGAAACCGTACGCGAGGCGCGTGCAGAAGCATTTGTAACCATGCGTAGCGAAACGCTGGCGATGATCATCGACGGCAGTCACCATAAGGGTGATGTTTTCGCCACGGCGCGTATTGCCGGTATTCAGGCTGCCAAACGGACCTGGGATCTTATCCCACTGTGTCACCCACTGATGTTGAGCAAGGTCGAAGTCAATTTGCACGCCGAGCCGGAGCACAATCGCGTACGTATTGAAACGCTGTGTCGCCTGACCGGTAAAACCGGCGTTGAAATGGAAGCGTTAACGGCAGCCTCCGTGGCGGCGTTGACCATCTACGATATGTGCAAAGCGGTGCAAAAGGATATGGTGATTGGTCCGGTGCGTTTGCTGGCAAAAAGCGGCGGCAAATCGGGTGATTTTAAGGTGGATGCGCATGATTAAGGTTCTTTTCTTTGCTCAGGTACGGGAACTGGTGAACACCGATGCGTTAGAAGTTGCCGCCGAGTTTGCAACGGTAGAAGCGCTGCGCAAGCATCTGGCGGCGCAAAGCGATCGCTGGGCGCTGGCGCTGGAAGACGGCAAGCTGCTGGCGGCGGTGAATCAGACGCTGGTCAGTTTTGACCATCCTCTTAACGCGGGTGATGAAGTCGCTTTCTTCCCGCCGGTAACCGGAGGCTAAAATGGCTGAAACGCGAATTGTTGTTGGTCATGCGCCGTTCAGCGTCGGGGATGAGTATCCCTGGCTGGCAGAGCGCGATGAAGACGGCGCGGTAGTCACTTTCACCGGTAAAGTGCGCAATCACAATCTCGGTGACAGCGTTAAGGCGTTAACGCTGGAACACTATCCGGGAATGACCGAAAAAGCGCTGGCGGAGATTGTCGACGAAGCGCGTTCGCGCTGGCCGCTGGGTCGGGTGACGGTGATCCATCGCATTGGCGAACTGTGGCCGGGTGACGAGATCGTTTTTGTTGGCGTGACCAGCGCGCATCGCAGCAGCGCGTTTGATGCCGGGCAGTTCATTATGGATTACCTGAAAACCCGCGCGCCGTTCTGGAAGCGCGAGGCCACGCCGGAAGGTGAGCGCTGGGTTGACGCCCGCGACAGTGATAAGCTAGCAGCAAAACGCTGGTAGAGTACAATTGTTGTAGGCTCATACTGATTCAGGAGATTGTCATGGACCGATTCCCACGATCCGATTCTATTGTACAGGCCCGTTCCGGCCTGCAAACGTATATGGCGCAGGTGTACGGCTGGATGACCTGCGGACTATTGCTGACGGCGTTTATCGCCTGGTATGCGGCAAATACGCCCGCGGTGATGATGTTTGTCTTCTCCAGCAAAATCACCTTCTTTGGCCTGATCATCGCTCAACTGGCGCTGGTGTTTGTTCTGTCCGGCATGGTGCAAAGGCTGAGCGCGGGTATGGCGACCACGCTGTTTATGCTCTATTCGGCATTAACCGGGTTGACGCTATCAAGCATCTTTATTGTCTATACCTACTCGTCTATCGCCAGCACCTTCGTGGTCACTGGCGGGATGTTCGGGATCATGAGTTTGTATGGCTACACCACCAAGCGCGATCTGAGCGGCTTCGGCAATATGCTGTTTATGGCGCTGATCGGTATTGTGCTGGCTTCGCTGGTTAACTTCTGGCTGAAGAGCGAAGCGCTGATGTGGGCGGTGACCTATATCGGGGTGATAGTGTTTGTCGGTCTGACCGCCTATGACACGCAGAAGCTGAAAAATATCGGTGAGCAGATCGACCTGCGCGACAGCTCCAATCTGCGTAAATACGCAATTCTTGGGGCCTTAACGCTGTATCTGGACTTCATCAACCTGTTCCTGATGCTGCTGCGTATTTTCGGCAATCGTCGTTAATTGTCTGTTGCCGGATGGCGCTGCGCTTATCCGGCCTACAGTTGTGTATCGAAAGTAGGCCGGATAAGGCGTTAAGCCGCATCCGGCACTATAAGCACCATCATTTCGCCATCGCCTTCTCGTTTTTTACCCGCAGCTTTTTCGCCCGACTCTCCAGCAGTAAATAACACATCAGCGCCAGCAGTAGCGGAATAAAATAGTACAGCACGCGATACGCGAGCAGGGCAGCAATGATCGTGCCCTGAGACGTATTCTCTCCCGCCAGCAGCGCCATAAAAACCGCCTCCAGCACGCCGATCCCTGCCGGAATATGCACAATAACCCCGGCAATACTGCTCACCAGCAGCACGCCAAGCACGAAGAAATAGTTAATATTCTGACCCAGCAACAACCAGATAATCGCCCCCATAACCATCCAGTTAGTCCCGGATATCGCCATCTGCGCGAGGGCAAATTTCCAGGAGGGGAGCACCAGCTTTTGGCCCTTGATGGTGATGTGACGATGTTTAGCGAAGGTGCAAAACCACAGATAAACAACAATAATAAGCAGCAGCGCTATGCCTAAAATGCGCAATGTGCCTTCATCGATATACCAGTGAGCGGGCAGTTCGACGACGCCGAAGGTAAATATAAAACCGCCCAGCAGAATATAGCCCAGCCAGTTAGTGGTAATACTCAGCGAAAAAATCCGCGTTATTGTGCCCCCCGGCAACCCGAGACGCGAGTAGAGCCGATATCGCATCCCAATACCGCCCACCCAGGTGCTTAACGTCAGGTTAAACGCGTAACAGATAAACGACACCAGCATGACCTGGCGTTTTGCCAGTTTGTGACCGCAGTAGTAGCGCCCGAGCAGATCATAACAACCGTAAAGTAAATAACTGACGATCACCAACCCCACGGCGCTGAGCAGGGCGATCCGGTTGTAATCGCGAATTACCGTCCACACTTCCTGCCAGTTGACTTTGCTGGCATAAACGACCAGCAACACGATCACCGCAATAAAAAATAACCATGTGAGGGTCTTTTTCGCTAACCGCCAGCGTCGGTGATTTTTTGCCATCAGGTTTTCCCTCCTGCATCCTCAGTTTGTATACGGTCCTGAGTTTCCAGAGCGGGCTGCGCGGGCGGCTCTACCTCGGCCAGATGCGGGGTATGCGCCGGAAGCCAGCCGACCAGCGCCGGGAAGTGGCGTAAAAAGTGGAAGGCCAACACGCTTTTAGTCAGGTTCCACCAGGTGCGTTTTGGCAGCATGGATTCATCTACCCGCTTGCAGTCCTGCGCAATAATAGGGTTCAGGTTGTCGCGCAGGGTCTGGTTAAACGTGCGGTCATGAATAATCAGATTCGCTTCCAGATTCAGTGACAGGCTCAGCGGATCAAGATTGCTGGAGCCCACCGTCGCCCAGTGATCGTCCATCAGCGCCACTTTGCCATGCAGAGGTTTACGGCGGTATTCGTAGACATGGACGCCACCTTTAACCAGATAGTTGTACAGCAGGCGGGCACCCACTTTCACAATCGGCATATCCGGTTCACCCTGCACAATGAGTTTTACCCGAACGCCGCGTCGTGCTGCTTTACGCAGGGCATGCAGCAGGCGATAACCGGGAAAGAAATAGGCATTGGCAATGATCACTTCCCGTCGGGCCTGGGTCAGCATTTTAAGATAATGGCGTTCAATATCATCGCGATGCTCTTCGTTATCGCGCCAGACAAACAGCGCCTGCGCTTCGCCGGGGCGATGATTGTCGATTGCCCGGTGATGACGTCGCCACCAGCGTCGTACGGCGCTTTGCCCGGGCAGGTTTTCCAGTACAAAGTTCAGAATGTCAGCAACGACTGGACCTTCAACGCGAACGGCGTAATCCTGCTTGGCCTCCGGGCCGTAATCCGACATATGTTCAGCGGAGTAATTGATGCCGCCGACAAAGGCAACACGGTCATCAATGACCACTATTTTTCGATGCATACGGCGAAAGAGATTGGTGCGCATTCCAAAAAGACGCGGACGCGGATCGTAGTAGCGGAAAACAACACCGGCTACGGTCAGCTCTTCAACAAAACTGTCGCTCAGATCCGGCGAGCCGTAGCCATCCAGCAGCACCTCTGCTTTGATTCCTCGTCGGGCGGCTTCGAGCAACGCGGCATGCAGCTGTTTTCCTACCGCATCTTCAAACCAGATAAAAGTCTCAAGGATAATTTTTTGCTGTGCCTGCTCAATGGCGTCAAAGACGGCGGGGTAGAATTGATCGCCGTTTTCCAGCAGTTGAATTTGATTGCCTTCACGCCAGCCATATTTCATAAATGAATCTCCGCACTCAGGGGGGCATGATCGGACAAATGTCGCCAGTGACGCAGCGCAAGCGTCGTTGGGGTACTGGCATTCGCGTTTTTCACATAGATCCTGTCCAGGCGCAGCAGGGGAAACTGCACTGGAAACGTTCGCGCCGGGCGACCGTGGGCGCGGGTAAAAATCTCGTCAAGACCAGCTTTGGCTTTCAACGGGCGATTGGCCGTTTGCCGCCAGTCGTTAAAATCTCCAGCAATCACCACGGGCTCCGCGTTGGGCAGGGCGTTAACCCAGTCTGCCAGCATTGAGAGCTGAGCCTGGCGGTGAGCTTCACGTAGGCCGAGATGCACACACATCACATGAATGGGGTGGGAGAGCATTGGCGGTACGATGCGGCAGTAAAGGACTCCGCGCTTTTCACTCGCACCGACTGACACATCACGATTTTCATAATGCTCAATGGGATACCGCGACAGCACTGCATTACCGTGATGTCCCTGCGGGTACACGGCGTTACGCCCGTAGGCGAAGTCGCTCCACATCGTGTCTGCCAGAAATTCGTAGTGGCTGGTATCCGGCCAGTTCTCAATGTGCAGCGAATGCGCTTCGTGCGCGCCCATGACTTCCTGCAGACACACAATGTCTGCGCCGACGGTTCTGACGGCTTCCCGTAGCTCAGGCAAAATAAAACGCCGGTTGAAGGCGGTAAACCCTTTGTGAGTATTAATGGTGAGCACATTGAATGAAAATTGAACTCTCGATCCGCTCATGGACCTCCCGTTGGCGTCACTTCCTAAATAAAATAGTGTAGTCGTCGTCACAAAAAGATGCGGTGTTACGGAATTTTCCGTAAAGTCCGGTACTCTGAACAATTAGTCGAAAATCCTTCAGGAGAATAGCCATGAGGTGGCAACAACGTGTTCGTGTCGCAACGGGTCTAAGTTGCTGGCAGATAGTGTTGCATTTACTGGTAGTGGCGTTGCTGGTAATGGGCTGGATGAGCGGCAGACTGGTGCATGTCGGCCTGGGATTGTGCGTCGTGTACGGCGTTACGGTTTTATTGATGCTTGCATTGCAACGTCACCACGAACAGCGCTGGCGCGACGTGGCTGATGTGCTGGAAGAGTTGACCACGACGTGGTATTTCGGTGCCGCCATGATCGTACTGTGGCTGCTGTCACGCGTGCTGCAAAACAACGTCTTGCTGGCACTGGCGGGGCTGGTCATCCTTGCCGGACCCGCCGTGGTCTCGCTGCTGGCGAAAGACAAAAAGCTACATCACCTTGCGTCTAAACATCGCATACGCCGCTGATCCGGTCGTGGCCGCTATCACTAGTAGCGGCCACAAGCTTCCCCAGACAATCTGCAGACTCGCATCTTTCAGGTAAATCTGTTTCGTGATGTCCGTAAAATGGCGGATCGGGTTTATCCACGTCAGATTCTGCAACCAGACCGGCATGTTTTCTACCGGTGAGACATAGCCCGAGAGTAAAATCGCCGGCATCATAAACACAAACACCCCGATAAACGCCTGCTGCTGGGTGGCGCACAGTGACGAAATCAGCAGACCAAAGCCGACCAGCGACAGCCCGTAAATTACCATCGTGAAATAAAACAGCCCCAATGAACCGGCAAACGGGATGTGATAAGCCCAGATGCCAATCGCCAGCACAATGGTGGCCTGAAAAGTTGCCACAATTAACGCAGGCACCGCTTTGCCGATGAAAATCTGCCAGGTGGTAAGCGGGGAAACCAGCAGTTGATCCAGCGTGCCTTGCTCGCGCTCGCGGGCAACCGAGAGCGAGGTGACGATCATTACGCCGATGGTGGTGATCATGGCGATCAGCGACGGAACCACAAACCATTTGTAATCCAGATTCGGGTTATACCAGTTACGCACCACCAGCTCGCTGTTGTTCGGTTTCGGCTTGCCGTCCATCAGCTCCTGCTGATACTCCTTAACGATTTGTTGCAGGTAATTCGCGGCAATTTGCGCGCTGTTGGAGTTACGTCCGTCGAGGATAATCTGCATGGGAGCCTGCTGGAAGGTATCCAGATTACGCGAAAAATTGGCCGGGAAACGCACCAGTAGCAGGGCTTTTTGCGTGTCGATGGTGGGCTGGATCTCCTGCGGACTTTTCAGCAGCAGAACATGCGTAAAGGCGCTGGCGCGGGCGAAGCGCTGGGTAAGCTCAACCGAATGTTTACCGTTGTCTTCGTTATAGATAGCGATAGTGGCGTTGGTGACTTCCAGCGTTGCCGCGAACGGGAACAGGATAACCTGAATCAGCACCGGTAAAATCAGAATGGCTCGCGTCTGCGGTTCGCGTAATAGCGATTGCAGCTCTTTGCGAATTAATGTCCATAAGCGATGAAACATGCCTGTCCTCTCAGTCCAGTTTGTAGGCCTGATAAGCTAAGCGCATCAGGCATAATGCCGGATGGCGACGTGAACGCCTTATCCGGCCTACGGCTACAATTATCCATACACGAATTTAATCCAGCCGACGTTTGGTTTTAAGCCACGTCAGGCCGATAAACATCACCGCCGAAGCGATTAAAAACAGCACGTTGATAATCAGCACCACCGGAATATTTCCTGCCAGAAACAGGCTTTGCAGGGTACTGACGAAATAACGTGCCGGAATAATGTAGGTTACCGCCCGGATGATCGCGGGCATGCTGTCTATCTGGAAGATAAAACCCGACAGCATAATCGAGGGCAGGAAGGCGGCATTCAGCGCAACCTGCGCGGCGTTAAACTGGTTGCGAGTGATGGTGGAAATAAGCAACCCCATGCCGAGCGTACTGAGCAGAAACAGGCTGGTAATGAAAAACAGGATCAGCAACGAGCCGCGGTAGGGCACGCCAAGAATAAACACCGACACCAGCATACACAGCAGCATCGCCAGCATGCCCAGAAAGTAATACGGGATCAGTTTGCACAGTAGGAGTTCGACGCGGGTGACTTCTGTCGACAGCAGCGCTTCCATGGTGCCGCGCTCCCATTCGCGCGCCACCACTAATGAGGTGAGGATGGCGCCAATCACCGTCATGATGATGGTTACCGCTCCGGGAATAATAAAGTGCTGGCTGATGGCCGCCGGGTTAAACCAGTAGCGGGTTTGCACGTCGATCAAAGGTTTGAACGATTCCCCGCGATCTTCTGCCCGCTGTTGCTGCCAGATTTGCCAGATGCCTTCGACATAACCCTGCACAAAGTTGGCGGTATTCGGTTCGCTGCCGTCGGTGATCACCTGGATCGGGGCGACATCGTTAGGTCGCGCCATCTGCTGGGCAAAATCCACTGGGATCACCACCAGACCGCGAATGCGCCCGGCCTGCATTTTCTCAATCAGTTCCTGACGATTATCGCTGATAGTGGCGTCAATATACGGCGAACCGGTCATGGTATGGGTAAAATCCAGCGCCTCTTCACTCTGCTGTTCGAGCAAAATCCCTACCCGCAGCTTGCTGGAGTCGAGGTTGATCCCGTAGCCGAAGATAAACAGTAGCAGCAGCGGGATCACCACCGCAATCAGCCAACTGCTGGGATCGCGGACGATCTGGCGCGTCTCTTTCACGCACAGCGCGCGGACGCGACGCCAGGAGAGAGCGGAGTTACTCATGCGTATGCTCCTTATCCCAGTCATTGATTAGCGTGATGAACGCCTGTTCCATGGTCGGGTCCGGCGTGTCGCTGTCGGCAGCCTGAGCCTTCAGGTCGTCTGGCGTACCGCTGGCTATCAGTTTGCCGCGATACACCAGCCCGATGCGATCGCAGTATTCTGCCTCATCCATAAAGTGGGTGGTCACCATCACCGTGACGCCTTTTTCCACCATACTGTTGATATGCAACCAGAACTCACGACGGGTGAGGGGATCGACCCCGGAAGTGGGTTCATCAAGGAACAGAATGTCGGGTTCATGCATCAGCGAGCAGGCCAGCGCCAGACGCTGCTTAAATCCCAGCGGCAGTTCATCGGTGGCATGGGAAGCGATACTCTTCAGGCCAAATGCTTCGCTCATACGATCGATTTTCTCTTTCTGCGCCCGACCGCGCAGGCCGTAGACGCCGGAGAAAAAGCGCAGATTCTGTTCAACCGTCAGGTTACCGTACAGGGAGAATTTCTGCGCCATATAGCCCAGATGCTGACGCGCTTTACCGGAGCTAACTTTCAGGTCCATATCCAGCACCAGCGCTTTGCCGGAAGTGGGGACCAGCAGGCCGCACATCATTTTAAAGGTGGTGGATTTGCCAGCGCCGTTGGGTCCTAACAGACCAAATATCTCGCCGCGCTGCACGGCAAAGTCTACGTGGTCGGTAGCGGCAAAATCGCCAAATTTCTTGGTCAGCGCTTTGGCTTCGATCACCGTTTCGCCAGGCGTGCCTTCCACGGTATGCAGGATAGCGCCCAGCGGGGATTCCGATGTTCCGGCTCCGCCGAGTAAATCGATAAAGGCATCTTCGAAGCGGGGTGCGGTTTCGTTGATGGTTATCTCCGGCATGCCGTCAGCGTTTTGGATCTGCTGAGCCGTAGCCTCTTTTTTCAGGATTAAACGGACGGATTTGCCCTGAATCATTCCGTCGCTGACCAGCGGCAGTTTTAACGCGCGTTGCAGCAGTCGGCGGTTGTTTTCCTGTGGACTGCTCATCAGGAAGCTGCGACCTGCCATGGTTTGCGTAAGCTGGGTGGGATCGCCCTGGTATAACAGTTCACCTTCGTTCATCAGCAGCACATCACGGCATTGCTCTGCTTCATCCAGATACGACGTACTCCAGAGGATCAGCATGCCGTCCCCGGCCAGCTCGTGGACCATTTGCCACAGTTCGCGACGGGAAATGGGGTCGACACCTACGCCTGGCTCATCCAGCAGCAACACTTTAGGTTCGCCAACCAGCGTACAGGCAAGCCCGAGCTTCTGCTTCATGCCGCCAGAAAGCTTGCCAGCCAGTCGTCCGGTAAATGGTCCCAGCGAGGTGAATTCCAGGAGTCGGGCAAAGGTTTTTTCTCGCGCTTCACCGGTGACGCTGCGTAAGTCGGCATAGAGATTGAGGTTCTCCATGACGGTTAAATCTTCGTACAGACCAAATTTCTGCGGCATATAGCCCAGCACCGCATGTAGTGCGCTGTCGTCTTTGATGGGGTCAAAACCAATCACTTCAGCACTTCCGGCATCAGGTTTTAATAATCCCGCCAGCATTCGCATCAACGTAGTTTTGCCCGCGCCGTCCGGCCCGACAAGCCCGGTCACGTAGCCTGCATGAACGGTACAGTCGAGCGGGGCGACGGCCGGTTTTTCCATTCCGGCAAAGTTTTTCGTCAGCCCTTTAAGCGTAATGACGGCGTCATTCATGCCGTGCCTCATCGCCAAACTTTATCGTTACCGGCATTCCCTGACGCAGCGCATCGTCCGCGTCGGTCACCACAATTCGCAGGCGATAAACCAGGTCGGTACGCAGGTCAGGAGTCTCGACCGTTTTCGGGGTAAATTCGGCGGTAGGAGAAACGAAGCCGATTTTGCCGTGATACGGTTTGTCCGGGCGGCCATCGGTATAGAGCAGGATCTCACGTCCTGGCTGCGCCTGGCTCAGATTTCGTTCGTCAACGTAAGCACGAACCCATACCGGACGCGTGAGCGACAGCGTCAGTACCGTGCCCCCTTCGTTCAGCATGCTGCCGGGTTCAACTGCACGGGTGAGAAGCGTGCCGTCAGACGGCGAGGTCAGCGTGGTGTCATGCAAATTAAGCTCTGCCTGTGCCAGCTCGGCCTGAGCTTGTTCGAGCGTGGCTTTTGCCTGCTCGATGTCCTGCACACGATTACCGCTGCGATACTGCGTGAGTTTATCCTGTGCGGATTTCAGCGAAGCTAACGCCTGATCGCGAGATGAACGGGCGTTTTCCAGATCGTTGGCTGAAATGGTGCGGCTTTTCCACAATCCGACCTGCCGATTGTAAAAGTTCTGCGCGTAATCATAGGCGGCCTGTGCCTGTTTGACTGCCGCCGCGGTTTGCGCGATCTCTTCTTCGCGATACCCTGCCAGCATCAGATCGTATTGTGCCTGTGCGGCGGCAACGTTGGCTTTTGCCTGCATCAATGCGTTTTCATACGGTGCGCGGTCCAGTTCACCCAGCACCTGACCGGCGGTAATCGCATCGCCTTCGTCAACCGCCAGCGAGGCCAGCCTGCCGCCGACACGAAAACTCAGGTTGACGCTACGGATATCGACATTGCCGTATAGCGTCAGGCCGTTATCTTGCCGACTCTGATGCCACCACGTTCCACCGGCAATCACGGCAACGAGGGCCGCGATAACCAGCCCGAGAACGACAGGTTTTTTCATGACTCCAGACTCCTTTGCGTTAAACCTTGCAGAATAAGATCGATGTGACAGGTGATCGTTTGGTCAATCAGCGCGGTTTTATCCTCATCAAATTGTGACCAGCCTGTACGCAACAGAATGGTTTCTTTCCCCAGACGAAAAGCCAGCACCTCGCCGAGTATGGCGTGGGTGTGCAGAATCATTTGGGTATCATTGGCATCGCCGCCCGTATAGGCGGCAATCAGGCGCGTCAGATGTGTATGCAGCGGATTGATAACCTGGTCGTGCACCAGTTGATAAGCCGCGGTGGGGGAAAGCTGTTCGCGCGAGATAAATTTGCTCAGGTTAACGGTGTCGTCCTGAGTTAACAGCATGATCATATTTTTGCAGGCGCGCAGGATCAGTTCGCGCATCGCGCCACGGTCCGGCTTAGGCTGGGCGAATAAACGCTCGGCCTCTTCAGCGTGCGGGCGAAACTGTGCACCGATAAAATCCGCAATCCACTGGGCGCAGGCGAGATATAAATCCTCTTTTGAGCCAAAATAGTAGGTGATAGCCGCAATGTTTTGCCCGGCCTGTGCAGCGATATCGCGCGTCGTGGCGTGCAGACCATACTCACCGAATTGCGCCAATGCGGCGGCAATGAGCTGGTTCTTCGCCTGTTCACCTTTGGTTGTCATGGTGGGTGTATTCATGGCACGACTCTGATCTTAATCAATCGATTGATTAAGATTATGACTGATGTGCAGCCTTGTCCAGTCCGGAGCGTTATTTTCCAGTGAAGGGATAATTTATGCGGCACATCACAAAAACTGCTACACTCCGCCCCTTCATGACATTGTGGTTTTTGTCATCTCTATTGTATGTATCTCCCTGAAAACGACACCGGTAACGGTCAGGGCGGTTCGGAGTTGTTATGTCTTTTGATTCCCTTGGTTTAAACCCTGAAATTTTACGTGCCGTTGCCGAGCAGGGTTACCGTGAACCTACCCCTATTCAGCAGCAGGCTATTCCTGCCGTGCTGGAAGGCCGCGATCTGATGGCCAGCGCCCAGACCGGTACGGGGAAAACGGCAGGTTTTACTCTGCCGCTGTTGCAGCACCTGATCACCAATCAGCCGCATGGTAAAAGCCGTCGTCCGGTTCGTGCGCTGATCCTCACGCCAACCCGCGAACTGGCGGCCCAGATTGGCGAAAACGTCCGTGATTACAGTAAGTATCTGAATATTCGCTCGCTGGTGGTCTTCGGCGGCGTCAGCATTAACCCGCAGATGATGAAGCTGCGTGGCGGCGTAGATGTGCTGATCGCTACTCCGGGTCGTTTGCTCGATCTGGAACACCAGAATGCGGTGAAACTTGATCAGGTTGAGATCCTGGTACTGGATGAAGCTGACCGCATGCTGGATATGGGCTTTATTCACGATATTCGTCGCGTTCTGGCAAAACTGCCGGCAAAACGTCAGAACCTGCTGTTCTCGGCAACGTTCTCTGATGACATTAAATCGCTGGCCGAAAAACTGTTGCACAACCCGCTGGAAATCGAAGTGGCGCGGCGTAATACCGCGTCAGAGCAGGTTACTCAGCACGTTCATTTCGTTGATAAAAAACGTAAACGCGAACTGCTGTCGCAGATGATTGGTCAGGGAAACTGGCAGCAGGTGCTGGTGTTTACCCGTACCAAACATGGCGCGAACCATCTGGCAGAGCAACTGAATAAAGACGGCATCCGCAGTGCGGCTATCCACGGTAATAAATCTCAGGGTGCGCGTACGCGTGCGCTGGCTGATTTTAAATCCGGTGATATTCGCGTGCTGGTAGCGACCGATATTGCCGCGCGAGGTCTGGACATTGAAGAGTTACCGCACGTGGTGAACTACGAGCTGCCAAACGTTCCGGAAGACTACGTGCACCGCATTGGTCGTACCGGTCGTGCGGCCGCTACCGGCGAAGCGTTGTCTCTGGTGTGCGTCGATGAACACAAGCTGTTGCGTGACATCGAGAAGTTGCTGAAAAAAGAGATCCCGCGTATTGCGACGCCAGGCTACGAGCCAGACCCGTCCATTAAAGCTGAGCCGATCCAGAACGGTCGTCAGCAGCGTGGCGGCGGCGGTGGTCGTGGGCAGGGCGGAGCAGGGCGTGGACAGCAGCCGCGTCGTCAGGATGGCGGAGCGCCAAAAGCGAAGCCGCGTAATGGCGAAGGCAAACCGGCAGGTGATAAACCTCGTCCACCGCGCCGTCCGCGCAAACCGTCTGCAGCGCAGTAATTGCGAGCCCGGCCGAAAGGTCGGGCTTTTCTTTTTGCGACACGGGATAGAAAGTGCCACAATAGTGGCTGTTTATACAGTATTTCAGGTTTTCTCATGGCACTTACCGCCGCGCTAAAAGCGCAAATCGCCGCCTGGTACAAGGCGCTTCAGGAACAGATCCCCGACTTTATCCCCCGTGCGCCGCAGCGGCAGATGATTGCTGACGTCGCGAAAACGCTCTCCGGGGAAGAAGGGCGGCATCTGGCGATTGAAGCACCGACCGGGGTGGGGAAAACCCTGTCGTATCTGATTCCCGGTATTGCCATCGCGCGTGAAGAACAAAAAACGCTGGTGGTCAGTACCGCCAACGTCGCTTTGCAGGACCAGATCTACAGCAAAGATTTACCGCTGCTGCGCAAAATTATCCCCGACCTGCGTTTTACCGCTGCGTTTGGTCGCGGACGCTATGTCTGCCCGCGTAACTTAGCGGCGCTGGCCAGCACTGAACCCAATCAGCAGGATCTGCTGGCTTTTCTCGACGATGACCTGACGCCCAACAACCAGGAAGAACAAAAGCGCTGTGCCAGGCTAAAAGGCGATCTCGACAGCTACAAGTGGGACGGGCTGCGCGACCACACCGATATCGCTATCGACGACGGACTCTGGCAGCGTCTGAGCACCGATAAAGCCAGCTGTCTGAATCGCAACTGTCACTACTATCGTGAATGCCCTTTTTTTGTCGCCCGCCGGGAGATTCAGGAAGCTGAAGTGGTCGTGGCTAATCATGCGCTGGTAATGGCGGCCATGGAAAGCGAAGCCGTTTTGCCGGAGCCGAAAAACCTACTGCTGGTACTTGATGAAGGCCACCATTTGCCGGATGTCGCGCGCGATGCGCTGGAGATGAGCGCAGAAATCAGCGCCCCCTGGTATCGACTGCAGTTGGATCTGTTTTGCAAATTAGTGGCTACCTGCCTGGAGCAGTTCCGCCCGAAGACCACGCCGCCGCTGGCGAATGCCGAGCGTCTGAACGGTCACTGTGAGGAATTGTATGAGCTGATTTCATCGCTCAATAACATTCTTAATCTGTATATGCCCGCTACCCAGGAGGCGGAGCACCGCTTTGCGATGGGTGAATTGCCTGCGGAAGTGATGGAGATTTGTCAGCGTCTGGCAAAGCTAACGGAAATGCTGCGCGGTCTGGCGGAACTGTTCCTCAACGATCTCAGCGAAAAAACCGGCACTCACGATATCGTGCGTCTGCATCGGGTTATTTTGCAGATGAACCGGGCGCTGGGCATGTTTGAGGCGCAAAGCAAACTGTGGCGGCTGGCATCGCTCGCGCAATCGTCAGGCGCGCCGGTGAGTAAATGGGCGACGCGCGAGGTGCGTGACGGGCAGATCCACGTCTGGTTCCACTGCGTGGGGATCCGTGTGAGCGATCAGCTCGAACGACTGCTGTGGCGTAGCGTCCCGCATATTATTGTCACTTCCGCAACGCTGCGCTCGCTCAACAGCTTCTCACGTTTGCAGGAGATGAGCGGTCTGAAAGAAAAAGCAGGGGACCGGTTTGTCGCGCTGGATTCACCGTTTAATCACGTTGAACAGGGCAAAATAGTCATTCCGCAGATGCGCTACGAACCGTTAATTGATAACGAAGAGCAGCATATCGCGGAAATGGCCGCCTATTTTCGCGAACAGCTGGAGAGTAAAAAGCATCAGGGCATGCTGGTACTCTTTGCCAGCGGTCGGGCGATGCAGCGTTTTCTTGAGCACGTTACCGATCTGCGCCTGCTGTTGTTGGTGCAGGGCGATCAGCCGCGCTACCGTCTGGTGGAGTTGCACCGCAAACGGGTGACCAACGGCGAGCGCAGTGTGCTGGTTGGGCTGCAATCTTTTGCTGAAGGTCTGGACTTGAAAGGCGACCTGCTGACTCAGGTGCATATTCACAAAATTGCTTTTCCGCCTATCGACAGCCCGGTGGTGATCACCGAGGGCGAGTGGTTGAAAAGTCTGAACCGCTACCCCTTCGAGGTGCAGAGTCTGCCTGCGGCGTCGTTCAATTTGATCCAGCAGGTTGGGCGACTCATCCGTAGCCATGGCTGCTGGGGAGAAGTGGTTATTTATGACAAGCGTTTATTGACCAAAAGCTATGGCAAGCGTTTACTGAACGCGTTACCCATATTTCCGATAGAGCAACCTGCTGTGCCAGACGTTATAGTAAAACCAAAAGAAAAAGCGAAACCCACGCGCCGCCGTCGGCGTTAACGATGCGAGCAACAGGCAAGGAGTTATCGATGGATTACCGCAAAATCATTAAAGAGATTGGGCGAGGAAAAAATCACGCGCGTGACCTGGATAAGGATACTGCTCGCGGACTGTATACCCATATGATGAACGGCGACGTACCTGACCTTGAGATGGGCGGGGTACTGATTGCGCTACGTATCAAGGGCGAAGGTGAAGCGGAGATGCTGGGCTTTTACGAAGCGATGCAAAACCACACCATTCGCCTGACTCCGCCGGTAACCAAACCCATGCCGATTGTCATTCCCAGCTACAATGGCGCGCGCAAGCAGGCGAATTTGACTCCGCTGCTGGCGATTTTACTGCATAAACTCGGTTTTCCGGTGGTGGTGCACGGCGTCAGCGAGGATCCAACCCGCGTACTGACTGAAACCATTTTCGAACTTATGGGGATTACGCCAACGCTGCATGCCGGGCAGGCGCAGGCAAAGCTGGATGGTCATGAGCCGGTGTTTATTCCGGTGAGCGCGCTGTGCCCTCCGCTGGAGAAACAGCTGGCGATGCGCTGGCGCATGGGTGTGCGTAACAGTGCACATACGCTGGCTAAATTAGCCACGCCATTTGCTGAAGATGCCGCGCTGCGTCTTTCCAGCGTGTCCCACCCGGAATATGTTTCTCGCGTGGCAAAGTTCTTCGGCGATATCGGTGGGCGCGGCCTGTTGATGCATGGTACCGAGGGCGAAGTGTATGCCAACCCGCAGCGCTGCCCGCAGATAAGCCTGATAGATTCATCCGGTGTGCGAGTGCTACAAGACCGACAGAGCGAGATGCCTGACGAGCCGGTACCGCTACCGGTAGCAAAAGATCCGGAAACCACCGCGCGCTGGATTGAGCGTTGTCTGGCTGGCAGTGAGCCTGTTCCGGCATCGTTGAAAATCCAGATGGCCTGCTGCCTGGTGGCAACCGGTGAGTCCGCCTCACTGGCTGAAGGACTTGCCCGCGTCGAGCAAAGTTTCTAAACCATTTGTTATCCCGACGGGCCTGTTGCCTGGCCCGTCGGTTCTCTCTTTTCGGCAATGTGAAATTTCTGCACGTTTATTGACCTCCAGCGCACCGTGGCGCAGCATAGTTTGTTGAAAAATAAGAAACACAACAAACACGTGACACAACAGGAGATAACAATGAACAGTGGACATCGCTTCCATGTGCCAACGCTGCACGCCTTTATCCAGGCCGTTTTTCATCAGATGGGAAGCAATGATCAGGAGGCGCGGCTGGTGGCCGACCATCTGATAGCCTCTAACCTCGCCGGTCACGACTCCCATGGCATCGGTATGATCCCAAGCTATATTCGTTCATTCTCGCAGGGGCATCTGCAGATCAACCGTCATGCCAAAGTGGTAAAAGATGCGGGGGCGGTGATTACGCTTGACGGCGACTGTGCGTTTGGTCAGGTGGCGGCGCACGAGGCAATCACGCTTGGAATCGAAAAAGCGCGTCAGTACGGAATCGCCGCCGTGGCATTACATAATTCGCACCATATCGGCCGTATTGGCTACTGGGCGGAGCAATGTGCGGCGGCAGGTTTTGTCTCGGTGCATTTTGTGAATGTGGTGGGGATCCCGATGGTCGCACCGTTTCATGGGCGCGATAGCCGTTTTGGCACCAATCCTTTCTGCGTCGTATTCCCGCGTAAAAATACCTTCCCACTGTTGCTGGACTATGCAACCAGCGCCATCGCGTTTGGCAAAACCCGTGTGGCATGGCATAAGGGCGAGCCGGTGGCTCCAGGATGCCTGATTGATGTGGCGGGTGTTCCCACTACCGATCCTGCGGTAATGCAGGTTTCTCCGCTGGGGTCGTTGCTGACCTTTGCCGAGCACAAGGGGTATGCGCTGGCGGCGATGTGCGAAATTATGGGCGGTGCGCTTTCTGGCGGTAAAACCACACATGAAGAGAGCCTGCAGACCAGCGCGGACGCCATCATTAACTGTATGACCACCATCATTATGAATCCACAACTGTTCGGCGCGCCGGACTGCGACAACCAGGTCGCGGCATTTGCTGAGTGGGTGAAAGCGTCCCCGCATGCTGAAGATGCCCCGATCCTGTTGCCTGGGGAGTGGGAGGTGAACACTCGCGAGGAACGGCTGGAACACGGTATTCCGCTGGATGCCGGAAGTTGGCAAGCGATTTGTGAGGCGGCACTGCAAATTGGGATGCCAGACGCCGTGTTGCAGGAATTCTGCCAACGGCTGAAACAATAGGCAAAAAAAAGCCCGTCCAGTGGCGGACGGGCAAACAAAGGGTAACAAACAGGGTCAATGAGGGTTGGAGCATTGGGTCGTACAGGTAATCTTTCGGTTATTTATAGATAACCGCGGTGCCGCTCATTTTGTCTTTGCCGATAGCGGAAGTGATGCTGTACCCAGTTGCGCCAGCAGCATTCGCTTTCTCAGCCAGTTTGGCTTCCAGGCCGTCCAGCGTAGTGGCGCCGTCAGCAGATACCACACCAATTTTGTTCATGTTTTGCGCCTGAGTAGAGGAAACCGGCTCGGCAGCGAAAACGCCAAATGACAGGGTGGACAGGGCGATGGCAGCAACAGCAAATTTGATATTTTTCATGATTAATCTCTCGCAGGGTTGTTCTGTTAGTCAGTGTTCTTTAAGAAGACGTTGTTCCGTCGATGTGATAAGTATCACGTTTTTTTTGGTGAGAGAAAATCGAATAGAATTGACGACATCAATCAAAAAAATTGAATGACAAATAACTTATTGAATATTAATAAATTCGAGTAAGGGATTTACAGTTCTTGTCATTGCGCTTTACAGAGAAGGCGACAACGGCACATTTTGCTACACAGGGTGCAAAAAAGCGTGCTCGTAAAGGAAATCGTATGCGCTGAAACTTTTGGTAAAGATAAGTCAACGTAGCTGGCTGTCTTTCGAACCCCTGCGATTATATCCTGAAAATGCTGCGCTATGTGAATCTTTATCCTGTTGGCAGGCGATGCACAAGCGTACACCAGGCACGGCCTCACGTCTGGCCTGAGGGATAGGATTGCCGCATTCTTCGCATTCATACAGACTTTCTCCCGTCGGTAACTCACCGCGAGCGCGGGCAACAGCATCTTCAATAGTATTGTTGATCTGTTCGTTAACCGCGTCGTCATTTGCCCATCCGGATGCCATGTGTACCTCCTGCTGATGTCTACAGACTAAGTATAGCGAAGGTGATGGCTGAAAAACGACCACGCGCCAGCAGTATCAGATTTCAGACCATTCACGCAGCAGGTTATGGTAGAGATTGAGTAATGACAGGATCTCGCTGCTCTCCCCATGGCGAGCCTTCAGGGATTGAATGTTTTTATCCAGTTCAAAAAGCATGGCGCGATTTTTGTCGTCACGGACCATCGACTGTATCCACATAAAAGACGCTACACGAACGCCATGGGTCACTGGCGTGACGCAATGTAGGCTGCTGGAAGGGTAAAGCACCAGATCGCCTGCCGGAAGCTTCACCGCATGCTGGCCGTAAGTATCATTGACCAGCAGTTCTCCCCCTTCATAATCATTCGGGTTACTCAGGAATAAAGTTGCGGAAAGGTCCGTGCGCATCCAGCCGTTTTGCGGATGGCTACGCACCGCACCGTCAACGTGAAAACCGTAGGTCTCGTTGTCCTGGTAGCGATTAAACAGCGGTGTGGAGAGCGTTTTCGGTAGTGCTGCGGCGAAGAAAAGCGCGCTGTTATTTACCGCAGTCTGTACCGCCTGTTGTAAAACGCCGTAGCGTTCACTTTGCGTATTCACCTGCTGGTTGTTTTTAACCTGCGCCCCCTGAGCGCCGGTGGTTGCGCGGCCATCAACCCAGTCGGCAGCGTCCAGTTGTTCGCGAAACCAGGCTACATCCTGCACCGACAGAACGCCGGGAATGTGGTACATCATCAGTGTTTCTCCTGAAAGTGGGGCTTACGCCCCACGCGATGGATTAGAAATGCATATTGGCGGTGAGCAGGAAAGTTCTTGGCTCGCCCGGATGATAGCGGTATCCACTCTTGTTTATGGAGGATACATAATCGGTGTCGAACAGGTTATAGACGTTTAGCTGGAAATCGAGATTGCGATTCACGCGATAGCCCAGTTTGGCGTCAGCGACCCAGTAACCTTCAGTGTAGGATGGCGTACCCACCGCACCGTCGGAACCGCGATGCATACTGCCCACGTAGCGAGCGCCTGCGCCAACGGAGATATCATCGGTAGCCTGATACTGGTTCCACAGCGTGAATGCATGTTCCGGTGTATATGGCAGGGAAGAGGATCCATCCTGAGCAACGTTTTTACCGCTGTGGATGGTCGCGCGTTGCTGGGTGTAACCCCCAATAATCTGCCATGCGGGAGTGATGTTACCTGCTACCGAGAGCTCGTAGCCTTCAACGCGTTTCTCTCCGTACTGGGAATAGGTACCGTCGTCGTTCTGCTCAACTTCATTCTCAATATCTGTGCGGAAAATCGCGGCGGTTAACAGCAGGCGCTTATCCAGCACCTCCCATTTGGTGCCGATCTCGCTGGTTTTCGCTTTCTGCGGTTTGAAATCGGTACGGTTCGCACTGTTACCGCTGCCGCCCTGAGCAAGAGCAAAGTTGCTGCCGCCCGGCGGTTGCTGAGAAACGGCATAGTTGATGTACACGTTACCGTTATCGGTCAGGTGATACAGCGCGCCAGCTTTCCAGTTCACCAGATTGCCTGATTTGGCTGTATCCACAGTGGTGACCGGGGAACCTTTGGCCACGCCTGTCGGGCACGCGACTGCGCCGCGACCGGAAGCGCCACAAGCGGTGGCGCTGTCATATTCCGTGCGGTAATTGTCGAGGCGAATACCACCGTTCAGCTCGAATTCACGGGTAATTTGTAGCGTATCAAAAGCGTATACACCGAAGGTGTCTGTTTGCCCGTTAGCGTTGGCGCCGTTACGAGACAATCCGCCGATATTCACATTGCTGTCGGGGTGATAGATATTCACCGGTGGTGGGGTGATCGGCGCCACGCCATAGTTGGTTTGTGTTTCGCGCGTCAGCTCCACGCCGGTGCTGATGTCGTGACCGATGGATCCCGTGTAGAACGTTGAGGTCAGGTTGGTCTGGTTGGTCAAGATCTTATTGCTGACATCCTTGGTATTTGCCAGGCGTGACCAGGTCCAGCTGTCGATGCTGCTGGTGGGTTGGGTGATGTTAGACGCGCCGCCCATCACCGCCGTCATCAGATAATCCTGTTTAATGCGCGACCAGCGGGTGGTGTTGCGAATAGTGGTGCTGTCGTTCAGGTCATGTTCAAAACGTATCGTCGCGGTATCGGTTGTCGAATCGTCGTAATCCGAGTTTGTACCGTAGAAATTATGCGTGTCCACTTTGCCTGAATGATTCAGTGCAGAAGTCCCCGCAGAAGGTGCGGAGTATCCCGGCAAGCCGATGGTAGGGATGCCGCCATCCGGCGTGTTGTGCTGGGTGACATGTAGATAGTTCAGGTACAGTCGATTCTCTGTGCCTAAGCCAAAAGCGAGAGAGGGGGCCACACCGTAACGTTCATTCTTAACATTATCGCGACCAGCATCATGCGTTTTTTCGCCCATCAGGTTTAAACGTGCGGCGGTGGTCTCGCCGATGACCTGATTAATGTCCAGCGTACCACGGCGGAACCAGGCGCTACCGACGCTGGCCGATGCATCGATTCCTGAGTCGGTGCGTGGCTGCTTGCTGATCATATTGATAGAGCCAGTCGGTGCGCTACGTCCATAGTCGGTACCGGAAGGACCTTTGATTACTTCCACCTGTTCGGTATTGAAGGTGTCGCGCGTGACGCTGCCAATATCACGGATACCGTCGATATAAATACTGTTCGAGGTATCCGCACCACGCATGTAAACCGCGTCACCGGTGCTGGAGTTACCGTTCTCACCGGCGAAAAATGCGCCAACGCCCGGGACGTTTTTCAGCGCGTCGGTCAGATTTGTTGCGCCTTGATCCTTAATCACCTGCTCAGAAATCACCGTCATGGTGCGGGTTGTATCCGCCACCGGACGGGAGAATTTAGGGTCGGCAGACTGTGTTGGGGCGTACAGCGAAGGTTTGGCCGCTTCAACGATCAGAGTGTCTTCTTGTTTTTTATCCTGGTCGTCCGCAGCGACAGCCTGAGCTATAGGGGACAGGCCAATGCACAGACCGGCAAAAAAAGTCAGTGAGTGAAAGCTACTGGACGGCAAGTTGCGATTTTTATCCATGTTAATGAGTGACTTATTATTTTTTGAGTGGACGGTTTCACTCGCGCGAAGGGACATCTCTATGGATGTTATACCCTGCAGGCCTCGCGGAAATGAATGTGTAATTGATAATGATTTTGATAAGCATTACTAATTAGTGCGACGTTTTAGCATTCATTAATTCAAAAATAAATACATTTATTTACATTGGATTCAAAATGCCAACATATTGATTACAAATTGAACTGCAATGAAGTGAACAGCGCGCAGAAAACTGCATTCAGGATGAATGCAGTTGGGCTGAGAAGGGGTTACTTATAGATGGTTGCGGTGCCGTACATCTGATTTTTACCGCCTGCAGAATTAACGACAAAGCCTTTTGCGCCTTGCTCTTTCGCTTTCTCCGCCAGCTTGTCTTCCAGGTCGCTCAGATTAGAGGCGCCGGTAGCGGATACGGTGCCGGAAGCATGTAGCTGACCGGTTGCAGGGCTAGTGTTGGGCTGTGCAGCAAAGGAGGCAAATGTCATGCCGGAAAGTACGGTAGCAGCAAGTAATGTGAGGCATTTCTTCATGGTGATGTCCTCTGAAAAACAACAGGTGTGCCTGATAAGTTTAGGTCGTCAGCGGATGACATTTACCGCAAAAAATTGGTGATGAACTGTCTGTTTTTTGAACAATCAGCAAGGCGTCAAACAGGTGTAAAAAATCAAATTTCCTTGTTGTGTGTGTTTACCGCGTGGCGTTATGCGGGTATCTTACGCCGCTGTTAAAAGGAGAATGCTATGTCCGCCCAGAAACCGGGATTACACCCACGCAACCGCCACAATGGCCGTTATGATCTTGCGACTTTATGCCAGGTTACGCCCGAGCTGACGCAATTTCTCACCCTCACACCCGGCGGTGAGCAGAGTGTTGATTTCGCGAATCCGCAGGCAGTAAAGGCGCTCAATAAAGCACTGCTGGCGCATTTTTATGCGGTGAAAAACTGGGATATTCCAGATGGTTTTCTGTGCCCGCCGGTGCCTGGTCGTGCTGACTACATACACCATTTGGCCGACCTGTTGGGTGAAACCAGCGGAACCATTCCGGCAAATGCGAGCGTGCTGGACGTGGGAGTGGGGGCAAACTGTATTTATCCACTGATCGGCGTGCATGAATATGGCTGGCGATTCACGGGTAGTGAAACCAGTAGCGAAGCGTTTAACAGCGCTCAGGCGATCGTCAACGCCAATCCGGGATTAACCCGTGCTATTCGTCTGCGCCGCCAGAAAGATGCAACGGCAATCTTCAACTGCATCATTCACAAAAGTGAGCAGTATGAAGCCACATTATGTAACCCGCCATTCCATGATTCTGCGGCCTCAGCCCGTGCCGGAAGCGAGCGAAAACGCCGTAATCTGGGACAGGACAAAGACGATGCGCTGAACTTTGGCGGACAGCAGCAGGAGCTGTGGTGTGAAGGCGGTGAAGTGGCGTTCATCAAGAAAATGATTGCTGAAAGCCAGGCCTTTGGTCGCCAGGTGATGTGGTTCACCACGCTGGTGTCGCGCGGTGAGAACTTGCCTCCGCTGTACCATGCATTAACGGATGCGGGCGCGGTGAAAGTGGTCAAGAAAGAGATGGCCCAGGGACAAAAGCAGAGTCGCTTTATTGCCTGGACCTTTATGGATAACGATCAGCGTCGTCGTTTTATGGCGCGTAAACGCTAAAGCGTTGGCTCGGTTGGCGGTAGCGGTTCGCTTGCCGCCGACGCAGGGCCATTCCCTGGTGCAGGTAACACTTGATACGTCTGTACAGGGGCGCGTATGTTGGCCAGATCGAAGTATTTCTTCACCTGGCTGTCGAGCGCAAAACGTACCGTCCACTGCTTCAGCGGCAAGGTGGTAAACGAGACCCGTAGCGTGAATGCCGTATTGGTTAATCCTACAATCCCGGCAAACGACGGCTCGCCGATAATCAGCCCGCGAATATCATCTTTTTCCATCACCGCAGCAACCGCGTCTTTCAACGCCTGATTTGCTTTATCCGCATCCTCATGGCGGTCTACGTCGTAATTGGCGACGACCGATCCAATTCCACGCACAAAGTTGGCGAAGGTCGTTATTGATGACCAGGGAATGATATGGTACGCCCCGGTGTCCTGACGCACGCCCACAGAACGAATGGACATTCGTTCAACCGTACCGGTGAGTGGGCCGATGGTCACCAGGTCGCCGGTGTTCATGCCATTTTCAAACTGAATAAAAATCCCGGTAATAATATCTTTTACCAGCGTTTGCGAGCCGAAAGAGATTGCCAGCCCCAACGCCCCGGCCCCGGCCAGCAATGGGGCGATATTAACGCCAATTTCCGACAGCACAATCATGATGGTGATCGTGCTGATGATCACCGCCAGCGCGTTGCGAAACAGCGTCAACAGGGTGCGGGTACGAGCGCTGGGTAGCGGGCGTCCATGAATATCGGAAGCCAGACGATTTTCAATCAGGCTGGCAAGGATCGTCCAGCCGATGGCGGAGAAGAATAAAATCAGCGCGATACGGATCAGAATATCCACCGTTTTTTCTCCTGCGCCGTAATGCAGCCAGTTCCAGAAGTCGAACAGTCCCCAGGCATTCAATAGCAGCATCACCGCAACGCACACCGTCAGGATCCTGGCCACGCTTAACGCCGTCGACAGCCAGCCATTCAGCCGCTTTTGGAGTTCCGGATAGCTGCGCTGGGTGTGTGGCGAAAGGGTAATAGTTTTGGCTATCCAGCGGGAAAACATGCCGGAAACAAAGGCGGCAATTCCAATGATTACCAGGCTGCGCAGCGTAGCGCCCATCATGAATTTCAGGCTGTTGCCCGGATCAAACAGCGAAAAGAAAAACAGCACAATGAAGTAGGCGCTGGCCAGCCAGTGCCATACCAACGCAAAGGCGCGGATAAACAGGCTGAAAAAAGCTAACGATCTTTCTGCCAGATTCTGTAAATGCAGCGTTATCTCTTTCTTATTTCTGAAAATCAGGTACAGCGCCCATAGCGTGATACACAGCATGATGATGACGTTGGCCATCGCGCCGACCTGCACATTGACCTGATTGGAGATAATGGGAACGGCAACTATAAGCCCGTAACCAATCAAACTGCTTAATGAACTCAAACGCCGATTCCAGTAGCGCGCACCGGCATCCTGAATGTTAAACGGGCGCAGTTCGGCCACCGTTGGGCAAAATATCAGACGCAGAATGGCTTTGAAGAATTCAATCAGGGCAAAGGCATTGAGAAACAGGCTTTGCTGAAAGGCGATGGTGCGACTGCCGGCGTTCATTCTGTCGCTCAGTATCTGCCCGACAAACAATGTCAGCGCCAGCAGAAGCAAATCAATAATGAATGCGCCAACGATCATCGCCGGAAGCTGCAGCCAGTTGCTGCGTTCGCGGTTTTTCCGCCGCGCCCATTGCCCCATTTTGCGATACAGCGGCAGCGCGCACAGGCGGATCAGCCAGTAAAACCCGAACACTGACGCCGCCAGCATTAAAAAATGAGTCAGGGCATTGGTGAACGTTTGCGGGTTAAAGGTCTTGTGCGGTGCATCGGTAATATTGCGATAAAGCTGGGCAAAGCGGCTGGAGAGCGCCTCACCGTAGTGCCGGGTGACATCGGTGACGTTTTCCAGCACCGTTTTTTCTTCCGTTAACGTGGGTGGGACAATGGTTGGCACCGGCTCAGCAGGGGGGGCAGTTGCCACTTTGCGTAACTGATCGATCAGTTCTTTCCGCGAGGTGTCATTTTCCAGCACATCAGCCAGTGCGCCGTAGGCCGCTTTCTTCTGTTCAACATCCGGCTCTTTTGCCGGGGCGGTTTGCGCGTTGGTTGACGTTGGCGTGGTGACGCCTGGTATCGTCACTGCCTGAGTCGGAAGACTCAACAGACAAACAAAGATGAACAGGATCCAGCGCATGACTCCTCCCATGAGAAAATAAATTCAAAAGGATAAGTATAGATGTCAGAACGGGAGGGAATTGAAATGAGAGGATTCTGGTGAAAAACCTCCCTTCGGGCGAAGGGAGGTTGAGCTATCAGGAAACGTGCTGCAAGAATTCCTGTAAGCGTTGGCTGGGGGGATTTTCAATCAGGGCCTGCGGATTACCGTCTTCGGCAATTCGTCCCTTATCAATGAAAATCAGGCGTGAAGCCACTTTTTCGGCAAAGCCAATTTCGTGGGTCACAATCACCATGGTCATCCCTTCTTCCGCCAGGTCCTGCATAACTTTCAGAACTTCATGACGCAGTTCCGGGTCGAGTGCTGAGGTTGGCTCATCAAATAGCATCATTTTCGGTTTTACTGCCAGCGCACGGGCGATAGCCACACGCTGTTGTTGACCGCCGGACAGTTCAGAAGGGTAGTGATGTGCACGTTCGGCCAGACCCACTTTTGCCAGCAGCTCTTTCGCCAGTTTCTCGGCCTGTTCTTTATTCGCCCCGCGTACGCGCTGCGGTCCGAACATGACGTTTTCCAGTGCCGTCAGATGTGGGAACAGGTAAAACTGCTGAAACACCATTCCGGCTTCCTGACGGATTAAGCGCTCGTCTACCTTCGGATCGTTTACTTTCAGACCATCGACGATCAGATCGCCGGAGGTTATCTCTTCCAGTTTGTTAATGCAGCGCAGCAGGGTAGATTTACCGGATCCTGACGGCCCGATAATCACCACGACTTCACCCTGCTGAATGTTCAGGTCAATATTGTGCAGCACCTGGGTTGGACCAAAGTGCTTAGAAACGTTTTTAAATTCAATCACAGGATTTTCATCCTTCTTTCCAGACGACGCAGAATGAAGCTCAGCACCAGCGTAATGATCAGATAGAACACCGCAACGGCGCTCCAGATTTCCAGTGCGCGGAAGTTACCGGCAATGATTTCCTGGCCCTGACGGGTCAGTTCAGCGACGCCAATGACAATAAACAGCGAGGTATCTTTAATGCTGATGATCCACTGGTTGCCCAGCGGCGGCAGCATACGACGCAGTGCGAGAGGTAAAATAACGTGGCGGATAGTCTCTGTGCGTGAAAGTCCAAGCGCCAAACCGGCTTCGCTGAACCCTTTATGGATTGAGAGCACGGCACCGCGGGTGATTTCCGCAATATAGGCCCCGGAGTTGATCATGATGGTGACAACGGCGGCGCTAAAGGGGTCAATGCGTAAATCGTTAAATGCCATTGGCAGAGCGAAGTAAATAAACATTACCTGCACAACGATTGGCGTACCGCGAATGACTTCGATAAACACCAGCGCTACGTGGTTGGCGATCCAACCGCCGAAAGTGCGCGCAAACCCTGCTGCAAGTCCGATTATCAGACCGCCAGCCAGACCGAGGACCGAGATCCACAGGGTCATTTTGGCGCCTTCAATCAAAAGCGGGATGGCGGGCCAGATGGCACTCCAGTCAAACTGCATATGTCGTTCCTGTTACCGTGGTGTAAATATTCAAATGCCCGTTTTGCCGGATGTGCTGTGCTTATCCGGCCTACAGGTCTCAAAAATCCAGGCGTAGGCCCGGTAAGCATCACGCTACCGGGCAACGCTGCCGGTTATTATTTAGGTTCAGTACCGAACCATTTTTTGTAGATTTCGTTGTAAGTACCGTTCTCTTTCAGCGTTTTCAGCGCGCCGTTCACTTTCTCACGCAGGTCGTCGCTGCCTTTCGGGAAGGCGATACCGTACTGCTGGGCTTCCAGCGATTCGCCTACAGCTTTGAACTGACCATTGCCTGCTGTTTTGATGAAGTAAAGAATGTTTGGTGTGTCGTGCAGTACAGCGTCTGCGCGGTTGGTGCCCAGTTCCATATATGCGTTATCGATATTCGGGAACTGACGCAGGTCTTTGGTTTTGATATTCACTTTCGCGTAATCAACGGAACCGGTGCCGCTCTTAACTGCAACGACTTTACCATCCAGATCTTTTACGCTTTTGACGTCGTTGTTATTCGCTTTCACCATCACTAACAGACCGCTTTTGTAGTAGCCGTCGGAGAAGTCGATCGCTTTTTTACGCTCTTCGGTGATGGTGATACCTGCCAGTGCCAGGTCGATATTTTTGGTTTGCAGAGCCGGGATGATGCCGCTGAAATCCATCGGTTTCAGTTCATAATCCAGTTTCAGTTCTTTGGCCACGGCAGCCCACAGATCCACATCAAAACCAACGTATTTGTCACCCTGTTTGAATTCAAACGGTACAAACGCGGTGTCGGTTGCGACAACCAGTTTCTTGTCTGCGGCATGGGAGGACACCGCAAAAGCCAGGGTAAGTGCAGCCAGTGAAACTTTTAATACAGACTTCATAGGATTTCCTTTTATATCCACGGGGCGATCCCCTGCGAGAACATATGGCTTAATGAAAAAATCGTGCCAATTTTGCAACTCATTGTTTTAACAAGAGGGTGTCTCGTTTCTCTGCACAATAAGTAGGGCATAGCGAATAATCTGCACTGTTTTGGGGCACTCATTTGGTGCGAACCAGTCACGGTGCAAACGGTATGACTATTTAGCGTAAAAATTGTTGATAAAACAATCTTTCGTTAACGATTGTGTGAGGTGATTATTACAAATAATTTACTTTGGAGTGACGAATGATCAATGTTATGCACCATAGATGTGCAAAACCCCCGCCGGAGCGAGGGTTATATAGGTAATTCTTATGTCTGCTGTTACTCAATGTTGGCTTCGATAAACCACAGGAATTTATCGAGGTCGCGAGAAGCTGCGGTAAAGATATCCGCGGTATCTTCGTCTTTTGCTTCGCTGATAGCTTTACGTACGCTGTTTGCAACTACGGCATAACGTTCGGCCAGCTCTTTTAAGTGGTCCTGTACGCTATGGATATCCAGCGGGTAACTTTTCAGAGGCGTTTTGCTGTTAATAACCTGAGTTGTGCCCAGTGCCACACCGCCCAACTGTACGGCGCGTTCAGCCATGGTGTCGAGGTGATCGGTCAGAGCTGTACGGAAGCCATCCAGCATTTCATGTACTGCAATGAAGTTTGCACCGCGCATGTTCCAGTGAGCCTGTTTGGTGATCAATGACAGGTCAATGAACTGGATTACTTGCTGATTCAGCAGTTCTACGGTCGCTTTCTTTTCGCTATCAGACACATCGTTGCGGGTATAAAGGAGGGCGGATGCTTTTGTTTTTACCAGTTTCGCGGTACTCATATTTTCATATCCTCTTGATATTTATGTCCCAACTCTTCAACGGAATTAAGTATAGCGCTAAATTTGGATTTTTGTTTCCGGTGTTGCCTATCACTTTAATAGCGAAGACGAGGGTGAATATAAAATATCAAATAAAATCAATGTCATGAGTGTTTTGTTACTTGCGTGGTGTTATTTTTATGTTAATTTTAAGATTAAATGAAATATGCGGATGAGAAAATTATATTTATTAGAATTATTATCACGCAGATTTACAATTGGATATTCTGCATGATTATGCAAACCATGCAGAATATTACGTGGTTAATTCACGTCGACTTGTTTTATTTTTGGCTCTTTACGAATAGTGAGCGTAGAGCCCATTGATGCGACAATAATGGCGCCCAGAGCGAGCGTCTGGATAAGCGTCAACGTTTCACCGAGGAAGATCATTCCGGAAACCGCTGCCAGCGCGGGTTCCATGCTCATCAATGTACCGAAAGTACGCGTAGGCAGGCGCGTCAACGCAATCATCTCCAGCGAATAGGGAAGCGCAGTAGAGAGGACTGCAATGGCCAGACCTAACGGCAGAATGGACCAGTGCCACAGGGCATCTCCGGCCTGGAGTGCGCCGATTGGTACAAATACCAGAGCTGCAATGAATGACCCTACTGCGACGGTCGCAGGACCGTGTTCCGCGCCGGCTCGCTGCCCGGTAAGAATATAGATGGCCCAGCAGGCGCCAGCCCCCAGTGCCAGCGCTGCGCCGGTTAAATCTACGTGAGAAACGTCCTGACCCAGAGGCAGCAGGAACCAGAGCCCGAGTACTGCCAACGCAACCCAAATGAAATCCACCGGGCGTCGGGATGAAAACAGCGCTACCGCGAGCGGGCCGGTAAATTCCAGCGCCACGGCGATTCCCAGTGGGACGGTTTGGATAGACAGGTAGAAAAGATAGTTCATCCCGCCCAGAGACAGGCCATAAAACAGTAGCGGCAGGCGTTGTTCTTTGGCGAATCGTAAACGCCAGGGCTTAAAGAAAGCGATAAGGATGAGCGTGCCCAGCGCAAGGCGCAGCGCGGTAACGCCCGGCGCACCGACGAGTGGGAACAAAGATTTTGCCAGTGATGCTCCGCTTTGAATGGAGGACATAGCAATAAGCAAAACCAAAATAGGCAACCAGACTGGCGCTTTACGTGACAACCCCGGCATCCTTTCTCCTGTCAAATGATGATTACACGTCTCCATCTGTGCCACGCTTCAGCATTGTTCCGACGCAGATGATTTTATGTATAGAAAAGTAAAACAGCGAGTGTAATGGAATTACGCTCAACTGGTTGAGTATTCGTTGAAAAAAAAATTGCTCAGTTCCGTACAATGGCATGAAAATGATGGATTAATAATCTGTGTGATTAGGAATGTTCTGGATGAATGTGCCATATTGTGCGCGCAATAATGGTATTTTCAGTTGAAAAAGTGATGTTAATTGAAAGAGATAGCGGGTTTTTGAAATGTTCTGTTACATGAAAGACCCCGTTAGACATCGCGAATCGCAAAGAGTTTCCCATCAATTTTTGGTATATTTAAAACTTAAGATTTACTTGAAGCACATTTGAGGTGGTTATGAAAAAAATTGCATGTCTTTCAGCACTGGCCGCTGTTCTGGCTTTCTCCGCAGGTACTGCTGTAGCTGCTACTTCTACCGTTACCGGTGGTTACGCTCAGAGCGATGCTCAGGGCGCAGCGAACAAAATGAACGGTTTCAACCTGAAGTATCGCTACGAGCAGGACAACAACCCGCTGGGTGTTATCGGTTCCTTCACTTACACTGAAAAAGATCGTACCGATGCTTCTGGCGACTACAACAAAACCCAGTACTACGGCATCACTGCTGGTCCGGCTTACCGTCTGAACGACTGGGCAAGCATCTACGGTGTAGTGGGTGTTGGTTACGGTAAATTCCAGAACGCAGCATCTCCGGCTGACAACCACAGCACCAGCGACTACGGTTTCTCTTACGGTGCTGGTCTGCAGTTCAACCCGATCGAAAACGTTGCTCTGGACTTCTCCTACGAGCAGAGCCGTATTCGTAGCGTTGACGTTGGCACCTGGATTGCTGGCGTGGGTTACCGCTTCTAATCACTTCGGTGATATGAAAAATCCGCCTCTTGGGGCGGATTTTTTTTGCGTGTAATGCAGGAAGGAATGTCGTTGTAGGCCTGATAAGCGCAGCGCATCAGGCATCGGTAGCAAAATGCCTTATCCGGCCGACAACGTATTATTTGGTTGAGAAAATATCGGTACCCAGATGGTTGTAATCCACCTTCTGCAGTTTGAAGTTGGTGATGTACACCGGCCCGGCTTTTTTCTCTGAGATAAAGCGGTAGTTGTTGGTGATTTCTTTTGCGCTTATCCCCGTCCACTGCGAGAAAAAGCTGAGGAAATCATTGGCGGAGCGACGGGCTTTAATCACCCGATGCGCTTTATCATCGCTCGACAGCACCATGAAAGGCACCTGGAAATTCTGCTGGAACTGATCGTCATGCGCCAGGTACTGCACCTCTTTTCCCCGCTCTTTAAACGCGAGGCCATGATCGGAGAAATAGACCATCGAGAAGCTATTACCGCTGTTACGTAACTGCTCGTAAAGCTGGCGCAGCAGGTCATCCGTTTGCGTCATGGTGTACAGATAACAAGATGTCTCTTTTGACTGGACGAAAGTCTCGTATTTACCCTGCGTTCGGTCACAGGCCTGCGGATGCGAGCCCATTAAATGCAGCACGATGAGCTGTGGCTGGGTGCGCTCGGTTGCCAGCACCTGGGCAGTCATCTTCAACAGCGCTTCGTCACGGGTGTTTTTATCCGCTTCGAAGTCACCGCTTTTGAGGAACTGAACCTCATCAGCGCGCTTCGCAATGCTGGCGATGGCCGTATCGTATTCACCAATCTGTCCCTGATTGGAAAACCACCATGTCTGAAAGCCCGCGCGGTTAGCCAGGGTGACAAAGTTATCCTGGAACTGGGGTTTATTATCCACTACCCGATTAAGCGTTAAGCCGAGCGATTTTTGCGTTGAACCGCTGGCAGCAATGTAATCCGCAAAGATATAGCCGTTAACGGAGCTGGCAAACGGGGTGTTATCCCAGTGACCGCCAAACGCGCCTAACGCATCGCGGCGGGCGCTTTCACCGATTACCACGACGTAGGTGTGATACTTCGGTTTAACGGCGGTTACCGTCCAGCTGTCTTTTACGCTCGACAGTTTCGCCATACGCTCTTGTTCGTCGAGCACTTCGTTGTTATTGACGATAACGTCCTTGGCGAAACGGAAAACCGGATAGCCAGTGTCTTTCAGCTTGAACACGCCGCCCCAGGCCAGGTTTTGTACCGGGGTAACAAAGAATGCGACAACGCTAAACAGCAAACAAATGCTGTCGAACTTATTCCAGTTGCGCTGCTGCACATCTTTTTTACGGCGTACGGCGATAACGCCAAGGGCAAAAATAAACACTCCAACCAGATAACTGTACCAGGGGAAGATGGTCAGGATCTCGGTTGACTCTTCCATATTGGTTGAGTGCAGCGCCAGCAAGGTGTTGAAGTTCGGTGAGCCGTAAGCCTGGCCGAACGGAAAGTACATTGCTGCAATGAGTGAGCAAATGCCAATCAGTGCTTTCTGCGCGCGCGGCGCGCTACGCCACAGCAGCATCAATATACAGGTGAAAGCAACGCTATAGAGCAGGCTAAGCGGATAGCCCAGAGCAAGGTTTATTAGCAGAGACTGTAAGAAATAGAGGCCAGTCCACGGACTAATTGCCCGGCTACGAGCAATGATTGAATCTTTGAGGGTTAAATTCATATGCCACTGTTACAAAAACGCCATGTGCTTACCCTGGCGCTAAGGGTCATTGCCTGCCTGAGAGAGCGAGAAGAGGGATAGGGTCCGCATCCGCGAGCCGCAATATACGCAGGGCTGCGAAAAGATAGAGTGTGCGCAAGAGAAGGTCAACTACTACAAAGAAATTGTTTTGCGAGGGACGTGGCAAAACTGACAAAAAGAAGGGTTATTGAGACGAAAACCACCACCGTACCCGAATGACGGCAGGAAAATGAAGCGGCGTACCGCGACGCCGCATTATTTTTCTGAAGGTTTATCCTGCTCTGGTTTGCTGTTAATCATGTCACACAGCATAGAGATCAGCATCAACCGTACTTTAAAGGGAGAGTGACTAAACACGCGTATACACCTCTTAAATTCATTCATGTAAACCTCCTGACTTCACAATCCCATCAGTCCTTGAGGGATGTCTTTATTATATACAGATATAGCACAGGCTATATTATATAGCTATTGCTAAAACGTTAATTTTTTGTGCCCACGCAACTCTGGTTTACAATGAGCGCTCTCTAATCAGATGCCGTTAACGCGTCACAGTAACGAGGAAGCAGAATGAGTCGTCGCGCAGGTATGCCAACAACAAAAAAAGTGACGCAATTGGTGAATGTCGAAGAACACGTTGAAGGATTTCGTCAGGTCCGGGAGGCGCATCGCCGCGAACTGATTGATGACTACGTAGAGCTGATTTCCGATCTCATTATTGAGGTGGGTGAAGCGCGCCAGGTGGATATGGCCGCGCGACTTGGGGTTTCCCAGCCGACGGTTGCTAAAATGCTTAAGCGCCTTGCTTCAGTCGGATTGATTGAAATGATCCCGTGGCGTGGGGTGTTTTTAACCGCAGAAGGTGAACGACTAGCCCAGGAGAGCCGGGAACGTCATCAGATTGTGGAAAATTTCCTGTTGATGTTAGGCATCAGCCCGGAAATTGCCCGTCGCGACGCGGAGGGGATGGAGCATCACGTCAGTAAGGAAACGCTGGAGGCTTTTAGCCGGTTTACGCAACAGCAAGGAACTGGCTCTGAATGAGTTTTCCTTTATTACGTGCCTTACAGCGCGATCGCTTTTTCCAGCTGTTAATCATCGTTGGGGTTGTACTGAGTCTGTTCACGCCATTTACGCCCCGGTCCTGGCCAGGGGCAATTGACTGGCACACGATTATCACGCTTAGCGGGCTGATGTTACTGACCAAAGGCGTGGAGCTAAGCGGTTATTTCGATGTGTTAGGGCGCAAGATGACCCGCCGCTTCAAAACAGAGCGCCAGCTGGCGATATTTATGGTGCTGGCGGCGGCGTTGTTGTCGACGTTTCTGACCAACGACGTTGCATTGTTTATTGTTGTTCCGCTGACCATCACCCTGAAAAAATTATGTGCCATTCCGGTGAATCGCCTGATTATCTTTGAGGCGCTGGCGGTAAACGCCGGATCGTTGCTCACGCCAATAGGTAATCCGCAAAACATTCTGATGTGGGGACGCTCAGGCTTATCGTTTACCGCGTTTACCTGGCAAATGGCGCCGCTTGCGGGGGCCATGATGCTGACGCTGGTGGTGCTGTGCTGGTTCAGTTTCCCGCATAAAGCGTTGCACTATCATACCGGTACGCGCGCGTCTGACTGGCAACCACGCCTGGTATGGAGCTGTCTGGCGCTGTATATCATCTTCCTGGCGGCGCTGGAGTTAAAGCAAGAGCTGTGGGGTTTGGCGATTGTGGCGACAGGATTCATGGTACTGGCGCGTCGCGTGATCCTCAGCGTGGACTGGACGTTGCTGTTAGTGTTTATGGCGATGTTCATTGATGTGCATTTGTTGACGCAGCTCCCGGCCTTGCAGGGGATTACCCACCAGATTGGCACGCTCTCAGCGTCGGGACTTTGGTTGACGGCTATTGGCCTGTCGCAGTTTATCAGTAATGTGCCCAGTACGATTTTGCTGCTGAACTATGTCCCGCCGACGCTGTTGCTGGCCTGGGCGGTTAATGTGGGCGGCTTTGGTTTGTTGCCGGGATCGCTGGCGAATCTCATTGCGTTACGGATGGCAAACGACCGACGGATCTGGTGGCGTTTTCATTGGTATTCGGTACCGATGCTGATATGGGCGGCGCTGGTGGGGTATGGTTTGCTGCTGTTGATGTAATTGATGTGATGTGCCGGATGGCGGCTGGCGCCTAATCCGGCCTACTGCGTTGGTAGGCCCGATAAGCGTAGCGCCATCGGGCATATATAGCAGATTAGTTCAAACGAACCGGCATACCTGAACGGTTCTGTACCGCCTGCTCAACGACGGCCTGATCGACGTCAGACTGACCGGTGATGCTGGTAATGCTCTTGGTCAGGGTAATCGGTACGATTTCTCCGCCTTCGAACTGTGCTTCAGTCGTAGACAGTGGGTTATGTACTTCGATGTAACGGCTGCCGTCTGGTTCGGTAGTGGCTTTTACCGGCTCATCGATAAACTGTACGCGGGTGCCGACTGGCACATTTTCAAACAGGAATTTGATGTCGTCGTTACGCAGACGCACGCAACCGTGGCTGACGCGTAAGCCTACGCCGAAGTTAGCATTGGTGCCGTGGATAGCATACAGGCGACCGATATACAGCGCGTACAGTCCCATCGGGTTATCCGGACCTGCCGGAACAACGGCTGGCAGCGGTTCGCCCGCAGCGCGGTATTCCGCATGCATTTTCGCCGTTGGCGTCCAGGTTGGGCCCGCTTTTTTACGTTCTACTTTGGTGGTCCAGTTGATTGGCGTGTCTTTGCCCAGCTGGCCGATACCGATCGGCAGAACAATTACGGTGTTGGTGCCTTTCGGGTAGTAGTACAGACGCATTTCAGCGCTGTTGATAACAATACCTTCATGCACGGTATCCGGCAGGATCAACTGCTGAGGAATGTTCAGCACGGTGCCGCCTTTCGGCAGGAAGGTATCCACGCCCGGGTTGGCTTCCAGCATGTTAGACAAACCCATCTGATACTCTGCCGCAAAATACTCCAGCGGTTGGGTGTTGCCTTCAGGAATAGTAATGACCTGGTTTTGGCCAATCAAACGGCTACCATCAGTCGGCAGCGGGTACGTGACGGCTGAAGCGGTATTACAAAAACCAACTATTGCGAGTGCCGCCGCGAAAAGCGTTGTTAATTTCATATTCATATTCATGTATGCGAGATTCAGTGCCAGGCAGGCTAGTGGGTTGAGATTTATGTAGTGTTGGGCACGCATTATATGTGCAATCTGAGCAACAAGGAATTCGGATGTGTACTAAATCACATTTTTTTCCTTTTGGTTTCACTTTTTCCCTTCCGCATGAAGACGCGATCTTCTTGCAGACTTATGGCATAATAAGCGGTTTGTCACATATTTCTTTCTCTTTCAGGATACGCCAGTGTTAGTTTCCAGCAACGTCACCATGCAGTTCGGCAGTAAGCCGCTGTTTGAAAATATTTCCGTCAAATTTGGCGGCGGCAACCGTTACGGCCTGATTGGCGCGAACGGTAGCGGTAAATCCACTTTTATGAAAATTCTCGGCGGCGATCTCGAACCGACGCTGGGCAACGTTTCCCTCGATCCTAACGAGCGCATTGGTAAGCTGCGCCAGGATCAGTTCGCCTTTGAAGAGTTCACCGTGCTCGACACCGTGATCATGGGTCACGCTGAACTGTGGGAAGTGAAGCAGGAGCGCGATCGCATATACGCTCTGGCCGAGATGAGCGAAGAAGACGGCTATAAAGTTGCTGACCTCGAAGTTCAGTATGGCGAAATGGACGGCTACTCTGCGGAAGCGCGTGCGGGTGAACTGCTGCTGGGCGTAGGTATTCCGGTAGAACAGCATTACGGCCCGATGAGCGAAGTCGCACCCGGCTGGAAGCTGCGTGTGCTTCTGGCACAGGCGCTGTTCTCTAACCCGGACATTCTGCTGCTCGACGAACCAACGAACAACCTGGATATCGACACCATCCGCTGGCTGGAGCAGACGCTGAACGAGCGTGACAGCACCATGATCATCATTTCGCACGACCGTCACTTCCTGAACATGGTCTGTACGCACATGGCGGATCTGGACTACGGCGAACTGCGTGTTTATCCGGGTAACTACGACGAATACATGACGGCGGCAACCCAGGCGCGTGAACGTCTGCTGGCCGATAACGCCAAGAAGAAAGCACAGATTGCCGATCTGCAATCTTTCGTCAGCCGCTTTAGCGCCAACGCGTCTAAATCTCGACAGGCGACTTCTCGTGCGCGTCAGATTGATAAGATTAAGCTCGACGAAGTGAAGGCATCCAGCCGTCAGAACCCGTTTATCCGCTTCGAACAGGATAAGAAACTGTTCCGTAACGCGCTGGAAGTGGAAGCGCTGGCGAAAGGTTTTGATGAAGGCCCGCTGTTTAAAAACTTCAACCTGCTGCTGGAAGTAGGGGAGAAGGTTGCCATCATTGGTGCCAACGGCGTGGGTAAATCCACCATGCTGAAAACGTTGGTTGGCGACTTGCAGCCGGACAACGGTACCGTTAAGTGGTCTGAAAACGCCCAGGTCGGTTACTACGCGCAGGATCATGAATACGAGTTCGAAAACGATCTGACCGTTTTCGAATGGATGAGTCAGTGGAAGCAGGAAGGCGATGATGAGCAGGTAGTACGTAGCTTCCTTGGCCGTCTGCTGTTCAGCCAGGACGATATCAAGAAACCTGCGAAAGTGCTCTCTGGTGGTGAAAAAGGACGCATGCTGTTCGGTAAGCTGATGATGCAGAAACCGAATATCCTGGTTATGGATGAACCGACCAACCACTTGGATATGGAATCTATCGAATCGCTGAACATGGCGCTGGAAATGTACCAGGGCACGCTGATCTTCGTTTCTCACGACCGTGAGTTCGTCAGCTCGCTGGCAACCCGCGTGATTGAAATTACGCCGGAACGCGTAATCGACTTCACCGGTAACTACGAAGATTACCTGCGTAGTAAAGGCGTCGAATAATTATCCCGTCGTTCTCGTGTTACAGGTGTGATGGTTGCACCTGTAACACGGGATACTTAGGGATAAGGGTATATAAAATTAAACAATCCCCAGCGCGCGTTTGCCGTGGATATTCAAATCCTCCAGCGTGAAGCGTCCTTCCCAGTTAGTTTCATAATCCTCCCGTGGAAAATCACCCGGCGACGCACCTTTTTCCAGCGCGGCCTTCACTTTGTGGGCGTAGGCCAGATTCTTTTCGCACATCGGTGCGGCAGGAATGTACATCACGTTACCCCAACCCTGCTGATTTTCCACCGGTGCGACGGAGTGAATCACATCACAATGCCACCAGACGGAGTCTCCGGCGTCCAGTTGTGGAATGCTGGTTAACGCTTCAATCAGCAGAGGATGCCATTGCGTGGAAATCGGCAGCACCCGGCCGGGCGCAACGCCGCAAAGTTCATCTTCTGGCACATCGTCAAGCAATGGGCGTAACAGCACATACGCCATCGCTTCAGGGATCGGGACCACATGCAACAATCCCTGACCTGGCAGCATATCGGACAGTGCAGTCCAGCCCTGGAAGGTACGGAATACCGAACATTTGGTGGTGTTATCCACTGTGTACTCTTCTACCTCAGTGCGATGCGCCGCCTGCCACGGATCGTAATCTTCCAGCTTGCCATTGAAAACATGAGCAAAGACCTGCTGATATGCCGGAAGAAGCCAGCGTTCCAGCGCGCCGGAATCCGTATGCGCGCCCAGCCCTTTAGACGTGGTTCCCGGCGGTCGACGGCGAATGCGGTCAGGGTAAATAACGCTGATATCCGGGTTAAACCATTGTTTACCTTCGCTTGTAAAGGTCCACAAACGATTGAGGAACGACTGTGCATTGGCCATTTCTTCACTCTGGCGGGCCTGCATCTGCGCCTGGGACCAGTAGATGGGGTAGATTTCAGGCCGTGATGCGCTCAGAGTACCGAAGAAATTATCGCCGGGTCCTTTATAGACGTCGTCAAAGTGGTTGCGGTCCAGATAGTCCAGCATTGAGCTGTCCCAGTCGAGAGCCTGTTCGCGAGGGAAATGACCTTTAATGACTGCGCATCCGCGACGCTTAATTTCTTCACGCTGCTCTGCACTTACGTGGCCCGCTTTGATATCTGCATAAGATATCACTGGCCACACCGGGGCACCTTGCGATTTGAGGGCGTTGATTTCCGCCACGCGGGTGGCGATAGCATCGCTCAACTGATTGAAGATTAACTGAACATCCCCAAGCTGTGTCCGCAGTTGCTGTTTCATCTGCCGGATTGCCGCTTTGTGATCGGCGGGCAGCGTGTCGCTGGTAAAAGTAAAAGCCATATCCACCTCGCATTAACTTTCATTCGAAACCTAACTAACTTACAGATGATAATATAAGTTAAAATTTAGTTAACGCAAGTTTAAAACTTGATGGAGTGAGCAAAATAGAAAAAGAGTGAAAACCGGGATGAGGGATACCCCGGTTGGCAGGATTAGACGTTAAAAGGGGAGGTGTTATCCAGTACAGCCTGAATTACGTTCAGCGCGCCCTGATGGTTATTGTCGTCGGTCTGATAGCGAGCAATCGCTTTGATATTCTCTGCCGCGTTGGCCATGGCGAAAGAGTAGTGCGCCATTTTCAGCATTTCCGCGTCGTTTCCGCTATCGCCAATGGCGACTACGTTTTGCGGTGACAGGTTCCAGCGTTTAAGCAAGCGGCTGATCCCGTTGGCTTTATGTAGGCCCGGAATGATCAGATCGATAAACCCGAAGCCGCTGGTGACGGGCTTCATGATGCCGTCCAGCGCAGCATGCAGGTGATCGATAACCAATGGGATTTGTTGGTCCGGTAAATTTAGCGAGAACTTGAACAGCACATCGTCGATATCCTGATAATCCTTTACGGGTTTCAGGCGATGGTAGTGTTTTGACATCAATGCGACAAAGGACTCTGGCGCATTTTCGCTAACGTAAGCGCTTTGCAGCCCGCAAGCCACAAAGTTGAGCTGCTTATCTTTTAGCAGTTCACCAATGACAATACGGGATTCGTGGCGGGTAAGCTCGCCGTGAAACAGCTGCTTGCCATGCTCATAAACCAGCGCGCCATTCTCAGCGACAAACGATATTTCGTCTTTAAGCTCCGGGAAAAAGGAGATCAACTGGTAATACTGGTTGCCGCTGGCCACGACAAATTCGATATTTCGTTTTTTCAGTTCCTGATACTGCGCCATAAAACGTGCACGATCGTATTTCTTGGCGTCGTCGAGAAAAGTTCCGTCCATATCGGTGACGATAACTTTGATGGTCATAAAGATAGGCTCCTGGCGATTACTGCAACCAGAAACATTCTAATAACAATGTGACCTGTAGCACAAATTTAATTTCGAATGAAAGTAAAAAGCTGGGTGGTAGCTTCGCCTTACCCGGCTACGGGGAGAATCGTTGTAGGCCGGATAAGCGTCAGCGCATCCGGCAATGGGGAGGTTAGCGTGCCGGATGGCGGTGTGGAATCTCATCCGGCCGACAATATTGTTTACAGCATATGCTCAGTACGCGCGATGATGTCGTCTTGCGCATCCGGAGAAAGCGCAGTGAAGAAGGCGGAATAACCTGCTACACGGACCACCAGGTCACGATATTGATCCGGGTGTTTTTTGGCTTCCAGCAGCGTTTCACGGGAGACAATGTTGTACTGAATATGCCAGCCTTTGTGCTCTTCGAAGAAGGTACGCAGCAGGATCATCAGCTTTTGCTTATCGGATTCATTTTCCAGCGTGGCCGGGTTGAGCTTCTGATTTAACAGCACGCCGCCGAGAATCGAACCGGTCGGCAGTTTACCCACCGAACCAATTACCGCCGTTGGGCCGAGATGGTCCGTACCGGAAGCCGGGCTTGCGCCTTCTGCCAGCGGAGTGTGTGCTTTACGGCCATCCGGCGTTGCCATCGTTGCTGCGCCGAACGGCACGTTTGCCGAAATAGACGAGGTCCCGGCGTAGTAATTGCCGCCAACCGGGCCACGTCCGTAACGCGGATTATGATATTGTTTCAGTTCATCGATATAGGTCTGATAAGCGCGGGCCAGTAGCGTATCAACGCTATCGTCATCGTTGCCGTATTTCGGCGCGCCGTTGATCAGTCGTTGGCGTAACTGCTCATGGGTCAGACCGTCAAAATCATCGGCCAGCGCAGCGGCCAACTGTTGTTGACCAATAGCGCCCTGTTCAAAGACCAGTTTCTTCACTGCTGCCAGGCTGTTACCGAGGTTGGCAATACCCACCTGCAAACCAGATACCCAGTCATACTTCGCGCCGCCTTGCTTAATGCTTTTCGCCCGTTCAATGCAGTCGTCTACCAGCGCAGAACACAGAATATCGTGCACGTTCTCTTCCAGCATGGTGTCGACGACATACTCAATTTCTATGGATTTACGCGTGTAGTAGCGGATCTGCGTATCCCAGGCATCCATCACTTCGTCGAAATTGTTGAAGTTACCAGCCGAGAGCGCTTTTTCCTGTGGCAGAAAGACTTTGCCACTGGTGGCATCGCGCCCACCTTCCAGTGCCGCCAGCATCACGCGGGCAAAGTTAATAAAGCTCATGCCGGTGCAACGGTAGCCCCATTTCCCGCCAACGGCGGTTTCGATACACCCAATGGCCGCATAGTCATAGGCATCCTGCGGTTCAATACCCAACTTAATGAATTCCGGTATGACGATTTCATCGTTGTTAAAGGCTGGCATCCCGAAACCGCAGCGGATCACCTGCACGCAGGCATCAAGGAAGTCATTACTCATCCCCGCGTGATAACGCACGCTCAGGTTTGGCTGCGTAGAACGCAGACGACCACATGACTCCAGAATCGCGTAGGAGAGCGGGTTGACGGCATCCATCGGCTGGCCGTTGACCAGGTTTTGACCACCAATGGTCACGTTCTGATACAGCGGGCTACCCGCTGAGGCTTTCGAATGGGAGCCGGAACGGATTTTGTTCACTTCCAGCAGCTTCAGCCAGCAGCTGTGCAGCAGCTCAATGGCGTGCTCGCGATCCAGCGACTGATTCAGCTCCACATCACGACGGTAGAAAGGATAGAGATACTGATCCATGCGACCAAACGACACTGAATGGCCGTTCGACTCAATTTGCAGGATCAACTGGATGAAGTAGCACAACTGCAGCGCCTGCCAGAACGTTTTAGGCGGTTCATGGGCAATCACATCACAGTTTTCCGCCATGGTCAGCAGTTCCTCGCGACGGCTGGCGCGGGTCTCCGTAGATGCCATTTTGCGTGCCAGCGCGGCAAAGCGCTCAATGTGCAGACTGACGGCTTCCAGCACGATATCAATCGCTTTCAGGAACTGATCGCCATGGAGGTCTTCCAGACATGTCAGATTGATGCGGGAGCGACGTTCATCGACTTTGTGACGCAGGCCGTCGAGACCTTTTTCCAGCAGCAGCGGGAAGTTTATCGCCAGGTGTGCGTCGCCGGAGGTCATGTTACCTTCGGCTTTGATAATGCCGGTTTCCAGCAGCCCTTTCTGCTCATCAGTGAACATCCCGTAGCAGCGATCCTGCACGGTTTGACCACGCCACCATGGGCACACCTCATGCAATACACGTTTGTTCTCTTCGCTTACCGCAAAGCCTGCGCCCGGTCTGTCGGCGAGGTCGTCGATCTCTTTTTCAATCCAGGAGACGGTGTATTCCGGGAAGATAGGCGCGGCACGCACTTCGCTTGCCTGGTTACCAATGATCAGTTCGTCATGTTTGATCCAGATGGTGCGTTCCGCCAGATGATGAGCTAGTGCCAGTGCACGACGTACCGGGATAGGCTTATCCAGGTGTTGCTGATACATCTCGGTATAGTGCTGGGCGCGCTCGGTACAAACCGGTGGTTTCACGATGTGGATCAGGGCCGTTTTATGCGCTTTGATACGGTCGCTGAGTGTGTCCAGTTTCAGAGTGGTCATGGCGATTATCCTCGTAGGGTCGCGGTTAAACCTTTAAGGCTGGCGTACTGCTGGGCAAATTCGAGCAGTGCTGGCGCATCAAGCGGTTTATCCGGTGCGTTGTAGGGTTGACTGAGTAAGTGGTATTTGTTGATGCCCAGGGTGTGGTAGGGCAAGAAATGGATCTCACCGACGTGAAGCTCATCGGCGGCAAAATCGGTAATGGCCTGAATAGCAGCTTCGTCTGCGTTGAATCCCTGAATCAGCGGTACGCGGATAATCATTTTTTTACCGGCGGCAGCCAGTTTTTTTAGATTTTCCAGTACGCGAGAGGCACTGCCATCGGTCCATTGTTTAAACGGCGCATCCGCCAAGTGTTTTATATCGGCCAGAAACAGATCGACGTCAGGTAATGATGGTTCAATATACTTCCACGGGACATGCAGACAGGTTTCCACCGCGGTATGAATGCCTGCGTCGTGGCTGGCTTTGAGCAAAGCAGTTGCCAGCTCTGGCTGCATAAACGGTTCACCGCCGGACAGGGTGAGGCCTCCGCCACTGCGGTCGTAAAACGGTTTATCTCGCAATACGGTCGCCATGATATCGTCCACGCTTTTTACCTCTCCGCAGACGGTTAACGCCTGAGTCGGACAGCAGTCGGTCAGTAGGGTGAGAGCGTCATCGGTCAGTTTTTCGCGATGAATAAGTAATCCGCCCAGCGCCCGTTCAATCACCGCGGGTGCAGCCTGAGCACAGAGATCGCAAGCGTCGAGGCACAAACGCGCGTCATAAAGCAGGTCCTGCGTGCGGGCGCGGCTTTCCGGATTCTGGCACCACCGACAGCCCAGGGAGCATCCCTTAAGGAACACCACGGTACGAATACCGGGGCCATCATGCGTGGAGTAGCGCTGGATATTGAAAATCATAAGCGACCTCTCTTCTTTCGTATAAAGATTAAATTACTTTCGAATGAAAGTTATATTGACATGCGTCAACTAACCGTGAGGTTTCGCCGTGCTACCTTTTATTCATGCTAATTATTCGTTTGAGGAAAGGTTATGGAACTCTATTTAGATACGTCGGATGTTGCCGCTGTCAAAGCTCTGGCGCGTATTTTTCCGTTGGCCGGGGTGACCACTAACCCGAGCATTGTGGCGGCAGGGAACCAGACGCTGGAAGTACTACTGCCGCAACTGCAGGAAGCGATGGGGGGACAAGGCCGTCTGTTTGCTCAGGTGATGGCGACCACCGCCGAAGGTATGGTCAGCGATGCGCGTAAGCTACGGGCAATCATTGCTGATATCGTGGTCAAAGTGCCGGTGACAGCAGAAGGTCTGGCGGCTATAAAATTGCTAAAAGAAGAAGGGATCCCGACGTTGGGTACTGCGGTATACGGTGCAGCTCAAGGGTTATTGGCTGCTCTGGCGGGTGCGGAATACGTTGCGCCATACGTTAACCGCGTGGATGCGCAAGGAGGGGATGGCATTCAGACGGTGGCCGACCTGCAGACGTTACTGAAAATGCATGCCCCGCACGCCAAAGTACTGGCAGCCAGTTTTAAAACACCGCGTCAGGCACTGGATTGTCTGCTGGCGGGCTGCGAGTCCATCACGCTACCGCTGGACGTTGCTCAGCAGATGATTAGCTCTCCGGCGGTTGATGCTGCCGTCGCGAAGTTTGAGCACGACTGGCAGAGCGCATTCGGTCGCACGTCGATCTGATGCTGTTGCCGGGGGGTGCTAACGCTTACCCGGCCTACGTTCGAGCCGTTGTAGGTCGGGTAAGGCGAAGCCGCCACCCGACTTTTTTACTGCCCGCAAACCTCACACCCCGGGTTGCGCATCAGCTTCATTTCGCGAAACTGGCAGGTCATGGCATCGTACATGACGATTTTTCCGGATGCCGGTTTACCGTAGTTTGCCAGTAGCTTAATGGCTTCCATCGCCTGTAACGATCCGATCACGCCGATCAGCGGGGCCATCACTCCGGCTTCTACGCAGGTCAGGGCATTTTCACCGAACAGACGACTCAGGCAACGGTAGCAGGGTTCACCGTCCTGGTATGTAAATACGGTAATTTGTCCTTCCATGCGAATAGCTGCACCAGAAACCAGCGGGACTCTGGCGGCAAAACATCCGGCATTCAGCTGATTGCGGATGCTGACGTTATCCGTACAGTCCAGCACCAAATCGTGTTCGGTAATAAGCGCGTGAATCTCGCTATCGTCAAGCAGCGCATTCACCGGCGTAATGGCGATATAAGGGTTAATCCGCGCTAGCGCGTCACGGGCGGATAGCACTTTGGGTTGCCCGACGGTTGCATCGCTGTGCAGCGTCTGGCGTTGGAGGTTCGACACGGAGACCGTGTCAAAGTCGAGCAGGGTTAAATGCCCGACGCCAGCGCCCGCAAGGTACTGGGTTGCTGCGCATCCCAGTCCCCCCAGACCAACGACCAGTACCCGCGCATCTTTGAGCGCTTCCTGACCTTCGAAATCGAAGCCGCGCAGAATGATTTGCCGGTTATAGCGCATCATCTCCTGGTCGCTGAGTTCCGCCATTACAGGCCTCCAAACAGTGCGTTAAACGGCTCGACCTCAACCCATTCTCCGGCCTCAACGTTACCGCGATCGCGCTCCAGCACGATAAAGCAGTTGCCCTGGCTAAAGGAGCTAAAAATATGCGAGCCCTGGTGTCCGGTGGTGGTGACTTCCAGTTCGCCTTCCGCGGTACGCTGCAATACACCACGTTGAAAATCCAGACGCCCTGGCGTTTTCTTCAGGCGTGAGGCTGTGCGCACACGCTGGCGCGGAGGTAACCCACAGGCGGTGTTGCCGCTGAGTTTCGCCAGCAGCGGTTGCACCAGTTGATAAAAGGTGAGGGCCGCAGAAACCGGATTACCCGGCAGGCCGCAAAACCAGCTGTTGCTCAGTTTACCAAACGCGAACGGTTTACCGGGTTTGATGGCCAGCTTCCAGAAGGCAATTTCTCCCAGCTCTTCCAGAATGGTTTTGGTGTAATCCGCTTCGCCTACCGAAACGCCGCCAGAGCTGATGACGACGTCGGCCTGGCTGTCGGCTTCGATAAATGCGGCTCGCAGCGCGTTGGGATCGTCGCGAATAATTCCTAAGTTGATCACTTCGCAGCCCAGTTGCTGCAGCATCAGGTGAACGGTCAGACGGTTTGTGTCATAAATCTGCCCGTCGCCCAGCGGTTGACCCGGCAGTTGCAGTTCATCACCGGTGGAGAACAACGCCACGCGAACTTTGCGAACGACCGGTACTTCGGCAATGCCGAGCGAGGCCAGAACAGGAAGCTCGGCAGTTGTCAGACGAGTTCCGGTAGGGAATACCACCGCGCCGTTTGCGATATCTTCACCGCGCAGACGAATATTTTGTCCGCTGCGGACTTCGGCGGTAAAACGTACACCGTCGTCAGTTTGTTCCGTTTGCTCCTGCATCACCACCGCTTCACAACCGGCAGGCACCGGGGCACCGGTCATAATGCGGATGCAGGTTCCCGCAGGCCACTCGCCGTGGAATGGTTGACCAGCAAAGGCTTTGCCAGCCACCGCAAGAGGCTGGTCTGATTGTAAATCGGCTAATCGCACCGCATAGCCATCCATTGCCGAGTTATCGAATCCCGGCACATCAATCGGGGAGATGACGTCGGTGGCCAGAATGCGGCCAAAGCATTGAACCAACGGCAGCGTTTCGACGGCGGTGAGTGGGGTAATACGCGAAAGCATCTGAGAGAGAGCCGTTTCAAGCGGCATCAGTCCGGCGGTAAATTCCATGAGAAGACTCCTGCGGGGCAAAATCGAATCCGCTCATTATGTCAGAAAATGGACGCGGACAGTATGCTACCTCAGGCTTAGGATCCGATCTGAGACAGGTTTTCTGCCAGAGAATAGCGCTACAGGAAAAATGCAGTATAGACTCATTATTTCTGCTTTTTTCCAGGAGGCTAAATGGCTGCGACTATCCCGAATTCAATTCGACAACAGGTGAATGCCGCCAGTGCACTGATTGCGCGGATTATCGAGGGCGACCTGGTTGCTGTTCATTTGTATGGCTCTGCTGTTGAAGGTGGCTTAAAGCCCCAAAGCGATATCGATTTACTGGTTACCATTAGGCAGCCACTGAATACCCGGCAAATAAAAGATCTGATGCAGGGTTTTCTGGAAATATCAGCACCGCCTGGCAGCGTTGATAGCTATCGGGCGCTGGAAGTGACCATCGTGGTCTATTCACAACTTGTGCCGTGGCAATTCCCACCGTCAAGAGAAATGCAATTTGGCGAATGGTTGCGTGACGATATTCGCGCGGGAATTTTTGAACCGAGACAGGTGGATCCTGATCTTTCCATCCTGCTGACCCAGGCCCGGCGCGTCAGCGTAGCGTTGTTCGGTGAACCCGCTGAGACGTTATTCAACGTCATCCCTTTTAGCGATGTCTTGCAAACGTTTCGGCATATCCTTGATATGTGGCAGAAACCGGGCGATTTAGAGGGTGACGAGCGAAATATCATCCTTACTCTGGCGCGTATTTGGTACAGCGTAGTTACGGGCAATATTGTCGCTAAAGATGAAGCCGCCTCCTGGCTTATACCGCAATTACCCGATGAGTATGCTGATACGCTGCAAGCCGCACGTGCAGAATACCTGGGGTTAACCAAAAAGAACTGGGCTGCGTCTATGCCATCTGTTGAACGCTTTGTGTTTTATGCAAAAAAACAGATTGCCGATCGGCTTGAATAATATATTCAACGATGTTGGAAGAAACTCTTTCTGTTTAACTCATCTAAATAACCTGATGGGATGGGGCGTGAGGTACGGGCCTTAACCTTTACATGACGTCTGCATCTTTCTATATTCAAAAATCGAATCAATAAGTCACAGAAATTCTGATATTTATAACCCCGGTACCTGCCACCTGATGGACGAAAAAAATGGGTAAAGCAGTCATTGCAATTCACGGCGGCGCAGGGGCTATCACCCGTTCGCAGCTGAGCCAGGAGCAAGAGTTGCGTTATATACAGGCGCTGTCGGATATCGTTGAAACCGGCCAGCGGATGCTTGAAGACGGTCGTAGCGCACTGGATGTCGTTACCGAAGCCGTGCGCCTGCTGGAAGAGTGTCCGTTGTTTAATGCCGGAATTGGCGCGGTGTATACCCGTGATGAAACCCATGAACTGGATGCCTGCGTGATGGACGGTAATACGCTGAATGCGGGAGCCGTCGCCGGAGTCAGCCATTTACGCAATCCGATTCTCGCGGCGCGCCTGGTAATGGAACACAGCCCACACGTCATGATGATCGGTGAAGGGGCTGAAAACTTTGCCATTGCGCAGGGTATGGTGCGCGTATCAGCGGATATCTTCTCGACGCCAGAACGCTACGCTCAACTACTGGCGGCGCGAACAGCGGGTGAAACGGTGCTGGACCATAGCGCGAGCCCGCTGGATGAAAACAACAAAATGGGTACCGTGGGGGCGGTCGCGTTAGATATGTTTGGCAATCTGGCGGCCGCAACATCGACCGGGGGGATGACCAACAAATTACCAGGTCGGGTGGGGGACAGTCCACTGGTCGGCGCAGGCTGTTATGCCAATAATGCAAGTGTGGCAGTCTCCTGCACCGGAACCGGAGAAGTCTTTATTCGTGCGCTGGCGGCCTATGACATTGCGGCGTTGATGGACTATGGCGGCCTGAGTTTATCCGAAGCGTGTGAACGCGTAGTGATGGAAAAATTACCGGCGCTTGGCGGCAGTGGCGGTTTAATTGCTATCGATCATGAGGGCAATGTCGCCTTGCCGTTTAATAGCGAAGGCATGTACCGCGCCTGGGGATATGCAGGCGATACGCCAACCACCGGTATTTATCGGGAAAAAGGAGATAGCGTTGCCACACAGTGATGAGCTTGATGCCAGCGACGTGCTGGCAGTCAGCAATCTGAATATTGCCTTTGAACAGGAACAGCAACGTGTCAGCGCAGTGCGTAATCTGTCATTTCGCCTGAAGCGTGGCGAAACGCTGGCGATTGTTGGTGAGTCCGGTTCAGGAAAGTCGGTAACGGCCTTGTCGCTGATGCATCTGATTGAACAAGCAGGCGGCGAGGTAAGCTGCGATGAAATGCTGCTGCGACGCCGCAACCGGCAGGTTATTGAGCTGGGTGAACAGAGCGCATCACAAATGCGTCACGTGCGCGGTGCGGATATCGCGATGATCTTCCAGGAGCCTATGACATCGCTCAATCCGGTGTTTACCGTGGGCGAGCAAATTGCTGAGTCTATACGCTTGCACCAGGGCGCCAGCCATGAAGAGGCGATGGTAGAAGCGAAGCGGATGCTCGATCAGGTGCGTATCCCCGAGGCGAAGGCGATTTTATCGCGTTATCCACACCAGCTTTCCGGCGGTATGCGCCAGCGGGTGATGATTGCCATGGCACTGTCGTGTCGCCCTGCGGTTTTAATTGCCGATGAGCCGACGACCGCGCTGGATGTCACCATTCAGGCGCAGATCCTGCAACTGATAAAAGTGTTGCAGCAGGATATGTCGATGGGAGTGATCTTCATAACCCACGATATGGGCGTTGTGGCGGATATTGCAGACCGCGTGCTGGTGATGTATCAGGGCGAGGCGGTAGAAACCGGCAGCGTTGAACAAATTTTTCACGCTCCCCAGCATCCCTATACCAAAGCGCTGTTGGCAGCCGTGCCGCAGCTTGGGGCGATGAACGGGCATGAGCTTCCGCGCCGTTTCCCGCTCATTTCATTGCACGATCCCAGCCATGTAGAACCGCAGACCGAGCAGGACACCGTGGTTGAAGGCGAGCCTATTCTGCGGGTGCGTAATTTGGTGACGCGTTTTCCTCTGCGCAGCGGCATTCTAAATCGCGTGACTCGCGAGGTGCATGCAGTGGAAAACGTCAGCTTTGACCTGTGGCCGGGAGAAACGCTCTCGCTGGTGGGGGAGTCGGGCTGCGGGAAATCCACCACCGGGCGGGCGCTGCTGCGCCTGGTTGAGTCTCAGCGTGGGGAAATCATTTTCAATGGGCAGCGTATTGATACCCTTGCTGCCAGCAAGTTGCAGCCGCTACGTCGGGATATTCAGTTTATCTTCCAGGATCCGTATGCTTCGCTCGATCCGCGCCAGACCGTGGGATATTCCATTCTGGAGCCGCTACGGGTACATGGGTTATTGCAGGGCGATGCGGGGTCAAAACGGGTTGCATGGTTGTTGGAACGTGTAGGCTTGCTACCTGAGCATGCCTGGCGCTATCCGCACGAGTTTTCCGGCGGTCAGCGTCAGCGTATCTGTATTGCACGGGCATTGGCGCTCAATCCCAAAGTGATTATTGCCGATGAATCTGTCTCGGCGCTGGATGTTTCAATTCGCGGGCAAATCATCAACCTGATGCTCGACCTGCAGCGAGAATTGGGTATCGCATACCTGTTTATTTCCCACGATATGGCGGTAGTGGAACGGATCAGTCATCGTGTGGCGGTAATGTATCTGGGGCAGATCGTTGAGATAGGCACCCGACGGGCGGTGTTTGAAAATCCGCAACATCCGTACACTCGCAAGCTGATGGCGGCGGTTCCGGTCGCCGATCCATCCCATCACCGTCCCCAGCGCGTGCTGTTGTCGGACGATATCCCCAGCAATATTCGTAAACGTGGCGAAGAGATTTCCCCCGTATCACTCCAGTTAGTTGGTCCGGGGCATTATGTTGCGCGTCCGCTACCAGAAAATGCGCTTTCGCGTTTATAACAGGCAGGCAGGGTTTAAGGAGAATAACATGACAAAAATTGTTGCTCGAAAATGGCTGGTTGCTGTGGGAGTGGCCTCTGCACTGGCCGCATCGCCTGGCTGGGCCGCCAAAGATGTAGTGGTGGCCGTGGGATCCAATTTCACGACGCTCGACCCCTATGACGCGAATGACACGTTGTCACAGGCGGTAGCGAAGTCGTTTTATCAGGGGCTGTTTGGTCTTGATAAAGAGATGAAACTGAAAAATGTGCTCGCGGAGAGTTATACGGTTTCTGATGATGGGCTGACCTATACCCTTAAGCTGCGCCAGGGCGTGAAGTTTCAGGATGGAACCGACTTCAATGCCGATGCGGTAAAAGCTAACCTCGATCGGGCCAGTAACCCGGAAAACCATCTGAAACGTTACAACCTGTATAAGAATATCGATAAAACCGAAGTCGTCGATCCGTCGACGGTGAAGATTACGCTGAAACAGCCGTTCTCTGCCTTTATCAATATTCTGGCGCACCCGGCAACGGCGATGATTTCTCCCGCCGCGCTGGAAAAATACGGTAAAGAGATTGGTTTCCATCCTGTGGGGACCGGGCCGTACCAGCTTGATACCTGGAATCAGACGGATTTTGTGAAGGTTAAGAAGTTCGCGGGCTACTGGCAGCAAGGGTTGCCAAAGCTGGATACGATTACCTGGCGTCCGGTGACCGACAACAACACGCGTGCGGCCATGCTGCAAACTGGGGAAGCGCAGTTTGCCTTCCCGATCCCATACGAGCAGGCGTCGCTGTTGGCGAAGAACAAAAACCTGGAACTGGTGGCCAGTCCGTCTATTATGCAGCGTTACATCAGCATGAACGTCACGCAAAAACCGTTCGACAACCCGAAGGTGCGTGAAGCGCTGAATTATGCCATCAACCGCCAGGCGCTGGTGAAAGTGGCTTTTGCTGGTTACGCGACGCCGGCAACCGGCGTTCTCCCCCCGTCGATAGCCTATGCGCAAAGCTATACGCCGTGGCCCTACGACCCGGCGAAAGCGCGCGAACTGCTGAAAGAAGCAGGTTATCCGAACGGTTTTACCACTACGCTATGGTCTTCGCATAACCACAGTACCGCGCAGAAAGTGCTGCAATTTACCCAGCAGCAGCTGGCGCAGGTGGGCATTAAGGCTCAGGTAACAGCGATGGATGCCGGTCAGCGCGCCGCGGAAGTTGAAGGTAAAGCGCAGAAAGAGAGCGGGGTACGGATGTTCTACACCGGCTGGTCGGCGTCTACGGGGGAAGCTGACTGGGCGCTGTCACCGCTGTTTGCATCACAAAACTGGCCGCCGACACTCTTTAATACGGCGTTCTACAGCAATAAGCAGGTGGACAGTGATTTAGCGGCAGCGTTGCAAACTAACGATCCGGCGCAGAAAGCGAAGCTGTACAAAGACGCGCAGGATATTATCTGGAAAGAGTCGCCGTGGATCCCGCTGGTGGTGGAAAAACTGATTTCGGCGCACAGTACCCGGTTGACCGGGTTCTGGATTATGCCGGATACCGGATTTAGCTTTGATGATGCGGATTTAAAATAAGCTATTCATTCGGCCCCGCAGCCCAGGGGCCGGCGAAGGGAGCGTGATGCTTAACTATGTTTTCAAGCGCCTGCTGGGGTTGATTCCAACTCTGTTGATTGTTGCGGTGCTGGTATTTTTATTTGTTCACCTGCTACCCGGCGATCCGGCCCGGCTGATTGCCGGACCGGAAGCTGACGCCGAGGTTATTGAACTGGTGCGCAAGCAGCTGGGTCTTGACCAGCCGCTGCATGTTCAGTTCTGGCATTACATGACCAACGTGTTGCAAGGCGATTTTGGCACCTCGATGGTTTCTCGTCGCCCGGTATCTGAAGAGATAGCCAGTCGTTTTATGCCATCACTATGGCTGACTATTGCCAGTATGGCGTGGGCGGTATTGTTTGGTATGACGGCGGGGATCATTGCTGCCGTATGGCGAAATCGCTGGCCGGACAGATTAAGCATGACGCTGGCGGTCACCGGGATCTCGTTCCCGGCGTTTGCGCTTGGCATGCTGCTGATGCAGATATTCTCCGTTGAGCTCGGTTGGTTGCCTACCGTGGGCGCAGACACCTGGCTGCACTACATCCTCCCGTCTATTACGCTGGGCGCGGCGGTGGCTGCGGTGTTAGCCCGATTTACTCGCGCCTCGTTTGTTGATGTGCTTAGCGAAGATTATATGCGCACCGCGCGGGCTAAAGGGGTGAGTGAAACCTGGGTGGTGTTAAAACATGGTCTGCGTAATGCGATGATCCCGGTGGTCACCATGATGGGACTACAGTTTGGCTTTTTGCTTGGTGGATCAATCGTGGTTGAGAAGGTGTTCAATTGGCCCGGGCTTGGACGGCTGTTGGTGGACTCCGTCGAAATGCGCGACTACCCGGTGATTCAGGCCGAGGTGCTGTTGTTTTCTCTGGAATTTATTCTTATTAACTTAGTGGTGGATGTGCTCTACGCTGCCATTAATCCGGCTATCAGGTACAAGTAAGGATGCGATTTTTTAACTGGCGCCGACAGGCGATTTTAAATGCGATGCCCCTTGTTAAGCCAGAGCAGATACGCACACCGTGGCATGAGTTCTGGCGTCGGTTCCGTCGACAGCACATGGCGATGGTCGCTGGGCTGTTTGTATTGCTCCTGATCGTGGTAGCGATTTTTGCCCGCTGGCTGACGCCATTTGATGCCGAGAATTACTTCGATTATGACCGTCTGAATGATGGGCCGTCGATGCTGCACTGGTTTGGCGTTGACTCACTGGGACGGGATATCTTTAGCCGCGTGCTGGTTGGTGCGCAAATCTCGCTGGCGGCAGGAGTCTTTGCCGTATTTATTGGCGCGGCGATTGGTACGGTACTGGGGCTGCTGGCGGGATACTACGAAGGCTGGTGGGATCGACTGATCATGCGAATCTGCGATGTGCTGTTCGCCTTTCCGGGGATATTGCTGGCGATAGCCGTGGTCGCTGTGCTGGGCAGCGGTATTGCTAACGTGATCATTGCCGTAGCCATTTTCTCCATTCCAGCCTTCGCGCGCCTGGTGCGTGGGAATACGCTGGTGCTGAAGCAACAGACGTTTATTGAGTCTGCGCGCAGTATTGGTGCCAGCGATGCGACCATCATCTTCAACCATATTCTGCCTGGAACGGTCTCATCGATCGTGGTCTTTTTTACCATGCGAATTGGCACGTCGATCATCTCTGCCGCAAGCCTGTCATTTCTGGGATTAGGCGCACAGCCGCCGACGCCGGAGTGGGGGGCAATGCTTAATGAAGCGCGCGCTGATATGGTGATCGCGCCGCACGTGGCGATTTTCCCGGCGGTAGCGATATTCCTGACGGTGCTGGCGTTTAACTTACTGGGAGATGGTCTGCGTGACGCGCTGGACCCGAAAATAAAAGGGTAAACCGTAGGCCTGATAAGACGCTTCAGCGTCGCCATCAGGCATTGCCGGATGCGGCATAAATGCCTTATCCGGCCTACGTTGGGTTACGCTATTTAAACGCGGGTGCCCCACAGATCGTATTCATCTGCGTTTTCGACCTTCACGCGGATGATATCGCCAGGTTTCACCTTGGTTTCACCATTCAGGTATACCGCGCCGTCGATTTCTGGAGCATCAGCCATGCTACGACCAATTGCGCCTTCTTCGTCAACTTCATCAACGATAACCAGAATCTCGCGGCCCACTTTCTCTTGCAAACGTTCAGCAGAGATCTGCTGCTGCAATTGCATAAAGCGGTTCCAGCGTTCTTCTTTCACCTCTTCCGGGATTTGATCCGGCAGGTCATTAGCGCCAGCGCCTTCTACCGGGCTGTATTTAAAGCAGCCCACGCGATCCAGACGCGCTTCCTTCAGGAAGTCGAGCAACATCTGGAAGTCTTCTTCCGTTTCACCCGGGAAACCAACAATGAAAGTGGATCGCAACGTCAGTTCAGGGCAGATTTCACGCCACTGCTTGATGCGCGCCAGCTGTCTGTCCACGGAGCCCGGGCGTTTCATCAGTTTAAGAATACGCGGGCTGGCATGCTGTAACGGGATGTCCAGATACGGCAGGATTTTCCCTTCCGCCATCAGCGGGATCACATCATCAACGTGCGGATAGGGGTAGACGTAATGCAGTCGCGTCCAGATCCCCAGTTTTGATAACTGTTCGCACAGATCAACCATGCTGGTTTTGACCGGCTCGCCGTTATGGAAACCGGTACGATGTTTCACATCTACACCGTACGCTGAGGTATCCTGAGAAATTACCAGAATCTCTTTCACGCCCGCATCGACCAGACGCTTGGCTTCGCTAAGGACGTCGCCAATCGGACGGCTCACCAGATCGCCGCGCATGGATGGAATAATGCAGAACGTGCAGCGGTGGTTACAGCCCTCGGAAATCTTCAGATAGGCGTAATGGCGAGGAGTCAGCTTAACGCCCTGCTCAGGAACCAGACTCTGGAACGGGTTGTGTTTTGGTTTTGGCACATAGTGGTGAACGTGCTCCAGAACCTGTTCATAGCTATGCGGCCCGGTGATTTCCAGCACCTTCGGGTGGACTTCACGGATCTGATCGACTTTCGCGCCCAGACAGCCGGTGACGATCACCTTACCGTTCTCGTTCAGCGCTTCGCCAATTGCTTCCAGGGACTCCTGAACCGCACTGTCGATAAAGCCGCAGGTATTAACGATAACCATATCCGCGTCGTCGTAGCTTGGCACAACATCATAGCCTTCGGTACGAAGTTCGGTCAGGATGCGCTCAGAATCGACGAGGTTTTTCGGACAACCTAGTGATATAAAACCAATTTTTGCCATTTTCTTATACTGTACATTGCTCGTAATCGGGGGATTATACAGATGCCTTCACGGTACATCTATATCTGATCAGCATAAGACGGAGAGAATAAAGAGCGATACCTATAAAGAGTAGATCGGTTAGTGAAAGGTGTTTAGTGAGTCTAATTCCGGCTTTAAGTGCCGCTTCTTGGCTATAGACACTCATTATCGTAAATTTTATCTCGTCGAGCGTTACTAATGAGGTTAAATTTGAAAGATATTGTTTTGAAGTCGAAACTTGAAATGGCTAAAACTCTTTATGCTAATGGTGTGAGTTTATATTATATCTCGCTTGCCACAGGCTTAAGTTGGCGTGTATTAATGACAGAATTAACGTTTATCGCCAGTCATGAAAATATTCGACAAAAAGCTAACGCTCACGTACCCAAACTTTAAATAATTCACCTGTCTATTACCATCCTACAAAATTTGAAAGGTAACGTTAATATGTATATTTCGCCACTTCCGGTCGCCACGGACTCTGATGTTGATAAACTTAGAGATGATATTGCTAATAAACTTTTATTCACTATTGGCAAAGATCCCGCAATCGCCACGAAACGGGAGTGGCTTAATGCGACGTTATATGCGGTACGCGATCGGATGGTCGAGCGCTGGCACCGTTCTAATCGGGCGCAATTCTCTCAGGATGCGCGCCAGGTATATTATCTGTCGATGGAATTTTTAATTGGTCGTACGCTATCCAATGCATTGCTCTCTTTAGGTCTTTATGATGAAGTCAGAAGCGCGCTGGAGGCAATGGGGCTTGAACTGGAAGAACTGATTGACGAAGAAAACGATCCCGGGTTAGGTAATGGTGGTCTCGGTCGTCTGGCGGCCTGCTTCCTTGATTCACTGGCGACGCTTGGGTTGCCGGGATGTGGATACGGTATTCGTTATAACTACGGTATGTTCAAACAAAATATCGTTAACGGTGTACAAAAAGAGTCGCTCGATTATTGGCTGGAATACGGTAATCCCTGGGAGTTCAAACGTCATAATACGCATTATAAAGTACGTTTTGGCGGGCGTGTTCAACAGGAGGGGAATAAAACCCGCTGGCTTGAAACCGAGGATATTCTGGCCGTGGCGCATGATCAAATTATTCCAGGTTATGCGACGGACACGACTAATACGTTGCGCTTGTGGAACGTGCAGGTGAATAGCGAAGTTAATGCGGGCAAACTGAATCAGCAGGACGACTTTGCTACTGAAGTGGAAAACAAATACCACTTCGATCGTATCTCGCGGGTTTTGTACCCGGATGATTCCACCGATGCGGGGCGTGAATTGCGTTTACGCCAGGCCTATTTCCTGGCCTCGGCGACGATTCAGGATATTCTAAGTCGTCATTATCAGTTGCACAAAACTTTCGACAATCTGGCCGATAAAATTGCGATTCACCTTAATGATACGCATCCGGTACTGGCGATCCCTGAGTTGATGCGTTTATTGATTGATCATCATCAGTTTAGTTGGGATAACGCGTTTGACGTGACTTGTCAGATTTTTTCTTATACAAACCATACGTTGATGAGTGAGGCGCTGGAGACCTGGCCAGTAGAAATGCTAAGTCGAATTTTGCCGCGCCATTTGCAGATTATTTTTGAGATTAACGATCGTTTTCTGAAGACCTTACAGGAACGTTATCGTAATGACAGCGATCTGCTAAAACGTGTGTCGTTAATTGATGAGTCCAATGGTCGTGTGGTGCGTATGGCCTGGCTGGCGGTAGTTGTCAGTCATAAGGTAAACGGCGTGTCGGCATTGCATTCAAAACTGATGACCGAATCACTGTTTGCAGATTTTGCGAATATTTTTCCCCTGCGTTTCACCAACGTAACCAATGGTGTGACTGCGCGTCGTTGGCTGGCGCTGGCGAATCCACCGCTTGCCAAAGTGCTGGACGAAAATATCGGTGACAGCTGGCGGACTAAATTAATGCAGTTGGGCGAGCTGAAGCAGTTTATAGATTATCCGTCGGTGAATGAGGCAGTGCATCGTGCGAAACGTGAAAATAAGCAGCGGCTGGCGCACCATATTGCCACCCACTACGGAGTGGTGGTGAATCCTGATGCGCTGTTTGATGTGCAGGTGAAACGCATCCACGAGTACAAGCGGCAACTCATGAATGTGCTCCACGTTATTACACGCTATAACCGGATTAAAGCCGCGCCGGATGCCAACTGGGTACCGCGAGTGAATATCTTTGCCGGAAAAGCGGCCTCCTCTTATCACATGGCAAAACAAATTATTCGCTTGATTAACGATGTGGCGCAGTTAGTCAATAACGATCCGCTGATTGGCGGCAAACTGAAAGTAGTATTTATTCCGGATTACAGCGTCAGTCTCGCTCAGCTAATTATTCCGGCAGCCGATCTGTCAGAGCAAATTTCCCTAGCCGGGACGGAAGCCTCCGGGACCAGCAATATGAAATTCGGTATGAATGGTGCGCTCACTATCGGTACGCTCGACGGTGCGAATATCGAAATGCGCGAATACGTTGGGGAAGATAACATCTTTATCTTTGGCAATACGGCTAATCAGGTTGAAACTCTGCGACGTGATGGCTATGACCCGAGGCACATCTTTGAAAAGGATGAGGAACTTCATCGGGTGCTGACGCAAATCGGTACAGGGGTGTTCAGTCCGCAGGAGCCAGGGCGTTATAGAGACGTGTTGGATTCATTGATTAACTTCGGCGACTACTATCAGGTATTGGCAGATTATCGCAGCTATGTAGATTGTCAGGATGCGGTGGATGAGTTGTATCGTACTCCCCGGGAGTGGACGACAAAAACCATGCATAATATTGCTAACATGGGGTATTTCTCGTCGGACAGAACGGTTCAGGAATATGCCGACCATATCTGGCGCATAGCAAAAATACGCGTGTAGCCAGTATTTCTAACGCTCAGCCTCTCTGGTTTTCATAACAGGGAGGCTGTTTGCAAATCAGCCAGAATAGGTGAGAGGATTTTGTGGGTATTGCTTTCTTTGCGCGATGAGGCAAACACGCTAAATTGTGGCAAGGGAAACGGAGTGTTTATTTTTTTTAGTCCATACAGCTGAGCGTGTGTTTCAAATACCTTTTCCGGGATCACCCCTAAACAATGGGTATTGGACACAATCGTCAGAATCGCCGTAAACGATGAGGTAAGCAGGCAGCGTTCTCCGATTCTGAATTTTTTATCCACAATACTGCGATGATAAATGATTTTCTCATTCTTAGTATTGTAACCGACCAGGTTAGCGTTTCTGAATTGCGCTTCACTGATGGTGTTACCATATAAAGAATTATTCTGCGAGGCCGCCAGTACCAGGCGCATATCGCATATTTTCTGGCATGAAAGACTTGCTGACTCTACGGCAAAGGTAGAAAAAACGGCATCTGCCTGACGCATATTCAGCAGTTCAATAATACTCTGTTCATTCAGGTCGGCGGTAAGGTGCAGGAGGCTGATATCGGCGTCAGTCTCGATTATTCTGGCGGTGACATCTGGAATAACGATAGGGGAAATAAAAGATTCCGTATAAAGCGTTAACCTTTTTTTGGTGGCAGGCGTGGAAAGCGGCATCAGCGTTGACAGCTTATCGATAATTGGGATTGTATTATCATACAGTTCATCAGAATAGACCGTCGGTAACAGTGCATTCCCGCTACGGACAAACAGATTATCCCCCATCATTTCGCGCAGTTTTCTTAATGACTGGCTGACGGCGGAAGGTGAGATGTTCAGCATGTCAGCGACTCTGGAAATGCTACCCACGCTATAGATCAAACAGAAAATGGTCAGCAGATTGAGATCTATTTTTGATAGTGTGCGTATCTTTTCTGCATCATTTGCTTTCGACATAGACCCCTCATCATCAACACCATGGCAGTAACCACATCAGGTATAGCAAAAAAAGTCAGGCGAGTCAGACACTGGGCGCTTTCGATAAGCGTACCGGATGAAGTTGTAACATTGTAAATTATGTTAATCAATTGGGCTTTATTGATGTAGGACATCTATTTGTTCAAAAAACAACCATACTATTAAGTTGCACCATAGTTGGAAAGAGGAGGAACAAAGTATGGTTGTTGACAGACTGAGAACCGATCTTCTCAACAAATTGATAAACGCCCGTATCGAACTTGCCGCTTATCTGCAGTTGAGAAAAGCGAAAGGCTACATGTCAGTTAGCGAGAGCGATCGCCTGCGTGATGTTTTTTTTGCACTGAATCGCGAATTGCACGAGCAATCACAGCTTCACGGTATGCATCTTGATCAGGAAGAGTGGAATGCCCTTCATCGTGCTGAAGGGGCGTTAGCCGCCGCCGCTGTTTGTCTTATGAGTGGACATCACGATTGTCCAACGTTTATCGCCGTTAACGCAGAGAAACTGGAAAACTGCCTGACAACGCTGACGCTAAGTATCCAGAGTTTGCAACCTTACCCAACGCTGGAACACGTCTGAATCAGGGGGAGGGCGCTCCCCCTTTTCGTCAAGGTTATGTAAATGTAGCGGGATAATTCCCCTTGCTGGCTACGCTTTATGCAGAGCCATTAAGGAGGTGTTATGCGTCGACTCTTTCTCTGTGCTATTCCACTTGCGCTATTTTCCACTTATGCCGCCGCGGTAAAAGTGGAAGTGCTGCAAACTAAACTTGATCACCCGTGGTCGCTGGCTTTTTTACCCGATAACCGCGGTATGCTCATTACGCTCAAAGGTGGACAGCTTCGACTCTGGCAGCCTGATAAAGGGCTTTCCGACCCGCTGACCGGCGTACCCAAAGTTTGGGCAAATGGTCAGGGAGGACTGCTTGATGTGGCGTTAGCACCGGATTTTGCACAATCTCGCCGGGTATGGCTAAGCTTCGCTGAAGCCGACCGCGAAGGCAAAGCGGGCACTGCGGTAGGCTACGGGCGATTGAGTGACGATCTCAAACATCTGCAAGGATTTCAGACCGTTTTTCGCCAACAGCCAAAGCTTTCCACCGGAAACCATTTTGGTGGACGTCTGGTATTTGATGGTAACGGTTATCTGTTTATTGGCCTTGGGGAGAATAATCAACGCGCTACCGCCCAGGACCTGGATAAATTGCAGGGTAAATTAGTCCGACTGACCGACGAGGGAAAAATTCCGCCGGATAATCCGTTTGTGAACATGGCAGGAGCGCGGGCAGAGATTTGGTCGTATGGCATCCGCAACCCGCAGGGTATGGCGATGAATCCGTGGAGTGATGTGTTGTGGCTCAATGAGCATGGTCCACGCGGAGGCGATGAAATCAATATCCCCGAGAAAGGGAAAAACTACGGCTGGCCTATCGCGACCTGGGGTGTTAACTACAGTGGTTTGAAAATTCCCGAAGCAAAAGGTCAAATTGTTGCTGGCACGGAACAACCCATCTTTTACTGGGAAAAGTCGCCGGCGGTTAGTGGAATGGCTTTTTACAATAGCGATACCTTCCCGCAGTGGCGGCAAAAGTTGTTCATCGGCGCGTTGAAAGATAAAGAAGTGATCGTGCTGAGCGTTAAAGGGAATACGGTCACTGAGGATGGTCGTCTGTTGCAGGAAAGGGGGCAGCGGATCCGTGATGTTCGCGTCGGACCAGACGGTTATTTGTACGTGTTAACCGACGAGTCCGACGGGGAATTACTGAAAGTGAGTCCCTGATTTGGTTAGCTGACCGGGATCATCACGATTTTTTGAAACGCCGGTCGCTCGGTCAGTTGTTGATACCAGCGTTCCAGATGCGGGCGCGGGGTCCAGCTCAGACCAACGTTGAACAGGTTATAGATGAACGGTGCAACAGCGATATCCGCCGTGCCAAATTCAGCCCCGGAGAACCATGGCTGGTCTGCCAGCGCGTTATCCAGAATGGCAAACAGGTTATCGCAAACTTGCTTACTTGCCTCAATGGCCGCCATATCGCGCTGATCGGCAGGTGTTCTGACCAGACCAAATAAGATAACCCGATGCGCAGGGCTTAGCGTCTGATTTGCCCAGTCCATCCATTTTTCACCGACGGCGCGCGCGGCCGGGGCGTCAATCCACAAACGTTTTTGTCCGTACTGAGCGGCCAGATAGCGGACAATGGTATTGGATTCCCACAATACAACGTCCGTTTCATCATCGCGTAGCAGCGGGACCAGTCCGTTCGGGTTCAGTGCCAGATAGTCGGCATCGCGGTTACCGCCATGCTGCCCGCCCGCCAGAATTTGGTTATACGGCAGTTCCAGTTCCTCGAGCGTCCACAATACTTTTTTTACGTTGGTCGAGTTATTGCGACCCCACAGTGTAATCATAGTAACCCCGCAAATTAATTGAGCAGCTTTATGGCTGCAGATGCCATCTGACTAGCTCACATGGTGGGGTAAACCTAATATTTACGCAACAAAGTCTAAAAAAATCGTGCCAGGAGCAGCGCAGCGCGGCGTTATTGCATAAACTTTAAAAACTTTACCAACTTACGGTTTCTTTAAGCTCGTTAGTGCGTTATTACTCACCGCACTTATTTTACACGTCATCCATCAGACTTTTTCTGCATGGGTTGGTCGAGGTCGCTTGGCCGGTTTTGTGTAAACACGGTGTGGTATGACGTGGTTTTTTGGAATGGATACTCGGGTGGCATTTATGACGCAATACTTCTCTTCACTTCGCAGCTTTGCTGCAGGTTCTGCACTCTTAATCCTTTTGGCGCCGACCGTACAGGCGGCGGAGCAACCGACGGCCCCGCCGAGCGTGGACGCGCGTGCGTGGATTCTGATGGATTACGCCAGTGGTAAGGTGCTGGCGGAAGGTAATGCTGATGAGAAACTGGATCCTGCCAGTCTGACCAAAATCATGACCAGCTATGTGGTTGGGCAGGCGCTGAAGGCCGGAAAAATTAACCTCAACGACATGGTCACCGTGGGCAAAGACGCCTGGGCGACCGGTAATCCAGCCCTGCGCGGTTCGTCTGTCATGTTCCTCAAGCCCGGCGATCAGGTCGCGGTGTCCGATCTGAATAAAGGCGTTATCATTCAGTCAGGTAACGATGCCTGTATTGCACTCGCTGATTACGTTGCCGGTAGCCAGGAATCCTTTATTGGTCTGATGAACGGCTATGCGAAAAAACTGGGGCTGACAAACACGACTTTCCAGACGGTACACGGCCTGGATGCGGCAGGACAGTTCAGTACCGCGCGTGATATGGCGTTGCTCGGGAAGGCGTTAATCCACGATGTGCCGGAAGAGTACGCTATTCACAAAGAGAAAGAATTTACCTTCAATAAAATACGTCAACCGAACCGCAACCGTCTGTTGTGGAGCACCAACCTGAACGTGGACGGTATGAAAACCGGGACCACTGCCGGGGCGGGATACAACCTGGTGGCCTCCGCGACCCAGGGTGATATGCGCCTGATCTCCGTGGTGCTGGGAGCAAAAACCGACCGCATTCGTTTCAATGAGTCAGAAAAACTGCTGACCTGGGGCTTCCGTTTCTTTGAAACCGTTACGCCGATCAAGCCGGATGCGACTTTCGTCACCCAGCGCGTCTGGTTTGGCGATAAGAGTGAAGTGAATTTGGGCGCCGGAGAAGGGGGGTCTGTGACCATTCCGCGTGGCCAGCTCAAAAACCTGAAGGCCAGCTTTACCCTGACTGAACCACAGCTAACTGCACCGCTGAAGAAAGGTCAGGTTGTGGGCACTATCGACTTCCAGTTGAACGGAAAATCCATTGAGCAGCGTCCGTTGATGGTGATGGAAGATGTGGAAGAGGGTGGTTTCTTTAGCCGCATGTGGGACTTTGTGATGATGAAATTCCACCAGTGGTTTGGTGGTTGGTTCTCTTAATCTTATCTATTGCCGGATGGCGCAATCGCCGTCCGGCAGTATCTGTTAGTACTTCAGCGTGATACGTTGTGCTTTAGCGTACTCAACAAATGCCTCGTCAGGACGGCTGTCGCTGATGATGGTATCAAAGCGTTTTAATTCCCCCATCCTCGCAGGTCGCACCTTGCCAAACTTGCTGTGATCGACCACCAAAACGTGATGCTGCGCCATCGACATCGCCCAGTGCTTCACCGGCAGTTCTTCCAGATTAAAACAGGTCGCGCCTTTTTCGATGTGAACACCTGCTGCGGAATAAAAGGCGATATCCGGACAGAGGTTGTTCAGCGTTTCCTGGAAATCGAGCGGTTTAAAAATCGCGTTACTGGCATGGAATTCACCACCACACAGAATGACGCGGCACTGCGGTTTTTCCTGCAGCACCAGAAACGTATTCAACGAGTAGCAGATTGCAGTGAAGGGCAGTTCATTGTCGATCGCTTCAATGATCCACGGCGTGGTCGTACCGCAATCGAAAAAGATGGTCTGATGCGCCTGCACGAGACTCGCCGCCTGCTGGGCAGCGCGACGCTTTTCATCAACCAGACGGGATTTTTGATCGCTGATTAAATAGTGGTTAGCGCTGCGGGGTTCCAGAACAATATAGCCCCCGAGCAGCACGACGGGAGCATCATGATTATTCAGGTCGCGACGAATGGTCATCTCAGATACGCCCAGCAACGTCGCGGCTTCTTTGAGGTGTAATTTATCGCTGCGTTTCAGCGCCTGCAGTAATTGACCAATACGCTCGTCGCGTCGAGTTTCCATAGTTCCCCTGGAGAATAGAATAAGTGCTTAGTTTCGCGCTTAATACTACTCTTTTTACCGCGGGTTAGTCACGTACCCAACCTTTACGGATGGGGAGAGCGAAGCAGGTGCGATAGCACGTCTGCAAGCCGAGGTACAAGCTTGTGCCGAACCGTTGCCAGATCATCTGGGCGCTCAGACAGCCGATCAACCCGGCCAGTAATCCGCCCAGCATATCCAGCGGCCAGTGAACGCCAAGGTAAACACGTGACCAGGCAATCGCCACGGCGACAACCATCAGCAGAACACCCGTCCACAAGCGATGCCAGAACAGGAAGGCCAGAGCAAAGGTAAAGATAACCGTACCGTGGTCGCTCGGGAAAGAGTCATCTGCCGCATGGTGCAGGAAGTTATAGCCGATGTGGTTAACGAACGGACGATCGTGGGGGAAAAGATGCCCCATCAGCCAGGAAATCGTCAGACCGACTACCAACGCAATGGCCATTTTTATGACCAACTGGCGCTGGAGCGTAACCTGACCACGAGGTCCCCAAAGCCAGAGCACAACGGCTAACAGCGGCACAATGCTGATCAGATCTTTGGCAATGAAAATGGCGAGCGAAATTGCCCATTGCGCAGAGTCGGGTGTTGCATTGATCAAGTAAAAAAGCGAATTGTTCAGATTTTCCAGCATAACGTCCAGACTCAGTGTAATCGTTAAATAGACCCATTTGGGGAGAGCATAAAATTGCTTTCACGGGATAAAAAGCGGTCTTGTCTTATTTGCCTGTTAAATGACGATTTTTAAGACAATTAATGAGACTTATTGAGCATGATAGCGGTCTCAACTTAAATTAACCTTAAAGCAAAATGTTCTTGAGCAAATGAGTGTAAAAATGTGCGCATTTTGCTTTCAAATCACATAATTCACTATCACCAGTACGGCGCATTTATTACACTTTGCGCGATTTTTCTATAGTTAAGAGATTGCATGCAGAACCGTTTATCTTCAGGCGTCCGTTTGGGGCGTCAGGCATTACTATTCCCGCTCTGTCTTGTGCTTTACGAATTCTCCACTTATATCGGCAACGATATGATCCAGCCCGGAATGTTGGCGGTGGTGGCGCAATATAACGCCGGATTAGATTGGGTACCTACGTCCATGACCGCCTATCTGGCAGGCGGCATGTTTTTGCAGTGGTTGTTAGGACCGCTGTCGGACCGTATTGGTCGTCGTCCGGTAATGTTAACCGGTGTGATCTGGTTCATCGTTACCTGCCTTGCAACCCTGCTTGCACAGAATATTGAGCAATTTACCTTCCTGCGTTTTTTACAGGGGATAAGCCTGTGCTTTATTGGTGCAGTGGGTTACGCCGCCATTCAGGAATCCTTTGAAGAAGCGGTCTGCATAAAAATTACCGCGCTGATGGCAAACGTGGCGCTGATTGCGCCACTGCTGGGTCCGTTGGTAGGCGCAGCCTGGGTACATGTTCTGCCGTGGGAAGGGATGTTTATCCTGTTTGCTGCTCTGGCGGCCATCTCCTTTTTTGGTCTGCAACGCGCGATGCCAGAAACGGCAACCCGGCTTGGTGAAAAGCTGTCCATTAAAGAGCTGGGCAAGGATTATAAGCTGGTGCTGAGGAACGTGCGCTTCGTTGCAGGCGCACTGGCGTTGGGTTTTGTCAGCCTGCCGTTACTGGCGTGGATTGCGCAGTCCCCGATTATTATCATCAGTGGTGAACATCTCAGCAGCTACGAATATGGTCTGTTGCAGGTGCCGATTTTTGGCGCGTTGATTGCTGGTAACCTGGTGCTGGCGCGTCTGACTTCGCGAAAAACCGTGCGTTCGCTCATTATCATGGGCGGCTGGCCAATCGCCGTTGGCCTGATTATTGCCGCTGCGGCCACGGTGATGTCATCCCATGCATATCTATGGATGACGGCGGGTTTGAGCATCTATGCGTTTGGCATTGGCGTGGCGAATGCGGGGCTGGTGCGCCTGACGCTGTTTGCCAGCGAAATGAGTAAGGGTACTGTTTCTGCCGCAATGGGTATGTTGCAGATGCTGATTTTTACCGTCGGTATTGAGTTGAGCAAACACGCGTATCTGCTGGGAGGGAACGGCTTGTTCAGCCTGTTCAATCTGGCAAGCGGCGTACTGTGGCTGATTCTGATGGTTATCTTCCTGAAAGATAAACGGGTAGGGAATTCCCGGGAAGGTTAAGGTCCGGATTTCCGCAATCCAGCGCAGATAAGCATAATGACGCCGATAAATTCATCATTATGTTGATAATAGAATCACGCTGTAGGCCGGATAAGCGAAGCGCCATTCGGCGGCCTGTAGCAAATTGCCGGATGGCGGCGTAAACGCCTTATCCGGCCTACCGCTCACCAAAGATCTTAACTGACCAGTATTACGGTTGTCCGGGCCTTACGAAACTTAGTGATGGTCGTCAATCTGATGTTCGATAACCATCCCTTCACCGACGCTTGCCACATGTCGCGCATAAGGATGTGCGCGATAGACAGGGGCCGGAGCAGGCGCTGGAGCAACATATACCGTTTGTGGTGCGGTAGTTACGCTGACCGCCTGCGGGACGCTGACGGAAGAGGGCACTACCACCACTTTATAACCGCTGGGGACATCAACGGTAACGCTCTGTGCAAATGTTGTCCCCGCAAAGCCCAGCAACAATGTCGCCATTAGTACACTTTTCTTCATGATCCGCTCGCCTGAAATATTCACTGGAAGTAATAATCCAGCGGGTTAATTTGAGGCGGATTATGAATAGATCATGCCATCATTTTGTTGCCGTCTGTGCTGAGCCGTTAATGCGTAAACGGTACTTCATTCCTTAACACGCGGTCAATAATATCCAGAACGCCCTCTTCGTTGTTCGAGCCTGCGCGATATTTTGCCGCCTCGATCACCGGCTCATGGGCGTTGGCCATTGCAAAACTAAATCCTGCCTGGCGCAGCATCTCAATATCATTTCCGCCATCGCCAAATACAACAACTTCATTGTCGTTAATATTCCAGCGTTGTTGCAGCAGGCGCAGACCGTTAGCTTTATGCTCGCCGGGAATTATTAAGTCGATGCTGCCATAGCCGGTATGCACTGGTACCATAATATCGCCAATCGCCTCGTGGAGATCGGCCTGTACCTGTGGAATTCGGTCGTCGGAAATATTCAGCCCGAACTTGAAGAAAACATCGTTGAGGTTGTCAAAATTATCTACAAATTCAAGACGATGATAATACATGGCGGAAACGTTCTTATGCTCATCGCTGTACTGTTTCAACGTATAGGCGCTGTTTTTACCACAGGCAATAATGTCGATATCAGCGCGGGTCAGCAGATGCTCTACGATGGCATGGAAATCGTCTTTAGCCAGTTCGCCGTTAAAGACATCTTCTCCTTCACTGACCACCCAACCACCATTTTCGGCGACAAATGAGATTTCATTGGCCAGTTCGGGGAAAAAGGAAATCAACTGATAATATTGGTTGCCGCTGGCGACTACAAAGCGGATCCCTTGTTCTTTCATCTGGCGATATTGCGCCATAAAGCGCTCACGGTTATAAGTTTTTTGGTCGCTTAAAAATGTGCCGTCCATGTCGACCGCAATTAGTTTGATACTCATTAGCTGTTCTCCATCACCGTGGTATTTTTGAGATCCGGTTTCGCTACCGCTTTCGCGACGACGGCGGCGACAAGCACCAGCGCCAGCACCACTAACATAGCGCTGCGCAGGCCATAGTGTTCACCCAGATAGCCCAGCAGCGGCGGTCCAACAAGGAACGCCAGGTAACCGGTGGTCGCCACGACGCTGACGCGGGTTGGGGCATCGGGGCCGGTGTCGCTGGCGGCTGAAATGGTCAGCGGGAAACCGAGCGATGCGCCGAGTCCCCACAGAATAACGGACACACCCGCCACCCAGGAGCTGTCGACAAAAATAATCAGGCTAATCCCGAGAGCGCCCATCAGCGCACTGGCGCGCACCACCGCAACGCGGCTGTAACGGTCGATGAACCAGCCGCCGGTAAATCGCCCAACGGTCATACCCAGCGTAAAACCGGCATAAATCAGCGAGCCTGATGTCGGGCTAAATCCATGTCCGTCCACCATTAACAGTGGAAGCCAGTCGTTGGCGGAACCTTCAGCAAATGCCATCGCCAGCACAACAACACCGATCAGCAATAGCTGGATATCACGATAAAAAGGCAGTCCTTTTTCAACGGAGTGAGAACCATCAGCAGCATTTTTGCCCGTGCCGTCAGGAATAGCTTTGATGGCGATGAAAATTGGTGTGATAGCAACCATCGCTGCCAGCAGAATATGCGCGGTAGCCGGGACGCTGAAGGCGGTAAGCATCATTCCAACCCCAGCCCCTGCCAGCGTTCCGAGGCTGTAAAAACCGTGCATCATCGGTAGCACGGTTTTGTTCATTTCGCGCTCAACTGCCGCACCTTCGACGTTGATGGCAACTTCTGCCGCACCAAAGCTGGCGCCAAATACGCCCAGGCCAAACGCGAAAAGCCATGCGGAATGCAGCCAGAGCGCTACGCTGAGGATCGCCATTCCGAGGACTGCACAAGACATGGTGGTGCGGATCACCTTACGCGTGCCAAATCGTTTCACCAGCCAGGCCGAACAAAGTATGCCACTCATCGAACCAATAGAGAGCCCAAACAACACCGCACCCATTTCGGCAGTGGAGATGGAGAGGATATCTCTGATGGCAGGGGTACGCGTTGCCCAGGAGGCCATTAATAATCCTGGTAAAAAGAAGAACGTGAACAGCGCCCAGGTGCGACGTCTTAAGGCTTTGCGTGATGAGATGCCAATCATGAATTCGAGCCAAAGAAAAGAGGGAAGGAGACAACATTAGCAAGACTGTGTACATTTGTACACAAATGCAAGAAGAGGAAATGTAGTGCGACGTGCAAACGATCCGCAGCGGCGGGAAAAAATAGTTCAGGCGACTCTGGATGCAGTAATAGCCCATGGTATTCATGGGGTTACACACCGTAAAATCGCTATGATTGCCGAGGTACCACTGGGTTCTATGACCTATTACTTTTCGGGAATCGATGAGCTTTTGATGGAGGCATTTGGCCGTTTTACTGACAGGATGATGCTGCAGTATCAGGACTTTTTTGCCGATGTTAAGGATGCGTCGCAGGCTTGCCATGCCATTACCGATATGATTTACGGCTCTCAGGTCACAACGCCTGATAATATGGAGCTCATGTATCAGCTGTATGCTTTTGCCAGCCGTAAACCAGCGTTGAAAACGGTGATGCAGAACTGGATGCTACGCAGCCAACAAACGCTGGAGCAGTGGTTTGACCCGGTTACGGCGCGGGCGCTGGATGCGTTTATTGAAGGAATGACGCTGCATTTTGTCACGGACAAAAAACCGCTGCAGCGAGAAGATATCTTGCTGATGGTGGAGCGTATTGCAGGGATACCCGCGACAGTCAGCTGTGCGTAGCGCCTCCGGTAATATTCACCACCGTCGCGGTCATGGCGCTGGCATGGTCTGAAGCAAGAAAGGTCATGACCTCAGCGATTTGTGCAAGCGTAGGCAGGCGCGCGAGCATGGTACTTTGCGCCGCACCCCCTAACCATTGATCGACGGTTAAACCCATTGACTGTGCTTTAGCGGAGAAAATTTCTCCGGTATAGGAGCCAGCTGCAACAGCATCCACAATCGCATGCGAGCGCACGCCGACGACCCGGATATTTGCCGGTCCTACCTCGCTGGCGAACGCTTTAATAAAAGCCTCTGTTCCTGCACAACCAACAATATGACCCAGATGACCAGGCATCGCCATCGGGGCCGCGGGGGCAACAACGCTGAGAATGACGCCCGCACGATTGCCGCCCATGTGCGACGTTACGGCTTTAGCGATATTGAACTGCGCCGAGAGGAAAGGGGTGATGCCGCTCATAAACTCAGAGAGGGATAATGCGTCAATGCGTTTGCCCTGTTCGTGCATAAATCCCGTTGCGTTAACCACCACATCTATTCCACCGGTTTGCTGCGCAAGGCGGGTAACTTCCTTCGATGCGTTGTGCTCGTCGAGTACATCGGTGATAAAGGTTTCGACTGTACCACCTGCCGTTCGGATAATACTGGCCGTCCGATCAAGTTTTTCCTGGCTGCGAGCACCCAGACACACATGGGCTCCTTCGCGCGCCATGGCCTGCGCAACCGTACTACCAATAGCCCCGCTGCCACCAAAAATTACTGCGACTTTGCCAGTAAGCAACATGACTAACCCCCATCCCCGATAAAGCACCGTTTTAAAGTATGTGCCATAACCAGCATGCTGCAAATTTGGGAGGTGTTTCAGAGGTGGAAGGCGATGAACGCAAATTTCAGGCAACAAAAAACCCATCAACCTTGAACCAAAACGGCGGGGTTGATGGGCTCCACAAATTGGGGACATCAAAGAAAAGCAGTGGCAATAGTTATGACTGACGCCTTGAAGAAAAGTTCTGCTTACCTGCAAAAATTTTTCAATTAAGGGAAAATTTCAGCGCTAACCAAGGCCAGGCCAGACAATGACGATGAGTGTCCCCGCTAATGTCAGCAGAACGTTGGCAATCGCGTAGGTCCCTGCATAACCTAACGCAGGGATGTTGCTGCGTGCGGTGTCGCTGATGATTTCCATTGCCGGAGCACAGGTACGTGCGCCCATCATGGCACCAAACAGCAGGGCACGGTTCATGCGCAATACGTAAGCACCAAACAAGAAACAGATGACAACTGGAACCAGGCTGACTACCAGACCGGCAATCAACATTTGACCACCGACGGCACCCAGGCCATTACCAATGCCGCTGCCTGCGCTTAAACCGACGCCTGCCATGAATACCATCAGGCCAAACTCTTTCACCATATTCAGCGCACCCTGTGGGATATAGCCAAATGTGGGGTGGTTGGCTCGCAGGAAGCCCAGCATGATCCCGGCGAACAGCAGTCCAGCCGCATTCCCAATGCCGAAGCTGAAATTACTGAACTGGAAGGTGATCATCCCGATCATCAGACCGATGATAAAGAAGGCGCAGAAGGCCAGCAGATCGGTCACCTGACTGTGAATTGAAATGAAGCCGATACGATCGGCAATGGTTTTCACGCGACGAGCATCACCGCTGACCTGCAACACGTCGCCTTTATTGAGTACGACGTTGTCATCGATAGGCATTTCAATCTGGCTGCGGATCACGCGGTTCAGGAAACAACCATGGTCGGTTAGTTTCAACTGGGCCAGGCGACGACCAACGGCATTGTGGTTTTTCACCACAATTTCTTCAGTGACGATGCGCATATCGAGCAGATCGCGATCGAACACCTCTTTACCGTTACGGAAGCTGGGATCGAGGCGAGCATGGGCGTCCGGATAACCCACCAGGGCTATCTCATCGCCCATTTGCAACACCGCATCACCATCCGGGTTGGCCAGAATGCCGTTGCGACGGATGCGTTCAATGTAACAACCGGTCTGGCGATAAATACCCAGTTCGCGCAGATTTTTGCCATCGGCCCATGCCACCAGCTCAGGGCCAACGCGATAGGCGCGGATCACCGGGAGGTACACTTTACGATTGGCGTCGGTGTCCAGACCTCGTTCACGCGCGATTTGTTGGGCGCTGGTTTGCAGGTCCTGATGCTGGAGTTTCGGCAAATAGCGCGCACCAACAATCAGGCTGACCAGACCAATCAAATAGGTGAGGGCGTAACCCAGGCTCAGGTTATCGAGAGCGCTTGAAAGTTGTGTCCCTGTCATTCCTGAATGGCGCAAGGTATCACCCGCGCCGACCAGCACCGGCGTTGAGGTCATCGAGCCAGCCAGCATACCCGCCGTCAGGCCGATATCCCAGCCAAATAGCTTACCCAGCCCCAGCGCGATCAGCATTGCGCTACCGACCATCACCAGGGCAAGCATTAGATAATTTTTCCCATCGCGAAAAAAAATCGAAAAAAAGTTGGGACCGGCTTCGACGCCGACGCAAAAAATAAACAGCATAAAGCCGAGATTTAATGCATCGGTGTTAATACTAAAGTGCTGCTGACCTAATAATAGGGAGACCACTAAAACGCCAATGGAATTACCGAGTTGGACTGAACCCAGACGTAATTTGCCCAGACACAGGCCCAGAGCCAGGACCACAAATAATAACAGGATGTAATTCCCATTTAACAAATCTGCGACGTTTATATTCACGGAGACTAACTTCTTGTTTACTAGTAAGCTATTGAAAGAAATGGCAATTTACGCTAATGTTTTTGCCAGAAATTAAGGGGCGATAGCATCGTACACAGCCCCGAATAATGCAGCATAACAATATATGCGGTTAGTTTAATCTCATTACGTATCAACGGCTATAAGAATCGTGTGGGTGTGTTTTTGGCATGGAATGCCGAGTTACTTTATCTGACTGGACGCCTGCGGGCGAAAAGAGTGTTCGATAGAGAATGTGTCAGGAGGAACGATTGAAACATAAGCAAAGTTGGGCGAGTGCGGTCTGCTGCTTTGTGCTCTTTATTGTGGTGTGTCTTTCATTAACGCTGAACGTGAAAGGGGCATTCAGAGCGGCAGGGCATCCTGAGGTCGGATTGTTGTTTTTTATCTTACCGGGTGCTGCAGCAAGCTTTTTTTCCCATCGTCGGGAAGTGCTCAAACCCCTGCTTGGTGCAATGTTGGCGGCGCCGTGCTGCCTGTTACTGATGCGGTTCGTTTTTATGCCGACGCGTTCATTGTGGCAAGAGCTGGCGTGGTTGTTTAGTGCGGTGTTTTGGTGCGCGCTTGGCGCATTATGTTTTTTATTTATCAGTAGCTTATTCAATCAGCATCAACGGCGGAAAAAGAACTGATGACGCCCTCAAGGTGAGGGCGTAGAAACCGCTATCAGGCGAACAGATTCATGTTCTCTTTTGCCCAAGCTTCAAAATCCGTGCAGCCGCCGATGTGTTTTTGATCGACAAAAATCTGCGGAACGGTTTCAACTGGCTTACCTACCGTCTTTTCCAGATCTGCTTTGGTAATTCCTTCAGCATGGATATCAATGTAGCGGAAGTTAAAATCTTCATGCTCACTGCTTAATTTTTCTGCTAATTCTTTTGCGCGCACGCAATACGGGCACCCTGGGCGACCAAAAATAACGGCAAACATCTCTTTCTCCTCGAACTTATCAGGCCGGATGGCAATAATGGTTATGATGCCGCGATTTGTGACGGATGGAAAGCAGGTTCAGCCTGTTGCTTTGATATCCTCAAGCTATATCTGTTAAACACGGCAAGCCGGAACGTTTTATAATGGAAGCCATTTCGCCGGGAGGCCGCGTATGCGCACAATTGGTGTATTACCCAAAAGCGTATTGATGCTGGAAATAATTGGGATGGTTTTGTTATCGCTGGCGCTGCTATCGCTTAACGATTACCTCACCTTGCCCGCACCGCTTAACAGCCCGTTAGCCTGCGTGGTGATGATATTTCTGGGCGTACTGCTGATGCTCCCTGCTGCGGTGGCGTTGATGTGGCGTGTTGCTCAACTGCTGGCACCGCAACTGATGTCTCGCACACCCGGTGATTCAACTGATTCAGACAGAGACAAAAGAGATGACTCCAACCATTGATTTACTCCGCAGCCACCGTTCCATTCGCCATTTTACTGATGATGCCATTTCGGATGCACAGCGTGAGGCGATTATTGCCGCCGCTCAGGGAACGTCAAGCTCCAGTTTTCTACAGTGCACGACGATCGTTCGCATAACGGATAAATCCTTGCGTGAATCACTGGCTACCTTATCTGGCGGTCAAAAGCATGTGGCACAGGCCGCTGAGTTCTGGGTGTTTTGCGCTGATTTTAACCGTCATTTGCAGATTTGCCCTGACGCGCAACTTGGGCTGGCGGAACAGCTGCTGCTGGGTGTGGTTGATACTGCAATGATGGCGCAAAATGCATTGACGGCGGCAGAGTCGCTGGGACTTGGCGGCGTGTTTATTGGCGGTTTGCGTAACAATATTGAGCCGGTCACCGAACTGCTGAAGCTTCCGCAACATGTTCTGCCGCTCTTTGGATTGTGCCTCGGCTGGCCTGCGGATAACCCGGATATCAAGCCGCGCCTGCCCGCGTCGCTTGTGGTGCAAGAAAACCAATACCAGCCACTCAACAGTGATGTGTTGGCGCAATATGATGAGCAGCTCGCGCAGTACTATCTGACCCGAGGCAGCAATACCCGCCGCGACACCTGGAGCGATCATATTCGCCGTACCATCATTAAAGAAAGTCGCCCCTTTATCCTGGAATATTTGCATAAACAGGGATGGGCTACGCGCTAAAGATTTTAACCCAGTGTATGATACGCCAGCTTTTACCAAGTCATTCAGAGAGGTGCAGGGTGAAAATTGCCATTTTGTCCCGGGACGGAACGCTCTATTCTTGTAAACGCCTGCGTGAAGCGGCGATGCAGCGCGGTCACCTGGTTGAAGTTATCGATCCCCTTTCTTGCTATATGAACATCAGCCCGGCGGCATCCTCTATTCATTACAAGGGCCGTCAGCTTCCTCATTTCGATGCGGTGATCCCGCGGATTGGTTCCGCGATTACCTTTTATGGGACGGCGGCGCTGCGCCAGTTTGAGATGCTGGGTAGCTATCCGTTGAATGAATCGGTAGCGATTACGCGAGCGCGCGATAAGCTGCGTTCGCTACAACTGCTGGCGCGTCAGGGAATTGATTTACCCATTACCGGAATTGCTCACTCTCCGGACGATACCAGCGACATGATTGACATGGTTGGCGGTGCGCCGTTGGTGGTGAAACTGGTTGAAGGCACCCAGGGTATTGGCGTGGTGCTGGCGGAAACGCGGCAGGCTGCAGAAAGCGTGGTAGATGCCTTTCGTGGGGTGAATGCCCATATCCTGGTTCAGGAATATATCAAAGAAGCGAAGGGTCGCGATATCCGCTGTTTCGTGGTGGGCGATGAAGTAGTGGCCGCCATTGAACGACGGGCTAAAGAGGGCGATTTTCGTTCTAATCTCCATCGCGGTGGGGTGGCGACTATTGCGAGTATCACGCCGCGCGAAAGAGAAATTGCGCTCAAAGCCGCCCGGACGATGGGCCTGGACGTTGCAGGCGTTGATATTCTGCGTGCTGATCGAGGGCCACTGGTCATGGAGGTCAACGCGTCTCCGGGGCTGGAAGGCGTGGAGAAAACCACCGGAATAGACATTGCCGCGAAAATGATCCAGTGGATCGAGCGCCATGCTACTCCTGAATTTTGTCTTAAAATCGGCGGCTAAGCGCAATATCGATTGCGATCGTGGTATGACACGCTCTTTTTGCGTAAGCTGTGCCGGTATTTTTTTCATCAATAGAGGTCGCACATTATTATGACATCACTGGTCGTTCCCACTCTGGATACGTTGCGTCAATGGCTCGACGACCTGGGCATGAGTTTTTTTGAATGCGATACCTGTCAGGCGCTGCACTTGCCACACATGCAGAATTTTGACGGCATCTTTGATGCAAAAGTTGATTTGGTCGATAACGTCATTCTGTTTTCTGCGATGGCGGAAGTCAGACCTTCTGCATTGCTGCCACTGGCAGCCGATCTGTCTGCGATCAATGCCAGTTCACTGACGGTGAAAGCTTTTCTGGATATGCAGGATGATAATCTGCCAAAGCTGGTGGTTTGCCAGTCTTTATCCGTTACGCCGGGCGTAACGTTTGAGCAGTTTGAATATTTTGTTCGCCAGAGCGAAGAGCAAATATCGATGGTGATCCTCGAAGCCGGAGCGCATCAGCTGTTATTTAATGCTGAAGAAGATGCGCAAAACAGCACCGCTGAAATTCATTTCCTCCATTAATTCTTCCTGAATCTGGACATATATCGCGCAGCCGCTGCCAGAGCGGTTGCGTATTGCCTGTTTTTATTCTGCATTTAACCTTTCATTAAAGAATTATTCACCTCGATTCAGCGCCTTCCGCTTTATGTCATAGACAATTCCTGCATAAAAAATTGATAAAAGACGTTTTTTAATCTGGGCTATATCCACAATTCCTGGCTAAAGTTATTCTTGCGAAGCTTACCAACGTCATCATTTAAACAACCCCTTGTGACCTGACCTGTGGCCACAATGTGTGTTGAATGCATCGGCGGATGCCAGCGAGCAACAGCGGCATGAGGAGAGGTCTCTCTTTTCATCGGTGCCGCATGAAAGAATATGCACGTTTCTTGCATATCATTAGAGTGTGACATTTTTGTTCGTTTGTTAACGAACTTTCAGAAGGAAAGAGATTATGACCGCCTTAAATAAAAAATGGTTATCAGGCCTGGTTGCGGGTGCTCTGATGGCCATCTCTGCCGGCACGCTCGCTGCTGAACAAAAAACGCTGCATATATATAACTGGTCTGATTATATCGCCCCGGACACGGTGGCTAATTTTGAAAAAGAGACCGGAATTAAAGTTATCTATGACGTATTTGATTCCAATGAAGTACTGGAAGGTAAGCTCATGGCTGGCAGCACCGGCTTTGATCTTGTCGTTCCTTCTGCCAGCTTCCTTGAGCGTCAACTGACTGCGGGCGTATTCCAGCCGCTGGATAAGAGCAAATTGCCGGGCTGGAAAAATCTTGATCCTGAACTGCTGAAGTTGGTGGGTAAACACGATCCGGACAACAAGTTCGCGATGCCGTATATGTGGGCTACGACCGGTATTGGCTATAACGTGGATAAAGTCAAAGCGGTGCTGGGGCCGGATGCGCCGGTTGATAGCTGGGATTTGATCCTCAAGCCAGAAAATCTGGAAAAACTCAAAAGCTGCGGCGTCTCTTTCCTCGATGCGCCCGAAGAGGTGTTTGCCACGGTGCTGAACTATTTGGGTAAAGACCCAAACAGTACCAAAGCGGATGATTACACCGGGCCAGCAACCGATCTGCTGTTGAAGCTGCGCCCAAATATTCGCTACTTCCACTCTTCGCAATATATCAACGACCTGGCAAACGGTGATACCTGCGTCGCGATTGGCTGGGCAGGGGACGTATGGCAAGCGGCAAACCGTGCGAAAGAAGCGAAAAATGGCGTCAATATCTCCTTCTCAATTCCTAAAGAAGGTGCAATGGCGTTCTTTGACGTATTCGCGATGCCTGCCGATGCGAAAAACAAAGATGAAGCCTATCAGTTCCTCAATTACCTGCTGCGCCCTGATGTGATTGCGCATATCTCCGACCACGTGTTTTATGCCAATGCCAACAAAGAAGCGACGGCTCTGGTCAGCCCTGAAGTTCGTGACAACCCGGGCATTTACCCGCCTGCGGATGTTCGCGCCAAGCTGTTCACACTGAAAGTACAGGATCCGAAGATCGATCGTGTACGTACCCGCGCATGGACGAAGGTAAAAAGCGGGAAATAAACCGATGTTTGGGACATGACCCGGCAGGATTTTTGCCTGCCGGGCAGCGTTGAGCCCGGACACATATAACCCGGCAATACGCACCTTTATGGTGCGTTATTTGCACCGTTTCTTTGTTTTATGCCGGAGAGCACCTGAGTGAATGATGCAACCCCACGCCCACAAGCGAAAATCCGCAAAGCGCTGACCCCGCTGCTTGAAATTCGCAATCTGACCAAGTCATTTGACGGTCAGCACGCCGTTGATGACGTCAATCTTACTATCTACAAAGGTGAAATATTTGCTCTGCTCGGCGCGTCCGGCTGTGGCAAATCGACTCTGCTACGGATGCTGGCGGGATTTGAACTGCCGACTACTGGGCAAATCATGCTTGATGGCGTCGATTTAGCGCATGTCCCGCCTTATCTGCGTCCGATTAATATGATGTTTCAGTCCTATGCTCTGTTTCCGCACATGACTGTCGAGCAGAACATTGCCTTTGGCCTCAAGCAGGACAAACTGCCGAAGGCTGAAATCGCCAGTCGGGTGAATGAGATGCTGGGACTCGTGCATATGCAGGAGTTCGCCAAACGCAAGCCGCATCAGCTTTCTGGCGGCCAGCGTCAGCGTGTGGCACTGGCGCGTAGTCTGGCGAAACGGCCAAAACTGCTGCTGCTGGATGAGCCGATGGGAGCGCTGGATAAAAAACTCCGAGACCGCATGCAACTGGAAGTGGTGGATATCCTTGAACGCGTCGGCGTGACCTGCGTGATGGTGACACACGATCAGGAAGAAGCCATGACGATGGCGGGCCGTATCGCGATCATGAACCGTGGCAAATTTGTCCAGATCGGCGAGCCGGAAGAGATCTACGAGCATCCGACTACGCGCTACAGCGCAGAGTTTATCGGTTCGGTAAACGTTTTTGAGGGACTGCTAAAAGAACGCCAGGAAGATGGTCTGGTGATTGAGTCTCCTGGACTGGTGCATCCGCTGAAAGTGGACGCCGATGCGTCTATTGTCGATAACGTCCCGGTATACGTTGCGCTGCGCCCGGAGAAAATCATGCTCTGCGAAGCCCCTCCGCCAGAGGGTTATAACTTCGCGGTAGGCGAAGTGGTACACATTGCCTATTTGGGCGATTTGTCGGTGTACCACGTACGTTTGAAAAGCGGCCAGATGTTGAGCGCCCAGCTACAAAATGAGCATCGTTATCGCAAGGGATTACCAACCTGGGGTGACGAAGTCCGTTTATGTTGGGATGCGGACAGCTGTGTGGTGTTGACGGTTTAAGGAGCGAAGATGAGTACACTTGAACCTCCGGCACGCGTGGATAAAGCAGGGCGATTCACGCTGTTTATGTCGCGGCTGCAAATGAAGCACGGGCGCAAGCTGGTGATCGCGCTGCCGTATGTGTGGCTGCTGCTCCTGTTTCTGCTGCCTTTTCTGATCGTCTTCAAAATCAGTTTGGCTGAAATGGCGCGCGCTATTCCTCCCTATACGGACCTCGTTTCATGGGCTGACGATCAGTTATCCATCACGCTCAATTTAGGCAATTTTTTGCAATTGACGGACGATCCGCTCTATTTCGATGCCTACATGCAATCGTTACAGGTGGCGGGAATTTCGACAATCTGTTGCCTGCTGCTGGGATACCCGCTGGCATGGGCCGTCGCGCACAGTAAACCCTCAACGCGTAATATTCTGCTGTTGCTGGTGATCCTACCGTCCTGGACCTCGTTTTTAATTCGCGTATATGCCTGGATGGGGATCCTAAAAAACAACGGCGTGCTGAACAACTTCCTGATGTGGTTGGGCGTCATCGACCAACCGTTGACGATTTTGCACACCAATCTGGCGGTCTACATCGGTATTGTTTACGCCTATTTGCCCTTTATGGTGCTGCCGATTTATACCGCGCTGACCCGTATCGATTACTCGCTGGTGGAAGCGGCGCTGGATTTAGGTGCCCGGCCGCTTAAGACCTTCTTTAGCGTGATTGTGCCGTTGACCAAGGGTGGGATTATCGCCGGGTCAATGCTGGTATTTATTCCGGCTGTTGGCGAGTTTGTGATCCCGGAACTGTTGGGCGGCCCGGATAGCATCATGATTGGTCGCGTGCTGTGGCAGGAATTTTTCAATAACCGCGACTGGCCGGTGGCTTCTGCTGTCGCCATTATTATGCTGCTGCTACTGATTGTGCCGATCATGTGGTTCCACAAATATCAGCAAAAAAGCGTGGGGGAACACGGATGAATAACTTACCGGTCGTTCGCTCGCCGTGGCGTATTTTTATCCTGGTAGTGGGCTTTACCTTCCTGTACGCGCCGATGCTGATGTTGGTTATCTATTCGTTTAACAGCTCGAAGCTGGTGACGGTCTGGGCGGGGTGGTCAACACGTTGGTATGGCGAGCTTTTTCACGATAGCGCGATGATAAGCGCCGTCGGCATGAGTTTAACGATTGCTGCGGGTGCTGCGACGATGGCGGCAATCCTTGGCACCATCGCCGCCGTGGTAATGGTGCGCTTTGGTCGTTTTCGTGGTTCGAATGGTTTCGCCTTTATGATCACCGCGCCGCTGGTCATGCCGGATGTTATTACCGGTTTGTCGCTGCTGCTGCTGTTTGTTGCGTTGGCTCACGCCATCGGCTGGCCAGCGGATCGCGGCATGCTGACCATATGGCTGGCGCACGTCACTTTCTGTACGGCGTACGTAGCGGTGGTGATTTCTTCACGTTTGCGCGAACTGGATCACTCCATTGAGGAAGCGGCGATGGATCTCGGCGCCACGCCGCTGAAGGTCTTTTTCGTCATCACCCTGCCGATGATTATGCCGGCCGTGATTTCCGGTTGGTTATTAGCCTTCACGCTGTCACTCGATGATCTGGTTATAGCCAGCTTTGTCTCTGGTCCTGGCGCCACAACGTTACCGATGCTGGTGTTCTCCAGCGTACGTATGGGGGTGAACCCGGAGATCAACGCCCTGGCGACGCTGATCCTTGGTGTGGTAGGAATTATCGGATTTATCGCGTGGTATCTGATGGCGCGAACAGAAAAACAACGGATCCGCGATATCCAACGTGCAAGACGCGGCTGAAAAAACTAAAATCTGCCAACCTGTCTATACGGCGCAGCTGTGGTGGCTGCGCCGTTTTCATGGAAGACGACGCGTTGGGATTTTTTAAGAAATCATCCACATCACATGCTCGCTTAAACGTCCCTGCTTTGGTGCAGGTGGCGGCGCTGGCTATTATCATGATCCGCTGTCTCGATCTGTTGATGATTTTTAATACGCTTGGGTTTCGTGGAACCAGTGAGTTTATTCATCGCAGTGTGCAGACCTGGAATTTGACGCTGGTGTTTCTGGGCAGTCTGGTGCTGCTATTTATCGAAATTTACTGCGCATTTTCGCTGGTAAAAGGACGGAACTGGGCGCGCTGGATCTATCTGTTGACCCAGATTATCGCCAGCGTCTATCTGTGGGCGGCTTCGCTGGGCTACGGATATCCCGAACTGTTCAGTATTGCGGGGGAGTCCAGACGCGAAATCCTGCATACTCTGGTAATGCAAAAACTGCCGGATATGCTGGTATTGCTGCTGCTGTTTGTTCCTGCGTCCAGCAGGCGGTTCTTCCGTTTGCAATAACGTGTATAATCTTGGCCCCCGGTTAATTTGTAGGTCTTTGTATGCAGTGCGCACTATATGACGCCGAACGCTGCCGCTCCTGTCAGTGGATAACACAGCCTGTCGCCGATCAACTCTTCGAAAAAACAGCCGATCTGCAGAATCTGCTGGCCGAGTATCCGGTCGGAGAATGGTGCGCGCCGGTCAGTGGTCCGGAAAGCGCGTTTCGTAATAAAGCCAAAATGGTAGTCAGCGGCAGCGTGGAAAAACCGCTTCTGGGAATGCTGCATCGTGACGGTACGCCTGAGGATTTGTGCGACTGTCCGCTCTATCCTGAGTCTTTTGCGCCCGTATTTGCCGCGCTTAAGCCGTTTATCGCTCGGGCGGGGCTGACGCCCTATAACGTGGCGCGCAAACGCGGGGAGCTGAAATATCTGCTGTTAACGGAAAGCCGATACGACGGCGGTATGATGCTGCGTTTTGTCCTGCGTTCTGACGCAAAACTGGCACAACTGCGCGCGGCACTACCCTGGTTGCAGGCACAACTCCCACAGTTAAAAGTGATCACTGCCAATATTCAGCCGGTGCATATGGCGATTATGGAAGGGGAGACAGAAATCTTCCTGACGGAACAACAGGCGCTGGCGGAACGCTTTAACGATGTACCGTTGTGGATCCGCCCGCAGAGTTTCTTCCAGACCAATCCGGTGGTAGCGGGGCAGTTATATGCCACGGCGCGTGACTGGGTGCGTCAGCTTCCGGTTAATCACATGTGGGATTTGTTTTGCGGCGTCGGGGGTTTTGGTCTGCACTGTGCTACACCGCAAATGAAACTGACGGGGATTGAAATCGCGCCAGAAGCGATTACCTGCGCGAAGCAGTCAGCGCAGGAGCTTGGGTTGCAGAATCTGCATTTTCAGGCGCTGGATTCAACCCAGTTTGCTACCGCTCAGGGTGAAGTACCTGACCTGGTGCTGGTGAATCCGCCGCGTCGCGGGATTGGAAAGCCGCTGTGCGATTTTCTCTCCCGCATGGCACCGCGTTATATCGTTTATTCCAGCTGTAATGCGCAAACCATGGCGAAGGATATTCGTGAGTTGCCCGGGTATCGCATTGAACGCGTCCAACTTTTCGATATGTTCCCACACACCGCGCACTATGAAGTGCTAACGCTGCTCAGCCGACAATAACTGCCATGCCTGATGGCGCTTCGCTTATCAGGCCTACGGAGATATGCAAGGCTGAAGCAATGTAGGCCGGATAAGGCGCTTGCGCCGCATCCGGCAAATGCAACATGCGAAAAAAAAGCCCGTACTTTCGTACGAGCTCTTCTTAAAATATGGCGGTGAGGGGGGGATTCGAACCCCCGATACGTTGCCGTATACACACTTTCCAGGCGTGCTCCTTCAGCCACTCGGACACCTCACCATATTGTATTGCTGCCTGACCGCTTGGGGGGCAACGGGGCGCTACTATAGGGAGTTGCGCTAAAACGGTCAAGCAGAATTTACGTGCTAACTCTCGTTTGGTTACGCAATATACATATTCCTCCGCCCAGGCAGGCGCGGAGGAAAGGATTAGCGCTGAGAGTCCAGTTTTTCGCCGCTGGTCACGACTTCCTGAGCTTTGCTGTAGCTTTCGATCAGCAACTGATAAGCCGGGAAGACTTTGGTATACACTTCCGCCCATTCGGCGGCGTCTTCACGGTTCCATGTGCCCTGAATTTCAGAAGCGACTGCGGCGGTATCCATCGGCACGACGCCAGCCTGAACAACACGAGCCAGGGTGATTTCCTGCGCCATTTTGCTGTAAGTACCGGAAGCGTCGATCACTGCGAAGACCTTATAGCCTTCCGCAACCGCGCTGATAGCCGGGAAAGCCATGCACACGCTGGTAATTGTACCGGCGATAATCAGCGTTTTACGACCCGTTGCTTTGACCGCTTTCACGAAGTCTTCATTATCCCAGGCGTTGATTTCGCCTTTACGCGCCACGTATTGGGCATGCGGCGCATTGGCGTGGATCTCAGGGATCAGCGGGCCGTTAGGTCCCTGCGGTACGGATGCCGTGGTAATCACCGGCATCTTCGCCAGAGTCGCCATTTTAGCCAGCGCGGCGGCACGCGCACGCAGTTCTGGCATTGGCATGTCGCCGACGGTCTGGAACAGCCCGCTCTGATGATCGATAAGCAGCATGACGGAATCATTCACATCGATGACCGGACGTGAACCATTAAAGTTTGCAGGACTGGACATATTCTTCTCCTTCGATTCAGATTTGGCCAAAGCGGCCGGAGTTAAAATCGCGTACGGCTTCAGCGATTTCTTGTTTCGTGTTCATTACAAATGGACCGTAACCTACAATCGGCTCGTTCAACGGTTCTCCAGAAAGCAGCAGCACGCTGGCGTCGCTGGAGGCTTCAATATGCAGCGTTTTCCCCTGCTGGCTCAGCACCACCAGTTGCGCTTCGCTGGCAGACGTAGTGCCGTTTACGGTGATATTCCCTTTCAATACCACCAGGGCAGTGCTCCATCCTTCCGGCTGGGACAACGTGAGCTGATGATTACGTTGCACACGCATATCCCAGACGTTCAGCGGCGAGAAGGTATGTGCCGGGCCTTTTGTATCCTGATAGCTGCCCGCAATCACACGAACGCTCCCTGCTTCATCAGGCAGGGCGACAGTGGGGATCACATCGCTGCTGATGCCCTGGTAACCCGGAACGGCCATTTTGTCTTTTGCTGGCAGATTGACCCACAGCTGTACCATTTCCAGTTCGCCACCCTGACGGGTAAATTCAGGTGAATGGAACTCTTCGTGTAATATTCCTGCTCCTGCGGTCATCCACTGCACGTCCCCGGGGCCGATAATGCCGCCGCGACCGGTTGAATCACGGTGTTCAACTTCGCCGCTGTAAACGATGGTCACCGTCTCAAAACCACGGTGAGGGTGTTCACCTACGCCGCGTTTTTCGTTACCCGGCGTAAACGTATGTGGACCGGCGTAATCCAGCAGCAGGAACGGACTTAGCTGCTCAGCATGAGACTGGTAAGAAAACATCGAGCGAACCGGAAATCCATCGCCAACCCAGTGTGGGCGAGGTGCGGTGTAGACGCCTGTTACTTGTTTCATATGTGTCTCCTCTGTGGCGTTATCTTGATGTGAATAAGCTTATATTCATGACAGCGAGCTGAGTAGTAGCTAAAATAGTCCTCACTGTCTCATGAATAGGACAATTAGATGACAAAGCCGGATCTCAATGATTTTGCATGGTTTGTACATGTTGTAGAGGAAGGGGGATTCGCGGCGGCGGGTCGGGCGCTTGATGAACCGAAATCAAAACTAAGCCGACGGATAGCGCAACTGGAAGAGACGCTGGGAGTTCGACTGATTCAGCGAACCACCCGCCAGTTTAACGTGACGGAAGTTGGGCAAACCTTTTACGAACACTGTAAGGCGATGCTGGTGGAAGCGCAGGCAGCGCAGGATGCGATTGCCGCGTTACAGGTTGAACCGCGTGGCGTGGTGAAGTTGACGTGTCCGGTCACGCTGCTGCATGTGCATATCGGGCCAATGCTTGCCCGTTTTATGGCGCGTTATCCTGACGTATCAGTGCAACTGGAGGCCACTAACCGCCGCGTGGACGTTGTTGGAGAGGGCCTGGACGTGGCGATTCGCGTCAGGCCCCGACCATTTGAGGATAGCGACCTGGTGATGCGTGTGCTGGCGGACAGGGGACATCGTTTGTATGCCAGCCCGCAGTTAATCGAGCAAATGGGAACGCTACATTCTCCGGCGGAGCTGACGCGTTGGCCTGGCCTGAGTCTGGCGACGGGTAAACATGTGCATCGTTGGGAGTTATTCGGGCCGCAGGGCGCACGTGCGGAGGTGCATTTCACGCCACGTATGATCACCACCGATATGCTGGCGTTACGTGAAGCCGCAGTTGCCGGTGTGGGGGTAGTTCAACTTCCACAGCTGATGGTAAAAGATCAAGTAGCTGCGGGTGAACTGGTGGCATTGCTCGACGGCTGGGAACCGAAGCGAGAAATAATTCACGCAGTCTTTCCATCACGCAGGGGATTATTGCCGTCAGTACGCACATTAGTGGATTTCTTAACGGAAGAATATGCGCGGATGATTGAGGATTAAATACCTGACCTTGGCCCACAAAAAAGGCCGGTTAAACCGACCTTTTATTATCTGGACGCCATTCGGGCGTTAAAAACAATCAGCGACTACGGAAGACAATGCGGCCTTTGCTCAGGTCGTACGGGGTCAGCTCAACAGTCACTTTGTCGCCCGTCAGGATGCGGATATAGTTTTTACGCATTTTACCGGAGATGTGTGCAGTAACCACGTGACCGTTTTCTAACTCTACGCGGAACATGGTATTAGGTAACGTATCGAGAACGGTACCCTGCATTTCAATATTGTCTTCTTTGGCCATCTAATCCTCTGGGGTATCACTACCGTAATTTGAACCGGCAAGATAATGCCGAAGTTCTTTTAATAAGTAAAGATTTGTGCGTTTAAAACACAGCAAATCGGGTTTGGCGCATTACTCTAACCACACACGGCAAAGCCGCACTTAAAGCGCAACGTGTAAGGGAACGAGGAGATAAACGATAGGCGTTGCCTGACGCGAACTGTTCCTTAACGGCGGCGGGGTAATGGGCTAAACCAACTCTGCGCGACAATTATAACACCCCGACAAAAAATGTGCCGAAAACATTCACCCCTGAGACGAAAATAACGTCCTGGGAACCCAGAAATGGCTCGGTAGCCGCTGCTGGCGCAGTCTGCTCAGGTATTCAAGGTACTCCCGACGTGGGGTTTCGACGGCGCCCAGCGAAGCTGTGTGGCTATTTAATACCTGGCAGTCGATTAATTTTCCGCCCTGACGGATAAATTCAGCGCAAAAAACAAGCAGTGCGGTTTTGGACGCATTTTCCTGACGGCTGAACATTGATTCGCCACAAAATAGCGTACCTTGCGCCACGCCATACATACCGCCCACTAATTCATTTTGTCGCCATACTTCAATGGAGTGCGCATGGCCCAGCTCGTGCAGGCGATGGTAGGCGTCCACTACATCATGCGTTATCCAGGTGCCTTCTTCCCGGTCGTTCGCGCAGCCTTCAATCACCTGACCGAACGCGTAATTGAGCGTCACGCGATAAGGTGAGTTTTTATGAAAACGTTTCATGCTGCGGCTGAGATGAAATTTCTCGGGCCAAAGAATGGCGCGTGGATCGGGCGACCACCAAAGGATGGGGTCGCCAGGTGAAAACCACGGGAAAATTCCGCGCTGGTAGGCCATTAACAGTCGAGCTGGACTGAGATCGCCGCCAAGCGCCAACAAACCGTTAGGCTCGCGTAAAGCGCCTTCCGGTGAAGGGAAGGCTATAGAATGGCGGGACAATTGCACCAGGCGCATGACAGCGAAACTCCACTACGCGAGTTTGATCGTTCAATAATAGCTTACAGACGTTGCTTAAACTGGTAATAACGCCCCTGCCGGGCTAACAAATCTGCGTGATTACCTTGCTCAATAATGTGTCCGTTGTCCATCACTATTATTTGATCAAAACGTGACAAGCCGCGCAGACGATGTGTCACCATCAGTACGGTTTTATCGCGCATGACATCGCCAATTAATTCAAGCATTTGGCTTTCTGTTGTGGCATCAAGCCCTTCGGTCGGTTCATCCAGCAGCATCAGTGGGGCATCGTGCAATAAGGCGCGGGCGATAGCCAGACGACGGAGTTCGCCGCCAGAAAGCTGACGACCGCCTTCGCCTAACCAGGCATTGAGTCCATCACCCTCTAGCAGTTTGTCCAGACCGACGCGGCACAGCATTGCGGATAATGTGTCATCACTGGCGTGCGGTGCTGCCAGCAGCAGGTTATCGCGAAGCGTCGCGCTGAACAGGTGCACGCGCTGTGGCACGACGCTGATGCTCTGGCGCAGCGTGGTTTCACTGAGGGCTGAAATCGGCTGCTCATTAATCAGAATTTCGCCGTGCTGCGGATCCCATGCGCGGGTCAGCAATTGTAGTAACGTTGACTTACCGCAGCCGGTGCGACCGAGAATCGCAATGTGTTCACCGGGCTGAGCCTGCAGCGAAAGGGTGTCGAGCGCTTTTTGTGTTTGCCCCGGATAGCTGAATGAAACATCGTGTAGCGTGAGAGTGACCTGCTCAGAAACTGGAGAACCGGCATCCGGGAAGGTGACTTCTGGCTGTTGTTCGGTCAGTTCGGTGATGCGCAGCGCAGAGGCAATAACCTGTCCGAGATGCTGAAACGCCCCGGTGACGGGTGCCAAAGCTTCAAACGCGGCCAGCGCACAGAAGACAAACAGCGCGATCAGTGCGCCAGGCTGGGTATTGCCACCCACGCCGCCGGAGGCCATCCATAACATCACAACCACTGCCAGTGCGCCGACTAACAGCATGACCGCCTGTGATAGCGCCGTTAATTCAGACTGACGTCGTTGGGCTTCGTGCCACTGCAACTCGGTGGCTTCCATTTGGGCGCGGTAACGTTCACTGGCGCCAAAGATGGTCAGTTCAGCCTGGCCCTGCAGCCAGGATGTTAACTGCTGACGATACTGCCCACGTAAATGCGTCAAGCTTTGCCCGGTGCTTTTACCTGCCTGATAAAAGAGTGGGGGCAGGATAAATAAGGTCAGCAGCATAATACCGCCGAGAGTGATAGCCAGCGTGAAATCGAGAACGCTTAGCCCCAGCGTGACCACCATGATGACGACAAAAGCACCCACAAGCGGGGAGAGCACGCGCAAATAGAGATGATCGAGCGTGTCGACATCTGCCACTACGCGGTTAAGCAATTCACCTTGTCCATAACGGGACAGGCCAGCAGGGGAGAGCGGCAGCAGTTTGCTGAAGGTATAAATACGCAAATGTTGCAGCACGCGGAACGTCGCGTCGTGGCTGACCAGCCGCTCGAAATAGCGGCCCGCGGTTCGGGTGATTGCCGCACCGCGTACCCCGGCAGCAGGGAGCATATAGTTAAAACTGTAAATTCCGGTGACACCCACCACAGCAGAAGCCGACAGGAACCAGCCGGAAAGCGTCAGCAAACCAATACTTGCCAGCAGTGTGACGATCGCCAGAACGATCCCCAGGGTTAACATCCATTTGTGACGTTTATACAGCGTCAGATAAGGTAGCAAAGCGCGCATTTAAATGTCCTCCTGACGATGTGCCAGTAATGTCGCAAACGCCCCGTTGGCTGCGCTAAGTTCGGCATAAGTGCCTTGTTCAACGATCTGTCCGTCCTGCATCACCCAGATAACGTCCCAGTCGGCAAGATCTTCAAGTTGGTGTGTCACCATCAGCGTGGTCTGGCGGCGTGACGCTGCTTTCAATGCCTGCATCACGCGTTGTTCGCTGTGTGCATCAAGGCTGGCGGCGGGCTCGTCAAGCAACAACAACTGGCATGGGTTGAGTAAGGCACGAGCCACGGCAACGCGCTGCGCTTGTCCGACAGAAAGTCGAGCAGCCTGATCGCCTACTGGTGTATCCACACCCTGTGGCAGAAGTGGTAAAAACTCACTGACCCAGGCGCTGTCGAGTGCGGCTTGCAGTTGTTCTTCGCTGGCATCGGGGCGAGCGAGCAGCACGTTATCGCGTAACGTGGCGGCAGGGAGCTGCGGGTTTTGTCCAACCCAGGACAGCTGTTTGCGCCAGCAATCAGGCGACAGGTCGCGCAGCTCAAAGCCGTTAATCCGCAGCGAACCCTGATAAGAGAGAAAACCGGACAGGACATTGAGCAACGAACTTTTGCCGGAGCCGCTGCGGCCAACCAGCACCGCGCGTTGGCCCGCTGGCAGGGTAAAGTTGAGCGGACCTGCAAGCACTTTACCTTCCGGCGAGGTGATGACCAGATCTTCTGCTTCAATTGAAACTGCGTCTTTTGTTGTCAGCTCAATATCGCCACGCTCAGGATGTGCAAGCGGGGTTTCCATGAAGGTTTTCAGACTGTCTGCTGCACCAACGGCTTGTGCTTTGGCGTGATAAAACGTGCCCAGATCGCGCAGGGGTTGGAAAAATTCCGGCGCCAGAATGAGCGCCAGGAAGCCAGCTGCCAATGTGACGCCAGTCCCGTAGTGGCCAAAATCGAGTTCACCGAGGTAGGAAAAACCGAAGTAAACCGCGACCAGTGCGATGGACAGGGAGGTAAAGAACTCAAGGACACCGGATGACAGAAACGCCAGGCGCAGGACTTCCATGGTGCGCTGGCGGAAATCCTGTGACGCTGCGCGGATGCTTTCTGTTTCAGCTTCACCGCGGCCAAAGATTCTTAGCGTCTCCATGCCCCGCAGGCGATCGAGAAAATGGCCGCTGAGGCGGGCAAGAGCCTGAAAGTTGCGGCGGTTAGCATCGGCTGCACCCATACCAACCATCGCCATAAACAACGGGATCAGCGGGGCAGTTCCAAGCAGAATAAGGGCGGCTACCCAGTTTGACGGGAATACCGCCGCCACGATCAATAAGGGGACGCATACAGCCAGCGCCATTTGCGGCAGATAACGTGCATAGTAATCATGCATGTCATCAATCTGTTCCAGGATTAGCGTAGCCCAGCTCCCGGCTGGTTTGCCTTGTATCCAGGCGGGACCTGCTTGTTGCAGACGGTCAAGCACCTGGCGGCGAATCTCAAAGCGGATATGTTGGCCAGCATGAAACCCGACGCGCTCGCGTAACCAGACGACCCATGCACGCAGGATGAAAATCAATACCAGCACAATGAAAGGGAGCAGAAGCGCCTCTCTGGGGATATTGTCCATGATCATATGGTCGAGAATTCGGGCCATGAGCCAGGCCTGAGCGACAATTAACAGGCCGCTCACGAACCCCAACAGGCGTGAAATGTTCAGCCATCGTTGGGAAATTACACTTTGCTGTTTTAACCAGCGGGTCAGCTCTTTTTGACGGGTTTTATTCATTGCACGCTTAGCAGGTGAGTTATTGGAATATTTGGGCAGGACAATGTTACAACGAGGCAAAAATAAAGGCGACTTATAGTCGCCTTTTTTACTTTTGTTACTGATTTGTAAAACTTATTTGCAAGCGTCTGCCAGACCGTCGAGATAACGCTCTGCGTCAAGCGCAGCCATACAACCGGTGCCTGCTGAAGTGATCGCCTGGCGATAAATATGGTCCATCACGTCACCGGCGGCGAATACACCCGGAATGCTGGTTTGGGTGGCGTTACCATGAATCCCGGACTGAACTTTGATGTAGCCATTTTCCAGTTCAAGCTGACCGTCAAAAATGGCGGTATTCGGGCTGTGGCCGATAGCGACAAACAACCCTGCAACGTCAAGTGACTCGACGTTGTCAGTGTTTTGCGTATCGCGCAGGCGCAGTCCGGTTACGCCCATTTGATCGCCGGTCACTTCTTCCAGTGTGCGGTGGGTATGCAGCACGATGTTGCCGTTTTCGACTTTATCCATCAAACGCTTGATCAGGATTTTCTCGGCGCGGAAGCTGTCGCGACGGTGAATCAAATGCACTTCAGATGCGATATTCGCCAGGTACAGCGCTTCTTCAACAGCGGTGTTGCCGCCGCCGATCACCGCAACTTTTTGGTTACGGTAGAAGAAACCGTCGCAGGTCGCGCAGGCGGAAACGCCACGGCCTTTGAAGGCTTCTTCTGAAGGCAGACCCAGGTAGCGTGCTGACGCACCGGTGGCGATGATCAGTGCGTCACAGGTGTATTCACCGCTGTCGCCGGTCAGACGGAAAGGGCGGTTTTGCAGATCAACTTTGCTGATATGATCAAAAATAATTTCAGTTTCAAATTTGGTCGCATGTTCGTGCATGCGTTCCATCAGCAATGGGCCTGTGAGATCGTGCGGATCGCCAGGCCAGTTCTCCACTTCTGTTGTTGTGGTCAACTGACCACCTTTTTCCATACCGGTAATCAGTACCGGTTGCAGGTTCGCGCGTGCAGCGTAGACCGCAGCGGTATACCCCGCAGGGCCAGAGCCCAGAATAAGAAGTTTACTGTGTTTGGTTGCGCCCATGAGATCCCCATAGTTGTTAGCAGGCAATGAGCAGGATTGTAGGGAATTTACAGGCGTAAAAAAAGAGTATGGCGATTTTGTTAACAATATGTGTAATAGCGGGAACCGATGAACGGCAGAATTAGTCGTAATACTATAACGATTTCTACTTAAAATCGGTCAGTTATAAGGTGATAAAATGACGATTTTCCATCACTGCGAATGAATAACTGGCATGTTGTACTAAAAATCGATGTTTTGCTTTGACAATCCCCTGCTGTTTTGCGAAAACATTCAAGGAAGAAAAAAACTGTGTCATGTATGTGCTGCATAATCATGCATGTAGATACCATGTTTACCGTGTTAGCGAAATCTACGCATGGTGTGGACAGATGCCATTCGTGATGTCGATAGCCGCCGACAGGCAACGGTCTTCTCACCATAAACCCAGACATTGCGAACCGAAAATCCCTCTGGGTTGCGGTTTATTTTGATGGGTAGCGACTCTGAACAGTGATGTTGGTAGAGTCAGGCAGGAGTAGGGAAGGAATACAGAGAGACAATAATAATGGTAGATAGTAAGAAGCGCCCTGGCAAAGATCTCGACCGTATCGATCGTAACATTCTTAATGAGCTGCAAAAGGATGGGCGTATTTCTAACGTCGAGCTTTCTAAACGTGTGGGACTTTCACCAACGCCCTGCCTTGAGCGTGTGCGTCGGTTGGAAAGACAGGGTTTTATTCAGGGCTATACAGCGCTGTTAAACCCGCATTATCTGGATGCATCACTTCTGGTTTTTGTTGAGATTACTCTGAATCGTGGCGCCCCGGATGTGTTTGAACAATTTAACTCTGCAGTACAAAAACTTGAAGAAATTCAAGAGTGTCATTTGGTTTCCGGTGATTTCGACTATTTGCTGAAAACACGCGTACCGGATATGTCGGCATACCGTAAGCTGTTGGGGGAAACCCTGCTGCGTCTGCCTGGCGTGAATGACACACGTACTTATGTAGTAATGGAAGAAGTCAAACAGAGCAATCGTCTGGTAATTAAGACGCGCTAACACGGAACAGGTGCAAAATCGACGCAGTTTGATTACACTCCTGTTAATCCATACAGCAACAGTGCCGGGGCAACCCGGTGCTGTTGTCCGTTTTAGCATCGGGCAGGAAAAGCCCGAAACCTGGAGAGCCGTTTTTGAGCCAGGAATACACTGAAGACAAAGACGTCACATTGACGAAGTTAAGCAGCGGGCGCCGACTTCTGGAAGCGCTACTGATCCTTATTGCCCTTTTTGCCGTCTGGTTGATGGCTGCCTTACTCAGCTTTAACCCTTCGGATCCCAGTTGGTCGCAAACCGCGTGGCATGAGCCTATCCATAATCTGGGTGGAATACCTGGAGCATGGCTGGCGGATACGCTGTTCTTTATTTTTGGCGTCATGGCCTACACCATCCCCGTCATCATTGTCGGTGGCTGCTGGTTTGCCTGGCGACATCAGGCCAGCGACGAATACGTCGATTATTTTGCCGTCTCGCTGCGCATTATTGGCGTTCTAGCGCTGATTCTCACTTCCTGCGGGCTGGCCGCAATTAACGCCGATGACATCTGGTATTTCGCCTCTGGCGGCGTGATCGGCAGTCTGCTCAGCACCACGCTACAACCATTGCTGCACAGCAGCGGCGGCACGCTGACGTTGTTGTGCATTTGGGCAGCGGGATTAACACTGTTCACCGGTTGGTCATGGGTGAGCATTGCGGAAAAACTGGGCGGCTGGTTACTCAATATCCTGACGTTTGCCAGCAACCGTACCCGCCGCGACGATACCTGGGTCGATGACGAAGAATATGAAGACGAAGAAGAGTCTGTCGACGCCGCTGATGGCAAACCCCATGAATCGCGCCGAGCTCGTATCCTGCGCGGTGCGTTAGCGCGCCGTAAACGTCTGGCGGAGAAATTTACCAACCCGCTTGGTCGTCATACCGATGCGGCGCTGTTTTCCGGCAAACGCATGGATGATGAAGACGAAATTGAATACAGCGCCCGTGGCGTGGTTGCCGATCCTAATGATGTGCTGTTTTCCGGTAATCGCGCGACGCTGCCTGAATATGACGAACTTGATCCACTGCTTAACGGCCACTCGGTGACCGAGCCTGTGGCTGCAGCAGCTGCAGCTACAACAGCCGCTCAGGCCTGGAGCGCACCGGTCGATCCGTTACTGCAAACGTCACCCGTGACCAACACTGTTATGGAGCAACCGGTCCCAACTGTGGCCTGGCAACCCGTGCCTGGCCCGCAAACCGGTGATGCCGCGATTGCACCAGCGCCTGAAGGTTATCCGCAGCCAGCCCAGTACGCGCAACCTCCGGTGCAGCAGCCTTATGAGCCATGGCAACAACCGGTTGTGGAGCAGAGTCCGCAGCCGCAATATTACGCACAGCAGCCCGTTGAACCTGTTTATACGCAGCCTGTCGCGCCGCAGCCGGAACCTGTTTATCAGCCGGAGCCCGTGCTGCAACCTGTCTATCAACAGGATCCGACCTCTCAACAGAACGCCGCATTCCAGCAGCCTGGTTATCAGCCGGAGCCTGTGCAGCAACCTGTTTATCAGCAGGATCCAACTTTTCAACAGAGCACTACGTTCCAGCAGCCTGTGGTTGAACAACCAACAGTGGTGGAACCTGAGCCGGTGGTTGAAGAAGTTAAACCGACTCGTCCGCCGCTCTATTACTTTGAAGAAGTCGAAGAGAAACGTGCGCGTGAGCGTGAGCAACTGGCCGCATGGTATCAACCGATCCCAGAACCTGCTCAGGAGCCTGAGCGTGTTAAGCCGTCTACGCCATCTATGCCGACGCCTGCATCCATACCACCCGTTGAGTCTGTTGCTGCCGTTGCACCGCTGGCCGCTGGCGTAAAAAGCGCCGCGTTAGGGGCAGGTGCCGCTGCCGCAGCACCTGTCTTTAGCCTTGCAGGCAGCGGTACGCCGCGTCCGCAGGTGAAAGAGGGCATTGGCCCGCAGTTGCCGCGTCCGAATCGTGTGCGCGTGCCTACTCGTCGTGAACTGGCTTCATATGGCATAAAACTGCCGTCACAGCGTATGGCTGAAGAGAAAGCGCGCGAAGAGCAGCTTGATACAGATGCGTACAGTGACGATGAAATGGATGCAATGCAGCAGGACGAGCTGGCACGTCAGTTCGCTCAGTCGCAGCAGCATCGTTATGGCGAAGAGTATCAGGACGATACCCACCAGACTGATGACGAAGATTCAGCCGCAGAAGCGGAGCTTGCTCGCCAGTTTGCGTCTTCTCAGCAGCAGCGTTATTCCGGTGAACAGCCTGCCGGAGCGAATCCATTCTCCCTCGATGACTTTGAATTTTCGCCAATGAAAACGCTGGTGGATGAGGGGCCGCATGAGCCGCTGTTTACGCCTGGCGTAATGCCGGAGCCCGCGCCGCAGTACCAGGAACCAGTTGCGCCGCAGCAGCATTATCAACAGCCAACGCAGCCTGTTACACCGCAGCAGCACTACCAGCAACCGGTGCAGCCAGTTGCATCGCAGCAGCATTATCAGCAGCCAGCGCAGCCTGCTACACCGCCGCCGCAGGATAGTCTTATCCATCCGCTGCTGATGCGTAATGGGGATAGTCGTCCGGCGCACCGTCCAAGCACGCCGCTGCCATCGTTAGATCTGCTCACGCCGCCGCCGAGCGAAGTTGAGCCGATAGATACGTTCGCACTGGAACAAATGGCACGTCTGGTGGAAGCGCGTCTGGCGGATTTCCGCATTAAAGCCGATGTGGTGAACTATTCTCCTGGCCCGGTGATTACCCGCTTTGAGCTTAATCTGGCTCCAGGGGTTAAAGCAGCGCGTATTTCTAACCTATCACGAGATCTGGCGCGTTCATTGTCGACCGCGGCGGTACGTGTGGTCGAGGTCATTCCAGGCAAACCGTATGTCGGACTGGAGTTACCGAACAAAAAACGTCAAACCGTCTATCTGCGAGAAGTGCTGGATAACGCTAAATTCCGTGATAACTCATCTCCGCTGACTGTGGTGCTGGGCAAAGATATTGCGGGCGAACCGGTGGTGGCCGATCTGGCTAAAATGCCGCACCTGCTGGTGGCAGGGACAACCGGTTCCGGTAAGTCTGTTGGGGTGAACGCCATGATCCTCAGCATGCTGTACAAAGCGCAGCCGGAAGACGTTCGCTTTATCATGATTGACCCGAAAATGCTGGAACTTTCTGTTTATGAAGGTATTCCACATCTGCTGACTGAAGTTGTGACCGACATGAAAGATGCCGCCAATGCCTTGCGTTGGAGCGTCAATGAAATGGAACGTCGCTACAAACTGATGTCGGCGCTTGGCGTGCGTAACCTTGCCGGTTATAACGATAAGATTGCTGAAGCCGCCCGTATGGGACGTCCGATTCCAGACCCATACTGGAAGCCGGGCGACAGCATGGATGTTCAGCATCCGGTGCTGGAAAAACTGCCGTATATCGTGGTGTTGGTGGATGAATTCGCTGACCTGATGATGACCGTTGGCAAAAAGGTGGAAGAACTAATCGCTCGTCTGGCGCAAAAAGCGCGTGCGGCGGGTATCCACCTGGTGCTGGCAACCCAGCGACCGTCAGTTGACGTTATCACTGGTCTGATTAAAGCGAACATCCCGACGCGTATCGCCTTTACAGTGTCCAGTAAAATTGACTCGCGTACCATCCTTGACCAGGGCGGCGCGGAATCGCTGTTGGGTATGGGTGACATGCTTTATTCTGCACCAAACTCGACGATCCCTGTACGTGTACACGGCGCCTTTGTACGCGATGAAGAAGTTCACGCGGTGGTGCAGGACTGGAAAGCGCGCGGCCGTCCACAATACGTTGATGGCATTACCTCTGACAGCGAAAGCGAAGGCGGCGGTGGCGGCTTTGATGGTGGCGAAGAACTGGATCCGCTGTTCGATCAGGCGGTGAACTTTGTTACTCAGAAACGCAAAGCCTCAATCTCCGGCGTCCAGCGTCAGTTCCGTATCGGTTACAACCGAGCGGCGCGCATCATCGAACAGATGGAAGCGCAGGGAATAGTCAGCGAACAAGGGCATAATGGTAATCGTGAAGTGCTGGCTCCGCCGCCCTTCGAATGATTGCAAAGTTAAGTAATTCAGTATTTTCTACTTTCCTCATGCTGATTTTTGGCCTGAAATGGATAGCAGAGGGATCTCCCCGTTGGGAGTGACGTATTTTGAGGAATAACGATGAAAAGAATCGCAATCACCTGTGCATTACTGTCTAGCTTTGTGGTGAGCAGCGTCTGGGCTGACGCTGCCAGCGACCTGAAAAGCCGTCTGGATAAAGTCAGCAGCTTCCATGCCAGCTTTACTCAGAAGGTCACGGACGGTAGCGGCGCGGCGGTGCAGGAGGGTCAGGGCGACTTATGGGTTAAACGCCCTAATCTTTTTAACTGGCATATGACGCAGCCTGACGAGAGCATCCTGGTTTCCGATGGTAAAACGCTGTGGTTCTTTAACCCGTTTGTTGAGCAGGCGACTGCGACCTGGTTGAAAGACGCTACGGGCAACACGCCGTTTATGCTGATTGCACGTAACCAGGCCAGCGACTGGCAACAGTACAACATTAAGCAAAACGGCGATGATTTCGTGCTGACGCCAAAAACCAGCAGCGGTAACCTGAAGCAGTTTACTATCAATGTTGGGCGGGACGGGACGATCCATCAGTTCAGTGCCGTTGAGCAAGACGATCAGCGCAGCAGCTATCAGCTGAAATCTCAGCAGAATGGTGCGATTGAACCTTCGAAATTCACCTTTACCCCGCCGCAAGGTGTAACGGTTGACGATCAACGTAAGTAGAGGCGTGTGAGTGAGCAATCTGTCGCTCGACTTTTCTGATAATACCTTTCAGCCACTGGCCGCACGTATGCGGCCAGAAAATTTAGCGCAGTACATCGGCCAGCAGCATCTGCTGGCTGCGGGTAAACCCTTGCCGCGTGCCATCGAGGCCGGGCACCTGCACTCTATGATTTTATGGGGTCCGCCGGGGACGGGGAAAACCACGCTAGCCGAAGTTATTGCCCGTTACGCTAACGCCGATGTTGAACGAATTTCGGCGGTCACGTCTGGTGTAAAAGAAATTCGTGAAGCGATTGAGCGGGCGCGTCAGAATCGTAACGCGGGTCGACGTACGATCCTGTTCGTGGACGAAGTTCACCGTTTTAATAAAAGCCAACAGGATGCGTTTTTACCGCATATTGAAGACGGTACCATCACGTTTATTGGCGCCACCACTGAAAATCCCTCGTTTGAACTGAACTCGGCACTGTTGTCGCGGGCGCGTGTTTATTTACTGAAATCGTTAACCACCGACGATATTGAACAGGTGCTGGACCAGGCGATGTCAGATAATGCCCGTGGTTACGGTGGTCAGGATATCGTACTGCCACCAGAGACGCGTCGGGCGATTGCCGAACTGGTGAATGGCGACGCGCGCCGAGCGCTGAATACGCTGGAAATGATGGCCGATATGGCCGAAGTTGATGATTCCGGTAAGCGCGTATTGAAACCAGAATTGCTCACTGAAATTGCCGGTGAACGCAGCGCACGCTTCGATAATAAAGGCGATCGTTTTTACGATCTCATCTCCGCATTACACAAATCGGTTCGCGGCAGCGCCCCGGATGCGGCGCTTTATTGGTATGCGCGCATCATTAGTGCAGGCGGTGACCCGCTGTATGTTGCCCGTCGCTGTCTGGCTATTGCCTCTGAAGATGTCGGCAATGCCGACCCTCGCGCCATGCAGGTGGCAATTTCCGCATGGGACTGCTTTACCCGCGTGGGACCCGCGGAAGGTGAACGAGCGATTGCTCAGGCGATTGTTTATCTGGCCTGCGCGCCGAAAAGTAATGCGGTTTACACCGCCTTCAAAGCCGCGCTGGCTGATGCCCGCGAACGTCCGGATTACGAGGTGCCGGTCCACCTGCGCAATGCGCCAACTAAGCTGATGAAAGAAATGGGCTATGGTCAGGAGTATCGTTACGCCCATGATGAACCAAATGCCTATGCCGCCGGAGAAGAGTACTTCCCGCAGGAAATGGCACAAACGCGCTATTATCACCCCACAAACAGAGGTCTTGAAGGCAAGATTGGCGAAAAGCTCGCCTGGCTCGCCGGACAGGATCAAAATAGCCCTATAAAACGCTACCGTTAGTGTTATCGTTGCGGTAATGTTGTCTCTGTATCCCTGTGACCGCAGGCTGTGGTCACTTTCTCCTATTTTAATTCGATAAGCACAGGATAAGCATGCTCGATCCCAATCTGCTGCGTAATGAGCCAGACGCAGTCGCAGAAAAACTGGCAAGCCGGGGCTTTAAGCTGGATGTAGATAAGCTGCGCGCTCTTGAAGAGCGTCGTAAAGTTCTGCAGGTACAAACTGAAAACCTGCAGGCAGAGCGTAACTCTCGATCGAAATCCATCGGCCAGGCAAAAGCGCGCGGGGAAGATATCGAGTCTTTACGTCTGGAAGTGAACAAACTGGGCGAAGAGCTGGATGCCGCGAAAGCTGAACTTGATACCTTACAGGCCGAGATCCGCGACATTGCGCTGACCATTCCTAACCTGCCAGCGGATGACGTTCCGGTGGGTAAAGATGAAAATGACAACGTTGAAGTCAGCCGTTGGGGGACGCCGCGTGAGTTTGATTTCGAAGTGCGCGATCACGTTACCCTGGGTGAAATGCACACGGGTCTTGATTTTGCCGCTGCGGTTAAGCTGACCGGCTCTCGTTTCGTCGTGATGAAAGGGCAGATCGCGCGCATGCACCGTGCGCTGTCTCAGTTCATGCTGGATCTGCATACCGAACAGCATGGTTACAGCGAAAACTACGTTCCGTATCTGGTTAACCATGACACGCTGTACGGAACAGGGCAACTGCCGAAATTTGCTGGCGATCTGTTCCACACCCGTCCTCTGGATGAAGAAGCTGACAGCAGCAACTATGCGCTGATTCCAACGGCAGAAGTTCCGCTGACCAACCTGGTTCGCGACGAAATCATTGACGAAGATGCGCTGCCGATCAAAATGACCGCGCATACGCCGTGCTTCCGTTCTGAAGCAGGTTCTTACGGTCGTGATACCCGTGGTCTGATCCGTATGCACCAGTTCGATAAAGTTGAAATGGTGCAGATCGTTCGCCCAGAAGACTCTATGGACGCGCTGGAAGAGATGACCGGCCATGCCGAGAAGGTTCTTCAGCTGCTGGGCCTGCCGTACCGTAAGATCGTCCTGTGCACAGGCGACATGGGCTTCGGCGCATGCAAAACGTACGATCTGGAAGTGTGGATCCCGGCGCAGAACACCTATCGCGAAATCTCCTCTTGCTCTAACGTGTGGGATTTCCAGGCTCGTCGTATGCAGGCGCGTTGCCGCAGCAAATCCGACAAAAAGACCCGTTTAGTACATACGCTGAACGGTTCTGGTCTGGCGGTTGGACGTACGCTGGTTGCGGTGATGGAAAACTATCAGCAGGCTGATGGCCGTATTCAGGTTCCGGAAGTGTTACGTCCGTACATGAATGGCCTGGAGTTTATCGGCTAAGCTACCTTTCTTTGCTAAAAAAGCGCCTCAGGGCGCTTTTTTTATGCCCGTTTGACGTCGGACAATAACGCCTACCTCCATAGGAGTAATACTGCCTTCGAATGAAAGTCAGTATTTATCTCTGTCTTTTCGCAAATTCGGTATCTACCAGTCTGTATATCGATATTAACGCTATATAAAAATCTATATAACGAGTATTTCTCTTTTGTTTATTGTGAGCAGCAGAGTGAGCCACTATGAAAACTAAGATCCCCGATGCCATGCTGGCAGCTGAGGTTAGTCGCCGAGGTTTGGTGAAAACGACGGCGATAGGCGGACTGGCGGTGGCCAGTAGCGCGTTTACCCTGCCATTTACCCGTATTGCAAATGCTGCAGAAGCCCTTAATCCGACACAGGCCAATGAGAAAGTCATCTGGAGCGCGTGTACGGTGAACTGTGGTAGCCGCTGTCCTCTGCGTATGCACGTGGTAGACGGTGAAATAAAGTATGTTGAAACCGACAACACCGGTGATGACAACTATGACGGCTTGCACCAGGTACGCGCCTGTCTGCGTGGTCGCTCCATGCGTCGTCGCGTTTATAATCCCGACCGTCTGAAATACCCGATGAAACGTGTCGGTAAACGTGGCGAAGGGAAATTTGAGCGTATCAGCTGGGATGAAGCCTACGACATTATTGCCAGCAATATGCAGCGTCTTATCAAAGACTACGGCAACGAGTCTATCTACCTGAACTACGGCACAGGTACGCTGGGCGGCACCCTGACACGTTCCTGGCCGCCGGGTAAAACGCTGGTAGCACGTCTGATGAACTGCTGCGGCGGCTACCTTAACCACTACGGTGACTACTCTTCAGCGCAAATCGCTGCCGGGTTGAATTACACCTACGGCGGCTGGGCTGACGGTAACAGCCCGTCCGACATTGAAAACAGCAAGCTGGTGGTTCTGTTCGGGAATAACCCTGGTGAAACCCGTATGAGCGGGGGTGGGGTAACCTATTACCTTGAACAGGCGCGACAAAAATCCAATGCCCGCATGATCATTATCGATCCCCGCTACACGGATACCGGCGCGGGTCGTGAGGATGAATGGATCCCGATCCGCCCAGGTACCGATGCGGCATTGGTGAATGGTCTGGCGTATGTGCTGATCACCGAAAACATGGTTGATCAACCGTTCCTTGATAAATACTGCGTGGGTTACGACGAGAAAACCTTACCGGCCGACGCACCGAAAAACGGTCACTATAAGGCGTATATTCTTGGGCAGGGCAAAGACGGTATCGCCAAGACCCCGGAATGGGCAGCGCAAATTACCGGTATTCCTGCTGATCGAATCGTCAAACTGGCACGTGAAATCGGTAGCGCTAAACCGGCATATATCAGTCAGGGGTGGGGACCGCAGCGTCATGCTAACGGTGAAATAGCGACTCGTGCCATTTCTATGCTGGCAATCCTTACCGGTAACGTTGGGATTAACGGCGGCAACAGCGGGGCGCGTGAGGGCTCATACAGTTTGCCGTTTGAACGTATGCCTACGCTGGAAAACCCAGTCGAAACCAGCATCTCTATGTTTATGTGGACGGACGCCATTGAGCGAGGTCCGGAGATGACGGCGCTGCGTGACGGTGTTCGTGGCAAAGATAAGCTCGATGTTCCGATTAAGATGATCTGGAACTATGCCGGTAACTGTCTGATTAACCAGCACTCTGATATCAACCGCACACATGAAATCCTACAGGATGATAAGAAGTGCGAGATGATCGTTGTCATCGACTGCCATATGACCTCCTCGGCGAAATACGCGGATATTTTGCTGCCGGACTGCACCGCTTCGGAGCAGATGGACTTCGCACTGGATGCCTCCTGCGGAAATATGTCGTATGTGATTTTCACCGATCAGGCGATCAAACCACGCTTCGAATGCAAGACTATCTACCAGATGACCAGTGAGCTGGCGAAACGCCTTGGTGTTGAGCAGCAGTTTACAGAAGGTCGTACTCAGGAAGAGTGGATGCGTCATCTGTACGAGCAGTCGCGCAAAGCCATTCCTGAACTGCCAACGTTTGAAGAATTCCGCAAGCAGGGGATCTTTAAACAGCGCGACCCACAGGGACATCACGTGGCCTACAAGGCGTTCCGTGAGGATCCTAACGCCAATCCGCTGACCACGCCGTCAGGTAAGATCGAAATTTATTCGCAGCAGCTTGCCGAGATCGCGTCAACCTGGGAACTGCCGGAAGGTGATGTGATTGATCCACTGCCGATTTATACCCCAGGTTTTGAGAGCTTAAACGATCCGCTGGTGGAGAAATTCCCTCTGCAGTTGACCGGCTTCCACTATAAGTCTCGCGTTCACTCGACCTATGGCAACGTGGATGTTCTGAAAGCATCCTGCCGTCAGGAAATGTGGATCAACCCGATGGATGCACAGCGACGCGGCATTAACAACGGCGACAAGGTGCGCATCTTTAACGATCGTGGTGAAGTGCACATCGAGGCGAAAGTAACGCCGCGTATGATGCCTGGCGTGGTGGCATTGGGCGAAGGGGCGTGGTATGACCCGGACGCAAAACGCGTGGACCAGGGCGGTTGTATTAACGTCCTGACGACCCAGCGTCCGTCTCCTCTCGCGAAGGGGAACCCATCACACACGAACCTTGTTCAGGTTGAAAAGGTGTAAGGAGTAACCGATGACAACCCAGTATGGATTTTTTATTGATTCCAGCCGTTGCACCGGTTGCAAAACCTGCGAACTGGCGTGCAAAGATTTCAAAAATTTAACCCCTGAAGTCAGCTTCCGCCGCATTTATGAGTACGCCGGCGGTGACTGGCAGGAAGACAACGGCGTCTGGCATCAGAACGTCTTTGCCTATTACCTCTCCATTGCGTGTAACCACTGTGAAGACCCGGCCTGTACCAAGGTGTGTCCGAGCGGTGCGATGCACAAACGTGAAGATGGTTTTGTCGTTGTCGATGAAGATGTGTGCATCGGCTGCCGCTATTGCCACATGGCCTGTCCTTACGGTGCACCACAGTACAATGCTGACAAAGGGCACATGACCAAATGCGATGGCTGCCATGAGCGCGTCGCTGAAGGTAAGAAACCTATTTGCGTCGAGTCCTGTCCACTGCGTGCGCTGGATTTTGGCCCAATTGATGAACTGCGCAAAAAACACGGTACTTTGGCTGCGGTTGCGCCACTGCCGGGCGCGCACTTTACCAAACCGAGCATTGTCATCAAACCTAACGCCAATAGCCGCCCGACCGGGGATACCACAGGTTATCTGGCTAATCCGAAGGAGGTGTAAGATGGGAAGTGGATGGCATGAATGGCCGCTGATGATCTTCACGGTCTTCGGACAGTGTGTGGTTGGCGGTTTTATTGTTCTGGCGCTGGCGTTGATGAAAGGGGGCTTACGCCCAGAATCGCAGCAACGCGTAATTACCTGCATGTTTGGGCTGTGGGTATTAATGGGCATTGGATTTATTGCTTCCATGCTCCATTTGGGCTCACCGATGCGCGCCTTTAACTCACTCAATCGCGTTGGGTCATCTGCGTTGAGTAACGAAATTGCCAGCGGCTCACTCTTCTTTGCCGTTGGCGGTATCGGCTGGTTGCTGGCTATGTTGAAGAAAATGTCGCCCGCATTACGCAATCTGTGGTTAGTTGTCACCATGGTGCTGGGTGTGGTTTTTGTCTGGATGATGGTGCGCGTGTATAACACCATCGATACCGTACCGACCTGGTACAGCGTCTGGACACCGCTGGGCTTCTTCCTGACGATGTTTATGGGCGGTCCGCTGCTGGGATATCTGTTACTGAGAATTGCTGGCGTGGATGGTTGGGCGATGCGCCTGCTGCCGGCTATATCAGTGCTTGCTCTGGTCGTGAGTGCCATCATGTCGGTAATGCAGGGGACTGAACTGGCGACAATCCACAGTTCGATTCAACAGGCCTCTGCGCTGGTTCCGGATTACGGTTCGCTGATGGCGTGGCGGATCGTGGCGCTGGCGTTAGCGTTGTGCTGCTGGATAGTACCGCAAGTGAAGGGTTACCAGCCTGCCGTTCCGTTGCTTTCCGTCGCGTTTATTCTGCTGTTAGTCGGCGAGCTGATTGGTCGTGGCGTGTTCTACGGGCTGCATATGACCGTCGGTATGGCGGTGGCGAGTTAATCCATAATATGCCGGATGGCGCCTTGTGCTTTAACAAGCCTACAATAACCGTAGGCCTTAAAGCTGCGCGCTATCCGGCTACATGTCAGGTCAGTGTTTTGCCCCAGTCTTTACTTCTGCTTAGTTAACGTGTCATAGCTGGTCATCAGATTGCGATAATCCGGAATGTGATTAGAGAACAACGTCGCCAGACCTTCGACATCGTTGCGCCAGTCGCGGTGCAGTTCGCATGCTACTCCGAACCATGTCATCAATTGAGCGCCTGCTTGAGACATCCGATCCCATGCTGAATGGCGGGTAATTTCATTAAACGTGCCTGAAGCATCGGTGACAACAAAGACGTCAAAACCTTCTTCAATAGCCGAGAGCGCTGGGAAAGCGACGCAAACTTCCGTCACGACACCAGCAATAATCAGCTGCTTTTTGCCGGTCGCTTTTACTGCTTTCACGAAATCTTCGTTATCCCATGCGTTAATGTTTCCTGGGCGAGCAATGTAGGGCGCATCCGGAAATTGAGCTTTCAGTTCCGGTACCAGCGGTCCGTTTGGTCCTGTCTCAAAACTGGTTGTCAGAATGGTTGGGAGGTTGAAGTATTTTGCTAAGTCACCGAGCGCAAGCACGTTGTTTTTAAATTTATCGGGATCGATATCCCGAACCAGGGAGAGCAGGCCAGCCTGATGGTCGACCAGCAGTACTGCCGCATTGTCTTTATCAAGTCTTACGTAAGGTTTAGTCATGGTATTTCTCCTGTTCAGTATCAGTGGGGGAAATTTGATGAGTTTAAGTCTACGAAAAGAACGATATTTGGATTAGATAGATAAATAAGAACTCACTGTTCTATTTTGAAGACAATGCAGCTCAGCATCCCGCATAGAGTTTAGTAAGAAATAAAAGTAAGGGGAGTCCATGAAATTTTTCGACTGAACGTAACGCGAGATTTTTGTTTTAGATCAATAAAAACAAGCAGATGTGTTTTTGTTTTTTTTATCTATTCACATTAAGAATCAGTAATGCAAATCGATCGACCAGAAAGCGCCTCAGCCCTCTGATTCCGCCGATTGACAATGTTTTTAGCAGTGGCATGATGCGCATGAAATTTGAACTTCCTCACGGTTTTTATTCATGTCCACCTATACCCGTCCCGTCATGCTATTGCTGTGCGGGCTACTTCTGTTGACCCTGGCGATCGCCGTGTTAAACACGCTCGTCCCGCTTTGGCTCGCCCATGAAAATCTGCCTACCTGGCAGGTAGGCGTGGTGAGCTCGTCTTACTTTACCGGTAATCTGGTAGGGACGTTGCTGACAGGGTATTTAATAAAACACCTTGGTTTTAACCGCAGCTATTACATCGCCTCGCTTATTTTTGCCGCGGGCTGTGTCGGGCTGGGGATTATGGTGGGATTCTGGAGCTGGATGACATGGCGTTTTATCGCCGGTGTTGGCTGCGCCATGATCTGGGTGGTCGTGGAAAGCGCGCTGATGTGCAGCGGGACGTCACGTAATCGCGGACGGTTACTTGCCGCCTATATGATGATCTATTACGTGGGAACGTTTTTAGGCCAACTGCTGGTTAGTAAAGTATCAACAGAATTGATGAACGTCCTGCCGTGGGTGACGGGTACTATCCTGGCGGGTGTTTTGCCACTGCTCTTTACGCGCATTGCTAATCAGCAGGGCGATGAACAGCAGTCTACGCCTATTGTCTCCATGCTGAGGTTGCGTCAGGCGCGCCTGGGCGTTAATGGCTGCATTATTTCCGGGATCGTGCTGGGGTCTTTGTATGGCCTGATGCCGCTGTATCTCAACCATCAGGGGGTGAGCAACGCCAGCATTGGTTTCTGGATGGCGGTTCTGGTAAGTGCCGGTATTCTGGGGCAATGGCCGATTGGCCGTCTGGCGGATAAGCTGGGACGTCTGCTGGTTTTACGCGTCCAGGTCTTCGTGGTGATCGTCGGGAGTATCGCCATGCTGAACCAGGCGGCGATGGCGCCCGCGTTGTTTATGTTGGGTGCGGCAGGCTTTACCCTCTATCCGGTCGCGATGGCCTGGGCCTGTGAAAAGGTGGAACATCATCAGTTGGTCGCCATGAATCAGGCATTGCTATTGAGCTATACCGTGGGCAGTCTGCTGGGACCTTCGTTTACTGCGATGCTGATGCAGAATTATTCAGATAGCTTGCTGTTTATCATGATCGCCAGCGTATCGTTTATTTATTTACTAATGCTGCTGCGTAAGACGGGCCATACGCCCAATTCTATTGCGCACATTTGACCTGATTTAACAGAATATGAACAGGTTCCCATACATACTGTTTATGTATGCTTTATGGGAACCTGCATTATTTAATCGCACACGTCTGTCCTGAAAATAAAGTGTGCAGAAGGTTATAGTTTTACATCCTGCCGTTTCCGCTCGCTCATTTTACCGCGCATAATCCCACGCCTCATATATTGATAATCAAAAAGCTTCCACAAGGGATTGCGTATGGCTGGTGTGCAGGAAAAACAATTGCGATGGTACAACATTGCATTAATGTCATTTATTACCGTCTGGGGTTTTGGTAACGTCGTCAACAACTATGCTAATCAGGGATTGGTTGTTGTCTCCTCCTGGATATTTATTTTCGCGCTCTATTTTATTCCTTACGCGTTGATCGTCGGGCAGCTTGGCTCAACCTTTAAAGAGGGTAAAGGCGGCGTCAGTACCTGGATTAAACATACCATGGGGCCAGGGTTGGCCTATCTTGCTGCCTGGACCTATTGGGTTGTTCATATACCTTATCTGGCGCAAAAACCGCAGGCTATTCTGATTGCGCTGGGATGGGCGCTGAAGGGCGATGGTTCGTTGATTAAAGAGTACACCGTCGTGGCGTTGCAGGGGCTGACGCTGGCGCTGTTTGTCTTTTTCATGTGGGTTGCGTCCCGTGGCATGAAGTCGCTGAAAATTGTTGGGTCAGTTGCTGGCATCGCGATGTTTGTGATGTCCATTTTGTATGTCGTGATGGCGGTAACCGCGCCTGCAATTACGGATGTGCAAATAGCGACAACCAATATCACCTGGGAATCGTTTATCCCGCACATCGATTTTACCTACATTACCACGATCTCCATGCTGGTCTTTGCCGTGGGCGGTGCGGAGAAAATTTCGCCATACGTTAATCAGACACGTAATCCGGGCAAAGAATTTCCAAAAGGGATGCTCGTTCTGGCTGTTATGGTAGCGGTATGCGCGATTCTCGGGTCGCTGGCTATGGGAATGATGTTTGACTCCCGGCATATTCCAGATGACCTGATGACGAATGGTCAATATTACGCCTTCCAGAAATTGGGTGAGTATTATGGTATGGGTAATTCGCTGATGGTTATTTACGCGATTGCCAATACGCTGGGACAGATTGCGGCATTGGTATTTTCTATTGATGCACCGCTTAAAGTTCTGCTGGGTGATGCTGATCGTAAATATATTCCCGAGAGCCTGTGTAAAACCAACGCTTCCGGTACGCCGGTAAATGGTTATATTCTGACGCTGGTGCTGGTGGCGATTCTGATTATGTTGCCAACACTGGGAATTGGCGACATGAACAACCTGTATAAATGGCTATTGAATCTTAACTCTGTCGTGATGCCATTGCGTTATTTATGGGTGTTTGTGGCGTTCATTGCCGTTATTCGCCTGGCGCAAAAATATAAATCGGAATATGTCTTTATTCGCAACCGCTCGCTTGCGATGACCGTGGGGATCTGGTGCTTTGCCTTTACCGCATTTGCCTGTCTGACCGGGATTTTCCCGAAAATGGAAGCCTTTACCCCTGAGTGGACATTCCAGCTCACGCTGAATATCGTGACGCCATTTGTGCTGGTTGGACTGGGATTGATTTTCCCGCTACTGGCGAGAAGAGGACGCTAAAGACAAGTGTGGCAGAAGAGCAGGAGATAGTGATGCTATCTCCTGCTTTGCCTCTCAAAACAACGGGGACAGTTCTTTTGGGATGGCATACTGTTTGCCATCATAACGCAGTACCCAACTGGCTTTCCCCGGTTTATCCTTTGATGCGCATTGCTCGTTGGCGTCTGTATAGGCCGTTGATTCCACGTTTTTCTCGTTTACCCGAATATCGAAGTATCCATTATGTGAATCAGGCGCAAGGGCAAGGGTGCGTTTAATATCGTGGAATGTTCCCACACAGTTCCCGTCCCATTCACCGGTGCTATTCTCAAGTACGATTCCGTTTAATACCGCCCGTAGTTGATTATTTTCAATAACAAACAGCGATAGCGCATCTTCACTAAAAGGATTTACACGGGAACTGCCGGTGCGGGCGACTCGTAAGCCAAATGCGGTCTGATCTGGGGTAACTTTCCAGCGCGCAGTATCCAGCGCCAGACCGGTAATTTGAATGGCATCGTCATTCATACGTTCGGACAGGCGTAGCCGCTGTTTTACGTCGAGGTTTTTGGAATCCAGTACCAGAAGCTCCAGATCGCCAATGCGATCGTAATCGCTATATTGTTGTGCCATCAGCGGAATCGCCGCTAGGGTCAGTTCCGGGTGGGCTGGCCAGACACGGCAAATTGCGCTTTGCGGTGAGTTACCTGTGATATCGATAACCTGATTATGTTGTGTGAGTAGCTTGCCTTCCGCTGTCGGTTTTGCATCTGGCCACGCATGTTGCACAATGGCGTTGATATCACAGTTGCTGGCGGCATTTACGTATTGGACAGATAACAGCAACATGCCAGAAATGAATAACCGCATGGCGTCCTTTCCTTTAATTCGAGTGGTTGTCGCTTAGATAGCAAAACGGCTGCCGTTCAGGGCAGCCGTTTCGTGGTGGCTAAAACTCAATACATCACTTTATGTCCATATTGCTCGAGAATGCCCTTCACGCGCTCCATGGTCTCTTTCTTCGGTGGTTTGACGCCATCCAGTTTGTACTCTTCGCCCATTGCCACCCATTTGTGTTTGCCCAGCTCGTGGTAAGGCAGCAGCTCGATTTTTTCAACGTTACCCATATCGCGGGTAAATTCGCCGAGGCGGTGTGCGGAGTCATCGTCATCAGACCAGCCAGGTACGACAACATAGCGGATCCACACTTTGATGTCTTTGTTTGACAGGTAACGCGCGAACTCCAGCGTACGATGGTTAGATACGCCGACCAGATTCTGATGGATTTCATCGTTCATCTGTTTGAGATCGAGCATGACCAGGTCGGTGACTTCCAGCAGCTCATCGATCACCGGATCGTAGCGGCGAACAAAACCGTTGGTATCCAGACAGGTATGAATTCCTTCTTTTTTACAGGCGCGGAACCAGTCACGTACGAATTCAGCTTGCAGGATAGCTTCGCCGCCAGACGCCGTCACGCCGCCGCCGGATGCGTTCATAAAGTGGCGATAGGTCACCACCTCTTTCATTAATTCGTCGACGGTGACTTCTTTACCGCCGTGTGTATCCCACGTGTCACGGTTATGGCAATACAGGCAGCGCATCAGGCAGCCCTGAAAGAAGGTAATAAAGCGGATGCCCGGGCCATCAACAGTGCCACAGGATTCAAAGGAGTGAATGCGACCAATAACTGACTTGGTAGCCCCCGATGCAGCGGGGTTTTCTGTTGTATTACAGTGATTTAAATTACTCATATCGCTCTAATTCGCTCTAAGTAGCTCTGGTTTATGGACGCATTATGGACATTCCAGACACCGGATTTAGTGTCACTGCATCTTGCAGGAAATCCGGCGCGAAATGTGCGTAGGTCATAGTTTGCTGTATGTTTGAATGACCCAATATGCGCTGCAATGTGATTATGTTACCTCCATTCATTATAAAATGTGTGGCAAATGTGTGTCTCAAAACATGTACGGCCTGTCCATCTGGTAAATCGGGTTTAACCTCTTTTAAGGCGGTACGTACTTTGTAGTAACTGGCGTTAAAGAGCCTGCCTGAGTTTTTCTTCTTGATTCGCTTTATTAGGTCAAGCGAAAGGGGGATTGTCCTGCGCTTCCCGTTTTTGGTTTTCATGAATGTAACCATCTGATTTATGATGTGCTCGGCTTTTAAGTCAGAAACCTCACCCCACCTGCCGCCGGTTGACAAACAAACTAGAACGGCGCTGCGCTCGTCGCCATCCAGGCGGGCTAACAGTGCTTCAATTTCCTCGCCTGACAAAAAAGCCATTTCGAAAGAAGCCTCTTTCAACCGCTTGATATCCCTGAATGGATTAGGGCAGTTGTATTCCTCAGCATCAATCAGTTTTGTGAATACGCCGCTCATCATTGCCATATGTCGGTTTACACTGGCAGGTTTCAACCCCTCATTCATCATCAACACCCGGTAATCGGTTATCGATTTTTTGGTAAGTTGATCAGCTCTGGTTATACCCATTTCCTCAAACTTTGCTGCTATTGTTGTAAGTCGACCCCTTTCGATATCCCCGCGGGGGTGCATCTTGCCGTGATATATCCACCAACGTTCTAAAAGTTCGGTAATTCTTCTTCGGTCTGCTGGTTTTTCAATCCACTCTTTATTGTGAAAATTAACCAGTACATGGCGTTCAAAGGCTTGCGCCTCGCCCTTTGTGTTAAATTTGCGCCGGATGCGTTTTCCGTCTGCACCCTGCGGCCTTACGTCCACTTCATATCGACCGTCATCGAGTTTCTTAATGCTCATAAGATTCTCCATGCGGTGTATAAATTCTTCTTTTGTATCTTTGACGCTACTTTTTGCGGTTTTAGTCTCCAGTGGTTACGTTGCTCGCCATACTTGTTAACAAGTAAACAAACTTTGTAATAAACATGTGCGCGGTGAATGGTTAACCAGTCTTTTGGCCTGAGTGCTGCGAGGTTGTTAAATCTTGCCCAGAGTGTGCGAGTGCCGGAGCTATCTGTCCGGCTTCGGGATCAATCTCATCAAACATGAACCAATCGCGATATTTTCTGAACCTCTGAACCTTAAAAAACTTCTTGGCATTTTCCAGAGACATCATGGCCTTACCTGATTCATAACCTGCGTACGTGGTGTAATTGATGCCAGCTAATTCAGCCGCTTCCTTCATTTTCAGGCGCTCAGATTCACGGATGAGCTTTAATCGCTCGCTTGTCTGCGTTGACATGAATTGTCTAACCTCGTATTATTTTTGTGAGTTGATATGATTTATCAGCTCTAAGTGACTCTAGGTCACTCTAGTTCGCTGATGCCAATGTGAGGATATCAAATTGAATAGTGAATCAGAAATTAATGATGAGTATAGACAGGATGTGTCCGATCAGAAAAAAGGGCGCGTTTCATTACAGCTAGCTGATAAACCATCAGACCTTTTATCGAAAGAAGGTTTTGCCCTCTATATAGGCAAAACTCCTCGTGCTGTGGCTGAAATGGCAAGGTCTGGCAAATTGCCTGCTTTTTACATGACGGATCCTTTAAAGCCAGGTGGCAAAGCTGAGTTGTGGGTAAACCGCCGTGAGTGGGATAAATATGCTGCGCAATTGGTGCAGGATGCTCCAACCGAGTGGCATGACTGGAAAAACCGTATTAGTTACAGCAAGTCGGCTCATGGCCGCGCGGTTGCTTAGGGGAAAACTCATGAATGAACCTCGTTGCATTGCTCAGTTACTGCGTAGCGAAAGCCCACGCCCGATTACGCTCAAGATTACTCATGGTAAGGGACGGAAAGGCATCATCATCCGCACCCGTAAGTCGGGATTTTTTGCCATGGCTAAACGCTTCATTAAATCCAGAGGGTTAACGTTATGGCGGTAATGACTCTTGCGTTAGTTCAAAAACAGCCACAATCCCTGCGCCACGTTATCGGAAAACATCTGGCGGAGCCGCGCTGGCATGATAGCTGCGATTTCTATAATCAAATGATGGAACGCGACCGCCTGACGGTCTGTTTTCATGCTCAATTAAAACAGCGTCATGCGACGATGCGTCTTGAGGAAATGAACGATGTAGACCGGGAGCGTCTGGTGTGCGCTATCGACGAGCTACGTGCTGCATTTTCAAAACGTCGTCAGGTTGGCTCAAGTGAGTCTGCATATATTAGCTTTCTAACAGTAGGTCAGCGACGCTCTTTATTTTTACACGCGGGGTTAAGTGAGGTTGAATTTAATCAGCCTTACTGGCGTATTAATGAAGAATCATGTTATTGGCGTGAAAGATTATTTCGTGCTTTGCGTGAGTTATTTAGCCTGTTTGAGTATGCTCCGACGATATTAACATCGGTAAAGCCTGAGCAATATTTGCATTAATTAAATAATACGAATTTTAAACGCACTTGATTGTGCGGGACTTCTTTTTGTCTGGAGAAAGTCATGCTTACAGGAACGGAAAAGCAAAGCAGCAATTTTTCTTTATTGCTTCAGCAGGCCAGAGCAGAAGCGCAGGCCGACGCGGCGACTATATTCTCATCTCATCTGGATAAACTGATTCAACATATCGTTACGCAGGAGTTGGGGCGTGTTGAGATTGTCGAGTTACTCAGCCAGGAATCAACGGTACTTCATAACGCAGGTCTCGCCCGTGGGGAGGCTGTTTAATGTCGGTGCTGAAATCTGTGATTCTCAATGGCTGGTTAAAAGTTGCCGTTCTCAAAAATGGTGATTTATCTCTGTCTGACCTCAAAAGCGATAAAGAATCTGGCTTGATGGTTGGGTCAGTTATCGCTATTTATTCGAATGAGTTAAATCTGTTTTCTGATGTTGTCGACTTAATTGTCAAGCGTGCTATTTATCGCAAGAAAATAACCACGGCGGATGAATTAATGAAATTCATGGCTGAACAATCCACATATTGCGCGTGTGAGCTAAAAAAATTAAATCGGAAAGGTGGTAAATAATGTCAATTTATATTGAGGTGGGCGACCGTTTCGTCGTCACTAGTGACCAGTTTCAATTTATTTTGCAGGAAAAGAAAACCGCAAAATCAGGAAAGAGCGCCGGTAAAGAGTGGCTCGGTGTTATTGGTTATTATCCAACAATTTCCAGACTCGTATCTGGTCTGATATTACATGGCATTCTGACCGGTGAGGCGGCTAGTTTTGCGGACATTGGCGAGCAGGTCGAGCGCATTGGTCAGCAATGTCAGACTGCGTTTGCTGCAGATGGCCGTTGAAACTCGGGGGCGCGTTGCCCCCTCGCCACCTCCGCCACTACCCAAAAGCACCGGTGATAATTTCGTTGGTGCTTATCCGTGGAATAAATCCCGCGAGGCAGTTGGCCGCGACAGACCCCTTACACGTGCCGAACTCCGTCAGGTGCAAGGTGTTTTAAACCGGATTGATCGCCTGCCGTTTTTCCTGCAAACGTTGTTTACCTCGCGTTATAACTTCATCCGCCGCACAAAGAGCCCTTTGGGTGGGCTGTATTTCCTCAAAAACACGTTTGAGCGCAAGCTGCTGCCGCGTCTTGAGCGTGTTAATGAGCTGTGCGGGATGAATGAATCCGCCTCGATTGGTTTTTTGTCCGAGCGTGACCAGTATGTGCGCCTGCCGGATATGAATGACAAAGAGCTTAAGAAGTTTGCGGCCAGAATTGCTTCTCAACTCTGGAGCAAATACGAGGAGTTAAGCGACGCATGGGAGGAGGCGCACGGCGGGAAAGAAACTTTATTCACCGATGAGGCGCAGGCGCATTTATACGGTCAGGTGGCCGGTATTGCTCGCGCTTTTAACTTCACCCCGATGTACTGGAAAAAATACCGTAAGGGTCAGATGACGATCCGCATGGCATTTTCTGCTATTTCCCGTCTGATAAAAGATGAGTGGTGGGTCAGCCAGCTCAAGGCGCAGCGGATGCGCTGGCGCGAGGCGCTGCTTATTGCGGCCGGTGAGGTCAACAAAGACCGCTCACCTTACGCAAGCAAAATGGCGATCCGCGATGTGCACGCGCGCCGCCTAGCTAATCTCGAATACCTGAATTCCTGCGAGCTGGAAAACAAAGTCACCGGCGAACGTATCGACCTCATCAGTAAGGTCATGGGGAGTATTTCTAACCCTGAAATACGGCGTATGGAACTGATGAACACTATCGCCGGGATTGAACGATACGCGGCCAGCGTTGGTGACGTGGGGATGTTTATCACGCTGACCACGCCATCGAAGTATCACCCGACCCGACAGGTCGGCAAAGGTGAAAACAAAACTGTGCAGCTCAATCATGGCTGGAATGAAACCGCATTTACCCCCAAAGACGGCCAGCGCTATCTATGCCGAATCTGGAGCCTGATACGCACCGCTTTCAAAGATAACGATTTAGAGGTTTACGGGATGCGTGTTGTCGAACCGCACCATGACGGGACGCCACACTGGCACATGATGCTGTTTTGCAAACCCGGTCAGCGTAAAGCTATTAACGAAATTATGCGTCGTTATGCCCTTAAAGAGGATGGGCACGAAAAGGGCGCAGCGAAACAGCGCTTTGAGTCTCGTCATCTTAATCAGGGCGGTGCGGCGGGTTATATCGCTAAATACATTGCCAAAAATATCGACGGCTACGCACTCGACGGCCAGCTCGACCACGACACCGGCAAGCCTCTGAAAGATACGGCTGCAGCCGTGACTGCATGGGCGTCTACATGGCGCATCCCGCAGTTTAAACCAATTGGCCTGCCGACAATGGGCGCTTACCGCGAACTGCGCAAGCTGCCGCGCGGCGTAAGTATCGCCAGTGAGTTTGACGACCGAGTCGAGGCTGTCCGGGCTGCTGCTGATGAAGGTGAATTTGACCTGTATATCATCGCGCAGGGCGGGGCAAACATGCCGCGTGATGAGCAGGCCGTCAGGGTCGCCCGTAAGGTGACTGATGAGGTCAACGAATATGAGGAAGATATCGAGAGAGTGGTCGGCATTTATGCCCCTCACCTCGGGGCGAGCCGCATACATGTAACCCGTACAGCCGAATGGCGCATTGTTCCAAAGATTTTGGCCGTTGAGCCTTTGACCTTAAAAAGCGGCTCTGCCGCGCCTCGGAGTCCTGTCAATAACTGTGGGTTACCTGCCAACGGAACCGCCACGGATATGACGCCCACACCGTCTGAGCAAGCCGCAGCGGTGCTAAATCTCATTGATGCTGGGGTTATGGATTGGAGCGACCCGGACGCCGTGAGGGTACTCAGGGACGCGCTAAAGGCGGGGGCTAAACCTCAAAACAGGCAACAAAGAAACCGATCACCGTTAAAGCCGGATGAATTAGCACCTTCAGCACGGCTGACCAAATCACAGTGCGACCAGATATCGCGTATCCATTTTGACCTTGCACAGCACGGCATCACGCCGGAGCGGTGGGAAGTTGATGCACTGGCGCGAGGTGCGACGGTGACATACGGCGAGAAAAAATTCAGTTATGCGGTCGCTGATGAGTGGCCGGGTTATTCAATGGAAATGGAGTGGAGCTAATGACAAAGGTACATGACTTAAAAATTCATCCGAAATATTTTGCCCCGGTAGTCGCAGGTAAAAAACGTGCTGAAGTGCGTATAAATGACCGCGATTATAATGCTGGTGATACGTTGATATTACGGGAGTATGACCCGCAGCGGGGATACACAGGGCAAAAAGTGGTGGTGCTAGTTACTGACGCTACGTGTTTGAGGGCGTTTGTTGATAATGCCGCGCCTTATATTTTACTGAGTATCCAGCTCGTAGAACAGCCAGCTATCAGCGGGTGTAAGTTGATGCGCTGGAATGAGTTAGCTGTTAGTGGGCTGGTTTTTCGTATTAACCATGAGGTACTTCACTCGCAGGGTTTAGCGATGATGTATGACCCTGAGACCGGCGCATCTGATGGCGCGCTAGTATCGTCGGATGGTGTCTGGAATTATTCAGGCGAACTCATTGAATCTGCGAAACAAAAAGGGTGGTTATGATATGCATAAACCACCCCGCGAAATCCCGCAGCATAAGAACAAAAGTATGAAGCTGATGGCGGTAGTTCAACGGCTACAGCGATAATGGTTAATGAGAATCTGACACCTGATGAGCTGGTCGGGTGTGCGCAAATTGTTAGGGATAATTACGGGCGTTTGAACGATATGATTCAGCCTGGTACTTTCCCGCCAACAATACCGCTCCGGGATCCACCTCGTTACCCATAAAACGCTGCTGGCGCTGAAACTCGTTTTCAGCGCTGGCGGGGTTGAGCAACGAGCGGCGCGAGGCGTTAGCTGCCTAGATTTATGAACATGATTCCTGATAGAAATGATTTTGTGATTTGAAGCCTAGAATTAAAATGAGTAATATCAACAGGCTGATAAACCAAGTGAGTTGTAAAGAGAAATAGTGGAGTGTACAAATGACACAGCAATATGTTAAAGACGTCATAATCGGTCAGAGAAAACTGCTTTCATCGAATACTTTTATAATTCCAAAAGGTGAAACATGTGATTTTAAATTAAATATATCTGATGACGAGAATGAATATAACTTTCCCATTCGTATTGCCTTTGATGATGATGGCGGTTCCACTCAATCAGTTTCGTTTAAACCAGACTCTTCCTCAAACTCTATGAAAATGACCTTGCATAACTGGAATAACCCTCTTGGCTCTGCGCTGAGAGAGTTTTACCCTATTGTTAATATCGAGAATAGAACAACAATTGATATGCTTATGGTAAATAAAAGGCTTGGCGATGTTAATGAACTGGTTATTCAATTTTGGCGAAAGGTCAAAATATCATGAATAAGCCAAAAATAGAACTAGCCACAATACCTGTCTCGCCTGATGATATATCCACTAACTTGCAAGTGGGTGTAATAGTTGTTAGTGAGGATAAGTTGATTCGCATCCTTGAAAAGGATCGGGAGCGAACTAAAAAGAATATGGTTTGGACTGCTCCTGCTAGTTTCTTTATCACATTGATTGTTGCAATATTAACAACCGATTTTAAAAGTCGGTGGGGGATGCCAGCGGAAGCATGGCAGGCGCTTTTTTATTTAGGGACGGGCTTATCTGCAATCTTTGCTGCTATTTATTGGTATAAAGTAGACAGAAAGGACATGGATAAATTGATTGAAGAGATTAAAGGTAAATAGTCTCTTCCTGTTTCACATTATGGGCGAGTCTTGAGTTATGCCCCCCTTTCGTAACGTGAAAAAACTGGCATCCTGAGTGCCAGTTTTTTATGCGTTTTTTCCGTATTTTCTGCCATTTTTAGCCCTGCATGCATTACTGCATCGAATCGCATGCGTTTTCCTCCCCTGTCGCATCTGAGCGCCGCCAGTGCTGGCGCGCCTCCGGCGTGTTCGTGCAACTGCATTAAAACCGACCCATAAAGCGGGCAGGCGTGGCGGGGATAGCATTGCGCGCTGGCTGTGCGAGTGAGCGTTTGTTTACCGCTATCAAATTTTTCATTAGTTGACGATGGCAATTACTATATATGTTAGTATTTCACGTATAGATTTCCTTCGGAGAGAGGTGCATATGTACTATAATCCTGTCGATATATTATTAGATACTGAGTTATATGACGATATCCATGTTTCATCTAAATATGCTAATTTAAAGGATGATGCTTTTTGGGGGTTATTAAAGGTATATCAAGAAACTGTATCAAAATTAATGGCGCGGAATGAATGTAGAAATATAAATTCCTCATTTGATTTATATCTTCCTGATAGAAGGGATATCCATTTTTTCTATAAGGGTCTACTTTCAATGGATTCAGTTATAGTTAATGATGAAATAATTGAGGTGTTATTTTATTTAAATGATTTTTCTGTTTCCACCAAAATAATAAAGCCAGTCAATGACCCCTTCATTACAGCCAAAGAAAATGTTGCGAAATTCATAAGATTTATCAAAATTAACAGTCGGCTATTTAGTAATGCGTCGATAAGCGTTTCACCGAGTAAAGTTTTAGATTATCAATCGAAGAAAAAAAGAACTTTGTTAGTTAATTCTGCAGACCAGAATGTGATGTTAGATGGAATTACTAACAACACAAGAAACATCTATATGAAAAGTATTTCTGTTGTTCCTGTAGCAAGAGTTGGAGAGACGGTTGAGGGGATTCTAATGAAAGACCTTCCTCCCAAGTCTATAGCAGGTGAGCTCAGCGTTAGAATAGAAGGTTGTACCGAGAGTTATGTAAATGGGTATCAATTCGCTACAGCTGAGACTTACATCGATTCCAACGGATTAGAGCAGGTCAGAGAAGGTACGCGTAAATTCACAGTGCCAGACTCTAGATTAAAATTTGACAGTTGGGTTGCGGGGGTTAAGAACAGAACTATTAAAGAGCATTTTACCTCACTCTGTTTGAACTTGTCCTATGCTTCTGAAATTCAGGCATCTCTTGCATATCCTTGCGAATTTACAAATAGGATTTTGAATAGCCTGAATACTAATGGGGCTGAAAAAAGAAGAATGCTTGAAATCAAAACTCCATTTCTTCATGGAGTGTCACCGGATTTAATTGCTAATATAAAAAATGATTACGGTCCAAGTTTTGATGCCTATAAAAAAGTATTGCATCAGACAGCCGCAAAGATGCAATTCGCAAATGGTAGGGGTGAAATTGAATATATCGAGCGAGAGTTTAGAGAGAGGGTTTATGATGAGGGTATTAAAGAAGTGCAGGTGGCAATGACTGACTTAAGGAAAAAAGCAATAAAAGATATTTTTATAGAGTCGGGCTTGGCTTCGTTAGGATTTGTAGATTCCAAATTTTCATGGTTATCCTTAGTTCCAGCAGGTGTGCAAGCATGCCGTGCTGCAACAGCGCTAAAATCAGAATATGATAGAATTAAAGCAAGTCCATCTTATTTTCTTTTTAAAAGTATAAGAAAATAAACCCCATATAACGCCAACATCAAGGCTCTATAATTAGAGCCTTGATGATTTTTATTTAATCTTCATTTAAGTTGTAATTTTTAAAATTGATCACTTTTATTCCTAGCCAGTCGTTAATCTCTTTAAAGCGCTCCTGCAGCGGGGTCAGTTCGTTGCGCACAAACACCCGCGCCACCTTCTCAACATCCCCCATTGAGCCAATATTTTCCGGCTTGCCGCCCATGAGCTGGAACGGTACGCGGTGCGCATCGAGCAGGTCAGCGGCGCTCACCTTTTTGATATTGAAAAAGTCATCTTTTGTGGCGACCTCACTCAGCGGCACTATCTTGATGCCATCCGGTTTCCCGTTGGGCGCGTAGAAAAACAGGTTTTTAAAATTCCCGAGTCCCTTTGAATCGCGCATTGCAGAGCGCAGCGACTCGACGTCGGTGCTGCTCTGTGCCGCGTCGGTGACGTACATGATGTAACCCGCGTGCGCGCCATTCTGGTAATACTTGCGACGAAACAGGGTGGCTGATTCATTCAGCCAGGCGGAATTGAGTGCGCTCAGGTATTCCGGCATGCCGTAAAGCTCCTGATTGATATCAGGCTCCAGCAGGTGAAATACCGAGCCGGGTGCGAACTGGTGCGGGTTGTTAAAGCTCGATATGTACCAGTAAACGCCATCTTCGACACCACGGCGGGTATATTTAGCGGGTGATGTTTCCAGCTTTAAAAGCTGGCCGGTAACGCTCATGCGTTTCTCAAGATAGCCGTTGGCAAAGACCAGATAATCCAGCACGAGGCGGCTGAAATCCTGACGCGACAGGAGCGGGTGCGGGATGTAGGTGCTCGTCAGAATATTTCGTTTCACGTAAATCGGCGAGCTGTGATGCACGGCGGCGCGCAGGCTTTTTGCCAGACCAGAGAAGTTGACCGGCGGCTCGTACCATTTCCCGTTATTGATGCACTCGACATAATCGAGGATATCGCGGCGATCCAGAACGGCGGAGGGCTCGCCAAAGGTGAATGCCTCCATTTTTTGCGGTGCGCTGGCGGTCGTTGTGGCGGGTTTCTTCTGTTGTTTTTTCATGTCAGTTAATATCCAGAATTGACGTTGAATGCATACCGCTACCGGCGGAAAGCGGCTCGTTTAACAGGGCGTGCATAGTTGCCCATGCGATGTCTGCGTGGCTGGCTTCTTCACTGCGGCTGGCCTCATAGGTGGAGCTGCGCCCGCTGCTGGTCATGGTTTTACGGATAGCCATAAATGACTGAGTGATGTCGGTTGCACCGGCGTCGTATTCCAGACACCCGCGTCTGATGGTGTCTTTTGCTTTCAGCACCATCGCGGTTTTCATTTCCGGCGTGTAACGAATGGCGCGCGCCGCCGGGAAGAACGAGCGCACGAGCTGGTAAACACCCTGGCCGATGCCGGTCGCATCGATGCCGATATACTCGACGCAGTATTTTTCGGTCAGCTCGCGGATGGCCTCGGCCTGTGTCGCAAAGTCCATGCCTTTCCACTGGTGACGCTCAAGAATGCGGAACTTGCCACCGGCAACCAGTGGCGGAGCCAGTACCGCACAGCCTGCGCTGTCGCCGGTGTGCGACGGGTCATAGCCAATCCACACCGGACGCCAGTTAAATGGACGGTCGGAAAACGGCTCGAAATCCTCCCATTCTTCCATCGCATCGACCATGCAGCGCTGCAGCTCCTCGAACGGGAATACCGATGCCTTGTCGTCGACAAACTCACACATGAAGAGGTTGCGGAAATCGTCGGCGCTGTTTTCCTGTTTCAGTTGATCCAGATTAAACAGCGTGCATCCCCCGGCGAGCGCGTCCTCGATGGTGACAATCTGCCGCCACTGACCGTCCGGGCACAGCACGCCTCCGGCCAGCGCCTTATGACTGATATCGATGTCGACACGCTCGGCGGCGCTGCTGCGTCCCCGGTTGAACAGCTCACCTGACCAGAACGGATACGCGCCATGTGCCAGCGTCGAGGGGGTTGAAAAGTAGGTGGTGCGCAGGTGGGACTGTGACGCCATCCCCGAGGCGACTTTGCGCAGTTTCTGAAAGTTGGGGATCCAGAAAATTTCATCGACATACAGGTCGCCGTTATGACTCTGCGCCGTGTTGGAATTGGTCCCGAGAAATATCAGCTCTGCGCCGTTGTTGCCGATGACAATCGGGTCGCCTGACAGGTCGACGTCGACCATGCGGGCAAAGGCGATGATGTACTTTCGGAACACGTAAGCCTGCGTCTTACTGGCTGACAAAAATATCTGGTTTTGCCCGGTTTTCAGGGCGCGCAGCAATGACTCGCGGGCAAAGTAAAATGTGGCGCCAATCTGGCGCGATTTGAGGATGTGGCGAATACGGTGCGCGATACCGGCCTTGTGCCAGTTGAGCTGATACTCAAAGGACTGATCGAAGAAAATCTCTTCGAGCTTTTCGATGGCCTCCTCGCTGAAAAAGTTACGTTTTGGCTTGCGGCGATCGCCCTTGTTGCGGCTGGCAATGTTGGGATTTAAATCCGCCTCGTTTCCCGTCTGGCCGTAGCGGCTGACACGCGCGAGCCGTTCCATCTGGCGTGACAGAAAGTCAGCGACTTTGAAGTCGTGCGGCGTGAGGTCAGGCTTTGCATAAAGCTGAATCAGCCGCGCCTCAAGCGTGGATTCGACGCGGTTAAGCGGGGCGGTTTCCTCCCAGCCGTCACGCTGTTTCCAGCTCTGCACGGTTGGGCGTTTGATCTGCAGCGTGTTGGCGATTTGTGGCACGGAAAACCCCTGCCAGAACAGCAGGCGCGCCTGTCGTCGCGGGTCGTGCAATAGGGAGAGGTCAGTCGAAATGGTCATGGTTGCCTCGTGTCAGTGAATACGGGGCAAGGCTAAGGAAATAGCGGGGCATTATCGCTAACCCCCTGTTGTGTCAGGGGGTACACGTCTGCAAGCGGTGGCTGATGCGGGGCGGAGTCGGGAAACTACACCCGAACCGAAAACCCAACATCAGGACACCTGAACAATGGCAAAGAAAGTTTCTAAATGGTTTCGCATCGGCGTCGAGGGTGACACCTGCGATGGCCGTGTCATCAACGGTGATGACATTCAGGACATGGCGGATACCTTTGACCCGCGCGTCTACGGTTGCCGCATTAACCTCGAACACATCAAAAGCCTCTGGCCTGACAGTCCGTTTAAACGTTACGGCGACGTGACCGAAGTGAAAGCGGAAATCATCAGTGATGACTCTGCGCTGAACGGCAAAAAAGCGCTGTTTGCCAGGATTGCACCGCTTGATGAACTGGTGAGCATGGTGCGTGCCGGTCAGAAGGTTTACACCTCCATGGAAATTCGCCCGAATTTCTCAAATACCGGTAAATGCTATCTGATTGGTCTCGCTGTGACCGATGACCCGGCAAGCCTCGGCACCGAATATCTTGAATTCTGCAGCCGTGCGGTGCAGAACCCGCTCGCCGGTAAGAAAGACCAGCCGGGCGACCTCTTCTCGGTGGCCTCCCTTGCTGAGCTGGAATTCGAGGATGTTCCCGAGACCATGCTCAACAGCCTGACCGACAAGGTCAAATCGATTTTCAGCCGCAAACAGGTCAGCGATGACGCCCGTCTTGCTGATGTGCATGAGGCAGTGACCACCGTCTCTGAGCAGGTACAGACCAACCTGACCGCCACCGAAACGCGCGTCACTGAGCTGGAAACCGCCTTTGCACAGCTAAAGCAGGACGTGACCAGCCAGACCACGCAGAGCACGCAGGCGTTTAACGCCCTGAAAAGCTCCCTCGATAACACCGAAAGCTATCGCCAGCCGCGCCGCGAGAAATCGAAAGGCGGGACGGGTGACGAGCTGCTGACCAACTGCTGACAGACCTGCCGGGTGCGCGTCGCCCGGCCTGATGCCCCTTTTTAGAAAAACAGGAATAACAATGCGTAAAGATACCCGCTTTAAATTCAATGCTTACCTGTCCCGCGTGGCGGAGCTGAACGGCGTCGACACCGATGATGTGGCGAAAAAATTCACCGTTGAGCCGTCCGTGACGCAGACCCTGATGACCACCCTGCAGGCGTCATCCGCGTTTCTGACCAAAATCAATATCGTGCCGGTCGACGAGCTGAAAGGCGAAAAAGTCGGGGTCGGCGTCAACGGTACGATTGCGAGCACCACGGACACCGCCGCCGATGACGAGCGTAAGACCGCTGATTTCACTGCGCTCGAATCCAACAAATACGAGTGTGCGCAAATCAACTTTGATTTCCATATTCGTTACAAGCAGCTCGACCTGTGGGCGCGATTCCAGGACTTTCAGACCCGTATCCGTGACGCGATTATCAAGCGTCAGTCGCTCGATTTCATCATGGCCGGTTTCAATGGTATCACCCGCGCGGAGACCTCCAACCGCAAAACGAATCCGATGCTGCAGGATGTCGCGGTGGGCTGGCTGCAGAAATACCGCAATGAAGCTGCCGCGCGCGTGATGTCCAACGTCACCGATGATGACGGCAAGGTCATTTCCGATGTGATCCGCGTGGGTAAAAACGGTGACTATGAAAACCTCGATGCGCTGGTGATGGATGCGACCACCAACCTGATTGATGAGATTTATCAGGATGACCCGGAGCTCGTCGTTATCACTGGCCGTAAGCTGATGGCAGATAAATATTTCCCGCTGGTCAACAAGGCGCAGGAAAACAGCGAAACGCTGGCCGCTGACATCATCATCAGCCAGAAGCGTATCGGCAACCTGCCTGCTGTGCGTGTGCCGTATTTCCCGGCGAATGCCCTGATGGTGACGCGTCTCGATAACCTGTCGATTTACTTCATGGATGATGCACACCGCCGCGCCATCATCGAGGAGCCGAAGAAAGACCGCGTCGAAAACTACGAGTCGATGAATATTGACTATGTGGTCGAGGCTTACGCCGCCGGTTGCCTGATTGAAAACATCAAACTCGGTGACTTCACTGCACCTGCCGCACCGGAAAGCGGGGAATAAGCCATGACGAGTCCCGCAGCGCGTCACATGATGCGGGTCTCGGCCTCTGAAACTGCGCGGCGGGCTGCTGCTCCGCTGCGCAATGCAACTGCCTATGAGCAGATGCTCGTCAAGCTGGCCGCAGACTGTCGCACGTTAAAACAAATCCGCTCCAATGAACGCAAGGCAGACAAAAAGCGTGAGCTGCTGCCGTTCTATATGCCGTGGGTGTCGGGTGTCCTCAGCGCCGGAAAAGGGGCGCAGGATGACATTGTCATGACCGTCATGCTGTGGCGTCTCGATGCGGATGACATCGCCGGTGCGCTGGAGATTGCCCGCTATGCGATGACCTATGGCCTGACCATGCCGACCGGCGGCCACCGACGCACCACGCCGTATTTACTGGCCGAAGAGGTCGCCCTGTCAGCGCAGCGCCTGCTCGATGCGAAACAGCCTGTCGGGCTGCAGCTCCTGCTCGACACCATCGCACTGACCGAACGGGCAGACATGCCGGATATCGTGCGCGCGAAGCTGCACAAAATTACCGGCTACGTGCTGCGTGAGGCTGGCCGTCTGACTGACGCGCTGGCGCACCTGCAGCGTGCGATCCAGTTAGAGCGAACTGTCGGTGTGAAAAAAGATATTGAACAGCTCGAGCGTGCGCTGAAACCCAAAGCAGAACCCGCACCCAAACAGAATAAACCGCGCACGCGCAAACCTGCCGCCAAACCGGCGGCACGGCGCGGGCGTCCCCCGAAAGCGGCAAAAGCCGCAGGTTAACAGAACGCTCCCCGAGCCGGGCGGCACGCCGGTCAATGCGGGTATTGATTGCCCTGACTGCGACCGGCGTCCACCGCCCACCCATTACCCGAGGTTGTCATGACGACAGTGATTATTGAGCCAAAGAAAGAGCCGCAGGATGTGCCGGGTGTGGTGATACCACCACCGGGCGTGAGCGAGCCGGTAATAAAAAACACCTTCTTTTTCCCTGATGTGGATCCGAAGCGTGTGCGCGAGCTGATGCGTCTGGAGCAGACCGTTTCCGCGCTGCGCCTGAATGATGCGATTAAAGCCGGTATGGCTGAAACCAATGCGGAGCTTGCCCTGTGGCGGGTTGAGCAAATGGGCGCAGGGCATAACACGCTGGCCGATGTGCCAGCCGATGATATCGATGGCGAAAGCGTGCGCTGTTTCCATTATTTCCGCGCCGTCTGCGCCATGACCAGTGCCACGCTGTTTGAGCGCTATCGCGGCATCGATGCGACGGCGAAAGGCGACCGCAAAGCGGAAAGCACCGAGGCGGTTATCGATGAGCTGTGGCGGGATATGCGCTGGTCTGTGGCGCGTATTCAGGACAAGCCGCGCTGTATTGTCGGCCAAATCTGATGAAGGTCAGGGCTATGCAGAGCGACACCCTCGATGCGATTTGCGCCCGGTATTACGGGCGCACTGAGGGCGTCGTTGAAACGGTGCTGAAGGCGAATCCGGGGCTGTCGGAGTTGGGCGTTATTCTGCCGCACGGCACGGCAATAGAGCTGCCCGAAACTGACAGCGCCCCGAAAACCGAGACGGTGAATTTATGGGACTGAGTGTGGAAAAAATCACGACGTTTATCGCTTACTGGCTGGCCGTGGGGCTGGCGTATTTCGGGGCGATGTCCCCCGAAAAGCTGGCGCTCTATGTGGGGAGTGCCTGCGCCATTTTTACCGCGCTGACGAATTACTGGTTTAAGCGCAAAACCTACCGCTACCTGACCTCACTCGGACTCGATAAGGAGGCTGCCCGTGAGTTCAATCATTAAACGCTGCAGTGTGGCCGCCGTGCTGGTGCTGGCCGCGCTGATGCCTGACTTTCGTCTGCTTAACACCTCGCCCGAGGGGCTGGCACTGATTGCCGACCTCGAAGGATGTCGCCTGACACCTTACCAGTGCAGCGCGGGAGTGTGGACGTCAGGCATCGGCCACACTGCCGGGGTGGTCCCGAAAGGGGATATCACAGAGCGACAGGCGGCGGAAAATCTCGTTGCCGATGTGCTCAACGTCGAGCAACGGCTCGCGGTCTGTGTGCCGGTGGATATGCCACCGCGCGTCTATGACTCGCTGGTCAGTTTTGCGTTTAACGTCGGAACCGGTGCGGCCTGCCGGTCGACGCTGGTCTCGTTTATCAAGCGTCACCAGTGGTGGCAGGCGTGTGACCAGCTCACCCGCTGGGTGTATGTCAACGGTACAAAAAATAAAGGGCTGGAGAACCGTCGCGCGCGGGAACTGGCGTATTGCATGAAAGGAGTGACTCAATGAAACAACACATTACCTCACTGATTTTTGATTTCCTGCTGACACTGATGCTGTTTATGGGATTGACGAACCCGCAGGGCGTGGCGGTCAATTTCGTTGCCGTATGGGCGCTGTTTGGCTGTCTGGTCTGCATTGCTGCCAGCCTCGCCGGTGTGGCTGCCTATGAACACTGGCAGGGAAACCGGCAAAAGGGTATCCCGTTGAATGATGCGGTGATGAAGATTTTCCGTTTTGTGTTTTGTCGTAAACCTTCCCCGCTGCGCCGCTTCTGGTCGCTGCTTATTTTTGCTGGCATTTTTTCCTGTCTGGTCGGCGCGGGATGGGTGTTTACAGCGCTGCTGTATCTGATTTGTGTTCTGGTGCTTAACGCTGTGCGTACTGCTTACCGTCAGCGCATCGAGGGGGCGGGGATGTGTCCAGATTCATTGTGATCCTTCTGGTTGCTGCGCTGGCCGGGTTGCTGTGGCTGCGACATGAAAATGAGAACTTATCACGGTCATTTGAGAAAGCGAATCGCGTCGCCAGTGCGCAAAAGACGACGATTGGCATGCTGAAAAATCAGCTTGCGGTATCGCAGCGAATCGCCAGGGCGAATGAGGATGCGCAGGTCAGACTCGGAGATGAGCTGACCGTTGCCGGTGAGCAGGCGGCAAGACGGGAAGAAACCATAACGAGGCTGATGAATGAAAACGAGACGTTACGCCGCTGGTACAGCGATAAGCTGCCTGATGCTGTGCGCCGGTTGCACATCCGAACAGGCTGCGCCTCCGCCGCCCGTTGTTTACAACGCCTGCCCGAAGGTGAGCCTCTGCCCGATGCCGGGAAGCGACCCCGTCAATAACGGTGATCTGAGTGCCGATATTCGCAGGCTGGAGCACGCGCTCACCGCCTGTGCGATTAAGGTCGAAACCATCAAAGACTGTCAGGATAAAATCGATGCAGAAAATGAAAAGCCTGCGCAAAGCGCTGAATGACGCCGTCCCGCAACTCCTGAATAACCCCGAGATGATGCGCATCTTTGCCGATGAGGGGAATATCGATGCGCGTCTCGCGGCCTCGTTGTCCCATGAAAAGAAATACACGCTGAATGTGATTGTGTGCGACTTTGTCGGCGACCCCGACCTGATTTTTGTGCCGGTGGCGGCGTGGCTGCGAGAAAACCAGCCGGATATCTGCACGCTCGATGACGGGCGCAAAAAGGGTTATCGATTCCAGATGGACTTAAATGACGGGGATAATGTTGATATCAGTATCAGCCTGCAACTGACTGAACGCACCCTTGTCCGGGAGGAAAACGGCGCGTTACACGTCAGCTATGCCCCGGAGCCACCCCTGCCGGAGCCTGTCACCCGTCCGACCGAGCTCTATATCAATGGCGAGCTGGTGAGTAAATGGGATGAGTGAATTAACGCCTTTTGATAACCAAGTGGCAGGGCTTATCGGAGCATTAGCTCCGGCGTCTCGTCGTAAGCTGGCCGCTGAAATTGCGAAGGAGCTGCGCAGATCGCAACAGCAACGTATCAAACAGCAAAAAGCACCTGATGGTACGCTGTATCAGGCGCGAAAGCGTCTGCCGCTCAGGGCAAAAAAAGGTCGAATAAAACGGGCGATGTTTCAGAAGCTGCGAACGAGTCGCTACATGAAAGCCAGTGGCCGCATTGATGCTGCTGTGGTGGAGTTTACTGGCAAAGTGCAACGCATAGCGCAGATTCATCAGCTCGGACTCAGAGACCGGCCTAACCCTCATGCTAAGGACGTGCAATACCCGGAACGCCAGTTGTTGGGATTTAGCAAAGAAGATAGAGTGCTGATAGAAAATGCAATTATTGATCATTTGAACAGTGGTAACTAACTTTAAATACTCCTATTTGGTAGTGTCATAATTTATCACGTGAGCACAATAAGATGTGATTGAGTTTTGAGCAAGAACCGGTGGGTAGTCATTCTGCAGGCGTTATTACCTATGTTTATTTTTTTCATCTAATAATGTGATTATGCGTACAAAAATTAGTTTTTACATTCAAGTGAGTCATATCTATGATATAGGCTAGTTGTACCCATAATCTTACTATAGGTATAGAAGAGAAAGTGACAAAAACTAGAGATAATCATTATGTTCCTCAATGGCATCAAAAAGGTTTTATGGAGGACAGGGAAAATCAACTTTGCTATTTAACACGTCGAGAGTTTCCCTTGCCTAATGGCAAAGTTAAAGTGGTTAATGAAAGGAAATGGTTCACGCCTGCGCAACGGTTTTATGAAGTGGATCTTTACTCTATATTATTTGGTAGTGAAGTTAATGATGATATTGAGAGGAAGTTATTTGGTCCTATTGACGAAAATGGCTCGAAATCTGTTTGGGCATTCCTGACAAACGATCAGTCACAGTGGCATTATAATTTCCAACATTTTTTCACTTATCTTGATGCTCAAAAATTACGCACACCAAAAGGTTTGGAATGGATTAAAACTAAGTATCATGGATTAAATCAAGAACGGCTCATGGTTGAAATGCAATCGCTTAGAACCATGCATTGTACGTTATGGGCTGAAGGTGTTAGAGAGTTCGTATCTGCAGAAGAGTCTGATGTTAAATTTATACTTTCAGATCATCCTGTGACTATTTACAATTATGCCTGTCCCCCAGATTCTGATTATTGTATTTATCCGAATGATCCTGATATAACCCTTAAGGGGACGCAAACAATATTTCCTCTGGATAAAAATCGTTGTTTGATTTTAACCAATCTTGAATATGCTGAAAATAATGAAAGTACAAACCCACTTGAACAGCGGACTAATCCTACTCGCATTCGTCGCAGCATGGTTAATACTATTAACTTTATTAATACTCGAAGGTTAACAAGTGATGAAGTTAGTCGCATTAATTATATAATTAAAAACAGGGCTAAAAATTCAATTGCTGCTGGAAAAGAGGATTGGCTATATCCCGAGAAAAGTGTGGTTTGTGATTGGGCTGAGCTCAGACATACCCTTTTACCACCATCGAAAGAATTGTTCGGATTTGGTGGGGAAATGTATCTTCGTTTTGAAGATGGAAGCGTTCATTATCAAGACGCATTTGGTAGAGATAAACCTTCAAATGAACATTTAAGTAAGGATGTTGATGAAAATAAATTAGGTCGTAACGATTTTTGTGGTTGTGGAAGTGGTCGGAAATATAAAAACTGCTGTAATGCTATTCCTGTTGATTTACGCACTAGTTGGAATGTTATGAGCATACGAGAACGAAACATCATGTTTTGTAATTGTATTAAAGATGTTCTTGGGCTAACTAAAGGAAAAGTATGGGGCGATGTAAGAAAAGAGTTATCTGAAGAACAAGTAAAGAAAATTTATGAGTTTTATACATTGCTGTGGCCTAGGGATACAGATGTTTACTCTCTTCTTCCTAAATCTGATGGAAAGTATCGTGGCTTATATTCAGGAGCGTTGGATGTTCGCACTATTACTTTAAATGCATTACCTGTTGCATCTTTTTTTGATGAGTTTTTAATCCAAAATCCAGTGACGAACCCTATTAATATTAAGCCGGAGTTTAGTCCTCTTAAATGCCCTGAAGAGTTTAAGTATCAAGCGCTCAAGGAGTTTTTATTTATGCTTGATATGGAACCGTTTATTTATAAAGGATTAATTAATCTCATCCCTGATCCGAGTGAGTTTGATATTGAGTTGAAAAGGGGGATGATGAATATGATTGATGAAAGGCGGCAAAAAGAACAGGTTATTAATAAACAAGATTATATGTTGCTTCATGCTTTGATGGTTGAGGATGTACTTAATTCATTGGTCGGGAATTCTAAAGAAGAAAAGATTCAGTTTATTAGTGAAACGTTGGGTATTGATAAAGTTGATGCAGAAGGGGTGGTATCAGTGTTTGAGCGAGAGTCTGAACATTCACCATTAATGATGTTACAGGCATTACCACGCAGAAGATGCGGTCAGTTTATGATGAATCGCATGGAGCCAAATTATGAAATGGCCTTGCTTATTGCTCAAGTAACTGGTTCTGTTTTGGTCACGGATAGTGGTTCAAGATTGAGACAGTTTATGTCCGCGCAGCATCGTAATCAGGGGGTGGCTAGCTATCCTTGGGGTGATATGTTTTCCAGCTTTAAACAAATACCAATCGATGTTCAATTTTTATATGAATTTAATAAATCCCAAGGAAGGTTTGCGAGTGTGAGGGGACTCCTTAAAGCGACTGATAGAATTGTTAGGGAAAATACGCGTAATGTTGCTCAGTTAGCTACCATGAAAAAAATGATTGATGATTTGATGAGAGGATTGAATGAAGCCTCTGATTCGATAATTTTAAAAAAACTGAATATATCCAGTCCGGATGGCGGTTTCTCAGATGTGAATGTTCAGCGATTATTAGCCAGTTCAAGTTGTTTGAAGTATGACAACCAAGTGAGAACAGTTTATGGAATTGATATATTAGAGTAATGTCTATTGTTTATTAAGTACACCTAATTGTCATTTTATTGCTATTTTGACAATTGGGGGCCAATTGTTGTGCCATTTTCCACAAAACCCCGCCTGATTGCCGCTGGCCTTGCCCGGCGGCATCCTTTCCCCATGAATACTTTAAATTCCATTCAGGATATCGCCCGCGCGATCCGAAACCTTATCCGCACCGGCATTGTGACTGCAGTCAATCCCGATGAGGGGCTCTGCCGTGTCCAGACCGGCGGGATGCAAACCACCTGGTTAAACTGGCTGACCTGCCGCGCCGGTCGCTCGCGTGTCTGGTGGGCTCCCTCGGTTGGCGAGCAGGTGCTCATTCTTGCCATTGGCGGCGAGCTCGACACCGCTTTTGTGTTGCCCGGTATTTTTTCTGATGACCATCCCGCGCCGTCGGCCTCGCCTGATGCCTTTCACGTTTCCTTTCCTGACGGGGCGGTTATCGAGTACGAACCCGAGAGCGGGGCGCTCACGGTAAGCGGTATTAAAACCGCTGACGTCACCGCGTCGGACGCCATTACCGCAACTGTGCCGCTGGTACTGGTCAAAGCGTCCACCCGTATCACGTTCGATACCCCCGAGGTGGTCTGCACCAACAAACTGACCACGGCCACGCTTGAGGTGCAAAAGGGCGGGAAGATGAGCGGCGACATCGAGCACGGCGGCGGTACGTTCAAATCCAACGGCGTACAGGTGGATGACCATGACCACGGCGGAGTGAAACGGGGCGATGACAGAACGGTGGGGACAAAATGACGACGAGCTATCTGGGCATGAACAGTCATACCGGGCTCAGTATTTCTGAGGTTGAGCATATCAGGCAGAGCGTGCGCGACATTCTGGTCACGCCTGTGGGCTCGCGCGTCATGCGCCGTGAATACGGCTCGCTGCTGTCGGCGCTTGTTGACCAGCCGCAGACCCCGGCACTGCGCTTGCAGATTATGGCCGCCTGCTATTCCGCGATCCAGAAGTGGGAGCCGCGCGTCAGCCTGACGACCATCACCTTTGAACGTGGGGAGAATGACGGCGCGATGTATGTCGATATCACCGGCACGCGGTCAGCGTCAGGCCAGCCTTTTTCTATCACCATTCCACTGAGTTAAACACTATGGCTATTGTTGACCTGAGCCTGCTCGCTGCGCCTGATGTGGTGGATGAGCTGGACTATGAAACCATTCTGGCAGAACGAAAAGCGACGCTTGTCTCACTGTATCCCGAGGAACAACAGGAGGCGGTTGCGCGCACGCTGACGCTTGAATCGGAGCCGATTGTTAAGTTACTGCAGGAGAACGCTTACCGGGAGGTTATCTGGCGTCAGCGCGTGAATGAATCGGCGCGCGCGGTCATGCTGGCGTATGCCGCCGGTAATGACCTCGATAATATCGGCGCAAATTTCAGCGTCGGGCGTCTTGTTATCACGCCTGCCGATGAGACCACACTGCCGCCCACACCTGCCGTTATGGAGTCAGACACCGATTACCGTCTGCGTATTCAACAGGCGTTTGAAGGAATGAGCGTGGCCGGGTCTGGCGGTGCTTATCAGTTCCATGGCCGCAGCGCTGACGGACGGGTCGCGGATATCTCAGTGACCAGCCCGTCGCCCGCCTGTGTGACGATTTCTGTGCTGTCGCGTGAAAACAACGGCGTCGCCTCTGATGAGCTGCTCGCCGTGGTACGTAACGCACTTAACGCCGAAGATGTCAGGCCGGTCGCAGACCGTGTGACGGTGCAGTCAGCCGACATTGTTGACTACCAGATAACCGCCTCGCTTTATCTCTATCCCGGTCCCGAGAGTGAACCCATTCGCGCCGCTGCCGTGAAAAAGCTGGAGGGCTATATCAGTGCGCAGCACCGCCTCGGGCGTGACATTCGCCTGTCTGCCATTTATGCCGCGCTGCATGTCGAGGGTGTCCAGCGTGTGGAGCTGGCCGCACCGGTGGCTGACCTCGTGCTCAGCAGTGCGCAGGCGTCATTTTGCACTGATTACAGCATTGTGATCGGGGGCTCGGATGAGTGATACCCGTCTGCTGCCGGTGGGCTCGTCACCGCTTGAGGTGGCGGCGGCGCGTGCCTGCGCGGATATCGAAAACACCCCCGTCCCGCTGCGTCGTCTGTGGAGCCCTGACACCTGCCCGGCAAATTTGCTGCCGTGGCTGGCGTGGGCGTTTTCTGTCGACCGCTGGGATGAGAACTGGCCGGAGGAAACGAAGCGCGCGGTCATCCGTGATGCGTACTTTATTCACTGTCACAAAGGCACTATCGGTGCTGTTCGTCGGGTGGTGGAGCCACTCGGTTATGTCATCAACGTTACGGAATGGTGGGAGACCAGCGACCCGCCCGGCACATTCCGGCTTGATATCGGTGTGCTGGAAAGCGGTATTTCTGAGGAAATGTATTTTGAAATGGAGCGCCTGATTGCGGATGCGAAACCTGCCAGCCGTCACCTGATTGGCCTGAATATTATCCAGGACATTCCCGGTCATATGTATGTCGGTGGTGTGGTGTATGACGGCGACATTATTACGGTTTATCCCGGATGAGTGAGGAATAATGAGCACGAAATTTAAAACAATTATTACCACCGCCGGAGCTGCAAAACTGGCGGCGGCCACGGTGCCAGGAGGTAAAAAGGTGAACTTTACCGCGATGGCCGTCGGGGATGGCGGTGGCGTACTGCCGGAGCCGAACGTCGGGCAGGTAAAGCTCATCAATGAAGTCTGGCGTCATGCGCTGAATAAAATCAGCCAGGACAATAAAAATAAAAACTACATCGTGGCAGAGCTGGTCATCCCTCCTGATGTGGGAGGTTTCTGGATGCGCGAGCTGGGTCTGTATGATGATGCAGGCACGCTGATTGCCGTTGCCAATATGGCTGAAAGTTACAAGCCGAAGCTGGCCGAGGGCTCGGGGCGTGCGCAGACCTGTCGCATGGTGATTATTGTCAGCAACGTTGACTCGGTGGCGTTGTCCATTGATGCAACAACGGTGATGGCAACGCAGGATTATGTCGACGATAAACTCGCCGAGCATGAGCAGTCCCGCAGGCATCCTGATGCCACGCTGAACGAAAAAGGTTTTGTGCAGCTCAGTAGCGCCACCGACAGCGAGTCTGAGAGCCACGCAGCGACGCCGAAAGCAGTTAAGGCGGTGTATGACCTTGCTAATGGTAAATATACGGCTCAGGACGCGAGCACAGCGCAAAAAGGCATTGTGCAACTAAGCAGCGCAACTGATAGCAATGATGAAGGTAAGGCCGCAACCCCGAAAGCGGTTAAGGCTGCGTATGACCTTGCCAATGGTAAATATACAGCTCAGGACGCGAGCACAACGCTAAAGGGTATTGTACAACTCAGCAGCGCTACTGATAGCGATGACGAAGGTAAGGCCGCCACGCCAAAGGCAGTAAAAGCGGCCAATGTCAACGCAGAGAGGCGGTTAGCTAAAGAGCAGAACGGCAGGGATATTCCGAATAAACCTTTATTTGTTCAAAATATTGGTTTGCAGGATACGGTTGATAAGGCAGACGGGGCAGTACAGCGAAGTGAGGTCCAGACTTCGCAGGATGATGTTACTGCCGGAAAATTGCTGGTTAATGGTAGCGCTATTGCTGTTCGTAACATCAGCGCAATCAATGGAGGACAGGTAGACGATGCTAATAACCTTCCGGTTAATGCAGCATCGTTTGTCTATGGTGATGCCAAAAACTCACCGAGTGGAAATACAGGGACTATCCTGGATGTTTCCGGGCTTGGTAGCGGTTATAGCATTCAGCTATTCGCTAACTACTCGACAGGCGAAATACTGGCGTTTCGTGCGCGTAATGGTGATAACAGAACATGGAATAAATGGAATTTTGTGTTTCATACTGGAAATAAACCAACCTCTACAGATGTGGGTGCGCTACCAATAACAGGCGGTGATTTAAAGGGGCAACTTTCCTTTTCATTCTCGCAGCCCAGAAATGGCGCTAACCACTTAATATACAACGGCGATGATAAAGGAATACTGGCTTGCGGATATGGTTATTATCAGGACAGATTTGATATTCATTTTTATGATGAAAACGGGGCGTGGGCATCAAATCCTTTATCCATAGGGCGTAATGGTAATACGACAGTTAGCGGGAATTTGTCAGGCCGTGCTGTTTATGAAGGTAACACTCGCGTTTACTCACCCAACAACCCGCCTCCAGCCACTGATTTATCAGGTTACGTCACGCAACAGTGGGTGCTACAAAACTTTGTCCAGAACATCGACCTTACCGCCCCTGCTGAGGTTGGATTTTGGGATGGGCGGGGTTATATGCGTCCGACTGATGGCGCGGCTATGTATAACTTTAATATGGTTGGTGGGAGCAGCAACGTCGGTAATTTTATTATTCGCTATATGCGAAAACAGGTTAATAGCACATGGTACGTCATTAATTAAAGGTAAATAAAAATGCAGAGTTTTGGTAAATTCATTCCTTACATTCCTGACACCACCAACAGGCCAAAAGTCATTGACGGCCAGAATGTCCTGTTTTTACAGGATGACAAAGGTAATGACTGGTATGACGTAATTGAGTTATTTGATGAGTCAAAGACGCTGAAAATCGGCTATGACGATGATGGTCGCGTCAGAACATTCACGACAAATATTCATGCGCTTTTCCCGGTTAACCTCAGTGTTGTTGAGCTTTCGGCAACAAAGGCTAATCTGCGTGTCACGCTGGGTGATGACTGGTTTTATAAAGACGGGAAATTGCAGCAAATTCGCGACCATATGGCTGACGCCGAAACAGAACGCAACAGCCGGATGAGTGAAGCAACAGCGCGTATTAACTGGCTGGAGGATGCACAAAAAGATGGCGATATCTCAGCCGATGAAGAAAAAGAACTTACGGAATTACGTGCTTATCGTACTGCGTTACGTCGTCTGGATTTGAGTACTGCACCGAAAATAAACTGGCCTGATGCTCCGGCATGATAAAAGCGGGTGAAAACCCGCTGTCTTTTCTCTGGCCGGTTGTGCCAGACCTTATCCAACCCTGACAAATAGCCCGCCATCACCACACAACAGAAAATACACTCACCCTTAACCACGGAGTTAAACGGATGAGTGATTTTCATCATGGCGTAGAGGTCATCGAAATTAACGATGGCGTACGCACCATTTCCACCGTCTCAACGGCCATCATCGGCATGGTCTGCACGGCCAGCGATGCTGACGAAAAGACATTTCCCCTCAATGAGCCGGTGCTCATTACTAACGTGCAAAGCGCTATCGGCAAGGCGGGCAAAAAGGGGACGCTGTCGACATCCCTGCAGGCCATCGCTGACCAGTGCAAACCGGTCATTGTGGCCGTGCGCGTGGCCGAAGGCGCAGAAGACCCGGACGACCCGGAGGCCGGGAAGAAACAAACGATTTCCAACATCATCGGCACGACCGACGAAAACGGTAAATACACCGGCCTGAAAGCGCTGCTGACGGCGCAGACCATCACCGGCGTGAAGCCGCGCATTCTCGGCGTGCCGGGTCTTGATCCGCAGGAAGTGGCGACGGCGCTCGCGTCCACCTGCCAGAGCCTGCGCGCCTTTGGCTATGTCAGTGCGTGGGGCTGTAAAACCATTTCTGATGCCATCAACTACCGAGAGAATTTCAGCCAGCGTGAGCTGATGGTTATCTTCCCGGATTTTCTGGCATGGGACACCACGGCGAATGAGACTGCGACAGCCTGGGCAACGGCGCGCGCGCTCGGTCTGCGTGCCAAAATTGACCAGACCGTCGGCTGGCATAAAACCCTGTCAAACGTCGGCGTGAATGGTGTCACCGGCGTCAGTGCCTCGGTATCATGGGATTTGCAGGAGCCCGCGACCGACGCCAACCTGCTTAACAAAGCCGGTGTTACGACGCTTATCCGCAATGACGGTTTCAAGTTTTGGGGAAACCGCACCTGCTCAGATGACCCGCTTTTCCTGTATGAGAACTACACCCGCACCGCGCAGGTACTGGCCGACACGATGGCGGAGGCGCACGCGTGGGCGATGGATAAACCCATTACTCCGACCCTCATTCGAGACATCGTATCGGGTATCAATGCCAAATTCCGCGAGCTGAAAAATAACGGGTATATCGTTGACGGCTCCTGCTGGTATGACCCGGAGTCGAACGAGACCGCGACCCTGAAAGTCGGGAAACTGTATATCGATTACGACTACACCCCCGTCCCGCCGCTGGAGAACCTGACCCTGCGCCAGCGCATCACCGATACCTATCTGGCGAACCTGTCGGACTCGGTCAACAGCTAAGGAGCTCAGAGCATGGCGTTACCCCGCAAACTGAAATATCTGAATATGTTCAACGATGGCCTCAGCTACATGGGCGTCGTTGAGTCCGTCACCCTGCCAAAACTGACCCGCAAGCTGGAGAAATATCGCGGTGGCGGGATGCCGGGCGCGGTATCAATTGACCTCGGCCTCGATGACGACGCGCTGTCGCTGGAATGGACGCTCGGCGGTCTGCCTGACGTTGAGCTGTGGGCGCAGTATGCCTCGCCGGGGGCTGACAGTGTGCCGCTGCGCTTTACCGGCTCTTTCCAGCGTGATGACACCGGAGCGATTTCTGCCGTCGAGGTGGTGATGCGTGGCCGTCACAAAGAATATGACGGCGGTGAGAACAAGCAGGGCGAAAGCGGCACGACCAAAATGTCGACCGAGTGCGCCTATTACCAGCTCACGATTGATGGCCGCGAAGTCATCGAGATTGACGTCGTTAACATGGTGCTGAAAGTCGACGGCGTCGACCGTCTGGCGGAGCACCGCCGGGCGATTGGCCTGTAATCCCTTACCCGGTCAGTGAGGCTGGCCGGTCACTTTTCCTGATGAGAATACCCATGAAAAATATCAATGAAACTGCCGTTACTGACACTGAAACCGTCAATACGAATGTGGTGATTTTTGACACCCCACTGATGCGCGGTGAGCAGAAAATTGAACAGGTCACGCTGACCAAACCGAATGCCGGAACCCTGCGCGGGGTGTCGCTGGCCTCGCTGGCGAATTCCGACGTTGATGCGCTGATTAAGGTGCTGCCGCGCATGACGTATCCCGCCCTGACTGAGCATGAAGTCACGCGTCTCGATGCGTCTGATCTGATTTCGCTGGCCGGGAAGGTGGTCGGTTTTTTGTCGCCTGCTTCGGGTCGCTGACCTTTCCGAAAAAACTGTCGGTCGATGACCTGATGGCGGATATCGCGGTGATTTTCCACTGGCCGCCATCAGAGTTACATTCCCTGAGCGTGACCGAGCTCCTGACATGGCGCGACAAGGCGCTGCAACGAAGCGGAAACCATCATGAGCAATAACGTCAGAATCGAGGTGCTGCTGAATGCCGTCGACCGGGCAAGCCGACCGCTCAAAGCCATTCAGAACGCCAGTAAATCCCTGTCCGGTGATATCCGCACGTCACAGAAAAGCCTGCGCGAGCTGAATGCGCAGGCATCCCGTATCGACGGATTCCGAAAAGCTAGCGCACAGCTTGCCGTGACCGGTCACGCGCTTGATAAAGCGAAACAGGAAGCCGAAGCACTCGCAACGCAGTTTAAAAACACGGAGCGCCCGACGCGTGCGCAGGCGCAGGTGCTTGAATCCGCGAAGCGTGCCGCCGAAGGGCTGCAGACGAAATACAACAGCCTCACGGAGTCCATAAAGCGCCAGCAGCGCGAGCTCGGTGCGGCGGGGATTAATACCCGTAATCTGGCAAATGATGAGCGGGGGCTTAAATCCCGCATCAGTGAAACCACCGCCCAGCTTAACCGTCAGCGTGAGGCACTGGCGAAAGTCAGCGCACAGCAGGCGAAGTTAAGCCGGGTGAAAGAACGGTATCAGACCGGTAAATCACTGGCCGGTAACGCTGCGGCGGCGGGCGCTGCCGGTGTCGGTATTGCGACGGCGGGAACGATGGCCGGGGTTAAACTGCTGACGCCGGGCTATGAGTTTGCGCAGAAGAACTCAGAGCTGCAGGCGGTGCTCGGTGTCGATAAACAGTCACCCGAAATGCAGGCGCTGCGCAAACAGGCGCGCCAGCTGGGGGACAATACGGCGGCCTCTGCCGATGATGCGGCGGGGGCGCAGATTATTATCGCCAAAAGCGGCGGGGATGCGGCGGCGATTCAGGCGGCGACACCGGTCACGCTGAATATGGCGCTGTCCAACAAGCGCACGATGGAAGAGAACGCCGCGCTGCTGACCGGGATGAAATCAGCGTTTCAGCTTTCAAACGACAAGGTCGCGCATATTGGTGATGTTCTCTCGATGACGATGAACAAAACCGCCGCCGACTTTGACGGGATGAGCGATGCGCTGACCTATGCCGCGCCGGTGGCGAAAAATGCCGGGGTAAGTATCGAGGAAACCGCCGCGATGGTGGGGGCGCTGCACGACTCCAGAATCACCGGCTCGATGGCGGGAACGGGAAGCCGTGCCGTCATGAGTCGCCTGCAGGCACCGACCGGCAAAGCCTACGATGCTATCAAAGAGCTCGGGGTGAAAACCTCCGACAGCAAGGGTAACACCCGCCCGATATTTTCCATCCTGAAAGAAATGCAGCGCAGTTTTGAGAAAAATAATCTCGGGACGGGTCAGCGCGCGGAATACATGAAAACCATTTTCGGGGAGGAAGCCAGCTCGGCGGCCGCTGTGCTGATGACGGCGGCTTCAACCGGCAAGCTCGATAAGCTCACCGCCGCGTTTAAAGCCTCGGACGGCAAGACTGAGGAGCTGGTTAAGGTTATGCAGGATAACCTCGGCGGCGACTTCAAAGAATTTCAGTCAGCCTATGAGGCGGTCGGGACTGACCTGTTTGACCAGCAGGAGGGCTCACTGCGTAAGCTGACGCAGACGGCCACGCAGTATGTGCTCAGACTCGACGGCTGGATCCAGAAAAATAAGGGGCTCGCGACCACCCTCGGCGTGGTGGTCGGGGGGGCGCTGGCGCTGATTGGTGTGATGGGCGGGATTGGCCTTATCGCATGGCCGATGGTGATGGGGATTAATGCCATCATTGCGGCGGCTGGCGTGCTCGGGGTGGTTTTCAGTACGGTCGGCGGCGCGACTGTCACGGCTATTGGCGCAATAAGTCTGCCGGTGCTGGCGGTTGCCGGGGCGGTGGTGGCCGGTGCGCTGCTTATCCGTAAATACTGGGAACCGATTGGCGCATTTTTCTCGGGGGTGGTGGCGGGGCTGAAAGCCACCTTTGCCCCGGTGGGGGCGATGTTTTCCCCGCTTGCACCGGTGTTTGATGCCATTGCGGAAAAGCTGGGCGTTGTCTGCCAGTGGTTTAAAGACCTGCTTGCACCGGTGAAAGCCACGCAGGACACGCTCGACAGTTGCAAAAATGTCGGCGTGGCGTTTGGTCAGGCGCTGGCTGATGCGCTGTTGACGCCGCTCAACCTGTTTAACAGCCTGAGCGGCAGGGTTGACTGGCTGCTGGAGAAACTCGGCGTTATCAAAAAAGAATCGACCGACCTCGACCAGACTGCAGCCAAAGCGGATAAGGTTTCATCGGGTGGCGGGTATATCCCCGCGACAGCGAGTTATGGCGGGTATCAGGTGTATCAGCCGGTCACTGCGCCTGCAGGTCGCTCTTATATCGACCAGAGCAAAAGCGAATACAACATCACCCTGCAGGGTGGCGTTGCGCCGGGTGGAGACCTTGACCGCCAGCTCCGCGACGCCGTCGACAAACTTGACCGTGAAAAGCGTGCGCGTCAGCGATCCAGTATGAGACTCGACTGAGAGAGGGGGCAGAATGTTAATGGTGCTGGGCTTTTTTGTGTTTGAGCGGCGAACCCTGCCGCATCAGTCGATGCAGTATTCGAAGGACTACCGCTGGGTGTCCAATGACCGTATCGGCAAACGACCGGCTTATCAGTTTCTCGGGGAGGGGGAGACCTCGCGCACCCTGTCGGGGACGCTTTACCCTGAAATCACCGGCGGGCGGCTGTCGTTGCAGGCCATCGAGCTGATGGCCGACGAGGGGCGTGCGTGGCCGCTGATTGACGGAACCGGCATGATCCACGGGATGTACGTTATCGATAAAGTGACCCACAACCACACCGAGCTTTTCAGCGACGGCGCAGCGAGAAAAATCGAGTTCACTCTGTCCCTGAAACGCGTCGACGAGTCGCTCGCGGCCATGTATGGCGACCTGAAAACGCAGGCGGATAATCTGGTCACGTCAGCCAGTGAATGGGTGGGAGGGCTGGCAGGATGATAACGGGAATGAATATTCAGGCCGGGGCGCGTGTTGCCCCTGCGTATATGCTCACGCTGGACGGGGCGGATATCACGCAGAATTTCAGCGACCGGCTCATCGGCCTGACCATGACCGACAATCGCGGATTTGAGGCTGACCAGCTCGATATTGCGCTCGATGATACCGACGGGCTGGTCGAGCTGCCACCGCGCGGGGCATCGCTGACGCTGTGGCTGGGCTGGCAGGGATCCGCACTGGTCAACAAGGGGAGTTTCACGGTTGATGAAATCGAGCACCGGGGCGCGCCTGATACGCTGACCATCCGGGGACGTAGTGCAGATTTTCGCGGCTCGCTAAACTCGCGGCGCGAGCAGTCATGGCACGACACCACGCTCGGGGTGATTGTTGAGACCATCGCGCAGCGTAATAAGCTGACGGCCAGTGTTGCTGACGCCCTGAAAGCTATCGCCATTCCCCATATCGACCAGACGCAGGAATCCGACGCGGCGTTTTTGTCCCGACTTGCTGAGCGTAACGGTGCATCCGTGTCGGTGAAAGCCGGGAAATTATTATTCCTTAAAGCCGGTAGTGCGATGACGGCCAGTGGTAAGCCGATCCCTCAAATGACCGTCGAGCGTGGGGATGGCGACCGCCATCAGTTCGCCATTGCAGACCGGGAGGCTTACACCGGCGTGACGGCGAAATGGTTGCATACCAAAGACCCGAAACCACAAAAGCAAAAGGTGAAGCTCAAACGTAAACCCAAAGAGCAGCACCTGCGCGCGCTGCAGCACCCGAAAGCCACCAAAACATCAGCAAAGGCTAAGAAGAAAAAAGAGCAGGAAGCGCGGGAAGGTGAGTATATGGCCGGAGAGTCTGACAACGTTCTTGAACTCACGACCATCTATGCCACAAAGGCGCAGGCCATGCGCGCGGCTCAGGCAAAGTGGGACAAGATACAGAGGGGCGTGGCGGAGTTTTCCATTACGCTTGCCACTGGCCGGGCTGATTTATTTCCCGAAACGCCGGTGGCCGTGAAAGGCTTTAAGCGCGTGATAGACGAGCAGGCATGGATAATCAGCCGTGTGGTGCACAGCCTTAACGGGAGTGGCTTCACGACGGGCTTAGAGCTTGAGGTTAAGGTTTCTGATGTGGAGTATGAGAGCGAAGAAATAGCGCAGTGATTTGTTATATGTATTTGTTTTATAAGGTTAAAATGAGTAAAATTACTGTATTGAAAACGCTCAGAGGTGCTCATCATGTTTCACTGCCCGAAATGCCATTACGCCGCCCACGCCCGCACGAGTCGCTATTTTTCTGACACCACAAAAGAGCGGTATCATCAGTGCACAAACATCAACTGCAGTTGTACTTTTGTCACGACTGAAACCGTTGAGCGTTTCATCGTTTCGCCGGGGGAAGTCGTACCGGCTCCACCGCACCCGACGATGACCGGTCAGCATCAAATGCCCTGGCTGTGAGCCAAAAGAAAAGCCCCGCAGTTGCGGGGCTTTACTTTTGATGTGGTCAATGTGTGGACGTGACCAGAAATAAATCCTTTTATTTCATTTGGTTATCTACTGGAAAATGTCACCAATAACTGACATTGCGGTGTTTCTCCAGGTGTGGCCCATCCGGGGCCAGTGTTAGTGCACAGTTATTAACTGTGTCGAGTCTGTTTTGGCTGCTATCCATACTTTTCGTCTTTCAAGCTGCATCTTTGTTAGCTTCCTTCGCTCACCCCAGTCACGTACTTCTGTACGCTCCAGGGGATTCACTCCGTTGCCGCCTCAATGCAACTCGAAATCCATCGAGTATATAAGTATAGATAGCTGACAAAGCAGGCTATTAAAAAGGCCCCACTTACGTGGAGCCTTTATTGTACGCTTTTTAAAGTACGATTTCAGTCAAAACCAATTACATGGTCTGAGTGAAGGTACGAGTAATAACGTCCTGCTGCTGTTCTTTAGTCAGGGAGTTAAAACGTACTGCGTAGCCAGAAACGCGGATGGTCAGCTGCGGATATTTTTCCGGATGTTCCATCGCATCCAGCAGCATTTCGCGGTTCATGACGTTCACGTTCAGGTGCTGACCACCTTCGATGGACGCTTCGTGGTGGAAGTAACCATCCATCAGACCAGCCAGGTTGGTCTTACGAACTTCGTCGTCTTTACCCAGAGCGTTCGGAACGATAGAGAAGGTGTAAGAAATACCATCTTTAGCGTAAGCAAACGGCAGTTTAGCAACGGAGGTCAGAGAGGCAACAGCACCTTTCTGGTCACGACCGTGCATTGGGTTAGCACCCGGTCCGAACGGCGCGCCAGCACGACGACCATCTGGGGTGTTACCAGTTTTCTTACCATAAACCACGTTAGAGGTGATGGTCAGAACAGACTGAGTCGGGATAGCGTTACGATAAGTAGTCAGTTTCTGAATTTTCTTCATGAAACGTTCTACCAGGTCAACCGCCATGTCATCAACGCGAGAGTCGTTGTTACCAAACTGCGGGTATTCGCCTTCGATTTCGAAGTCGATAGCCAGACCGTCTTCGTCACGAATCGGTTTAACTTTCGCATATTTGATTGCAGACAGGGAGTCAGCAGCAACGGACAGACCAGCGATACCACACGCCATGGTGCGGATAACGTCACGGTCGTGCAGCGCCATCAGAGAGGCTTCGTAGCTGTACTTGTCGTGCATGTAGTGGATAACGTTCAGCGCGGTGACGTACTGTTTAGCCAGCCAATCCATGAAGTGATCCATGCGGTCCATAACTTCGTCGAAGTTCAGAACGTCGCCTTTGATCGGTTCAGATTTAGGACCAACCTGCATTTTCAGTTTTTCATCAACGCCACCGTTGATTGCGTACAGCATGGTTTTCGCCAGGTTTGCACGCGCACCGAAGAACTGCATTTGTTTACCAACAACCATCGGGCTTACGCAGCAAGCGATAGCGTAGTCATCGTTGTTGAAGTCCGGACGCATCAGGTCATCGTTCTCGTACTGCAGAGAAGAGGTGTCGATGGACACTTTAGCGGCGAATTTCTTGAAGTTCAGAGGCAGTTTTTCAGACCACAGAACAGTGATGTTCGGCTCCGGAGAAGGACCCATGGTGTACAGGGTGTTCAGGAAGCGGAAGCTGTTTTTGGTAACCAGAGTACGGCCATCAACGCCCATACCACCGATTGATTCAGTTGCCCAAATCGGGTCACCGGAGAACAGTTCATCATATTCAGGAGTACGCAGGAAGCGAACCATACGCAGTTTCATGACCAGGTGGTCGATCATTTCCTGTGCGTCTTGCTCGGTGATTTTGCCTGCTTTCAGGTCACGTTCGATGTAAGCATCCAGGAAGGTGGATACGCGACCGAAGGACATTGCTGCACCGTTCTGAGATTTAACTGCGGCCAGGTAGCCGAAGTAAGTCCACTGGATAGCTTCCTGAGCGTTGGTAGCCGGACCAGAGATATCGCAGCCATATTTAGCAGCCATTTCTTTGATCTGACCCAGAGCGCGATGCTGTTCAGCGATTTCTTCACGCAGACGGATAGTTGCTTCCAGGTTTACGCCGTTTTCCAGATCGGACTGCAGAGAGACGAACTGAGCGTATTTGTCTTTCATCAGGTAGTCGATACCGTACAGCGCAACGCGACGGTAGTCACCGATGATACGGCCACGGCCATACGCATCTGGCAGACCAGTCAGAACACCGGATTTACGGCAGTTCAGAATGTCTTTGGTGTAAACATCGAATACGCCCTGGTTGTGAGTTTTGCGGTATTCGGTGAAGATTTTTTTCAGCATCGGGTCCAGTTCGCGATTGTACGCTTTGCAGGAACCTTCAACCATTTTGATGCCGCCAAACGGAATGATCGCACGTTTCAGCGGAGCTTCAGTCTGCAGACCAACAATCTTCTCGAGCGCTTTGTTGATGTAGCCAGCGTCGTGAGAAGTGATGGTAGAAGCAACGGAGGTGTCAAAGTCAACAGGCGCGTGAGTGCGGTTTTCCTGTTTAACGCCTTCCATAACGCTGTCCCACAGTGCAGTGGTCGCATCAGTTGCGCCAGCCAGGAAGGACTCGTCACCCTCATACGGAGTGTAGTTTTTCTGAATGAAGTCACGTACGTTTACTTCATTCTGCCAATCACCTTTGGTAAAACCTTCCCAGGCTGTGGCTAACTTTTCATTAAGCTCGGACATGTAACACCTACCTTCTTAAGTGGATTTTTTATTTACTGCGTGTAATGGGCATCAACAGATTAATGATGATCGTTACCACGCAGATAAATGACCCAGTATGTCAACCCGACCAACAAACCGCCGCCGATAATGTTACCGATCGTAACCGGAATCAGGTTATCGGTGATGAAATTCATCACGGTCAGGTGAGAAAAATTCTCCGGAGAAGACCCAACTGCGGTCCAGAATTCCGGGGTGGCGAAATCGCGTATTACAATACCCATAGGGATCATAAACATGTTTGCGATACTGTGCTCAAAACCGCTGGCAACAAACATTGCGACCGGTAATACCATGATAAACGCTTTGTCCATCAGGCTGCGGCCTGAGTAGCTCATCCATACGGCCAGACACACCATCAGGTTAGCCAGGATACCAAGGCTCACTGCCTCAACAAAAGTATGGTGCACTTTGTGGTCGGCTGTTTGCAGAACGTTGAGCCCCCATGCGCCGTTGGCGGTCATATACTCGCCAGAAAGCCACATGAGTAACACAAAGATCAGGGCGCCAATCAGGTTGCCGACATAAACGTTAAGCCAGTTTTTCGCTAACTGACCCCAGGTAATACGACCACTGGCTTTAGCAACGACGATCAGTACGGTTGAAGTGAAGAGGTCTGCACCGCAGACAACACAAAGGATCAGCCCCAGGGAAAAGCAGATACCACCTACTAATTTCGCCATGCCGAAAGGCATAGTACCAGTGCCGGTTGTGGCGGTGATATAGAAAACAAAGGCAATTGAAATGAATACACCGGCAGTAATTGCCAGATAGAACGTCTTAAGCGGATGTTTCGTTGCTTTATAGACGCCTGCTTCTTCGGCAACTTTGGCCATTGCAGCAGGTAGAATAAGATCAAAAGGGTTGTCAGCTTTCACACTAACTCTCTCTTTATTAAGTCGGCGACGAGATACTAACAAAGCATTATAGATGAGAATTTGATATAGATCATATCTCGCCTGGCTTATAGGCCCGTAAGACGCATGGTTTTTATGCGATTACGGTGTAACATGTTGATTATCCATATAAAAATAAATTTTAAAAATTATAAAGTGAGTTGAATTTTTTCTTTCAGCCTCCTATGGGATGGTTAATTAAAATGGAGTAATTGAGATAAAAAACCACATTAATAAGCTAATTTTTTTAATATCAACTACTAATATTTAACCTTGCTTTTACATTTATTTTTTGGTCTGACCAAAATAAAAAACGGGGCGCTTTAAGCGCCCCGTAATATAGCTCAGACAATACATTTAGCCTACTCGAGGCAAGTTGTTTGTCACTATTTTGACCAGTGTGCCGCTTTCGCGCGTTGCAATTTCTCATAGGCTTTCAGCAGAGACTGATGTGCCGGGAATGCGTGCAGATCGCTGTCTACTGGCTGAAGTCCATAAAACGGCGCTTCACCACTCAGTGCCGCACTTGCCGCTTCAACCGCCTCAGCGCCGTACATGCGGACGAATGCGTTCAGATACTGCAGCGGCTGACGGTCTTCTTCCTGAGACAGTAGCAACAATGTTTGCAGGCAGCGATAGTAGTTTGCACGTTCCGCGCTAAAGACGGAGGCGTTAAATTCCATCGTCCATTCGGTCCACACCAGGGCCTGCTCCAGATCGCCACCGGCCAGCGCCAGCATAACTTTAAGCTCGCCAATACGCAGGGTGTACCAACCGTTATCCGCACCGGTCGCCAGACCGAGTAGCTCGCGCACGCGGGTGAAGTCGTCAAAACCTTCTTCATCCAACTGTTCAATCAGATTGAGGTAGTCTTCTTTATCCCACTCACTGCCTGGCAGAGAGAGAATGGTGTCACGCAGATGGGTGCCCATAGCGTTGTTGGCTAACCACAGGTCTTCTGCCGGATAGATGTCAGACATTCCCGGAACAATAATGCGGCACGCGTAAACGCCCAGGTGCTCATAGTCAGCGATATACACTTCTTTATCTTCAGCATTGAAGATGGCCATCAGGGTGGCGAACTCTTCTTCCGTGGTGCCGGAGAAATTCCAGTCAACGAACGGATAGTCGGCATCCTGCTTGAACAGATCCCAGGAGATCAGACCGCTGGAATCGATGAAGTGAGTTTCAAGGTTGGTATGTTCTGCCACTTCCTCATCGTCGAAGGTCGGTGGGGTGAAGACATCAAGATCCTTCAGACCACGGCCCTGCAGCAGTTCAGTCACGGTACGCTCCAGCGCAACGCCGAAATCCGGGTGTGCGCCGAAGGAGGCAAAGCAGGTACCGTTGGCCGGGTTGAACAGGACAACGCAAATCACCGGATACTTGCCGCCCAGCGAGCCATCGTAGGCAAAAATTGGGAAACCTTCCGCTTCCAGTGTGGCGATGGACTCCACCACTGCCGGATAGCGCGCCATCACCTCGGCCGGGATTTCCGGCAGGCTGATGCTTTCGGCGATAATACGGTTCTTCACATGGCGCTCAAAGACTTCAGACAGGCCCTGAACGCGAGCTTCGTTAGGTGTGTTACCCGCAGACATGCCGTTAGAAACATACAGGTTGCCGATAATATTCATCGGAATGTAGACGGTCTGGTTATCAGACTGGCGGGTAAACGGCAGGCCACAGACGCCACGCTCTTCACTACCAGACTGTAGATCGATAAGCATGCTGCCGGCCAGTTCGTTATCTGGATCGTAAAACGCACGCAGACGTGCATCCAGTAAACCTTCTGGAACATCGTCGTCTTCAGTCAGCGGGAACCATTTTTCGTTCGGATAATGCACGAACGGGCCATTGGCGATAGTTTCGCCCAGCCAGAAATCTGCAAAGAAGTAGTTAGTCGACAGACGCTCAAAGTATTCACCCAGCGCAGAAGCCAGCGCCGCTTTTTTTGTCGCACCTTTACCGTTGGTGAAGCACAGCGCGCATTCTTTGTCGCGAATATGTACAGACCAGACGTTAGGGACGGGATTCAACCACGAAGCTTCTTCAATTTGAAAACCAAGGTCGAGTAATTTTTGCTGGAAGCGAGCGATGGAGTCTTCCAGAGCGGCATCTTTGCCGGGAATAAATGTTTGCGTCATGAAAATCACTTTTGTCGTACGGAAAGCGCGCAATGATACGGGTTTTCAATGAACGGCGCTATCGCCGCCGGAGCCCATGCGTAAATAAAAGCATTGGCTATGCTTTCTTACAGCCAATCACGTTTAGAGCATATTAATGAAAGCTTTCGATTTACACCGTATGGCGCTTGATAAGGTGCCCATGGATTTTCTGGGGGAAGTTGCGCTACGCAGCCTTTACACCTTTATATTGGTTTTTCTGTTTTTAAAAATCACCGGACGTCGTGGCGTACGCCAGATGTCGCTTTTTGAAGTCCTTATCATCCTTACGCTGGGTTCCGCCGCGGGAGACGTGGCGTTTTATGACGATGTTCCGATGCTGCCGGTGCTGGTGGTCTTTATTACTCTTGCTGTGCTGTATCGGCTGGTAATGTGGCTAATGGCGCATAGTGAAAAAATGGAGGACCTTCTGGAGGGCAAACCCGTCGTGATCATTGAAGACGGCGAGCTGGCATGGTCAAAGCTCAATAGCGCCAATATGACGGAATTTGAATTCTTTATGGAACTGCGTTTGAACGGCGTGGAGCAATTGGGACAAGTGAAACTGGCTATTCTGGAGACGAATGGGCAGATCAGCGTTTACTTCTTTGCCGATGAAGACGTAAAACCGGGTCTTAGCATTCTGCCTAAACATTGTACGCAGCGATTTAAGGTGGTACCTGAAACAGGCGACTATGCATGCGTACGGTGTAGTGAAGTGGTGCAAATGAAGGCCGGAGATCATCAATTATGTCCGCGCTGTGCAAATCCAGAATGGTCGAAGGCCAGCCGGGCAAAACGGGTTACCTGACAGCAAAAATCTCGGTTTTTACCCGTCAATCCGATAGATTCTGTTGTGTGACCGATGACACATTTTTACCCTTGCCAGTTTTACCCATTGCGGCGCGTGTCACTGAATGATAAAACCGATATCCACAGGAATAACTTATACCAATGTCTGTCACCGGATTATCGTCAATGACAGGATGTTGATTGGACAACAACACAACGTGGTGAGGGGAAATGGCTCAGGTCTTCAATTTTAGTTCAGGTCCGGCAATGTTACCGGCAGAAGTACTTAAACTGGCTCAACAGGATCTTTGTGACTGGAACGGTCTTGGCACGTCAGTGATGGAAATTAGCCACCGTGGCAAAGAATTCATCCAGGTCGCAGAGGAAGCGGAGCAGGATTTTCGCGATCTTCTCAGCATCCCCTCCAACTATAAAGTGTTGTTCTGCCATGGCGGTGGTCGCGGGCAGTTCGCGGGTATCCCGTTAAATATTCTGGGCGATAAAACCACCGCGGATTACGTCGATGCCGGTTATTGGGCCGCCAGCGCAATTAAAGAAGCGAAAAAATACTGCACGCCAAACGTTATTGATGCCAAAGTCACCGTGGACGGCCTGCGTGCTGTTAAGCCGATGAGTGAATGGCAACTTTCTGATAACGCGGCATACCTGCACTATTGCCCGAACGAAACCATCGATGGCATTGCGATCGATGAAACGCCGAATTTTGCCAGCAACGTTGTGGTCACGGCGGATCTGTCCTCTACCATTCTTTCCGCACCGCTTGACGTTAACCGTTATGGCGTAATTTATGCCGGGGCACAGAAAAATATCGGCCCGGCCGGTCTGACGATTGTCATCGTCCGTGAAGATTTGCTGGGTAAAGCTCATGTCTCATGCCCGTCAATCCTCGACTATACCGTGCTGAATGACAACGATTCCATGTTCAATACGCCGCCAACCTTTGCCTGGTATCTGTCTGGCCTGGTCTTTAAATGGCTGAAAAAGCAGGGCGGTGTTAATGCGATGGATAAAATTAACCAGCAAAAAGCGGAATTGCTCTACGGCGTAATCGATAACAGCGATTTCTACCGTAACGATGTGGCGAAATCCAACCGTTCACGCATGAACGTACCGTTCCAGTTGGCTGACAGCGCATTGGATAAACTGTTCCTGGAAGAGTCTTTTGCTGCGGGCCTGCACGCGCTGAAAGGGCATCGTGTAGTCGGCGGTATGCGTGCGTCCATCTACAATGCCATGCCGCTTGAAGGTGTTAAAGCACTGACCGATTTCATGGTCGATTTCGAACGCCGCCGCGGCTAATCTGCTGTACTTTTCATCCCCACAGCCCGTCTGTGGGGTTTTTATGTCTGTTTTTGAGAGTCGAGTTTCATGGAATCCCTGACGTTACAACCCATTGCGCGGGTGGATGGCACCATCAATCTGCCTGGATCCAAAAGTGTTTCTAACCGCGCTTTGCTGCTGGCTGCATTAGCCAATGGCACCACTGTCCTGACCAATCTGCTGGACAGCGATGATGTTCGCCATATGCTCAATGCTCTGAATGCGTTAGGGATTAGCTATACCCTTTCTGCCGATCGTACCCGCTGCGAGATAGTTGGCAATGGCGGTGTGTTGCACGCAGAAGGTGCAGTTGAGCTGTTCCTTGGCAACGCCGGAACCGCAATGCGCCCGCTGGCCGCAGCGCTATGTCTGGGCAGCAATGACATCGTGCTGACGGGCGAACCGCGCATGAAAGAGCGCCCGATTGGCCATCTGGTTGATGCGCTGCGCCAGGGCGGAGCCAAAATTGACTATCTGGAGCAGGAAAACTATCCACCTTTACGTCTGCGCGGTGGCTTTACCGGAGGCCAGGTTGAGGTAGACGGTAGCGTTTCCAGCCAGTTCCTCACTGCGTTGCTGATGACTGCGCCGCTGGCGCCGCAGGATACGACGATCGCAATTAAAGGTGACCTGGTATCCAAACCTTACATTGATATCACACTGAACCTGATGAAAACGTTTGGTGTTGAAATTGAAAATCAAAACTACCAGCGCTTTGTCGTGAAGGGGCAGCAGCAGTATCAGTCACCGGGTGCATATCTGGTTGAAGGTGATGCTTCTTCCGCTTCCTATTTCCTCGCGGCAGGTGCTATTAAAGGCGGTACGGTAAAAGTTACCGGGATTGGCCGCAACAGCATGCAGGGTGATATTCGTTTTGCCGATGTACTGGAGAAAATGGGCGCAACCATTACATGGGGCGACGATTTTATTGCCTGTACTCACGGCGAGTTGAACGCAGTGGATATGGATATGAACCATATTCCTGATGCGGCGATGACCATTGCAACGGCGGCGCTGTTCGCTAAAGGCACCACGACATTACGTAATATCTACAACTGGCGCGTCAAAGAGACCGATCGTCTGTTCGCGATGGCGACGGAGTTACGCAAAGTGGGCGCGGAAGTGGAAGAGGGGCATGACTTTATCCGCATCACCCCGCCTGCAACATTGCAATTTGCGGACATCGCGACCTACAACGATCACCGCATGGCGATGTGTTTCTCGCTGGTGGCGCTGTCTGACACGCCGGTGACCATTCTTGACCCAAAATGTACCGCCAAAACCTTCCCGGATTATTTCGAACAGTTGGCTCGTATTAGTACATCTGCCTGATTTTATTGCCGCACTTTCGGGTGCGGCACATTCTGACATCTTCGATTGCCTATTTATTCTACACTCAGCTTCAATGATTCTGCATTTTTCACACAAAGATAACGATCGTTGGCGTTGGCGCGTATAATGCGCGGCGTTCACGTTAATGTACGCCCTTTTAAGGAGAAAAAGATGACGGCAATTGCCCCGGTTATTACCATTGATGGCCCAAGTGGTGCAGGTAAAGGCACCTTGTGCAAGGCAATGGCGGAAGCATTGCAGTGGCATCTGTTAGATTCAGGCGCGATCTACCGCGTACTGGCGCTCGCAGCGTTACATCACCATGTTGATGTAACATCTGAAGATGCTCTGGTACCGCTTGCCTCACACCTTGATGTGCGTTTTATCTCAACAGACGGCAACCTGGAAGTCATTCTTGAAGGTGAAGATGTCAGCGGTGAAATACGTACTCAGGAAGTAGCGAATGCCGCCTCTCAGGTTGCGGCGTTTCCCCGCGTGCGTGAAGCGTTATTACGTCGTCAACGCGCATTTCGCGAATCCCCAGGTCTGATTGCTGATGGACGTGATATGGGCACCGTGGTGTTCCCGGATGCGCCGGTGAAAATTTTTCTGGACGCCTCCTCGCAAGAACGTGCGCATAGACGTATGCTACAGTTGCAGGAGAAGGGCTTTAGTGTTAACTTTGAACGCCTTTTGGCCGAGATCGAAGAACGCGATTATCGCGATCGTAATCGTGCTGTAGCGCCGCTGGTTCCCGCTGCTGATGCTTTAGTTTTGGATTCAACCCGATTAAGCATTGAGCAAGTGATTGAAAAAGCGTTACAATACGCGCGCCAAAAACTGGCTCTCGCTTAAGTGCGACCGAATTTGCAGTACCCCCGTTGCAATGGATTGACAGCGGGTATGTTAAACAACCCCATCCGGCATGGAGCCAGGTGGACGTTAAATATGAAACCTGAAGATTAAACATGACTGAATCTTTTGCTCAACTGTTTGAAGAATCCTTAAAAGAAATCGAAACCCGTCCGGGTTCCATCGTTCGTGGTGTTGTTGTTGCTATCGACAAAGACGTAGTACTGGTTGACGCTGGTCTGAAATCTGAGTCCGCCATTCCGGCAGAGCAGTTCAAAAACGCCCAGGGCGAGCTGGAAATCCAGGTTGGTGACGAAGTTGACGTTGCTCTGGATGCAGTAGAAGACGGCTTCGGTGAAACCCTGCTGTCCCGTGAAAAAGCTAAACGTCACGAAGCTTGGATCACGCTGGAAAAAGCTTACGAAGAAGCTGCAACCGTTACTGGTGTTATCAATGGCAAAGTCAAGGGTGGCTTCACTGTTGAGCTGAATGGTATTCGCGCGTTCCTGCCGGGTTCCCTGGTAGACGTTCGTCCGGTCCGCGACACGCTGCACCTGGAAGGCAAAGAGCTTGAATTCAAAGTAATCAAGCTGGATCAGAAGCGTAACAACGTTGTTGTTTCCCGTCGTGCCGTTATCGAATCCGAAAACAGCGCAGAACGCGATCAACTGCTGGAAAACCTGCAGGAAGGCATGGAAGTTAAAGGTATCGTTAAGAACCTCACTGACTACGGTGCATTCGTTGATCTGGGTGGCGTTGACGGCCTGCTGCACATCACCGACATGGCATGGAAACGCGTTAAGCATCCGAGCGAAATCGTAAACGTTGGCGACGAAATCACTGTTAAAGTGCTGAAGTTCGACCGCGAGCGTACTCGTGTATCTCTGGGCCTGAAACAGCTGGGCGAAGATCCATGGGTAGCTATCGCTAAGCGTTATCCGGAAGGTACCAAACTGACTGGTCGCGTGACCAACCTGACCGACTACGGCTGCTTCGTTGAAATCGAAGAAGGCGTTGAAGGCCTGGTTCACGTTTCCGAAATGGATTGGACCAACAAAAACATCCACCCGTCCAAAGTTGTTAACGTTGGCGATGTAGTGGAAGTTATGGTTCTGGATATCGACGAAGAACGTCGTCGTATCTCCCTGGGTCTGAAGCAGTGCAAAAACAACCCATGGCAGCAGTTCGCGGAAACCCACAACAAGGGTGACCGTGTTGAAGGTAAAATCAAGTCTATCACTGACTTCGGTATCTTCATCGGCCTGGACGGCGGCATCGACGGCCTGGTTCACCTGTCTGACATCTCCTGGAACGTTGCAGGCGAAGAAGCAGTTCGTGAATACAAAAAAGGCGACGAAATCGCAGCAGTTGTTCTGCAGGTTGACGCAGAGCGTGAGCGTATCTCTCTGGGCGTTAAACAGCTCGCAGAAGATCCGTTCAACAACTGGGTTGCACTGAACAAGAAAGGCGCAATCGTAAACGGTAAAGTCACTGCAGTTGACGCTAAAGGCGCAACCGTAGAACTGGCTGACGGCGTTGAAGGTTACCTGCGCGCTTCTGAAGCTTCACGTGACCGCGTTGAAGATGCAACTCTGGTTCTGAGCGTAGGCGACGACGTTGAAGCTAAATTCACCGGCGTTGATCGTAAGAACCGTGCAATCAGCCTGTCTGTTCGTGCTAAAGACGAAGCTGATGAGAAAGATGCAATCGCAACTGTTAACAAACAGGAAGATGCTAACTTCTCTAACAACGCAATGGCTGAAGCTTTCAAAGCAGCTAAAGGCGAGTAATATCGAGTGCTCTAAATCCTTTGTGCTGTTAACGGCACAAAGGGTGACGAGTAGCTTGACAGATTACAGGATTCGTCCTGTAATCAATGACAAAGGGCGGCTACGGCCGCCCTTAATCAATGCAGCAGCTAATTATGCCTTTAAGGAACCGGAGGAATCATGACCAAGTCAGAATTGATTGAAAGACTTGCAACCCAGCAACCTCATATTCCCGCGAAAGCGGTTGAAGATGCAGTTAAAGAGATGCTGGAACATATGGCCTCGACTCTTGCGCAGGGCGAGCGTATTGAAATCCGCGGTTTCGGCAGCTTCTCTTTGCATTACCGCGCACCACGCACCGGACGTAATCCGAAGACCGGCGATAAAGTGGATCTGGAAGGGAAATACGTTCCGCACTTTAAACCAGGTAAAGAACTGCGCGATCGCGCCAATATTTACGGTTAAGTTTTTAGCGAGACTTAACGCCGAGAAAAGCACCCAAATGGGTGCTTTTTTCATTTCTGTCCACCTATCCTGGAATCCTCATCCCAGTTAATTTGTACGTTACAACCATCACTAAATGTCTGCGGAACTCAGGTCGTATAACGATAAATTGATGCCAGACAACCGTCGAAGAGTACTGCACACTCCCTGTAACAGGGAGGTGATTGATGAAAATAACAACGGTGAGTACCTGCGCATTACTCGGCATTCTCCCACTCATGCTATTACCTATGCTGCCAGGCATGTTGTGTATCGGCATTGTATTTTGTCTGGCATGTCTGCTCTGTTTTCTCCCCTACAAATATATGCGTTCCGCCGGACTAACCCTGCTGTTTTTTCTTTGGGGAATCCTGGCCGCGAAAGAGGCTATGTGGGCCGGTAATACGCTGCCTGCGAAAACCCAGCAAGCCATTGTGCGGATAACCGGAACTGACAATATGACAACGCACTACGGCCAGATCACTCACCTTCAGGGGAAACGAATCTTTCCTGCGCAAGGAATCGTCTTGTACGGGCAGTATTTACCCGGTGATGTTTGTGCGGGTCAGACATGGGCGATGACGTTGAAAGTCCGCGCTGTACACGGTCAATTAAACGAAGGCGGATTTGATAGCCAGCGTTACGCATTGGCGCAGCATCAACCGCTGACGGGACGATTCTTGCAGGCTTCGGTAATCACACCACAATGCGGTTTGCGTTCGCGGTATCTCGCCTCGCTGAAAACGGCACTCACCGACTATCCCTGGCAGCAGGTCATACTGGGTCTGGGAATGGGGGAGCGCTTGTCTGTGTCACAAGAGGTGAAAACGATTATGCGTGATTCCGGCACGGCTCATTTGATGGCTATCTCCGGGCTGCATATTGCGTTTGCTGCATTACTGACCGCAGGATTGATATGTGCTGGACAATTTTTTATGCCAACAAGGTGGATTTGCTGGCAGATGCCATTAGTGGGTGGGATTGTCTGCGCCACATTTTATGCCTGGCTGACGGGGCTGCAACCCCCGGCATTACGAACGGTTGTTGCGCTGCTAGTCTGGGGGGCGCTGAGACTTAGCGGCAGGCAGTGGAGTGGATGGTCGGTCTGGATCTGCTGTCTGGCAGCCATCGTGGTGGTGGATCCTGTTGCTGTTCTTTCGCAAAGCCGATGGTTGTCTGCATCCGCCGTTGCGGCACTGCTGTTCTGGTACCAATGGGTACCGCTCCCGGACTGGCCGCTGTCGCGTGCTGGACGTCAATTTCTGGCGCTGGCTCATCTGCAATTGGGTATTACGCTTCTGCTTTTTCCCGTGCAAATCGCAATGTTTCACGGTTTTAGTCTGACCTCGTTTCTGGCTAATTTGTTTGCCGTCCCTTTGGTCACGTTTGTTTCCGTACCCTTGATATTAGCAGGCATGATCGTGCATTTAGCCGGGACGGTGATGGTTGAATCAAGCCTGTGGTATCTAGCGGATCGTTCTCTGGCGCTGCTATTTTGGGGGCTCAGAAGTCTGCCTCAAGGGTGGATCAATATTGATGAGCGCTGGCAATGGCTGGCATTTTTACCCGGAATGATGATTATCGCATGGCGACTAAATATCTTGCGTACGCTACCGGTGATCTGTTTCTCTGTGCTCCTTTTGCTGAGTGGGCCGCTTTGGCGTGCACCGCGTACTGATGTGTGGCAAGTGCATATGCTGGATGTCGGGCAGGGGCTGGCGATGGTGATCGCGCGAAATGGGAAAGCGCTGCTTTACGATACCGGTCTGGCATGGCCCGAAGGCGATAGCGCACAACAGCTGATTATTCCCTGGTTGCGTTGGCATAATCTGGAGCCAGAAGGAATTATTTTAAGCCATGAGCACATGGATCACCGCGGCGGGTTGCACTCCTTACAACAAGCCTGGCCGTCGCTATGGGTAAGAAGTCCGCTGAGCTGGAAAGGTCATCTCCCGTGTTTTCGCGGAGAGCATTGGCAATGGCAAGGGTTAACCTTCAGTGCGCACTGGCCTGTGCGTGGAAATACAGACCAGGGGAATAACCACTCCTGCGTGGTTAAGGTCGATGACGGATATCAGAGTATTCTGCTGACCGGTGATATCGAATCTCCTGCTGAACAAAAAATGCTAAGTCACTATTGGCAGCACCTACAGTCGACGGTGATGCAGGTTCCACATCATGGCAGCAATACTTCATCATCACTGGCACTCATTCAGCGGGTTGACGGGCAGGTCGCACTCGCCTCTGCATCCCGTTACAACGCCTGGCGTCTGCCGTCCTGGAAAGTGAAGCAACGTTATCGGCAACAAAATTATCAATGGCTGGATACCCCCCATCAGGGACAGATTACGCTGGATTTTTATCAAAAAAACTGGCGCATACGCAGCATGCGGGATCAGATTTTACCTCGTTGGTATCATCAGTGGTTTGGCGTGTCGGAGGATAACGGGTAGAATATGCGGCTATTCTAACAAATGCTGGTTTTTTGAATGCATAACGATAAAGATCTCTCTACGTGGCAGACGTTTCGCCGACTATGGCCAACCATAGCGCCTTTTAAATCGGGTCTGATCGTGGCGGGTATAGCGTTAGTCCTTAACGCGGCCAGCGATACCTTCATGTTATCGCTCCTTAAACCATTACTGGATGATGGTTTTGGTAAAACGGATCGCTCGGTGCTGCTGTGGATGCCGCTGGTGGTCATTGGGCTGATGATAGTTCGTGGCTTAACCAGCTATGTCTCCAGCTACTGTATCTCATGGGTGTCAGGCAAAGTGGTCATGACCATGCGCCGCCGCCTGTTTGGCCATATGATGGGCATGCCCGTCTCCTTTTTTGATAAACAGTCTACAGGGACATTGTTATCGCGTATTACCTATGATTCAGAACAGGTTGCGTCATCGTCTTCCGGCGCGCTGATCACCGTGGTGCGTGAAGGGGCTTCAATTATTGGCCTGTTTATCATGATGTTCTATTACAGCTGGCAGCTGTCACTGATCCTGATTGTACTGGCGCCAATTGTGTCAGTGGCAATCCGTGTGGTTTCCAAGCGCTTTCGTAGCATCAGTAAAAACATGCAAAACACCATGGGTCAGGTTACGACCAGTGCGGAGCAGATGCTGAAAGGCCACAAAGAAGTTCTGATTTTTGGTGGTCAGGAAGTCGAAACCAAGCGCTTTGATAAGGTCAGCAACAAGATGCGTTTGCAGGGTATGAAGATGGTTTCCGCTTCTTCTATCTCCGACCCTATCATCCAACTGATTGCGTCTTTGGCACTGGCCTTCGTGTTATATGCGGCTAGCTTCCCAAGCGTAATGGAAAACCTGACAGCAGGGACAATTACGGTTGTCTTCTCCTCAATGATCGCATTAATGCGTCCGTTGAAATCGCTGACCAACGTCAACGCGCAGTTCCAGCGCGGTATGGCGGCATGCCAGACCTTATTTACGATTCTGGATAGCGAACAGGAGAAAGATGAAGGTAAACGTGTGATCGAGCGTGCTACCGGCGATCTCGAGTTCCGCAACGTGACTTTCACTTATCCGGGACGTGAAGTACCGGCTCTGCGTAACATCAACCTGAATATTCCCGCGGGTAAAACTGTTGCTCTGGTCGGCCGTTCGGGCTCAGGGAAATCCACCATCGCCAGCCTGATTACGCGCTTCTACGATATTGATGAAGGGCAGATTCTGATGGACGGACACGATCTGCGCGAATATACCCTGGCATCACTGCGCGATCAGGTTGCGTTGGTTTCGCAGAATGTGCACTTGTTTAACGATACGGTTGCCAACAACATCGCCTACGCGCGTACCGATATGTACAGCCGTGAGCAGATCGAAAAAGCGGCACAGATGGCCTACGCCATGGATTTCATCAACAAGATGGATAATGGCCTGGATACGGTGATTGGTGAAAACGGCGTCCTGCTTTCCGGCGGACAACGTCAGCGTATCGCTATCGCCCGTGCCTTGTTGCGTGACAGCCCAATTCTGATCCTTGATGAAGCAACATCGGCTCTTGATACTGAATCTGAACGCGCGATTCAGTCTGCGCTGGATGAGCTACAGAAAAACCGTACTTCTCTGGTCATTGCTCACCGTCTTTCAACCATTGAACAAGCCGACGAAATCATCGTGGTGGAGGATGGTCTGATTGTCGAACGCGGAACCCATAGCGAGCTGATTGAGCAGCGCGGGGTGTATGCGCAATTACACAAAATGCAATTTGGTCAATGATCGCACGTATCTGGTCTGGTGAATCGCCGCTGTGGCGATTGTTACTTCCACTCTCCTGGCTGTATGGCCTGGTGAGTGGCGCGATCCGCTTATGCTACAAGTTGGGGCTTAAACGCGCATGGCGCGCGCCAGTCCCGGTAGTGGTGGTCGGAAACCTTACTGCGGGCGGAAACGGTAAAACGCCGGTGGTGATTTGGTTGGTTGAACAACTGCGACAACGCGGGATTCGCGTGGGTGTGGTGTCGCGTGGTTATGGCGGGAAAGCGACTGCTTACCCGCTGTTGCTAACCGCTGATACTACTACCGCAGAAGCGGGCGATGAACCTGTGCTGATCGCCCAACGTACCGGCGTGCCGGTAGCGGTATCCCCGGTAAGATCGGATGCGGTAAAAGCCATTTTGGCCCAACACGACGTGCAGATTATTGTGACGGACGATGGACTACAGCACTATCGTCTGGCGCGAGATGTTGAAATCGTAGTCATTGACGGCGAACGTCGGTTTGGCAACGGCTGGTGGCTTCCCGCTGGTCCAATGCGGGAACGCGCAGGTCGCCTTAAATCGGTGGATGCGACTATTGTTAACGGTGGCGTTGCGCAACCAGGGGAAATCCCTATGCGACTTGAACCGGGGCTGGCCGTTAATTTACGTACAGGTGAACGCCGTGATGTGGCGCAATTGTCCAATATTGTCGCCATGGCGGGCATTGGTCATCCACCGCGTTTTTTTGCCACGCTGAAAGCATGTGGTGCCAGCGTGCAAAAAAGCATTGCGCTGGCAGACCATCAGTCTCTGACCTACAGTGACGTCAGTGCGTTTGTAGACGCCGGGCAAACGCTGGTCATGACGGAAAAAGATGCGGTTAAGTGCCGGGCATTTGCCGATGAAAACTGGTGGTATTTACCTGTTGATGCACATTTGTCAGGCGATCGGCCTGATGTATTGCTGAATAGCTTAATCTCGCTGACTCGCTAACTGATTCACGCTGCGGCAGCGAATCATTTATGAGGCCATAAATGTCGTTGCCGCGCCTTTCTCTGACGGATGCCCGTCATCTTCACCTTGCTGCTCAAGGTCTGCTGAAAAAAACACGCCGCCGGGCAACCCCGGCAGATATTCTCGCGACCATTTCGCGGATGTCGTTACTGCAAATCGACACCATCAATATTGTGGCGCGCAGTCCTTACCTGGTGCTGTTTAGTCGTTTAGGCGATTATTCCCCCCAATGGCTGGACGACTCGTTACAGCAGGGCGAACTGATGGAATACTGGGCGCACGAGGCCTGTTTTTTGCCGCGCAGCGATTTTATGCTGATACGTCACCGCATGCTGGCCCCGGAGAATATGGGCTGGAAATATAAAGCGGCGTGGATGAAAGAACATGCGCATGAGATTGAGCAACTGCTCCAGCACATCCAGCATAACGGGCCGGTACGCTCAACTGATTTTGAGCATCCACGCAAAGGGACCAGCGGCTGGTGGGAATGGAAACCGCAGAAGCGTCATCTTGAAGGGTTGTTCACTGCCGGGAAAGTGATGGTCGTGGAACGGCGTAATTTCCAGCGAGTGTATGATTTAACCCATCGCGTCATGCCGCACTGGGACGATGAACGCGACCCACTTTCGCAGAAAGATGCGGAAAGTGTCATGCTGGATAACAGCGCCCGCAGTCTGGGGATTTTCCGCGAACAATGGCTGGCAGACTACTACCGCCTGAAGCGCCCGGCGCTAAAAAACTGGTGCAACGAACGGGCGGAACAGCAGCAGATTATTCCTGTCGACGTTGAAGGGCTAGGAGCCTTGTGGCTGCATAGCCACCTTCAGCCGCTGCTTGAACAGGCGCTGGCGGGCAAATTAACGGCGACTCACAGTGCAGTATTATCACCTTTTGATCCGGTGGTCTGGGATCGTAAACGGGCAGAGCAGCTATTCGATTTTAGCTATCGGCTGGAGTGTTACACGCCAGCACCGAAACGTCAGTATGGTTATTTTGTCTTGCCGTTGCTGCATCGTGGACAGTTGGTTGGGCGGATGGATGCCAAAATGCACCGCAAAACAGGTGTGCTGGACGTTATTTCGCTGTGGTTACAGGATGGGGTTAAGCCTGGAGTGACGTTGCAAAAAGGATTGTTTCAGGCGATTGACGATTTTGCCCGCTGGCAACAGGCAACACGCGTGACGCTGGGACGTTATCCTGAAGGTTTATTTGCTGATGCACGCCATGGTTGGGAAATAGACCCAGCCCTTTAAGCGATTATGTTAATATTTACGGATTCACAATCCGGTCCATCTGGAGGAACTATGGATCATCGTCTGCTTGAAATCATTGCCTGCCCGGTATGCAATGGCAAACTCTGGTTTAACCAGGAAAAACAGGAACTGATTTGTAAACTGGATAACCTTGCTTTCCCACTGCGTGATGGCATTCCCGTGTTACTGGAAACCGAGGCCCGCATTCTGACTGCTGATGAGAGTAAATCATGAGTTTTGTGGTCATTATTCCTGCGCGTTATGCGTCCACACGTCTGCCGGGTAAACCGTTGCTGGATATCAACGGTAAACCGATGATCGTGCATGTACTGGAGCGTGCGCGTGAATCTGGCGCTGAACGTATCATCGTTGCTACCGATCACGAGGATGTCGCTCGCGCGGTAGAAGCGGTGGGTGGCGAAGTGTGCATGACTCGCGCCGATCACCAGTCTGGTACGGAGCGCCTGGCGGAAGTCGTCGAGAAATGTGGTTTTAGCGATGATACCGTTATTGTGAACGTACAGGGTGATGAGCCGATGATTCCTGCGGTCATTATTCGCCAGGTGGCTGAGAATCTGGCGCAACGTCAGGTCGGTATGGCGACTCTTGCGGCTCCGATTCACAGTGCGGAAGAGGCATTTAATCCGAATGCGGTAAAAGTCGTGTTGGACGCTGAAGGATATGCTCTCTATTTTTCACGCGCGACCATCCCATGGGATCGCGATCGTTTCGCCAAAAGTCTGGAAACGGTGGGGGACACCTTCCTGCGCCATCTGGGCATTTACGGCTATCGCGCCGGTTTTATTCGCCGCTATGTTAACTGGCAGCCTAGCCCGCTTGAGCATATCGAAATGCTGGAGCAGCTGCGAGTGCTGTGGTACGGCGAAAAAATTCACGTTGCCGTCGCAAAAGAAGTCCCGGGTACCGGCGTAGACACTGCCGAAGATCTTGAGCGCGTTCGCGCCGAAATGCATTAGTTTTTCTCACGGCACTCCCCCCATATTGAGGCGTATTTTTGGGAGGAGTGTCGTATCGTTGCGCTTTCCCTCCACTTTTCTTTTCATCAATTGATCTCATCCGGGTGACATCTGTCTGCACGACGCTCATTATGAAAGCAGTAGCATTTATGAGGGCAATCTGAAATGGAACAGTTGCGTGCCGAACTCAGCCACCTGCTGGGCGAAAAACTCAGTCGCATAGAATGCGTGAATGAAAAACTGGATACGGCCCTGTGGTCACTGTACGACAGCCAGGGAAATCCGATGCCGCTGATGGCGAGAAGTTTCACCACGCCAGGTATGGCGCAGCAGTTGGCATGGAAAACCTCCATGTTGGCGCGCAGTGGTACGGTGCGAATGCCCGTCATTTATGGGGTCTTAACCCACGAGGAGCATCCCGGTCCCGATGTGCTACTGCTTGAGCGTTTACGTGGCGTGCCGGTGGAAGCGCCAGCCCGAACGCCCGAACGCTGGGAGCATTTAAAAGATCAGATCGTAGAAGGTCTGCTGTCATGGCATCGGCAGGATAGCCGTGGCTGCGTGGGAATGGTGGATAACACGCAAGAGAACATCTGGCCATCCTGGTATCGTCAGCGTGTTGAAGTGTTGTGGACCACTTTAAATCAGTTCAACAATACCGGGCTGACGATGCAGGATAAGCGGATCCTGTTTCGTACCCGTGAGTGTTTGCCCGCTTTATTTGAAGGATTCAATGATAACTGCGTGCTGATCCACGGTAATTTTAGTTTACGTAGCATGCTCAAAGACGCCCGTAGCGATCAGCTTCTGGCGATGGTCGGACCGGGATTGATGCTGTGGGCACCCAGAGAGTATGAATTGTTCCGTTTAATGGATAATGCGCTGGCGGAAAGTCTGCTTTGGCAATACCTGCAACGCGCGCCCGTGGCGGAGTCCTTCATCTGGCGGCGCTGGCTGTATGTGTTATGGGATGAGGTGGCGCAACTGGTCAACACCGGACGTTTTAACCGCTCCAACTTTGACCTTGCCACGAAATCACTGCTGCCGTGGCTCGCCTGATGAACATGTGAACGCCTTATCCGGCCTACAATTCTGCGCTGAACACGTAGGCCTGATAAGACGCGTTAGTGTCGCCATCAGGCAACATTCCTGTCAATGTTCCGATCCCTTTAGCCACTGCCAGATTCGCCCCAACGTTTCGTAACCAACACGATCGCTATGCATCAACCAGACGGGAGAGGGGATCGCGCGCTCCCACGGATTAAGCGGTGAATCAATCGCTAACTGGTTGGCTGGCGCGGGCAACGGATGTAGTCCGGCCTGTTGGAAGAAAATCATTGCTCGCGGTAAGTGCGATGCGGAGGTCACCAGCAGGAACGGCGCGCTGCCGATGGCCTGCTTAACCGCTGCGGCTTCTTCTTCGGTGTCTTTAGGTTTATCCAGCGTGATGATATCACCGGGCGGCACACCCAGTGACTTCGCTACGCGGGCGCCCGCTTCTGCAGTACTGACGTTATTGCTCTTTGCCGCAGCACCGGTAAAGATAAGCTTCGATCCCGGGTTAGCACGCCAGAGGCGAATACCTTCATTCAGACGCGGAAGACTGTTGCTTATCAGGTTTGAACTCGGCGCCCACTGTGGATTCCAGGTATACCCACCGCCCAGCACCACAATGTATTCCACTTTTTGTGTATCCTGCCAGGTTGGATAGCTGTCCTCAATCGGTTTCAGCAGACTGTCGGCGACGGGCTGCAAGCTTAGAAGTAACAGTGCCAGCCAACTCAGGCTAATGCACACTTTCCCTGTTTTTTGAAAGCGGCTAAACCAGAGCAGCGCCAGGCCTATGCCCATGATAATGAGCATTAGCGGAAGTGGCAGCATCATACCGCCAATCACTTTCTTGAGCGTAAAAAGCATCCTTTTTGGTTCCTTTTTTAACCATACAGCAGGGGATCAGCAGGGATATTACACCAGGAAGGTTCATTCTCGGCGTGGGTGTGACAAAATAGCGGTTTTACTTAGTCACCCTAAAGCCAGCATGTGGAGAGCCCGATGCGGGATCGCAATTTTGATGACATTGCAGAGAAGTTTTCCCGTAACATTTACGGCACCACCAAAGGTCAGCTTCGTCAGACGATCCTCTGGCAGGATCTGGACAAACTTCTTGCCGACTACGCGGGCCAAACGTTGCGTGTGCTTGATGCGGGTGGCGGAGAAGGGCAGACAGCAATTCTGATGGCGCAGCGGGGCCATCACGTCACCTTGTGCGACCTTTCTGCTGAGATGGTGGCGCGAGCGCAACGGGCGGCAGAAGAGCAAGGTGTGAGCGACAACATGCATTTTATACATTGTGCCGCTCAGGACATCCCACAGCATTTGGATTCTCAGGTTGATCTGATATTGTTTCATGCTGTGCTGGAATGGGTGGCCGATCCGCAAGCCGTCTTAAAAACATTGTGGTCGATGTTACGCCCGGGCGGTGCTTTATCGCTGATGTTCTACAATGCAAACGGTCTGTTGATGCGTAATGTGTTGGTCGGTAATTTCGGCTATGTACAGCAGGGAATGTATAAAAAGAAACGGCGCACGTTGTCTCCCGATTTTCCGCGCGACCCTCAGCAGGTCTATGGCTGGCTGGAGGAGATTGGCTGGGAGATAACCGGTAAAACGGGCGTGAGGGTGTTTCATGATTATCTGCGTGATAAACAAAAACAGCATGACTGTTTTGATGCTTTAACAGAAATAGAAACACGTTATTGCCGCCAGGAACCGTATATCAGCCTTGGGCGCTATATTCATGTCACCGCGATTAAACGTCCGGCCCGAGCCGCAGATGCAAGGATAACCTATGAGTGAATTTTCCCAGACAGTCCCCGAACTGGTTGCCTGGGCCAGAAAAAATGACTTCTCCATCTCTCTGCCGGTAGACAGACTTTCGTTCCTGCTGGCTGTTGCCACACTAAACGGTGAGCGACTTGACGGTGAGATGAGTGAAGGTGAACTGGTGGATGCGTTCCGCCATGTGAGTGATGCGTTTGAGCAAACCAGCGAAACCATCGGCGTCCGCGCCAACAACGCGATCAACGATATGGTGCGTCAACGTCTGCTGAACCGCTTTACCAGCGAGCAGGCTGAAGGCAACGCCATTTACCGTTTAACGCCGCTCGGGATTGGCATCACAGATTACTATATTCGTCAGCGCGAATTCTCTACGCTGCGTCTTTCTATGCAGCTGTCAATTGTGGCAGGCGAACTGAAGCGCGCGGCGGATGCGGCAGCGGAAGGTGGTGATGAGTTCCACTGGCATCGCAACGTCTATGCGCCATTGAAATACTCGGTGGCGGAGATTTTCGACAGTATCGATCTGACCCAGCGCATCATGGATGAACAGCAGCAGCAGGTAAAAGACGACATCGCACAGTTGCTAAACAAAGACTGGCGGGCGGCGATTTCCAGCTGTGAAATGCTGCTGTCTGAAACATCTGGTACGCTGCGTGAGCTGCAAGATACGCTGGAAGCGGCAGGGGATAAGCTGCAGGCTAATCTGTTACGCATCCAGGACGCCACGATGACGCATGACGATTTGCATTTTGTCGATCGGCTGGTGTTTGATTTACAAAGCAAGCTCGACCGCATTATTAGCTGGGGCCAGCAGTCCATTGACTTGTGGATCGGCTACGATCGTCACGTGCATAAATTTATCCGTACCGCGATCGACATGGATAAAAACCGCGTCTTCGCCCAGCGTCTGCGTCAGTCCGTGCAGACCTACTTTGACGACCCATGGGCGCTGACCTATGCCAACGCCGATCGTCTGCTGGATATGCGTGACGAGGAGATGGTGCTGCGTGACGAAGAGGTCACCGGTGAACTTCCGGAAGACCTGGAATATGAAGAATTTAACGAGATCCGTGAGCAACTGGCGGCGATCATCGAAGAACAGCTGGCTATCTACAAATCCAGACAAACACCACTGGATCTCGGCTTGGTAGTGCGCGAGTATCTGGCGCAATACCCACGTGCGCGTCATTTCGACGTCGCGCGTATTGTTATCGATCAGGCGGTACGCCTTGGCGTAGCGCAAGCAGACTTCACCGGACTGCCAGCCAAATGGCAGCCGATTAATGATTACGGAGCCAAGGTACAGGCGCATGTCATTGACAAATATTGAACAAGTGATGCCGGTAAAGCTGGCGCAGGCGCTGGCGAATCCGTTATTTCCGGCACTGGATAGTGCCTTACGTTCGGGCCGCCATATCGGTCTGGATGAACTGGATAATCATGCCTTCCTGATGGATTTTCAGGAATATTTTGAAGAGTTTTACAGCCGCTATAACGTGGAATTGATCCGTGCGCCGGAAGGGTTCTTCTACCTTCGTCCGCGTTCAACGACGCTCATTCCGCGTTCGGTCCTGTCTGAACTGGACATGATGGTGGGTAAAATTCTTTGCTATCTCTATCTCAGCCCGGAACGCCTGGCGAACGAAGGGATTTTTACCCAGCAAGAGCTGTACGACGAGCTGCTAACGCTGGCAGATGAAGCGAAGTTACTGAAGCTGGTGAACAACCGTTCAACCGGTTCTGACGTTGACCGCCAGAAGCTACAGGAAAAAGTGCGTTCTTCGCTCAACCGCTTGCGCCGCTTAGGCATGGTGTGGTTTCTGGGCCACGACAGCAGCAAATTCCGTATTACGGAATCTGTCTTCCGCTTTGGTGCGGATGTGCGTAGCGGTGACGATCCGCGTGAAGCACAGCGTCGCTTAATTCGTGATGGTGAAGCGATGGCGGTCGAGAACCGTCTGCAGCTCAACGATGAGCCCGAAGAGAATCAGCCGGACAGTGGAGAAGAAGAATAATGATTGAACGCGGTAAATTTCGCTCACTTACGCTGATTAACTGGAATGGTTTTTTTGCCCGTACGTTTGATCTCGATGAGCTGGTCACCACGCTGTCCGGTGGTAACGGTGCGGGTAAATCCACCACCATGGCGGCATTTGTTACGGCGCTCATTCCGGACTTAACCCTGCTGCATTTCCGTAACACCACCGAAGCCGGTGCAACCAGCGGTTCACGTGATAAAGGCCTGCACGGTAAGCTGAAAGCAGGGGTTTGTTATTCAATGCTCGACGTCCTCAACTCGCGTCATCAGCGCGTGGTCGTGGGGGTGCGTCTGCAACAGGTTGCTGGTCGCGATCGCAAAGTGGATATCAAACCGTTTGCCATTCAGGGGCTGCCGATGTCGGTACAGCCAACCCAACTGGTGACGGAAACGCTGAACGAACGCCAGGCGCGCGTACTGTCTCTACCTGAGCTGAAAGAGAAGCTTGATGAGATGGAAGGCGTGCAGTTTAAGCAGTTCAACTCAATAACCGATTATCACTCATTGATGTTCGATCTGGGCATCATTGCCCGTCGTCTGCGCTCTGCGTCCGATCGTAGTAAATTCTACCGTCTGATTGAAGCCTCGCTGTACGGCGGGATCTCCAGCGCCATTACCCGTTCACTGCGTGACTACCTGCTGCCGGAAAACAGCGGCGTACGTAAAGCGTTCCAGGATATGGAAGCCGCGCTGCGTGAAAACCGTATGACGCTGGAAGCGATTCGCGTAACGCAGTCTGACCGCGACCTGTTTAAGCATTTAATCAGTGAAGCGACCAACTATGTGGCCGCAGATTATATGCGCCACGCCAATGAACGTCGTATCCATCTGGATAAAGCACTGGAATATCGTCGTGAACTGTATACCTCTCGCAAGCAGCTGGCGGCAGAGCAGTACAAACACGTGGATATGGCGCGTGAACTGGGTGAGCACAACGGTGCGGAAGGCGATCTGGAAGCTGATTACCAGGCCGCGAGCGATCACCTGAATCTGGTGCAAACCGCGCTGCGTCAGCAGGAAAAAATTGAACGCTACGAGGCGGATCTCGAAGAATTGCAGGTCCGTCTTGAAGAACAAAACGAGGTGGTCGCGGAAGCCGTTGACCGCCAGGATGAAAACGAAGCCCGCGCAGAAGCCGCTGAGCTGGAAGTGGATGAGCTGAAAAGCCAGCTTGCCGATTACCAGCAAGCGCTGGACGTCCAGCAAACGCGAGCCATCCAGTATACCCAGGCGATCCAGGCCCTAAACCGGGCGAAAGAGCTCTGCCACTTACCGGACCTGACAGCCGACAGCGCCGCCGAATGGCTGGAGACTTTCCAGGCCAAAGAGCAGGAAGCCACTGAAAAGCTGCTGACGTTAGAACAAAAAATGAGCGTGGCGCAAACCGCGCATAGCCAGTTTGAACAGGCTTATCAGTTGGTGGCGGCTATCAACGGCCCGCTGGCGCGCGGTGAAGCCTGGAGCGTGGCGCGTGAACTGCTGCGCGAAGGCGTGGAACAGCGCCACCTGGCAGAACAGGTTCAGCCGTTGCGTATGCGACTGAGCGAACTGGAGCAGCGTCTGCGCGAACAGCAGGATGCCGAGCGTCTGCTGGCCGAATTCTGCAAGCGTCAGGGTAAACAGTTCGATATCGATGAGCTGGAAGCGCTGCACCAGGAGCTGGAAGCACGCATCGCCGCCTTGTCGGACAGCGTCTCGTCTGCCAGCGAACAGCGTATGACGCTGCGTCAGGAGCAGGAACAGCTGCAATCCCGTATTCAGCATTTGATGAAGCGGGCACCTGTCTGGCTGGCTGCGCAAAATAGCCTGAATCAGCTTAGCGAGCAGTGTGGTGAAGAGTTTACCTCCAGCCAGGACGTGACCGAGTATCTGCAACAATTGCTGGAGCGCGAGCGTGAGGCCATTGTTGAGCGTGATGAAGTCGGCGCACGTAAAAATGCAGTTGATGAAGAGATTGAACGTTTAAGTCAGCCGGGCGGGGCGGAAGATCAGCGTCTGAACGCGCTGGCTGAACGCTTTGGCGGCGTACTGCTGTCAGAAATTTATGATGACGTTAGCCTTGAAGATGCACCGTACTTCTCTGCGCTATACGGTCCTTCGCGTCATGCCATTGTGGTACCGGATCTGTCGCTGATTACCGAACAGCTTGAAGGGCTGACGGATTGCCCGGAAGATCTCTATTTCATCGAAGGGGATCCGCAGTCGTTTGATGACAGCGTCTTCAGCGTTGATGAACTGGAAAATGCGGTGGTGGTGAAAACTGCCGAGCGTCAGTGGCGTTATTCTCGCTTCCCGACGGTGCCTATTTTTGGGCGTGCAGCACGTGAAAGCCGTATCGAAACCCTGCATGCCGAGCGTGAAGGGCTGTCTGAACGTTTCGCCACGCTCTCCTTTGACGTCCAGAAAACCCAACGTCTGCATCAGGCGTTCAGTCGCTTTATCGGCAGCCATCTGTCGGTGGCGTTTGAAGCCGATCCAGAAGCGGAAATTCGCCAACTGAATAGCCGTCGCGTTGAACTGGAACGTGCGCTGACCAATCATGAAAATGATAACCAGCAAAGCCGTATGCAGTTTGAACAGGCGAAAGAGGGCGTCTCTGCGCTGAACCGCCTGCTGCCGCGCTTGAATCTGCTGGCAGATGATACTCTAGCCGATCGCGTAGACGAAATTCGCGAGCGTCTGGATGAAGCTCAGGAAGCCGCGCGTTTTGTACAGCAACATGGCAATCAGTTGGCGAAACTGGAACCTATCGTTTCGGTTCTGCAAAATGACCCTGAGCAGTTTGAACAGCTGAAGGAAGACTATGCGTATTCCCAGCAGATGCAGCGCGATGCGCGTCAGCAGGCTTTTGCGCTGACCGAAGTTGTACAGCGTCGGGCGCACTTTAGTTATTCCGACTCAGCCGAAATGCTGAGCGGCAATAGCGATCTGAACGAAAAATTGCGTGAACGCCTGGAACAGGCGGAAGCCGAACGTACCCGCGCTCGCGAAGCGCTGCGCAGCCACGCCGCACAGTTAAGCCAGTACAACCAGGTCATGGCATCGCTGAAAAGCTCTTATGACACCAAAAAAGAGCTGCTGAACGATTTACAACGTGAACTGCAGGATATTGGCGTTCGTGCGGACAGCGGTGCCGAAGAGCGCGCGCGTATCCGTCGTGACGAACTGCATGCACAACTCAGCAACAACCGTGCACGCCGCAACCAACTTGAGAAAGCACTGACCTTCTGCGAAGCGGAGATGGAAAACCTGACCCGCAGACTGCGCAAGCTGGAACGTGATTATCATGAAATGCGCGAGCAGGTAGTCACCGCCAAAGCCGGCTGGTGTGCAGTCATGCGGATGGTGAAAGATAACGGTGTGGAACGGCGTCTGCACCGTCGCGAGTTGGCCTATCTTTCCGGTGACGAACTGCGTTCGATGTCGGATAAGGCGCTCGGTGCGCTACGTCTGGCGGTTGCAGATAACGAGCACCTGCGCGATGTGTTGCGTCTGTCTGAAGATCCAAAACGTCCAGAGCGCAAAATTCAGTTCTTCGTCGCGGTTTACCAGCATCTGCGTGAACGTATTCGCCAGGATATTATTCGTACCGATGATCCGGTTGAAGCCATTGAACAGATGGAGATTGAGCTGAGCCGTCTGACGGAAGAGTTAACCTCACGCGAACAGAAGCTGGCGATCAGCTCACGCAGCGTGGCGAACATTATTCGTAAGACCATTCAGCGTGAACAGAACCGTATTCGCATGCTGAACCAGGGGCTGCAAAGCGTGTCGTTTGGCCAGGTCAACAGCGTTCGCCTGAACGTCAATGTGCGTGAAACACATGCTACCTTGCTGGACGTACTTTCAGAGCAGCATGAACAGCATCAGGATCTGTTTAACAGCAATCGCCTGACCTTCTCAGAAGCGCTGGCGAAGCTGTATCAGCGTCTGAATCCGCAGATAGACATGGGGCAACGTACGCCACAAACCATTGGTGAAGAGCTGCTAGATTACCGTAACTATCTGGAAATGGAAGTTGAGGTTAACCGTGGCTCTGACGGCTGGCTGCGTGCTGAGTCTGGTGCGTTGTCAACGGGTGAAGCGATCGGGACCGGGATGTCTATTCTGGTGATGGTGGTGCAAAGCTGGGAAGATGAAGGCCGCAGATTGCGCGGGAAAGATATATCTCCTTGCCGCCTGCTGTTCCTTGATGAAGCTGCACGACTCGATGCGCGTTCTATTGCGACCTTGTTTGAGCTGTGTGAGCGTTTGCAGATGCAGCTGATTATCGCTGCGCCGGAAAACATCAGCCCAGAGAAAGGCACCACCTACAAACTGGTGCGTAAAGTCTTCCAGAACACCGAACACGTTCACGTGGTGGGGCTGCGCGGATTTGCGCCTCAGTTACCGGAACCACTGCCGGGGACTGAAGATGCCTCCTCGCAGGCAAGCTAAGCAAAAAGGCGGCTACATGGCTAATGCTCATCAGTTAAGCATGTATGATGAACATGTGATTCTTGCTCAGGGTTCCGTTCACCTCAGTGGTGTCATTTCTCTGAAGCGCAGATACCTGTGAACGTGCAAGGGAGGCTCACCGCCACCTCCCTTGCAACCCAGGCTCCCGGCGGGAAAATCGTCGCTGCGCGAGTTATTCGTCTTATGCCGTCTGCCTGTCGGGTCGGGGCCGAGCCTGCATCCATGCAGGCCATCCCCTCTGCCCGCATCCCTGCGGGCAGTCCCGGGCAGACGTCAACGCCTCATCGATTTTCAGCCGGACAGGGGTCATCGCTTCAATGCCCTGACTTTCAGTAAAAGCTGTTTTGCTGTTTAAACAAAAACGCAGATGGTCAGGTGTGGGCTGGTCCGGCTGAAAATTGCCGACGTGTTTCCGTAAGGCCGGGAGAGCCAGCATGGATGCTGGCTCAGGGCGCGCTTTGCAGGGACGCTTCCTCGCGCCCGGCCCGGTAGCCAGGAGGAATAAGCGGAGGGTATTGCGTAGCAACAATTTTCCCGCCGGGAGCCGGGATTGTAAAGGGCGTGGCGGAGAACGCCCTTTACACGTTCACGGGAATCCGTGTTTCAGAGAAACAATGAGCATGAGGTGAACGGAACTCTATTTCCGAGATAGCATGTTCTTTACCTCCGCCAGTTTACTGAAACTGAGGCGCTAACTGACTGGCATTACGGCTACATGGCCGCCTTATTTTTTTCCGAAAAGACTTCATGCCTGGTGTAATTTCTTTAGACTTCTTTACATTAGGTTAGGCAAAAAGTTTTTGATGTTTATATACTAAAGGTGAGCCTAACGCATCACAGGCTTGCTCGTCATACTTCAGTTTGTATTGGCGTTTTACAGGTCCGACCCTCGTCAGAATAAAGAGGAATACAGACGGCCTGGCTATTCAGAGTATGATAAAGAAAACAGGGGGCAAGGGATGTTGCTTAATAAAATGTGTGGTCGTCGGCTATCGGCAATCAGTTTGTGCCTGGCCGTAACATTCGCTCCACTGTTCAATGCTCAGGCCGATGAGCCTGAAATGATCCCTGGCGATAGCTCTGCGACCGTCAGTGAACAGCCAACAGCGTTATCGCAGCCGCAGGTTCAATCTTCTGCGACGGCCATCATGGCGGGTATTCAACCGCTGCCAGAAGGCGTGTCTGTCGATAAAGCCCGCGCCGAAATACACTCTCAGCTGCCAGCAGGTTATACGCCGGTTTACATGAGCCAGCTGGAACTGCTGTATGCCGCACGCGAAATGAAGCCGATGTGGGAAAATCGTGATGCGGTAAAGGCATTTCAGCAACAGTTAGCCGAGGTCGCAATTGCCGGCTTTCAGCCGCAGTTCACTACCTGGGTTGCACTTCTGACTGACCCGGCAGTAACCGGTCAGGCGAGAGACATCGTGCTCTCTGATGCGATGATGGGGTATCTGCACTTTATCGCTAACATCCCTGTCAAAGGTAATCGCTGGCTTTACAGCGATAAGCCCTATGCGCTAACGACGCCGCCGATTTCCGTCATCAACCAGTGGCAGGTCGCACTGGATAACGGTCAACTGACTTCATTTGTGGCCAGCCTTGCGCCTCAACATCCGCAGTATGCAGCCATGCATGAATCACTGCTCAAGCTGGTGGGCGATACACGTCCCTGGCCACAGCTCACCAGTACAGCAACGCTGCGTCCGGGGGAGTGGAGTAATGACATCCCCGCGCTACGTGAAATTTTGCGTCGAACCGGGATGCTGGAGCCTGCCGTCAGTACGTCTGGCAAAGAAGGGCGTGGTACCTACGATCGTGAATTGGTTGATGCGGTAAAGCGTTTTCAGACGTGGCAGGGACTTGGCGCAGATGGCGCGATTGGCCCTGCGACGCGTGACTGGCTGAACGTGACGCCTGCTCAGCGTGCGGGCGTGCTGGCGTTAAATATTCAGCGCTTGCGCCTGCTGCCGAGTGAGCTGTCTACCGGTATCATGGTGAACATTCCTGCCTATTCGCTGGTTTATTATCAGAATGGCAATCAGGTGCTGGCCTCGCGCGTTATTGTCGGGCGTCCCGATCGTAAAACGCCGATGATGAGCAGTGCGCTAAATAACGTGGTCGTTAACCCACCGTGGAACGTTCCGCCGACGCTGGCACGTAAAGATATTCTGCCTAAGTTATGGAATGATCCGGGATATCTTGAACGTCACGGCTATACCGTAATGCGCGGCTGGAACAGTAAAGAGACGATAGATCCGTGGCAGGTTGACTGGGCGACCATCACTGCGTCCAATCTGCCGTTCCGCTTTCAGCAGGCTCCGGGTGCACGTAACTCGCTCGGACGCTATAAATTCAATATGCCGAGTTCGGACGCTATTTATCTGCACGATACGCCGAACCACAATCTGTTCCAGAAAGATACGCGGGCGTTAAGCTCCGGATGCGTGCGTGTGAACAAGGCATCTGAGCTGGCGAATATGCTGCTACAGGACGCGGGTTGGAATGATTCACGCATCTCGGATGCCCTGAAGCAAGGGGATACGCGGTATGTGAATATTCGCCAGAATATTCCGGTCAACCTCTACTATCTGACCGCATTTGTCGGCCCTGATGGGCGCACGCAGTATCGTACAGATATTTACAATTACGATCTGACAGCGCGATCCAGCGCACAAATTGTGTCAAAAGCCGAGCAATTAATCAGATAAATGAAGCAGTTCGAGGAAAATGATTGTCGTAAGTTATGCTGGAAACGGGGCAAAATGGCTGTGAGCCCCGTATTTCCTGGGGTTGGGAGCCTTGACGTGGACTACTTAGCCAGATAAGGTTTCCCGCGTGCGCTAGAGCATACATACGATAACATTGACCTTGTAGACCTTAATACCATGGACAAATTTGACGCTAATCGCCGCAAACTGCTGGCGCTTGGTGGTATTGCCCTCGGCGCTGCCATCTTGCCTACGCCTGCATTTGCAACACTCTCTACCCCACGTCCGCGTATATTGACTCTGAATAACCTGCATACCGGTGAGTCAATAAAAGCAGAGTTTTTTGATGGCAGGGGCTATATTCAGGACGAATTAGCAAAACTTAACCACTTTTTCCGTGATTTTCGGGCCAATAAAGTGAAATCCATTGACCCGGGACTGTTTGATCAACTCTTCCGTCTGCAGGGCCTGCTGGGCACGCGTAAACCCGTACAGCTGATCTCAGGCTATCGCTCTATCGATACCAATAATGAACTCCGTGCACGTAGCCGTGGTGTGGCCAAGAAAAGCTACCACACTAAAGGTCAGGCCATGGATTTCCATATTGAAGGCATTGCATTAAGTAATATTCGCAAAGCTGCGTTATCTATGCGCGCAGGTGGTGTAGGATACTACCCCAGCAGTAACTTTGTGCATATTGACACCGGCCCTGCACGGCACTGGTGATCCATAAGCTTAATGAAACAGGAGCTGTATGAACTATCGTATTATTCCGGTCACTGCCTTCGCCCAGAACTGCTCGCTAATCTGGTGTGAGCAGACTCGTCTGGCCGCGCTGGTCGATCCCGGCGGCGATGCCGAGAAAATCAAACAGGAAGTGGATGCCAGCGGTCTGACGCTAATGCAGATCCTGCTTACTCACGGTCATCTTGACCATGTTGGAGCGGCGGCTGAACTGGCACAGCATTATGGTGTACCGGTTATTGGCCCGGAAAAAGAAGATGAGTTCTGGTTACAGGGACTCCCTGCTCAGAGCCGCATGTTTGGCTTGGGAGATTGTGAGCCGCTGACGCCCGATCGCTGGTTGAATGAAGGTGACCGGATAAGCGTTGGCAACGTGACGTTACAGGTTCTGCATTGTCCGGGTCATACACCGGGACATGTGGTCTTCTTTGATGAGCAATCAAAATTACTGATTTCTGGTGATGTGATTTTCAAAGGCGGCGTAGGGCGCAGCGATTTCCCGCGCGGAGATCATAGCCAACTGATCGATTCGATTAAACGTAAACTTTTGCCGTTGGGCGATGATGTGACGTTTATTCCGGGTCATGGACCACTTTCTACGCTGGGTAACGAACGGCTACATAACCCGTTCCTGCAGGATGAAATGCCTGTCTGGTAATATCTCAGATAAACAAAAGGCCGCTATTGCGGCCTTTTTTGTGCGCGATAGATTACAGTACTGCGACAATCGCTTCGCACAGCGGCGCCATATTATCTGGCGTCATTCCTGCCACGTTTACGCGTCCGGAAGCGACGGCATAGACGCCAAACTCTTCACGCAGACGCAGAACCTGCTCTTTGGTCAGGCCGCTAAACGAGAACATGCCGTTCTGTTTGATGATAAAGCTGAAGTCGCGGTTTGCACCTTTCTCTTGCAACGTATTCACAAACAGTAAACGCATGCGCTGAATGCGCTGGCGCATATCAGTCAGTTCCTGTTCCCAGATAGCACGCAGCGCGTCGTTGCTCAGAATCGTGGCCACTACGGATGCACCGTGTGCTGGTGGGTTGGAATAGTTAGCGCGAATGGCTGATTTCATCTGGCTGAACGCACGGTCAACGGTTTCAGTATCGGCAGCAACCAGCGTACAGGCGCCTACACGCTCATTGTACAGTCCAAAGTTCTTGGAGTAGGAGCTGGCAACGATCAGCTCTTTGTGCAGAGCCGCAAATGCGCGCAGACCTTCTGCATCTTCTTCCAGGCCACGGGCAAAACCCTGGTATGCGAAGTCGAACAGCGGTAACCAACCTTTTTCGACAGACATCTGAGCCAGCGTTTGCCACTGTTCCAGCGTAGGATCGATGCCGGTAGGGTTATGGCAGCAGCCGTGGAATAGCACCACGTCGCCAACCTGCGCTTCGCTGAGGCTTGCCAGCAGCGCATCAAAATCTAACGAGTGGTTTGCTGCATCGTAATAGTTGTATTCACAAACTTCCAGGCCTGCAGAGTTAAAGACGCTCTTATGGTTCGGCCAGCTTGGATTGCTCACCCATACGCGTTTAGCCGACGTATTTTTTGCCAGAAAATCAGCTGCCACACGCAGTGCACCAGTGCCGCCAGGGGTCTGTGCGGTACGTGCACGCTTATCGTTGATCAGCGAACTTTCTTTACCAAACAGTAATTCCTGAGTGCAGCGACCAAACTCTGGAATACCGTCAATGCCAAGGTAATTTTTGGTGGTTTCATTTTCCAGTATATATTGCTCGGCTTTTTTAACGCTGGTCAGCACCGGCGTTTTGCCTGTCTCATCTTTATATACACCGATCCCGAGGTTTATTTTTCCAGGGCGGTCATCGGCACGAAACAAATCAGCCAGACCCAAAATGGGGTCGGCAGGAGCGGCGGTAATGTTCTCAAACATGACGAGGTTCCATAGTGATTACAGAAGGGAAGTCCGCTATCAGGTTAACGGTAGATTTACAAAATGCCAACCGTTACTGACGAAAAGCTGAGGTGTTTTTTTAAGACGCAAGAATTCGCTAGCAGATATAAAAAAACAGGACCGAAGTCCTGTTTTATAGGCATTTAACAAAGAGGTCTGCTATTAGAACTGGTAAACGATACCGACTGCTACGGTGTCGTCAGAGTTCACGCCCAGTTTGTTATCAGAGTCGATCTGGTTGATCTGGTAGTCAACATAGGTGGACATGTTTTTGTTGAAGTAGTAGGTAGCGCCTACTTCAATGTAGTCAACCAGATCTTCGTTACCCACGCCTTCTACGTCTTTCGCTTTAGATTTGTTGTAGGAGAGGGATGGACGCAGACCGAAATCGAACTGGTACTGAGCGACAACAAAGAAATCTTCAGTTTTGTTGGCGAAGCCACTGTTTCCGGCACCTGAGATGCGAGTTGCGTTACGGGTTTCACCGTAGTTCGCTGCCAGGTAGATGTTGTTAGCATCGTATTTAACGCCAGTTGCCCACTGCTCAGCTTTTTTGCCGCCGTTAGCGTAGAAAGAGTTTTCCTGCGCGTTGGTACGGTCAGCTGCACCGTATGCACCGACGATACCGAAGCCATCCATTTCGTAGCTTACAGAACCGCCAACGCCGTCACCGTTAGAACGACCGGTATTGCCATCACGCTCGTTTTTACCCAGATACTGGATACCGAAGTTCAGGCCGTCAACCAGACCGAAGAAGTTAGAGTTACGGTAGGTTGCAACACCACCCACACGGCCAACGAAGAAGTTGTCGCTGTATGCGGTATCACCACCAAATTCTGGCAGCATATCGGTGTAACCCAGTGCATCGTAAACGATACCGTAGTTACGACCGTAGTCGAAAGAGCCCAGATCGGCATATTTCAGACCAGCAAATGCCAGACGGGTTTTGTTGCCGTTCTGAGCGTCGCTGCCGCCTTCAGAGTTATTACCGGCAAAGTTGTATTCCCACTGACCGTAACCGGACAGATCGGAATTAATCTGAGTTTCCCCTTTGAAACCAAGACGGGCATAAGTCTGATCGCCATCGTTGCCAGCGTTATCAGAAAAATAGTGCAGACCTACGGTTTTACCGTATACATCCAGCTTGTTGCCATCTTTGTTATAAACTTCTGCAGCGTTAGCTGCCCCGGCTACCAGCAGAGCAGGGATAACCACTGCCAGAATATTGCGCTTCATCATTATTTATTACCCTCATCGGTTTTTATATGACACCTGCCACTGCCGCCAATAAATTCCGTCAATCAAAATTTACGGAACTATTGATGAGAGTTTGGTGTCTTTATGTGTCTGACAGGCATCTTTCCATTCAAACTACCGTTTCGCTACCGTCAAAGTGCTACAAATATAAAGATTTGGTTTCAAAAAGAAAAAATATGTAACAAGATGTTATTTTTGTGCAACTTTGTGAACAGCGTCAAACTTCGGATGCCCCTGCGCTTAAAATTCTCGTTTTTATTTCTATTTATATGATTTTCTTATGTTTAATTTTGCTAAGGTCGTTTTTTATCCGTTATGCCGGAAAGTTCGGATTTTACAGGTAACGATTTTTGGACGTCTGGAGTGCCGTGCGCGAGGCTAAAAAATGTACTATTTAATCAGAAAATGCTAATCCACAATAAAATTGCTGATTATTTTTTGTGCAAATGTATTGCGATGAAATATTACGTAACAGGTGGAGGGGATTGAAAGGTTGTGTTTAACGTGAGATGGGTATCCAGATAACACGAAAAGGGTATAAAAAAGGCCAGCAATGCTGGCCTTTGAAACAATAACGCACGTTTAGAAGGTGGCGTTACGTGGAGTACGCGGGAACGGAATAACATCACGGACGTTCTGTACGCCGGTGACGTAAGCGATCAGACGTTCGAAGCCCAATCCGAAGCCGGAATGCGGAACGGTACCGTAGCGACGCAGGTCGCGATACCACCAGTAATCCTCTTTGTTCAGACCCATTTCCAGCATACGGGCATCCAGCACGTCCAGGCGCTCTTCACGCTGAGAACCACCGATGATTTCACCGATTCCCGGGGCCAGTACGTCCATTGCAGCAACGGTTTTACCGTCTTCGTTAAGGCGCATATAAAACGCTTTGATATCTTTCGGGTAGTTTTTCACTACCACCGGCGCTTTAAAGTGCTCTTCAGCAAGGTAACGTTCATGCTCAGAAGACAGATCCACACCCCAGTAAACAGGGTTTTCGAACTGTTTACCGCATTTTTCCAGAATGCTTACCGCGTCGGTGTAATCCACCTGCGCGAAGTCAGCGTCAATGAAACGTTCCAGGCGTGAAATCGCGTCCTTGTCGACACGTTCAGCGAAGAATTTCATATCATCCGCACGCTCTGCCAGTACGGCTTTAAACGCGTACTTCAGCATCGCTTCAGCCAGGCCTGCAACATCATTCAGATCAGCAAAAGCCACTTCTGGTTCCAGCATCCAGAACTCTGCCAGGTGACGACTGGTGTTAGAGTTTTCTGCACGGAATGTCGGGCCAAAAGTATAAATTTTAGACAGGGCGCAGGCGTAGGTTTCACCGTTCAGCTGACCGGAAACGGTCAGGAAGGCTTCTTTACCAAAGAAGTCTTTGTCGAAATCGACTTTGCCCTGATCGTTACGCGGCAGGTTTTCCAGATCCAGCGTAGAAACACGGAACATTTCACCGGCACCTTCCGTATCGGAAGCGGTGATCAACGGAGTCGATACCCAAAAGAAACCCTGCTCGTGGAAGAAACGATGCAGAGCTTGCGCCAGCGTATGACGTACACGCGCTACCGCACCAATCATGTTGGTACGCGGACGCATGTGCGCCACTTCACGCAGATACTCAATGCTGTGACGCTTGGCTGCCATTGGGTAAGTGTCAGGATCTTCAACCCAGCCCGTTACTTCAACCTCAGTGGCCTGAATTTCAAAGCTCTGTCCTTGTCCAGGAGATGCAACGACTTTACCCGTTACGATAACTGAACAACCCGTCGTCAGGCGCAGTACGTCCTGATTGTAATTGGGCAGAGAATTATTGATGACGGCCTGTACAGGATCAAAGCAGGAACCGTCATAAACGGCGAGGAAGGAGATGCCAGCTTTTGAATCTCGGCGGGTACGCACCCATCCGCGCACGGTGACTTCGCTGTCAACGGCTACGCGGCCCTGGAGTACGTCGGCTACAGGCACAACGCTCATAATATTCTCTCTGTTAATAGTCGGATATATAAACACATGTCCACCCGTAATGGGGGGATACCTATGTTACCTGGCATCTGCAATCAGACAAGCAGAATTCGTAGCTGGAGTGAAAGATTTCGGAAATAAACGCGAAAAAGGGAGCCAAAATGGCTCCCTGGAAGGCTTAACTGGCTTTTTTGATATGCGGAAGATCGAAGGCTTTGCGCAATGCACGAACAAATGCTTTATCGTGGCAGATGGTTTTACCCGGGCTGTCAGATAACTTCGCCACCGGTTTGCCGTTACATTCCACCAGCTTGATCACAATATTGAGTGGCTTAACCTGCGGAATGTCGCATGTTAGCCGTGTCCCAATACCAAAACTCAACTGTACGCGGGAAGAGAAGTGGCGGTAGAGTTCAATCGCTTTTTTCAGATCGAGATTATCTGAGAAGACCAGCGTTTTGCTCAGCGGATCAATACCCAGTTTTTCATAATGAGCGATGGCTTTTTCACCCCATTCCACCGGATCGCCTGAGTCATGGCGTAACCCTTGGTAGCGGGTAGCGAACTCAACGCCAAAGTCGCGTAAAAATGCGTCCATGGTGATGCAATCGGTCAATGCAATGCCGAGTTGATCAGGGTATTCATTTAACCAGGCTGCCAGGGCTACGCGCTGGCTGGTGGCAAGTTCTGGACTGATTTGCTGATGAGCCTGGAACCACTCATGCGCCTGCGTACCCATTGGGGTTAATGACAGGCGGCGGGCCAGATCGTAGTTACTGGTGCCGACAAACCAGGGCTCTTGCTGCAGGCGTTTAACGATAGCCTGCTGTACTTCGCGCGAAAAACGACGACGCGTACCGAAATCCATCAAATGGAAGCGGGACATATCGACATCTTTCGTTAAAGCAGAGAATTCTACTAGTTTGCTTTCCAGCTCATCGAGTGCCTGCGGGACGCCTGATTCAGGTGAACGGTAACGGTGTACCAGTTCGCTAATCACCGCTAACAGCGGGACTTCCCACATGATCACTTCACGCCACGGACCGGTTAAGCGGATGTTTAGCTTGCCGTTATCATTGGTGACGCAAACCTGTTCCGGGTTATAGCGGAAATCACGTAACCAGGTGAGGTAATCAGCTTTAAAGAAAGGCAGGCCGGAGAGCCACTGGTACTCATCCTCCTGCAGTCGCAGGTGCTGCATAGCATTCACCTGCTCACGAATAGAATCGGCATAAATACCGAGCAGGTCATCGCCACGGCAACGAAATTCAGCCGCTACTTGTACATCATAGTAGTGGTGAAAAACGGCTTGCTGCATATGCAACTTATAAGCGTCTGTATCCAGCAGCGAGTGCAGAACAGGAGAAGCGAATTGTGTCATAGGTGCGCAGTAGCATCCTCTCACGGGAGCGTTTAGTACAATAAACAACTAAGAAAACCGCTGGAGTATACCCTGTTTAGCGATTTATTGAACCCCGATCACACCATAAGCTCTCTTTCTGGTCGAGGGCAATTCGTGCCACGTGTTATGAAAATGTAGCAAAAAGGGTGTTTGTGCCTGAAAAGATGAACATTCTGCGTAGCGCGATTTACGCAACAGGAATAGACTGAAGCCGAGACTCTATTAAAGATGCTAAAGGTTTTTTTATGACACAACAGCCACAAGCCAAATACCGTCACGACTATCGTGCGCCGGATTACCAGATTACTGATATTGACTTGACCTTTGACCTGGATGCTGAAAAAACCGTGGTCACCGCAGTGAGCCAGGCTGTCCGTCATGGCGCGTCCGATGTGCCCCTGCGCCTGAATGGCGAAGATCTGACCCTGGTGTCGATCCACGTGAACGACGAGCCGTGGACAGAGTATAAAGAAGAGGGCGCTCTGGTCATTAGTCAGTTGCCGGAACGTTTTACGCTGCGTATCGTGAATGAAATTAGCCCAGCGGCCAATACCGCGCTGGAAGGACTGTACAAGTCTGGCGAAGCGCTGTGCACCCAGTGTGAAGCGGAAGGGTTCCGCCATATTACCTGGTATCTGGACAGGCCTGATGTCCTGGCGCGTTTTACCACCAAAATTATCGCCGATAAAACCCAATATCCGTTCCTGCTCTCTAACGGCAACCGTGTGGCGCAGGGCGAACTGGAAAATGGTCGTCACTGGGTACAGTGGCAAGATCCGTTCCCGAAACCGTGCTATCTGTTTGCGTTGGTAGCCGGTGATTTCGACGTTCTGCGCGATACCTTTATCACCCGTTCCGGGCGTGAAGTGGCGCTGGAACTGTACGTCGATCGCGGCAACCTTGACCGCGCGCCGTGGGCGATGACCTCGCTGAAAAACTCCATGAAATGGGATGAAGAGCGCTTTGGCCTCGAGTATGACCTCGACATCTATATGATTGTCGCTGTGGATTTCTTCAACATGGGCGCGATGGAGAATAAAGGTCTGAACATCTTTAACTCCAAATATGTGCTGGCACGTACCGATACAGCCACCGACAAAGACTACCTCGATATTGAGCGCGTTATCGGTCATGAGTATTTTCACAACTGGACCGGCAACCGTGTGACCTGCCGTGACTGGTTCCAGTTGAGCCTGAAAGAAGGCTTAACCGTGTTCCGCGATCAAGAGTTCAGTTCCGATCTTGGCTCACGCGCGGTAAACCGCATCAGCAATGTGCGCACCATGCGTGGTCTGCAGTTTGCTGAAGATGCCAGCCCGATGGCGCACCCTATCCGTCCGGATATGGTCATTGAAATGAACAACTTCTATACCCTGACCGTGTACGAAAAGGGCGCTGAAGTCATTCGTATGATCCACACCCTGCTCGGTGAGGCTAACTTCCAGAAAGGGATGCAACTTTACTTTGAGCGTCATGACGGCAGTGCTGCAACCTGTGATGATTTCGTGCAGGCGATGGAAGATGCTTCTAACGTTGATCTCTCCCATTTCCGCCGCTGGTACAGTCAGTCCGGTACGCCGATTCTGACCGTGCGTGATGACTACAATCCGTCAACTGAGCAGTACACGCTGACGATCAGCCAGCGCACGCCGGCCACGCCGGATCAGGCCGAAAAACAGCCGCTGCATATTCCTTTCGCCCTCGAGTTGTATGACAACGAAGGGAAAGTGATCCCGCTACAAAAAGGCGGGCACCCGGTGAATTCTGTACTCAACGTCACCCAGGCAGAGCAGACGTTTGTCTTTGATAACGTCTACTTCCAGCCGGTTCCGGCGCTGCTGTGCGAATTCTCCGCGCCGGTAAAACTGGAATACAAATGGAGCGATCAGCAGCTGACCTTCCTGATGCGTCATGCGCGTAACGATTTCTCTCGTTGGGACGCGGCGCAAGGCCTGCTGGCGACCTATATTAAGCTTAACGTTGCCCGTCATCAGCAGGGACAACCGCTGTCGCTGCCGGTACACGTGGCTGATGCATTCCGCGCAATTTTACTGGATGAGAAAATCGATCCGGCGCTGGCGGCAGAGATCCTGACGCTGCCTTCAGTAAATGAAATAGCCGAACTGTTCGACATCATCGATCCGGTGGCGATAACCGAAGTACGCGAAGCGTTAACCCGCACGCTGGCGGCCGAGCTGGCAGATGAATTCCTCGCCATCTATAACGCTAATCATCTTGATGAGTACCGCGTTGAGCATGCCGATATTGGCAAGCGTACGCTGCGTAACGCCTGCCTGCGTTTCCTGGCCTTTGGCGAAACCCATCTGGCTGACACGCTGGTAAGCAAGCAGTATCGTGAAGCGAACAATATGACCGATGCGCTGGCGGCGCTATCCGCGGCAGTGGCGGCGCAGCTGCCTTGTCGCGACGCGCTAATGCAGGAGTATGACGATAAGTGGCACCATGACGGTCTGGTGATGGACAAATGGTTTATCCTGCAATCCACCAGCCCGGCGAAAAACGTGCTGGAAACGGTACGCGGCCTGCTGAAGCATCGCTCTTTCAGTATGAGTAACCCGAACCGAATCCGTTCGCTGATCGGTGCCTTTGCAGGTAGCAACCCGGCGGCATTCCATGCGGAAGATGGTAGTGGATATCAGTTCCTGGTCGACATGTTGACTGAGCTTAATAGTCGTAACCCGCAGGTGGCGTCACGTCTGATTGAGCCGCTGATTCGCTTAAAACGTTATGATGCAAAACGTCAGGCGAAAATGCGTGCGGCGCTGGAACAGCTGAAAGGTCTGGAGAATCTCTCCGGCGATCTGTTCGAGAAGATTGACAAAGCGTTAGCCTGAAACGTTGACCTGTAGTTTAGTAGGCCGGATAAGGCGGTAACGCCGCCATCCGGCAAAAGGCCCGGTAAGCGCTACCGGGCCTGGTTTTCTGAGCGGTTATCCATGTCGAAGGATCGGTTGTTCCGTCTCGCCGCGTTTCATAACCCGGTTCAACACTTCCGCTTCCAGATCGGCTAACCGTACCGATCCCAAACGGCGGGGGCGCTGAATATCCACCGTCAGATCCAACCCGATTTTTCCGTCCTCAATCAGCAACACGCGATCGGCCATTGCCACCGCTTCACTGACGTCATGAGTGACCAGCAGTACGGTAAAGCCGTGCTCTTGCCATAAAGAGACGATCAGATCCTGCATTTCAAGGCGGGTTAGGGCATCCAGAGCGCCGAGGGGTTCATCCAGCAGCAGCAAACCGGGGCGATGAATTAATGCCCGTGCCAGGGCTACACGCTGTTTTTGTCCACCGGACAGCGCAGCCGGCCATTCGTGAGCACGACTCTCCAGCCCAACCGCGGCCAGCGCATCTCGGGCCGCCTCGCGCCACTGACCTTTCAGACCCAGGCCCACATTATCGATAACCGTCTTCCATGGCAGCAGACGCGCATCCTGGAACATCATACGCGTATCATCCTGAATTTCCGCCAGTGGGGTGGTTCCGGCAAGTAATGCGCCTGAGGTCGGCGATTCCAGCCCTGCCAGCAGACGCAGCAACGTACTTTTACCACCGCCGCTGCGGCCAACCACGGCAACAAACTGTCCGGCCGGAATATGCAAATCTAATTGATTGAGCACTGTATTGGCGGCGTATTGTTTTGTCACGGCGCTCAGCAACAGCGGTGTACCCTGGTTCAGGCGAGCGGTATTCATACGGTAGCCTCCTTTACATGGTAAGCCGGATGCCAGCGTAGCCAGACTCGCTCCAGCAATTGGGCGCTGACGTCGGCAAGTTTGCCGAGCAGGGCGTAGAGAATAATGGCCACCACGACCACATCGGTTTGCAGAAATTCGCGGGCGTTCATCGCCAGGTAACCAATACCTGCATTGGCAGAAATAGTTTCCGCCACAATCAGCGTCAGCCACATCAGCCCGAGAGCAAAACGCACGCCGACCATAATCGAGGGCAGGGCGCCGGGGAGGATCACATGAACAAACAGTGAAAAGCCGGATAATCCATAGCTGCGCGCCATTTCTACCAGCCCACGATCGATACTACGGATCCCATGCCAGGTGTTGATGTAAATCGGGAACAGCGTGCCCAACGCAACGAGAAAGATCTTGGCGGATTCATCAATGCCGAACCACAAAATCACCAGCGGGATCAGCGCCAGATGCGGTACGTTACGCAGCATCTGCACCGAGGTATCCAGCAGGCGTTCTCCCCAACGCGAAAGGCCGCTGATAAGTCCCAGTGTCAGGCCAATCGATCCACCGATGGAGAATCCGATCAGCGCGCGCCAGGAACTGATGGCCAGATGCTGCCAAAGCTCGCCACTGGCGGAAAGCGTCCAGAAAGCTTCGATAACACCTTCCGGAGAGGGCAGAATGCGAGTGGACAGCCAGCCCATTGAAGATGCGAGCTGCCAGAGCGCCACCAAACCTACCGGTAAAAACCAGGGCGCGAGGCGTAATAACCACCTGTTTTTCGGCGTTGCCATTAGCCGCTCCTTAGCTTTGCGCGACTTTGCGCGGGATAAATTCGTTTGCCACCGCTTCACCTTGTTGTTGCAGGTATTGCGGCTGCGGAATTTCCGGTATAGCAACATCCAGATGCGGGAACAGCAGCTCGCCAACCTTGTATGCCTCTTCCAGATGTGGGTATCCGGACAACACAAAGCTGTCGATTCCCAGCGCGGCATACTCATTGATACGCGCCGCGACAGTCGGACCATCTCCGACCAGCGCGGTACCCGCACCACCGCGTACCAGTCCAACGCCTGCCCACAGGTTCGGACTAATTTCCAGTTTGTCGCGTTTACCATTGTGCAGTGCAGCCATTCGCTGCTGACCAACCGAATCCGTTCTTGAGAAGGCGGCCTGGGCTTTGGCAATGGTGTCGTCATCAAGGTGGGCTATCAGACGATCCGCTGCCTGCCACGCCTCGTGGGTTGTCTCCCGTACGATCACATGCAGACGAATACCAAAGCGGATCTTGCGCCCGAGCGCCGCCGCTTTGGCTCGCACCTGTTCAATCTTCGCTTTCACCTGCTCAGGAGGCTCGCCCCAGGTCAGATAAAGATCAACCTGCTCGGCAGCAAGGTCTTGTGCGACATCAGACGAGCCGCCGAAATAAAGCGGTGGCTGGGGTTGTTGTACGGGAGGGAAAAACAGCTTCGCGCCGCGAACATGAATATGTTTGCCGTTGAAATCCACCGTTTCACCTTGCAGCAGTCGCCGCCAGACCTGAGTAAATTCAGCAGAGGCTTCATATCGTTCTGTGTGATCGAGGAACACGCCGTCGCCAGCCAGCTCCTGCGGATCGCTGCCGGTCACCAGGTTAAATAACGCCCGGCCATTTGAGAGTCTGTCGAGCGTCGCAGCCTGACGTGCGGCAACCGTTGGCGAGGTGACGCTTGGGCGCAGCGCGACCAGAAACTTTAATCTCTGGGTGACCGGGATCATCGAAGCGGCGACCAGCCAGGCATCTTCGCAAGAGCGACCGGTTGGGATCAGGACGCCGGTAAATCCCAGGCGATCGGCCGTTTGCGCGATTTGTTGCAGATAACTGTGATCAACCGGGCGCGAACCTTCTTCCGTTCCAAGATAATGACCGTCACCGTGGGTGGGTAAAAACCAGAACATATTCAGACTCATAATTTTTCTCCTGCCTGCTGAGTGGGTTGCCAGATACGCTGGCGAATATCGATTTTTTTCGGCACCAAACGGTTGTCATAAAACAGATCGGCGGTTTGTTGTTGTAGGGCAGCAACAGAGGCGTTGACTGGCACAATGGTGGTTGGCGGACGATGATCCAGATAAGACGCAATCACCGGTTCAGGCAGCCCCATGGTTTTGGCCAGCAGGGTAATGCTTTGCTGGCGCTGACTGAGCGTTAACGCATCGGCCTGGCTAAAGGTATCCAGTACGCCAAGTACAAAAGCGCCATTTTTCTCGGCATAAGGACGGGCGGCGAGATAAAACGAACCGGTTTGCTTGAGGTCTGAGCCGTCCTTCAGTACGCGTACATCACCTTGCAGTAACGCGGCGGAATAATAGGGATCCCAGATAGCCCACGCATCCACGTTTCCTTGCTGAAAGGCCGCTCGCGCATCGGCGGGAGTCAGATACGTCGGTTGAATATCGGTAAATTTCAGTCCGGCCTGTTGCAGCGCCCGGAGCAGTAAATTGTGGGCGCTGGAGCCTTTCTGGAAGGCGACTTTATGTCCTTTAAGCTGCGCGACGCTCTGGATCGGGCTATTTTTTGGCACCAGAATCACTTCGGCTTTCGGTTTGGGCGGCTCGACGCCCACGTAAACCAGATCGGCCCCGGCAGCCTGGGCGAAAATCGGCGGAATGTCACCGGTACTGCCGAGATCGATACTGCCGATATTGAGTGCTTCCAGCATTTGCGGTCCAGCCGGGAATTCGACCCACGAGATTTTAGTCTGCGGATAGCGTTTCTCGAGTAGCTGATGGCTTTTGGCCAGCACCATACTGACGCTTCCTTTCTGGTAACCAATACGCAGGGCATCGGGGGCCGATTCTGCGGCATGCCCCAGCGTTGACAGCGACAACAACCCGGTCAGTGCCAGCCATGACGTGTGACGCCTGAGAAAATCAAGCATGAGCGGCACCTCGCAGGGTGTTCAGTTGAGGAAGTTGGACATCGCGACGATGCAACGCCAGCCAGAAGGTATCGAGCGCACTGTCCAGACGCTGCTGAAGGTTGGGCGTAAACTGAGGTTTATGCTGATAATCAATCACCTGTGAATCATCGGCAAACACACCGTGCAGGATCTCCTGGGCCTTTAATGCGCTCAGTACCGGTTTCAGCGCGTAATCGACGGCAAGTAAATGCGCCACGCTGCCGCCGGTCGCCAACGGCAAAACCACTTTCCCTTCCAGCGCCCGCTCGGGGAGTAGGTCGAGCAGGGTTTTCAGGGCGCCAGAGTAAGCGGCTTTATAGACTGGTGTTGCGACAATCAGCCCGTCTGCATCCTGCAATTGTTCGATAAATGTGTTCAGCGCCGGACTGTCGAAACGAGCATAGATCAGGTCTTCCGGGGCAAAATTGTGCAGGTTCCAGTGAAAGATTTCGACATCCTGACCGTGAAGTTTTTCTCGGGCATATTCCAGTAACGCACTGGATCGAGAGGGAAAGCGAGGGCTCCCCGCCAGAGTGATGACGCGCATAATTTCATTCTCCCCTTATAACTAATTGTTTGCTTTTGGTTAACATTGATAACAATTTGAGCAGTCTGGCAGAGAGATTTTGTTTATCGAAATGATTTATACGGGATAGAAAAGTTGGAAATTGAATAAAAAGGCAGAGGCGAGGAAAACGATTGCTATTTATTGCCGCAGGTCAATTCCCTTTTTGCTCGCGATCGCACATAATACGCCCCCGGTTTGCACACCGGGAATCCAGGAGAGTTCATGTACTACCCCTTCGTTCGTAAAGCCCTTTTTCAGCTCGATCCAGAGCGCGCTCATGAATTGACATTCCAGCAATTACGTCGCATTACCGGCACACCGCTTGAAGCGCTTGTGCGCCAGAAAGTACCGGCAAAACCGGTTACCTGTATGGGGTTGACGTTTAAAAATCCGCTCGGGCTTGCTGCCGGACTGGATAAAGACGGGGAGTGCATTGATGCGCTCGGCGCGATGGGATTTGGTTCCATTGAGATTGGTACCGTGACGCCACGCCCTCAGCCGGGTAACGATAAACCGCGTCTGTTCCGTCTGGTCGATGCAGAAGGTTTGATCAACCGCATGGGGTTTAATAACCACGGGGTTGATAACCTGGTTGAGAACGTTAAAAAATCACATTTCGACGGTATTCTGGGTATTAATATTGGTAAGAACAAAGATACCCCAGTAGAGAACGGCAAAGATGACTATCTGATTTGTATGGAAAAAGTCTATGCTTATGCTGGCTATATCGCGATTAATATCTCTTCGCCGAATACGCCGGGATTACGTACGCTACAATACGGCGAGGCGCTGGACGATCTCCTGACGGCAATTAAAAATAAGCAAAACGATCTGCAAGCGATCCACCATAAATATGTTCCGGTGGCGGTAAAGATCGCGCCGGATCTTTCTGTGGAAGAACTGATCCAGGTCGCCGATAGTTTAGTTCGTCATAATATTGATGGCGTAATTGCGACTAACACCACCCTCGATCGTTCTCTTGTTCAGGGAATGAAAAATTGCGATCAAATGGGTGGTCTGAGCGGTCGACCGTTGCAATTAAAAAGTACAGAAATTATTCGCCAGTTGTCTCAGGAATTAAAAGGTCAGCTGCCGATTATTGGTGTTGGTGGTATCGACTCGGTGATTGCTGCACGTGAGAAAATAGCTGCTGGTGCAACCCTCGTACAGATTTATTCGGGCTTTATTTTTAAAGGTCCGCCGTTGATAAAAGAAATCGTCAGCAATATCTGAATGCTACCTTAATCACAAACCAGGGCTTTATTTCTAGCCCTGGTTGTTTTATATTCCTTTACTGTTGCTTATTTAAACATTCTGAGCTTTTATTATTAGGGCAATAAACGAAGCGGCAAAAGGATACTGTCGTAACGGTGATGATTAAGGAAAGGAGAGAAACTGATGCGAATTAAACCCGACGATAACTGGCGCTGGTATTATGATGAAGAGCACGATCGAATGATGCTCGATTTAGCCAATGGCATGTTATTCCGTTCGCGTTTTGCTCGTAAAATGCTCACTCCTGATGCATTTTCTCCGTCAGGTTTTTGTGTTGATGACGCCGCGCTTTATTTTTCCTTTGAAGAAAAATGTCGCTACCTGGATTTAGCCAAAGAACAAAAAGCGGAACTGGTGCTTAATGCGCTGGTGGCGATTCGTTATCTCAAACCGCAAATGCCAAAAAGCTGGCACTTTGTCGCACACGGTATTAACTGGTCGCCGGTCGTGGGTGACGCAGCCTGTGTTGATTTAAGCGATACCGATGAACAGGTAAACCTGTTAGTGGTTGAGCCGGGTGAAAACGCCGCGCTTTGCCTGCTTGCGCAACCTGGCGTGGTTATCGCCGGGCGTACGATGCAGCTTGGCGATGCGATTAAAATAATGAATGACAGACTGAAACCGCAGGCCGTTGTTGACAGTTTCAGCCTTGAGCAGGCGGTTTAGCTCTCCAGCCTGATTGCCGTTTTGGGAATACAGCTGCAGCACAGAATCGTTCCGTCGTCCCCCATCGCTGATTTCTTCAACGGGCTAACTTCGCCTTCTACCAGCCGAATTCGACAGCATCCGCAAATGCCTGCCCGGCATGAATAGGGAACCCGGATACCCTGGTTTTCCAACTGCTCAAGCAATACCTGCTGATTATTTCCGCGAAAGGTCTGTCCCTGCCAGTCAATAAGCACCGTGGCATCAGGTTGTTGTTCGGGTGTAGTTTCGTCTGATTCAGCCGCGCCGTACGCTCTGGCGGGGCCGGTTGCCAAAATTTCTACCTCATCGCCGACGCGAATAACGCCACTGTTACGCGCGATAAGATTCTGACCAAAATCGACATCGCCGTTATCTACCGCAGTACGGAAGGTTTGCAATGTGGCAAGCGGTTCACCGGATGGATGTTTCTGGCCTTTTTCCGGGCTAACTGTCGTGAAAATACAGCGGCTACAGGGTTTTGCTACATCAAAAATGACGTCGCCAATACGAATCACTTTCCAGGTATCTTCTTCCCAGGCACCAGCTCCCGAAACTACTATATTGGGGCGAAACTGTTCCATTTTGACGCTTGCCGGACAGCGCTGTTGCAGATCGCGCAGGGATGCTTCGTTGGCCAGCAGATAGGGATAACCATCAGCGAAGGATAAAGGAACATCAACATGGCGTTTTACACGGCGCGTCAGCTGCGGGCCGACCCAGCGTAACTGCACGTTACGGGAGAAAAAGCCGCTAAGCCACTGGTTGATAGCCGCTGGCGCAATACGCGCGGTAAAATGGTTTCCCCATACTTCTGTTGGTGCATCCTGGGGAGCGAAGTCGGCAAATCGCACGAGCGCACTGCTGCCGTCTGGCGCCGTAAGATGCAGCCCATCGTGGAATGGGGAAGGCGTAAAACGGACCATTTGTGGGAACTGGCGGGCAGTTATGAACGTTCCGTCAGGTTCAGTGATCATAAATATGCGATCAAAGGCGAGACCGCTAATATCTGCCAGGGCATGCGTAAGCCCAATGCCGCGCATTGATTTAACCGGATGAATAAAAAGTCGGGTTAACGTGACCACTGTACAGCCCCTCGAATGAAAATAAGCCTTCAACTTTATGACATACAGCCCATATTAGCTATAATGCGCAGCAATTTTCTCGGAGTAAAAGTGACATTATGAATTCTCTGTTTGCCAGTACGGCCCGCGGGCTGGAAGAGCTGTTAAAAACTGAACTGGAAAACCTCGGCGCGCTGGAGTGTCAGGTCGTTCAGGGTGGGGTCCATTTTAAGGGCGACACGCGGCTTGTTTACCAGAGCCTGATGTGGAGCCGCCTGGCCTCGCGCATTATCCTGCCGATGGGAGAGTGCAAGGTCTACAGCGATCTTGATCTGTACCTCGGCGTTCAGGCAATCGACTGGACAGAGATATTTAACCCTGGTGCTACGTTTGCCGTCCATTTTAGCGGACTGAACGAGACCATTCGTAACAGCCAGTACGGCGCGCTGAAGGTCAAGGATGCGATTGTCGATGCCTTTACCCGCAAAAATATGCCGCGTCCGAATGTGGATCGTGAATCCCCGGATCTGCGCATCAACGTCTGGTTGAACAAAGATACTGCCAGCATTGCGCTCGATCTGAGCGGTGACGGTTTGCATCAGCGTGGCTATCGCGATCGCGCGGGTCAGGCACCGATTAAAGAGACGCTGGCCGCCGCTATTGTAATGCGTTCTGGCTGGCAGCCGGGAACCCCGTTACTCGATCCGATGTGTGGTTCCGGCACGCTGCTGATTGAAGCGGCAATGTGGGCGACCGATCGCGCGCCGGGTCTGCACCGTGTATACTGGGGCTTCAGCGGTTGGGCGCAACACGACGAAGCCGTCTGGCAAGAAGTGAAAGCCGAAGCGCAGGTGCGTGCGCGTAAGGGACTGGCTGACTATACCTCGCATTTTTATGGATCCGATAGCGATGCACGCGTGATTGAAAAAGCGCGTAGTAATGCTCGCCGCGCCGGTATCGCCGATCTGATGACGTTTGACGTGAAAGATGTCGCCAAACTGAGCAATCCGCTGCCGAAAGGACCGTATGGTACAGTTATCAGTAACCCGCCTTACGGCGAACGTCTGGATAGCGAACCGGCGCTGATTGCTCTGCACAGCCTGCTGGGCCGTACGATGAAAAACCAGTTTGGCGGCTGGAATTTGTCGCTGTTCAGCGCCTCGCCGGATCTGCTCAGCAGCCTGCAATTACGTGCCGACAAGCAGTTCAAAGCGAAAAACGGCCCGCTGGATTGTGTGCAGAAGAATTATCACGTTGCAGAGACCACTGCGGACAGCAAGCCGGCTACGGTAGCGGAAGATTATGCCAACCGCCTGCGCAAGAATATTAAGAAGCTGGAAAAATGGGCGCGTCAGGAAGGCATTGAATGCTATCGCCTGTATGACGCTGACCTGCCGGAATACAACGTTGCAGTAGATCGTTACGGTGATTGGGTCGTGGTTCAGGAATACGCACCGCCGAAGACGGTCGATGCGCAAAAAGCACGTCAACGCTTGTTCGACATCATTGCCGCCACGCTGTCAGTACTGGAAATCGCGCCAAACAAACTGGTGCTGAAAACCCGTGAGCGTCAGAAAGGCAAGAATCAGTATCAGAAGATGAATGAGAAGGGTGAATTCATTGAGGTAAGCGAGTACAACGCGCGCCTGTGGGTGAACCTGACTGACTACCTTGATACGGGTTTATTCCTCGATCACCGTATTGCGCGCCGCATGTTGGGGCAGATGAGTAAAGGTAAGGACTTCCTCAACCTGTTTTCCTACACCGGTAGCGCCAGCGTACATGCAGGATTGGGCGGCGCGCGTAGCACCACGACGGTCGATATGTCGCGTACCTATCTGGAATGGGCGGAACGTAACCTGCGCCTGAATGGATTGAGCGGTCGCGCTCACCGTTTAATTCAGGCCGATTGCCTGGGCTGGCTGCGTGATGCGAATGAACAGTTTGATCTGATTTTCATCGATCCGCCGACGTTCTCTAACTCAAAACGTATGGAAGATTCGTTTGATGTGCAGCGCGATCATCTGGCGCTGATGAAAGATCTGAAACGTCTGCTGCGTAAAGACGGCACGATCATGTTCTCCAACAACAAACGTGGGTTCCGTATGGATCTCGACGGTTTGGCTGAACTGGGATTGAAAGCACAAGAAATTACCCAAAAAACGCTTTCCCAGGATTTTGCCCGTAACCGTCAGATCCACAATTGCTGGCTGATTACCGCAGCCTGAAAGGATAAATAAATGTCATTGATCAGTATGCATGGTGCATGGCTGTCGTTCAGCGATGCGCCACTTCTTGATAATGCAGAACTGCATATCGAAGATAACGAACGCGTCTGTTTGGTTGGCCGTAACGGCGCAGGTAAATCGACGCTGATGAAGATCCTGAACCGTGAGCAGGGGCTTGACGACGGGCGTATCATTTATGAGCAGGATCTGGTTGTGGCGCGTCTGCAACAGGATCCGCCGCGTAATGTTGAGGGCAGCGTGTATGATTTCGTTGCCGAGGGTATCGAAGAGCAGGCCGAGTATCTCAAACGTTATCACGATATTTCGCGTCTGGTGATGACTGATCCAAGCGACAGAAATCTGAATGAGATGGCGCGGGTTCAGGAAATGCTCGATCATCACAATCTGTGGCAGCTCGAAAGCCGTATTAATGAAGTGCTGGAGCAGTTGGGGCTGGATCCAAACGCCGCACTTTCTTCGCTTTCAGGCGGTTGGCTGCGTAAAGCGGCGCTGGGCCGCGCGTTAGTGAGCAATCCGCGTGTACTGCTGCTGGATGAACCAACGAACCACCTCGATATTGAAACTATCGACTGGCTGGAAGGGTTCCTGAAATCCTTCAATGGGACAATCATCTTCATTTCCCACGACCGTTCATTTATACGCAATATGGCGACGCGTATCGTCGACCTCGATCGTGGCAAGCTGGTGACTTATCCGGGGAATTACGATCAGTATCTGCTGGAGAAAGAAGAAGCGCTGCGCGTAGAAGAGTTACAAAATGCAGAGTTTGACCGCAAGCTGGCGCAGGAAGAGGTCTGGATCCGTCAGGGGATCAAAGCGCGCCGTACCCGTAATGAAGGCCGCGTGCGCGCACTGAAAGCCATGCGTCGCGAGCGTGGCGAACGTCGCGAAGTGATGGGCACGGCGAAGATGCAGGTCGAAGAGGCGAGCCGTTCAGGCAAGATTGTTTTCGAAATGGAGAACGTGGATTACCAGGTTGATGGAAAGCAGCTGGTAAAAGATTTCTCAGCACAGGTACAGCGCAGCGACAAAATTGCGCTAATCGGACCGAACGGCTGCGGCAAAACAACGCTGCTGAAGCTGATGTTAGGCCAGCTTCAGGCTGACAGTGGACGCATTCACGTCGGCACCAAGCTGGAAGTGGCCTATTTCGATCAGCACCGCGCCGAACTGGATCCCGATAAAACCGTGATGGACAACCTGGCTGAAGGTAAGCAAGAGGTGATGGTTAACGGTAAACCTCGCCATGTGCTGGGTTATCTGCAGGACTTCCTGTTCCATCCGAAACGCGCGATGACGCCAGTGCGAGCGCTCTCTGGTGGGGAACGAAATCGCCTGCTGTTGGCGCGTCTTTTTCTGAAACCCAGCAATCTTTTGATTCTCGATGAACCAACGAACGATCTTGACGTCGAAACGCTGGAACTGCTTGAAGAACTAATTGATAGCTATCAGGGGACTGTACTGCTGGTAAGCCACGACCGTCAGTTTGTGGATAATACTGTAACTGAATGCTGGATCTTCGAGGGCGGTGGTAAAATTGGTCGTTATGTCGGCGGTTATCATGACGCGCGCAGCCAGCAATCTCAGTATGTGGCGTTTAAACAACCGGTCGCGAAAAAAACAGAGGAAGCTGTTGCTCCTAAAGCAGAAATTGTCAAACGTGGCACGAGCAAACTAAGCTATAAACTGCAGCGCGAACTCGAGCAACTCCCCGCGCAGCTTGAAGAACTGGAAGCTAAACTGGAAAGGCTACAAGCGCAGGTTGCTGACGCCGCTTTTTTCAGTCAGCCACATGAGCAAACACAGCAGGTATTAGCTAATCTGAACGAAGCGGAACAAGAACTTGAGCAAGCCTTTGAGCGCTGGGAGTATCTTGAGTCTTTGAAGAACGGCGCATAATTTAAAGGAGCACATATGTGCGAACATCACCATGCCGCGAAGCATATTTTGTGCTCGCAGTGTGACATGCTGGTGGCGTTACCTCGCCTTGAGCATGGTCAAAAAGCGGCATGTCCACGATGTGGCACTACGTTAACGGTTGAGTGGGACGCGCCGCGGCAGCGTCCTACCGCCTATGTTTTAGCAGCATTGTTCATGCTGCTTCTGTCAAATCTCTTCCCCTTTGTGAATATGAACGTTGCAGGGGTGAGCAGCGAAGTGACGTTGCTGGAGATCCCCAGCGTTCTCTTTTCTGAAGACTACGCCAGTCTCGGCACCTTCTTTTTATTATTCGTGCAGTTGGTCCCCGCGTTTTGCCTGCTGACTATCCTGCTGCTGGTGAATCGGGTGCAGATGCCCGCCAGACTTAAGGCGGGTCTTGCACGCGTCCTGTTCCAGTTAAAAAGCTGGGGGATGGCGGAAATCTTCCTTGCCGGCGTGCTGGTCAGCTTCGTTAAGCTTATGGCTTACGGCGATATCGGCGTGGGCAGCAGCTTTATTCCGTGGTGCTTCTTTTGCGTTTTGCAACTGCGCGCATTCCAGTGCGTTGACCGTCGCTGGCTGTGGGATGATATTGCGCCAATGCCAGTGATTAAGCAGGAGTTAAAACCTGGCGTGCCCGGCATTCGACAGGGACTGCGTTCCTGCTCTTGCTGCACCGCGATTCTTCCCGCTGATGAGCGGGTGTGTCCGCGCTGCCAGACGAAAGGCTATGTGCGGCGTAAAAACAGTCTGCAATGGACGTTGGCATTACTGTTTACGTCAATCATGCTTTATCTTCCTGCCAATATTTTGCCGATTATGATTACCGATCTGCTCGGGTCAAAGCTGCCATCAACGATACTTGAGGGGGTGGTTTTAATCTGGAGCGAAGGCTCGTATCCGGTGGCTGCGGTTATTTTTATCGCCAGTATTATGGTGCCGACGTTGAAAATGATCGCCATTGCCTGGTTATGTTGGGATGCCAAAGGCCACGGCAAACGTGACAGCGAACGTATGCACCTGATTTATGAAGTTGTGGAATTTGTCGGTCGCTGGTCAATGATCGACGTCTTTGTGATTGCGGTACTCTCTGCGCTGGTGCGCATGGGAGGGTTAATGAACATTTATCCTGCAATGGGTGCTTTGATGTTTGCTTTAGTCGTCATTATGACAATGTTTTCTGCGATGACATTTGATCCGCGTCTGTCGTGGGACCGTGAACCAGAACCAGGCCATGAGGAGTCCTGACAGCATGGAATCTAAAAGTGGGGAAGCCAAAGTGCAAAAGGTAAAAAACTGGTCGCCCGTGTGGATATTCCCTATCGTCACTGCACTCATTGGCGCGTGGGTTCTGTTTTATCACTACAGTCATCAGGGGCCGGAAGTCACGCTGATTACCACCAATGCCGAAGGTATTGAAGGGGGCAAAACGACGATTAAGAGCCGCAGCGTGGATGTCGGTATCGTCGAGAGCGCAACCCTGACTGATGATTTGACCCATGTGGAGATTAAAGCGCGTCTTAACTCCGGAATGGAAAAGCTGCTGCATAAAGATTCTGTCTTTTGGGTGGTGAAGCCGCAGGTTGGACGTGAAGGTATCAGTGGGCTCGGCACGCTATTGTCCGGGGCTTATATTGAACTGCAGCCCGGCAATAAAGGCAGTAAGCTGGAAAATTACCAACTGCTGGATTCACCGCCCCTGGCCCCGCCAGATGCAAAAGGGATCCGTGTGATTCTGGACAGCAAAAAAGCCGGTCAGTTGAGCCCAGGCGATCCGGTGCTTTTCCGCGGCTATCGTGTGGGCTCGGTTGAAACCAGCACGTTTGATGCGCAAAAGCGTACGATCAGCTATCAGCTTTTCATCAATGCGCCTAACGATCGTCTGGTGACCAGCAATGTACGTTTCTGGAAAGACAGCGGGATCGCCGTAGATCTTACCTCAGCAGGTATGCGCGTAGAAATGGGATCGCTCTCCACGCTGTTTGGCGGTGGTGTAAGTTTTGATGTGCCCGAAGGACTGGAACAAGGTCAACCGGTTGAGCAGCAGGCCTCATTTAACCTCTATGACGATCAAAAAAGTATTCAGGATTCCCTGTATACCGATCATATTGATTACCTGATGTTCTTTAAAGATTCGATTCGTGGCCTACAGCCTGGTGCACCGCTGGAATTCCGTGGCATCCGCTTGGGTACGGTGAGTAAAGTACCTTTCTTCTCACCGAATATGCGTCAGGTATTTAACAATGATTACCGCATTCCGGTGCTGGTGCGTATTGAACCAGAACGTCTGAAGGCACAGCTGGGAGAAGATACCGATGTTGGCGCTCATTTGGAGCAACTGCTTAAACGCGGATTACGAGGATCGCTCAAAACCGGGAACCTGGTGACCGGCGCGCTGTATGTCGATCTCGACTTCTACCCGAAAGAGCCGCCGATTACCGGTGTACGCGAATTCAATGGTTATCAAATTATTCCGACCGTGAGCGGTGGTCTGGCGCAGATCCAACAGCGTCTGATGGAAGCGTTGGATAAGATTAACAATCTGCCGCTGAACCCGATGATTGAGCAGGCAACCAATACGCTGTCGGAAAGCCAGCGCACAATGAAACATCTGCAAACCACGCTGGATAACATGAACAAGATCACGTCCAGCCAGTCGATGCAGGATCTGCCGGCGGATATGCAAAACACGCTACGTGAACTGAATCGTAGTATGCAGGGCTTCCAGCCTGGTTCCGCGGCCTACAACAAGATGGTGGCGGATATGCAGCGTCTTGATCAGGTACTGCGTGAACTGCAACCGGTACTGAAAACGTTGAACGATAAGAGTAATGCGCTGGTATTTGAAGCGAAGGACAAAAAAGATCCAGAGCCGAAGAGGGCGAAACAATGAAAAAGTGGCTAGTGGTGATGATGGCGGTCTGGCTGACGTCATGCAGCTCCAGCGGAGAAAATAAAAGCTATTACCAGCTCCCTATCGCACAAGGCGGTGTGCAGAGCTCTGCCAATCAGGGAAACCGTCTGCTGTGGGTTGAACAGATTGCGGTACCTGATTATCTGGCCGGTAATGGGGTGGTTTACCAGACCAGCGATGTGCAATATGTGATAGCCAATAATAATCTCTGGGCCAGCCCATTAGATCAGCAATTGCGCAATACACTGGTTGCGAACCTCAGTATGCAGTTGCCTGGCTGGGTTGTCGCTTCACAACCGCTGGGAAGCACTCAGGATACGCTGAACGTGACCGTAACCGGCTTCCACGGTCGGTACGATGGTAAGGTTATTGTGAGCGGTGAATGGTTGCTGAATCATCAGGGACAACTGATCAAACGCCCGTTCCACATCGAAGTTGTGCAGACGAAAGACGGCTACGATGAGATGGTGAAGGTTCTAGCCAATGCCTGGAGTCAGGAAGCGACGGCCATTGCTCAAGAGCTGAAACGCATCCCTTAAGCTTAAATAATTGTAAATTATGCCGCCCCTGGTTCATTGCCCGGGGCGGTTTTTTTTATTTTTTTAGCCGTGAAGATAGCTGTTCTGACTGACTATTTTTGTACAAATGATTTAGAGGCTAGCTCACAAATATGACACTGGCGTGAATTTTGCGCATTGACGAGCCTGATGTTTAGGGGTATTCGTTTAGTGTGATTGCACACTTAGTAATCACTGTTTTCTTTTCCACCAGACCCAAAAATGAGGGAAACGAGGCATGAAGAGACAAAAACGAGATCGCCTGGAACGGGCACATCAACGTGGATATCAGGCCGGCATTGCCGGACGCTCAAAAGAAATGTGTCCCTATCAGACGCTGAATCAGAGGTCATACTGGCTGGGAGGCTGGCGAGAAGCCATGGGGGATAGGGTTTTAATGGCCTGATTCTGTCTCTTTAGATAAAAGAAACCTCCGCAGAGCGGAGGTTTCGCCTTTTTGCACACCAGATAAAACGGGGAAACGTTAATGTCTGGCTGCTTCGCAGTTCTGGATTAGAACGCGGAAGTGTCCTGGAACAGACCCACTTTCAGATCGTTTGCGGTGTAGATCAGACGACCATCAACCAGCACTTCACCATCTGCCAGGCCCATGATCAGGCGACGGTTAACGATGCGTTTGAAGTGAATGCGGTAAGTGACTTTCTTCGCGGTCGGCAGAACCTGGCCGGTGAATTTAACTTCGCCTACGCCCAGCGCACGGCCTTTACCTTCGCCGCCCAGCCAGCCGAGATAGAATCCAACCAGTTGCCACATGGCGTCGAGACCCAGGCAGCCCGGCATCACCGGATCGCCGATAAAGTGACAACCGAAGAACCACAGGTCCGGGTTGATATCCAGTTCAGCTTCAACATAACCTTTGTCAAAGTTGCCACCGGTTTCGGTCATCTTGATGACACGGTCCATCATCAGCATGCTTGGTGCTGGCAGTTGTGGCCCTTTAGCGCCAAACAGCTCACCGCGACCAGAGGCAAGAAGGTCTTCTTTCGTATAGGATTCGCGTTTATCTACCATGTTCTCTGTAAGCCTTATTTTATTGAAGCACGCAGGATAGCTAACACGTGTACGCTGAACAAGTCCGATCAGTTCGGAATAATCCAGTTCAGCCAACGTAGCGGCCATGGAAAACGGTGACGACCTTCCTGTTGCGTTGCCGTGGCAATACGCTCCTGAATGGTTTGCATCAGCGTTGTCTGGCCTTCGCCATCCCACACCAGATTTAACAACAGTGGCAGCGCATCGGTCACGTCGTCCACCGCCCAGATAGTGAATTTTTCTTCTTCTATGGCCTGTAGCAGCGCAGGCTGCAGGCTGAGGTGTCTGACGTTAGCCGAAGGAATGATAACGCCCTGCGTGCCCGTCAGCTCACGCTGCTGGCAGATGGCGAAGAAACCTTCAATTTTCTCATTCAGACCACCGACAGGTTGCGCCCGACCAAACTGATCGACAGAACCGGTAATAGCGATACTTTGATTAACAGGTACGTCGGCGAGGGCGCTTATCAATGCGCACAGTTCTGCCATGGACGCGCTGTCACCGTCCACCTCACTGTAAGATTGCTCAAAGGTCAGCGAGGCAGAGAAGGGGATCTGTTGCTCCAGCTGGAGTTCCGACATCAGGAACGCCTGCATAATCATCATACCCTTGGCATGAATATTTCCGCCAAGCTCGGCTTTGCGCTCAATATCCGTAAACTCGCCGTCGCCAATATGCACGACGCAACTGATACGAGAAGGCTCGCCAAATGCGCGTGGGTGGCCCGGAAACTCAATCACCGACAAGGCGTTGATCTGGCCAATACGCTCGCCTTCCGTCTCGATAAGGATCTGCTCTTGCAGAATTTCATCCTGCATGCGTTCAGCCAGGAATCCCTCACGCCATTCGCGCTGAGCCAGCATCAGGCTGAACTGTTCAGCGTTGCAGGTTTCGCCCTCGCATAACGGAGCCACCTCTTTGAACTGTCGGGTGATCCACAGCGGGTTAAGCGGCAATGTATCCTGTTCACCGGTATAGCGAACGGCTTCACGGATCAGAACCTGCCAGGCATCAGGAGCGGGGTAAGGCAAATTATTGCGCATAGCAGTATGCGTGACCCATTGACACCACTGCGTCATGGTTTCGGCATCCACTATCTGCAGATTATCTTCAAACTCGCTGTAAATGGCCTGCTCAGCCAGCTCTGGTTCCATGTCCTGGAAATCCGCCAGCGATTCACGCTCACCTACTAAAATCACTTTCAGTTTAAGCGGCATAGGCGGAACGGAGACAGGCAGCGGGCGAGACTCATCAAAAGCCACCCAATCAAAACGCTCGTGGCTGACAATGGCTTTCAGGCGCATCCATAACAGCGGTTGGGCCAACAGCGTGCGCAATGAGATAACCAGCACACCTCCGTTGGCCTGATGTACCAGACCTGGCTGCAGCGTAATTTCGCCATTGAACTGACGCAGACAGCCAAACAGTTGTTCGGCTTCGGCCCAGTCAGCGCTGACCACCTGCGTCAACGTCGCAAAATTGTCTTCCGCTTTCTCAGCTGTACGATAACGAATAGTGTGACCGGAGATGTCGTAATGACCGCCAGTCAGGCTTCCTGCATCCGTGTGCAAGGGACGTGCAGCCTTTGCAATAAGGTTGAGATACTCAAGCTCTTCCGGTGCTTTTACCAACATGAACGAGGATGTTGTCCAGTGCTGAAGAAGCTGCTCTAGCGCGAATTGTAAACGTGGCTGAGTATCACTAAGTAAGGTGTCGGTGTCGTCAGTGACGTGCGGCTGTGCAAATACTTCCTGATAACTGTCGGTATCAGGAACCAGATCACGCCATGCAAGTTTCGTAATGGTCAAAGTTGATGTTTTTTAGTCTGTTGTAAAAAACGAGATTATACCGTAACCCTCACCACTAAACACCTGGAAAGCACCGTGAAACGGTTGTGATGACACGCGACAGTTCACAGGCTGGATATTCTTTTCTTCAGATGCCGAAAAAGCTGATATTCTGATAAGAGTTACACGGTAACATTGAGATCGCAATGAAATATCAACAACTTGAAAACCTTGAAAGCGGCTGGAAATGGAAGTATCTGGTGAAGAAGCATCGTGAGGGGGAATTAATCACCCGTTACGTCGAGGCCAGCGCTGCCAAAGAAGCCGTTGATTTATTGCTAACCCTCGAAAATGAACCGGTTCGGGTCAATAGCTGGATTGAAGAACACATGAATCCTGCGCTGCTTAATCGTATGAAACAAACCATACGTGCCAGGCGCAAGCGGCACTTTAATGCTGAGCATCAGCATACCCGGAAGAAATCCATCGATCTGGAATTTATGGTCTGGCAGCGTCTGGCTGGTCTTGCGCAGCGGCGCGGAAAAACGCTTTCTGAAACTATTGTGCAGCTAATTGAAGACGCAGAGCATAAAGAGAAGTACGCGAACAAAATGTCGACATTGAAACAGGATTTACAGGCGTTGCTGGGGAAAGAGTAGCGGTCGGCTGGTTTAATGCGTGGCTTACTTTGGATGAAAACAGATGAAAAAAAACCCCGCATAGCGGGGTTTTTTATAAGACGATAACTTAAGCCTGAGGCTGAGTTACAACGTCTTTGATGCCTTTAACTTCGATCTCAACACGACGATCCGGAGCCAGGCAGTCGATCAGTGCAGCGCGAGCTTTCACGTTGTCACAGGTGTTGCCAGTAACTGGGTTGGATTCACCCATGCCACGTGCAGAGATTTTGTCAGAAGGAATACCTTTAGAGATCAGGTAATCAACAACGGACTGAGCACGTTTCTCGGACAGAGCCTGGTTGTAAGCGTCAGAACCGATACGGTCAGTGAAGCCCAGAACTACTACGGAACCGTCTTTCGGATCCAGGTTGCTCAGCTGGCTGTACATCTGATCCAGAGCCTGCTGGCCTTCTGGTTTCAGAGTTGCTTTGTTGAAGTTGAACAGAACGTCAGACTTCAGAGTGAAGTGCTTGGTCTGTACTTCTGGAGCCGGAGCCGGAGCAACAACTACTGGAGCTGCTTCTTCCTGCTGGCCGAAACGGTAAGAAACACCAACGCTCAACAGACCGTTATCCGGACGACCGCCAACGGTGTTCGCGTCACCGATGTTGTTGGTCCACTGGTATTCCAGACGGGTAGCGATTTCAGGAGTAATTGCATACTCTACGCCACCAGCGAATACTGGGGATACACCAGTGTCGTGGTCTTTGAAGCCGCTGCTGCTTTTAGCGTCTGCACGCCAAACCATACCACCCAGACGAGTATAAACGTCCAGATCGTCAGTGATTGGGTAACCCAGTTTAGCGGTCAGCTGAACGCCCTGAGCTTTGAAAGCGCCATTTTGATTGGTAGCGTCAGCAGTGCCTTTGTACGGCATACGACCTAACCAGTCATAACCCATTTCGAAACCAACGTACGGGTTAACCTGATAACCACCGAACGCACCGGCACCCAGTTGGCTTTCGTGGGTCGGACCGGTGTTATTGATCTGGTTGTTGCCAATATCATGGTACTGAGACCAGCCCATTTTAGCACCAGCGTACCAGGTGTTATCTTTCGGAGCGGCCTGCGCCACGGTAGCGAAACCAGCCAGTGCCACTGCAATTGCGATAGCTGTCTTTTTCATTTTTTGCGCCTCGTTATCATCCAAAATTCGCCATGAATATCTCCGAAGAGAGATAACACGGTTAAATCCTTCACCCGGGGACCAGTTCAATAGTTACTCTACCGATATCTGCGGCTTACGCCGAGCACCCCTGGCGATGTAAAGTCTACAACGTAGTTGAAAACTTACAAGTGTGAAGTCCGTCAGGCATATGAAAAAAAAAGGCTTGTATACACAATATTTAACATTTATGGCTGAATAAATGTACTGAGGATATCCTGAAAACCGCTTCAGACAAGCGTTCAGACGAAAAACACATTACAGCTCAAAGACAAATTGAGAGATGAAAAAAAATTCCAGGATAAATCCTAATTTTACTCAATGATACAAATTCGAGTGAATTTTTAGCCCGGAATGCTGTCTCCCCGCAAGTGTCTGGGCGCGAACCGGACGCATGATAAAACCCATCGCATTACCTTCATCAGCCGCTTTGACCAGTTCGGCATGTTCATCTTCCGTTAATTCTTCCGCCAGCCAGCCAATAACGACGCTGTAATTACCCGTGCGCAGCGCACGAATCATCGATTCCAGCGTATTGCAGGGGGAGAGCTGACTAATTTGCATGACTTTCGTCAATGGAAGTCCAGCTGACTGCACCCACTCCCGGCTTAATTTTTGCTGAGGCGTCAGCCACAGCTGCCAGCGTGATTGTTGCCCTAACTGTTGCAGCAGGGGAAGCAGCAGCAGTTGTGTCATCATGGGCTGGTCCTCGCGATAGACAACTTCACTGATAAGCCCAGCGGTTGCGTTCTCTGATGAAACGCGCGCAATGTTGCTTGATGTGGAAGAGAACGACGATGAACGATTTGCATAGCCTGAAGTGTACATAATCAATCCAGCCCTGTGAGTTACTGTATGGATATACAGTAACTCTGCCATCAACAAAGATCAACCTTATTTTCGGAAACAGGTTCGCATTTTTTAGTCGTCGTCACGGGAAAAATAAAATTCATCTTGCCCCATACGCATAAGTTGCCTATTTTCGTCATTAACGGATCCGCTACTGAAAATCATTTGCTTACGTTATGATTTAAAAAGGATTTTTATGAAAGAGCTTTCTTATGCAAGGATCTATAAATCGCAGGAATATCTGGCTTCTCTGGGGACAATTCACTATCGCTCACTGTTTGGTGGCTACAGTCTGACGGTTGGCGATACGGTCTTTGCCATGGTCGCTAATGGTGAGCTGTATCTTCGCGCCTGTGAGCAGAGCGCCCAGTATTGTGTACAAAATTCTCCTGTCTGGCTGACATTTATTAAGCGCGGACGTCCTCTTGTACTTAATTATTACCAGGTGAACGATGCCCTGTGGCAAAACCAGCAGCAGCTGGTGTCGCTATCGCGATATTCGTTGGATGCAGCGGTTAAGGAAAAACAGAGTCGCTTTGCCCAGCATCGTCTGCGGGAATTGCCGAATATGACGTTTCATCTGGAGACTCTGTTGAATGAAGCTGGAATTAAAGATGAGGGGACCATGCGATCGTTGGGGGCACAAATGTGCTGGCTGAAACTTCGGCAAAATAACCCGGCTCTGACGGTAAAAGTACTCTATGCCCTTGAAGGCGCGGTAGAGGGGATACATGAAGCCGCGCTCCCGGCGACGCGTCGCCAGGAGCTGGTTGAGTGGGTAAGTTCTCTTACGCCGGAGCCGGGGTATTAGACGGCAGCACGTCAATTTGCTGCTGTAATCGCCGGATCTCTGGGAGCAGGGCGATCAATAGCCCAACTTGCTGAACGACCAGCGGCTCTTTACTGTCCGGGCGTGGTTCCAGGTGCTGAATTCGCTGCTTCAGCCCTTCTAACGCCTGATATACACGCTGCTCGTCAGCGGGTTGATGGTGAAGGGCATCATCAACATAGCAAACAGCGTCATCCAGCAATGCCAAAACGTCTGGATTGGTCAGTTGTTCGCGATGTGCGCCCAGCGCAGAAATATAGCTGGTAAACGTATGGTTGAGACACAGTAAACGGAACGCCGTTTCGCGGGTTTGGGCCGTGACATCCGGCTCGCTTGACATGTTTGATACCACGGAGGCGAGTTCAGCATCACGATTATGCGCATCACGGCGAGCGATACGGTAGGCCAGACGATTATCACGGCCCTGATGATATTGCTCGAGAATAGCATCAAGGTAGCGGCAGTTAGCGTCAGTCGCCCGTTCAATTACCCGTGGTAGGTTACGAAAACGCCAGTCTGGCCAGATGAAACTGACAGCAGCCCAGGCGATAGCACAGCCAATTAGCGTATCGATGACACGCGGCAGCGCAACCTCAAAGCCTTCGCCGAGCAGGTTAAAGCACAGTAACACCAGCAGCGTGATAAACATGGTGGCGTGAGCATACTGGACGTTGCGAAAGGCAAAAAACAGTACACCAGTGATCACCAGGAGTATCAGTTGCCCTTCGAGAGAGGGCACAAACCACAGGATCGGTAAACCAATGGCAATCCCAACCAACGTGCCGATAATCCTGAGCGCCAGGCGATGTCGGGTGGCGTTGTAGTTTGGCTGACAGACAAACAGGCTGGTCAGCAAGATCCAGTATCCGTGATTCATGCCGGTTATCTGGATAATGGCGTAACCAACACAGAGCACTAACGACATGCGAACGGCATGGCGAAACAGAGCAGACTCAGGGGTGAAATTACGGCTCAGACGTAACCAGATATCACTGAATCCATGGGGACTGTCATCGGCAAGCTGATTTTCAGACTCATTGCGCGAGAGTACCTGAGCCTGTTCAGACTCTATGGTAGCAAGCTGCGCGTCGATTGCCCGTAGGTTTGACAGTAAAAAACCCAGCGTATTGAGCAGGTCGGCAGGTTCACCACTGGCACGCATGCGCTCAAGTGCGGCATCTATATGGGTGAAGGCGCGCTCAAAGTGCGGATCGTGCTGGTAAGGCGTGCGCAATAAAATACAGCGAGATAATTGTGAACAGGCTTGCCCTTGCATCGACATCAACCGCTGGAAACGGAACATCACATCGCTGTGACGGAAATGATCGCGTAGCGTTTGATACTGAATGTGTGAAGAGCTTGCGCGTTCATGAATATCCTGCGCCACAAAATAGTAATGTAGCGTGCGACGTGTTCCTCGTTGTCCACGGTCACCGCGCAGGCGCGTCAACAGCGACACTTTAGTCTGATTCAGCGTTGCCATCAGTTGGCCATTCGCGAGAGCTAAATCATACAACGGTGCCTGGCTTTCATCTTCTATGTCGGGGTCAAAAAGACGCGATTTCAGTTCCAGGTAGTGCGCTAACTGTTCGTAGCTGCGTGCAAGATTGTCCTGTAAGGGGCGGATGGGGAACAGAAGATGACCGGTGAGCGTCAGCAGGTTATACCAGATAGCGCCAGCGAGCAGCAGGATGGGTTGTTGATACCACTGATCGTAAAGCGAGGTGCCCAGCATCGTGTAAATGGCGATCAGCAATGCACCAAAAGCAATAGTTGCATAGCGCTGGCCTAATCCCCCCAGCAGAATAAAGCCGCTGGTGGAAAGCGTTAACCCAATAGCAAACAGCCATGGCCATGGGAAGAGCAGTTCAACGGAGGCTGAGGCAATAAAAAAGCACACCAGTGTGATGATTAAATTGCGCAATCGTCCTGCGAGACGATCGTCCAGATCGGTAAGTGCGGCAGCGACCATACCTAGCGTGAGTGGGATAGTCAGCTTGACGTCACCCAGCCACCAGGGTAGCGCCGTTGTGCCGCATAGCGCGATAAAAATCCGCACGTAGTACAGCCATGTGCTGTTCCAGGTATAGCGTTTGAGCAGAGGACTTAACATAAAGGCCATCGGTCCTGATTATTCAAAACGACGACGTGCATTGGCTTCACGCGCTGCACGGGCAACTTCTACTGAAACCACCCGGCGACCCACCGGCCAGAGCGCAATGGCAGCGATTTTAAAGTTCGCAATGCCAACCGGAATACCAATAATCGTTATGCACTGGGCAATACCAGAGATGATGTGCATCAGGCACAACCACCAGCCGAAGAAAATCAGCCAGAAAATATTGAGCACGGTGCCGCCGGTATTTAACAGGACGCTTTTACCGGCCGGATTCAGTTCATCGACATGAATCGCTTCGTTACCATAGGGAAACAGCGAAAGTCGGGTTATCTCCCAGCATGAACGGGTCAAGGGTAAAGTAAAAATAAGCACGACACTGACCAGCGTTGCCAGTAACCAGGCCAAGGTAGTGGCGAACCCCCCAAGCACAAAATTTAAAATATTCAGAACAGTACGCATAAACCCTCGGTTAACTCTGGTTTTCTGTGAATTCGGCAATTGTAACGTTTTTTTGGGCTGGAGCACGTTTTCTCTGGCGGTTACACTGATAAGCAAACCTCTTCGTGTGGATCCGCTTGAGTCTTATGGAACTGAAAGCAACTTCTCTTGGAAAACGTCTGGCACAACACCCTTACGATCGGGCCGTTATTCTCAATGCCGGGATTAAAGTTTCCGGCGATCGTCACGAGTATCTTATTCCCTTCAATCAGTTACTGGCTATTCATTGCAAACGCGGCCTGGTATGGGGCGAGCTGGAGTTTGTACTCCCGGATGAGAAGGTGGTTCGTCTTCACGGTACAGAGTGGGCGGAAACCCAGCGCTTCCATCATCATTTGAATGCGCTCTGGCAACAGTGGAGCCAGGAAATGAGTGACGTTGCTGCGGGGGTTTTACAGCAGCAGTTGGATGCGATAGCGGCGCGTACTAGTGAAAGTAAATGGCTGACGCGCGAACAAACGTCAGGGCTGCAGCAGCAGATTCGCCGTGCCTTTGCCGCGTTACCGCTCCCGGTTAATCGGCTGGAGGAATTTGAAAATTGCCGGGAGGCGTTACGTCAATGCCAGGCATGGTTGAAAGACATTGAAGCCTGTCGCTTACAGCACAATCAGGCGTACACCGATGCAATGCTGGAAGAGTATGCCGAGTTTTTCCAGCATATTGAATCTTCGCCGTTGAACCCTGCTCAGGCGCGCGCGGTGGTGAATGGTGAGCAATCATTGTTGGTACTTGCTGGTGCTGGAAGCGGTAAAACATCTGTGTTGGTTGCCCGGGCTGGTTGGTTGCTTGCACGAGGAGAAGCTGCACCAGAACAGATCCTGTTGCTGGCGTTTGGACGCAAAGCAGCCCAGGAGATGGATGACCGCATCCGTGAGCGTCTGCATACGGATGAGGTCACCGCACGGACGTTCCATTCACTCGCGTTGCACATTATTTCGCAAGGTAGCAAAAAAGTTCCAACGGTGAGCAAGCTTGAAAATGATGCTATCGCGCGCAACAAACTCTTTATAACAACCTGGCGTCAGCAGTGCAGTGAGAAAAAGGCTCAGGCTAAAGGCTGGCGACAATGGTTAGAAGAAGAAATGCAGTGGTCTGTACCCGAAGGTAACTTCTGGGATGACGAAAAATTACAGCGCCGTCTGGCTTCCCGGTTGGATCGCTGGGTTAGTTTGATGCGTATGCATGGCGGAGCACAGGCGGAGATGATTGCTAATGCTCCGGAGGAGATCCGTGATCTGTTCAGTAAACGCATAAAGCTAATGGCGCCGCTGCTCAAGGCATGGAAGAGTGCCCTGAAGGATGAGAATGCCGTCGATTTCTCCGGGTTGATCCATCAGGCTATTGTCATTCTGGAGAAGGGGCGGTTTATCAGTCCGTGGAAACATATTCTGGTCGATGAATTTCAGGATATTTCCCCTCAGCGCGCCGCTCTGCTAGCCGCCTTGCGTAAGCAAAACTCGCAGACTACGCTGTTTGCCGTGGGAGATGACTGGCAGGCAATTTACCGGTTCAGCGGGGCACAGCTTTCTCTGACAACCGCATTCCAGCAAAACTTCGGCGAGGGCGATAGCTGTAATCTGGATACGACTTACCGTTTTAATAGCCGTATCGGCGAAGTCGCAAACCAGTTTATCCAGCAAAACCCACACCAGCTCACAAAACCGCTGAACAGTCTGGCGACCGGTGATAAAAAAGCCGTCACGTTGCTCGACGAAAGCCAGTTAGATCTGTTGCTGGATAAGCTGTCGGGTTTTGTAAAAGCCGAAGAGAGAATTCTGGTGCTGGCGCGATATCATCATCTCAAACCTGCCAGCCTGGACAAAGCGGCCACCCGCTGGCCCAAGTTGCAGCTGGATTTTATGACTATTCATGCCAGCAAAGGGCAGCAGGCGGATTACGTCATTGTTATGGGACTTCATGAAGGGAATGACGGTTTCCCGGCTCCGGCTCGCGAGTCGATTATGGAAGAGGCGTTACTTCCGGCTGTTGAAGATTTTCCTGATGCAGAAGAGAGACGGTTGCTGTATGTGGCGCTAACGCGTGCGCGGCATCGGGTATGGCTACTGTTTAGCAAAGACGCGCCATCATGCTTTGTTGATGAGCTTAAGCAATTAGACGTTCCGGTGACCCGGAAACCCTGAAAAGCAGGCGGCAATTACCGCCTGCTTAGCGTTTATTTGAGGCGTTCTGCCAGATAACGGGCGTAATCCGGGATCAAGATATCTGTTGCGTCGTTGAAGTTTGGCGACTGGATAATAAAATCAGCCGTTGACACGTTGGTGGCGACGGGAATGTTCCAGACTGTGGCCAGACGTAGCAGGGCTTTAACATCAGGATCGTGGGGAACGGCGTTGAGCGGATCCCAGAAGAAAATCAGCACATCAATTTTCCCTTCTGAAATCAGCGCACCCACCTGCTGGTCACCCCCCATCGGGCCGCTCAGCATGGCGTTGACGTCCATTCCTGTCGCGCGTTGAATTAAGTTTCCTGTTGTTCCTGTAGCATACAGAACGTGTTTTTCCAGTAATGGCTGGTGGCGTTCAACCCAGCTCATCAACATCTTTTTGCAGTGATCGTGTGCGACCAACGCAATATGTTTCTGCGCTGGCAATGTGCGAGTCGTTAATTCCATAGTACAGCTCCCAAGTTAACCTTGTTACAGAGTACTGGAAGCACTTGACGCTGCAAGAGAAAGACAAAAAAATGCGTATACGAACATAAATGTCACGATGGGGGTTGTTTCTCCGCCCATTGTAAGAAGTTACTTCGCGTTTGTGCGTCAGCCTGTTGAAACCAATATTTTAAGCGCTGCTCGGTCAGTGTTTGCGACTGAGGCGGCACGCGATCCAATTCTGACACCCCGGAAAGCAGCGAACTGTCATCGGCCATCATTGTGGCAAATTGCGGTAAAGACGCATGCTTAGCCGCTTTGTTATAGCGCTCTGTTTCCATTTCATAATCTACGATTTTTGCGGTGGACGTGATTGACAGAATATCCAGCTTAACCGGTATAGGCATGGAGTCCCCATCCAGCAGTTCTACGCGCGGGGCATCATCAAAATGCGTTGCATCCCGCTCGTTGCTCAGACGTGGGAGGTGGAAATTAACCTGACTGACGAGTTGGGTATCAAAGCTGATGACCAACGGAGGCGAAATATACAGACGTTCTTCGTGGCTGGACAGGCGAATGGTTTTTTCTACGCGAAACACGAGCTGGTGCCGACCATTTTCCAGCTCAATACTGTCGGCACCACGCAGTAATGAGCTGGAGACTTTTTTTCCGTCCAGTACCAGAAGGTCAATATCATTAGACAGACGTAAAGAGGTAGCAAAAACGGTTACCGGCAAACATAGGGCAATCAAGGCTGTCACAATGCCGGCTTTCATAGGTTTCTCCTGTCCAGAAAATATCTCTATAAGATGTATCAAAATTTTTCGATAATCATGTTTACTAACATATAGACATATTTTTGAGTTTAGCTCTCATGCGCCAGTATGGGATGAATGGTTGCAAAGTCAGGTTTGTCGTACACTTTGCTAAACAGCCTGGAGGAAAACGATGAAAGAGACCGATATTGCTGGCATTTTGACAACGACCCGTACGATTGCGCTGGTGGGGGCAAGCGATAAACCCGATCGTCCAAGCTATCGGGTGATGAAATATTTACTCGATCAGGGCTATCACGTTATTCCTGTTTCACCGAAGGTTGCCGGAAAAACGCTGCTGGGGCAGCAGGGCTATGCGACGCTGGCAGATGTGCCAGAGAAAGTGGATATGGTAGATGTCTTCCGTAATTCTGAAGCGGCGTGGGGTGTTGCTCAGGAGGCAATTGCCATCGGAGCGAAGACCCTATGGATGCAGCTCGGCGTGATTAACGAGCAGGCAGCCGTGCTGGCTCGCGATGCAGGGATGACGGTGGTGATGGATCGCTGCCCGGCGATTGAGATCCCGCGGCTGGGACTGGCGAAGTAAGGCTGATCTGTAGCCGAACAAAACGCACAGGCCCGATTAGCGAATCGCCATCGGGCCTGTGTTAGCATCAATTGCGCAGGCGCGGGGCCTGAAGCTGTTTTCGAATTGTTCGCGCCAGTTCATCCATCGACGGTTGCTCCGGATGTTCTTCCTGTAGTTCACGACTCAGTTGTGCTTCGGCCAGATACGTATGCACTGGCAGACCATTATCGTCTTCCATCACCACGTGATACCAGGGAGCGGCGCGAAGTTCGTCGTTAACCGCCAACTCATCGGCTGACGGTTGATCAAGCGAATATTCCGGGTCGATATCCACGACCACTCCGAGGTAACCTAACAGGGAATGGCGGACCTGCTGGCCGATACCGAATTTGCTGGCAATCATAGTCACCTCCCGGGAAATAGATACCCTTTATGTAAGGGTAATATTCCACTTTTCAAGTTACATGATGCGACAGGCAAACCCTTTCAGATACAGCCCTTCCGGGTAGGTAGCGATCACCGGGTGATCGGCGGCCTGACGGAACTGCTCTATAAATTGTACATCACGACCAGCATCTATTGCGGCATCAGCGATGATTTTCTGAAATAAATCGGTGGTCATTAGCCCAGAGCAGGAGAAAGTCAGCAGCACACCGCCCGGATTGAGCAACTGAATAGCCAGCATATTGATGTCCTTATAGCCGCGGCAGGCACCCATCAACTGGCTTTTGTTTTCGACAAATTTCGGCGGATCCATCACGATGACGTCGAATTTCTCACCACGATCGCGATAAGCACGCAGAAGTTTGAACACATCATCACGCACGAACTCAGCTTTGCTCAGATCCAGCTTGTTCAGTTCCACGTTCTGGCGGGCAATATCGAGCGCTTCCTGAGAGGTGTCAACGCTGACGACCTGACGGCATCCGCCCATTAATGCTGAGACCGCAAAGCCGCCGGTATAAGAGAAACAGTTCAGCACACGCTGATTTTCCACATAACGACGCGTGGCCAGGCGGCTGTCGCGTTGATCGAGGTAATAGCCGGTTTTGTGACCATGCTGAATATCAACCAGCAGCTTCATTCCGTGCTCTTCAATTGGCAGCAGGGCTGGCGGAAGCTCACCCGTTACTGGCCCTTGAGTCAGCTCCATACCTTCTTTTTTACGTACGGCCACATCGCTACGGTCATAAATGGCGCAGTCCGGGAAAACAATTTGCAGAGCGCTAATCAGCGCGGCGCGTTGGTATTCAGCCCCCGCGCTGAGCAACTGCAACACCAGGAAGTTGCCGAAGCGGTCAATGGTGATGCCCGGCAGGCCATCGGATTCTCCGGCGATCAGACGGTAACTGTCCAGACCGTCTTTTTTCGCCAGCCAGTCACGCCATGTCTGCGCCTGCTGCAGACGACGGGTGAAGAAATCAATATCGATGGACTCAGACTTGTCGAATGTCCAGACGCGTGCACGGATCTGCGACGCGGGTGAGTACGCGCCGCGTGCTAACCATTTACCCTGATGGTCAACAATATCGATGGTTTCACCGAGGTTGGCTTTACCTTCCATACGTGCGACAGCACCGGAAAATACCCACGGATGGCGGCGCAGTAATGATTTTTCGCGCCCTTTGGCTAACACTAAACGAGGATAATGTGGAATTGTAGATTCAGTCATGCGGAGCAACCTCTCACAAACAGTGACGCGGGCTGGAGTAAACTACCAACCTGAAACCATTAAAATAAAATGGCGCGTAGAGTAGCACAGATGGTGAGGTCAATCATCAGGGTATGGCGTTGAGCGTTTCGGCACAAAACTCTATCACAGAGGCACAGTTTCTTTTATGCCCACCGTTTACATTGCTATTTCTTAATCAGAAAAAGGAAATGCAATGAAAGCTGTCTACTTTCTGGCTACCGCCGCCATTGTTGCGTTGAGTTTTAATACCTCTGCCGCCTCGACGTTTCGCCTCAACAGCACCGACATACCCGCTAACCTGAAGTTAACGCAAAAACAGGTGTTTAAGGGATTTGGCTGCAGTGGCGACAATATCTCCCCACAACTGAGCTGGCAAAATCCGCCAGTTGATGCCAAAAGTTTTGCCATTACGCTGTTTGATCCTGATGCGCCAACGGGAAGCGGCTGGTGGCACTGGACCGTCGTAAATATTCCTGCTCAGATCCACACTCTTCCTGGCGGGGCCAGCATGGATAAGTTACCCGCTGGAGCAGTTCAGGGACGCAATGATTTCGGTTATGCTGGATTCGGTGGCGCCTGTCCACCGCCGGGCGATAAACCTCATCGCTATCAGTTTACCGTGTGGGCGTTAAATACAGACGAGTTGCCAATTGACAGTAACGCCAGCGGTGCCCTAGTCGGTTTTATGCTGAACAGCCACGTGATTGCTAAAGCTGATTTAACCGCCACTTACGCAAGAAAATAAAGAGGATACTCTGGTGCAGGATGTACATTTTCGCCATAACAACCTTACCACCGCTGAGGTGCGTTCCGGCCATCTGCACCACTTGCATCGGGTTAAACTGTTTTCTGCTGCTATTTGCCATATTACGCAGGGAAGTAAGGTCATTATTCAGGATGAAAATCGTCTGGTTGCAGGACCGGGTGAGCTGATTATCATCCCGGCGAATACGACTCTGGAGATTATTAATCAGCCGGAACAGGGGGCATTTCGCTCGGATTTGTTGTTGCTATCGACGAGCATCATTACCGCGTTTAAAAATAACTGGGTCGAGGATTTCCCTCCGGCAAAATTGACGTCGCTATGTACGCCAATGAGCAACGGACTGGCTTTTATGTGGGAAAGCTTGCTGGATGCAGTACGCCAGGACTTACCTGCAAAATTGCAGGAGCATCAGGCGATGGGATTATTGCTGGCGCTACTGCATGATGGTGTGGCGGGGCCTCTGCTTATCGAGCGACGGTTTAATCTTACTGAACAGGTGCGACAACTAATTATGTTATCCCCTGCTAAGCTATGGACAGCTCAGGAGATTGCTGGTCACCTGTCTATCAGTACCTCGACGTTACGCAGACGATTACAGATGGAATCGCAGAGTTACCGGCAGATAGTCGAGGAGGTGCGAATGTCCTGTGCGCTCTCTCAACTACAGTCGACCACGCTGCCGATTGGCGAAATAGCGTTACGCTGTGGCTATCTGTCAGGTTCACGATTTACTGCAAGATTTCGCCAGCATTACGGATGTCTGCCGAAACAGGTGCGATGAGGCCTCGGTACCTGTTCCTTCATATACGTTAATAAGGAGAACCGCAATGTCGAAAGTCTGCATAATCGCCTGGGTCTATGGCCGGGTTCAGGGGGTAGGATTTCGCTACACCACCCAGCATGAAGCACAACGGCTGGGGTTGACCGGCTACGCGAAGAATATGGATGACGGCAGCGTAGAGGTTGTCGCCTGTGGTGAAAGCGACCGGGTAGAACAACTGATGAAGTGGTTGAAAGCCGGGGGGCCGAGCAGCGCCAGGGTTGACCGGGTTCTTAGTGAACCACATCGTCCTGGCGACGAGCTAAAGGGATTTAGTATCCGCTATTAAATACATTTCACCGGTTTCGGCAGGCCGGCAATTTTAGTCGCCTGCTTGGCCGGACCTTTCGGGAACAGGCGGTAGAGATAACGGCTGTTGCCTTTCTCTTCGCCAAACTTGTTGGCCATTGCTTTTACCAGCATGCGGATAGCGGGGGAGGTATTAAACTCCAGATAAAACTCGCGGACAAAACGCACCACTTCCCAGTGTTCCGCGGAGAGCGTAATGCCTTCGTTTTCGGCGATTCTCTCCGCCAGCGCCTCGCTCCACAGCGTGGTATCTTTCAGATAGCCTTCGCTATCGGTACTGATTTCTTTACCTTCAAAGATCAACATAATTCGTCACTGCGTTAGTCAAACTGGCGGCAGTTTACCAAAAAAGAAAGCCCCGCATAAGCGGGGCTGGATAATGCGTGTGGACATCTTAATCGCGGCTGGCGAAGCCCAGAATACTCAGCAGGCTGACGAAGATGTTGTACAGCGAAACATACAGGCTAACGGTGGCACGAATATAGTTGGTTTCACCGCCGCGGATGATATTGCTGGTTTCAAACAGGATTGCGCCTGAAGAAATCAGAATGAACACCGCGCTGATTGCCAGATGTAATGCTGGCAGTTGCAGGAAGATATTGGCAACCATACCAATCAACACCACTACAACACCCGCCATCAGCATACCGCCGAGGAAGGACATATCTTTACGCGTGGTCAGCACATAGGCCGAGCAGCTGAAGAAGACCAGCGCCGTACCGCCCAGCGCCATGGCGATAACATCACCCATGCCTGCGGACAGGTATGTATTCAGCATCGGTCCCAAGATGTAGCCCAGGAAGCCAGTGAAGGCGAAAGCTGACAGAATACCAACCGGTTTATCCGCCGTTTTGTAGGTCAGGAACATCAGACCATACATACCCACCAGCGTCAGGATAAGTCCCGGAGAAGGTAACATCAGTACGGTACTGGCGGTCGCAGTGATCGCTGAAAACGCCAGCGTCAGGCTGAGCAGGAAATAGGTATTGCGCAGCACCTTATGCGTGCTGAGTAGCGATGTACGCTCGCGCGAAGAACTAATAATACGATCCATGAGTCACTCTCTTATGACAGATGTAATTAATGATGGAGGATAATGAAATCAAGGGGAATGACACAGCGGTTTTACCCATCTTTACGCATTTTAGCCCGCCAGACTTAAGCATATTATTTCAACAAAAGTTCCCGAACTAGATGTTAGCACTGTATGTGCAAAAATGTCAGATCGCTATCTACCAGGTAACTGAAAAATATTGCGTTATTCCTGAATCTCTCTGACAGTGACAGCGGTGTCTACATAAAACAGAGCAATAAGGTAAAGGGAATGATTCAACATAAATCGAAGATATTGACGTTTACGCTGTTGGCTGTCTGTTTGATGTCTATAAACGGCGCGGCGAGGGCGGCAAATGTTCCCGCAGGAACACTACTGGCAGAAAAACAGGAACTGGTCAGAAACAACGGCAGTGAGCCGGCATCGCTGGATCCGCATAAAGTTGAAAGCAACGTTGAGTTTAATTTAATCAGCGATATGTTCGACGGTCTGGTTGCTGTCAAGCAGGATGGGTCTATCGAACCCCGTCTAGCCTCGTCCTGGGAGAATAAAGGCAACACTGTCTGGACCTTCCATTTACGCCCGGGCATAACCTGGTCAGATGGATCTGCTATTACCGCACAGGATGTCGTCTGGAGCTGGCAGCGTCTGGTTTCGCCGCAAACGGCTTCACCTTATGCTTCGTATCTGGGCAACATGCACGTTGCGAACGCGGTTGATATTGCCCAGGGGAAAAAAGATCCCGCCACGCTGGGAGTCAAAGCCCTGGATGATACCACGCTGGAAATTACCCTGACGCAACCGACGGCGGCGTTTCTGGCGATGCTGGCGCATCCATCTCTGGTCCCGCTGGATAAAGTGTTGATAGGTCGTTTTGGCGATAAGTGGACCCGGCCAGAGCATTTTGTCAGCAGCGGGCCGTACAAATTATCGCAGTGGGTGGTTAATGAGCGCATCGTTGCCGAGCGTAACCCACATTACTGGGACGATCGGCATACGGTTATTAATAAAGTTACTTATTTGCCTATTAGCTCAGAGTCAGCTGACGTAAATCGCTATAAGGCCGGTGAAATCGACATTGTGTATAGCGTACCGGTTAACCAGTTCGCGCAACTGAAAAAAACAATGGGGGATGAACTGCATGTCTCGCCTCAGCTTTCAACGTATTACTATCAGTTCAATACAACCCGCGCGCCGTTTAATGATCCGCGCGTGCGCCGGGCGCTGAATATGGCGTTGGATAAAGACATCATTGCGCAAAAGGTGATGGGGCAGGGGCAGCGAGCAGCGTGGGTTATCAGCCAGCCGGAAATAGGTGGGGTGAAACTGCATGCGCCGGAGTATTCGTCATGGCCGCTCGAAAAACGTATTGCTGAAGCCAAAAAACTGCTGGCTGAAGCCGGTTTTGGTTCTGAGCATCCGCTTAGCTTAAATCTGCTCTACAACACCTTCGAAACGCACCAGCGTATTGCGATTGCCGCATCGTCGATGTGGAAGAAAAACCTTGGCGTCGAGGCGAAGCTGCAAAACCAGGAATGGAAAACCATGCTGGACACTATGCACACCGGTAATTTTGACGTCGTGCGCTATGCGTGGATAGCCGACTATGATGATGCTTCAAGTTTCCTCAATATCTTCCGGACCGGTGATAGCGAGAACACCACCAAGTACAGTAACCCCGCCTTTGATGAAGCGATGCGTAATGCGGCAAAAGCAAGTTCACTGGAAGAACGCGGCAAATACTATCAGCAGGCTGAAGACCTTTTAGGTGAGGATGTGCCCGCGATTCCGGTTTACCACTATGTCCGTACGCATCTGGTGAAGCCGTGGGTGGGGGGATTTGCGCCGGATAACCGGGGAAATTACTACACCAAAGATATGTATATCAAAAAACATTAAGCGCTATAGCCGGTATTCGTGCTGAATAAATGGTCAATTTGTTGTTATTTCAGTCGATTAACAACATTTTGGCTGTTTTTCAGGCAAACGAACACATTGATGCTTTACAGGTCCGTTCGGGATGTTTATAGTGCGCCTCATTGGAAGCGTGGCCGAGCGGTTGAAGGCACCGGTCTTGAAAACCGGCGACCCGAAAGGGTTCTAGAGTTCGAATCTCTACGCTTCCGCCAAAAATGAAGAGGGGTTACCGAAAGGTAACCCCTTTTTGCTTTTGAGAAAGATTTAAAACATGGTGTCGTGAATGTCAGTGTTACTGTTGCGCATTACATGCTCTATATTTGGCAAGTAAACTGAATAACGTAAGCAGGCATCATATTCTCCAGCCCAGCCTGAGTGAGCTATGGTAATCCCTGATATCACTTGAAATGACTGGTGTAGACTCTTCTTCAAAAACAAAGCCCTCCACATTTAGGTGTGAGGGCTTGTAATCGTTAATTGTTAAATTTACCTAAGTAGACTATAGCGGTGTTATCTGAGATGAATAATGAATAATATTCATTAGATGATACAGGTTCAATTCCTTTGTTAATCATATCAGCAAATTGATTTTTGCTTTCATTCACATCAGTATAACCATGTCGTGTTTGTGTTAATCCTTTATTGATCAATTGAAAGGACGCTAAGAATTCAGTGGCTGGGAAAACGAAGTAACCTATGAGGGGTTTGTTCTCTACTATTAGCTTTGCTCTTTCATTTATATTTAATTGACCTACAGTACCAATAGATACGATGTTTTTATGATTGGCAATATCTTGCACAATCATGTTAAAAACAAAATCTTCGTATTCTTGTTGTGATTTCATTGTGTTGCTTAGTTGAGCACTAAAAGCAAGTGAAGCAATAACCGGTATCAATGCTGCATATTTAAAGCGTGGAGCAAAATGCATAATGGGTATAGCAATTATAACCAATATGACTGAAAATGATACTAAGGTACGGGGGAGTACCGGTGCATCCTGAAGTAATATAGTTGGCCCCATAAGAGATATAATGAATATTAAAAAAGACAATCCACTATACAAAATAAAGGATACTATACTCCCTATGTTTGTGCGATAAGAAATGAGCATAAACACCAGGATAATTAGTATCGGAATAGCAAAGTAAATGTAAACAGGGTGGTAAAAATATGAAAGGGTTATTGCTTTTAAAGAGGTTAATGTTCCGATTAGGTGCTCAAATCCTCCCTTATCCAAAGATATTAACTCTGAGCGCGAGTTGTGTTTTGGAGAGAAGAAAATCATGTAGATAAGATAAAATGAGATAAATAAAATTGTTTTTTTAAATAAAAATATTACCGATTCTTTGATATGTGTCTGTTTTTTTATTGCGATAATTATTACGTCAACAGCCAGCAAACCGATGAAAATATTTGCACACGGTTGATACAATGTTAAGGATAATACACCCGCTATCAACTTTATTGCTATCTCTAGCGTCAAGTTTTTATTTTGGTATGTATATGCCACTACAGCCACGAAAAAGGAAATAGACATTCCCAGGCTATCGTATCTATAAGCGATATTTTGCAGGATAAATGGGTTGAATATTAAAAGTGCGGCAACTATTTTAGCGTTAGGTACATCTGATTTAATCAAATGTTTACTAAGTGCAAGTGAAGATGCTCCTAAGAGAATGCAGGACGCGATCATGGTATAAGGAAATAAATCAAGATTGTAGTGGCCACTTGCAGAAAAAATTCTTGCTATAACATCCGCAAAAGGTCGACCTAAACCTCGCCAGCCGTAGTTTCCAGTGATCGATCTGTCTAAATCATCTCTATAATATATTCCAGCTTGAATTAAAGGGTAAATAAATAGGAGAGCCAGTCCTGAATAAATAAAAAATAATTTTTTATCGAATTTAGAAAACATGTTAAATCCCATCTTGTTTTTTAACTAGGTAGCGCGGTCTTTGTTTGGTTTCAATATATATTCTACCTATGTACTCCCCGAGTACACCGATTCCAATTAACTGAATACCGCCCAGGAAAAGAATTGAAACAATAATAGATGGATATCCCGCTACCGGATTGCCCCAAAATATTTTGTCTATAATCATCCATGCGCCGAATAAGAAGGATAAAGTGGCGACAAAAAAACCAATGTAAGTCCAAATTCGGAGTGGGAACGTTGAAAAGCTAGTAATACCTTCGAGTGCGAGATTCCACAATTTCCAGCCATTAAACTTTGATTTACCGGCTATGCGGCCTGCTCGAGTGTACTCCACTACGTCAGTACGACCTCCAACCCAGCTAAGAACACCCTTCATAAAGAGATTACGTTCCGGCATGAGTTTGATATTTTCTACGACATCGCGGGACATGAGTCTGAAGTCACCAACGTTCTCTTCGATCTTCGGGTCGCTTATTTTATTGTGCAATTTATAGAACCATTCAGCGGTTTTTCGCTTAAGTTTGCCATCTGTAGAACGGTCCGCACGCTTTGCCAGTACAATATCTGCACCCGATAACCATTTATTTATCATCAATGGAATTGTTTCAATTGGATCCTGTAGGTCGACATCGATTGGGATAACGGCTTCGCCAGTGGAACATTCCAGTCCTGCAAATATGGCGGCTTCTTTTCCAAAATTACGTGTGAATGAAACGGGAACAACGAGCGAATCAGATAAGGCAAGGGCATTAATAATTGATTCTGTAGCATCTTTGCTACCGTCGTTGATAAACACAATTTCAACATCGTACTTTTTTAGTTCTTCGTATCCTCGCACCGTCTTGTAGAAAATAGGTATTGTATCTTCTTCATTGAAGACTGGCACTATCAGAGAAATTTTCATTTCGGATCCCTAAAAACAACAAATTTAGAGTATACAAACCCACATACTAAGCTGATTGAGGAGAACTCAATCAGCGTTATGAGTGGGGAAATGTTAAAGCGATCGGAAATCTGACCGGAGATGAAACTCAACAACCCCATAAAACCAACAAACAGTATGTATCCTCTGCTGGTGGCTTTTGCATTGAAGGTGAATTTTGCGTTAGCAAAAAATGAAAATGTTACTGCGCATAAGAATGCCACTACATTGCTCACAGCTTGGTCATTTTTCATGATGTACACCATGATGCCGAACACGGCCCAATGCAATGCCGTGTTTACGATTCCGACAGAAATGTAGCGAGAAAGTAGTTTTATCATGATTAAAAATGCTGAACAGGAAGAAAGGGAGTTTAACATTGATGTAAAACCAGATCGACATGTTGACGCCAGTCAGCGCAGTAAGCAGAGTCATTTGGGGATGATTAAGGGGCTGTAAATGCTACAGCCACGTTATCTGTAAGAATAGGTTGCCGAAAGCCCCCGCTTTTTGCTTTATACTTTTGGCGCAAGTCAGCTGATATAAGGAGATTATGATGATAAAAGTTGGCACCTTGCTGGCGCTAAGCATTCTGTCATTGTCGGCGTACGCAGCAACGACTGGGCTAAACAGTCCAGCGCCGGGCGTATTGTGCGATAAAACCATCTGTGCCGATGAACACGGTTTGTCGGTGGCGTTGACCTCGAAATATCTTGGCAAGCAGCAGGGCGAAAAACTGGCAGCTGCCGGACAGTTCGATACCTCGGCTTTTACATTCCGCGGTGGCCTGTTTTGTGACACCAACGAACGTTTGTGTCGGGATGACCGCTATTTCGGCACCGACGGTAAGCGCAGCGGTAAAATAAACACCCATTACACCGCGTTACTGTTCGGAAAGGTCGACAAGCCCTGACAATCTCTGACGTGTCCCCAGCCTGTATTGCGGGGGGCACTACAACACTAACTCTCAAAAATGAGAGGCCGATCCTCTGAGCAGGACTTTTGTCCTCAATCACCTCACAAACGTCTGGTTACAATCCCTGCATATCTTCAATACCCATAATTCAGGAATTGTTATGACTGCACATATTAATGCCAAGCCAGGTGATTTCGCGCCAACCGTTATTATGCCGGGCGATCCGCTCCGTGCTAAATTTATTGCCGAAAATTATCTAATGGATTACCGCGAAGTCACCAATGTACGTAATATGCTGGGTTATACCGGTTTATATTTTGGGCAACCTGTTTCGGTGATGGGACATGGAATGGGCATTCCTTCAATGACGCTTTATGCCCATGAACTGGTACATGATTTTGGTGTGCAAAGAATTATACGCGTCGGCAGTTTAGGGGCAACACAATATCATGTCAAAATGCGCGATATTATCCTGGCCGTCGCAGCCGGAACGGATTCAGTCACAAATTTAAAACGTAGCGCAGGCTATGCGATGGCAACATCCGCCTATTTCCCATTATTGCAGCAGGCGTGGACGCTGGCACAGAAGGCCGGTATCGATATTAAAGTCGGCAATGTTTTTAGCGGCGATCTTTATTACGATCCTGACGATAATTTAATACCGGCACTGGAAAAATTCGGTGTGCTCGGTGTGGATATGGAAGTAGCAGGATTATACGCTTTAGCGCATCAGTTTAATATTGAAGCGCTGGCTATTTTAACTGTCTCCGATCATTGCCTGACAGGTGAAGAAACAACTGCAGAAGAACGACAATTGACCTTTAATAACATGATTGAGCTGGCGCTAAATACTGCTGTTACCGCTTAGTTCCGGCTTTTAATTGAACCAATCAGAGATGGCATTATATGAAGAATAAAATAGCACTTACGCTGATTAGTTTTCTGGCAAATTTTATTATGGCAGGGTTTGCCAGCCAGTTCGGTATGCTAATCGAACCGATTGCAGTACGCTACGGTGCCGATGTGAATACCGTTGCTTCGATATTTTCGTTGCTCAATGGTGGAGCATTAGCCGGCACTATCGCCGCCTTTTTCCTGATTGAGAAAATCGGTGTGAAGCGTATGACGCTCATTATCTATTCGATAGTGTTCCTTTGCGCTCTGGTAATGCATTTAAGCCCTGGCTTATGGCCTGTGATGGTCGCCATGACCCTGGTGGGTTTTTGCGGTGGGATCGGTCTGTGCGTGGCGGGAACGATTGTGGTATCGGTCTGGCAGGATCGTATTCAAAGTACGATGCTGGTGGTGCAGGACGCCACTTTCAACGTTGCGGGCGTGGTTTTTCCGCTGATCACGACCTTCGCCCTGACGCACAATATGTCGTGGAGTTACAGCTATCTAAGCGTGGGTATGGTGGCCTTACTCACGCTGGGCGTTGTGGCGCTCACCCGCTTTACTGCCTGCGAGACGGCGCCCACGGCAGATCGGACAGACAAGGTAAAATCGGAGTGGAACCCTGGGATCATCAGCGGAGGCATTGGCCTGTTCTTAGGTATGCTGGCGCTGTACACCTTCCTGACCTGGGCACCATTATTTGTGAAGAACAAATTTGGCATTCCCTTTGAAGAAGCAGGAAATATTATTACGCAATACTGGGGCGCTGCGCTGGTCGGGGCATTAGTATCAACCGTCATTGTTTCTCGGGTGAAGATACATTATTTCCTGCTAAGTATTATTTTGCTGGCTAGCATTATTACCACAATTATCGTCACGAAGGATAATATCTCCGGGCTTGATTATCTGGCATACAGTTACGGGTTTGTCTGTGCTGCGCTGTATAACTCATTTATTGCCTATGGTGTTTCTTTCGTGAAGCGTGCGAGCAGTCAGAACGTTTCTTATATTTTAATTAGCGGCAGTGCCGGGGCCATGTTTAGTCCGGCGATCAGCGCGCTCATGGAAAAAACAATGGGATTGCAGAAAATTATGTACGCGATACCGGTGTTGTATTTAATTATCTTTGTCATGTTGATGGTGACATTAAAACTCAAACGTAATTAAAAACACTAATAACACTTACCTCTTTAATTAAATAGCCAGTCGCCACACCATTTATATGGTGGGGCGATACTCAACCTTACTCAAAGGAATTGAAAAATGCTGAAGAACAATAAGTTAATGATTAAAAAAACAATCCTGGGTGCAGTAGTGGCAATGAGCTGTATGCAAGCATTCGCGGCTGACTATACTGATGGCAACATCCGTAAAAATGATTTTAACTGGATGCAGATGAACTTAATGCAAAGTGTGGACGCGAAAGTGCCATATGGTATTCGCAATGACACCTATCTGGAACTGGAGTTTGGTGCACGCTCTGGCATTATCGATCTGTACGGTTATGTGGATTTCTTTGATATTTTTGATCGCGAGCAGGACGATCGTCATGGGGGGGATAACTTCTTTGCCAAGATATCTCCGCGTTTTTCCCTGGACGCCATTTTTAATAAAGATTTATCCGTTGGGCCGTTTAACGAATTCTATATTGCAACGGTAAATAACATTGGCGACCGGGAATTATTTGAACATTACGTTGGCCTGGGTACAGATGTGAAGGTCCCGTGGTTTGGTCTGGTGGGAATGAACATCTATGCGCACTATGTTCGTGAAAACTACGGTGCGGATAACGAAGGAAAGTGGGATGGTTACATGTTCTCGACTAACTGGTCGACGCCATTCTATACCTTTGCCAACGGCAGTTATCTGAACTATCAGGGGTACTTTGACTACCAGTTCGCCGCGAATAAGATTGCTAATCAACCGTTATACAGCAATAACGCGATTGAATGGTATAACGGTATCTACTGGCATTCAGAGCATTATGCAGTCGGTTATGGCCTGAAGTATTTCCGTAACATGGCATTGATGGAAAACCACGGCGGAGCAGGGCGTACCACCGGGCTCGGTCACTATTTCAGCCTCACCTATAAGTTCTGATTGCGCCGAAATGACACACCGATGCTCTGTTAACGAGCGTTGGTGTGTCAGTCAATGATGTCATTGCCGAGAAATTTACGCAGCCCATCCAGATCCTTAATTTCCAGTCCTTGCTTCGTTCGCGTTACCAGCCCGGCATCCGTCAGCGCTTTAACCGCCCGCCGATAGACCCGGTCGGTAGTACCGAATCGCTCAGCTTCCTGGTATTTTTTATGGAAACCATCCATCGGCTGCTTGTTCTGATGCTGGCGATACAGGTCATACGCCACGTTATGTACGATAGGGTAGAGCATCCGGTGCAGGAAGATTTCCAGCATATCCTGATAATCAATCGCCATTGCACTGGCAAAAAATATCGCCAGTCTGGGGTGCTGATTTAGCGCTTCTTCCAGACGGTCACAGCTGCACACCGCTACGGTCAGTGGTTCTTCCGCGACGATATCAAGCTGGCAGCGATACCCGGTAAAAAACTCCATTTCACCAAACAGCTGCTCGTCGCATTCCATGGCGCCCAACTGGAATCGGCGACCATTCTCCGCGCTGTAACGCAGCGAAATTCTTCCGGATTGCACCATGATCAGTCGATCGACAACCTGTCCCTGGCGGTATAGATACTCATCTTCCTGGATAATCTGCGTTTCAGAGAGCAGTTCCTGAAATATCTTCTCAATCAAGGCATCATCCTGCTGCCAGATGTTGTGAAAACGACCTTTCGTGAGGGGTTTAAGCTGCATGACTCAACGTCTTATTGTTTAAGATAATTCTTATCTCAGACTGTATGCCATCTGCTGGGCAATGTCATTAAGAGCGCGGGGCGGATAATAAAAGGACCAGCACCATGCTGGTCCTGACACACTAAGGATGGCTGATAAAGCGAGACAGGCGCTGGCGCAGCAGGCGGTTTTCCTGGCGTAACTGAGCGTTCTCCTCCAGCAACGTCAGCGCAACGGCAATCCCTGGCCAGTCAAGTTCCAGCTCCTGACGCAGGCGCACCGCGCGACGCATTACTGTCAGCGCATGATCGTCAAACGTCTCGTCTTCATGAGGTTCTATCACCCCTAAGCCGACAATCTCATGCAGTTCTTCTTCTGACACACCGGTGTACAGACAAAATTCGGTAATGGTAAAAGTGACGGTAACGTTAGCCATTATGCTTTCCCCCACTCTTTGCGCGGATCAAAGGTCTTTTGTGCATCCGCCAGTTGTTGCCACAGGGCGGCACTGGCGTCGTCAGGTTTCGGTGGCATGACGATCTTGATCACCGCATACAAATCGCCGGTATGTTTTTTACTTACCAGACCCTTGCCCTTAATGCGGAGTCGCTGGCCGGCCTGACTGCCTGCAGGAATGGTCAGCAGGATGTTCTCTTTCAACGTCGGAACGGTTACTTTCGCACCCAGCGCAGCTTCCCACGGCGCGAGGGGAACGACAACTTCCAGATCCTGATTAACAATATCGAACAGCGGATGCGGCGCAATATGAATCACCAGCCACAAATCACCGTTCGGTCCACCGTTTTCGCCGGGGGTACCCTGGCCTTTCAGACGGATACGCTGACCGTTACCGACGCCAGCCGGAATTTTCACATTCAGCGTTTTAGGAATTTCTCGTTCTACCATGCCAAACGCATTATAGACTGGCAGGTTGTAACTGATAGTGCGGCTATGCTCAGTAAGCGTTTCTTCGAGGAATACGGCAACTTCAATTTCAATGTCGTGCCCGCGGCTGGCAGGGCGCTGGCGCGACTGGTGCGCACGCTGGCCAAAAATGGAGGAGAAGATATCGTCGAAATCTTCGGCGCTGTAGCTTTGATTCTCCCCTTGCTGGAATTGACGGCTGAACTGTGGGTCGTTGCGGTGCTGCCACAGCTGGTCGTACTCGGCGCGTCGCTGCTCATCACTCAAAACTTCCCAGGCTTCTGCAACCTCTTTAAACCGGGCCTCTGCGTCAGTCTCTTTGCTGACATCAGGATGATATTTACGGGCGAGTCGACGATAGGCGGTCTTGATTGTCTTGAGATCGTCTGTCGGTTTCACGCCCATAATGGCGTAATAATCCTTTAATTCCATAGCGTTCTCTCGTGTAAATCAACACTTGCAGAAGGTGAACCCTGACAACAGGTATCACCGCTAAGTTTAGGGTAATCCTGATAACGGCGAATGCCAACCGGGAAGGGAGGATATTGCGATAAACGATGCAGGCATTGCACCACCAACAGCGCAGTTGAGGTTACGGCATCTGTTGTGTGGTGCGAAAAATGAGATTAGCTAAACATCAGGATTTGCTTATCAGGAAGCGGACCGTATCAGCATAGTTTTGCACGAATGCATTAAGATCATCTGACTTCAGTCCTTTTGGATTGATCATATATTTTCCGTTGATAAAAATGGCGGGCACACCGGTTAAATCAACTGCCTTCGCCATTTCTTGCTGCTTAGCGGTCAGTGATTTCACGGCAAAGCTATTCCATGCCGCATCATAATCACTGGCGCTGACGCCCGCGCTGATAAATACGTTACGAATATCGTCCGCTGTTTTAACGGTTTGTTTTTTCTGAACGGCATCAAAAAGCAACGGCTTAACTTTATCTTGTACGTTCAACAGCATGGCGACGGACCAGGCGTGGGTCATGTCTTGCCCCAGCGGACCTAAAAAGTCGACGTGGTATTCGGTGAGTTTGACATCTGCAGGCAATACTTTTTTCACGTTATCAGTGATTTCAAAAACTTCATCGTACTGATAACAGGAAGGACAATAGAATGAGAAAAACTTCAGTGCGGCTGGAGCGGAAGCGACAGGTTTTTCCAGTGAGATATACTCTTTGCCGTCGGTAAATGATGCTGCCTGAGCGCTAACTGTAAAAAGTAACCCAATCAGGGGTAATAAATATTTTTTCATTTCCATATACTCTAAATAACATTTAATAAACAAATTATCTGCTAATGAATACGTTATTCATTGCGTCTGAATATAATAAGGAAATTCTCTGGAAATGCGCTGACCCTTACTTTCATTTACGCATTAGTACGTGGTGGGCATTATCTGTGTGCTGTCATGGAAATATCTTTCGGCATTCTTCGTAAATAGTGAATGATAACTTGGGTGATATTTTCAGGGGTGTTTTTAGCAATGTTATAGTGTAATAAATAAAGGCGGGAATATGATTAATTATCATTTCGTTTTTAAAGCGTGAATTGCAGGTTGTTGCGTTAAGTTCTGCAAATAACTCCGTAGATTTTCTTTTTCTTGTCGCGCGTGAATGAATAGGGTAAGTGTCAGAGATGAGCAACCCAAATGGATATCGCTATGATCGACCACCTGGATCACCTGGTACTAACCACCAATCATGAAGAGGCTTGCGTACGTTTCTATGTCGAGCTTTTAGGCATGAGGCTGGAAACCTTCGCGCAAGGTCGGAAAGCCTTCGTCTTTGGCAATCAGAAAATCAATCTCCACATTCGGGGAAAAGAGTTTGAACCCAAAGCCTACGCGCCAACGCCGGGGGCGCTGGATTTATGTTTTATCACCACGCGTACGCTGGAAGAGGTGATGGAGACGTTTCAAACCCACGGAGTCGAGATTATTGAAGGGCCCGTTGCACGTACCGGTGCGACAGGACCTATTCGCTCGGTGTATGTCAGGGATCCCGATCTTAATCTGATTGAAATCGCGGTATATCCAGCAGATAGCAGGACATAACTTTACAGCGGAAAGGTTGCCAAAACCTGGCGAGTGGTTAAGATAACTCGCATCAATGAGTGAGGGTATAATGGCGATACGTCAACGGATGGGATGGTGGTTCCTCTGTCTGGCATGTGTTGTGGTGATGGTTTGCACCGCACAACGCATGGCGGGCCTGCACGCGTTGCAGATGGATACCGCCGTTACAAGCGTTGTCGCCAGCGCACAAGTGCAGACCGATGAGGCCTCACCCGTTACCCCTTGTGAACTGAGTGCGAAATCATTACTGGCTGCGCCACCCGTATTGTTTGAAGGTGCTATTCTGGTGCTGTGCCTGCTGCTGTCATTGCTGGCGCCAGTACGGGCGTTTCGTCTACCTTTTTTCCCACCGCGAGCCATCTCGCCGCCCACTCTCCGGGTGCATCTCCGATTTTGCGTCTTCCGTGAATGACAGAACAGCAGTTGCTGACTGTTAGATAATTATTCACGGAGAAAAACTATGATGACTGTTTTCAGACAGGCGCTGCTCTGTCTGTTATTGCTATGGCTGCCCGTATCCTGGGCGGCTGAACCCGGCTGGCTGCGTTCACCCGATAACGATCACGCCAGCGTGCGGTTACGCGCTGATACGTCCGCAGGCGGAGAAACCCGTCTGTTGCTGGATGTCAAACTGGAGGACGGCTGGAAAACCTACTGGCGTTCTCCGGGCGAGGGAGGCGTTGCACCTGCTATCGCCTGGAAAGGGGAAATGCCCGCGGTCGACTGGTTCTGGCCAACCCCTGCTCGTTTTGAGGTCGCCAATATCACTACTCAGGGGTATCACGATAAGGTGACGTTCCCGATGGTGGTGCGCGGTAGAGCGCCCGCCACGCTCAGCGGCGTTTTGACGCTATCCACCTGTAGCAACGTTTGCCTGTTGACGGATTTTCCTTTTTCCGTGACGCCCACAGCCCAGGACCCGACTTTTGCACATGACTATGCTCAGGCGATGGGACAGATCCCACTTGCCAGCGGCCTGACCGATGCTCTGAGCGCTGGCGCACGGGCGGGAGAGTTAGTCGTCGAGGCTCGCCGTGCGGGAGGCTGGACTGAACCAGGGCTGTATCTGGATGCTGTTGATGATGCGGATTTTGGCATGCCGCAAATTCATGTTGAGGGGGAGACGTTACGCGCTACGGTACCTGTACATGACGGTTGGGGAGAAGGCGCGCCGGATCTGCGTGGTAAGTCAGTCACGCTGGTGCTGGCAGACAACGGTGTTGCCCAAGAGAGTCGTCTTGCGATTGGCGAAGCCCCGGTTGTTGAGAACGCCTCACTCCCACTGTGGCAAGTGGTGCTCATGGCGCTGCTGGGCGGTTTGATCCTCAATCTGATGCCTTGTGTGTTACCGGTTCTGGGCATGAAGCTGGGCTCTATTTTGCTGGTCGAGGAAAAAAGTCGTCGCCAGATCCGTCGTCAGTTCCTCGCATCGGTAGCCGGAATACTGGTCTCGTTTATGGCTCTGGCGCTATTGATGACGGTGCTGCGTTTAACCAATCAAGCCCTTGGCTGGGGGATCCAGTTTCAGAATCCGTGGTTCATTGGCGTCATGGTGCTAGTGATGCTGACGTTCAGTGCCAGCCTGTTCGGGTGGTTTGAATTCCGACTCCCTTCTGCTATGACCACCACGCTGGCGACTCACGGCGGCAACGGACTGTCGGGACATTTCTGGCAAGGTGCATTTGCGACACTGCTTGCCACGCCGTGCAGTGCCCCGTTTCTGGGAACGGCGGTGGCGGTAGCATTGACTGCTTCGCTGCCGACGTTGTGGGGATTGTTTATCGCACTTGGGCTGGGGATGAGCTTACCGTGGCTGCTGGTGGCCCTGCGTCCCGGTCTGGCGCTGCGTTTGCCGCGGCCAGGGCGGTGGATGAATATTTTGCGGCGTCTGCTTGGCGTGATGATGCTGGGTTCGGCTATCTGGCTTGCGACGTTGCTGCTCCCACACTTAGGGTTTAGCGGACAAAGTAGCGCTAAAGAAAGCGTGAACTGGCAACCGCTAAGCGAGCAGGCGATTGAGGATGCGCTGGCGCAACATAAGCGCGTGTTCATTGACGTCACAGCCGACTGGTGCATCACCTGTAAGGTAAACAAATACAACGTGTTGCATAAAGAAGACGTACAGGCCGCATTGCAACAGCCGGATGTGGTGGCGCTGCGCGGCGACTGGACACTCCCTTCTGAAGCTATTACCGAATTTCTAAAAAAACGCGGCCAGGTTGCTGTGCCGTATAACCAAATTTATGGCCCCGGTCTGCCGGATGGCCAGGCGTTACCCACGTTGTTAACCCGCGATGCGGTACTGCAAACGTTGAATGATGCCAAAGGAGTAACCCCATGAAAATGATGATTGTTCTGTTGTTAACCCTGTTTTCTGCCGTCAGTATCGCGAAAGAGCCTGCGCCGTTTACCCCGGAACAGGAAAAGCAAATTGAAGCATTAATTCAGGAAGCCTTGTTTAACGATCCCAACAGCCCGCGGATTGGCGCGAAGCAGGCGAAACTGACCCTGATAAACTTCACCGATTACAACTGCCCATACTGCAAGCAGTTGGATCCAATGCTGGAAAAAATTGTGCAGAAATACCCTGACGTGGCGGTAGTGATTAAACCGCTGCCGTTTAAAGGTGAAAGTTCGGAACTGGCGGCGCGGACCGTGCTGACCACATGGCATGAGCATCCGCAACAGTCCCTGGCATTACATGAAAAATTGATGCAGAAGAAGGGCTACCATACCGACGTCAGTATCAAACAGGCGCAGGAAAAAGCGGGGGCCAGTCCGGTGACGCTGGACGCCCAAAGTGCTGAAACGCTGAGCACTAACCTGCAACTGGCGAGACTGGTGGGGGTGCAGGGAACCCCGGCAACGATTATTGGTGATGAACTTATTCCCGGCGCGGTGCCGTGGGAAACCCTTGAGGAAGTGGTAAAAGAAAAACTGGCGGCGGCCAATGCTCAGTAAACTGCGCCGCTGGTTGCGCGAAGGGCTGATCTTACTGGCTCTGTTGGCGGGGGCAATGCTGCTGATGGATGTCTGGCGCGCGCCGCAGCTCCCTGCCTCCTTTGACAGCACGCCTTTACAAACACTGGATGGTGAAACCGTCACGCTGGCGGCGCTCAGCAAAGACGAGCCGGTGTTGCTTTATTTCTGGGCGAGCTGGTGCGGCGTATGCCGCTTCACGACGCCGGAAGTCGCCAGGCTGCGTTCGGAAGGGGAAAATGTGATGACCATTGCGTTACGTTCCGGAAATGAAGCTGAGGTATCTCGCTGGCTGTCGCGTAAAGGCGTGGACTTTCCGGTCATCAATGATGCGAACGGGGCCATTTCCCGCAGTTGGGCAATCAGCGTCACGCCAACGCTGGTGGTGATGTCACAAGGTCGGGTAGTATCAACCACCAGCGGCTGGACCAGCTACTGGGGCATGAAACTTCGGTTGTGGTGGGCGAAAACGTTCTGATAAATGTGCCGGGGAAACCCGGCATTTTTTATGGCGTCGCCCTCCCCAGGAAGGCATATTTCGTTGCCTGACGAAGCAAACACGGTGATTAACGTCCAGAATCAGTCATCTTCTCTTTTCCAGGAAAGTGCAACATGACGAGTTCTTTAGCGTTTGGACCCGCTCTGGTGGTGATGATTGCCGCCACATTTGTCCTCGCCGGGATGGTGAAAGGCGTTACGGGTATGGGGTTACCCACCGTGGCTATGGGGATCCTCGGATCGCTTATTTCGCCGGTTGCCGCGGCGGCCATGCTGTTATTGCCTTCGCTGATAAGCAATTTGTTCCAGTTTGGCGGTGGTGGAAATACACGCCAATTACTCAAACGACTGTGGCCAATGCTGCTGACAGTAGTGGTGGCGACACTGCTTGCCAGCGCCTGGATTACCGGTGGTGACACCACCCGAACTCAGTTTGCACTCGGCGTAGCGCTGGTGGCCTACGCTATCTGGACGCTGGCGGGAAAGAAAATCGCGGTGGCCCCGCAGCGTGAAAAACCGTACTCCCTCGTTATTGGATTTGTGACCGGCTTATTGACCGGCGGAACCGGGGTGTTTGTGATGCCCGCCGTGCCCTGGATCCAGTCCCTCGGCTTTGAGAAAGATGAACTGGTGCAGGCGCTCGGGATCTCTTTTACCTTTTCGACCCTGGCATTGGCGCTGGGTCTGTGGTGGCACAACGCGCTGCCCATACAATCGCTAAGTTTGTCGGCTTTGGCCATTGTTCCTGCGCTGATTGGCCAATGGATAGGTACCCGTGTGCGAAGGGTTATTTCTCCGCTCGTGTTTAAACGCTGTTTTCTGTTTTGTCTGGTCGGGTTGGGTACAGAGATGATGCTACGTGCCGTGTGACCGGTGCGGTGACTTTGCGCGACTTTCATGGCATCGTTAATTCAGAGATTCAGGGCCAATGAGGTCGTTATGGCGTCCGTGATGTTACATGAAGAAGAGGGCGATCTGGAGTCGAAAATGGCACTCACTGCGGCAGTGATGGCCGATAAATCGCGCTCGCGTATGTTGTGCGCCCTAATGGATGGCTGCGCCTGGACTGCCACTGAGCTCAGCGCGGTGGCGGATATATCCGCGTCGACCGCCAGCGCGCATCTCGCGCGTCTGTGCGAACAACGTTTTGTTGTTGCGTTGGCGCAGGGCAGACATCGTTATTTTCGCCTTGCAGGTTCCGATATCGCTGAACTGCTGGAACGCCTGATGGGCGTTGCGTGGGCGACATCAACGCCCCGCAGAATCACTACACCGCCAGGTTTGCGCCATGCCCGCACCTGCTACGACCATCTCGCCGGAGAGGTCGCGGTGAGGTTGTTCGATACGCTGGTTTCCCGTCAGTGGTTAACGCCGGATGGTGAAACGCTGACTCCTCTTGGGCAGGAAAAGCTGGCACAGATGGGGATTGTCCTGGCGGCGGGCTCATCCCGGCGGAAGTTAACCTGCGGTTGTCTGGACTGGAGCGAACGACGTTATCATCCTGGTGGTGTGCTTGGCGCAACGCTGCTGCGCTGGCTCACTGAACAGCGATGGATAAAAACCGAACAGGGCAGCCGCCATGTCATCTTCACACCTCTTGGCATTCGTAAACTCGAAACCGAGTTTGGTGTTAAAACGACACGCTAGATGGTCTGTTTTGCGAAAGCGTTCCCGGAAATATGTCATATTTCTGTCACACTCTGTTGTGATTGATAACAACAAGAGGTCGTAGGGATGAATAAATCGTTAATCGCCACAGCCGTGGCAGGGGCTGTCTTATTGTCAACCGCCGCGCAGGCGCAGGCCGCGCCGGAAGGCTATCAGCTTCAGCAAGTATTGATGATGAGTCGGCATAACTTACGCGCACCTTTAGCCAATAATGGCAGCGTTCTTGAGCAGTCCACCCCCAAACAATGGCCAGAATGGGATGTCCCCGGTGGGCAACTCACTACTAAAGGCGGTGTGCTGGAAATCTATATGGGCCACTACATGCGAGAGTGGCTGGCAGAGCAGGGGATGGTGAAATCGGGCGAATGCCCGGCACCGAACACGGTCTATACCTATGCTAACAGCCTGCAGCGTACGGTCGCCACGGCGCAGTTCTTTGTCACCGGTGCTTTCCCTGGTTGCGATGTTCCGGTCCATCATCAGGAAAAAATGGGCACCATGGATCCCACCTTTAACCCGGTGATCACCGATGATTCCGCCGCCTTCAGCCAGCAGGCCGTTCAGGCCATGGAGAAAGAGCGCAGCAAAATGCAGCTCAACGATAGCTATCAGTTGCTTGAGCAAATGACCGACTACAAAGACTCTCCGTCCTGCAAAGAAAAACAGCAGTGTTCCCTGACCGATGCCAAAGATACGTTTAGCGCGAAGTACCAGCAGGAGCCAGGCGTTTCGGGGCCGCTGAAGGTGGGAAATTCGCTGGTTGATGCCTTCACGCTGCAATATTACGAAGGCTTCCCGATGGACAAGGTTGCCTGGGGCGAGATTAAATCCGATCAGCAGTGGAAGGTTCTGTCGAAGCTGAAAAACGGCTATCAGGATAGCCTGTTCACCTCCCCGGAAGTGGCGCAGAACGTCGCCAAACCGCTGGTGAAATATATTGACAATGCGCTGGTTACTGAACGCACGAAAGCACCGAAAATAACCGTGCTGGTGGGGCATGATTCAAATATCGCTTCGTTGCTCACCGCGCTGGATTTTAAACCGTACCAGCTTCACGATCAGAACGAGCGTACACCGATTGGCGGGAAGATTGTCTTCCAGCGCTGGCATGACAGCAATGCAAATCGTGATCTGATGAAAATCGAGTATGTGTATCAGAGCTCGCAGCAGTTGCGTAATGCAGACGTTCTGACGCTGAAATCCCCGGCGCAGCGCGTAACGCTGGAGCTGAAAGGATGTCCGATAGATGCGGATGGTTTTTGCCCGATAGATAAGTTCGATAGCGTGCTGAATGAGGCGGCTAAGTAAAAGAAAACTCCCCCGTGTTCGCGGGGGAGTCAGCGCGCTAGACGTTTTTGCGTTCGATAGTCTGTTCACCCCAAAAGAGCGAATCTTTGTCTGTTTTTTCAAAGGCTTTGATGAGTACCTCATCGCTACCTTCTTCCCAAATTTTTTCCGCCAGTTTCTCGTCATAATGTGCGACTTCAAAAATGGCTTCGGCTATTTCCGGCGATGTATTGCGCAGACTTGCCCATTCGCCGACGCGATGGGCTTTCGCTTCTTGAGTTGGCATTCGAATCCTCCTGTTGAAGATTAGCCGTTGAGTTTTACTGCCAGACCTGCGACATATTCACCCTGATAGCGGGCGATAGATAACTCTTCCTGACTTGGCTGGCGGGAGCCGTCGCCTCCGGCAATGGTGGTTGCACCGTAAGGGGTACCGCCGCGAACTTGAGAGACATCAAACAGCTCTTGCGCCGCGTAACCGATAGGTACAATCACCATCCCATGGTGGGCAAGCGTAGTCCAGGTTGATGTAATGGTTTGTTCCTGACCGCCGCCGGTTCCCGTTGAGCTGAATACGCTGGCGAGTATGCCGTACAGGCCGCCAGAGGCCCACAGCCCGCCAGTCTGGTCGAGGAAGGTACGCATCTGACCAGACATATTGCCAAAGCGCGTGGGAGTACCAAAAATGATGGCGTCGTAATCAGCCAGTTCTTGCGGGGTTGCGACTGGTGCGTTTTGTGTTTTGCCGCCAGCCTTAAGGAAAATCTCGGGCTGCATGGTCTCTGGTACACGCTTAATAATCACTTCCGCGCCATCTACCTTATTTGCGCCTTCTGCGACTGCGTGGGCCATAGTTTCAATGTGTCCGTACATGGAATAATAAAGCACCAGAACTTTTGCCATTTTACACTACTCCTCGAGTTAACCGTGTCCGTAGCGATTCGCTACCTACCTTTAAAGATATGACGTACTGTCAGGAGTGCAAATTTCACAATCACTTCTTTGATTTATAACAATTTTTATAACAACCTTCTTTGTAGCAAAATGATACATATTTAACCGGGTAGAATTCGGTAGTCATAAGAAAGACTTATTGATTTCTTATGGTGATTATTTCTTTGTCACTCCTGATCCTGTTGCAGGATATTACAGTTAGCGTCTGCCCTGGTCACACTTCACTATGCTTATTCCCACGCAGTTATTTTCAGGGCCTCGCCCGTAACGCTGCGTGAGGTATCACTCCTCAGTACCTATGCAATATGATGTCTAATCAATGACGGAGGTCAGTAATGGCAAACCATCGGGGCGGTTCCGGCAACTTTGCGGAAGACCGCGAAAGAGCATCAGAAGCAGGTCGAAAAGGTGGCCAGCACAGCGGGGGCAACTTCAAGAATGACCCGCAACGCGCTTCAGAGGCAGGCAAAAAAGGGGGCAAAAATAGTCACGGCAACAACAAATCGTAATTGTCGGGCTATCTGTCAGATATGTCGTGACGGCTGAGAGTCAGAGACAGACGTTACGTAGCCACCGCCGCCGGGTCTTTCCGGCGGTTTTTTTTGTCTGCAAGGTTGAACTGTAACAAAACGCAACGCAGACTAATGACATTCAGTTAATCGGGTGTCTCATGTCATTACTTTCTCGTTATTCCTTCTCTGTTAAACCTCAGGAAGCGATCCTCATTGTGATCACCATGTTCTGGGGTGGCACGTTTTTGGCGGTGCAATATGCCGTTACCCTGAGCGGCCCTTTTTTCTTTGTCGGTGTGCGTTTTGCCACTGCCGCGCTGGCGGTCGCGCTTTTGTCGTTACACACACTGCATAAGCTGACGTGGCTGGAAGTTAAAGCAGGGGTTGCAATCGGTATCGCAATTGCGCTGGGTTATAGTCTGCAAACCTGGGGGTTACAGTTTATTCCCAGCAGTAAATCGGCGTTTATTACCGCGATGTACGTACCGTTGGTGCCGCTTTTACAATGGTTGTGTCTGGGACGCATGCCAGGTCTGATGCCGTGCGTCGGCATTGTGCTGGCCTTTATCGGATTGATATTTCTTGCCGGACCGGGAGGCAATTTACTGGCTTTAGGCGAAGGCGAGTGGATCACGCTCGCCGGTGCGGTGGCGATTGCGGCAGAAATTATCCTGATTAGCGCGTGGGCAGGAAAAGTGGATGTTCGTCGGGTAACGGTAGTGCAACTGGCAACCGCTTCGATAGTGGCGTTTATGGCGATGGGACCGGCCGGAGAGACCGTACCACCAATGTCTACCGGATTGCTGGTGGTGGCGCTGGGGCTGGGTATTTTTAGCGCGATTATTCAGGTCACCATGAACTGGGCGCAGCGCAGCGTTTCGCCGACGCGCGCGACGGTTATTTATACCGGTGAACCGGTGTGGGCGGGGATCTTTGGCCGTCTGGCGGGTGAACGCTTACCGCTACTTGCATTGCTTGGTGCGGCATTCATTATTGTTGGCGTACTGGTCAGCGAGCTGAAGTTCAAAAAGAAAAAAGCACTTGGACAAGAGGCGCCGCCGGAATCGCTTTAATTTAACCATTCACCGCGTGATTTGGTATGCTGACGCCCTCACAAGAAGGAGAGGGCGCATGGTCCAACGCGCAGAGAAAAAAACAGGTAAGCGCTCGCAGGCCGTCAGTGCAAAACGCCAGGCCATCTTAACCGCGGCATTAAATATCTTCTCCCAATATGGGATCCACGGCACGCGCCTGGAGCAGGTGGCAGAGCAGGCGGGCGTGTCTAAAACCAATCTACTTTATTACTACCCGTCAAAAGAGGTGCTTTATATCGCCGTTTTACGGCAGATCCTCGACATCTGGCTGGCTCCATTGAAAGCTTTTCGCGAAGACTTTGCGCCGCTAGTGGCCATTAAAGAATACATTCGCCTTAAGCTGGAAGTGTCGCGCGATTACCCTCAGGCCTCACGGCTGTTTTGTATGGAGATGCTGGCCGGAGCGCCTTTATTGATGGCAGAACTGGAGGGGGATCTTAAAACGCTAATTGATGAGAAATCCGCGCTGATTGCCGGTTGGATCAAAAGCGGAAAACTGGCTCCGGTCGATCCGCATCATCTGATTTTTATGATTTGGGCTTCAACTCAGCACTACGCCGATTTTGCCCCACAGGTAGAGGCGGTGACGGGCGCAACGCTGCGTGATGAAGCCTTTTTTAACCAAACGGTGGAGAGCGTACAGCGGATGATTATTGAAGGGATCCGCGTGCGTTAACTGGCCGGCGGTAACGGGCAGCTTAAATCGCCTTCTTCACACTGCAAAAGTGAGGCGAGAAACGCTTCGCGCTCGTTGGTCTTATCCGTCAGGCACTGGCTGGAAATCATCGCCTGAACGCTACCGCCTTCAGTGCCAGAACTGATTAACGCACAGTCCGCATCGCGCAAAGTTATCCAGGATATTTGCGCTTTTTTCAGTAAATCGCGCTGGGTTGGGGCGGCGCGCTTCAGCGCATTCTGATAAGTTTCATTAAGTTTGGCGTCGGCCGCCTTATACTGCTCTGCCGCACAGGTGTTCATCTCAATCTGCGTGTTCGCGTTGGCGCAGTCATCCGCCAGCGCTTGGCCGCTAAGCAGCAGCGCTGCACATGTCAGTACGATTCGTTTCATGCTTCCCTCTGGCTTAATAAAAAAAGGCCCCGTTACCGGAGCCTTAATTAACCACAACCTTAGCCGATTGTCATCAGGCTGGCGTTCCCCCCAGCTGCGGCGGTATTGACGCTCAGGGAGCGCTCAATATACAACCTTTCCATCAGGATATTGCTTTCGCCGCGGGCAAAGCCCTGGACCGACACAATCGCCCCTTCGCGGGCCGCCACCGCTTCACACAGTGCGCGAAGCTGATCGGAATCACCGTGGAAAATAACCGCATCAAACGGCTGCGTAGTGATGTTGTCCGCTTTGGCAAACTGGATGCGCCCGGAAACTACTGCTGGCAGGCGTTTTGCCAGGTCGCGATGGAATGTATCATCCGGCCACAGAATTAAGCTACCAACGGAAGTTACAGCGGCAACCTGTACCAGCGCATCCTGTTCATCATCGGCGATACACAGCACGCGTTCGCGCGGCAACAGCGTCCAGGTATTGCGCTCGCCGGTGGGTCCTGGCAGCAGGCGTTGCGTTCCGGCCTGCGCCAGTTCACCAAACTGTTGGCAGAGCGCACGCAGTGCTGGACGATCGGTTGCCCATTCGCTAAGCGCTTCCAGCGGCTGAACGAGCGCCGTTTTAAGCTGTGCATCGACAGGGTATTCGGCATCCTGACGGGCAAGCGTAATGCCTAACGCATTTTCCGGACGGTTTGCCAGCAGGCGGTACAGATACAGCGGTCCACCCGCTTTTGGCCCGGTTCCTGACAAGCCTTCGCCACCGAATGGCTGCACTCCGACGACGGCGCCGACCATATTGCGGTTAACGTACAGGTTACCCACATGTGCCGAACCCGTGACCTGGGCGATGGTTTCATCGATACGGGTGTGCACGCCCAGCGTCAGGCCGTAGCCGGAGGCATTAATTTGCTCAATCAGGCTGCCCAGATTGTTGCGGGTGTAACGCACAACGTGCAGTACCGGACCGAACACCTCTTTTTGCAATTCGTCGAAGCTTTCCAGCTCGATAAGCGTCGGCGCGATAAAGGTACCGGTTTGCCATTCACGCGCATCGTCGCTGTTTTCGCGCGCGGCCTGGAACACCGGACGCCCTTTGGCGCGCATGGCCTGAATATGGCGCTCAATATTGGCTTTGGCTTCTTCATCGATTACCGGTCCAATATCGGTGGTCAGGCGGCCCGGGTTACCCATGCGACATTCCGCCATTGCGCCACGCAGCATTTTCAGCGTATGGTCGGCGACATCGTCCTGCAGACACAGGACGCGAAGCGCGGAGCAGCGCTGTCCGGCGCTGTCAAAGGCAGAAGCCAGAACGTCGACCACGACCTGTTCCGTTAACGCAGAAGAGTCGACGATCATGGCGTTCATCCCGCCGGTTTCGGCGATAAGCGGGATTGGACGCCCCTGAGCATCCAGGCGGGTCGCGATATTACGTTGCAACAGCGTGGCGACTTCCGTTGAGCCGGTAAACATGACGCCGCGTACGCGCTCATCGGAAGTGAGCTGTGCCCCGACCGTTTCGCCCTGGCCGGGCAACAGTTGCACCACGCCTGGCGGCACGCCTGCTTCGAGTAAAATGGCAATACCCTGGGCGGCAATCAGCGGAGTTTGTTCCGCGGGTTTTGCCAACACGCTGTTGCCCGCCGCCAGCGCAGCGGCAATCTGCCCGGTGAAAATGGCCAGCGGGAAGTTCCAGGGGCTGATACAGACCACCGGCCCTAACGGACGATGGGTTTCATTATCGAAGTCATCGCGGACCTGACCGGCATAATAGTGCAGGAAGTCTACCGCTTCGCGCACTTCCGCAATGGCGTTGCTGAAAGTTTTGCCCGCTTCGCGCACCAGAATGCCAATTAACTGCTGCATCTGGCCTTCCATCAGAACGGCGGCACGATGCAAAATAGCGGCGCGCTCTTGTGGCGGTGTGGCGAACCAGATCGGCGCGTTATTTACCGCGTTCTGCAATGCCTGTTCCACTTCGCTGTGAGTCGCTTCACGCACGTAACCGACAATGTCTTTCGGTTCGGCTGGGTTGACGACTGGGGTCATTTCACCGTCAGCAACCGGATGTTCGAGCATCGGTTTAGCGTGCCATTTTTGCAGCGCGCTGTTGAGCAGGGCGGAGGACAGTGAGGCCAGACGATGTTCGTTCGCTAAATCCAGTCCGCCTGAGTTTTCGCGGCCTTTACCGTACAGGTCACGCGGCAGGGCAATCTTCGGATGTGGCAGACCAGCCTGGCCTTCCTGCTGCGCCAGTTTTTCAACGGCTTCGACCGGATCGGCTACCAGTTCATCCAGCGGCAGGGTAGTGTCTGCAATGCGGTTGACGAACGATGTGTTGGCGCCGTTTTCCAGCAGACGACGCACCAGGTATGCCAGCAGCGTTTCATGCGTGCCTACCGGTGCATAAATGCGGCATGGACGATTCAGTTTGCCATCGGCAACTTTACCTGTGACCTGCTCATACAGCGGTTCGCCCATACCGTGCAGGCACTGGAACTCGTACTGACCCGGATAGTAGTTTTGACCGGCCAACTGATAAATCGCCGCCAGCGTATGGGCGTTGTGGGTGGCGAACTGCGGGTAGATCAGATTCGGCACCGCAAGCAGTTTTTTCGCACAGGCCAGATAGGAAACGTCGGTGTAGACCTTACGGGTATAGACCGGATAACCTTCCAGACCGTCCATTTGCGCACGTTTGATTTCGCTATCCCAGTAGGCGCCCTTAACCAGGCGGATCATCAGGCGACGGCGGCTGCGCGTGGCGAGGTCAATCAGGTAGTCGATAACATACGGGCAGCGCTTCTGGTAGGCCTGAATAACAAAGCCGATACCGTTCCAGCCCGCCAGTTCAGGTTCAAAGCACAGCTTTTCCAGCAGATCGAGGGAGATCTCCAGTCGGTCGGCCTCTTCAGCATCGATATTGATACCGATGTCGTACTGGCGGGCCAGCAGAGTAAGCGACTTCAGACGCGGATAGAGTTCATCCATCACGCGGTCATACTGCGCGCGGCTATAACGCGGATGCAGCGCTGACAGCTTGATAGAAATGCCCGGCCCTTCATAGATGCCGCGACCATTTGAGGCTTTACCAATGGCGTGGATTGCCTGTTGGTACGAAACCATATAAGCCTGGGCATCGGCGGCAGTCAGAGCTGCTTCGCCCAGCATGTCGTAAGAGTAGCGGAAACCTTTTTCTTCCAGTTTACGGGCGTTAGCCAGCGCTTCGGCGATAGTCTCTCCGGTGACGAACTGCTCGCCCATCAGGCGCATTGCCATGTCGACGCCTTTACGCACCAGTGGTTCACCGCTTTTACCGATAATACGGTTGAGTGAGCGTGAGAGGCTGGCTTCATTATGCGTAGAAACCAGACGACCGGTAAACAACAGCCCCCAGGTCGCCGCGTTGACGAACAGGGACGGGCTACGTCCAATGTGCGACTGCCAGTTGCCGTTGCTGATTTTGTCGCGGATTAACGCATCGCGGGTTGCCTTATCAGGAATACGCAGCAGGGCTTCGGCCAGGCACATCAGCGCGACCCCTTCCTGTGAAGAAAGTGAGAATTCCTGCAATAAACCTTGTACCATCCCGGCGCGGCCGCTGGCGGTCTTTTGGTTACGCAGTTTGTCGGCCAGATCGTACGCCAGCTTGTGCGCTTGCTCTGCGATGGGTTGCGGCAGACGAGCCTGTTCCATCAGCATCGGCACAGCATCGGTTTCGGCTCGGCGGTACGCGGCGGTGATTGCTGCGCGGGAAACTGACTGCGGCAGGATCTGTTCGGCAAATTCCAGGAAAGGCTGATGCGCTTCATTCTGCGGCGTGGTTGACTCCTCACCCTCATTCGCGGCACCCGCCAGCAGGGCCGGCAGTTCAGGAAGCGCGTCGTCATTTTCCAGTCTTTCGAGATAATTAAAGATGGCTTGCTTGATCAGCCAATGTGGCGTGCGATCGATTCGTGATGCTGCTGTTTTAATACGCTCGCGAGTGGCGTCATCCAGTTTAACCCCCATCGTGGTGGTTCCCATGCCGTTTACTCCTGTTGTACTGAAATACGGGTCTGATAGTTACCGAGAAATATCTACTATGTTGCAACTTTGTGCAACCGTGTTAAATGTGACTTGGTTTGCAAGCTTGGAAATGAATGAGATGTTAATAAATATGAGTCTTATGATGTGGGCTGTATAAATTACAGAATCTTTTTCTCTGCGGTAGTTAACACTTTTAAAAGGTGCAACCGAAAAAAATGTGAGAGAGTGCAACCTACAGAAAAATGCTATCTACTCTGGATCAAATTTGATGTAAATGGTGTGTTAAATCGATTGTGAATAACCATCGCTTCCGGCAGGATACGGTCGCCCTGGTCAACATAGATATCTTTGCCACGTTCCGGCAGGGTAATAAAACGGCAAGCCACGGCATTGCTGATACATAATTTTGGAGAGTTTTGATGGCTATTAGCACACCGATGTTAGTGACATTCTGTGTCTATATTTTCGGCATGATATTGATAGGGTTTATTGCATGGCGTTCAACCAAAAACTTTGACGATTACATTCTCGGTGGACGCAGTCTGGGTCCATTCGTGACCGCGTTATCCGCCGGGGCATCTGACATGAGCGGCTGGTTGCTGATGGGTCTGCCTGGCGCGATTTTCCTGTCGGGGATTTCAGAAAGCTGGATCGCCATCGGCCTTATTTTGGGCGCCTGGATCAACTGGAAGCTGGTGGCCGGACGTTTACGCGTACACACCGAATACAATAACAATGCGCTGACGTTACCGGATTACTTTACCGGTCGCTTTGAAGATAAAAGCCGAATTCTGCGTATTATCTCCGCGCTGGTTATTCTGCTGTTTTTCACCATCTATTGTGCTTCCGGTATTGTGGCAGGGGCTCGTCTGTTTGAAAGCACCTTTGGCATGAGCTACGAAACAGCACTGTGGGCGGGCGCGGCCGCGACGATCATTTATACCTTTATTGGTGGTTTCCTGGCGGTTAGCTGGACCGATACCGTCCAGGCCAGCCTGATGATCTTTGCTTTGATCCTGACCCCGCTGATGGTAGTCATTGGCGTGGGTGGATTCGACGATTCGCTGGAAGTGATTAAACAAAAGAGCATTGAGAACGTGGACATGTTCAAAGGGCTGAATTTTGTTGCCATCATTTCCCTGATGGGCTGGGGTCTGGGCTACTTTGGTCAGCCGCATATTCTGGCGCGCTTTATGGCTGCAGATTCCCACCATAGCATCGTTCATGCTCGCCGCATTAGCATGGCCTGGATGATTCTGTGTCTGGCAGGTGCTGTGGCCGTGGGCTTCTTTGGTATTGCTTACTTTAACAACAACCCACAGCTTGCCGGTGCCGTTAACCAGAACGCCGAGCGTGTGTTTATTGAACTGGCGCAAATCCTGTTCAACCCGTGGATTGCCGGTATCCTGCTGTCTGCGATCCTCGCTGCGGTTATGTCGACCCTGAGCTGCCAGCTGCTGGTGTGCTCCAGCGCAATCACCGAAGATTTGTACAAAGCGTTCCTGCGTAAAAATGCCAGCCAGAAAGAGCTGGTGTGGATTGGCCGCATCATGGTGTTGGTCGTGGCGCTGGTGTCTATCGCGCTGGCGGCGAACCCGGAGAACCGTGTACTTGGTCTGGTAAGCTACGCCTGGGCGGGCTTCGGCGCTGCGTTTGGTCCGGTAGTCCTGTTCTCCGTAATGTGGTCGCGTATGACCCGCAACGGCGCGCTGGCAGGGATGATCATTGGTGCGGTGACGGTAATCGTCTGGAAACAGTTTGCCTGGCTGGGTCTGTATGAAATCATCCCGGGCTTTGTTTTCGGCAGCATCGGTATTGTGGTCTTCAGCCTGTTGGGTAAAGCGCCTTCAACTGCTATGCAGCAACGTTTTGCCGAGGCTGATGCGCATTATCACTCAGCTCCGCCATCGCGTTTACAGGCAGAATAATCTGCCTCTGTCTTCAAGCCCGCCGCGTGCGGGCTTTTTTATTGCTTCCGTTGTAAACCTGCTATAACCATTACCCGCCTGGCTTTTTACATTCAGTCATCATTCTCAAAACATTCTGCTTGAGTTTTTCTTTGCTGTAATGATAATCACTATCACTGTAATTTACTTTTCTTTTCATCAATTGACTGAGAATAACGTTTAAGGGTTCTTCGCATGTTTGTTCCATTTCTAATTATGTTGCGCGAAGGGTTAGAGGCCGCGCTGATTGTCAGCCTGATTGCCAGCTACCTGAAACGGACTCAGCGTGGTCGATGGATTGGTGTGATGTGGATTGGTGTTCTGCTGGCGGCGGCGTTATGCCTGGCGTTAGGGATTTTCATCAACGAAACCACCGGTGAATTTCCGCAAAAGGAACAGGAGCTGTTTGAAGGCATCGTGGCGGTCATTGCCGTGGTGATCCTCACCTGGATGGTGTTCTGGATGCGTAAAGTTTCGCGCAACGTCAAAGTCCAGCTTGAACAGGCTGTCGATAACGCGTTGCAACGCGGCAACCATCACGGCTGGGCGCTGGTGATGATGGTCTTTTTTGCTGTTGCCCGTGAAGGGCTGGAGTCGGTGTTCTTTCTACTGGCAGCATTCCAGCAGGATGTAGGTATCTGGCCGCCGTTAGGCGCGATGCTCGGGCTGGCTACCGCGGTGGTTCTGGGTTACCTGATTTACCTCGGCGGTATTCGCCTCAACCTCGGGGCATTCTTTAAATGGACCAGCCTGTTCATTTTGCTGGTGGCTGCCGGTCTTGCCGCTGGGGCAATCCGCGCTTTCCACGAAGCCGGGTTGTGGAATCATTTTCAGGATGTGGCGTTTGACCTGAGCAGCGTGCTGTCGACGCATTCACTGTTTGGCACATTGATGGAAGGCATTTTCGGCTATCAGGAAGCGCCAAGCGTTAGTGAAGTCGCTGTCTGGTTTATCTACCTGATTCCGGCGTTGATTATGTTTGCGTTACCGCCGCGTTCAGGCACTACGGCATCGCGTACCGCACCTTGATAAAAACGCGATGCAGAATACTTTTTAGTTACAACATACTTATTTATAGGGATAGGTTATGACGTTTAATTTTCGCCGTAGTGCGCTGCAGCTAGGTATCGCCGCGCTGTTTGCCTCCGCTTTTAATGCACAAGCTGCCGATATTCCGCAGGTGAAAGTCACGGTTAACGACAAACAATGTGAACCGATGACTATCACGGTTAATGCCGGGAAAACGCAGTTCATCATCCAGAACCATAGCCAGAAAGCGCTGGAGTGGGAGATCCTCAAAGGCGTTATGGTGGTTGAAGAGCGCGAAAACATTGCACCAGGCTTTAGCCAGAAAATGACCGCTAACCTCCAGCCTGGCGAATATGATATGACCTGCGGTCTGTTGACTAACCCGAAAGGCAAACTGATCGTAAAAGGTAGCGCAACGGCGGATGCCGCGCAAAGCGATGCTCTGCTGAGTCTGAGCGGCGCGATTACCGAATACAAAGCCTATGTGACAGCCGAAACCGCGCAGTTGGTTGCGGGCACTAAAGCCTTTACCGATGCGATTAAAGCAGGCGATCTGGAAAAAGCGAAATCGCTGTATGCGCCAACCCGTCAGCATTATGAGCGTATTGAACCGATTGCTGAACTGTTCTCCGATCTCGACGGCAGCATTGATGCGCGGGAAGATGATTACGAACAAAAAGCCGCCGATCCTAAATTCACCGGCTTCCACCGTCTGGAGAAAACGCTGTTTGGCGACAATACCACCAAAGGTATGGATAAGTACGCCGACCAATTAAACAGCGATGTTCTTGACCTGCAAACGCGTATTAGCGAGCTGGCTTTCCCACCGTCTAAAGTTGTTGGCGGGGCAGCAGGACTGATTGAAGAAGTTGCTGCCAGCAAAATCAGTGGGGAAGAAGATCGCTATAGCCATACCGATCTGTGGGATTTCCAGGCCAACGTCGATGGTGCGCAGAAAATTGTCGATCTCTTGCGTCCTCAGTTGCAAAAATCCAATGCTGAACTGCTTGCGAAGGTGGATGCGAACTTCAAAAAGGTCGATACCATTCTGAGCAAGTACCGTACCAAAGACGGCTTTGAAACCTATGACAAACTGACTGATGCCGATCGTAATGCACTGAAAGGGCCAATCACGACGCTGGCGGAAGATTTGTCGCAATTACGCGGTGTTCTGGGTCTGGATTAAGCACTATGCAGCAAGATAATGAAAACGGCGTGAGCGAACCGTCACGCCGACGTTTACTGAAAGGGATGGGCGCCCTGGGTGGGGCGCTGGCGCTGGCGGGTGGGTGTCCGGTTGCCCACGCGCAAAAACCACAAAGCGCGCCGGGCACGTTGTCTCCGGATGCTCGTAGTGAAGCGCAGCCGTTTTATGGTCAGCATCAGGCGGGGATCCTGACGCCGCAGCAGGCATCAATGATGCTGGTGGCATTCGATGTTCTCGCCAGCGATAAGGCCGATCTTGAGCGTTTATTCCGGTTGCTGACCAGCCGGTTTGCGTTTCTGACCACCGGTGGACCGGCGCCGGATACGCCGAATCCGCGTCTTCCCCCTATGGATTCAGGTATCCTTGGCGCATACATTGCGCCAGACAACCTGACGATGACGTTGTCAGTCGGCTCCTCGCTGTTTGATGAACGCTATGGCCTGAAATCCCAGATGCCGAAAAAGCTGCAAAAAATGACCCGCTTCCCGAATGATTCACTGGATGCGGCGCTATGTCATGGCGATGTGTTGCTGCAGATTTGTGCCAACACCCAGGACACCGTCATCCACGCGTTGCGCGATATCATTAAACATACGCCCGATCTCCTTAGCGTGCGCTGGAAACGTGAAGGTTTTATTTCCGACCACGCCGCACGTAGTAAAGGCAAAGAGACCCCGGTCAATTTGCTTGGCTTTAAAGACGGCACCGCGAATCCGGACGCTACGGATGCGAAGTTGATGCAAGACGTGGTGTGGGTTACGGACGGGCAGGGCGAGCCTGCCTGGGCGCAAGGCGGAAGCTATCAGGCCGTCAGGCTCATTCAGTTTCGCGTTGAGTTCTGGGATCGTACGCCGCTGAAAGAGCAGCAAACGATTTTTGGTCGCGATAAACACACTGGCGCACCGCTGGGTATGCAGCATGAGCATGATGTGCCTGACTATGCCAGCGATCCTGAAGGCGAGGTGATTGCGCTCGACAGCCATATCCGTCTCGCAAATCCGCGTACGAAAGAGACCGACTCCAGCCTGATGATGCGTCGTGGCTACAGTTATTCGCTCGGTGTGACTAATTCCGGTCAACTGGATATGGGGCTGTTGTTTGTCTGCTATCAACACGATCTGGAAAAAGGTTTTTTGACAGTGCAGAAACGTCTGAACGGTGAAGCGCTGGAAGAATATGTCAAACCGATTGGTGGGGGATATTTCTTTGCTTTGCCGGGTGTTAAAACTGCAGATAATTATCTGGGACAGTCTCTGCTTGAAGCCTGATGATTATGCCCCGCAGTACAGCGGGGTTTTTCCTGACATCTTGATGAAGGAACAAACTATTTTTTATGATCGGTATGCGACTGAAATAATTCTGTCATCTTTCTGCAAGAGACTGTCTCTGGTGATAAGATAGAATTTAAGTTAACAACAAGTAAAAATATTGTTGCATTAGCGAAAGGTTATGATGTACTTATAAGTAATAGCGGTAGTTCCCGGCGGTGATTGTCATTCACTATGGAGATCGCGAATGGAAAAGTCCTGTATTGGACACGTTTTTCACAGTAACAGCAGTACCTTACGCGGACGTTTCTCTTCCGGTAGCCTCCTCGTCACCGCTAAATCTCTCTCTCATTCACTTCTTATCTTCGCAACTGACGCCCTGTACGGTGCGCGTAGCTGTGCGTGGCGTCTTATCCGAAAGCAAGCAATGGCTTACAAGGAAGCCAACCCTCAGATGTTCGTGCGCATAATCGTGCCGCCAACGGCGCGTGTGATGTATACCTACAACTCAAGGTGCTATCCATGGGAAGACAAAAAGCAGTGATCAAAGCTCGTCGTGAAGCAAAACGTGTGCTGAGGCGGGATTCGCGTAGCCATAAGCAACGTGAAGATGAATCGGTCACCTCGCTTGTGCAGATGGGCGGCGTAGAAGCGATTGGTATGGCGCGTGACAGTCGCGACGCCTCGCCAATCACGGCGCGGAATGAAGCTCAGGCGCACTACCTGAATGCTATCGAGAGTAAACAGCTGATCTTCGCCACCGGTGAAGCCGGGTGTGGTAAAACCTGGATCAGCGCGGCAAAAGCAGCAGAGGCCCTGATCCATAAAGATGTGGACAGGATCATTGTAACCCGTCCAGTTCTGCAAGCTGATGAAGACCTCGGCTTCTTACCTGGAGATGTTTCCGAGAAGTTTGCTCCCTATTTTCGCCCCGTGTATGACGTGCTTGTCAAACGACTGGGAGCCTCCTTCATGCAATATTGCCTGCGACCTGAGATTGGTAAGGTGGAAATCGCGCCGTTCGCCTATATGCGTGGACGTACATTTGAAAATGCAGTGGTCATTCTTGACGAGGCTCAGAACGTCACTGCTGCGCAAATGAAGATGTTTTTGACCCGCCTCGGGGAGAATGTGACGGTGATTGTGAATGGGGATGTGACCCAGTGCGATCTACCAGCTCACGTTCGCTCAGGGCTTAGCGATGCGCTGGCCCGTTTCGAAGAAGATGAGATGGTTGGGATTGTTCGTTTCAATAAAGACGATTGCGTCCGCTCTGCGCTCTGTCAGCGGACGCTCAACGCTTACAACTGATAAGTACTCTGTCTTCAAGGCCCGGGAAACCGGGCTTTGTTGTTTGACGTTAACACATGACCGGTCGGGGCTTCTCATCCCCCCGTAGATGTGCAACATGCGAAAAAAAAGCCCGTACTTGTGTACGAGCTCTTCTTAAAATATGGCGGTGAGGGGGGGATTGACTCGCTTTGCTCGCCCTTCGGGCAGCCCACTCACTCCGTTCGCGGTCTGTCCAGCTGGCTGCGCCAGCAGTCGAACCCCGGTCAGGGTTTCTCATCCCCCCGCAGATGTGCAATATGTGAAAAAAAAGCCCGTACTTGCGTACGAGCTCTTCTTAAAATATGGCGGTGAGGGGGGGATTGACTCGCTTTGCTCGCCCTTCGGGCAGCCCACTCACTCCGTTCGCGGTCCGTCCAGCTGGCTGCGCCAGCAGTCGAACCCCGGTCGGGGTTTCTCATCCCCCCGCAGATGTGCAATACGTGAAAAAAAAGCCCGTACTTGCGTACGAGCTCTTCTTAAAATATGGCGGTGAGGGGGGGATT
>NZ_JAOWHM010000037.1:0-1046472 GCF_030332595.1 Citrobacter sp. Cpo100 | reverse complement strand
GATTCGAACCCCCGATACGTTGCCGTATACACACTTTCCAGGCGTGCTCCTTCAGCCACTCGGACACCTCACCATATTGTTGTTCCTGTGCTACCGGAACGGGCGCTAATGTAGGGGAAACACCGCCCCGCCGTCAATCAACTTTTTGAAAAAAATGTGCATTTACACAAACTTCAAGCAACATGAAGCATAAATAAGCGGGAATTGTTTTTTTTGCCAGCATCCTAAAATTTGCTACTCTGATGTTCCCTCGAAAAATGATGATAATAAGTGCGAGAAAGTTCCGCACAACAATGTTCAGGAGACAATATGGATATAATTTTCTATCACCCAACATTCGATACGACCTGGTGGATTAATGCGTTGGCAAAGGCAATACCTGGTGCGAACGTACGTGAGTGGAAAGCGGGTGATAATGCACATGCTGACTATGCGCTGGTCTGGCATCCGCCGGTTGAAATGCTCGCAGGACGAAAATTAAAAGCCGTATTTGCGCTGGGCGCGGGCGTCGATTCTATTCTCAGTAAACTCAATGCTCATCCGGAAATGTTGGATGCGTCGATCCCGCTTTTCCGTCTGGAAGATACGGGTATGGGCCTGCAAATGCAGGAATATGCTGTCAGTCAGGTGCTGCACTGGTTTCGTCGCTTTGATGATTATCAAGCATTGAAAAATCAGGCGAAATGGCAGCCGTTGCCAGAATATACTCGCGAGGAGTTTACCGTCGGGATCATGGGGGCTGGGGTATTGGGCGCAAAAGTTGCCGAAAGCCTGCAAGCATGGGGGTTCCCACTGCGCTGCTGGAGTCGTACGCGTAAATCCTGGTCTGGCGTGGAAAGCTTCGCCGGTACTGAGGAACTGGGCGCGTTTTTGAGTCAAACTCGCGTGCTGATCAACCTTCTGCCTAATACGGCAGAAACCGTAGGCATTATTAACGCTGATTTACTTAGCCAATTGCAGGATGGCGCCTACGTGCTGAACCTTGCACGCGGTGTTCATCTCAATGAAGACGATCTTCTGGCATCGCTGGAAAGCGGCAAGGTGAAGGGGGCCATGCTGGATGTTTATAGTCGAGAACCGCTGCCAGAAAACAGCCCATTATGGAAACATCCGCGTGTGGCGATGACGCCACATATTGCCGCAGTTACCCGTCCGGCAGAAGCGGTGGACTATATCTCCCGCACGATTATGAACCTGGAGAGCGGGCAAGTCGTAACAGGTCAGGTCAATCGCGTTCGGGGATATTAATGGTAACCCGGCAAGTACCGGGTTTCAGCTAAAATACCCGTCATACTTCAAGCTGCATGTGCGTTGGCTACGGTTGTTCACCCGAATCACTTACTTAAGTAAGTGATTCGGGTATCACTCCCTTGCCACCTGCCTGCGACTCGAATTTTTAGGGTATTAATGGCGGCGATACCTGCTATCCTTGACGGAAAATGACTACAGGAGAGAGTTATGTATCCCGTTGACCTGCATATGCATACCGTCGCCAGCACCCACGCCTACAGCACCTTAAGTGATTACATCGCGGAAGCTCGTCGCAAAGGCATCAAGCTATTTGCCATTACCGATCATGGACCGGACATGGCGGATGCGCCTCACCACTGGCACTTTATCAATATGCGTATTTGGCCACGTGTCGTGGATGGCGTGGGGATCCTGCGCGGAATAGAAGCCAATATTAAGAATATTGAAGGTGAAATTGACTGTTCAGGTCCGATGTTTACCTCCCTGGACCTCATTATTGCGGGCTTCCATGAGCCGGTTTTTGCACCTCACGATAAAGACACCAATACCCAGGCAATGATAGCTACGATGGCCAGCGGTAATGTGCACATCATAAGTCATCCGGGAAATCCCAAATATCCTGTTGATATTAAAGCAATTGCGCAGGCGGCGGCAAAGTACCAGGTTGCACTGGAAATCAATAACTCTTCGTTTTTGCATTCGCGTAAGGGCAGTGAGGATAATTGCCGTGCGGTTGCTGCGGCTGTGCGTGATGCTGGTGGCTGGGTGGCGTTAGGGTCGGATTCACATACCGCTTTCACGCTGGGAGAATTTGGCGAATGCCGTAAAATCCTGGATGATGTTAATTTCCCTGAAGACAGAATTTTAAACGTCACACCTAAACGTCTATTGGCGTTTCTGGAATCGCGAGGCATGGAGCCGATCGCGGAATTTGCTGAACTGTAATTGTTACTAACTGGAATATATCAATGAACGAGTTTTCTATCCTGTGTCGTGTACTGGGCTCGCTGTTTTACCGCCAACCGCAGGACCCTTTACTGGTTCCCCTGTTTACCCTGATTAGTGAAGGTAAACTGTCCGCCAACTGGCCGCTGGAACAGGACGAACTGCTCACCCGTTTACAGAAGAGCTGCGATATGCCCCAGTTGGCTGCAGATTACAACGCGCTGTTTGTCGGTGACGAGTGTGCAGTGCCGCCTTATCGTAGTGCCTGGGTAGAAGGGGCGAAAGAATCCGATGTTCGTGCATTTCTTTCAGCCCGGGGCATGCCGCTTGCTGATACACCGGCAGATCACATTGGTACGCTGTTGCTGGCGGCTTCATGGCTTGAGGACCAGTCTGCGGAAGATGAAAGTGAGGCGCTTGAAACCTTGTTTGTAGACTACTTGCTGCCCTGGTGCGGTACGTTCCTTGGTAAAGTTGAAGCGCACGCGAACACGCCTTTCTGGCGTACGATAGCACCGCTGACGCGTGATGCCATTGGTGCGATGTGGGACGAATTGCAGGAAGAAACAGACGAATAAATGTGACGTGCGTCACTTAAAGGTGCAACTCAATTTATAAGCTTGCATAAATTGTGTGCGCGATCTCATTACCATGCCGTTTTTCTGCTAAGATGCGCGGCATGAACATACTTCTCTCAATTGCAATCACAACGGGCATTCTCTCCGGGATCTGGGGATGGGTGGCCGTTTCTCTTGGTTTACTCAGTTGGGCTGGCTTTCTGGGTTGCACGGCTTATTTCGCCTGCCCGCAAGGTGGGTTAAAAGGACTGTGGATCTCGGCGTGTACGCTGCTAAGCGGTGTGGTGTGGGCGTTGGTGATTATTAACGGTAGTGCGCTTGCTCCGCATATGGATATTATTGGTTATGTCATGACAGGAATTGTCGCGTTTCTGATGTGTATCCAGGCAAAGCAATGGCTGCTTTCATTTGTACCGGGCACGTTTATTGGCGCATGTGCAACATTTGCAGGGCAGGGCGACTGGCGACTGGTTGTACCGTCACTGGCACTGGGCCTCGTATTCGGCTATGCAATGAAAAACAGTGGTCTGTGGTTGGCATCTCGCCGTGAAAATAGAATATCACCGACGCTGACCAGTAAATAAAAAAGCGTGAGGGTTTTCCTCACGCTTTTTATGCTGTATAGACCCATCAGGATTCTGGCGGTACCGACATATGACGGTATTTAACCAGAATGTCATTATCAACTTGTTTCTTATCCTGCAAATCCCACAATCCGCGATCGATGCCGTCATTAATCAGGAAGATGACGCCCGTTTCAATCGCTGACATCAGACAAAGCATAACCGGTTCGTTAGAGGTGTAGCCAATTTCACCTTCCAACAGACGCTGGTAGTCAATAAAGCGGAACACCCCAGCCTGTACTTCATAAGACAGAATGGTTTTACTGGTATTCACTGACGACAGGATCTCACCGGTGCTGACGTTAACTACGCGCAGGTTTACCGCTATCTGGTCGAGCTGGTATTGCGTATCGGCGCCAATACCAAAATAACGTGCACCGACACCACCCGATTTAACGTTGCTTTCATAACCGATAATTGACCCTTCCACCATGACGTTTGCCGCGGTCAGGGACTGTAGCGGGATCCGGTTATTAATCGCAACCGTACCGTTTTCCTGAGCTGCACGAATGATTTTGCGTTCGTTAAGCAAGTTCTGTAACCCCTGACGTTCCAGTGGGACGAACCAACGAGAATCTTTCAATGCGGTGACAAGCATAGCCGTGGCGCTTTGCGGGACGGCGGTTGAGAAGTTACTTGCCGGGTAAGGTTTAAATTGGCCAGTCTCATCCTGAATGTTGTATACCGACACAAAGATCTTACCTGTAGGCATAGGCAGATGCGTCAAGTCTTTATAGCTTTGGGCTCGGGGCATTAATGTCGGCTTAGCGGCTTCTTGAGGCGGAGCTGTTAAACATCCGCTGAGTAAAATTACTGCCACCATGATAAGTAAACGCTGCATGATTATTTCCTTTCGTGGCTATAACTTAGAAGTCGGTCGACTGTGTTTGTAAACCCGACACTTCAATAGTCGAAGTTTTCCCCGATTTCCTGTCGGTGACATTCAATTGCAGTTGTCCGTCCCGGTTGGCGATATCAATGATAAAATCATTGGTCACCATTCTTCCTGGTTTACCGGTATTAATGTTGGTGAGTAGGCCACCGAGAATTTGTGACTGAATCGCCTGAGTAAAGTTATCCAGAGCTGACGGGGTTTCAATACCGTAATCGTCATAGCTTGGATCTTTATATGAGTTCTGGGCCTGGGCGCTGTTCAACAGAAAAGCACCATTATTCGGGTTGCCACCAAAGTTTGGGTTGCGAAACTGGAACGTCATGTTTCCGGCCCAACTTAATGGTGAAATTAGCATGAGCAAAACCACTGCATGTTTAACACGCATGAAAGCCTCCGGACAAAATCATGTTTTAGAATTCATCACGCGCTAAATCGCTAGTGCTTAATAGTGTTTGATCTATTTGCCGGCGATTTAATGCTTCCTCAGTTTCTGCCAATGCGAAGACAACTATTTTGTCGAAGTCTCTTTTCGTTGGGAATAAAAAAGTCTGGAAGATAACGTCTTGATTGACCGTTATGGTGATCCAACTTCCCCAACGCGCACTGGGTCTTTCATTAATGGTTAAGTTTCCTGTGTACTCGCTTTCCCACTTATCACTAAAGGCCCGATAAAAATCATGCCCGATTGAAGAGACAGTGTGGTCAGTTAACAGTCCGGGAACCTCCACCTCTACGGTTGTCGCTGCGTGCAGACTCCCGGCAGCAAAGAATAAATTTGCTGCCACAATCCAGGTCAAATACCGTTTCATGGCTTTATCGCCTGAGGTTATCATTGGCCCATGAGACCGCCTGCGTACGGTTTTTGACAGCTATCTTTTTGAAAAGATTATAAAGATGTGTTTTTACCGTATTTTCACTGATAAACAGTGAACGAGCGATTTCAATATTTGAGGCGCCGATACGCAATTTATTAAGGATCTCTTTTTCACGGTGCGTCAGCAGTGCCGACTCCGTGCTGTTATAACGATAATTTCCAGAGTGCGTGATCAGATAACTGGCAAGTTTTTGCGTGAAGTAACATTCACCGCGCAAGATACCCTGCAAGCCGCTTACGACACGCTGCTCGTCTTCAGTTGCGTAAAAAACACCATTGATATGCGGCCAGTTTTCAATATCCCGATAAGGGTAATCATCAGGAGTATTCAACAATAACGTCTTTATATTGTTGTTTTTTCTACTCAAATTATCTTGCCAGTAATGGATCAGTTTTTTATCTGCCTCCATCATATCCAGTAAAACAATGCAGCTGGAGGATATATCATCCAGAGAACGTTGAATATTATGTAGTTTTCCGGTGAGTGCCAGTGATTGTTTTAAATGCTGTAATAATGCAGTTGCCTGCAAAGAAGGTTTTGTGATCAACAATAATGTATGACCATGAATACTATGGACTTCATTAAACATGATGAAACTCCACTTTTTAGTCGCACACCTGACAGCTGTCTCTACTAAAATAGAGGCACCAGAAGTACTGACAGATGTTGCACTGCTGTGTAGATATAAAATATCGACCCAAAGGGGTGAAAATATTAAAACAAATGGACTTCAACTGATTTCAATCTAGCTATTACAAATCTTAAAGCAAGTGTTAAACATGTAACAACTTGTAAAATTATATATTAAAATGTGATTTTATGGTTTTATTAGAGTTTAGATTTGATAGGAAAGTTGTACATTTTACCTTTGCTGCATAGATTTAAAAAATCATACAAATTATAGTAACGCATTGATTTTAAATTAGTTAATTAATAGTTGCTGAGTTTTAGATTTCTAATGAATTCTAAAATCCTTGTCTCAATTTACGTTGGTCAATTTTAGATGGAAAAAAATGACCTTTGTCACGACTTGTACCGATGTCTATCTCGACGTTGTACTGAGAGGCCCTGATATCGTGCAAAATGCACTTTCTCAGTGACTGCATAGAAATTCATTACTGATAGCAAAATAAAAATAAAAGCCAGACCTGAAGCGGTGTTATTCACTGTTAATTAGTACTTTGGTGTGAATCCGGATATAAAAATACCACTCGCGGGTGAGTTATTTAAAATGTTTCCACGGACATACTCTTCATCGTAACGTGGCGTTAACAAATGTAAGTCATGTTAACAACAATTTGAGTGGTAATTAATTTAACTTCATGTACGACCAGGTCCAGGGTGACAACATGAAAAACAAGTTGTTATTTATGATGTTTACAATACTGGGAGTGCCTGGGATTGCATCCGCAACCAGTTATGATTTAGCTAATTCAGAATATAACTTTGCGGTAAATGAATTAAGTAAGTCTTCATTTAATCAGGCAGCCATTATTGGTCAGGTTGGTACTGCTAATAGTGCAAATACTCGCCAGGAGGGCACCAAGTTATTGTCGGTCATTTCGCAAGAAGGTTCAGGTAACCGAGCGAAAACAGAGCAGACGGGATCAAATAACTTTGCATATATTGATCAAACGGGTAGCTCTAATGATGCGAGTATTAAACAAAGCTCTTACGGTAATACGGCGATGATTATCCAGAAAGGCTCTGGTAATAAAGCCAATATTACCCAGTACGGTACACAAAAAACAGCAGTTGTGGTGCAGAGACAGTCGCAAATGGCAATTCGCGTTACTCAACGCTAATCCATAAACGACGTTTAAATCAATCCGATGGGGGTTTACCATGAAACTTTTAAAAGTGGCAGCATTCGCAGCAATCGTAGTTTCTGGCAGTGCTCTGGCAGGTGTTGTTCCGCAATGGGGCGGTAATCATCATGGTGGCGGTAGCAACTATGGCCCAGACTCTTCAATGAGTATTTACCAATTTGGCTCTAGTAACGTTGCGAATGCGCTGCAAAGTGATGCACGTAAATCAGACGTGACTATCACACAACACGGACATGGTAACGGTGCGACCGTCGGCCAAGGTGCTGATGACAGTACCATTAGCCTGAAACAGACCGGCTTCCAGAACAGTGCTGATATCAATCAGTGGAATGCAAAAAATGCTGATATCAGCGTAACTCAGTTCGGTGGTCGTAACGGTGCTGTAGTTAATCAGACAGCGTCTGACTCCAATGTGCTGATTCAGCAGGTTGGTTATGGCAACAATGCTACAGCTAACCAGCACTAATTCAGTTTTCTGACTGATAATAAACAGGGCGAAAGCCCTGTTTTTTTTCGGGAGAATATTATGCACACGCTATTACTCATTGCCGCGTTGGCAAATCAAATAACATTCAATACAACTCAGCAAGGTGACATGTACACCATTATTCCTCAGGTGACATTAGCTCAACCGTGCGTATGTGAAGTGCAAGTCCTTGCCATACGTAAAGGAAAGGGCGGACAAAGTCAGTCACAGCAGAAAACAAGCCTTTCGGTCCCTGCTAATCGGCCAATTGAATTAACAAAAATGAGCTTTAATATTTCACCGGAGGATTCGGTCAAAATTATCGTTACCGTTTCTGACGGGCAGTCTCTGCATCTGTCGCAACAATGGCCTGACTCAAACAGTCACCCATAATTTTTTGCCGGATTTGCATTAAGGGTGTGGCTGGGAGTGCAGTGCTGTTCTATGAATATAGAAACGAACAAACGGTTTATTTGATCGTAACTCGCAGCGGTGAAGGATCATTGCGATCCCTCAAGGATGATTAATCATTGAGGAACCCTTATGTGTACATTATTAAAGCGTATTTTAAATACCGGTTTGTGGGCTTTTTCTCTTTTCACCCTCCCCGCAATGGCGACGCAAATCTTACCCGGCGGGGTTATTCATTTTCGTGGTGCAATAGTTGAAGCACCTTGCGATGTTAACACTCGACAACAACAGATTGAATTGTCATGTATGCGTGATGGCACGATGAGTAATAGTCTCTACGACCTGCAACAGGTCACGACAGCGCCTCAGAGTGTGGAACAAATTGCCACGGTGAAAATGTATTACCTCAATGAACAGAAAAGCATGGCTATTCTGAATATTGAATATAAATGAATCATTCTGGCGTAGGTATGCACGCTTATGGCTAAAAAGTGAGATTTCAAGGAAAACCCTGCTGTACACTTAACGGAGAGTGTTTTGTCAGGGGGAACTTATGCAATCGCGTGTTCATGTGTTACAGGGCGACATTACGACGATCGCGGTAGATGTGATCGTCAATGCGGCCAACTCCTCGTTACTGGGAGGAGGTGGAGTCGATGGCGCGATTCATCGTGCTGCCGGGCCTGCGTTGTTGGAGGCCTGCAAACAGGTTATACAACAACAGGGAGAATGCCCGACCGGGCATGCCGTTATCACGTTGGCTGGAGCGCTTCCGGCAAAAGCAGTTATTCACACCGTAGGACCTGTCTGGCAAGGCGGTGATCACCACGAGGCTGAACGACTTGAAGAGGCCTATCTAAATACATTGCAACTGGCCTTAGCCAATGGTTATCAATCCATTGCTTTTCCAGCTATAAGCACCGGAGCTTATGGTTACCCACGTGCTGCAGCGGCAGAGATCGCGGTGAAAACGGTGTTGAAATTTATCACCCGACGTACGCTACCCGATCAAATATACTTCGTGTGCTTTGATGAAGAAAACGCTCGACTATACAAGAGATTACTTACCCAACAAGGCGATGAACGCACGGACTGATATGACGCGACTTGAGCGTGCCATCACGCCGCTATGCGTAAACCACCCGGGAGAATGCGGCATTCTGACGTTGGATGACAGCCTGGATGCGTTTGCTGCTCGCTATCGGTTGACGGAAATGGCGGAACGTACCCTGGATGTTCAGTATTACATCTGGGAAAGCGACATGTCCGGGCTATTGTTATTTTCCGTTTTGCTGGCCGCAGCGAAGCGGGGCGTCCGGGTGCGTTTGTTGCTGGATGATAACAACACGCCAGGTCTGGATGACACGCTGCGTTTGCTGGACAATCACCCTAATATTGAAGTCCGCCTGTTTAATCCCTTTTCCTTTCGCATCCTGCGTGCCCTGGGCTATTTAACCGATTTTGCCCGGTTGAATCGACGTATGCACAACAAAAGTTATACCGCTGACGGCGTCGTAACTCTTGTGGGGGGGCGAAATATAGGCGATGCCTATTTTGGCGCAGGCGAACAACCACTGTTTTCCGATCTGGACGTTATGGCTATTGGACCGGTTGTCCAGGATGTTGCAGACGACTTTGAGCGTTACTGGCACAGCCGCTCGGTTTCAACATTGCAAAACGTACTTGAGGTGGCTGAACCAGCTTCTACGCAAAAAATCGAACTTCCCGAATCCTGGTATAATGATGACATAACGCGTCGCTATCTACATAAGCTGGAAACCAGCCAGTTTATGACCCATCTCGATCAGAGGTCGCTGCCGCTAATTTGGGCGAAAACGCGCTTGTTGAGTGATGATCCTGCAAAAGGAGAGGGGAAAGCGCCGCGCCACTCACTATTACCGCAGCGTTTGTTTGACGTGATGGGATCTCCCACCGAGCGTATTGATATTATTTCCGCCTACTTTGTACCAACTCGCGCCGGTGTGGCGCAGCTCCTGAGACTGGTGAGAAAAGGCGTTAAGATCGCAATTTTAACTAATTCTCTGGCGGCGAATGATGTCGCGGTTGTTCACGCAGGCTATGCGCGTTGGCGAAAAAAACTCCTGCGCTACGGCGTGGAGTTATACGAGCTCAAACCAACCCGCGATCGCGTTTCAGCAGTACACGACCGGGGATTAACCGGTAATTCAGGCTCCAGCCTGCATGCGAAAACCTTCAGTATTGACGGTCGTAAAGTGTTTATAGGATCGCTTAATTTTGATCCCCGTTCAACGTTGCTCAATACGGAAATGGGGTTTGTGATTGAGAGTGAAGTACTGGCCGAGTTGATTCATAAACGTTTTATGCAAAGTCAGCGTGACATGGCCTGGCAACTACGTCTTGACCGTTGGGGCAGAATCAACTGGGTTGATCGGCTTTCTGGCAGCGAAAAGGTACTGAAAAAAGAACCCGCTACAGGATTCTGGAAGCGGGTTCTGGTGAGGCTTGCATCCGTGTTGCCCATTGAATGGCTGCTCTGAACCATTCAATGCAAGAAAACTAACCGGCTACCGCCTTGTTTTTATCCTGCTTAATGGGCGGTTTACCCGAAAAGAGAAACTTCAGCACCGGGATCCGTAAATGGATTTCGTACAGTATGACCGCAATTCCAACCACAAAAAGCAGACCGCAGAGAAAACCCAGCAGATTCGACTTGATATGCGGTGTGATATACGCGCCAAAAAACAGCGTTAACGGGTGGTGCACCAAATAGATGAACAGCGACGCGTTGACAAAATAGGTCACGCGAGCCGACTGGAAATTCAGTAAACGGTGGCCAAGCGAAAAGACGACATTCACCATCCATAGCCCCATGACCATGGTAATGACATATTCGGTTTCATACATCCAGGCATCGCCGTTGCCGTAACGTTGATTGAGCAGGTATGCGACAAATGCGAATGCGGCGCCTAGCGTGCAGCCGCGCGATGGCGTGGTAAACAGTGCTTTCAGATTCGGATTGATAAACGCCAGCGCACCGAGCATAAAGAAAGGCACATAGAACAGCGTTTGCATAACGATAAAATTAAACATGCCATCGCTGAGAATCGAAGGGTAGAGGATGAAAATCGTTCTTCTGACGGCGGCATAGCCGACACCCAACAATATAAAAATCAGCGTTAATTTGGTCATTGACACCCCCGATGCAGGGGTACCGTCTCCACGCGATAGTCTGTTTTTCATCTGGGTAAATACCCACATGCTCAGGGTCGTTAACACCACCAGAACCAGTAAAAACCACAGATGGGAAATCAGTTCCCAGGCCAGCGCATTGTATTTGTCGTAGCCGCTGAGGGTATGCCAGCTGTCTGCTTTTCCCTTCACGTATTGCAGCATGATAAATTGCGGCAGCGTAAGCAGCGGAATCGCGGTCAGCATAGGGATCCCCACGCGTTCTACACGCACCTTCCACCAGCGTTTTAACGGATAGCGCAAAAAAAGCATGTAGGAAAAATAACCTGAAATGACAAAGAAGACCTGCATGCGAAATGCATGGATAAAGTCGTTAAAAAGGGTTAACCACCAAGACGGTTCTGCGCTGTTCACGTGCCAGGTGTGGGTGGAGTAGATCAATGAAATATGGAATGGGATCCCTAACAACATTAGCCAGGCACGGATGGAGTCAAGAAAATATTCACGTGGTGGTGATACAGAGCTCATAGACAGTTACGTATTCTCAGACTTTTCGTCTTATCCCTAAGACGAATAATGGTTACATTCGAGGGCAACCCTACACGAAGTCCAACAACCTGTCTCCAGGATAAGCACGCAAAGTGAAAACAGGCAGATGAACCTGCTTAAACCATGAGCCAGCGCGCGAACAATACAGGGATTCAGTTGTCGGAGTACCCGATTATCCATTAAAATGGATCGGATCAATATAAGCACACAAAGGGGGAAGTGCTTACTAATTATGAAACATAAACTACAAATGATGAAAATGCGTTGGTTGGGTGCAGCAGTCATGTTAACGCTGTACACATCATCGAGCTGGGCGTTCAGTATTGATGATGTTGCAAAACAAGCTCAATCCTTAGCCGGGAAAGGCTATGAGGCGCCAAAAAGTAACTTGCCCTCCGTTTTCCGCGACATGAAATATGCGGACTATCAACAGATCCAGTTCAATCGCGATAAAGCGTACTGGAGCAATCTCAAGACCCCATTTAAGCTCGAGTTCTACCACCAGGGTATGTACTTCGACACGCCGGTCAAAATCAACGAAGTTACCGCCACGGCGGTGAAAAGAATCAAATACAGCCCGGATTATTTTAATTTTGGCGATGTTCAGCATGATAAAGACACGGTAAAAGATCTCGGCTTCGCCGGGTTCAAAGTGCTGTATCCGATCAACAGCAAAGATAAAAACGATGAAATCGTCAGCATGCTCGGTGCCAGCTATTTTCGCGTTCTGGGTGCAGGTCAGGTCTACGGCCTGTCAGCGCGTGGCCTCGCGATTGATACCGCTCTGCCTTCTGGTGAAGAATTTCCCCGCTTCCGTGAGTTTTGGATCGAGCGTCCGAAACCGACTGATAAACGTTTAACCATTTATGCTTTGTTGGATTCTCCGCGTGCAACCGGAGCGTATCGTTTTGTCATTATTCCAGGCCGTGACACGGTCGTGGATGTTCAGTCCAAAGTTTACCTGCGCGACAAAGTGGGCAAACTGGGTGTGGCACCGTTAACCAGTATGTTCCTGTTTGGACCGAACCAGCCGTCTCCGGCGACAAACTATCGTCCGGAACTGCATGATTCTAACGGTTTGTCTATCCACGCGGGCAATGGGGAGTGGATTTGGCGTCCGCTGAATAACCCGAAACATCTCGCGGTGAGCAGCTTCGCAATGGAAAACCCGCAAGGATTCGGACTGTTGCAGCGTGGCCGTCAGTTCTCGCGTTTTGAAGATATCGACGATCGTTACGATCTGCGCCCAAGCGCCTGGATCACGCCAAAAGGTGACTGGGGTAAAGGTAAGATTGAGTTAGTTGAAATCCCAACTAACGATGAAACGAACGATAACATCGTTGCGTACTGGACGCCGGATCAACTGCCTGAAGCGGGCAAAGAGATGAACTTCAAGTACACTCTGACGTTCACGCGTGATGAAGACAAGCTTCATGCGCCGGAAAGCGCCTGGGTACAGCAGACTCGTCGTTCTACCGGTGATGTAAAACAGTCCAACCTGATTCGTCAGCCTGACGGTACCATCGCGTTTGTGGTGGACTTTACCGGCACAGATATGAAAAAGCTGCCGCAGGATACCCCGGTTACCGCACAAACCAGTATTGGCGACAACGGTGAAATCGTTGAAAGCACTGTGCGCTATAACCCGGTATCTAAGGGTTGGCGTTTGATGCTGCGCGTGAAAGTGAAAGACGTGAAGAAAACCACTGAAATGCGTGCTGCCTTGGTCAATGCCGATCAGACGCTGAGTGAAACCTGGAGCTACCAGTTACCTGCCAATGAATAAGACAACTGAGTATATTGACGCAATGCCGCTTTCGGATATCGAGAAAGCGGCACTGCCGAAAACTGACATCCGCGCTGTTCATCAGGCGTTGGATGCCGAGCATCGTACTTACTCGCGCGAAGATGATTCACCGCAGGGTTCTGTGAAAGCTCGCCTTGAGCAAGCATGGCCGGATTCTTTGGCTAAAGAGCAGTTGGTTAAGGACGATGAGGGCCGCGATCAGCTGCAGGCGATGCCAAAAGCAACGCGTACCTCTATGTTCCCCGATCCCTGGCGTACCAACCCGGTTGGTCGTTTTTGGGATCGCTTGCGTGGGCGCGATGTGACGCCGCGTTATCTTTCGCGTTTGACGAAAGAAGAACAGGAAAGCGAGCAAAAATGGCGTACCGTAGGCACCATCCGCCGCTATACGCTGTTGATTCTAACGCTGGCGCAAACGGTCGTAGCAACCTGGTATATGAAGACGATCCTTCCGTATCAGGGGTGGGCATTTATTAATCCGGTAGACATGATGGGACAGAACTTGTGGGTCTCCTTTATGCAACTGCTGCCCTACATGCTGCAAACCGGAATTCTCATTTTGTTTGCCGTGCTTTTCTGTTGGGTGTCTGCGGGATTCTGGACCGCGCTGATGGGCTTCCTGCAACTGTTGATTGGACGAGATAAGTACAGTATCTCGGCCTCAACGGTCGGGGACGAACCGCTGAATCCCGAACACCGTACCGCGCTGATTATGCCTATCTGTAACGAGGACGTTGACCGCGTATTTGCGGGACTTCGCGCCACGTGGGAATCGGTCAAAGCAACGGGCAACGCCGAACATTTCGATGTTTATATCCTGAGCGACAGCTACAATCCTGATATCTGCGTGGCAGAACAAAAAGCGTGGATGGAGCTGATTGCTGAGGTGCAGGGCGAAGGACAGATTTTCTACCGCCGTCGTCGTCGTCGCGTGAAGCGTAAAAGCGGCAACATTGATGACTTTTGTCGTCGCTGGGGAAATCAGTACAGCTACATGGTGGTGCTGGACGCTGACTCAGTGATGAGTGGTGACTGTCTGAGCGGCCTGGTGCGTCTGATGGAAGCGAATCCGAATGCCGGGATTATCCAGTCTTCACCGAAGGCTTCCGGTATGGATACGCTGTATGCGCGCTGCCAGCAGTTTGCGACCCGTGTTTATGGACCGCTGTTTACCGCCGGGCTTCACTTCTGGCAGTTAGGGGAATCACACTACTGGGGCCACAACGCAATTATCCGCGTGAAGCCATTTATCGAGCACTGTGCGCTCGCGCCGTTACCGGGCGAAGGCTCGTTTGCGGGATCGATCCTCTCCCATGACTTTGTGGAAGCGGCATTGATGCGTCGTGCTGGCTGGGGTGTGTGGATTGCTTACGATCTGCCGGGCTCTTATGAAGAGTTGCCGCCGAACCTGCTGGATGAACTCAAGCGCGACCGCCGCTGGTGCCACGGCAACCTGATGAACTTCCGTTTGTTCCTGGTGAAAGGGATGCACCCGGTTCACCGTGCGGTATTCCTGACCGGTGTAATGTCCTATCTGTCTGCGCCGCTTTGGTTTATGTTCCTCGCGCTCTCTACCGCATTGCAGGTGGTGCATGCGTTGACGGAGCCGCAGTACTTCCTGCAACCGCGCCAGCTATTCCCGGTATGGCCGCAATGGCGACCTGAACTGGCGATCGCGCTGTTTGCTTCAACAATGGTGCTGCTGTTCCTGCCGAAGCTGCTGAGTATTTTGCTCATCTGGTGTAAAGGGACGAAAGAGTACGGCGGGTTTATCCGCGTCACGCTGTCGCTACTGTTGGAAGTTCTGTTCTCCGTGCTGCTGGCGCCGGTGCGTATGCTGTTCCACACCGTCTTCGTCGTGAGTGCCTTCCTCGGTTGGGAAGTTGTGTGGAATTCACCGCAGCGCGATGACGATTCGACCCCGTGGGGTGAAGCGTTTATGCGTCACGGTTCTCAGTTACTGCTGGGGCTGGTGTGGGCTGTGGGTATGGCCTGGCTGGATCTGCGTTTCCTGTTCTGGCTGGCACCGATTGTCTTCTCGCTGATCCTGTCACCGTTTGTTTCCGTGATTTCCAGCCGTTCCACGGTGGGGTTACGTACCAAGCGCTGGAAGCTGTTCCTGATCCCGGAAGAGTATTCTCCGCCGCAGGTGCTGGTGGATACCGATACCTATCTGGTGATGAACCGTAAACGTACGCTGGACGATGGCTTTATGCATGCGGTGTTTAATCCGTCGTTTAACGCACTGGCCACGGCCATGGCGACTGCACGCCATCGCGCCAGCAACGTGCTGGAGATTGCACGCGATCGTCATGTGGAACAGGCACTGAACGAAACGCCGGAGAAACTGAATCGCGATCGCCGCCTGGTGTTGTTGAGCGATCCTGTGACCATGGCGCGTTTACATTACCGTGTCTGGAATTCACCTGATAAGTATTCTTCGTGGGTGAACTACTATCAGGGACTGACACTGAACCCGCTGGCGCTCAGGAAAAAATAAGCGTTCTGTAACGTGAAAATACCGGCCTGGTGCCGGTATTTTTTTATATTGAATAGAATGAGTCGTGAGGTAGCAGGTGCGAATATTGGCTGTAGGAATAATGATCTTCTTCCTGAGCGGATGCGGCAGCATTATTAGTCGTACCATCCCAGGGCAAGGACACGGAAACCAATACTATCCTGGCGTGCAATGGGATGTTAGGGACTCCGCATGGCGCTACGTCACTATCCTCGATCTGCCATTTTCGCTGGTGTTTGATACGTTGCTGCTGCCGCTCGACATACATCATGGACCTTACGAGTAATTATCGCTCATCCCATTCATCGGCTGCGGTCTGTCCCTCTTCAGTATCAAGGGGAGGTTCCAGCTGGAATTCACCTTCATCCCATTCGTGAAGCGTATTTTCTTCCTGCCACTCCTGGCGGATTTCAATTTCATCATAGTCGCCATCAAAAACGCTCTGGGCCGCTTCTCCGCTCAGGATTGGAAGACATTCACCATCTACATCATCCTCGTCAGCAAAGAATTCCGCCTGCCACATAATGTCGCCATCCTGTAGCACGTATTTTTGGACGCTTAGCTGTTGAACGCTGGCGTCGTCTGACTCAAGGTCAGGGTTATCAGCCAGAAACACTTCACGAGCTGCATCAATAGCCTCTTCCAACGTGGCATAAAAATTCATGTCATTCTTTGCCATATTTCTTCTCCTAAGGCGAACAATAAAGGGGGATGATTCAATCTATAGACGGCGATCCGCAGAGCGTCAAACCCGTTAGCTGCATGGCTCACTCAATCAGATGATTACTGCCTGCAATGCCTACGAGACTGGGGGAAAGTAACTTCGGTTGTTTATGAAAAAATTTACATTGGCAGATACTGAAGCCGACGTAATATCAGGAAAAAAATTCAAGAAAAAATAGTAATGTATGTGGTTTGCTATGTAGTAATGAAAATCGAAAAATTAAAAAATGACGTTATATAAGGAAATCTTCAGGGTTAAACGTTATTTTTTATGTGTTTTAGAGGGGGAATCCGATCGCTTATGACGTAATATTTCATAACTTAATAAAAACAAAGAAGAAAATTAATGCCCTATACGGAAGTGTCGCAGGTGCAATCAATGAAAGTGGCTAAACTTAGTGGTGTCGCTGGTAGTGACAAAGTATCTTTTGTGTATGGGGGCTGTGAATGGTGTGAGTGATACTAAAATAGTATACATAATAAAATGTTATTAATGACAAAGGTTATAAATCTATAAGAAACCATTAAATAAGAAATGAATTAGTGTCATTGAATCTGTGCAGATATAATAGTTTGCAAAATCTTATGCTTTATTATATAAAATGCAAAATTAAGAGAGCCCTTAAGGTTGTTATGGATAACGGCAATTCAAATAATAGAAGGTTAATGGCTTTCTATATAATCTGTTTGGCTAGCTATGTTCTTGGTGGAGTGTGTCTTACACAATTTAAATTAACGATACAAAGTGTGCCGCAAACAGTATATCTGATTATAATTGTAGGGTTATTCTTTTTATATGGGATAATCTTCCTGTTTATGTTATTCCAGTATCTTTGTAGAAAAGATCTCACCTGCCTTATGATATTAGGTATGGCGTTTCTTGGGAATAACATATTTTTCATCGAGACTATCTACATCGTTCAGGACTTGATTAATGATTATGCCTCAATCGAAAAAAGAACTAACGATATAGCCATATTCTATTACTTTCGGCAGATTAGTTTCATTGCTCTGCTATTTGTTTCATTAAAATCTTATAAAGTATCCTCGACAGTTATTGAAACCAAAGAAAGAGAACCTTGCTATATCGTTCTGTCTTTTTTAATCATGCTTGTTATCGCGGTGGTGGCGCACGCTCTGGCCAGTTACAACCCTAATTTTACACTCGAGATCACAAGCCTGAAGCCTGATAATGTCACCGTGCACTGGCATATTGGGTACATTTATTCGCTTATTGTATCCTGGGGACTGGTCCTGTTGTATTTAATCATTAAAACCAGAACGCATAACATCTTGTGGAAAAGTATAGGGCTACTGTGTTGCTCAGCAATATTGACCAATGTACTACTTCTGAGCCTGGATGAATATAGCATGTATATTTGGTATGTAAGCCGGGGGATTGAGGTGATAAGTGCCCTGTGTATAATCTCAATACTGATGTACAACACCTTCATCATCTTAAAAAAAGAAACGGATTCAGCTATTAAAGACGCAATGACTAAAATATATAATCGTAAACTATTCTATAAGTCATTAAAATCATCATTAGCAAAAGGCACAGTATGTGTAATGGTTCTGGATATTGATAAATTCAAACGGATTAATGATACTTACGGTCATCAGGAAGGTGACAGAGTGATAATCAGCATTGTCGATATTGTCAATAAATCAATCAGAGATACGGATATTTTTGCCAGAGTAGGCGGTGAAGAATTTGCGATCCTTCTTAAGTGTAACGATAAAGATGAGGCAATTGTTGTTGCAGAGCGAATTAGGCGAAATGTAGAGAATGGTACGACAATACCAAATTCGTATGAGTTAAAAGAAAAAATGACGATAAGTATCGGTGTATATTGTAGCAAAATTGATGATGAATCAGCGGATAAAGTTGTTTCATACGCCGATGCCGCATTGTATGAAGCCAAAAATTCTGGCAGAAATAAGGTGTGTTACTATTATCATTAAGGTTGAAATATACGCCGTGTAAGATAAGTTTATTATTCCGAACCGGCGAATACAAATACACAAATCATCCCACGACCTCTGTACTCCGACGACGGCGCAGGCTATTCCACGAGTACAGGGCGTTAAACAGTACGACGCCCGCGGTCACACAGAAAACGGCACGAAAACCGTAGTTGGCGGATATCGCTGCCCCCATTAGAGGTCCTGTTACGTTACCGATATCGCGAAATGACTGGTTATAACTGAAAATACGTCCAGCTATTTGATTGGTCGAGTTGTAAACCAGCAGCGTTTGTACCGCCGGGAGCAGAGCGCCGTCGGCCGCACCCAATAAAAAGCGCAGAACACCAAGCTGCAAGGGCGTATGGACAAATGACATTGGAATAAGCAGTAACACAGAAACGATCAGCGCGACGATCAGGATCTTCTCCGGGCCAATTCGATCGCCTAATTTGCCAAGTTTCGGGGCGCTGATTAATGCCGCAACGCCGGGGACAGAGGCTATCATCCCACTGATAAATGCAATATTGCTGACGTTGCCAGCCAACTCTCGAACGTACAGGGTCAGTATTGGCGCGATAGAACCGGTGGCTACCTGAATGATCAAAGTGGTGATAAACAGGCTCAGCACCAGTTTGGGGTTCTTTAAAGAGGCCACGACTTCACGAATGTGCAGCATCTCCTTCTTGCTCACCGGCTGGAAACGCTCGCGGATAAAAAATAGCGTCAGGATGAAGCAGACCAGCAGCACGCTGGCGGTGATGAAAAATACAGGGCGTAATCCGTACTGATCCGCGAGCAGCCCGCCAGCTAGCGGCCCGAGCAGTGCGCCACTAACGCCACCGGTTGAAAGCGTTCCCAGTGCCCAACCGCTTTTATTGCGTGGAACCTGGGTGGCGATCAGTGCATTCGCATTGGGGATGAATCCACCAAGCAGCCCTAACAAGGCGCGCAGGATTAAGAACTGCCAGATATTTTGCGCCAGTCCCATCAGCAGCATCACAATTGCCATGCCCAACGCGGAACGCAGCAGCATGATTTTTCGTCCTTTGCGATCGGCAAGGCCACCCCAGAAAGGAGAGGCAATGGCTGAAAAGAGAAAGGTGATGCTGAAGACCAGGCCTGACCACATATTCAGGGCGCTATGACCCGTGACGCCGAGACTCTCGACGTAAAGAGGCAAAAAGGGCATGACCAGGCTAAATGCTGCTCCGGTTAAAAAACAACCTAACCAGGCAACGGTGAGGTTGCGTTTCCAGTTTATGGGGGCATCTGAGGGTGACATAGCGATCCGCAGTGTGATGCGCTGTTTGCGCTATCGATTGAATATAAGTAAGCAGGCTAATTATGCGCCTGGTTGATAGTTGCTGCAATGCGGATAGCAGTTAAACCTAAAACGGGTAGGGAGCGGGTTGCAGCCCATTGGGCTGCAACTCTGCGTCAGTACAGAGAAGGGGAGCCTTCAGGACGCGTCTTGAAGCGACGATGCAACCACATATACTGCTCTGGCGCCATCATGATGCATTGCTCAACAATTTTGTTCATCCACGCAGCTGTAGTCTCTGCGTCGTCCAACGGTGGTGAACATTCTGGAGGCAACATAATCAATTGATACCCTTTACCGTCAGGTTTGCGGCGGGGAACAAACGGTACCAGGCAGGCATTGGACATGCGCGAAAGCATCCAGGTCCCTGAGGTTGTTGCGGCTTGTTCAACGGCAAAAAGTGGTACAAACACGCTGGCGCGAGGGCCGTAATCATGATCCGGCGCGTACCAGACCACTTCGCCCTTTTTCAAGGCTTTAATCATCCCTTTCAGGTCTTTACGATCGAGCATTGATTTATTCGAGCGCATGCGGCCCCAGGTTTGTAGCCAGTCCAGCAGCGGATTGTCATTAGGGCGATACACACCAATACCCGGCTCCTGCAAGCCAAACTGGCGCGCACCCAGTTCCAGAGTCAGAAAGTGCAGACCCACTAACAGAATCCCGCGTTTTTGCGCCTGAACATCACGGATATGTTCCATTCCGATCACTTCCGTCCAGCGCGAAATACGCTTATCGGACCAAAACCAGGCCATCCCGGTTTCCATTACGCCCATGCCTACTGATTCAAAGTTCTTGACGACCATCTGCTGGCGTTCCTGCTCACTCATCTGCGGGAAGCACAGTTCCAGATTTCGGGAAACAATTTTTGCCCGACGTTTCATCAAACGTAGCGCCAGTCGACCTAACGCACAGCCCAACTTAAAGAGGATGGGGTAGGGTAACTGCACGATTAACCAAAGGATGCCAATACCCAGCCAGGTTAACCAATAACGTGGATGCAGTAACGCAGCCGAAAACTTGGGTAAATTCGTCATGTCTATCCTGTCTTCAAACGACCAATTCCCTGTATTGTCGCATTTTTTCGCGCGTATCAAAAATTTGTGACGGGAGAACGGTGATTAATTCCGCAATTGTTGTTGCGATTTTATCGTAAAGTATGAAATGTAGCGTAAAATGTGTGGATGTAAATTGGCGATGTTTGCTTTATTATGCCGCCGATTTTCATTTATTCCTTATTTGCAGGATACGTACACCATGCCAGTGTTACACAACCGCATTTCGAACGACGCCCTCAAAGCCAAAATGCTGGCCGAGACCGAGCCGCGCACGACGATCTCATTCTATAAATATTTCACCATTGCCAATCCTCAGCACACGCGTGATGCGCTGTACCAGATGTTCACCGCATTGAACGTCTTCGGGCGAGTATATCTTGCCCATGAAGGAATTAACGCGCAAATCAGCGTACCGCAAAGCAACGTCGAGGCATTTCGCCAGCAGCTCTATGCGTTTGATGCTGCATTGAAGGATTTACGTCTGAATATTGCGCTGGATGATGACGGTAAATCGTTCTGGGTACTGCGTATGAAAGTCCGCGAACGTATCGTGGCGGATGGTATTGACGATCCAGATTTTGACGCCAGCAACGTGGGTGACTACCTGAAGGCGGCTGAAGTGAACGCCATGTTGGACGATCCTGACGCGGTATTCATTGATATGCGCAACCACTATGAATATGAGGTGGGTCATTTCGAGAATGCGCTGGAGATACCGGCAGACACGTTCCGCGACCAGTTGCCGAAAGCGGTTGAAATGATGCAGGCGCATAAAGATAAAAAAATCGTGATGTACTGCACGGGTGGGATCCGCTGTGAGAAAGCCAGCGCCTGGATGAAACACAATGGATTTAGCAAAGTCTGGCACATTGAGGGCGGTATTATTGAATATGCCCGCAAGGCGCGTGAACAGGGGCTTCCGGTACGTTTTGTCGGTAAAAACTTTGTCTTTGATGAGCGTATGGGCGAAAGGATCTCTGAAGATGTTATCGCGCATTGCCATCAGTGCGGCACGGCGTGCGATAGCCATACTAATTGCAAAAATGATGGCTGCCATCTGTTGTTTATTCAGTGCCCGGCTTGTGCGCAGAAATATAAAGGCTGCTGTAGCGAGCTGTGTAGCGAAGAGAGTGAGTTGCCGGAAGAGGAACAACGGCGTCGTCGTGCGGGGCGTGAAAATGGCAATAAAATCTTCAATAAATCACGCGGTCACCTGAATACCAAACTGGGTATTCCAGACCCTGCGCAATAACATGATGCCGGATGAGGGGTAGTACCTCATCCGGTAATTCATGCGTTACTTCTGCTGAACACCTTCCACTGAGATGATCAAATCGACTTCCTGCGATGCAGGGCCGAGATCGGTGGTGATGTTGAAATCCTTCAGCTTAATCTTACCTTGCGCTTCAAAACCAGCGCGCGTACCGCCCCAGGGATCGCCACCCTGACCGATGAGCTTCGCGTCCAGCGTAACCGGTTTGGTAACGCCGTTCAGGGTCAAATTACCGGTGATATCCAGGTCATTTCCCTCTTTTTTCACGCTGGTGGAGCTGAAGGTCGCCTGCGGGAATTTTGCCACGTTAAGGAAATCTGCACTGCGCAGATGCTTGTCGCGTTCGGCGTGATTAGTGTCAACGCTGTTGGTGTTGATGGTTATGTTAACCTTATCGGCTGCGGGATTTTTCTCATCAAAGGTAAACGTACCGTCGAAATCTTTGAAAGTGCCGTACAGCCAGCTGTAACCCAGATGCTGAATACGGAAATTAACAAAGGCATGCTGTCCTTCCTTGTCAATTTTGTAATCTGCCGCCACGGCCGACCCGGTGGTGAATAACAGAGAAGCGAGTGTAAGTCCCAGCAGGTTTTTTTTCATTTTAAGCTCCATAGTCAGATGACGATTTTCCCAACATGCGATTGAGGGTATCGTCGTTATCAATAAAGTGATGTTTCAGGGCCATCAGTCCGTGTAGTAGGGATAAAATCACCACGGTCCACGCAAGCCACAGGTGCAAGCTACCGGCGAGGTCGGCCTGGGAACCCGCATTGGCCAGGGTGGCGGGAATGTCGAACCAGCCAAAGACGCTTATCGCTTTGCCATCTGCGGTGGAAATCAGATATCCGCTGATGACTATTGAAAAGAGCAGCAAATAAAGTACGAGGTGACCCATTGCCGCGACGATACGGGTTAAACGGGAGTAGCTTGCCAACGCAGCAGGCGGAGGGGAGAACAACCGCCAGATAACGCGGATAACCAGTCCCATCATGAGTAGGATGCCGATGCTTTTATGCAGTTCGGGGGCCTGGTGATACCAGCCATCATAGTAGCTAAGCGTGACCATCCATAACCCCAACGCAAACATGCCATATACAGCAATCGCAACCAGCCAATGTAATGTGGCTGACACTACACCATAGCGCTGTGGAGTATTATTGAATTGCATAAGCACACCGATTGATATTTCAGAAGTGAATGAAAATGGCGTGTAAAAGACATTAATGCAACTAATAAATAACAATAGTGATGATATTTATTTTTTGTTCAATAAAGTTGATTGATTGTTGAGGTAATCATCAAGGGATTAGTGCGAAAATATGTGGCGGGGCTTAGTCTATGGGGTGTTATGGTTTTTGTTATTATTCAGTTTATTGCAATAAAAATTAAGCTAATCTCAATTTTTGTCAACTATTGTCAGCGCGCAGGAATTAGAAAAACATAATATATATTACATCCATAATGGCCAGCAGCGACCATAAAATAATGTAGAGCATAAGGTGCTCGCGAATATTATTAACCAGATAGTGAAAGATACGGCGCATTGACGTTATTCCTGTCATTAAAAATGGCCTCACCAACGAGGCCATTCATTTATTATCACTTAAAACGGCTTAGCCTGAAGGGGGTCAGGTCAAATTCAGACGGTTTGTCCTGAGCGAAGTCTGCCGCAATCTCTCCCAGTACAGAAGCAAACTTAAAGCCATGTCCGCTCAGTCCGGTAATGATCAGCGTGTTGTCATGTTCCGGCAGAGTATCAATTATAAAGTCTTCATCTGGTGAATTATCGTAAGTGCAGGATGCGCCGTGCAGGCAACAGCCAACGCCAGGCAGAATTGTGCGCAGGAATGGGAAGGCTTCAGAACCGTCGCTGGCTACAGCGGCAAATGGCTTACGCTCTTCTGCAGAGTGAATTACCTGTCCGCCATTGTGCTTACCAATTTTCAGCTCGTCGTTTTCAGCCGGGAAACCGTAGTATTGATCGCCATTTGGCAGTTCGCCGGTGAAGGCCGGAAAGTTATTCTTAACGCTGTAGCGCCCATCGGCCTGATACCAGGCGAACACTTTGCGCACCGGTTGTATCGGTAGTTCAGGAACTAAAGCCTGCACCCAGGTACCGGCGCTGATCACTGCTTTCTTCGCGTGGTAGTCACCGTCAACCGTTTCTACCGTGATGCCATCATCAACGTGATGAATTGCGCTGACCGGGCATTTAAACAGTTGCGCACAGCCTGCTTCTTCCGCCAGACGGATCCAGGTTTTAATTGCTAACTCACTGCGTAAAAAACCGGACTCCGCTTCAAACAGACCGATATAGTTGTCAGGTACGCGAATTTCCGGCCAGCGAGCCATGATGGCCGCTGCATCTAATTGTTCAACGTTAAGTTGCCACTGTTTTGCGCTTTGCGCTGCAGTTGCTAAGAAGGTTGACTCTGCCGGACCGAGGTTGATAACTCCGGAGCGAACAAAAATCGGTTCTTCATTATGGGTGGACAGTTCATCCCACAATGTTTGCGCACGTAGCACCAGCGGAACGTATTTTTCGCCTTCGCCATAAGCATGACGAATTAATCGAGTATCGCCGTGGTGACTGCCCTGTTGATGTGGTGGCATATGCGCATCGATCATCAGAACCTTCAGACCGGCACGAGTGGCATAGTATCCAGCTGCGGCGCCTACCGAACCGCTGCCAATAATGATTAAGTCGTATTTCATCCGCTTCTCTCTGCAATCGCGATAGTAGAAGGGTAAATAACTGACCTGGAATATTCAACCTGGAAATAAGAAAGGCACCGCTAAGGTGCCTTTTGATGGTTGGATGTATCAGGTTTAATGTCGCTGATACTCATTTACCTGGTAATCGCCAGATTCAATTTTGGCGATTCCTGCTTCTAATATCGAAATAAATTGCCTGGCAACATCAGTGGTTAACCAGAGCGTTTGACCAACTTCAGTCCCATCCGGGTCAGGGCGGTTCGGGGTTTGGTAGTGCAAACGCAGCATCAGCGCATCGTAGCTATCAACAGTGCTGATGTCCCACCCTACAAGCGGATGAGTCTGAATGACTTCATTATTCTTTTCCATCATGCCCCCTAATTCGTGTTACTAGACAACGGTTTTCGAGGTTCAATGCGTTTTTTTCTGAAGCAACTTCAGTATATCAATAAATAAGGGTATTCATTGAAAATTTAAAGAGGGAAGGGCATAAATTTTTTGTTTTCAGCGTTATCTGACTAAGAAACCGACATGTTATTCATTTTTTTTTAGTATGTTGCACAATTATTTTGTTGTTTTGGTTAAAAGATAATCGGTGGGTTAATATTAAATTAAATGCTCGTCAGAAGAAATGCGCGATTGATTACAAGATAGCGTGTATAAAAAAGCCGGGGCGACCCGGCAAACAAACATCACTGCATATCATTATTTATTCGTTGATGAACCAGTCATCCGCGCTTTCCCAGGTTTCCTGTAGGATCTCGCTGATGCGCTCTTTGTCCTCTTTGGTCGCGCCAATAACCGACAGATTGTTTGCGCCGGCATAACGGACGGTAACGTTACCTTCGTTATCCGGAAAATGGTGCTGAATACGGCGGGAGAGTTCACCTGCCAGTGCGTCAATTGCACCGGCAGGTAAAGGTGAAGTTTTGGCAATAGTGACTTCAATACGCATAGTAGCCCCCTGTGGAATATACTGTTTATTTATACAGTTATTCGAATCGGTTGGCTACACTTTTTTTAGCTTTTTACTGACCAGCGTACCGTTTCGCCACCCAGGAAAGGCACCAGCGTATCGTCTTCCAACGCTATGCTCTCAGGAACCAGGTGCTCCACGCGTTCCAGCTCAATAAAGGTCTCATTTACCGGCAAACCATAGAACTGTGGGCCGTTGAGTGAGCAGAAGGCTTCGAAATGGTCCAGCGCATTCATCTCTTCAAACACGGTGGCATAGCTGCCTAGTGCGGTCGGTGCATTAAAGCATCCAGCACAGCCACAGCTTGACTCTTTGCGATGACGTGCGTGCGGCGCTGAGTCGGTACCGAGGAAGGCGCGCGTAAACCCGCTGGCAACCAGTTCACGCAGCGCCTGTTGGTGGACGTTACGTTTGAGGATCGGCAGGCAGTACAGGTGAGGACGAATCCCGCCAACCAGCATGTGGTTGCGGTTAAACATCAGGTGCTGTGGCGTAATAGTCGCTGCCAGAAGCTCGTTACCGTCGCGCACGTATTCGGCAGCATCTTTGGTAGTGATATGCTCGAACACTACTTTCAGCGAGGTCAAACGCTGGCGCAGCGGTTCCATCACTGTTTCAATAAAGCGCGCTTCGCGATCGAAAATATCGATATCTGCATGCGTCACTTCGCCGTGCACCAGCAGCGGCATACCCAATTTTTCCATCCTCTCCAGCACCGGCATGATGGCGTCAATAGAGGTTACGCCATGCGTCGAGTTGGTGGTGGCATTGGCCGGATAGAGTTTTGCTGCGGTGAATACGCCTTCGTTAAATCCACGTTCCAGCTCGTTGGGATCCAGCGTATCCGTTAAGTAGCAGGTCATTAATGGTGTGAAGTCGTGTCCGGCAGGTACCGCGTCAAGAATGCGCTGGCGATAAGCGATAGCCGCGTCAACCGTGGTGACGGGCGGTGCCAGGTTCGGCATGACAATGGCGCGACCATAAATTTCACTGGTGTAGGGCACGACAGTTTTTAACATGTCGCCATCGCGAAAGTGAAGATGCCAGTCGTCTGGGCGGCGGATCTTTAAAACCTGGGATGGTGCAGTCATTAATATGCTCCGGCTGAGGATAGTCTTTTTTGCCGGAAACAAAGGATAAGCGGAAACGTTTTCGTTTGCACGAAAAAAAAGGGCGCATCGGCGCCCTCAGTTTTATTAGTCGGTGAACGGGATGATGATTTCCCCCGGTTTCACCTCAATTCCCTTCGCCAGTTTTTTCGCCAGTGCTTCACCCTGGCTACTGTCATCCTGCAGAATGTAGGCTGGCTGCTGGTTGAAATAGTTACGCAGCGACTGGTTTAAATAAGGCATCAGCGTTTGCAGTACCGACTGCATTTTTTCTGGTGTAACGGTCGCATCCACGACTTCCATCTCTTGCAGATAAATTGCGCCTTTCTCTTTGTTGAATACCGGTAAGGCTTTTAACTTCAGCTTCATGGTCGCTTTTTGGCTGCCAAACAGGGAATTCATGTCCAGGTTGGCGTCACCGGTCAGGGTCACTTTATTGGGTTCTTCACGGCCAATCTGACTGGCGAGATTATTTAGTACGATGTGTGCTTCAGCAACGCCGGGCAAGCCGATATCTTTAGAAAAGTTATTATGCTTTGCCAGGGCCTGATTAATTTCTTGCTCGCTAACCGTGTATTGCGTGAGTTGATTACAACCAACCAACAGGCCGCTGACAATCAGTGCAGCGGCAAAAAAAAACTTTTTCATGGGGTTCCTCAACATGATGCATGTGGCGTAATCGTGACACAAAGCATCATCGAGTACCAGCGCCCCGGACGCCAGCAGAAAAAACTGAAAAGCGCCCGGAAGCAGGTTCGGCTATCAGGCGTCTGGCTCCAGCATGCCTCTCGTTGGGCGTTTGAGACTGAATTGCCAGCCCAGCGCCAGGAAGGTGATGAGGCCGATAATACCGAGCATCATCCAGGGCAACTCAGGCTGTGCCAGGGCTTTGCCCATGTCAAACAGCCAGCCGCCGCCGATATATCCAATTGCGCCTCCGATAGCGAGCCCCAGTCGACTGAAGCCCATATAGCTTCCTCTGGCACGTGCATTCGCCAGTGAGGCGCTAAGGGTTTCACGCGCTGGTTCGGCGATGATCGAGCCAATATAGAACGTACAGATCAGGGTGAACAACTGCTGCAAATTCCCCACCAGACCGATCGGCATCATGCTCAGAGACATCACCAGCAGACCGGCCATCAGACGATGTTCAAGGCGAAAACGTTTTTCACTCCAGCGGGCAATTGGGTAGAGCAGCGTCAATGAGAGGCACGCCTCGATGGCATACATCCATTTCACAGCGGCCGGTGAACCTGCGATGTCGTTCACCATGATTGGCAGCATCAGCATCACCTGTACCGCCAGCATGTAATAGCCCGCCAGTGTCAGCACATAGGTGACAAAGCGCTTGTCATGCATCACGTGGCTCATCCCTTCGCGCACTGGAATTTTCACTGTCGACAGCTTCCATGCCGGGAGCAGCCAGGCGTTAAACGCCGCGCACAGAACGAACAAAATTGCGCCGGTGGCACAGACAAGACGGAAATCGTATTGCAATAACCAACTGCCAAGCAACGCGCCAACCACGGCCCCGGCGCTATCCTGCATCATCAGAATAGAGAAAAAGCGCCCGCGCTTTTCCGGGCGGATCAGTTTAACCACCAGCGCCGAGCGGGGTGGGTCAAATAGTGTACCGCCCAGTCCGGAAAGAAAGCAGGAAAACCACAGCAGCCACGGCTCATGGGCAATGCCCATGGTGGCGAACCCGGCAGCGCGCATCAGCATGCCGGTGACGATCATCGGTTTTGCACCGAAACGGTCCGCAATAGCACCGCCGAAAATACCCAACCCCTGCTGGATAAATTGACGTAATCCTAGTGCAATACCGACCATCACGGCGGCCCAGCCCATTTGGTCGACGAAACGAATTGAGATCAGCGGGAAAACGACGAAGAAACCCAGCACGACCAGCATATTATCGATGAGAAGGAAGTATTTACCCAGGTTCCTTGCCTGCGAGACTTGCGACATTTCCCCTCCAGGGAAAAACTCGTCACTCTGGATAGAGTTTAAAAGATAAGCACCTCCTATTCTGCGGTGTCGTCATCGCTTTTCCCACCCTTCGCGGGACAATATTTTTTTATCAAAAGTCCGTCTTGATAGAGAGTTTTCATCAAAATGTGTGAATAATTCAAAAAATGGCATTTTGCTCTTTTCACAGGGCGTATTCGCACAGGTATAGTAATGCGAATAGCGTATTGAAGACGTTACGGGAAGGAGTAGGTATAGAATGTTTGGCTATCGCAGTAACGTGCCAAAAGTGCGCTTAACCACCGACCGCCTGGTCGTGCGTTTAGTGCATGAGCGTGATGCCTGGCGTCTGGCAGATTATTACGCAGAAAATCGTCATTTCTTAAAACCCTGGGAACCTATTCGCGATGAAAGCCACTGCTATCCGTCCGGCTGGCAGGCGCGTCTGAGCATGATCTCTGAGTTTCATAAACAGGGCACCGCCTATTATTTTGCGCTGCTCGATCCGGACGAAAAAGAGATTATCGGCGTTGCGAACTTCTCAAACGTGGTGCGGGGATCCTTCCATGCCTGTTATCTCGGCTACTCCATTGCGCAGAAATGGCAGGGGCAGGGGCTAATGTATGAAGCCTTAACCTCGGCCATTCGTTATATGCAGCGCACGCAGCATATTCACCGCATTATGGCTAACTACATGCCACATAATAAGCGCAGCGGTGACCTGCTGGCGCGATTGGGTTTTGAAAAAGAAGGGTATGCCAAAGACTACCTGCTGATTGACGGGCAGTGGCGCGATCACGTGCTGACGGCGTTGACCACATCAGAATGGACCCCCGGCCGCTAAGTTTCAGATGCAGCCATGATTAATGGAGAAGACGATGAAATACGAATTAACCGCCACCGAAGCACGAGTGATTGGCTGTTTATTAGAAAAACAAGTGACCACGCCGGAACAGTACCCACTCTCCGTTAATGGAGTCGTAACAGCCTGCAATCAAAAAACGAATCGTGAACCGGTGATGAACCTGTCGGAATCGGACGTGCAGGAGCAGTTGGATAACCTGGTTAAGCGACATTTTCTGCGCACGGTGAGCGGTTTTGGCAATCGCGTCACGAAATATGAGCAGCGTTTCTGCAACTCTGAATTTGGCAATCTGAAGCTTAGTGCCGCAGAGGTGGCCATAATCACCACACTGCTGCTGCGGGGCGCTCAGACGCCTGGTGAACTGCGTAGCCGCGCATCCCGTATGTACGAATTCAGCGATATGGCCGAAGTGGAGTCGACGCTGGAAAATCTGGCGAACCGGGAAGATGGGCCTTATGTGATCCGCCTGGCGCGTGAGCCGGGCAAACGTGAAAGTCGCTATATGCACCTGTTTTGTGGTGAGGTTGATGAAGCCATTGCCGCGGCAGATGAACCCCCTGTAGCCTCCGGTGATCTGCAGGCGCGCGTGGAAGCGCTGGAAACGGAAGTCGCAGAGCTTAAGCAGCGACTTGATTCCTTGCTGGCGCACCTGGGAGACTAACGTGAAAAAATTACGTATCGGCGTAGTCGGCCTGGGCGGTATTGCACAAAAGGCCTGGCTACCCGTGCTAGGCACCTCCGCGGACTGGACGCTGCAAGGCGCATTTTCACCTTCGCGCGATAAAGCACAGCGTATCTGTGACACCTGGCGAATACCCTACGTGGATTCATTGAAGAATCTGGCGCAAACCTGCGACGCGGTTTTCGTCCATTCCAGTACCGCGACGCACTATGCGGTAGTTAGTGAATTGCTGAATGCCGGAGTTCACGTGTGTGTGGATAAACCGCTGGCGGAAAACCTGCACGAGGCTGAGCAACTGGTCGAGCTGGCCGCGCGGAAAAAGCTCACGCTGATGGTCGGGTTTAACCGTCGATTTGCACCGCTGTACCAGGATCTCAAAACCCAGTTGAGCACCGCAGCGTCTGTACGTATGGATAAGCACCGTACGGATAGCGTTGGGCCGCACGATCTGCGCTTCACTCTGCTGGACGACTATCTGCACGTGGTCGATACCGCTTTGTGGCTGGCGGGAGGGCAGGCGCAGTTAAATAACGGCACGCTGCTGACCAATGAATCTGGTGCGATGCTCTACGCCGAGCATCATTTTTCTGTCGGTCAAATGCAGATAACGACCAGTATGCATCGCCGTGCCGGTAGCCAGCGCGAGAGCGTGCAGGCGGTGACGGACGGCGGCCTGATTGACGTCACTGATATGCGGGAATGGCGGGAGGAGCGTGGGCAAGGTGTTGTTCATAAGCCGATAGCGGGCTGGCAAACGACCTTAGAACAGCGTGGTTTTGCCGGATGTGCCCGTCATTTCATTGAGTGCGTGCAAAATCAGACGGTTCCTCAGACGGCAGGCGAGCAGGCGCTACTGGCCCAGCGTGTTGTTGAAAAGCTGTGGCGGGAGGCGATGGCTGAATAACCCCCTGTAACATCTGGCGGTAGTAATTCATTGTAATCCAGGTACTATATGCCCACTCAAAATAACACCTCTTTTCAACCATAGGCTGGTTTGTCGGCCTGATAAGGTGCCAGGGTGTCGCCATCAGGCACAGCAAAAGTGTCGGATGGCGGCGAGAATGCCTTATCCGACCTACGGGCAGGTTTGTCGGGGTTTTGCCTCAGAGTCTGGAATACAACATAGATGAATTTATTAAAGTCGCTGGCAGCCGTCAGCTCGATGACGATGTTTTCACGTGTGCTGGGTTTTGCGCGTGATGCGATTGTCGCCAGAATCTTTGGTGCAGGGATGGCGACAGATGCCTTTTTTGTGGCATTCAAACTTCCTAACCTGTTGCGCCGAATTTTTGCCGAAGGCGCATTTTCGCAGGCATTTGTGCCGATTCTTGCTGAGTACAAAAGCAAGCAGGGGGAAGATGCTACCCGCGTGTTTGTTGCCTACGTTTCCGGACTGTTGACGCTGGCGCTGGCCGTGGTGACAGTAGCCGGGATGTTGGCTGCGCCATGGGTGATATTAGTCACCGCGCCGGGATTTGCCGACACAGCGGATAAGTTTGCGCTGACCACTCAACTGCTGCGGATCACTTTTCCCTATATTCTACTGATTTCACTGGCCTCACTGGTTGGTGCGATCCTTAATACCTGGAACCGCTTTTCCATTCCTGCGTTTGCCCCGACCTTTCTGAATATCAGCATGATCGGCTTCGCGCTATTTGCGGCACCCTATTTTAACCCGCCGGTGCTGGCGCTGGCGTGGGCCGTTACGGTTGGCGGCGTGCTACAGCTGATTTATCAGCTTCCGCACTTGAAGAAAATTGGCATGCTGGTGCTGCCGCGCGTGAACTTCCGTGATGCGGGGGCGATGCGTGTCGTCAAGCAAATGGGCCCGGCGATCCTTGGGGTATCGGTCAGCCAGATTTCACTGATCATCAATACGATTTTCGCCTCGTTTCTGGCCTCTGGCTCAGTTTCATGGATGTATTATGCCGACCGTCTGATGGAGTTTCCGTCCGGTGTTCTGGGCGTGGCGCTGGGGACTATCCTGCTGCCATCGCTGTCCAAAAGCTTTTCCAGCGGTAATCATGATGAATATTGTCGTCTGATGGACTGGGGCCTGCGCTTGTGTTTCCTGTTGGCATTACCGAGTGCCGTAGCGTTGGGTATTCTGGCCAAACCGCTGACGGTGTCTCTGTTCCAGTACGGTAAATTTACCGCCTTTGATGCCGCGATGACCCAGCGTGCGCTGGTGGCGTACTCGGTAGGTTTGATTGGCTTGATCGTGGTGAAAGTGTTGGCTCCGGGCTTTTACTCGCGCCAGGATATTAAAACGCCAGTGAAGATTGCCATTGTGACGCTGATTATGACCCAGGTGATGAACCTGGCGTTTATCGGGCCGTTAAAGCATGCCGGGCTGTCGCTGTCGATTGGTCTGGCGGCATGTCTGAACGCTTCACTGCTGTACTGGCAACTGCGGAAACAGAAAATCTTTACCCCACAACCGGGCTGGAGCTGGTTCCTGGCGCGTCTGGTGATTTCCGTGCTGGTGATGTCTGCGGTGCTGGTTGGGATGCTCTACATCATGCCGGATTGGTCGCAGGGAACGATGTTGTGGCGTCTGCTGCGTCTGATGGCGGTCGTGGTGGCAGGTATTGCCGCTTACTTCGCAGCACTCGCCGTACTGGGCTTTAAAGTAAAAGAGTTTGTGCGTCGGACGGCGTAAAGGATCAATGCCGGATGGCGGCATAACGCCGTATCCGGCCTACAAAAGGCGTAGGCCTGATAAGCAAAACGTTATCAGGCTGACATCAAATAGAGAATTTTTTCCCGCCGCGGTGCGCAGCAGAGGTTTGACCGTTTGCGCCATACAACGCCGGTTCCTGGTGCGGTTTCAGCACTTGTATTGCTTGTTGATTACGCTCGATCTGCCCTTCCAGCAGCCAACCGTTGTGCTGGTTGAGGTCGCGTAAATGCTGTGTTTTCTTGGTGATAGTCTGCCAGCGTTCAGCAATCTCATCATTGGCGCTGCGCGTGGCGTCATGTTCCAGGCGGCGCTGCTGCTCAAGATAATCAAGGGTTGCCAGCAAGGAGCTTTTTTCTTCTGTAATACGCTGTAGCTGGCTGCCGTTGATATGCCCTGCGGAAAGCTGCTGCTGTTCAGCATCCATTACCGTTTTCAGGTCATTGAGGACGGTCGTCATCTGGTCAAGTATTTCTGACAAACGAGTCATACTTTATTTACTCTGTAGGTAGCTCTGCGCCTCGCGAATCAGCGAGTCGGCAATTTTTCCGGTATCCATTTTCAATTCACCGTTACGGATTGCGGTTTTCAGTGCTTCCACGCGTTCCATATTGATGTCATTGCTGCCGGGCTGCATCAGTTTGGCCTGGGCGTCGCTCAGCATGACGCTGGTGCTGGTGGTCGCGGTGGTTTTTTCCTTCCGCGCTTTTTGTACCGGCGCATCGCTGGTTTCACGCGGCTGAACGGTGCTTACTGGCTTCAATGGTGAGGTACGATCAATGCTCATTTTATTTTTCCTCATCGAGGGGTTACGCTATAGCGGCCCGCTGTAATCATTGGTTGTTTATCTATCGGCACACGCTAAAAAATCTTTAACCTATTATAGGTTAATAAGAATATTCCCATCAGAATCGACGACGCCGCTCACCACCTGGCCTGAAATCATCCGCACTCGCGCATTCTGTGCGACAGCGGCGTTGTTCAGCGCTTTACCTTCGGCATTGACCCGAAATCCATCTCCGTTGGCAATAACCAGTACGCGCTGACCGGCCTTGATCCGCCATGCCTGGCGCAACATCGAAAGCTGTATCGGTTGGCCCGGCACCAGATCGCGCAGGCTCACTGCATCCTGCACCTGACTTATATCCAGCACCGCGCGCGGCGGTAGTTGATCCAGTCGACCACGTTTCAGCGTTACGCTGGCTGGGGTCAGGGGGCTACCTCGCGCTACGGACGCAGCGGCAACAACGTAGTTTCCCGTCGCCTGCACGTTCACCTGCAGATAACGTTTTTCGTTGGCACAGCGGGCCAGCACATTCACATTACCCCACAGTTTCGCGCTACCTGACACGCTTAATGCTGGTTGCTCACAGCTCGGCAGTAAGTTAGGTGACGTTCGGATAGTGACTACCACCTCATCGCTAAATCCGGCCAGGCGCTGGGAAAACCATGCCGTTAGCTGCGAATTCAGGTCTTGTGCCAGCGTCATAGGGCTGAACAGCAGTGCTGCCACGACTATTCCACGTTTAAACGTTTGCATCAAAACCTCGCGCTTTTTCAGGTAGTGGCAGGATTTTACCTGTGTGACGCAGTCATCAACGCAACAAATAGCGACGCATTTTGCGTTTATTCCGGCGATAACGCGCGCGTAATGGGATTTAAGCTGTCGGCTGAATTTTGTCATTTGCGGAGGAGATATGCTCGATAAGCTCGACGCCGCCTTACGTTTTCAACAGGAAGCGCTGAATTTGCGCGCCCAACGCCAGGAAATATTGGCGGCCAACATTGCCAATGCCGACACGCCGGGGTACCAGGCGCGCGATCTGGATTTCGCCAGTGAATTAAAAAAAGTCATGGTGCGAGGACGGGAAGAAACCGGCGGCGTTTCGTTGACGCTGACCTCTGCACAACACATTCCGGCCCAGACCGTTTCTGCGCCGTCTACGGAGCTGCTCTACCGTATTCCTGACCAGCCATCTCTTGATGGCAACACGGTAGATATGGACCGGGAGCGCACGCAATTTGCAGACAACAGCCTCAAGTATCAAATGGGGCTGACGGCGCTGGGTGGACAAATCAAAGGCATGATGAACGTGCTGCAAGGAGGGAACTAATTCGTGGCGCTGTTAAATATTTTTGATATCGCAGGTTCTGCGCTGACGGCTCAGTCTAAACGCCTGAACGTCGCGGCCAGCAACATGGCGAATGCGGATAGCGTCAGCGGACCCGACGGTCAGCCGTATCGCGCGAAGCAGGTTGTTTTTCAGGTAGATGCTGCGCCAGGCGCGGCAACCGGCGGCGTAAAAGTTGCTGACGTCATTGAAAGTCAGGCGCCGGATAAGCTGGTTTATGAACCCGGTAATCCGCTGGCCGATGCGAATGGCTACGTAAAAATGCCGAATGTGGACGTTGTTGGCGAGATGGTCAACACCATGTCTGCCTCACGTAGCTACCAGGCAAACGTCGAAGTGCTCAACACCGTGAAAAGCTTGATGCTTAAAACGCTGACGCTAGGCCAGTAAAGGAGGCGCACATGTCTATTGCTGTAAAAATGAATGACCCGAGCACGACGGGGGTTAATGCCGCCACGGGGAATAGCTCCCTGACGGGCAGCAACGCCGCTGACCTGCAAAGCAGCTTTCTTACGCTGCTGGTTGCACAACTGAAAAACCAGGACCCTACCAACCCGTTGCAAAACAACGAACTGACTACCCAGTTGGCGCAAATCAGTACCGTGAGCGGGATTGAGAAACTGAACACCACGTTAGGGTCGATCTCCGGGCAGATCGACAACAGTCAGTCGCTGCAGGCCAGTACGCTGATTGGCCACGGGGTCATGATCCCGGGTACCACCATCCTGACCGGTAAAGGGACAGAAGAGGGTGCCAAAACCACGACAACACCATTTGGAATTGAGCTGCAGCAACCGGCAGATAAGGTTACCGCAACCATTACCGATAAAGACGGCAAAGTGGTGCGCACCATTGACATTGGCGGGTTGAAAGCAGGCGTTCATACCTTTACCTGGGACGGCACCATGACCGATGGCACGGATGCACCAAGCGGTTCTTACAACGTGTCAATTGCTGCCAGTAATGGCGGAACGCAACTGGTGGCCCAGCCGCTTCAGTTTGCGCTGGTGCAGGGCGTTATTCGCAGTAACGGCGGTAATACGCTGGATCTGGGCACCTATGGAACCACCACCCTCGACGAAGTACGGCAGATAATTTAAGCCTTCACACTTATCAGGAGTAAGTCATGGCCTTTTCTCAAGCGGTCAGCGGTCTGAACGCTGCAGCGACCAACCTCGATGTCATTGGTAACAACATCGCCAACTCCGCCACCTACGGTTTTAAATCTGGCACGGCATCATTTGCCGATATGTTTGCCGGTTCGAAAGTCGGTTTGGGCGTTAAAGTTGCGGGTATTACTCAGGACTTTACCGACGGTACGACCACCAACACCGGACGTGGTCTGGATGTTGCTATCAGCCAGAACGGTTTTTTCCGTATGGTAGACAGCAACGGTTCCGTTTTCTACAGCCGTAACGGTCAGTTCAAGCTCGATGAAAACCGCAATATCGTTAACATGCAGGGGCTGCAGCTGACGGGCTATCCGGCTACCGGTACACCACCGACGGTTCAGCAGGGGGCGAACCCGGCACCGATCACCATCCCGAATACGCTGATGGCGGCTAAATCAACCACCACTGCGTCAATGCAGGTCAACCTGAACTCCACTGACAAGGTCCCTACCAAGACCCCGTTTAACCCAAGCGATGCGGATTCCTACAACAAAAAAGGCACCGTTACCGTTTTCGATAGCCAGGGTAACGCCCATGACATGAACATTTTTTATGTCAAAAACGCAGAGAGCAACACCTGGGAAATTCACACTCAGGATGCTTCAACTGGCGAAGCTGCAAAATCAGCCGGGTTTATGAAGTTTAACAACAATGGCGCGTTTTTAGGGATGAGCGCCACGGCAACTGGGACGCCAGCAGGAACGGATATCACAATTACAACCGGTCCGATCAATGGCGCAGTTCCGGCGAACTTCTCCCTGAGCTTCCTGAACTCCATGCAGCAGAACACCGGTGCCAACAACATCGTCGCCACGAATCAGAACGGCTACAAGCCGGGCGATCTGGTGAGCTACCAGATTAATAATGACGGTACGGTGGTCGGTAACTACTCCAACGAACAGCAACAGGTTCTGGGGCAGATCGTGCTGGCAAACTTTGCCAACAACGAAGGTCTGGCGTCTCAGGGCGACAACGTCTGGGCGGCGACTCAGTCTTCCGGCGTGGCGCTGCTGGGTACCGCAGGCGAAGGTAACTTCGGCAAGCTGACCAACGGCGCGCTGGAAGCGTCAAACGTGGATTTGAGTAAAGAACTGGTGAATATGATTGTCGCCCAGCGTAACTATCAGTCGAACGCGCAGACCATCAAAACCCAGGATCAGATCCTCAACACGCTGGTCAACCTGCGCTAAGCGCCTGACGGGATGGCTTAATGGATCACGCAATTTATACCGCCATGGGCGCGGCCAGTCAGACGCTGAATCAACAGGCGGTGACGGCCAGCAACCTGGCAAACGCCTCCACGCCAGGGTTTCGTGCGCAGCTCAATGCACTGCGCGCGGTTCCTGTAGAAGGATTGTCTTTACCAACGCGTACGCTGGTCGTGGCCTCCACGCCGGGGGCCGATATGACGCCCGGTCAGATGGACTATACCTCCCGCCCGCTGGATGTGGCGCTGCAACAGGATGGTTGGTTGGCTGTGCAGACCGCAGACGGTAGCGAAGGATATACCCGTAACGGCGCTATTCAGGTAAGCCCTACGGGTGAACTGACTATTCAGGGACACCCGGTAATTGGCGAAGCCGGACCGATAGCCGTACCAGAAGGCTCGGAAGTCACCATTGCGGCGGACGGGACAATTTCTGCACTTAACCCTGGCGATCCGGCTAATACGGTCGCGCCAGTGGGGCGGTTGAAGCTGGTGAAGGCTACAGGGCTTGAAGTGCAACGTGGCGATGACGGTATGTTCCGTCTGACCCAGGCCGCACAGACCACCCGTGGTGCGACGTTACAGGCCGACCCCAGCATCCGTGTGATGTCTGGCGTGCTGGAAGGCAGTAACGTTAAACCGGTTGCTGCGATGAGCGACATGATCGCCAACGCCCGCCGCTTTGAAATGCAGATGAAAATTATCAGTAGCGTGGATGATAACGCGGGCCGCGCCAACCAACTGCTGTCGATGAGTTAATACAGGACATTTTATGATCAGTTCATTATGGATCGCCAAAACCGGCCTGGATGCGCAGCAAACCAACATGGATGTGATTGCCAACAACCTGGCAAACGTCAGCACCAACGGATTTAAGCGCCAACGTGCCGTATTTGAAGATCTGTTGTACCAGACGATTCGTCAGCCTGGCGCACAGTCTTCTGAGCAGACCACACTGCCGTCTGGTTTGCAGATTGGTACCGGCGTACGTCCGGTTGCGACCGAGCGTTTACACAGCCAGGGTAACCTGTCGCAGACCAACAACAGTAAAGATGTGGCGATTAAAGGCCAGGGCTTTTTCCAGGTCATGTTGCCCGATGGTACGTCCGCTTATACCCGCGACGGTTCTTTCCAGGTGGATCAGAACGGTCAGTTGGTGACGGCGGGTGGTTTTCAGGTTCAGCCTGCCATCACCATTCCGGCTAACTCGCTCAGTATCACCATTGGACGTGACGGTATTGTCAGCGTGACCCAACAGGGGCAGGCGGCGCCTGTTCAGGTCGGGCAGCTTAACCTGACAACCTTCATGAACGATACCGGTCTGGAAAGCATTGGTGAGAATCTGTACACCGAAACGCAGTCATCCGGTGCGCCGAATGAGAGCACGCCAGGGCTGAACGGCGCGGGTCTGCTGTATCAGGGCTATGTTGAAACCTCTAACGTCAACGTGGCGGAAGAGCTGGTAAACATGATCCAGGTTCAGCGCGCTTACGAAATCAACAGTAAAGCGGTATCGACCACCGATCAGATGCTGCAAAAACTGACGCAACTCTAAAGTGGAGCCCGGTGGGGTGAAAACCTCACCGGCACACTGATTTTGAAGATGACCGCAATGCGAAAATACGCGCTTCACCCATACCCAATTTTAGCCCTGCTGGTGGTTTCACTAACAGGATGTGCCTGGATCCCGGCCACGCCGCTCGTGCAGGGCGCAACGTCTGCCCAGCCCGTTCCAGGTCCAACGCCGGTGGCGAATGGCTCAATCTTCCAGTCGGCACAACCGATTAACTATGGTTATCAGCCACTCTTTGAAGATCGTCGTCCACGCAATATTGGCGATACGCTGACCATCGTATTGCAGGAAAACGTCAGCGCGAGCAAAAGCTCTTCGGCGAACGCCAGTCGCGACGGCAAGACAAACTTTGGCTTTGATACCGTACCGCGCTATCTGGAAGGATTGTTCGGTAACGAACGTGCAGACGTAGAAGCCTCCGGCGGTAACTCCTTTAACGGTAAAGGCGGCGCGAACGCCAGAAATACCTTCAGCGGTACGCTGACCGTAACGGTCGATCAGGTACTGGTGAATGGCAACTTACATGTCGTGGGTGAAAAACAGATCGCTATAAATCAGGGCACTGAATTCATCCGCTTCTCCGGGGTTGTTAACCCGCGCACCATCAGTGGCAGCAACTCCGTACCGTCAACCCAGGTTGCGGACGCGCGTATTGAGTACGTCGGTAACGGCTACATCAATGAAGCGCAGAATATGGGCTGGTTGCAGCGTTTCTTCCTTAACTTGTCGCCGATGTAAGCGAGGTACCCAGTGTTTAAATCTTTTGTTGGAATGGTACTGGTGCTGATAACCACCTTTGCGCATGCTGACCGTATTCGTGACCTGACCAGCGTTCAGGGCGTGCGGGAAAACTCGTTGATAGGTTATGGGCTGGTGGTGGGTCTGGATGGAACGGGTGACCAGACCACACAGACGCCGTTTACGACGCAAACGCTCAATAACATGCTTTCGCAGTTGGGGATAACCGTGCCAACTGGCACCAATATGCAGCTGAAAAACGTGGCGGCGGTGATGGTTACCGCGTCGTTTCCTGCATTCGGTCGTCAGGGACAAACCATCGACGTAGTGGTCTCCTCTATGGGGAACGCCAAAAGCCTGCGCGGCGGTACGCTGCTGATGACCCCGTTAAAAGGGGTCGATAGTCAGGTGTATGCCTTGGCACAGGGGAATATTTTGGTGGGCGGTGCGGGCGCGGCTGCAGGTGGCAGTAGCGTACAGGTTAACCAGCTCAATGGTGGACGCATTACCAACGGCGCGATTATCGAACGTGAATTACCCAGCCAGTTCGGCGGTGGTAACACCATTAATCTGCAGCTTAATAATGAAGATTTCACGATGGCGCAGCAGATTACCGACACCATCAACCGCGCGCGTGGCTTTGGTAGCGCAACAGCATTGGATGCCCGAACCATTCAGGTTCGCGTACCAAGCGGTAACAGCTCGCAGGTGCGTTTCCTCGCTGATATCCAGAATATTGAGGTGAACGTTACGCCGCAGGATGCGAAAGTGATTATCAACTCGCGCACCGGATCCGTCGTCATGAACCGCGAAGTGACGCTGGATAGCTGTGCCGTGGCACAAGGCAACTTGTCGATCACGGTGAACCGCCAGGCGAACGTCAGCCAACCGGACACACCGTTTGGCGGTGGACAAACCGTGGTGACGCCACAAACCCAGATTGACCTGCGCCAGAGCGGTGGTTCGCTGCAAAGCGTGCGTTCCAGCGCCAACCTGAACAATGTGGTGCGTGCGCTGAATGCGCTGGGGGCAACGCCGATGGATCTGATGTCCATTCTGCAATCGATGCAGAGCGCGGGTTGCTTACGCGCCAAACTGGAAATCATCTAATGATTGGTGACAGCAAACTGTTGACCAGCGCTGCCTGGGATGCGCAATCACTGAACGAACTGAAAGCGAAAGCGGGTCAGGACCCGGCGGCGAATATCCGTCCGGTCGCCCGTCAGGTTGAAGGGATGTTCGTGCAGATGATGCTGAAAAGCATGCGTGAAGCGCTGCCGAAAGATGGCGTGTTTAGCAGCGATTCAACGCGCTTGTATACCAGCATGTATGATCAACAAATTGCGCAGCAAATGACCGCAGGCAAAGGTCTGGGGCTGGCTGAAATGATGGTCAAGCAGATGACTGAAGGGCAAGCGCAACCTGCGGATGACGCGCCGCAGGTGCCGATGAAGTTTTCACTGGAAACGGTGACCAGCTATCAAAATCAGGCATTGACGCAACTGGTCCGCAAAGCCATCCCCCGGGCGACAGAAAGCAATGATGAGCCGCTGTCAGGTGACAGTAAAGACTTCCTCGCCCAGCTATCGCTGCCGGCTAAGCTGGCCAGCCAGCAAAGCGGCGTCCCGCATCATCTGATTCTGGCACAGGCGGCGCTGGAATCCGGATGGGGGCAGCGACAAATTCGCCGTGAGAACGGTGAACCAAGCTTTAACATTTTTGGCGTGAAGGCTTCAGGAAGCTGGAAAGGTCCAACCACTGAAATCACCACGACTGAATATGAGAACGGTGAGGCGAAAAAGGTGAAAGCCAGATTCCGCGTCTATAGCTCTTACCTTGAAGCGTTGTCGGATTATGTCGGTCTGATATCGCGTAACCCGCGCTATGCGGCAGTGACCGCTGCCGCGACCGCCGAGCAAGGGGCGCAGGCATTGCAAAATGCGGGTTACGCCACGGACCCTAACTATGCGCGAAAATTAACCAGCATGATCCAGCAGTTGAAATCGATGAGTGAAAAAGTGAGCAAAACCTACAGCACGAACATCGATAATCTCTTTTAAATAGCTCAAGTCTACCGACCTGCTGCCGATAATAACGAGTATTGAAGGATTACAAGGAACCTCCATGTCCAGCTTGATTAATAACGCGATGAGTGGACTCAGCGCAGCGCAGGCCGCGTTGAATACTGCCAGTAACAACATCTCCAGCTATAACGTTGCCGGATATACCCGACAGACGACAATTATGGCGCAAGCGAACAGCACGCTGGGTGCGGGGGGCTGGGTAGGCAATGGTGTCTATGTTTCTGGTGTACAACGTGAATATGACTCCTTTATCACTAACCAGTTGCGAGCAGCGCAGAACCAGAGCAGCGGTCTGACGACACGTTATGAGCAAATGTCAAAAATCGACAATCTGCTCTCCAGCAAAACCAGTTCTATTTCGACCTCCATGCAGGACTTTTTTACCAGCCTGCAAACGCTGGTCAGCAACGCCGAAGATCCGGCGGCACGCCAGGCGCTAATCGGTAAAGCTGATGGGTTGGTGAATCAGTTTAAAACGACCGACCAGTATCTGCGCGATCAGGATAAGCAGGTCAACACCGCGATTAAAGCCAGCGTTGATCAGATCAACAACTATTCGAAACAAATTGCCAGCCTCAACGACCAGATTTCTCGTATGACAGGCGTCGGCGCAGGCGCGTCTCCTAACGACCTGCTTGACCAGCGCGATCAGCTGGTCAGTGAATTGAATCAGATTGTCGGTGTTGAAGTCAGCGTTCAGGATGGTGGCACTTACAACCTGACCATGGCCAACGGCTATTCGCTGGTGCAGGGCAGCAATGCACGTCAACTGGCGGCAGTGCCTTCCAGCGATGATCCTAATCGTACAACCGTGGCATACGTTGATGGCGTTGCCGGAGCTGTTGAAATTCCGGAGAAACTGCTGAATACCGGTTCATTGGGTGGACTGCTCACCTTCCGTTCTCAGGAGCTGGATCAGACGCGTAATACCCTCGGTCAACTGGCGCTTGCATTTGCCAGTGCATTTAACGCCCAGCATAAAGAAGGTTTTGATGCCAACGGCGATCAGGGTAAGGATTTCTTTGCTATCGGCAGCCCGGAAGTCTTCAACAACGCGAAAAATACGGGCACAGGATCGTTAAGCGCTAAGATCACTGACAGCTCCGCTGTGCAGGCGACAGATTATAAAATCGTTTTTGATGGGACGGACTGGCAGGTTACTCGCCTGGCGGATAATACCAGCTTCAAAGCCACCGTTACCGGTGGAAAAATGTCTTTTGACGGGATGGAAATCACCGTTAATGCTGGCGCGAAAGCTAATGACAGTTTTACTGTAAAACCCGTGAGTAACGCTATCGTTGATATGAAAGTTATGGTGACCGACGAGTCGAAAATCGCCATGGCTCAAGTGTCTAAAAATGATACGGACCCCACCATCGATAAAGGCAAGAGCGACAACCGTAACGGTCAGAAACTGTTAGATCTGCAAACCAAAGCGACTGTCGGCAATAAGACCTTCAACGATGCATATGCCACGCTGGTAAGCGATGTCGGGAACAAAACCGCTACGCTGAAAACCAGTGCCACCACCCAGAACAACGTGGTGACACAGCTTTACCGGCAGCAACAATCTATTTCCGGCGTTAACCTCGACGAAGAGTACGGTAATTTACAGCGTTTTCAGCAGTATTACCTGGCTAACGCGCAAGTGCTGCAGACCGCGAATGCGTTGTTTGATGCACTGATTAATATCCGCTAAGGGAGAGGGACACAATGCGTATCAGCACCCAGATGATGTACCAGCAGAATATGCGTGGCATCACTAACTCTCAGGCTGAATGGATGAAGTTCGGCGAGCAGATGTCAACGGGCAAACGCGTGATCAACCCATCAGACGATCCGATTGCCGCCTCGCAGGCCGTGGTACTTTCTCAGGCTCAGGCGCAGAACAGCCAATATACGCTGGCACGCTCATTCGCGACGCAAAAGGTGTCGCTGGAAGAGAATGTTCTGAGCCAGGTGACGACGGCAATTCAGGCTGCACAGGAAAAAATCGTTTATGCCGGGAACGGAACGTTAAGTGATGATGACCGTGCATCGCTGGCCACCGACCTGCAGGGGATCCGCGATCAACTGATGAACCTGGCAAACAGTACCGACGGTAATGGTCGCTATATTTTCGGTGGATATAAAACAGAATCTGCACCGTTTGCCCAGGCAGATGGCGCTTACAGCGGTGGTACAACAAACGTTACCCAACAGGTCGATGCCTCCCGAACCATGGTGATTGGTCATACTGGCGATAAAGTATTCGCCAACCTGACCAGCAACGCTGTACCGGAACCTGGTGGCGGCACTCAGGAAAAGAACCTGTTTAAAATGCTGGATAGCGCGATTGCAGAGCTCAAAATCCCGATTGCGGGTGATGATGTGGCAAAAGACAAAGCCGCTGCTGCCATTGATAAAACCAACCGTGGCCTGAAAAACTCATTGAATAACGTCCTGTCTGTTCGTGCAGAATTAGGTACGCAGCTGAGTGAATTAAGCTCGCTGGATTCACTGGGTGCCGATCGTGCATTAGGCCAAACTCAGCAGATGAGTAATCTGGTGGATGTCGACTGGAACGCCGCGATCTCGTCTTATGTCATGCAGCAGGCTGCGCTACAGGCATCCTATAAAGCGTTCACCGATATGCAGGGAATGTCGTTGTTCCAGCTCAATCGTTAACGCCTCGTTTTGAAACATATCTTGAAACTGGGTATGTTTGTCTGCTCGCTCCTTTAACACCCCGGAGCGGGCATTTTTTTAGGCAACCGACGTCTTACTAAGCGACGGGTTCCCCGTCAGTCTTATGACCAACGCAATTGCACTGCTGAAGGTAGCCAACGCAACGACACCTTCCCAATTGGCCAGGGCGTAGACCTGACTTCCGAGAACCGAACCCAGCGACATACCGATAAACACCATCGTAAACAGCAGAGCGTTCAATCGTCCTCGTGCCAGAGGTTCCAGGCTATAGACCAGATTCTGGTGGGCAACCAGGCTGGATTGCAATCCGAGATCAAAACCTACAGCCGAAAGGGCGATGAGCAGCCACTGCCCCTGAACGGGCAGGGCGGGTAACAAAAACATCAGTGCGAAAGATACCGTTACCAGCAAAGCACCCAATTGCGCCACTTTTGCCGCACCCACTTTATCGGCAAGATGGCCTGCCATCGGTGCGGCAAGCGCTCCGGCTGCCCCCGCGATACCAAAAGCACCCGCTATAGCGCTACCCATGTGGTAATGCTCAGATAACATTACCGCCAGCGTAGACCAGAAGGCGCTAAAAGCAATGGACAGAAAGCCTTGTGCCAGTGCTGCGCGGCGCAAGGTGGAATATCGTTGCCAAAGTTGCGCCATTGAGAGCATTAATGATGGATAACTCAACGTGGAATGGACCGTAAAGCGAGGCAGTACTTTCCACATAATCGCGGTAATTACGGCAATGCTGACGGCAGCGAGTTGGTACATCTCGCGCCAGCCAAACGCTTCGCCCACCAGTCCACTGACGGTACGTGAGAGTAAAATCCCCAGCAGAAGGCCCGTCATCACCGTGCCCACCGTTTTTCCCTGCTTGCCTTCGGGTGCCAGTATTGCCGCCGCAGGCACAATATCTTGTGCCATGGTTGCCGCCATTCCCATCAGCAGGCTCACCAGTAATAGCGAATGCAACTGACCGGTAAAGCTACAGGCCAGCAGCAGCGCGGCAAGAGAGATGCTTTTCAGCAGGATTAATGTCCGGCGGTCATAACGATCGCCTAATGGCAATAAAAACAATATACCTAACGCATATCCCGCCTGGGTCAGCGTCGGGACCAACCCCATACCGGTGAGACTTAAGGCCAGATCCTGACCCATTAAAGGCAGAAGAGGCTGGGCGTAGTAGATAGCGGCCACGCTGAATCCGGTGCCCATTGCCAGAACAAAAATGACCCAACGGGAAAGTGCGGTATGTGTGTTCACAAATGATTCCTCAATCACAGGATGTGCGGCTATTTTTATCCTTCAGCGAGTGGCGCGGTAGCGAGCGCAGTGGTAAAACAGTTATACGTCAGACGTATGATGAAACTGAAAATGATAAAAAATGAGCGTATAGACAGGGTGGAGCTGATGCGTACGTTTGTACGTATTGTCGAAGCAGGATCGCTTTCGGCAGCGGCAAAACAGATAGGGACGACGCAGGCGACCGTTAGCCGACGGCTGCAATCGCTGGAAACGCTGCTGGGTGTGAAACTGCTTATGCGTACCACGCATGCGATGAAATTGACCGACGATGGTGAAAGAGGCTATCAGCATGCTAAGAAGATTATTGATGCCTGGCTGGCGCTGGAAGATGGACTTAATATCACAGAAGATGAACCGGTGGGGACGTTGCGAGTCCGCGCACCGCATGCGTTCGGGCAACAACAACTACTTGAGCCGCTTTTGCAGTTTCTTTCGCGCTATCCCCAGTTGGCAGTAGAGTGGATGCTCAACGATAAAACCGTTGATTTTCTGAGCGATAATATTGATTGCGCGATCAGGGTTGGTGCTGAGGTGGATCCGGCCACGGTTTCCGTCTTACTGGCTGAAGTTCCCCGTAGTATGGTGGTGAGTCCAGGACTGCTGGAGCAATATGGCGAGCTTTCTCATCCTGAGCAGTTATCAGCGCTGCCCTGGATTGCAGTGAACACGTTTTATCAGCATAGCGTTTCGTTGTTGCACCAATTGCGTAATGAGCCAGTCACGCTGAATATTTCACCCAGATTAAGCACAGACAGTATTTATGTCGCAAGAAATGCCGCGCTGGCGGGGTTGGGAGTGACAATTGTTTCAAGCTGGATGGTGGCGGAGGATATTGCCAATGGACGTCTGGTTGCGTTGCTACCTGAGTGGCATGCGGCGCCGTTGCCTGTACATTTGGTTTATCCGTGGGCGCGTTACTATCCGACCCGCTTACGCAAGTTTCTGGCCCTAATGAAGGATGTTATGCCGCAGCTGACGGGGATGAAAGGTGTAGATCAGATATAAAAAAGCCGACCCGAGGGCCGGCTTTGATATTGATTATGGCTTACTCAACAGGCTGTGGACGTGTTGCTGGCGCAGTCGCTTGATGCGTTGCGCTGTGTCCACCTGCGGCACCTTTGCCTTCAAAGGCGAATGCCGGACGCTGCCAGTCGCTATGACGCGGCGCTTCTGGCACATATTCCGGTGCCGGAGCGCGGGTCATTGGCGCGGTTGCATGGCTGTGCAGGTGTTCAGCATCAGCGCTGGCTGCGACAACTTCAGCCTTAACGACTTCAGTTTCGACGACAGGCGCGGCAACAACGTCTTTCGGCGCTGCAACCTCTTCAACAACTGGCGCTGTTTCCACAACCTCAGTAATCTCTTCAACCACTTCTGGCTGGGGAATAACAACCTCTGCAGGCTCTTCGGCAACCGGTGCAGTCACAACGTCAGCCACAGGTTCGGCTTCAGCGGCGATTTCTTCTGCTACGGGCGCATCAGATGCAGCGATAATTTGCGGTTGTTCCTCGACCGGGGTCGCAATCACTTCCGGATGCGTGGTTTCAACCTGTGTGGTTTCAACAACGGCGGCCTGAGGCTCAGCTACGACAACCTCTGGTTGCACGGCTTCAACCGGCGCAGGGGTATCCACAATGTGTTCAACGGCAGCGGCAGCAACCTGAGGTTCTACGGCGACAGGTGCAGCTTGCTGCTGGATCATTTCCTGTTCGCGCTGTTCTTCAACCTGCTGATCCTGAGGACGTGCAACAGGGTAGCGGATCCAAACCTTACCGGACGCTAATTCAGGAGATGCGCAGGCGACCGTTAACGGCATCGGCGACTGAACCGGATAACGCTCGTCACGGTAACGACGACGACGCTGTCCACTGACGCGCAGATGGCGAGGAGAGCGGCGAGAACGACGCGGCATACCGTTGGAGTCACGAGCTTCGCTGTTGTCTTCCTGCTCAGTCGCAACGACGGCTGGCAGATCAACTTTCGCCAGTTCGGTGCGCTGTGCCGGTACCGGCTGCTCTGTTGGTTGAGCAACAGCAGTTTCAGCGATTGCAGCAACAGTAGCCACTTCGGCTTCAAGCGCCGGACTGTCTGTGAAACGAACTTTCTGAGTCAACTGACGCTGTTTGCGGCGGGTTTGAGGCTGACGTACGCGCTCTTCCTGCTCGGTATCCTGCACAGGTTGTTCTGCCTGGTTCAGCTCTTTAACTTCCTGCTGAGCCTGACGCTTGTCATCGTTACGACGGCGGTTACGTTCGCGACGCGGCGCCTGCTGTTCATCACCGGATTTCGCTTTGTCTACAACATCAGTGGTTTGCTGGCGGTTATCGCGAGCTTCCGCATTTTGCTGCTGGGACTGACGACGGTTACGGCGGTTATCTTCACGGTTTTCGCCGTTTTCTGAACGTTCGCTACGGTTGTCACGGTCACCGCGATTATCACGGTTATCACGACGATCGTTACGGTCGCGACGATTGTTCTGACGCGGTTTACGACGATCCTGCTGGCGTTCGGTTTTCTCTTCAGCTTTCGGCGCAGGTTGTTCAACCGGTTTCACTTCTTCGCTACCACCGAAGATGGACTTCAGTGCGCCAAAGAAACGGCTAATCAAACCGGGCTGTGCGGCAACGGCTGCGGTTGCTGCTGCAGCTTTAGGCGCGGCGGCTTTCGCGGCAGGTTCCTGCAGAGCAGGGGCTGGCGGAACGTCTGGCATGGCGAAGGTGGCCAGCGCCGGTTGCTCAGGCTGTTTACGCTCGACGTACTCTTCTTCCGTCGGTAATGCCATTGCCTCTTCATGCAGTTTCGGCAGCAGGTAGCTCAGGGTCGGTGTTTCTTCCCCCTTGCGTACGCGCAGCACAGAATAGTGCGGGGTTTCCATCTGATCGTTTGGCACGATCACACAGCGCACGCCATTCTGACGCGTTTCGATAGCATTAACCGCGGTACGTTTTTCGTTAAGCAGGTAAGAGGCGATTGGCACAGGAACAATAGCGTGAACTTCTTGCGTATTTTCTTTCAGTGCTTCTTCTTCGATCAGACGCAGAATAGACAGCGACAGTGATTCGTTATCACGTACGGTACCGGTGCCGGAGCAGCGCGGGCACACGTGATGGCTGGATTCACCCAGAGACGGGCTCAGACGCTGACGAGACATCTCCAGCAGACCGAAGCGAGAAATATGGCTGATCTGAATACGCGCTCTGTCCTGGCGTACGGCCTCGCGCAGACGGTTTTCAACCGCGCGCTGGTGGCGAACCGGCGTCATATCAATGAAGTCGATTACAATCAGACCGCCGAGGTCGCGAAGACGCAGCTGACGGGCAATTTCATCGGCTGCTTCAAGGTTAGTGTTGAACGCTGTTTCTTCGATGTCGCCGCCGCGAGTTGCGCGTGCGGAGTTGATATCGATAGCGGTCAGTGCCTCTGTGCTGTCAATAACGATTGAGCCGCCGGACGGCAGACGTACTTCGCGCTGGAATGCGGACTCAATCTGAGACTCGATCTGATAGTGGCTGAACAGCGGGATTTCGCCGGTGTACAGTTTGATTTTGCTGCTGAAATCCGGACGACCCAGTGCGGCGATGTGCTGACGCGCCATCTCCATCACTTTCGGGTTATCGATAAGGATTTCGCCGATGTCCTGACGTAAGTAGTCTCGGAAAGCGCGAACGATAACGTTGCTTTCCTGGTGGATCAGGAACGGAGCAGGGCGGCTGTCAGCGGCTTTTTGAATCGCTTCCCAGTGCTTCAGGCGGAAGCTCAGGTCCCACTGCAGCGCTTCGGCGGATTTGCCGACCCCTGCGGTACGCACGATAAGGCCCATGCCATCAGGCAGTTCCAGGCTTGCCAGCGCTTCTTTTAATTCGGTACGGTCGTCGCCTTCAATGCGGCGGGAGATACCGCCCGCGCGCGGGTTGTTCGGCATCAGAACCAGATAACTACCCGCCAGGCTGATAAAGGTAGTCAGCGCAGCGCCTTTATTGCCGCGTTCTTCTTTATCGATCTGAACGATGACTTCCTGACCTTCGCGCAACACGTCTTTAATGTTGGGACGACCATGGGAGTTGTAGTTAGCGGGGAAGTATTCGCGGGCAATTTCTTTTAACGGGAGGAAACCGTGACGTTCAGCGCCGTAATCAACAAAAGCAGCTTCCAGACTCGGTTCAATACGGGTAATTTTGCCTTTATAGATGTTGGCTTTTTTCTGTTCGTGTCCAGGACTTTCGATATCCAGATCGTACAGACGTTGCCCATCTACAAGGGCGACACGCAACTCTTCCTGCTGAGTTGCGTTAATTAACATTCTTTTCATCGTAACTTACTCATTATTCTTACATTGACGACTAAGCTGCGGGCAGAGTAATGCCTTTCCGGGTGTGAACCGATGGCCTCGTGTCTATTCGCGTCGCCAACCTCACGGTTATCGTCAGCTCAAAGAGGCGCAGAGTGTCGGTTGCCTGCATTTCATACGGAAACACAGCGCAATTATCAGGGGAACAGTCTGGGTGTTACTCTCCAGAAAAGCTTCCATATTACCGGTAAGGACTGCAACCCGCAGCCCGCTAACTGCCTGAAAGATCAATACGTCTTACGCCATTGCTGCGTTGATGATCGGTCGGGCAAAATTGGGTCATTCCGGAAAAGTTCTTGTTTTAACAAGATTCAACACGGAAACAACCTCATTATTCCACTGCTAACCTTGTTATAGCAAGATGACTTTTGCCATTTATCACCCGGTTACTCACAGTTTTTTCACTTCCGCGTAGTGATTGCTTTAATAACCACCAAATCGGCTATGTCAAACTTAAGTAATAGGGTATAGCAGTTAATATAAGCATAGAAAAATGTGTGGCGCGAATCTTGATGGCTATTTAAAATCGGCCCCCATGAAAACAGAGACTCCAGCCGTAAAAACAGTTGCCATTACTGCCGACGAAGCAGGGCAACGCATCGATAACTTTTTGCGCACCCAGCTTAAGGGCGTGCCGAAAAGTATGATTTATCGCATTTTGCGTAAAGGCGAAGTGCGGGTGAATAAAAAACGCATTAAACCCGAGTACAAACTCGAAGACGGGGATATTGTGCGTATTCCACCTGTGCGTGTCGCTGAACGTGAAGAAGAGGCCATTTCACCGAACCTGCAAAAGGTCGCGGCGCTGACCGACGTCATTTTATATGAAGATGACCACATTCTGGTGCTTAACAAACCTTCAGGTACGGCCGTACATGGAGGAAGCGGGTTAAGCTTTGGCGTCATTGAAGGATTACGAGCACTGCGCCCGGAAGCGCGTTTCCTTGAACTGGTGCATCGCCTCGACCGGGATACCTCTGGCGTGCTGCTGGTTGCCAAAAAACGCTCAGCCTTGCGTTCATTGCATGAACAACTGCGTGAAAAAGGCATGCAGAAAGACTATCTCGCGCTGGTTCGAGGCCAATGGCAGTCGCATGTCAAAACCGTGCAGGCGCCGCTGTTAAAGAACATTCTGCAAAGCGGCGAGCGTATCGTACGGGTGAACCAGGAAGGCAAACCGTCAGAAACACGTTTTAAAGTGGAAGAGCGCTATGCGTTTGCCACGCTTGTGCGCTGTAGCCCGGTGACCGGACGTACGCACCAGATTCGTGTGCATACCCAGTATGCCGGTCATCCAATTGCTTTTGACGATCGCTACGGTGACCGTGAGTTCGATAAGCAACTGGCGGATACGGGGTTGAATCGACTTTTCCTGCACGCCGCAGCGTTGAAATTTACCCATCCGGGAACGGGTGAAGTGATGCGTATTGAGGCGCCGATGGATAAGCAATTGAAGCGCTGCCTCGAGGTTTTACGCAGTAAAGCCTGATGCGCGTTGCTTATCAGGCCTACAACCGTGTGATGCACCGTAGGCCTGATAAGACGCATCGCGTCGCCATCAGGCAGATCAATCAGGCATTCAACGGGTTCATCTCTTCCCGCCGCAGCATTTGACACAACGCGATAAGCGGCAAACCGATCAGGGTATTTGGGTCACGACCCTCCAGGCGTTCAAAGAGTGCAATACCTAACCCTTCACTTTTGAAACTACCTGCACAATGGAGCGGGCGCTCTTTACGCAGATAATCATCAATTTCCACCTCGCTTAAATGACGGAAATGGACGTCAAAAGGTTCTACTTCAGTTTGTAAATGTCCGGTCGCAGAATTATACAGCGCCAGTCCGGTGTAAAACGTCACAATATTGCCACGGGCTTTGAGTAATTGTTGGCGCGCATTTTCTTCAGTTAATGGTTTGCCTGTTATTTCACCATCAAGAACACAAATTTGATCGGAGCCAATAATCAGATGCGATGGGTAACGGTGGGCGAGAGATTGCGCTTTTTTCTGCGCCAGTCGCAAGACTAAATGGCGTGGTGCCTCGCCGGGCAACGGCGTTTCATCAACCTCTGGCGCAGCGCATTCAAACGGGATTGCCAGTTTTTCGAGTAAAGCGCGACGCCAGGGGGAGGTAGAAGCAAGAATAAGTTGAGGCATATTTTTTCCCTCGCATATAGCGTATTGATGAGAGCCATTTTAAACTATGGACTTCGACCTACAAGCTGGCTGTAGTGGCTTGTCTTGAGCGATTTTAAGTCGATGACCCGCAATGTGTGCGAATTATTGGCAAAAGGCAACCACAGGCTGCCTTTTTCTTTGACTATATGACGTTACAAAGTTAATATGCGCGCCCTATGCAAAAGGTAAAATTACCCCTGACTCTTGATCCGGTTCGTACGGCTCAAAAACGCCTCGATTATGAAGGTATCTATACTTCTGATCTGGTTGAGCGCGTCGCCGATTCTGTAGTCAGTGTGGACAGTGATGTGGAATGCTCCATGTCGTTCGCTATCGATAACCAGCGTCTCGCCGTTATAACCGGTGATGCGAAGGTATCGGTTACGCTCGAATGTCAGCGTTGCGGGAAACCGTTCCCACTTCATGTTCACACAACATATTGTTTTAGTCCTGTCCGTTCTGACGAGCAGGCTGAAGCACTCCCGGAAGCGTATGAGCCGATTGAGGTTAACGAATTCGGTGAAATCGATCTGCTTGCAATGGTTGAAGATGAGATTATCCTCTCCTTGCCGGTAGTTCCGGTGCATGATTCTGAACACTGTGAAGTGTCCGAGGCGGACATGGTCTTTGGCGAATTGCCTGATGAAGCGCAAAAACCAAACCCATTTGCCGTATTAGCCAGCTTAAAGCGTAAGTAATTGAGGAGTAAGGTCCATGGCCGTACAACAGAATAAACCAACCCGTTCCAAACGTGGCATGCGTCGTTCTCATGACGCTCTGACCGCAGTCACCAGCCTGTCTGTAGACAAAACTTCTGGTGAACAACACCTGCGTCACCACATCACTGCCGACGGTTTCTACCGTGGCCGTAAGGTAATCGCTAAGTAATCACGCATGACTCAATGGCTTTCCCACTTCTGGTGAGAAAGACAAAGAGTGAACGCGTGATGAAGCTTAGTGAGGCTTTCCCCGGGTGACTGGGGAAACACCTAACCGGGCAGCGACGATACCTTGACACGTCTAACCCTGGCGTTAGATGTCATGGGGGGAGATTTTGGCCCTACCGTGACAGTGCCTGCAGCATTGCAGGCACTGAATTCTAATTCGCAACTCACACTTCTTTTAGTCGGGGATCCCGATACAATCACGCCATTACTTGCCAAAGCTGACTTCGAACAACGTTCGCGTCTGCAGATTATCCCTGCTCAGTCAGTTATTGCCAGTGATGCCCGGCCCTCGCAAGCTATTCGCGCCAGTCGTGGAAGCTCAATGCGTGTTGCCCTGGAGCTCGTGAAAGAAGGTCAGGCACAAGCTTGTGTCAGCGCCGGTAATACGGGCGCACTCATGGGACTTGCGAAGTTATTGCTCAAACCTCTTGAGGGGATTGAGCGTCCTGCGTTGGTGACGGTGTTACCCCATCAGCAAAAGGGCAAAACGGTGGTGCTGGATTTGGGCGCCAACGTAGATTGTGATAGCACGATGTTGGTGCAATTTGCCGTCATGGGTTCCGTGCTGGCAGAAGAGGTTGTTGGCATTGCCAATCCTCGCGTAGCGTTACTCAACATCGGCGAAGAAGAAACGAAAGGTCTCGACAGTATTCGAGATGCTTCAGCTGTGCTAAAAACAATCCCTTCCATTAATTATATCGGCTATCTTGAAGCCAATGAGTTACTGACTGGCAAAACCGATGTGTTGGTCTGTGACGGTTTTACAGGTAATGTCACATTAAAGACGATGGAAGGTGTTGTCAGAATGTTCCTTTCACTGCTGAAATCTCAGGGTGAGGGCAAAAAACGGTCGTGGTGGCTTCTGTTATTAAAACGTTGGTTACAAAAAAGCCTGACAAGGCGATTTAGTCACCTCAACCCCGACCAGTATAATGGCGCCTGTCTGTTAGGATTGCGCGGCACGGTGATTAAGAGTCATGGTGCGGCCAATCAGCGAGCATTTGAAGTCGCGATTGAACAGGCAGTGCAGGCGGTGCAGCGACAAGTTCCTCAGCGAATTGCCGCTCGCCTGGAATCTGTATACCCAGCTGGATTCGAACTGCTGGACGGTGGCGAAAGCGCAAAATCACGAGCACACAGATAACGGTGCGTTTGTGAATGTGGCCAACGTATCAGCGATTTGCTCGTAGCGGTATATAACCAAAAAGTGACTGAGCGTACATGTATACGAAGATTATTGGTACTGGCAGCTATCTGCCTGAACAAGTGCGTACTAACGCCGATTTGGAAAAAATGGTTGAGACATCTGATGAGTGGATCGTCACTCGTACAGGTATCCGTGAACGCCATATTGCAGCGCCAAATGAAACAGTTGCGACGATGGGCTTTGCCGCCGCAAACCGTGCGATTGAAATGGCGGGCATCGACAAAGAACAAATTGGTCTGATTGTGGTTGCTACCACATCATCCACTCACGCATTTCCAAGCGCGGCGTGCCAGATCCAAAGTATGCTGGGGATCAAAGGCTGTCCGGCGTTTGACGTTGCAGCCGCTTGTGCTGGCTTTACTTACGCCCTGAGCGTTGCCGACCAGTACGTTAAATCTGGCGCAGTTAAGCATGCTCTGGTCGTTGGCTCCGATGTCCTGGCCCGTACCTGCGATCCAACCGATCGCGGAACGATCATCATTTTCGGTGATGGGGCTGGTGCGGTTGTACTGAGCGCATCAGAAGAGCCAGGCATTCTCTCCACGCATCTGCACGCTGACGGTCGCTACGGCGAACTGTTGACGCTGCCTAACGCCGATCGCGTGAACCCGGAAAACCCGATCCACCTGACGATGGCGGGTAACGAAGTATTTAAAGTCGCGGTGACCGAGCTTGCGCACATCGTTGATGAAACGCTGGAAGCCAATAATCTCGACCGTTCTGCGCTGGACTGGCTGGTGCCGCATCAGGCTAACCTGCGCATTATCAGCGCGACAGCTAAAAAGCTGGGTATGTCGATGGATAATGTTGTCGTGACGCTCGACAGACATGGTAATACCTCTGCTGCCTCCGTACCGTGCGCGCTGGACGAAGCCGTCCGCGACGGGCGTATTAAAGCTGGGCAGTTGATATTGCTTGAAGCCTTCGGGGGTGGATTCACCTGGGGCTCCGCGCTGGTTCGTTTCTAGTATAAGGATTTAAACATGACGCAATTTGCATTTGTGTTTCCGGGGCAGGGTTCCCAGACCGTTGGGATGTTGTCTGAAATGGCAGCAAACTACCCAATTGTTGAAGAAACATTTGCTGAAGCATCAGCTGCACTGGGCTATGATCTGTGGGCGTTGACTCAGCAAGGTCCGGCTGAAGAACTGAATAAAACCTGGCAGACGCAGCCCGCGCTGTTGACCGCATCCGTTGCGCTTTATCGCGTATGGCAGCAGCAGGGGGGTAAAACACCTGCGCTGATGGCGGGTCATAGCCTGGGCGAATATTCTGCTCTGGTATGTGCGGGTGTTATCGGTTTTGCCGATGCCGTACGTCTGGTTGAACTGCGTGGCAAATTCATGCAGGAAGCGGTTCCGGAAGGCACTGGCGGCATGTCTGCTATTATCGGTCTGGACGATGCCGCTATCGCTAAAGCGTGCGAAGAGTCTGCTGAAGGCCAGGTGGTTTCACCGGTAAACTTTAACTCACCGGGTCAGGTGGTTATTGCCGGGCATAAAGAAGCCGTAGAACGTGCTGGTGCTGCCTGTAAAGCCGCGGGCGCTAAGCGTGCGCTGCCGCTGCCGGTCAGCGTTCCTTCTCACTGCGCGCTGATGAAGCCTGCCGCTGAGAAACTGGCCGTTGAGCTGCAGAAAATCACCTTTAACGCGCCGACTGTTCCGGTTGTGAACAACGTCGACGTGAAGTGCGAGACCACGGCAGACGCAATTCGCGATGCGCTGGTTCGTCAGCTGTATAGCCCGGTTCAGTGGACTAAAACCGTTGAATTTATGGCATCCCAGGGCGTAGAGCACCTGTATGAAGTCGGTCCGGGTAAAGTTCTGACCGGTCTGACGAAACGTATTGTTGACACCCTGACTGCTTCGGCACTGAATGAGCCGGCGGCACTGTCTGCGGCGCTAGAGCAATAAAAGAGGAAGACCATGAGTTTTGAAGGAAAAATCGCGCTGGTTACCGGTGCAAGCCGTGGCATTGGCCGCGCAATTGCTGAGACACTTGTTGCCCGTGGCGCGAAAGTTATCGGTACTGCTACCAGCGAAAGCGGCGCGCAGGCCATTAGCGATTACTTAGGTGCAAATGGTAAAGGTCTGATGTTGAATGTGACCGATCCGGCATCTATCGAATCTGTTCTGGAAAATATTCGCGCAGAATTTGGTGAAGTCGATATCCTGGTCAATAATGCCGGGATTACTCGTGATAACCTGTTAATGCGCATGAAAGATGACGAGTGGAACGATATCATCGAAACCAACCTGTCATCTGTTTTCCGTCTGTCAAAAGCGGTAATGCGAGCTATGATGAAAAAGCGTCATGGGCGTATTATCACTATCGGTTCTGTGGTTGGTACCATGGGAAATGCGGGTCAGGCTAACTACGCTGCGGCGAAAGCGGGTCTGATCGGCTTCAGTAAATCACTGGCGCGCGAAGTTGCGTCTCGTGGCATTACTGTAAACGTTGTTGCTCCGGGCTTTATTGAAACGGACATGACGCGTGCGCTGTCTGATGATCAGCGTGCGGGTATTCTGGCGCAGGTTCCTGCGGGTCGCCTCGGTGGCGCTCAGGAAATCGCCAGTGCGGTTGCATTTTTAGCTTCTGACGAAGCAAGTTACATCACAGGTGAGACTTTGCACGTCAACGGCGGGATGTACATGGTTTAACCACGATGAAAAATATTTGCGTTATTGTAGGTCTTGGCCTCAAAATAACGTAAAATCGTGGTAAGACCTGCCGGGATTTAGTTGCAAATTTTTCAACATTTTATACACTACGAAAACCATCGCGAAAGCGAGTTTTGATAGGAAATTTAAGAGTATGAGCACTATCGAAGAACGCGTTAAGAAAATTATCGGCGAACAGCTGGGCGTTAAGCAGGAAGAAGTAACCAACAATGCTTCCTTCGTTGAAGACCTGGGCGCAGATTCTCTTGACACCGTTGAGCTGGTAATGGCTCTGGAAGAAGAGTTTGATACTGAGATTCCGGACGAAGAAGCTGAGAAAATCACTACCGTTCAGGCTGCCATTGATTACATCAACGGCCACCAGGCGTAAGTGAACATCTCCAGGCGGTCATTCGACCGCCTGAGTTTTATCTTTTTATCCCACTTGAATTATTTTCCCTCCCTGGAGGACAACCGTGTCTAAGCGTCGTGTAGTTGTGACCGGACTGGGCATGTTGTCTCCTGTCGGCAATACCGTAGAGTCTACCTGGAAAGCTCTCCTTGCCGGTCAGAGTGGCATCAGCCTGATCGACCATTTCGATACTAGCGCCTATGCAACGAAATTTGCTGGCTTAGTAAAGGATTTTAACTGTGAAGACATTATCTCGCGCAAAGAACAGCGCAAGATGGATGCCTTCATTCAATATGGAATTGTCGCTGGCGTTCAGGCCATGCAGGATTCTGGCCTCGAAATTACGGAAGAGAACGCTCATCGTATTGGCGCCGCTATCGGCTCTGGTATTGGCGGTCTCGGTCTTATCGAAGAAAACCATACCTCACTGGTAAACGGTGGACCGCGTAAGATCAGCCCGTTCTTCGTTCCGTCGACGATTGTTAACATGGTGGCTGGTCACCTGACCATCATGTACGGCCTGCAAGGGCCAAGCATCTCCATTGCGACAGCCTGTACTTCAGGCGTGCATAACATCGGTCATGCCGCACGTATCATTGCATACGGCGATGCAGACGCGATGGTTGCGGGTGGTGCTGAAAAAGCCAGTACGCCGTTGGGTGTGGGTGGCTTTGGCGCGGCACGTGCACTGTCTACGCGTAATGATAACCCGCAAGCGGCAAGCCGCCCGTGGGACAAAGAGCGTGACGGCTTTGTGCTGGGCGACGGCGCTGGCATGGTGGTACTGGAAGAGTACGAGCATGCGAAAGCGCGCGGTGCAAAAATCTATGCTGAAGTCGTTGGCTTCGGTATGAGCAGCGATGCTTACCACATGACGTCGCCGCCGGAAAACGGTGCAGGCGCTGCGCTGGCAATGGTCAACGCACTGCGCGATGCGGCTATTGAAGCGGGTCAGATCGGCTATGTCAACGCACATGGTACGTCTACGCCTGCAGGCGATAAAGCTGAAACCCAGGCAGTGAAATCTGTCTTTGGCGATGCGGCAAGCCGTGTGATGGTAAGCTCCACCAAATCCATGACCGGACACCTGTTGGGTGCGGCGGGCGCGGTAGAGTCTATTTTCTCTATCCTGGCGCTGCGCGATCAGGCTATTCCGCCAACCATCAACCTGGATAACCCGGATGAAGGTTGTGACCTGGACTTCGTACCTCACGAAGCGCGTCAGGTTAGTGGTCTGGAGTATGCGCTGTGTAACTCCTTTGGCTTCGGTGGTACCAACGGCTCTTTGATCTTTAAAAAGATTTAAGTCCGTCAGGTGATGCGCTAGCATCGATAGCAAATTGAAAAGGTCCGCTTGTCGGGCCTTTTTTTATTCGGTTTTCCGCCCTTGTCCTGTGTTACTCATCCTGCCAAACTAGCGGACCAGAAATAAGGAGCCACCATGTTCTTAATTAATGGCTGCGAGCAAGATATGCTGGCCGCAAGCGATCGAGCGACCCAATTTGGTGATGGCTGTTTTACCACTGCCTGTATTATCGACGGTGAAATTCCTCTCTTTGCAGCGCATCTTGAGCGTTTACAAGACGCTTGCCAAAAACTGCTGATCTCTTTTGAAGATTGGTCCGAGCTGCAAAATGAAATGAAAATGCTGGCGAAAGGGCACGTACGCGGTGTGTTGAAAGTGATTATCAGCCGTGGCAGTGGAGGCCGGGGTTACAGTGGCAAAAATTGTCATAGTGCCACACGCATCCTCTCCGTTTCAGCCTGGCCCGATCATTACGATCGTTGGCGGCAAGAAGGTATTACGCTGGCGCTAAGCCCAGTGCGGCTGGGACGTAATCCACTGCTTGCCGGGCTTAAACACTTGAATCGACTGGAGCAGGTGTTGATTCGCTCTCATCTTGAACAGACGGACGCCGATGAAGCGCTGGTTCTTGACAGCGAGGGATGGGTTACGGAATGCTGTGCGGCTAATTTGTTCTGGCGTAAAGGCGATGTGGTTTACACGCCCCGGCTGGACCAGGCCGGAGTGAACGGTATTATGCGACAATTCTGTATCCGGATGCTGGCACAATCGCCATTCAGTATTGTCGAAGTGTATGCCGGGTTGGAGGAGGTAATGCAGGCTGATGAAATCGTCGTCTGTAACGCGTTAATGCCCATTATTCCCGTGCGTGCCTGTGGCGACACGTTGTTGTCTTCACGTTTGTTATTCGATTATTTAGCCCCACTTTGTGAGCACCCGAATTAGTCATGAAAAAACTGTTACTTGTTGTCCTGTTATTGCTGGTTGTGCTGGGCATTGCCGCTGGAGTGGGAATGTGGAAAGTTCGCCATCTGGCGGACAGCAAATTATTGATTAAAGAAGAAACGATTTTTACGCTGAAAGCGGGAACGGGCCGTCTGGCTCTCGGCGAACAGCTGTATGCAGACAAAGTTATCAATCGTCCGCGCGTGTTCCAGTGGCTGCTGCGTGTGGAGCCCGAGCTGTCGCATTTTAAGGCCGGAACATATCGCTTCACGCCTGACATGACGGTGCGGGACATGCTGCAACTGCTGGAAAGCGGCAAAGAGGCGCAGTTCCCGTTACGTCTGGTTGAAGGGATGCGCCTGAGCGATTACCTCAAACAGCTGCGTGATGCCCCGTATATCAAACATACGTTAAGCGACGATAGCTATGAGACCGTGGCCGAGGCGCTGAAGCTGGAAAACCCGCAATGGGTGGAGGGCTGGTTCTGGCCAGATACCTGGATGTATACCGCCAATACTACTGACGTAGCGTTGCTAAAACGTGCGCATCAGAAAATGGTTAAAGCGGTGGATACTGTCTGGGAGGGACGCGCTGATGGCCTGCCTTATCAGGACAAAAATCAGCTGGTAACCATGGCTTCTATTATTGAAAAAGAAACTGCGGTTGCCAGCGAGCGCGACCAGGTGGCTTCGGTCTTTATTAACCGCTTACGTATCGGTATGCGTTTACAAACCGATCCGACCGTGATTTACGGGATGGGTACACGGTATAATGGCAAATTGTCGCGTGTGGATTTAGACACCCCGACCGCCTATAACACCTATACCATTACGGGACTGCCGCCAGGCCCGATTGCCATGCCGGGAGAGGCTTCATTGCAGGCCGCGGCGCATCCGGCAAAAACGCCGTATCTCTATTTTGTGGCTGACGGTAAAGGCGGCCACACGTTTAACACCAATCTTGCCAGCCATAACCGGTCCGTGCAGGATTACCTGAAAGTGCTTAAGGAAAAAAATGGGCAGTAACTATATCGTCATTGAAGGCCTGGAAGGCGCCGGAAAAACCACCGCGCGTAACGTGGTGGTGGAGACACTTGAGCAACTCGGTATTCGTGACATGGTTTTCACCCGTGAACCTGGTGGAACGCAGCTGGCTGAGAAACTAAGAAGTCTGGTGCTGGATATTAAATCGGTCGGTGACGAGGTCATTACCGATAAAGCCGAAGTTCTGATGTTTTACGCGGCGCGTGTACAGTTGGTCGAAACCGTTATTAAACCTGCACTGGCGAAAGGCGCGTGGGTAATTGGCGATCGTCACGATCTGTCGACCCAGGCGTATCAGGGTGGTGGACGCGGTATCGATCAAAACATGCTGGCAACCCTGCGTGATGCGGTGCTTGGTGATTTTCGCCCGGACCTGACGATCTATCTGGATGTGACGCCAGAAGTCGGGTTGAAGCGTGCCCGTGCCCGCGGCGAGCTGGATCGTATTGAGCAGGAATCTTTCGACTTCTTTAATCGTACTCGCGCGCGCTATCTTGAGCTGGCTGCCAAAGACACCAGCATTCGTACTATAGACGCTACGCAGCCGTTGGAGGCTGTGATGGCTGATATCCGTCATACCATCACCCAATGGGTGAAGGAGCAGGGCGCATGAAATGGTACCCATGGTTACGACCGGATTTTGAAAAACTGGTAGCCAGCTACCAGACGGGTCGTGGTCACCATGCGTTACTGATTCAGGCGTTACCCGGAATGGGCGACGACGCGCTGATTTACGCCCTCAGCCGCTATTTAATGTGCCAGCAGCCGGAAGGGCATAAAAGCTGTGGACAGTGCCGCGGCTGTCAGCTAATGCAGGCGGGGACGCACCCTGACTACTATTCGCTGCTGCCGGAAAAAGGCAAAAGCACGCTCGGGGTTGATGCGGTACGCGAAGTCAGTGAAAAGCTGTACGAGCATTCGCGTCTCGGCGGTGCGAAGGTCGTGTGGATCCCGGATGCTTCCCAGTTAACCGATGCCGCCGCCAACGCCTTGCTGAAAACGCTGGAAGAACCCCCGGCACAAACCTGGTTTTTCCTCGCCAGCACAGAGCCAGCTCGCTTGCTGGCGACATTACGCAGTCGTTGCCGGTTACATCATCTTGCGCCACCTCCGGAGTCGTATGCGATCTCCTGGCTTGCTCGTGAGGTGACTGCATCGTCAGAAGCGCTGCTGAGCGCGTTACGCCTGAGTGCAGGTTCGCCAGGCGCGGCACTCACGTTGTTACAGGCTGAAAGCTGGGCGCACCGCACAGATTTTTGTGCGGCACTGGTGAACACATTAAACACAGGCGACTGGTATATACTGCTCGCGGCGTTAAACCACGATCAGGCTGCCGCCCGTTTACACTGGCTGGCAACGTTGTTGACCGATGCGTTGAAACGTCCGTATGGCGTTTCCCATTTAACGAATCCTGATGCGCTGGACCTGATATCTTCTATCGCAGAACGGTTATCCGTTGCCCAGATACAGGCGATACTCGGTGACGTTTGTCATTGTCGTCAGCAACTGCTGAACGTAACAGGCGTAAACCGTGAGCTGGTGTTAACCGATCTTATTCTTCGTATTGAGCATTACCTGCAACCAGGCACCGTACTGCCTGTTCCCCATCTTTGAGAGAGACATTATGTTTTTAGTCGACTCACACTGCCATCTTGATGGCCTGGATTATCAATCTCTGCATAAGGACGTGGATGACGTGCTGGCAAAAGCGGCCGCACGTGATGTGAAATTCTGTCTTGCCGTCGCGACCACCCTGCCAGGATATCGCAGTATGCGCGAACTGGTCGGTGAGCGTGACAATGTCGTTTTCTCTTGCGGCGTGCATCCGTTAAATCAGGATGAAACCTATGATGTTGAGGACCTGCGTCGTTTTGCCGCCGAAGAGGGGGTTGTGGCGATGGGAGAAACCGGGCTGGACTATTTTTACACGCCGGAAACAAAGGTGCGCCAGCAGGAATCTTTTATCCACCATATTCAGATCGGCCGTGAGTTACAGAAGCCGGTTATCGTGCATACCCGCGATGCGCGAGCCGATACGCTGTCTATTCTGCGCGAAGAAAAAGTGACGGATTGTGGCGGCGTACTACACTGTTTTACAGAGGACAGAGAAACGGCGGGCAAATTACTGGACCTTGGATTCTATATCTCGTTTTCCGGCATCGTCACGTTCCGAAATGCAGAGCAGCTCCGTGATGCCGCCCGCTATGTTCCTCTGGACCGGTTATTGGTCGAGACGGATTCTCCCTACCTTGCGCCTGTACCGCATCGTGGAAAAGAGAACCAGCCCGCCATGACTCGTGACGTTGCAGAGTACATGGCCGTAGTGAAAGGTGTTGCCGTTGAAGAACTGGCGCAGGCAACCACTGATAACTTTGCCCGCCTGTTTCACATCGACGCTTCTCGCCTGCAATCTGTTCGTTAACTGACTTTTTTTAAAGCTCGTAATTAATTACTAATGCGAGTAAAGTTCACCGCCACAAAATGGGCGGTGAATAATCAGTTTGACACATTCAGAAACTCATTTTATCGGAATGTGCGGATTTTGCGGCCATTCACGACTGAACTGTGATAGCCGTCAAACAAAAACAAACTGAATTATTTTACTCTGTGTAATAAATAAAGGGTACTTAGATGCCCTGTACACGGCGAGGTTCTCCCCCCTCGCCAATGCGTGAGAACGTAGAATACACAAAGTCAATCAAGCTGCATCAAGGCGGCAAGTGAGTGAATTGCAGGAGCTTACTAGAGTAAGTGACTGGGATGAACGAGCGCAGCCCACCCTGAGGCGGTTTGAAGGATGAAGTGTATAAGCACAAATACTCAGGAGCACTCCTAATTATGTTTAAGAATGCATTTGCTAACCTGCAAAAGGTCGGTAAATCGCTGATGCTGCCGGTATCCGTACTCCCGATTGCAGGTATCCTGCTGGGCGTCGGTTCCGCTAACTTCAGCTGGCTGCCAGCCGTTGTATCGCACGTAATGGCAGAAGCAGGCGGTTCTGTTTTTGCGAACATGCCGCTGATTTTTGCTATCGGTGTTGCGTTAGGCTTCACTAATAATGACGGTGTATCTGCACTGGCATCCGTTGTTGCTTACGGCATCATGGTTAAGACCATGGCTGTTGTTGCGCCGCTGGTTCTGCATTTACCTGCTGAAGAGATCGCCGCTAAACACCTTGCTGATACGGGTGTTCTCGGGGGGATTATCTCCGGTGCGATTGCAGCGTATATGTTCAACCGTTTCTACCGTATCAAATTGCCTGAGTATCTTGGCTTCTTTGCGGGTAAGCGTTTCGTTCCTATCATTTCTGGTCTGGCTGCCATCTTCACAGGTGTGGTTCTGTCCTTCATTTGGCCGCCGATTGGTACTGCTATTCAGACGTTCTCTCAGTGGGCTGCATACCAGAACCCGGTCGTGGCGTTCGGTATCTATGGCTTCATTGAACGCTGCCTGGTACCGTTTGGTCTGCACCATATCTGGAACGTTCCATTCCAGATGCAGATCGGTGAGTACACCAACGCTGCGGGCCAGGTGTTCCACGGTGATATTCCTCGCTATATGGCGGGTGACCCGACTGCGGGCAAACTGTCCGGTGGCTTCCTGTTCAAAATGTACGGTCTGCCGGCTGCTGCTATCGCTATCTGGCACTCTGCTAAACCAGAAAACCGCGCGAAAGTGGGCGGTATCATGATCTCCGCGGCGCTGACCTCGTTCCTGACCGGTATTACCGAGCCGATCGAGTTCTCCTTCATGTTCGTGGCGCCGATCCTGTACATCATCCACGCGATTCTGGCTGGTCTGGCATTCCCGATCTGTATCCTGCTGGGTATGCGCGACGGTACGTCGTTCTCCCACGGTCTGATCGACTTTATCGTTCTGTCCGGTAACAGCAGCAAACTGTGGCTGTTCCCGATTGTCGGTATCGGTTATGCGATTGTTTACTACACCATCTTCCGTGTGCTGATCAAAGCGCTGGACCTGAAAACGCCAGGTCGTGAAGATGCTACCGAAGACAGCAAAGCAGGTGCGACCGGTGAAATGGCTCCGGCTCTGGTTGCTGCATTCGGTGGTAAAGAAAACATCACTAACCTCGATGCGTGCATCACTCGTCTGCGTGTCAGCGTGGCTGACGTTGCTAAAGTGGATCAGGCTGGCCTGAAGAAACTGGGTGCGGCAGGCGTTGTGGTAGCTGGTTCCGGTGTTCAGGCTATCTTCGGGACTAAGTCCGATAACCTGAAAACTGAAATGGATGAGTACATCCGTAACAGCTAAGCAGTAAGAAGTTGGGGAGAACTAAGGCAGCCTGCGGGCTGCCTTTTTTATTGCATTAATTAGCCTGAATGCGAATCGGTGCGGTGGCGGCGAACAGCCAGGGACGTGCCTCTGCGTTCACGCGCGGGGATAGCGTCTCTCTGACCTGCTGGTGGTAATCATCAATCCACTGTTTCTCAGCATCACTCAGCAGATGCAGTTCGACCAGATTCAAATCAATCGGTACCAGCGTCAGCGTTGAGAAACGACAGAAACCAGGACGACTGTTGATAATCTCCACCTGATTCTCAATACGGATCCCATATTGTCCGGCCAGATAATAACCCGGCTCGATGGTGATGATGTTGCCTGCGACCAGTGGCCACGGGTTTACTTTTTTGGCGATGCGATGGGGTTGCTCATGAATAAGCAACTGGTGACCCACGCCGTGTCCCGTACCATGATCAAAATCCAGACCCAGCTCCCACAACGCCCGGCGGCTAAAAGCATCCAGTTGATGGCCCTGAGTCCCGCTGGGAAACTGCAGCGAAATAAGCGACAAAAAGCCTTTCAACACGGCAGTGTAATGCAGGCGACGTTGCGGATCCTGTGGGCCAAACGCGAGGGTACGCGTCGTATCCGTCGTACCATTGTGGTACTGGCCACCGGAATCATTCAGATACATGGCCTGTGAGGTAATTGGCGTATTGGTTTTTTCACTGGAGTGGTAATGGCACATTGCGGCATTGCTGGCAGAGGCCGAAATCGTGCTGAAACTTTGCTCGATAAATCCCGGCTGCTGCTGGCGAAATTCCAGTTGCTTGGCCTGCGCTTCCAGCTCGGTGACCGGATTGCCTGCCGCTTCGCGCAAAGGAACTTCATGGGCCAGCCAGGCAAGGAAGTTTACCCAGGCTGCGCCATCTTGTTCATGGCATTCCCGATAGCCTGCCAGTTCAACGTCATTTTTGTGGGATTTCATCAGAGTGATGGGATCGGGCGCCCAAAGAACGTTGCCACCGTGTTCTTCAATGGCAAAACGCAATGCGACCGGGGCGTAGTCTTTATCGACCAGGAAACGCTTCCCATTAGCTAATTGCTGGCAGCGAGTCAGAAAATTCTCTTGCGGGGCCAAAGTAAGCGTATCCAGCAGTGATGCGGGGAGCTGTTGCGTTTTATTGCTATCCACAAACCATTCCAGCTCACCGCTGCGATGGAGCAGGGCAAACGAAAACGGCACTGGCACCATGGCCAGATCCGAACCACGCACATTCAATAACCAGGCAATGTTATCCGGCAGGGTAATTGCCAGCACGTCAGCCTGGTGTTGAGCGAGTTGTTCCACGACGCGGGCACGCTTTTGCGTGCTGCTTTCCCCGCTGATTTCAATGGGCATTTCACGAATGATGCCGCAGGGTGCTGCCGGGCGGTCTAGCCATACCTGGTCAAAAGGATCTTGCTCAAGAGGCACCAGCTCGCAGTGGGTTGCCGACAGTGCTTCAAACTGACTATTGACCATCAGCATTGGTTCAAAGCCGATACGTGTACCTGCTGCAACATGAGACTGCAAATAGTCGGCCAGCGGCTCATCGTGTAAATGATGAATCTCAAAATCATCCAGCGAGACTTCATTACGTACCTGGACCTGATAGCGTCCATCGACAAACATTAACGCGCGATCCCGAAGGACCAACGCGAGGCCAGCAGAGCCGCTAAAACCGGTCAGCCAGGCTAGTTTATTGTCATGCGGCGTACAATCTTCGCTTTGATGAGCATCGGCGCGCGGAACAATCATGCCATCCAGCCCCTGCGCTATCAGCAGGTTGCGCAGGGCGGAAAGAGGAGTTGAGTTGTGCATAGTTACCTTCAGGTCTTAACGGAACGGCGGTTCGTTGAATGTACGTAATTTACGGGAGTGCAGTCGGTCGCCTTCAGCACGCAAACGATCGATAGCCCGGATACCTATTTGCAGATGCTCAGAAATGGCACCTTCATAAAAACGGTTGGCCTGACCAGGCAGTTTGATCTCACCGTGCAGCGGCTTGTCGGAAACGCACAGCAGCGTGCCGTACGGAACGCGGAAACGATATCCTTGGGCGGCGATGGTGGCACTTTCCATATCGATAGCCACCGCGCGGCTGAGGTTAAAGCGTAGCGCAGAAGCGGAATAGCGTAGCTCCCAGTTGCGATCGTCAGTGGTGACGACGGTACCGGTACGCAGGCGTTGTTTAACCTCTTCGCCGGGCATACCGCTGACTTCTTTGGTAGCGTCATACAGTGCGCGCTGCACTTCCGCGATGCTCGGAATTGGAATATCTGGCGGTAGAACTGCATCCAGCACGTGGTCGTCACGCAGATAAGCGTGGGCCAGAACATAGTCGCCAATCGCCTGGCTTTCACGCAGTCCGCCACAGTGACCAATCATCAGCCAGACGTCAGGACGCAGTACGGCCAGATGATCGCAAATGGTTTTGGCGTTAGACGGGCCAACGCCGATATTGACCAGTGTGATCCCCTGACCGTCGGCGGTGATTAAATGCCAGGCGGGCATCTGGTGTTTCTTCCAGGCGAGATCGGAGATCGCTTCTTCAGGCGCTTCAGTTTCAGCGGTGATCCAGATCCCGCCCGCACAAGAAAGCGCGATATACGGGCTGTCCGGGTCGAGGATCTGGCTGCAACCCCAACGCACAAACTCATCGACGTAGCGGGTGTAGTTGGTGAACAGCACAAACGGCTGAAAATGTTCAACCGGTGTTCCCGTGTAGTGGCGCAGTCGCGCCAGCGAAAAATCTACTCGTCGGGCGTCGAAGTGCGACAACGGGGAGAATTCCGCCGGATGATAGGTACCGTCGGCTGTTTCATCGCCAATCTGTGACAGCTCGGTTGTGGGGAAGTGGCGCGTTAGGCCGGCACTCATCGAGCGGTCGAGCGTCAGTTCAGAACCGTCAATGACATACGGATAGGGGATTTCATGCTGCGACGGCTCAACGGAGATATGCGCATCATAATCCTGATACAGCAGCGTGAGTTGTTCTTCAAGATACGGACGAAAAAGCGACGGACGGGTAATCGTAGTGGTGTAGCAGCCCGCATGGGTAAAACGACCATAGGCGCGGGTTTTAGGGGGATTGGTGGCGCTGCCATCCCAGGTGACACACAGTGATGGGTAAACAAAAAGACCGTTATGGCGGGCGATTACGTCAGGGAGCGTCCCTGTTTCAATATACTTACCAATGGCGCTACGCAGTGCTTTTACCGACTGCTCGTACAGCGCGTCCAGTTTATCCAGTGCCTGAGCCGGGGTCAGGCTGGAGCCCTTATTGTTCATGTCTGTCTCCTTGTTCCACAGATGTACTGCTCTCCCGATAGTATGTCACAGGAATGTGAAACAAAAGTCAGACGTTGAGGAAGATTGTGCGAAGACCGGACGGCCTCCGCACCCGGGCTTAACCGTGCTGCTTATCCCGCATCAGCAATGCTGTAGTGGCGGAAATAAGACAACCCGCCATCAGATAAATGGCCACACTGTGCCAGTCTCCGCCGGAGAATGTTACCAGCGCAGCAGCAATGAAGGGGGTAAAACCGCCGCCAACCACGCTTGCTACCTGATAACCAACGCCCGCACCGCTGTAGCGATAGCTTGCGCCAAACAAACCGGTAAACATAGGTTGCTGCACGCAGACCACCATATCGTGTGCAATGTTGGCCAACATAATCGCGAAGAACACGATCCAGAAAATGGATTGCGCTTCTAACGCCATAAAGAACGGGAATGCGCTGAGCGTCCCGACCAGTGCGCCGGTAATGTAAACGCGCCGGCGACCAAAACGGTCGGCGAGCCAGGCGAAGCAGGGGATGGTCAGACAGCTCAGCCCACCCACCAACAAGCCGATATTCAGAAACAGTTCACGGGGTAAGCCCAGATTCTGCGTGGAGTAATTTAGGGCAAACGCAGTGACGATATACATCGTCAGCAGTTCACACAGGCGCAGAGCGATAATTTTCAAAAAGGCACCTGGATGACGGATTAACGCCTCGACTACCGGTAGTCTCTTTTTCTCTGGTTGCGGTGCCTGCTGCTGCTGTTCGAATTCGGCTGATTCATCCATTCGGTTACGCATCCACAACGCGCCCAATACCAGCACGATGCTGAACAGGAATGGAATACGCCAGCCCCAACTCAGGAACTGCTCATCGGTGGTTTGCGAGCTAATCAGCGAGACCAGACCGGTAGAAAGCAGTAGCCCGACGCCATAACCGACCTGAACACCGCTGCTGTAGAAGGCTTTTTTATTTTTCGGCGCGCTTTCGACCGAGAGCAACGCCGCGCCGCCCCATTCACCGCCAACGGCGAATCCCTGAATAGCACGCAGCGTCACCAGCAGAACGGGAGCCCACCAACCAATGGTGTCAAAGGAAGGAATAATCCCTATCAGTGCAGTGGCGATCCCCATCATCCAGACGGTGAGCATAAGCATACGTTTGCGCCCCAGGCGGTCGCCGAAGTGGCCGAAGATCACCCCGCCTAGCGGGCGGAACAAGAATCCGACGCCAAAGGTAGCAAATGCGGCAAGTGTCCCCATCGCCGGGCTGACCTGCGGGAAGAACTCGCGGTTAAAGACCAGTGCGGCAGTGATGCCGTAAAGCAGAAAATCATACCAGTCGACCACGGCACCCGCGAAGCTACCAAGCGCAGCGCGTCGGGCGCGGTTAAGTGAAGAGGCGTCCTGTTGGGGACCCGTGGAGGTGAGGGAGGAATCCATAGTTATCCTGTCTGTACTGTTTTTTAGTTATTAGTATTTGAGTTGGGTTACACACATTGCAGTCGCAATATTAACGACCGTTATGAGATTACCGCGACAGACGGGAAGTGAAAACGATTATCTCCCTCATCTGATGGCAACATGAAAAATAAGATGAATGAGAAAACAGAAAAGCAAAAAAACCGCTCGAAAGCAGGGTGTTCAAAAATTGTTGCCTTTTGTTCAAAGTGTGCGCAGTAGATGCGGTAGCCCAGCGCATTAAGCAACATCGCGTCGGCAGGTGTGGCTTCACGGATTTGTAATGTCATGAATGATTCCTGTCCTGGTAATAAATTAACGATTATTGAACTATATCAAAACTGTCAGTGATACAGTGGTATGCGAATATTTCAGAGGCTTATCAGTATGAAGATTGTTTTTATCCCTGCGTTGATCGTAGTTCTGATTGATAAAGAACAGGACATAGGACGGGAATTGACCCGCGATGAGGTTGAGTCCATTCGCGATGGCGCTACAGCCATCCGCCTGCCAGCCGAAGCAGCCGAGGATATAATCAGAGAGCGTGGCTACCGCGATATTGATCCTGAGAATGTCTGGCGCGAGTGGCAGGCGTATAAAGCTGACTGAATGTTGATGGGAGCACGCTGCTTAAGTAGCGCATGAAAATTGTGCACTTACACGGATGGGTTTACTCCGCACCTGTCGTGGAACTGAGGGGCAACTTTGAGCGACATGCAGCCAGTCAGTTTTGAATAAAATTTAACGGCTAAATCGACGCCCCGTAATTTTTATAAGTGGGGCGTTTTTATCTTCAGAACCTATTAACTCCAGCCTTGTTTACTACGACGGATATAAGGTAATACGGATAATAAAGCCAGAACCGCTAATACCATTCCAATCCATAGAGCTGAACGTAAACCGAATCCAGATGAAATTGCCATTCCACCTAAATAAGAACCGCCACCTAATCCAATATTGATCACGGAAGTATGAACGGCATTGACCATTGGCCCTGGATGTGCCACGCTGACAATTCTTGCCATCATTGCCGGATTCATTGGTACGCCAGATAAACCGATAAGTATAACAGCCAGAATAGCAATGACCTGATATTGAACAAATAGCGCCATGCCGAGCAAAGAAATACTCAATATTGTTAAGCCGACAACCATAACAGTTAAACTATGGCGATATGCAAGACGTCCCGTTACCATATTCCCGATGATATTGGCTAGTCCATAAAGCATCAGAATGAAGGGAACCGTCTGCATTGTAAATTCACTGGCATCCGTCAGCACGGGGACAAAATAACTGAATGCCGCAAAACTTGCTCCCAAAATCAAACAGCTGGTTGCACAGGCTTTCCAATAGGCTTTATTTTTAAATGCCTTAATCTCTTCAGCCATCTTGATAGCACTGCCGCCGCTCATATGTGGCAATAAACGTACTAATGCTAGCAGGCATATGAAAACCAGGACCGCGACCAGCCCAAAACTCATTTTCCAGCCCCAGTGCTGGTCAATGATTGTCGCGATAGGTACACCAAAGACATTGGATACCATAAAACCAGCTATCACTATTGATGCGGCACGAGGGCGATTTTCAACAGATACAAGAGCCATACTTGTCGCGAGTGAAAGACTTAAACACCCTGCACATAAAATACCTGTCACGATGCGAATGGCAACTAACACATTGTAATCAGAGGCAAAGACGCTTAATCCTTGTACGATAACATATAACCCTAACAGCCATAATAACGTTGAGCGATAGGGCGCTTTAAACTTAAGAAAGGTGTAGGTTAATACCGGGCCACCTAGCATTACACCGAATGCATAATATGAAATCAAATGCCCGACTTCGCCGACTGTAACACCAAATGCTTCCGATAGCGTGGTCATCATACCCGCCACCATTAACTCTGCTGTACCTAATGAAAAAATGGCTAACCCTAAAATATAAACGACTAATGGCATGTTTTTTTATTTTTCCTTGTATTGGAATGATCGTTACAAAAATGAGTGCAAGTAAATAATGAATTTTTTCGCTTAAATTTATAAATTGATTAACAGACCAGCGACGACATCTTCGAGGATTTTTCTATCTGTAATGTTTTTATTCAGTACACGTAAACCGTAATAGCCTGCCATAAAGCCTCTCGCCATTTCGACGGCTGATGCTTTATTGTTCAGTTCGCCGCTTCGTTGGCCTTCGATGAATACCGACACCAGCGTTTTTTCTAAATGCTGACGATATTCATTATTCAGGCTCGCAACGGCTTCATCTTTACTGCCCATCTCCAGGGCTGAAAATAAGACCATCGCATCATGCTGCTCTGGCTGAGAAAGATCTTCGGCAATACCCCAGAGCAGAAGGGTGTGCAATCGCTCTTTTACCAGACCTGGTTGTGTGAGTATTGTTAACTGTGCTGACATAGTTTGTTCGTGGCTTCGCAACAAAGCTTGCTCGTACAGGGCTTGCTTGCTTCCAAAGGCATTGTATAGGCTTCCCCGCCCTAATCCCGTACCATTGCATAAATCTTGCGCAGAGGTGCCTGCATAACCATTGGCGCTGAAAACAGCGACGGCAGCATCAATGACATCCTGATCTTCGAACTTTCGTGGACGACCTGGAAAGGTTGGTTTTTCAGCACTCATAGGGATGTGGGACTTGAAATGAGTTGAGGCGGCATAGTATTGATTATGGAACGATCAGTCAAATAATTTTCATAAATAAATCAGCGATGACGCGCAGACAGATTTTCTTATGAATTGCTATGCGTTTCTATAGAGGGATGTGTGGATTTTATCCTTTCCAGGATAGTACGTTGATACAACGGCAACCACGCGTAATGGTTAATCATCACACCGGAATCTGCCGTATTCTAGTGAACGTCCAACGTCCCCCTTCGATTAAGGATAGCGTTGCATCGACCGATTGAACTCACAGGGCAGAGTGAAGTCATCGCAGCATGAGTGATATGACAAGCGACCTGTTGAGACCCTGGTACCATTACAGACTGTATCATCTACCTCACTACACACATCGGCCTGCCAGATACTGGTTCGGGGTGTATCTCCGTATCCACGCTGAATACGGTTCTCAGCAATCCAGGGTTCATCACCTCTTCTGGTGTGCCTTGCGCCATAATATGTCCGTTCGCCATGACCACCAGATGGTCACAGTACCGGCTGGCCTGATTAAGGTCGTGCAGCACGGCGACCACCGTTTTCCCCTGAGCCCGGAGTTCGCCCATCAGCCGCATCAGTTCCACCTGATGATTGATATCGAGATAGGTGGTTGGCTCATCGAGTAGTACAACGGGCGTATCCTGCGCCAGGACCATCGCCAGAAATGCGCGCTGTCGCTGACCGCCAGAAAGATCGGTTAACCGTCGGTCGGCAAGATGTTGGATCCGGGTCTGGTTCATAGCATCATGGACCCGCGTATTGTCTTCAACGGAGAGACGCCCCCAGAGTGACAACCACGGGTTGCGACCGTACGAAACAAGCTCCTGGACGGTGATCCCCTCGGGAGTTAAATGGTGCTGGGGCAGCAGCGCCAGCCTGCGGGCTAGCTGGCGTGATGAGAGCGTATTGATGGCACTATCGCCGAGAAATACGCCTCCGGACTGCGGCGTTAACAGTCGTGAAAAACAGTTTAACAACGTTGACTTCCCGCAGCCGTTAGGGCCGAGCAGGGCGGTTGTCTTCCCCGCTGGTAGGGCGAGTGAAACGCCATCAAGCACCTTGTTTGTACCGTAACAGACCGTCAGATTTTCAGTTCGTAATGTCATTTATCGCATTCTCACAAGCAGCCAGACAAACCATGGTGCACCGATAATGGCGGTCAGCACGCCAGCCGGAAGTTCCAGAGGAGGATGAATAATTCGCGCCAGCAGGTCGGCAACCACCAGCAGTAACGCACCTGTCATGGCTGAAACGGGCAGCAGCCAGCGGTGACGTCCACCAGTAATGCTGCGCGCCATATGCGGCACCACAAGACCAATAAAGCTAATTGGGCCGCAGACGGCCACGCCGGTCGATGTCATGGCGACGGCCAGTAGCAAAGCCTGGAGCCGAATACGCGGCACCGACACACCGAGTGTGGTGGCGCGCGCATCGCCCAATGCCAGGAGGTCGAGATCGCGGCAAAAACGCAGACTCAGCGGCAGAAACAAAATCAGCAGTGGGGCGGCTATTTTCACAAAGCTCCAGTCACGGCCCCATAAGCTGCCGGTCAGCCACAGCAGGGCGCTGTTCACATCCTGCGGACGCGAAAGCATCAGATAATCCGTCAGGCTGGCCCAGCAGGCAGAGAGCGCAACACCCGTGAGCGCCAGCTTCATCGGCTGGCTGGTGTTCGCCAGTATTCTCAGCAGGATCAGGCCCGCCATGCCACCGGCAAAGGCCAGTAGCGGCAGAGTAATCACCGGTAGTGACGGTAAGAGAAGCAGCGCGCCCACAGAGGCCAGGCTGGCGGCATGGTTTACGCCGAGGATATCCGGTGATGCCAGAGGGTTACGCACGATCCCTTGCACCAGCACGCCTGCCACCGCGAGGGCTGCACCGACAAGCAGCGCCAGCAGCAGTCGCGGCAGGCGGTACGACGTTAATACGAAATGATATTCGCGCCCGGTCTGCCAGTCGCTCAGCAGAGCACGCCAGGGAACGGCGATCACCCCCATTTGTAGTGACAAAACCGAAAGTCCTGCCAGCGCGAGGGCGATGAAAATGACGAACGCAATTTTCATCCACGCCTCCTGACCAGCCAGACAAAACAGGGTGCACCAATCAGCGCCACTACTGCCCCCGCGGGCAATTCGCCAGGGAAGGCCAGCGCTCGGGCCAGAACATCAGCCAGCAGCAGCAGCGTGGCGCCCATAAGCATGCTCATCGGCAGGACCTTGCGCTGATCGAATCCTACCCAGAAGCGAGCCAGATGCGGCATCAGCAGACCGATAAACGCCACTGGACCTGCCACGCTGACGCAGGTACCGACCAGAAGCAGCACCAGAACATTGATGATCAAACGGAGCTTCGGCAGATTCACCCCCAGCGTGCGGGCGGTGCTGTCACTGACGTTAAGCAGGTTCAGTTGATTAGCCAGCAGCAATACCACCGGTACAGCAACCACTACCATTGGGAAAAGCTGCCAGAACTCCTGCCAACGTGCGTGGGATACGCCTCCCGCAAGCCAGTAAAAAATGCCGTAGGCGTGATCTTCCGTCAGCAGCAGGGTGATGCGGGTAAGGGCCATGCAGAAAGCCGAGAACGCGATGCCCGCGAGGATCAGTTTGTTTCTGTCCTGGGAGTGGCGAAATCCACCACCTGCGGTCATCACCATCAGCCAGCTTACGCCACCGCCGCAGGCGGCGATAAAGGCGATGGAGTAACCCGTAACGGGCGCAGGGCTGATAGCGCTGGTAAGCGCCATCGCCAGCGCTGCGCCACTGTTAATACCGAGTAGTGAAGGGGAGGCCATTGCATTATGCGTCAGGGTCTGCAGCAGCGTTCCCGCCAGAGCCAGGCTTGCGCCGATCAAAATGGCGACCAGGCTTCTCGGCAAACGAAGGTTTTGCACCAGCGCTTGTGGAAGCGTCGGCGTATGGCCTGGCAGCAGGGCGTGAATGGCATCAACGCCAGAAACAGGAATGGCCGAGTAGCAAAACAGACTCAGCCAGAAGATAGCGATAAGCGCGACAAGGGGAAGACCCCACTGAAGCGCTGGATGTTTGAAAATTGTCATTTCACATCGGATAAAGGCTGGTGGTGAAAGATTTTTACCGTGTCGCTGGCAATGCGTTCGGCTGCGAAAATGCCGCGCATCCGCGCCCAGGCGTTACTGTCGACCGACGCCGTCTGCTGTTTTTGCGCCGCAGTTAACATCTGCCACAGCGGGTCTTGTTGCCAGCGTTTCACGATGCTCTCTTCACGATAGTGCGCGACCAGCAGCCATGCCGGATTGAGCGCCAGCAGCTGTTCCAGACCGATGGACGGCATAGACGAACCCGCCATAGCTGCAGGCACCGTCAGCCCCAGAGAGGTCAGGACGCCCCCGGTCCAGGTCTCCTGAGTATGCAGGTTGAACTGCTGCTCTCGGGACGTACCAAACACCACCATCGTGTCTTTTGGCAGTTGGCTGGCCCACGCTGACATCTGTTGTTGGTGTTGCGCCAGGCGTGACTGCATCTGTGCTTTTTTACCCACAATTTCACCGATGATGGCCGCAGATTGCAGATTTTCAGCGTAGGTTTCATTGCGAGACTTGAGCAGCAGCACAGGTGCTATTTGCTGTAAGGCGATGCAAATACCCGCATGGCGGCTGCTGTCGGCAATGATCAGATCCGGTTTCAGCGCGCTGATGGCTTCTAAACTCGGCTGCGCACGCGTGCCGACAGACTGCCAGGGTTTCAGATGGGCACGAACCTCTGGAAGAATGCGTGTGGCATCGTTATCGTCGGCAATGCCGACCGGACTGACATCGACAGCAGCCAGTGCGTCCGCGAACGACAGTTCCAGCACCACTATCCGTTGTGGCGTTTTATCAAGCGTAAAGGTGCCATGTTCGTCATGAACCGTGGCGGCAAAAGCATGGCCGGTGAGCAGCAGAGCGGCGAATAGCGTGCGTAATGGTGTGAACATGTAAATTGCCTGCGTCGGGTGGCGTTTCGTTTGCCCGACCTACAAAACAGCATGCAGGCCGGGTAAACGGGGTTTAGAACTTCAACGAACCCTGCATATACAGCGTGCGCGGCTGGCCTGCGTAGATGCCTTTGTTGTTGTCGTCGTAAGAGCGGGTGAAATACTCTTGGTCGAAGATATTTTTCACACCGAACGCCAGGTTCAGGTCTGCCATCTGCGGGCCGAAGTCATAGGCTACGCGTGCGCCCCAGAGCATAAAGCCAGGGATGCGACCGGTACTGCCATCAGCGCTCTCTTTAACGGTGTTGGCGTTATCCGCAAACTGGCTGGACTGGAAATCGCTATTCAGATTGAAGGTCCAGTTGCCCGGCTTATAGTCCACGCCCAACGTGCCTTTGTGTTTTGGTGAGAAGGGCACCTGATTGCCATAGGTATCACCTTTCTCGCGAATCTCAGCGTTCACATACGCATAGCTTGCGTAGACTGAAACGTTGTCGAGCGTTGGCGTCAATGTGCCGAGATCATAGCGAGTCTGAGTTTCCAGTCCGGTATGACGCGTTTTACCGCGTGCAGTAACGGTGTCGTTGGTTTGGTTGGAATCGTACTGATTATTAAAGTTAATCAGGAACAGCCCCATTTCCGCCGTCAGCGCGCCATCGTCGTATCGGGTTCCGAGCTCCCAGGTTCGCGCTTTTTCCGGTTCCACATTGCCGCTTTGCACAGCCTTGCCAATTTGGCTGTACTGTACGGTGCCGAATGAGCCTTCAGTGTTTGCATAAAGATTCCAGCTATCAGTCAGGTGATAAAGCACATTTAGCGCCGGAAGTGGGGCGTTGTAGCTTACTTCCTCATGTGTCCCTTTGATGGCGTTGTTCTGGTATGACTCGATATGTTCAAAGCGCATACCCGGTGTGATAGTCCAGTTGCCAATGTCGATTTTGTCATCCAGATACCAGGCATGCGCTTCGGTGCCGGAACGAGTGTCGCGGTCGTAAGGGCTGGCGCTGGACGGCAGTTGTCCACTGCTGGTGGCAGTGTAGTAACGCATTTCATGCGTCGACTCGCTCACATAACGGTATCCCACGCCCACTTCGTGCGCGGAAGGACCCACCATAAAGCTCTGACTGTAGTGTGGTTCAATGCCGCGTACCCAGTAGTTACGCGGTGAAAGGGTGAGGCGTTTTCCCTGTTCCAGGTAGCCGCTGCGCAGGGTTTCAGTGTAGAAGCCCTGAATATTGAATTTATGTTGGCTGTCCGGCTGGAACTGATAGCCGAGGCTTGCCAGCTTGCGGCGCCCCCAGAAGCGATCGTAAGGGCGCGTGGATTGCCAGCGGTCGGCATCGTAATCCGCGCGAGACAGGCCGCCGGGCATGTCAGCTTCACCGTCGTAGTATTGCAACAGACTGTTGAAGGTATGCACTTCGTTTGGCGCATATTTGCTTTTCAGCATCAGGTCGTCGATGCGGGTCGCGCTGTGTTCGCGCCAGTCGCTTCCACGTGTACCGGAGTAAAGCAGGGCGGTACCAAAACCGTTATCCGCCGTGCCGCCCACCATCAGGTTGTGCGTTTCTTTTGGGTTATTTTGTGAAGATGTTGGGCTGAGCTGGCCTTCCACGCCGGCTTCCATGCCGAAGTCTTGCGGAATAGCGCGGGTAACAAAGTTCACCACCCCGCCCACGCTCTGTGGCCCGTAACGCACTGCGCCACCGCCGCGAACCACGTCGATGGCGTCCATATTTCCGAGTGAGACAGGCGCCAGTGAAAGCTGCGGCTGGCCGTAAGGGGCAAACGGCACGGGAATACCGTCCATCAGCACCGTTGAACGGCTGGCCAGGCGCGGATTCAGGCCGCGAATACCAAAGTTCATCGCCAGATCGTGGCTACCGGTGCCGTTGTTTTCTGGGGCGGTAACGCCAGGAATGCGGTTCAGTACCTCGCGCATGGATGTTGCGCCGGTTTTGGCGAAATCCTCACGGCGGATAACGTCACGTGCGCCAGCATGTTCGAAAACGTCGTTTTCGCGCGCATCCCCCAGCCAGTCGCCCACCACGGTCAGGGCATCTTCTTGCGGTGTTGGTGCGGGCTCCAGCGTCCAGCTGTTATTACCCAGCGGTTTCACCTGCAGACCACTACCGTTCAGCAGGTGTTGCAGGCCGGTTTCGACGTCGTAGTCACCGTGAAGACCGTTACTCTGTTTGCCGCGCGTCAGGCTGGCGTCAACCGACAGGGTAATTCCGCTGAGCGCGGCATACTGATTAAGGGCTTTGTCGAGCGAACCCGGTGCAATATCAACCTGCGCTGCGAAGGCGGATAACGACAGCACGGCCAGCGGCAGCAGGCTCAGGCGAACGGCGTTAACCAAAGGTGTTGTTTTGCGAAAAACGCGTAAAGGCGTCATACCTTCTCCATCATCATTTTTGTTGTGTTCATCTATGAGTCGAATGAGAAGGGGAAAAAGGACAATCGAAATGAGAATTATTTTTCTTACAATGCAGAGATATTTACCCAGTATCGCGTAACTGACTGAATTTTCACTGGAAGAGTCTTGGCAATAACATCCAGGATTGCATCAGTATTTTTCAGCGGGAAAGTGCCACTCAGGCGTAACCCGGCCACAGCCGGATCGCAGCGCAGCACGCCGTTGCGATAACGGCTCAGCGTGGCAATCACTTCACCCAAAGGTTTATCGCTGAAGCTCAGAATGCCCTGCGTCCAGGTGGCGCTTTCATCATCCGCTGAGGCTATTGCACCAAATTCAGACGCGCTAAACTGCAGGCTCTCGCCAGCGCTGACGATGCGTTTTTCCTGCGGACGATTTGCCAGTAAGACTTCAACAGCGTGTTGTTGAACGACAACGCGTGTGACGTTGTCCTGCTGGCAGACGGTAAATTCTGTGCCTAATGCGGTGAGCTGGCCCTGGCGGGTCACAACGCGGAAAGGTCTCTGCTGTGCGTCTTTTGCGGTAGTAATAGCAATTTCGCCATACCAGAGATGGACAGCGCGTTGACGCGTATCAAAACGAACGTCCGCGGCGCTTTGTGTGTTGAGCGTCAGCAGAGAACCATCTTCCAGCCGCTGATGGCTGACCGCGCCTTTAGCGGTGCGGTAATCCGCGCGCAGACCTTCACCGGCTTCAGACTGCCAGAGCTGCCAGCCGCCGCCCACGCCGAGCAGCAGCAGTAGCCCTTTCATGACATGACGACGGGTAAGGCGCGTATCGTGCAGCGCCCGGCTTGCAACATCGCCCGGTACGCGGCTGAGCTGGCTGCGCAGGTTTTCAACCTGTTGCCAGGCCCACTGATGATCTTTGTCCTCTTCGTACCATTGTTGCCAGCGCGCTTCTTGCTGTGGGCTGACACGCTCGCCGCTCAATACAGCATACCAGTGCGATGCCGAGCGCAATGCCTGGCGGCGAGAATCGGTGATAGAAGCGTTCACAGGCCGTGCTCCAGACGAAACAGCAGACAATGTTCGATAGCCTTTGCCATATACTTTTTCACCGAGCTGACGGAGATACCGAGCTTCAGCGCGATCTCGCTGTATGTCAGACCATCCAGTTGCGAAAGCAGAAACGCTTCTCGTGTTTTCCCGTTCAGCCCGTCAAGCATGCTGTCGATGAGTTGCAGGGTTTCGAGCTGGCTCTCGCGTTCCTCGGGGGAAGGCGCGAGCGCCTCCGGCATAAGCGCCAACATCTCCAGATAGGCTTTTTCCAGCGCGTTTCGGCGAAACAGGTCGACCATCACCCGTTTGGCGAGAGTGCACAGAAAGGAGCGCGGATCGCGGATCGTCGAGAGCGAGTCGCTGCCCATTACCCGTAGAAAAGTGTCCTGGGCAATGTCATCTGCATCAAAGGCGGACTGGAGTTTGCGCGTCAGCCAGCTTTTCAACCAGCCGTGATGTGCGCCATAAAGCGACTCGAGCGTAAAGGAAGCAGTGGTAGTGGCGTGGTCAGACATGTGGAATGTATCAAAAGTTAATTATCACGCGATTATAGTAATATGAGAATGGTTATCATTACAATTGGAAATATAATTGTATTACGTTGAACTTCTTAATGCGTTGTTATTTATAAAAATGTTATGAGGTGGATATCGGATGGGGATGGGGAGTCTGCTTCCGGCATGTGACAGTTGGAATGACATCTGACCATGTCTGCTGTGAGCATGGAGCAGACGAATGCTTTAAAGCATGCTGAACTCTTTAAAAGTAAACCGTTTTTGGGAGGACACCGAGAGCAGAGCAGCTGTTACTTTTCGGGAAAAAGTGAGTTGCGGATCAGGAAATGCTCAATCGAGTCGATTAAACCGGGAGCTAAGGGGAGCGCGGGTTCAGCGTATGTCGCGATATTCGCTTTGCGATCGTCCGAAGTCACCTCTTTCATAACATGGTTCATATTGGGCAGTATAACCAGGGACGCTTGAGGATTCGCGGCCTTAAGCAGTCTTGCATCCGTTTCTTCCACCTGGAGATCGCGTTGCCCTTGTAGCACTAACACGGGTTTGGAAATACTCGAAATGAGATGACCCGGATTATATGAAAACGCATTGATCAAAAACCCCTGAACAGCAGGATTAAAGATACTTTGCAGTGCTGGGTGAATATTCGTAATATCGACTCGCCGCCGATGCTCCAGAGCATCAATTATCGGCAGCGCCTGCTTTAATAGAATTTCATTTTCCGGATTAGCGTTAAGTTGCCCCCTCAACACCTCGCCCATCGGCCTCCCAGGCGTTGCGATAAGAACCACACCGCACACATTCTCTTCTTGAGCCGAGGCAAGTGCGACTAGGCCCCTTTCGCTGTGTCCTAAAACCCAAACACAGGGAGTGTGCATGTGACGTCTAAGCACGTCTACCCAGGATCGAATGTCGTCAACATAGTCAGCAATCGTCACCGCATTGGCATCGTCTACGGCCATTGCGCTAGCGAACATTCCACGTTTGTCGATACGAAGCGTCGCAAAACCTTTGGCAGCCAGGCCTTCAGCAAGAAGTCGGTAAGGCGATGCATTCACACCAAGCGGGTTGTTTCCATCCCGATCGGTTGGCCCGGAGCCAGGAACGATAAGAACAACGGCTGTTGGTTTTGAATTCGGGGTGAGTAACGTGCCTTTCAAAGGGCCTTTTGGCCCTGCGGCATCCAGGACAGTTTCGGAAAAGGTCACCGGTACTGCCGCCAGACTCACAAATGGGCAAGCGCCCAAAAGGGCAATTGAGGCGGCAATATTCATTGGAGATGTTCCTGTAAAATTCAGCGTATCCGTCAATTTATATTATAAATATGGCCTGCTCTCCATTGATTAATATATCAGCGGCGATAGAAAACGCCGCTGCTGGCACAGAACGGAGGTACTGGGTGAGTTTAAAGTCTGCAGTGAGCGAAGAGCGGACATCTCAACTCATTGTTGGTCCTGTCTATTGATATGGAAGCCCGGAACGGTAAGCGTCTGGAACAAATACCTGCGGCTATTATGAATGAAGTGTTGGCCAAACTAAGTTGAGGTTTTGATATGCGCAATGAGCAATGGCATAAAAGCAAAAAGCCTGCTTAGTTTCCTAAGCAGGCTTCTTAAATATGGCTCCTCTGACTGGACTCGAACCAGTGACATACGGATTAACAGTCCGCCGTTCTACCGACTGAACTACAGAGGAATCGTTTGAACGAGGCGCATATTAGCGAGGGTGGTGAGGCTTGTCAAAGGGGTAAATACATTTGTGTGTTCGTTTGCTGACAAAATCAGCAAAGCGGCGATCTTTCCGTCTTTTTATGCTTTTGCCCCATTCTGGTGCGTGTCTACCTCTTCCAGGGCAGACTGAATGAGATACTTAGGTGTGCAGAATGATCTTCCTTCGCTTTTACTCCTGACTTTATGCGGCTTTAACCGTAAAACACCGTTTTAGAAGAAAGTGGCAAGCATCTTGCAATCCTGAATTCAATGACTGCCAGCACGGGTTCTGGTATTCCGACAGGAGGCAAAATGAACTTCAGACGACTGAAATATTTCGTGAAAATCGTCGATATTGGTAGCCTGACCCAGGCAGCGGAAGTGTTGCACATTGCGCAACCCGCGCTGAGCCAGCAGGTCGCTACGCTGGAAGGTGAGCTGGATCAGCAATTGCTGATTCGTACCAAGCGTGGCGTCACGCCGACGGAAGCAGGAAAAGTGCTATATACCCACGCCCGGACGATTTTACGTCAGTGCGAACAGGCGCAACTTGCGGTTAATAACGTGGGCCAGACCTTGAGTGGACAGGTCTCTATCGGCCTTGCGCCGGGGACAGTCGCGTCATCCATTACCATGCCGTTATTACAGACGCTACGTGCCGAATTGCCTGATGTGCTGGTCTATTTGCATGAAAACAGTGGGGCAGTGCTGAATGACAAGCTGCTCAGCGGGCAATTAGATATGGCTGTGCTCTATGAGCGTTCTCCTGTGGCGGGCATCAGCAGTCAACCGTTGCTTAAAGAGGATCTGTACCTGGTCGGCACGCGTGAGTGTCCGGGGCAAAGTGTTGATTTAGCCGCAGTGGCGCAGATGAATTTGTTCTTGCCACGGGATTACAGCGCGGTTCGCCTGCGCGTGGATGAAGCTTTTTCGCTACGTCGCTTAACGGCTAAAGTGATTGGCGAAATTGAGTCTATCTCCACCCTAACGGCCGCCATTGCCAGTGGTATGGGTGTCACAGTGTTGCCTGAGTCGGCCGCCCGTTCATTATGCAATGCGGCTAACGGCTGGATGGCGCGCATCACAACACCGTCGATGAATCTGCCATTATCGTTGAACGTATCCGCCAGAGGGAGCTTATCGCCCCAGGCGCAGGCCGTGAAGGAGATCCTGTTGTCGCTGGTCAGCCGTCCGGCGCTGGAAAATCGCGAGCTGCAGCTGGTCAGCTAAACCTTATTCCCGCAAGGAATAAGATGCAGGTTTTTATTATTTGTTATGCCGGGCATCAGACTTTAACAATAGCGTAATGTCTGATGTGCCCGGAGCGAAACGTGAATTTCCAGCAACTTAAAATAATCCGCGAGGCGGCCCGTCAGGATTACAACCTGACAGAGGTCGCGAATATACTGTACACCTCGCAGTCGGGCGTCAGCCGACACATTCGTGAACTTGAAGATGAACTTGGCATCGAGATTTTTATCCGTCGCGGTAAACGCCTGTTGGGCATGACCGAACCGGGTAAAGCCTTGCTGGTTATTGCCGAGCGTATTCTGAATGAGGCCAGCAATGTTCGTCGACTGGCGGATCTGTTTACCAATGACACGTCCGGCGTTCTGACGATTGCCACCACGCATACCCAGGCACGCTATAGCTTGCCTGCGGTGATAAAAGCTTTTCGTGAGCTGTTCCCTGAGGTGCGTCTGGAACTTATTCAGGGTACGCCACAGGAGATTGATGTCCTGCTACAAAATGGCGGGGCAGATATCGGAATTGCCAGTGAGCGGCTGAGCAGCGATCCATTGTTGGTGGCTTTTCCCTGGTTTCGTTGGCACCACAGCCTGCTTGTTCCTCATTACCATCCGTTAGTGAAAGCCTCTCCGCTCACGCTGGAGTCTATTGCTCACTGGCCGTTAATTACCTATCGTCAGGGGATTACAGGGCGTTCCCGCATCGATGAAGCATTTGCTCGCAAAGGGCTGATACCGGATATTATTCTCAGCGCCCAGGACTCGGATGTGATTAAAACTTACGTGTCGCTGGGGTTGGGGATTGGGCTGGTGGCAGAGCAATCCAGCGGCGAGCAGGAAGAGGGGACCTTAACCCGTCTGGATACCCGGCATTTGTTTGATGCAAATACCGTTTGGCTAGGGCTTAAACGCGGACAGCTGCAGCGCAACTACGTCTGGCGATTCATCGAGCTATGCAATGCAGGGTTATCCGTCGATGAAATTAAGCGCCAGGCGATGGAGCCAGATGAAGCGGTGATTGATTATCAGATTTAACTACCAAAGCCCGTGAGTAAACGGGCTTCTCTGACGTCACCGAATGGCGGGTAGAACTCTGCGTTACCTCAAGGTCTCCAGCCTCAGATCCTGCGTCGGCACCCGCGACAATATCAAGCAAGACACCGCCCGGCCCGAATCCGCATAAATAAACTGAAATCCATTCTTCACCGAAAGAACATCTCGATTGGTAAACGTATAGAATTTATTACTCTGACTACGCCGGGCATCGGAAACATAAAAACTATTGTTTTCCCACAGCACGCTAACGTGCTGGAACAAATGAAATGTCACCTCCGCCCAGCCTCTGTCCGGGCAACGTAGCGTGACTTTCTCACCGGCTATTGTACTCAGTGGGATTACTAATAAAGCGGTTAGCGCTGCTTTCAGCAGTATCGGCATGGGCAAGTATGGGTCTCATTCTGATGTCGTTGCACGATAAGATACTTAACCCTGACGTTAACGAATTGGATCATAGAGACATTTTGCATAAGCAGACGGACATTCTCCCGTCGGCAGTATGGAAAAACCTGGTGTGGAGTGAAGCGCTCTACCTGGCGAATGGGATCGCAGAAAAGCAAAAAGCCTGCTTAGTTTCCTAAGCAGGCTTCTTAAATATGGCTCCTCTGACTGGACTCGAACCAGTGACATACGGATTAACAGTCCGCCGTTCTACCGACTGAACTACAGAGGAATCGTTTGAACGAGGCGAATATTAGCGATGCCGCTCAGCGTTGTCAAAGCCTGAATGGATAAATGCGATCGTTTGCTGAAATATTCCCCATTTCGCCGCTTATTCAGACGCAACCGGTTGTTTTATGCACTTTTCGCGTTCGGGGCGCGGGTATTTCCACAGCCAGCGGCCGGTGACCATACGCCAGTAAAATAACGCGGCGCGTACGGCCCAGTCGAAGAACATGCCTAACCAAACGCCGACAACTCCCCATCCTAATACGATACCCAGGGTGTAACCCGCGACTACGCGGCAGCCCCACATGCCCAGCATCGATACCCACATAGCAAAACGTGCATCTCGCGCACCTTTAAAGCCTGCTGGTAATACCCAGGAGGCTGCCCATATCGGCATAAATGCTGCGTTGAGCCAAATCAGGATGACTATGACCTCTTTTACATCCTGATCGTGGGTATAAAATGAGGCCATCACCCCGGCGAAAGGAGCGGTTAACCAGGCAATTGCCGTCAGGCCGATCGTCGACAGCCAGAATACATGCCGTAGCTGGATTTCAGCCTGGGCAATCTGGCCATTTCCCAGACGCCTGCCGGTAATGATTGTCGACGCGGAACCTAAAGCATTCCCCGGTAAGTTGATAAGCGCGGCGATAGAAAATGCAATAAAGTTCCCGGCGATAACGCTGGTTCCCATGCCTGAAACAAACATCTGCGTCAAAAGTTTACCGCCATTGAACAGCACTGACTCGATACTTGCCGGAATGCCGATCCCCATCACCTCCCAGATAATGGCGAGATTGAGTGGCTTAAAATAGCTTTTGAAGGGAATTCGCAGCGCGGGGTTAAAACCAATCATCAGTACCCAGATGATGGCAATCGCCCCGATGTAGCGCGAAATGGTCAGTCCCAGGCCTGCTCCCACAAATCCCAGACCTTGCCAGGAAAAGATCCCGTAAATCAGGATGCTACTGATGATGATATTCAGGATGTTCATGCCGCCGTTAATCAACAACGGTATTTTTGTATTTCCGGCTCCACGTAGTGCGCCACTGCCAATCAGCGCAATGGCTGCTGCCGGGTAGCTGAGCACCGTCAGCTCCAGATAGGTGAGTGCCAAAGCTTTAACGTCTGGCGTTGCTTCACCTGCGACAACGTCAATAATCTGTTGACCAAAATAGTGAATGACCGCTGCCAGAACGGTAGCAAAAATTGTCATGATCACCAGTGATTGTCTGGCCGCGGCTCTGGCCCGTCGACGATCTCGTTTCCCGAGGCTAAATGCTACAACCACGGTGGTGCCCAGATCGATGGCGGCGAAAAATGCCATGATGACCATATTAAAGCTGTCGGCGAGGCCGACACCGGCCATCGCTTCTTTTCCCAACCAGCTGACCAGGAAGGTACTGAGAACACCCATCAATAGCACACAGGTGTTTTCCAGAAAAATGGGGACAGCCAGCGGAGTGATTTCGCGCCAAAAGAGAACCTTATAACTCTTGCGTTTGGCATACCAGGGCGTGCGGGAAGCGACCTGGCGTAAGGCAGCGGAGACGTTCAAAGTGGACCTTAACGAAGAAAGTTGAAACCTCATTTCAAATGATGAGGGAGAATCAAAAAAGCTGCAAAGTTTTTTCTATTTAAAATGTCTGTAAATGCAACAAACTGTCGAGAGAAGCATCAATTGATTCGCATTCGAGGAAATGGGGTTTGACAAAATTTTTTTCGCCGCTAAGATAAGCCTCCACAACGATTCCTCTGTAGTTCAGTCGGTAGAACGGCGGACTGTTAATCCGTATGTCACTGGTTCGAGTCCAGTCAGAGGAGCCATATTTAAGAAGCCTGCTTAGGAAACTAAGCAGGCTTTTTGCTTTATGTTTCAAGCCTGATCGAGCGAAGCTACGCCGGAATCTTACGCCGGGAAATCCCCATGCTGACGCGCAACCAACGTCAGAATGGAATACAGCGCCACCGCCTGCTGGTGCTGATTAAAGATCTCCACCGACCACTCCACCACGCCGGTCGCTTTTTCTTCGGCATTGCGCTGACGTTTCACCGTTTTGCGTTTGCAGGTTAAACGCACCTGGATAGTGTCGCCCGGCTTAACCGGCTCGATAAAGCGCAGGTTTTCCATGCCATAGTTGGCAATCACCGGACCGACGCCCGCGTCAACAAACAGACCGGCTGCGGCGGAAATCAGGAAGTAACCGTGCACCACGCGCTCGCCGAAAATGGAATCGGCTGCTGCAATCTTGTCCATATGGGCGTAGAAGTGGTCACCGCTGAGGCAGGCAAAGTTAACGATATCCGCTTCGGTCAGTGTACGACGTGGCGTCAGCAGGCTGTCGCCCGGCTGGATCTCTTCGAAGTATTTACGGAACGGGTGAATACGATCTTCCTCCACCCGAGCGCCACGCACCCACTGTTGGCTTACCGCCGCGAGCATGGTTGGGCTGCCCTGAATGGCGGTGCGTTGCATGTAGTGTTTCACCGCGCGCAGACCGCCCAGCTCTTCACCGCCGCCTGCACGTCCAGGCCCGCCGTGGACCAACTGTGGCAGCGGAGAGCCGTGACCGGTCGATTCCGCCGAGGACTCTTCGTTCAGCACCTGAATACGCCCGTGGGCGCGGGCCGCACCGAGGACAAACTCTCGCGCCAGTTCGCCGCTCGCCGTCACCAGCGTTCCTGCCAGACTGCCTTCACCGGCGCGCGCCAGCGTCATGGCATGCCCGGTATTCTGATACGGCATCAGCGTGGCGACCGGACCAAAGGCTTCAATTGCATGTACCGCGCCAATTTCATCCGGCTGCGGACAAAACAGCAGCGTTGGGGGGAAGAAAGCCCCAGCCGTGCTCAGATCTGCTTTTCCGCCCAGCAGCACCTCACACCCGGCTTCAACCAGACGATTCACATTATCCTGCACGTCCTGACGCTGATCGTTATTCACCAGCGACCCCATCTTCACGCCTTCCTGCGCCGGATCGCCCACTACCACTTTTTGCAGACGGGTAATCAGCGCCTCGCTGACCGCTTTCACCTGCGCCTGTGGCACGATAATGCGGCGGATAGCGGTACATTTCTGCCCGGCTTTGGTCGTCATCTCGCGCACTACTTCACGTACAAACAGTGCAAACTCAGGCTGTTCTGGGGTGACGTCATCACCAAGCACACAGCAGTTGAGTGAATCCGCTTCCATGGTGAATGGAACCGATTTAGCCACCAGATTGGGGTGCACGCGCAACTGTTGCCCGGTATGAGCAGAACCGGTAAAGGTCACCACATCCTGGCTGTCGAGGTGATCGAGCAGGTCGCCCGCGCCGCCACAGATAAGGCTAATTGCGCCGTTCGGTACCAGGCCACTGTCGATAATCGCTTTCACCATTGCCTGAGTGAGCTGCGCGGTGGCGGTTGCAGGTTTGATAATGGCTGGCATCCCGGCAAGCCAGGTTGGCGCCAGCTTCTCTAACATACCCCAGCAGGGGAAGTTAAAGGCGTTGATATGCACCGCAACACCGGATTTGGAGGTCAGCACGTGGCGTGCGGCAAAACCGCCCTGTTTGGACAGCGGGATCAGTTCGTCTTCCGGCCACAGCGTATCGTCCGGCAGCTCGCGGCCACCGAGACTGGCATAAGTGAAAAGCGTGCCAATGCCGCCTTCGATATCGACCCAGCTGTCACCGCGCGTTGCTCCGGTTTGCGCGGATATGGCATAGAAATCGGCTTTCAGTTCCATTAAATTCTTCGCCACCGCTTTTAGCATCGCGCTGCGCTCAATAAAACTCATCGCCTGTAACGCTTTGCCGCCGTGCTCAATAGCAAAGCGGCGCGCCTGCGCCATATCCAGTCCAACGCTTGTCACTTCCCAAAGCGCTTCACCGGTAAGGGCGTGGTGGATGGTGCGGGTGCGGCCCCGGCCTGTCTGCCAGGCACCGGATAAATAACTGGCTAACTGCTGCATCGTTAATCTCCAGATGTGTTCCGTAATATCTCTTTAAATAGTTATTTTATGAATCACAAAATGCAAGAGAGATTTTAATAATTTATTAACAATGAGATCGCGAACACTTTACCTTCATTGGTTATCTATCTGTTATTAATGGATAAACAAAAACCATTTGCGACAAGTATCGCAAAACCAGCAAACAAAATTTGTGGTTTTATTTAACCAAGATGTAACTTTTATAAAACAAAGTGATTCACAAATATTGATTTGTTGAAATTATCGGAATCATAAGGTGATGACGTGACAGAAGAACAACGCTTTGACCAGCGCATCGCGCAGGAAACGGCCATCGAGCCGCAGGACTGGATGCCGGACGCATACCGTAAGACGCTGATCCGCCAGATTGGCCAGCATGCGCACTCGGAAATTGTCGGCATGTTACCGGAAGGCAACTGGATAACCCGCGCACCTACGCTGCGGCGTAAGGCCATTCTGCTCGCAAAAGTACAGGACGAGGCCGGACACGGTCTGTACCTCTACAGCGCGGCGGAAACACTGGGCTGCGCGCGTGAAGATCTGTACCAGAAGATGCTCGACGGCCAGATGAAATACTCCTCCATCTTCAACTACCCAACCCTCAGTTGGGCGGATATCGGTGTGATCGGCTGGCTGGTCGATGGCGCGGCGATTGTTAACCAGGTGGCGCTGTGTCGTACCTCCTACGGCCCGTATGCCAGGGCGATGGTCAAAATCTGCAAAGAAGAGAGCTTCCATCAGCGTCAGGGCTTCGAAGCGTGTATGGCGCTGGCTACCGGTAGCGAGGATCAGCGTCAGATGCTGCAGGACGCCATCAACCGTTTCTGGTGGCCTGCACTAATGATGTTTGGCCCGAACGACGACAACTCACCGAACAGCGCCCGCAGCATGGCGTGGAAAATCAAACTGCACTCCAACGACGAACTGCGTCAGCGCTTTGTTGATAACACGGTCCCGCAGGTAGAAATTCTCGGTATGACCGTGCCGGACGCCGACCTACAGCTTGATGAAGCGACGGGGAAATATCGATTCGGTGAGATCGACTGGCAGGAATTTAATGAGGTCATCAACGGTCGTGGTGTCTGTAACCACGAACGTCTGGGCGCAAAGCGTAAGGCCTGGGAAGAAGGGGCATGGGTGCGCGAGGCCGCACTGGCGCACGCCGAAAAGCAACAGGCCCGCGACGCGGCGTAAGGAGAGAGTCATGAGCAAAACATACTGGCCGTTATACGAAGTTTTTGTCCGCAGCAAACAGGGGTTATCACACCGTCACGTTGGCAGTCTGCATGCCGCCGATGACCAGATGGCGCTGGAAAATGCACGCGATGCCTATACACGCCGCAGCGAAGGCTGCTCCATCTGGGTGGTGAAAGCCAGCGAAATTGTTGCGTCACAGCCGGAAGAACGCGGTGAGTTTTTTGACCCGGCGGAGAGCAAAGTCTATCGCCATCCCACGTTCTACACCGTGCCGGACGGCATGGAACATATGTGAGGCAACGATGAATAACCTGAATCCCGTTGCAACCTATGCCCTGCGTCTGGGCGATAACGGCCTGGTGCTGACTCAGCGTCTGGGTGCCTGGTGCGGTCATGCGCCGGAGCTGGAGATTGATCTGGCGCTGGCTAATATCGGCCTCGACCTGCTGGGGCAGGCGCGCAACTTCCTCAGCTACGCAGCCGAACTGGCGGGTAGCGGCGACGAAGACACGCTGGCTTTTGGTCGTGACGAGCGTCAGTTCCGCAATCTGTTGCTGGTGGAACAGCCTAACGGCAACTTTGCCGACACGATCGCTCGCCAGTTCTTTATCGACGTCTGGCATGTGGCGCTGTTCACTCGTTTGGTTAACAGCCGCGATAAGCAGATTGCGGCTATCGCTGCCAAAGGACTGAAAGAAGTGCGTTATCACCTGCGCTTCAGCCGCGGCTGGCTGGAGCGACTGGGGAATGGTACTGACTACTCCGCGCAACTGATGCAGAAGGCGGTGGACAATCTGTGGCGTTACACCGGCGAATTGTTCCTTGCCGACGAACTGGAGATCGCTCTGGCCAGGCAGGGCATTGCCGTCGATCCGCGCGAACTGCAAACCGAATGGCAGACGACGGTACACACTGCGCTGATTGATTCTGGTTTACACGTTCCGCAAGAGGCGGCGTTTCGCAACGGCGGTAAGCAGGGGCTACACAGCGAACATCTCGGGCCGATGTTGGCCGAGATGCAGTACTTGCAGCGTGCGTATCCTGGTCAGCAGTGGTAGCAGGGGGTGGCTATGCAACGTCTTACCGCGGTCGCACCGCCAGAGGTGCACACCGTTTGGGGGCTGTTAAGTGCGATTTCCGATCCGGAAGTGCCGGTGCTGACCATCACCGATCTCGGCATGGTACGCAGCGTTGAGCGCTGCGGCGACGGCTGGGTAATCGGCTTTACGCCGACATACTCCGGCTGCCCGGCCACCGAGCATCTACTGGGTGAAATTCGCATGGTGATGGCGGAGCACGGCTATACGCCAGTACATATCGTCCTGCAGCTTGACCCACCGTGGACCACTGACTGGATGAGCCCGGACGCCCGCGAACGCCTGCGCCAGTATGGTATCAGCCCGCCGCAGGCCCACGCCTGTCATGCCGAAATGCCAACTGACGTACAGTGCCCGCGCTGCGCCAGCACCCATACCTCGCTGATTAGCGAATTCGGATCCACGGCCTGTAAAGCGTTGTATCGCTGCGACAGCTGCCGTGAACCCTTTGATTACTTTAAATGCATCTGAGGTTGCAATGACAACATTTCATTCGCTTACCGTGGCCAACGTCGAAGCGGAAACGCGCGATGCGGTGACCATCACTTTCACCATTCCCGACGCGCTGCGTAATGCCTACGCCTTCCGACCGGGCCAGCATTTGACGCTGAAAGCTCACCTCGGTGGAGAAGAGCTGCGTCGGTGTTACTCCATTTGTCGCAGCCGCTCGCCGTCGGAAATTAGTGTCGCGGTTAAAGCTATCGACGGTGGGCGTTTCTCCCGCTATGCCCAGCAGGATATCCAGCAGGGTATGGCGCTGGAGGTGATGGTGCCGCAAGGGCACTTCGGCTACCAGCCGCAGGCCGAGCGCGAAGCCGAATATCTGGCGATTGCCGCCGGGTCCGGCATTACGCCGATGATGGCGATTATTGAAGCGACGCTGACGACCGAACCGGCCAGCCAGTTCACCCTGATCTACGGCAACCGCAGCAGCCACAGCATGATGTTCCGTCAGGCGCTGGCCGATCTGAAAGACCGCTATCCGCAGCGTTTACAGGTGGTGCACCTGTTCAGTCAGGAGTCGATGGACAGCGATCTGCTACAGGGTCGTATCGACGGCGACAAACTGCGTGCGCTGGGCAAAAACCTGCTCGATTTTAGCCGCTTTGACGACGCCTTTATCTGTGGCCCATCGGCAATGATGGATGAAGCCGAAGTGGCACTGCGCGAACTGGGCATAGCGGAAAAATCCATTCACCTTGAGCGTTTCAATACGCCGGGGACCAGCGTGAAACGCGCCACCGGCGTGCAGGCGGAAGGCCGCACGGTCACCCTTCGTCAGGATGGGCGCGATCGCCTGATTTCACTGAATGCGGAAGATGACAGCATTCTCGACGCCGCGCTGCGCCAGGGCGCTGACCTGCCGTTCGCCTGTAAAGGCGGCGTGTGCGCCACCTGCAAATGCAAGGTGGTCAGCGGCGAGGTGGCGATGGCCGCCAACTACAGCCTTGAAGCCGATGAACTGGCGGCGGGCTATGTGCTGAGCTGCCAGGCGCTGCCAACCAGCGGTGACGTAGTGGTCGACTTCGATGCGCGGGGGATGGCATGAGCGAACTGCTGATTTCCCGTCACGACCGTGTACTGCAACTGACCCTGAACCGTCCGCAGGCGCGTAACGCCCTGAACAATGCGCTGCTAACGCAGATTGCTGACGCGCTGGAAAGCGCGGCGGCGGACGCCAGCATCAGCGTTTGCGTGATTGGCGGCAACCCGCGCTATTTCGCCGCCGGGGCCGATCTCAACGAAATGGCGGAAAAAGATCTGCCCGCCACTTTCGACGATGTTCGTCCTCGCCTGTGGGCACGTATTGATGCCTTCAACAAGCCGCTGATCGCGGTGGTTAACGGTTACGCGCTGGGTGCCGGGTGCGAGCTGGCTCTTCTGTGCGACCTGGTGATTGCCGGGGATAACGCGCGTTTTGGTCTGCCGGAGATTACTCTCGGCACCATGCCAGGGGCGGGCGGTACGCAGCGGCTTATCCGTTGTGTTGGCAAAGCGCTGGCCAGCCGAATGGTGCTGAGCGGTGAAAGCATTGATGCCGAACGAGCACAACGGGCCGGGCTGGTGAGTGACATTCACCCGGCGAACCTCTCCGATGAATACGCGCTCAAGCTGGCGGCGACCATCGCCCATCACTCACCGCTGGCGCTGCGGGCGGCAAAACAGTCTCTACGCGCTGCGCAAGAAATGGGTCTCCAGGCCGGTCTGGTGCAGGAACGTCAGCTGTTTACGCTGCTGAGCGGCACCGAAGATCGTCGTGAAGGCGTCAGCGCCTTTTTAGAAAAACGCACACCGGAATTTAAAGGACGCTAATCGTGGACGCATTTATTCTCAGCGAAGTGGAGCAGGGCGTGATGACTATCACCCTGAACCGCCCGGACCGACTCAACAGCTTTAACGACGTGATGCACCAGCAGCTTGCCGATTGCCTGAAACAGGCCGAGCGAGACGACACCATTCGTTGCCTGCTGATCACCGGTGCCGGACGCGGATTTTGCGCCGGACAGGATTTGAACGACCGTAACGTTGACCCGAGCGGCCCCGCGCCGGATCTGGGCATGTCGGTGGAACGCTTCTACAACCCGCTGGTGCGCCGCTTAGCCGCGCTGCCGAAGCCGGTTATCTGTGCCGTCAACGGCGTTGCCGCTGGTGCCGGTGCCACGCTGGCCTTGGGCTGCGACATCGTCCTCGCCGCGCACTCGGCGAAGTTTGTCATGGCCTTCAGCAAGCTCGGTCTGGTGCCGGACTGCGGCGGAAGTTGGGTGCTGCCGCGCGTAGCCGGTCGCGCTCGCGCCGTGGGTTTGCTGATGCTTGGCGATAACCTCAGCGCCGAACAGGCCGCGCAGTGGGGCATGATCTGGCAAGTGGTCGACGATGCCGAGTTGAAAGATACCGCGTTGACCATGGCGCGCCATTTCGCGACGCAGCCGACCTATGGCCTGGGGCTGATTAAGAAAGCCTTGCAGCTTTCCGAAACCAACACGCTGGATCAGCAGCTTGAGCTTGAACGCGACTACCAGCGCATGGCCGGTCGCAGCGACGACTACCGCGAAGGGGTCAGCGCCTTCCTCGGCAAACGTCCACCACAGTTCAGCGGGAAATAAGCCATGACGCAAACTCTTCATCGCGTTGCCGTGATCGGCGGCGGAACAATGGGTGCAGGTATTGCCGAGGTGGCTGCCAGCGCCGGACATTCGGTCCTGCTGTATGACATTTCCGCTGAGGCGATTACTCGCGCCATTGAGGGTATACGCCAGCGACTCGACGTTCGTGTTGGTCGTGGAAAAATCAGTGCGGAACAGGCCAGTGAGCTGCTGGGACGGATCGCACCCGCGACTGAACTGAATCAGCTTGCCGATGCACAACTGGTGATTGAAGCCGCTTCCGAGCGGCTGGAAATTAAAAAAGCGCTGTTTAGTCAGTTGGCGGAGATCTGTTTGCCGTCAACGCTGCTGACCAGTAATACCTCGTCGATCTCAATTACCGCAATTGCGGCGGGAGTGAAGCATCCGGAACGTGTGGCGGGGCTGCACTTCTTTAACCCTGCACCGGTGATGAAACTGGTGGAAGTGGTGAGCGGCCTTGCCACCTCAACCGAGGTAGTCGAGCAGCTTTGCCAGTGCGTAATCGCCTGGGGCAAGCAGCCGGTGTGCTGCCGCTCAACGCCGGGTTTTATTGTCAACCGCGTGGCGCGTCCGTACTACGCTGAAGCCTGGCGCGCGCTGGAAGAACAGGTTGCGTCAGCGGAAGTGATTGATGCGGCGCTGCGTGACGGCGGCGGCTTCCCGATGGGACCGCTGGCGCTGACCGACTTGATTGGTCAGGACGTCAACTTTGCCGTGACCTGTTCGGTGTTTAACGCCTTCTGGCAGGACCGCCGTTTTCTACCGTCTTTGCTGCAACAGGAGCTCGCTCTGGCGGGGCGTCTGGGCAAGAAGAGCGGCCACGGCGTCTATTGCTGGCCTGCTGAGGTATCGCCTGAACTGGCTGTTGCAGCGGTAGCGCCTGAAAATGCAGCAAAAAATATCAAGCGTGACGTTGTCACTGAACTGGATGATGTGCTGCTCCTTGAAACTACCGGTGAAACCGCGCTGGCCTTAAGCGCGCAGCACCAGCGCCCGGTGGTGGTGTATGACCATGCTGCGGGCGACACCGTCGTGCTGGCAAGCGCACCAACCAACCCGGCTTCAGCCACCGACAAAGCGGTTTACTACTTCCAGCAGCAGGGCAAAAAAGTGCTGCGTATTGCCGACTACCCAGGGCTGCTGGTATGGCGCACGGTAGCGATGCTGGCGAACGAGGCGCTGGATGCGCTGCAAAAAGGAGTCGCCAGCGCCGAGGATATCGATACCGCCATGCGCTTGGGGGTCAACTACCCGCACGGGCCGCTGGCCTGGGGCGAATCGCTCGGCTGGGGACGTGTGCTGCGTCTGCTGGAAAATCTACAACAGCACTACGGCGAAGAACGCTATCGCCCGAGTGCGCTGCTGCGCCAGAAAGCGCTGATGGAGATGCGTCATGAGTAACGAAGCCTGGCGCAACGCCCGCGCCATGTATGTGAAAGACACCTGCGCGCAGGCGCTGGGGATTGAAATTATTGAGATGGACGACGGTTATTCACAGATGACCATGACCGTGTCGCCGTCGCAGCTGAATGGCCATCAGACCTGTCACGGCGGGCAACTGTTTTCACTGGCAGATACTGCCTTTGCTTACGCCTGCAACAGTCAGGGACTGGCAGCAGTAGCCTCAGCGGCCAGTATCGACTTTCTGCGTCCGGCCTTTGCAGGTGACAAACTGACCGCCACCGCGCGGGTCAAGCAGCAAGGCAAACTCACTGGCGTTTACGACATTGAAATTGTCAATCAGCAACACAAAACCGTGGCTCTGTTTCGCGGCAAATCCCACCGCATCGGTGGCACGATTACAGGAGAAGTCTAATGCGTGACGCATTTATTTGTGACGGTATTCGTACCCCGATTGGTCGCTACGGCGGGGCGCTGGCAGGCGTGCGTGCCGACGATCTGGCGGCCATCCCGTTGCGTGAATTACTCAACCGCAACCCACGCCTGGATCCCAGCGCTATTGACGATGTGATCTTCGGTTGCGCCAACCAGGCGGGCGAGGATAACCGCAACGTGGCGCATATGGCGACCTTGCTGGCGGGGTATCCGCACAGCGTTGCCGGCACGACCATCAACCGTCTGTGCGGCTCCGGGCTTGATGCGATCGGCTTCGCTGCTCGCACGATCAAAGCCGGTGATGCCGACCTGCTGATCGCTGGTGGTGTTGAGTCAATGTCACGCGCGCCGTTTGTAATGGGCAAAGCGATCGCGCCGTTTCAGCGTCAGGCAGAAATGTTTGATACCACCATTGGCTGGCGTTTTGTGAACCCGCTCATGCAGCAACAATTCGGAACTGACAGCATGCCGGAAACGGCGGAGAATGTAGCTGAATTGTTAAATATAAGCCGAGAGGACCAGGACGCCTTTGCGTATCGCAGCCAGCAGCGCACGGCGAATGCCCAGCGTGACGGCATTCTGGCGCAGGAAATTGTGCCGGTACAAATCATTGGCAAGAAAGGGGCAGTTAGCGCAGTACGTGAAGATGAACATCCGCGTGCAGAAACCACGCTGGAGCAACTCGCACAACTGAAAACACCGTTTCGTAAGAACGGCGTGGTCACCGCAGGCAATGCCTCTGGGGTGAACGACGGCGCGGCAGCAATGATCGTAGCCAGCGAGCAACACATAAAGGCCCAGGGACTAACGCCGCGTGCACGCATTGTCGCGATGGCGACGGCGGGCGTGGAGCCGAAGTTTATGGGGCTTGGGCCAGTTCCTGCGGTACGAAAAGTGCTGGAGCGCGCCGGGCTGAATATCAACGATATGGACGTGATTGAGCTGAATGAAGCCTTTGCCGCCCAGGCGTTGGGTGTGATGAGACAGCTTGGACTGGCAGATGACGCAGAACACGTGAATCCCAATGGGGGGGCTATCGCTTTAGGTCACCCGCTGGGGATGAGCGGTGTGCGGTTAGCGCTGGCTGCAACGCTGGAGCTGGAACGACGCAATGGACGTTATGCGCTGTGTACGATGTGTATTGGCGTGGGTCAGGGCATTGCCATGATCCTTGAGCGAGTGTGAGCTAATTGACCTGCGAGTGCCCTACAAAATGACAACGACAACAACAAAATTAGATCCGATTGAAACCGCATCGCGTGACGAATTACAGGCTTTGCAAACCGAGCGCCTGAAATGGACGTTAAAACACGCCTATGAAAATGTCCCGATGTACCGCCGTAAGTTCGACGCGGCGGGGGTTCACCCGGATGATTTCCGTGAGCTGAGCGATCTGAGCAAGTTTCCCTGCACCACCAAGCAGGACCTGCGTGACAACTATCCCTTCGACACCTTCGCGGTACCGATGGAGCAGGTGGTGCGTATCCATGCATCATCCGGCACCACGGGTAAACCGACGGTGGTGGGCTATACGCAAAATGATATCGATACCTGGGCTAACATCGTCGCCCGCTCGCTGCGTGCCGCAGGCGGTACCGCGAAAGATAAAATCCACGTCGCTTATGGCTATGGCCTTTTCACCGGCGGACTGGGCGCGCACTACGGCGCGGAACGCCTGGGGGCAACGGTTATCCCGATGTCCGGCGGTCAAACCGAGAAACAGGCGCAGCTGATTCGCGATTTCAAACCTGACATGATTATGGTCACGCCATCCTACTGTCTGAACCTGATTGAAGAGCTGGAGCGCCAGATGGGCGGTGACGCGCGGGGTTGTTCGCTGCGTACCGGTGTCTTTGGCGCAGAGCCGTGGACAACGGGGATGCGCGCGGAGATCGAACGTCGTCTGGGTATTACGGCGCTGGATATTTATGGCCTCTCGGAAGTGATGGGGCCGGGCGTGGCGATGGAGTGCATCGAAACGGGTGATGGTCCGACAATATGGGAGGATCATTTCTTCCCGGAAGTGGTCAATCCGGATGACGGTACGCCACTGGCCGACGGCGAGCACGGCGAACTGCTGTTCACCACGCTGACGAAAGAAGCGCTACCGGTCATTCGTTATCGTACCCGCGACCTGACGCGCCTGCTGCCGGGTACCGCGCGCACGATGCGTCGTATGGATCGCATTAGCGGGCGCAGCGACGATATGCTGATTATTCGCGGCGTCAACGTCTTCCCATCGCAGGTGGAAGAAGAGATCCTCAAGATTGAACATCTGGCTCCGCATTACCAGTTGGAAGTGGATCGCCGAGGACATCTTGATTCGCTTTCGGTACGCGTGGAGCTTAAAGAGAGTAGCCTGGTGCTAAGCCATGAGCAGCGCTGCCAGATTTGCCATCATTTGCGTCATCGTATTAAGTCGATGGTTGGTATTTCAACGGACGTAAGCATTGTTAACTGCGGCAGCATTCCGCGCTCAGAAGGAAAGGCGTGCCGGGTGTTCGACCTGCGCAAAGTTGCCGCCAACGGTTAAGACTCGTAGGCCTGATAAGCGCAGCGCCACCAGGCGAGAGCGCACAAGTTGCCGGATGGCGGCGTTGCCTTATCCGGCCTACAAATTCCTGCCATATCGCGGAAATTATCCTGTGCTATGATTCAAAAAGGACAAAAAAGACAACAGTATGAATCATATGGAAAAACTCGATAGTTTTATTCAGCAGGCGGTAACCGTAATGCCGGTCAGCGGCACCTCTCTTATCGCCTCGCTTTACGGGGACTGTTTATCGCAACGCGGTGGAGAAGTCTGGCTCGGTAGCGTTGCCGCGCTGCTGGAAGGGCTTGGCTTCGGTGAGCGTTTTGTACGTACCGCGCTGTTTCGCCTTAATAAAGAAGAATGGCTGGACGTAGTACGTATCGGCCGCCGCAGTTTCTACCGCCTGAGTGATAAAGGGCTACGCTTGACGCGCCGCGCCGAGAGCAAAATCTACCGTGCCAGCGCCCCTGAGTGGGACGGTACCTGGCTGCTGCTGCTGTCGGAGGGGCTGGAGAAAAATACCCTGGCCGAAGTTAAAAAGCAGCTGTTATGGCAAGGTTTTGGCGTACTGGCGCCGAGTCTGCTGGCGTCGCCATCGCAAAAGCTGGCGGACGTACAGTCGCTGCTTCATGAAGCTGGGGTAGCGGAAAACGTCATCGTTTTTGAGGCGCATTCGCCGTTGGCACTCTCCCGCGCTGCGCTGCGTGAGCGGGTAGAAGGGTGCTGGCACTTAACCGAACAAAATGCCATGTACGAGGCGTTTATCATGCTGTTCCGTCCGTTTTTACCGCTACTGCGTGACGCCGGGCCGGACGAACTTACGCCAGAGCGCTGCTTCCAGATCCGCCTGTTGCTCATTCACTTCTATCGTCGGGTTGTGCTCAAAGATCCGCTGCTGCCGGAAGAATTGTTGCCTGCTCACTGGCTGGGTCAGACGGCGCGTCAGCTGTGCATTAATATTTATCAACGTGTTGCGCCCGGCGCCCAGGTTTTCGTCAGCGAAAAAGGCGAGAGCTCGGTGGGGGAACTGCCCGCGCCGGGTCCGCTCTATTATCAACGCTTCGGCGGATTAGCCGAGGTGTAACAGGAGAAGCCATGCCGATTTACCAGATTGACGGGATGATCCCGGTAGTTCCTGCAGAAAGCTATGTTCACCCAACCGCAGTGCTGATTGGCGATGTCATTCTCGGCAAAGGTGTTTATGTTGGTCCCAACGCCAGCCTGCGCGGAGATTTTGGGCGTATCGTGGTTAAAGATGGGGCGAATATCCAGGATAACTGCGTGATGCACGGATTTCCCGGCCAGGATACGGTGGTGGAAGAGGACGGACATATCGGCCACGGCGCGATTCTGCACGGCTGTGTGATTGGGCGTAACGCGCTGATCGGCATGAGCGCGGTGATTATCGATGGCGCGACCATCGGTGAAAACAGTATCGTTGGTGCTTCGGCGTTTGTGAAAGCGCGCGCTGAGATGCCCGCCAACCATCTGATTGTCGGCAGCCCGGCAAAAGCGATTCGCATGTTAACTGAGCAGGAACTGGTGTGGAAAAAACAGGGCACTCGCGAGTATCAGGTGCTGGTGGAGCGCTGTCAGCAGACGCTTGCAGAAGTGGAGCCGCTGACTGCGGTAGAACCCGACAGAAAGCGGCTGGAGTTTGATGAGAATTTGCAACCTAAGTCAGTGAGTTAGCGATTCTACACAATACCCGGTGTCAGAACTGATAGCTGGCGGTAACGCTGACGTTGCGCGGCTCACCATAAACGATAGAACCGTCGATATTCGTGTCGTAGGTTTTATCGAACAGGTTATTAAGGTTACCCTGCACTGAGAAGTTTTTTGTTACCTGGTAGCGGGTGAACAAATCTACCAGGGCGTAGCTTCCTTGTTCCGCGCGGAATGTGCCATAAGGCGTGACCGTATCGCTGTAAACACGATTCTGCCAGTTAACTCCACCGCCGACGGTCAGTTCCGGCATGGCTGGCAGGCGATAACGGGTAAACAGTTTTACCGTGGTCCGCGGCAGGTTTGGGTTTACTGCATTGCCTTCGTTGTCTTCTGCAACATAGCGTGTCGCACCAAACGTCATCTGCCAGTTATCAGTGATCGCACCGTTAATCTCGAATTCGACCCCTTTGCTGACCGTACCATCCATCGCTTTAAAGGCCGTGTCGCCATTGCTACCGGCGATTGGCACGCCGGTTGATTGCGCTACGTTATCCTGTTCAATGCGGAACACCGCGAGCGTGGTGGTTAAACGGCTGTTCATCCAGTCGGACTTCAGGCCAAGCTCATAGTTGTTGCCGGTGATCGGAGAGAGATATTTACCGGAACTGTCGCGCTTGTTCTGCGGCTGGAAGATTGAGGTATAGCTGGCGTAGGTAGACCAGTTATCGTCAATGTCATAGACCAGACCCGCATACGGCGTGGTGTGGTTTTGCTCCATGCTGTAGGTCAGGGTGTCGATACGCCAGTTGGTGTAACGTGCGCCAACAATCAAATGCAGTGGGTCGGCCAGCGAAATACGCGTTGCGGCGTACAGCGATTTCATGTGCGTGGTATCGTCCTGAGCCAATGACTGCGGGTTCCAGTTGGTTTCAGGGAAGTTACCATCGTAGGTATAGAAGCTGCCGATTTCGTTGGGGAAAACGTTCGTCCACGAGCTTTCATAACGGTTATTCTGTTTACTGTAGCTGCCGCCCAACATCAGATTATGCTGGCGACCAAACAGATCGTAACCGCCGTCGGCGAATAGATCGACAGCATCCACTTTACGTTTGCCGCTGTTCCAGCCGGTTCCTCCGACGTAGTCATATCCCGGACCATAGTTGCCATATGGGCCAATCAGCGTGCCGTCGGCCTTGTTAACATAGGCATCGACGTACATCATTTTACTGTCGAACTTGACCTCGGAGTGGGTGGCGTTCATGGTCGCCTGCCAGGTATCGGCAAAACGCTGTTTGATGGTGACAAACACTTTGTTGAAGTCTTTATCGTTGTAAGCCCAGTCCGGCGCAGTGCTGCGCGAACGGTCGTAGCTGTTTTTACTGCCATCGGTATTCCAGCGCGGCAATCCACCCCAGGTTGGGCTGTTGATATCAATGCGCTGATATTCATAGCCCGCAGACAGGCTGGTGGTGTCACCCAAATCGGCATCGACAATCCCGGAGAAGAACATTTTTTCGCTATTGTAGCGATCAAGCCAGGAGTCGTTATTCTGGTAACCCGCCACGATGCGACCGCGCACGTTGCCGTCTGCCGTAAGCGGGCTTTGCAGATCGGTCACATAGCGTTGTTTGTTCCAACTGCCATATTCCGCTGAAACATTACCGGTGAACTCGCGGCTGGTGGCATGCTTACGGATCATGTTAATGGAGGCTGAAGGGTTACCCGTCCCGGTCATTAGCCCGTTTGCGCCACGGACCACTTCGACACGCTCAAAAAGGGCGGTGTCAGAAAGGGCGTCACCGAGATTCCAGCGGGATTCAAAATAGGTCGGGATCCCATCGACCATATAGTTATCAATCTGAAATCCGCGCGAGTAATAGCTGCTGCGATCTGAATCCGCCTGGCTTTTGCTTATCCCCAACGTGTTGTCCATCACATCGCCCAGCGTTTGCAATTGCTGATCTTCCATGCGTTGCTGGCTGACAATGCTGACCGATTGCGGAATATCGCGCTGTGTCATTTGCATTTTTGTGCCAGCGGTCGTTGATTTAACGCTGTAATCTTGCTCCTCACTGGATGCCGAAGGAGCAGAACCTTCCACGATCACTGTCTCTTCTGCAGGGGCTGCGAGGCTGGTGGAAGGTAAAAGGGCTAGCGTGATGCATGCTGCCAGCAAAGAAGGGGCAAGCCCCGGTTGGCGTTGAACATTCCCGTTGAGTGTTGTGAAAGACATCGAAAAGTCCTTGATAATTATTAATATTAAGTTCGAATCACCGGTAGTTGTGATAAACCCTTTGGTTGTAAACTATTAAATGCGCATGTAAATACAAATGCGAAATATACGCATTAACATTCAATGTGTAAACAGATGCTACGCGATAAATGAAATATTGTTTCAGTACTATGCTTAAGCGATAGCGATGGGAAATGGTTATAAGAACAGCAGCGGCAAAGGATTTTGCTTAAATAATCGAGGGTTAAAGTTGAAAGAGCGTGAGTAACTCGCTCATACTCTATACTCGCAGAGTTACCCGGCGTAGCATGACAAAACGCTTGGGCTGATAATGAAAAAGGAAAACGTCGTGGCAGAAGAAACTATATTCAGCAAAATTATTCGTCGTGAGATTCCGTCGGATATCGTATACCAGGACGAACTGGTCACTGCGTTTCGTGATATTTCCCCTCAGGCACCAACGCATATCCTGATCATTCCTAACATTCTGATCCCAACTGTCAATGATGTGACGGCGGAACATGAACAGGCATTGGGCCGCATGATCACCGTTGCGGCGAAAATTGCTGAGCAGGAAGGCATTGCTGCAGATGGGTACCGCTTAATCATGAACACCAACCGCCACGGGGGGCAGGAGGTGTATCACATTCATATGCACCTGCTGGGTGGACGTGCGCTTGGCCCAATGCTTGCGCATAAAGGTCTGTAAGCATGACCAGAGGATGCATTGCGCTTTCACTGGGCTTGTTGTTGCTGGCGGGTTGTCGAACACATCCTGAAATCCCGGTAAGTGATGAACAGTCGCTGGTGATGGAATCAACAATTCTGGCGGCGGGTATTACAGCAGAGCAGCCCACGTTAACAACGTCTGATATTCAGGCTTCGGCATCCTCTCGACTCTATAACGAAAGACAAGAACCCGTTACCGTTCATTATCGGTTTTACTGGTATGACGCCAGAGGGCTGGAAATGCACCCTCTGGAAGCGCCACGCAGTGTGACTATTCCGGCTCATTCGTCGGTGACGCTGTACGGCAGCGCCAATTTTCTGGGGGCGCACAAGGTTAGACTTTATCTTTATTTGTAAGGGGTGAATCTTGATGAACAAAATGAATCGCTACGCACTGATTGCCGCGCTGGCGATGTTTCTCTCTGGCTGTGTGGCGCAACGTGAGCCCGCGCCGGTAGAGGAAGTGAAGCCGGTACCGGAACAGCCTGCGCAGCCGCAACAGCCGGTGCCGGTTGTGCCAACGGTGCCAAGTATACCGCAGCAGCCGGGCCCAATTGAGCATGAAGACCAAACGGCGCAGCCGACGCCACGTCAACGTCACTATGACTGGAACGGGGCTATGCAGCCGATGGTCGGCAAAATGCTGCAGGCAGACGGCGTCAAAGCGGGCGGCGTTCTGCTGGTTGATAGCGTGAATAACCGCACCAACGGCTCGTTGAACGCGGGTGAAGCCACCGAAACCTTACGTAACGCACTGGCGAATAACGGTAAGTTTACGCTGATTTCTGCCCAACAGCTGGCTGTCGCCAAACAGCAGTTAGGTCTGTCGCCGAATGACAGTCTGGGAACGCGCAGTAAAGCGATTGGTATCGCCCGTAACGTTGGCGCGCAGTATGTGCTTTATTCCAGCGCATCCGGCAACGTCAATTCGCCTGCGCTGCAAATGCAATTAATGCTGGTACAAACTGGCGAGATAATCTGGTCAGGTAAAGGTGCCGTTCAGCAACAATAACAGACTCACGCGCGGCGAAGTGTTGTCGCGCTATTTCCCGCAGTATCATCCCGTCGCAACCAGCCAAACCGGCCTGAGCGGCGGGAGCTGCATCATTGAACACCGTTCCCACCGACTGGTACTGCGCTGCCATCACGACCCTGACGCGCCGGAATCTCATTTCTTACGCCAATACCATGCGCTAAAACACCTGCCAGAAAGCCTTGCGCCACGTCCTCACTTTTATACGCGTGGGTGGATGGCAGTCGAGTTTTTTCACGGTAAGGTAGAATCCAGATTACCGGACGCCGACGAACTCGCAGGCTTACTGTATCATCTGCACCAGCAACCCCGATTGGGCTGGCGAATCAACCTGCTTCCGCTACTTGAACAGTACTGGCAGTGTGGCGATCCGGCGCGTCGTACACCATGCTGGCTGCGCGCGCTGAAGCGGCTAAGGAAACGAGGTGAGCCTCGACCTTTGCGTCTGGGGCCGCTGCATATGGATGTTCACGGTGACAACATCGTACGTACAACTTCAGGGTTGCGGCTGATTGACTGGGAATACGCCGGAGACGGTGATATTGCCCTGGAGCTGGCGGCAGTATGGGTTAGCGATGAATCCCAGCACCAACAGTTGGTTAGCACCTACGCCCAACGAGCGCACATTGAGCCAGACGTTTTGTGGCGACAGGTCAGACAATGGCAACCCTGGATAATGATGCTGAAGGCGGGGTGGTTTGAGTATCGCTGGCGGCAAACCGGCGATCGACAATTTATCAGGCTGGCCGATGAAACCTGGCGGCAGCTAACAATGAAAGGATAAGGAGAGCAGTGTGGGCCCAGTAATGTTGGATGTCGAAGGGTATGAGCTGGACGCTGAAGAGCGTGAGATTCTGGCACATCCGCTGGTAGGTGGGTTGATCCTCTTTACCCGAAATTATCATGACCCGGAACAGCTGCGTGAATTAGTGCGTCAGATCCGGGCTGCGTCACGTAACCATCTGGTGGTGGCGGTAGATCAGGAAGGCGGACGCGTACAGCGTTTTCGTGAGGGCTTTACCCGCCTGCCTGCGGCTCAATCCTTTGCTGCGTTGCACGGTCTGGAAGAGGGCGGCAAACTGGCTCAGGACGCAGGGTGGTTGATGGCCAGCGAAATGATCGCGATGGACATTGATATCAGCTTTGCACCCGTGCTGGATGTGGGCCATATCAGCGCGGCAATCGGCGAGCGTTCTTACCATGCCGATCCGCTAAAAGCGCTGGCGATGGCGACCCGCTTCATTGACGGGATGCATGCTGCTGGCATGAAAACGACCGGTAAACATTTCCCAGGACATGGGGCGGTGACGGCGGATTCACACAAAGAAACCCCAACCGATCCACGCCCAGAAGCCGAGATTCGTGCGAAAGATATGTCCGTGTTCCAGACGTTGATTACGGAAAACAAACTGGATGCCATTATGCCTGCGCATGTCATCTACAGTGATGTCGATCCGCGTCCGGCGAGTGGTTCACCTCACTGGTTGAAAACGGTGCTACGCCAGGAGCTTGGCTTCGATGGTGTCATTTTCTCCGACGATTTGTCGATGGAAGGGGCGGCGATTATGGGAAGCTATGCGGAGCGTGGACAGGCCTCGCTGGATGCAGGTTGCGATATGATCCTGGTCTGCAATAATCGTAAGGGAGCGGTCAGTGTGTTAGATAATCTGTCGCCGATCAATGCAGAACGTGTTACACGTTTGTATCATAAAGGTTCATTTTCACGTCAGGAACTGATGGACTCGTCACGCTGGAAGACGGTAAGCGCTCAGCTTAACCAACTTCATGAGCGCTGGCAGGAAGAGAAAGCAGGTCATTAACGCAAGTTTGGCGAGGATGCGATGATTATCTATTTACACGGTTTTGACTCTAACAGCCCGGGCAACCATGAGAAGGTGTTGCAGCTGCAATTCATCGACCCGGATGTCAGGCTGATTAGCTACAGTACGCGGCATCCTAAACATGATATGCAGCATCTGCTGAAAGAAGTGGACAAAATGCTGCAGCTGAATGTGGATGACCGTCCGCTGATTTGTGGTGTGGGGCTCGGGGGATATTGGGCTGAACGGATTGGTTTCCTGTGTGATATTCGTCAGGTAGTGTTTAATCCCAACCTGTTCCCGTATGAGAACATGGAAGGCAAAATCGACAGACCTGAGGAGTATGCAGACATCGCAACAAAATGCGTGACCAATTTCCGTGAGAAGAATCGCGATCGCTGCCTGGTGATCCTGTCACGTCATGATGAAGCGCTTAACAGTCAGCGTTCGTCGGAAGAGCTGCATCATTTTTACGAGATAGTCTGGGACGAAGAGCAGACGCATAAGTTTAAGAATATCTCTCCGCATTTGCAGCGCATCAAAGCGTTCAAGACGTTAGGTTAATTCTTATTGAGTGTGTAAAAAACCAGCCATCGGGCTGGTTTTTTTGTTCTTAAAGTTCCGGTTGTCTATCTTTTCAGCATCAAAACTTGATACATATCAATTTTGGTATGACCAATGCACCGTTCGTGTTATTCTCACTCTCGAAGAACATTTTCATTGCCGTAACTTGTTGTTAATTAAAGGCTATGCTTATAACTTTTAATTAACAATTGGTTAATAAATTTGAGGGGGTCACGTTGACTACACCATTGAAAAGGATCGTGATTGTCGGCGGCGGTGCTGGCGGACTGGAAATGGCGACGCAGCTGGGTAAAAAACTCGGGCGTAAGAAAAAGGCCAAAATCACACTGGTAGACAGAAACCACAGTCACTTGTGGAAACCGTTACTGCATGAAGTGGCGACGGGTTCACTGGACGAAGGTGTGGATGCGCTGAGTTATTTGGCTCATGCCCGTAACCATGGCTTCCAGTTCCAGTTAGGCTCGGTGGTGGATATCGATCGTGAAGCGAAGACCATTACTCTCGCTGAGCTGCGCGATGAGAAGGGTGAGCTACTGGTTCCTGAGCGTAAAGTGCCGTATGACACGCTGGTGATGGCGTTGGGCAGTACGTCTAACGATTTCAACACCCCTGGCGTGAAAGAAAACTGCATTTTCCTCGATAACCCGCATCAGGCGCGTCGTTTCCACCAGGAGATGCTGAATCTGTTCCTGAAGTATTCCGCGAATCTGGGCGCTAACGGAAAAGTGAATATCGCCATTGTGGGCGGCGGTGCGACGGGTGTTGAACTCTCCGCTGAGCTGCACAATGCGGTAAAACAACTGCACAGCTATGGTTACAAAGGGCTGACCAATGACGCGCTGAACGTTACGCTGGTCGAAGCCGGTGAGCGTATTCTGCCTGCGTTGCCGCCGCGTATTTCCGGTGCTGCGCATAATGAGTTAACCAAACTGGGCGTACGCGTACTGACCCAGACGATGGTAACCAGCGCTGACGAAGGGGGACTGCACACCAAAGATGGCGAATACATTAAAGCCGATCTGATGGTGTGGGCAGCGGGTATCAAAGCGCCAGACTTTATGAAAGACATTGGCGGTCTGGAAACGAACCGTATTAACCAACTGGTGGTTGAGCCAACTCTGCAGAGCACGCGCGATCCTGACGTGTACGCGATTGGCGACTGCGCTTCCTGCGCTCGCCCGGAAGGCGGTTTTGTGCCTCCGCGCGCTCAGGCAGCACACCAGATGGCGACCTGCGCGATGAACAATATTCTGGCACAGATGAACGGTAAGCCGCTGAAAGCGTATCAGTACAAAGATCACGGCTCTCTGGTCTCGCTCTCTAACTTCTCTACCGTGGGTAGCCTGATGGGCAACCTGACCCGTGGTTCGATGATGGTGGAAGGACGTATTGCGCGCTTTGTGTACATCTCACTGTACCGCATGCACCAGATTGCTTTGCACGGCTACTTCAAAACCGGCCTGATGATGCTGGTCGGCAGTATCAACCGGGTGATTCGCCCGCGTCTGAAACTGCATTAATATCGACCTGTGGCGTCGGATGATTTTACGCATCCGACGCCTTCCTTCAGAGTTGTCTGAATCATTCCGCTTTCGCTCCACCTCCCGCTATTTTCATCCGTAATCTGATTGGCATTCCTTACCTTCTGTTGCAAAGTTGTTGCTAATAGCAAAAAAGGAGGTAGTCCCGTGAATAAATCAATGTTGGCGGGTATAGGGATTGGCGTAGCTGCTGCGCTGGGTGTTGCAGCGGTGGCCAGTCTGAACGTTTTCGAGCGTGGCCCACAGTATGCGCAAGTTGTCTCTGCAACACCGATTAAAGAGTCGGTAAAAACACCGCGTCAGGAGTGCCGGAACGTAACGGTCACCCACCGCAAGCCGGTACAAGATGAAAACCGTATCGCGGGTTCCGTACTGGGCGCGGTTGCGGGTGGTGTTATTGGGCATCAGTTTGGCGGTGGACGTGGTAAAGATATTGCTACCGTAGCCGGTGCTTTAGGCGGCGGCTATGCAGGTAACCAGATTCAGGGTTCGATGCAGGAAAACGATACTTACACCACCACGCAACAGCGTTGTAAAACGGTGTATGACAAATCTGAAAAGATGCTGGGCTACGACGTGACGTACAAAATTGGCGATCAGCAGGGGAAAATCCGTATGGATAAGGACCCCGGCGCGCAAATTCCGTTGGATAACAACGGACAGTTGGTACTGAATAACAAAGCGTAAAATAGCATTATCCTGAACATTAGCCCCCCATTCGCTCAGGCTGGGGGGCTTTTTTTATCAGAAGGTTAAGGCGTAGTTCAGACCAAAAGTACGACCCCGGCCCTTGTATTCATACAGTGACGGGCTGCCGTAGGTTGGGCTATACAGCAGTGGCGCACGTTGTCCCCACAGTGTGGTGTACTCTTCATTCAGCAGGTTTTCCACGCTGAAGGTCAGCTTACCCAACGGGAGCTGATAGCTGCCGATAAAGTCCATCGTGTTATAGCCATCCAGCTTGTTACCGCTGGCGTCGGTCAGATCAAATGTTTGCTGGCTCTGTACGCGCAAGGTCCACGGTTCTGGTGCCCAGCCGACCCACGCGGTTGCTTTGGACGGTGAGGCCAGCGTGACATCCCATTTTTGCCATTTACCGTTCTGTTTCACTTCCGATTTAATGACGTTGAAGTTGCCACCCAGGCTCCAGTCCGTGTCCGCAATGAAATAATCCACCGCACCTTCAACGCCATAAATGCGGCGATCGTCGGGCTGAACGTTAATGGTCATATCGCTGCGGTTGATAACGATCGATTTATCTGAAGTCGAGTAGTAAGCGGCCAGTTGCGTGCGCAGACTATCGCCGGTGTAGCGCCACCCCAGTTCGTACGAGTTAACTTTAATCCCTTCCAGACGTGAATCCGCCACGTTGACGCTGCGCTGGAGCTGGTAATGATCGCCAACCAGCGAATAGGTACCGTTACCGTAATATTTCCCTGGGTCCGGAAGCTCCACGCCCTGAGAAAAGTTAAACCACGTTTGCTGACGGTCGGTCAGGTGGGCAAGGATACCGGCGTTGAACAGGAAATTATCGTAATCGGTTTTGCCGCCCGGAATAGTATCGGCAGAGTTCGCAAGCCCGGTCGCGATTCCCTGCTGTTGAGCATAGCCAACGAAATCATCAACCCTGTTTTCGGTCCACTGATAGCGCACGCCGACGCTGAGGGTAAAGATATCGTTAATGTCATAGCTGTTTTGCAGGAAAGGCGCGAAGTTGGTGATGCTGTAACCGGGGTAACGTCCGGTGGTATAAGCGGTACGGTTGTCCATGCCGCCGGAGGGCAGGGACCAGGCCAGATCGAAGAATTTCTGATTGGAGTCGAAGGTTTCGTGATCGGCATCGACACCCCACGTCAGCTCCCAGTTATCCATCAACTGGCTGTTGAGGGTAATTTTGGCACCAAACTGGTCGGTGTCCTGCTGTGATGCGGAGAAACTGGTGACTTTGCCTTTGCTGAGCGTAGGGAAGGGGTAGAATTTCAGCGATTCGTCACGGTAATAGATTTGGCTGACCAGGTTCTGGCCAAAAAAATCCGCATCTGAATATTGCAGACTAATAAGATGACGTTCGGTGCCGGGAATACGATCGGAATTCAGTCCGCTGCTGGTATATGCTTTGCCGTTTCCGGTCACGGCGGACATGTTCTCGCCGAGATCCAGCCCGTAATCGTCATCCCCCTGACTTTTATAGTACTGCGTAACCAGTTGCAACTGACGGTTGTCGTCAAGTTCAATTGTCCCGGTGCCCATGACGTCCAGACGATCGGAGTGCTGTAGCCCGGTTTGGGTGTTATCGAGCAGCAGGGCATCGTGATTACCGTCATACCAGCCGCCAAATCGTTGATACGCGACGGACATACGCCCGGAAGCGCGATCGGTTCCGCCACTCACCGCCGCGGCAACGCGTTCATCATGATCGTTGCTATTGTTGAAGCCGCTTTTGCTCCCCAGTTCGAGTTCTACTTCACGCTCCGGCTGACCTTTTTTGGTGACAATGTTGATTAATCCGCCGGTACTGCCACCGCCATAAAGAGAGGTTGCGCCTGAAATGACTTCAATATGCGCAATGTTAAATGGGTCAATGGAGTCAAGCTGACGGCTGTCGGTTCGCGAGGAGTTCAGACGGACGCCGTCAATTAGCACGACAATGGCGCGACCGCGCATGTTCATGCCGTAGTTTGTGCGTCCCTGGCTACTAACATCGATTCCTGGGATTAGCTGAGCAAGAACATCCTTGAACTCTTTTCCTCCCTGAACCTGTTGTTCAATCTCGCTTCCTTCAATAACCCAGGTCGTTTGCGCCATTTCTGCCACGGTGCGCTGGCTACGGTTGGCGCTGACGATGAGGTTCTCTTCCTCAGCCGCAACAGCGGGTAAAGTTAAAGATAACAGAAGAGGATTGAGCACCCAGAGACGCTTATGCATTTGTATTCCTTTTAAAAAAAGTCGGTCTGTTTTTGTTATAGCGGTAGAGAAACCGATGGTTACATTGTGAAACAGGCATTAAAACAAATGCGAATATTGCTGATAATAATTGTCGTTATCAATACTTTTTACAAAAAATGATCGGGTAACACGATGAAAACAATGAGAAATGTAGGGACAATAGAACGGGAATCTAACCGGGAGCGTTATCAGCTCCCGGTGGTGTGAGTACAGCGGGGGAATTGCGGGAAAGGGTTAAGCTTTGACGAGTTCGGGCCACAGCCGCAGAGTTGTGTGTGCGATCTGCATCAGTTTTTCAAACGTTGCGCCTTCACGGGCGCTGATCGACATACCTTGTAAAATACAGTTCAGGTATTCGGCCAGTTTTTGCACGTCGCAATGGGCCGGAATTTCGCCTCGTTGCTGGCGCTGGTGAAGGAACTGGGTAAGCGTCTGTTCCTGCATTGCATGGCGGGATTTCACCGTGTGCGCAATATCGCGGGAAGAGGCTGCCAGCGTCGCAGAAGTATTAATCATGAAACATCCCGCCGGGGTGTCCTTGCTGGTAAAGCAGGTCGCTATAGCGGTGAAATAGTCTTCAAGTGCGGACTCAAGGCTTTTTTCTTCACAAAACAGCTGGGCTTCGTGTTTCGCCGCAAAGCGGGTGATGTAGCGGTCCAGTACGGCACGGAACAACCCTTCTTTATTGGTGAACTCCGCATACAGCGTGGGCGCTTTTGCGCCGGTGGCTTCCACAAGATCGGCGAGCGAGGTCGCTTCATATCCGTGCTGCCAGAAGAGTGTCATGGCCTTATCAAGCGCGGCTTCCCTGTCGAACACTTTTGGTCGGCCACGGCTTTTTTTTGCACAACCTGTCGTTTCAGTTGTCATGGCGCCGATGTACCTTTGTTGGGTTTATTGAATAACCATTATAAAAATATTCGACTGCACACTCCAGCGGATTCACGATAAAAATAATTTATAGCTATTAGTATGAAAAATAAGACCTTTATTTTTTATATAACGATCATTATAAAAAAATGTTGACGTGTGACCTGGATCACATCTATGATTTACCTATCGATCGTTAAGTTAATCTTTTCGACACCCATTCATCTGCTAAAGGTCACTATTATGAAAAACGTAAAAACACTGTTTGTTGCTGCTGTTCTTAGCTCACTGTCATTTGCAAGCTTTGCCGCTGTTGAAGTTCAATCCACTCCTGCGGGCCAAGAGAAAGTCGGTACTATTTCTGCGAATGCGGGGACTAACTTAGGTTCTTTGGAAGATCAACTGGCGCAGAAAGCCGATGAGATGGGTGCGAAGTCTTTCCGTATTACTTCCGTTACCGGTCCTAACACTCTTCACGGAACTGCTGTTATCTACAAATAAGATTTAACCCATCGCAATGCCACTGCGAGTTAAATAAAAAACCCCCGCGGAATAAAATCCAGCGGGGGTTTTTTTATACACTACGTTTACAGCGGTTGTTGAGCAACGTCATGATGACGGGTCACATCGACCGGCATGCCTGAGCGAATCTCCATCGCATGATCCATGACGGCGGTATCTGTTTGCGCCGCATTTTTAAATGTCTGCATGGACGCGTTCAGCACGATCGGCAGCAGTTGCGGGTCGTCATTGATTTTTTCGGACAGCGGTTGGTGTACTTCCACCAGGCGCACGCCGTTAGGCTCAACGGATGCTTTGATCGGCGTATTGATAATATTGACCTTAGTTCCTGGCGTTACCTGACGGAACAGGGTTTCGATATCACCGTCGCGCAGACGAATACAGCCGGAACTGACGCGCATTCCGATGCCAAAATCAGCATTTGTACCGTGCAACAGGTACACGCCGCCGTATGCCGCTAAGCGAATCGCATGATGGCCCATCGGGTTATCCGGACCGGCAGGCACAACGGCAGGCAGGTCAATCCCGTTTGCTTTGTATCGCGCGCGGATATTTGCCGTCGGCGTCCAGGTGGGGTTGGCGCGTTTATCAGAGATGGTGGTTACCATCGTAGGCGTCAGCGTGTCACCACCTAACTGGCCAATACCAATAGGATACACGGTCACCGAATTGGTCCCCGGCTGGTAATAATAAAGACGCAGTTCGGCGAGGTTGATAACAATACCTTCGCGCGGGGCATCAGGTAGCAGAGTTTGTAACGGGATCGTCAAAACGCTGCCCGGACGTGGTACGTAAGGGTCAACGCCAGGGTTGGCCTGCAGCAGCGCGAGAAAGCCGACATTGTACTTTTTCGCAATCGCTTCCAGAGAACCGCCATTGTCTTCAACAACGTGAACGGCATTCTGACCCACCAGACGGCTTCCCGGTGGCGGCAGCGGCCAGGTGTTTGCCTGAGCCGGAAGTGCTAACGCGAATGTCGCTGCAAGCGTAAAAAACGCGAGCCAGCGAGAGAGTCGTTTATTGTTTAACATCACCATAAATCCATTGTTTTTACGTGGTTTTTATTATGTAAAAGTAAACGAGAATTATGGCTGTTTGCTGTGTCGGGAAGTGCAGGGAAGTGCAAAGAGTTTGTAAATTCATCAGGCCGGGTGAGTGGTGTGCTCACCCGGCCTGTTCACTATGCTTATGCTACGGCGTTTTCTTCAAGCTGACGCATAAACTGGCGGACCCAGTCGATCCGCGTTTTACGCTCGCTTAACTCCTGCATAAATTTCAGCCGGGTTGGACCGTCCAGACGGAAGTGCTGCGGCTGCTTTTGCAGTAAACCAATCAGCCAGACCGGGTTGACGTGGTTTTTCTCGGCAAATTCAATGGTACCGCCTTTTTCATTGCCTTCGAGCTTTCTGATCCCCAGTTTCTGCGCCTGCTGGCGTAAACGGGCGATATCCAGCAGCGTACGAGCCGGGTCGGGCAGCAAGCCAAAACGGTCTATCAGCTCAACCTTAATTTCTTCCAGTTCGTTTTCGCCTTTCGCACTGGCAATGCGCTTGTAGAACGACAGTCGGGTGTTTACATCCGGGATATAGTCATCCGGCAGCAGAGACGGCATGCGCAGTTCAACTTCGGTTTGCTGGCTGGTGAGATCTTCCAGTGACGGTTCACGCCCTTCTTTGAGCGCATCGACCGCGTTTTCCAGCAGTTCCATATACAGCGAGAAGCCGATGCTTTCCATGGAACCACTCTGATCTTCACCCAGTAATTCCCCGGCGCCGCGAATTTCGAGGTCGTGGGTCGCCAGCGCAAAACCTGCGCCCAAATCTTCCAGCGAGGCGATGGCTTCCAGACGTTTTTGCGCGTCGGTGGTCATTGCTTTCGGATGCGGCGTCAGCAGCCAGGCGTAAGCCTGGTGGTGAGAACGTCCCACACGACCGCGCAGCTGGTGTAATTGCGCTAAACCGAAGTGATCCGCTCGTTCGATGATGATAGTGTTAGCGGTGGGGATGTCGATCCCGGTTTCGATAATGGTGGTACACACCAGCACGTTAAAACGCTGATGGTGGAAATCATTCATCACGCGTTCCAGTTCGCGCTCGCGCATTTGTCCGTGACCGATACCAATACGCGCTTCCGGCACCAGTTCTGCTAATCTGTCAGCGGTTTTCTGGATGTTTTCGACGTCGTTAAACAGATAATAAACTTGTCCCCCGCGCAGAACTTCACGCAGGATCGCCTCGCGTACCACCAGGTTGTCGTATTCGCGCACGAAGGTTTTGACCGCCAGACGACGAGCGGGCGGCGTGGCGATAATCGACAGATCGCGCATGCCGCTCATTGCCATATTGAGCGTACGTGGAATTGGCGTTGCCGTCAGGGTCAGAATATCGACATCTGCGCGCATCGCCTTGATGCGTTCTTTGTGGCGAACGCCGAAACGGTGCTCTTCATCGACAATCAGCAGACCCAGATCTTTTAACTTCACATCCGCTTGCAGCAGTTTGTGCGTGCCGATGAGAATATCAATTTTTCCCTCGGCAACTTGCTCCAGAATCTGCGCTTGCTCTTTGGCGCTACGGAAACGGGACAACATCTCAATGCGTACCGGCCAGTTGGCAAAGCGGTCGCGGAAGTTGTCGAAGTGCTGCTGTGCGAGCAGGGTGGTCGGCACCAGCACGGCAACCTGCTTGTGGTTCTCTACGGCGAGAAAGGCCGCGCGCATCGCGACTTCGGTTTTACCAAAGCCGACGTCGCCGCAGACCAGGCGGTCCATGGCCAGCGGTTGACACATATCGCTGAGTACCGCGTTAATCGCCTGCGCCTGGTCAGGCGTGGTTTCAAACGGGAAGCTGTCGCAAAACAGCTGGTACTGTTCACGGTCATGCTTAAAGGCAAAGCCTTCTTTCGCCGCGCGCTGGGCATAAATATCCAGCAGCTCTGCCGCAACATCGCGCACCTTCTCAGCGGCTTTCTGTCGGGCACGTGACCAGGCATCGCCGCCAAGTTTATGCAGCGGCGCATTCTCTTCTGCGCCACCTGCATAGCGGCTGATCAGATGCAGTGACGACACCGGCACGTACAGTTTGGCGTCGTTGGCATAGGTGAGCATCAGATATTCACCGGTGATACCGCCCGCTTCCAGCGTGGTCATACCGGCATAACGACCCACGCCATGCTCCAGATGCACCACCGGCTGACCGGGATGCAGCTCTGCGAGGTTACGAATTAACGTATCCGGGTTGATGGTGCGACGAGAATCCTGGCGGCGGCGCGCCACGCGTTCCCCAAGCAGATCGCTTTCACAAATCAGCGCCAGATTGCGTTTGCTATCGATGAAGCCGTGCTCAGCTGCGCCAATCATCAGATAACGACCGTTATCTACGGCTTCATCGAGTCGCAATATCCGCTTCGGCGCCACTTTGATACGGGCGAGCAGTTCGCCAAGTGCTTCACGGCGGCCTTCACTTTCCACCGAGAAAATCACCGGACCGGTGAAGCCTTCAAGGAATTTACGTAACGCATCTAACGGCGCTTTTTGCTGTGCCTGAACGGCGATATCCGGCAGCTTCTGGAACCCGAGGTTAGTATTCGCTGCTTTGTTCGCCAGACTCTCGGTTTTCAGTTGAACGCGCGGCCAGCGTTTAAGTTCAGAAAACAGCTCATCAACCCGCAGCCACAGCGATTCCGGCGGCAGAAGCGGGCGCATCGGATCAACACCGCGATTTTCAAAGCGCGACAGGGTATCGGCCTGGAAGCGTTCTGCGCTGGTCTCGATATCACCGGTATTCACCAATAACGTATTGGCGGGGAAGTAGCTGAACAGCGGCGGCAGCGGCTCGCTGAAAAACAGCGGTTGCCAGTATTCAATACCCGCAGGTAACGTGCCTTTGCTGACCTGCTGGTAAATATGTTCGGCGTCGCGTTTCACCTCAAAGGTATCACGCCACTGGCTGCGGAATAGCTCGATGGCCGTTTTGTCAGTCGGGAATTCGTGTGCGGGAAGCAAATTAATGGCATCGACTTCTTCCAGCGTGCGCTGGGTGTCGGTATCAAACAGACGCAGGCTGTCGATTTCGTCATCAAAGAAATCCAGACGATAAGGCAACTCGCTGCCCATCGGGAACAAATCCAACAACGCGCCGCGCGTGGCATATTCGCCGTGTTCCATGACCTGATCAACATGGCGATAGCCCGCACTGTCCAGCTGTTCACGCAGAGCATCACGTGAAAGTCGTTGGCCCTTTTTCATGACCAGCGCATGACCGTGCAGATAGCTGTGCGGACAAACGCGCTGCATCAGTGTATTTACCGGAACGATCAGCACGCCGCGCTGCATGGCAGGCAGCTGATACAGCGTGGAGAGCCGCGAGGAGATAATCTCCTGATGGGGAGAAAAGCTGTCGTAGGGTAGCGTTTCCCAGTCGGCCAGGTTCATCACCATCTGCTCAGTAAACTGACGAATTTCATCATGCAAACGCAGCGCATTTTGCATGTCCGGCGCGATCAGCACCACTGGACCCGCGTGATGTTCGGCGATTTCGGCGACCAGCGTTGCGCAGGCGGCGCCGGTAAGCTCACCCAACTGGCGCTGATCGCCTGCTTTCGCTGGGAGCGTGTAACGATGTTGTTCAGGCATTCGGTTGTCAGGATCTCGTTTAGATATACATCTGATAAGCAATGTTCTTTATTATCCGTGATCGTTTCTCATAAGCAAATTGATTCGCCCCCTGATGGGGGCAAAAAGCGCGTAGGGGTTAGCGCGAGACAGCCGATAAAGAAGGCGGGGAAAAGAGCAGGTCGGCCACTGTTTTTTGTGAAATTTTACGTACCAACAGGCCAAACAAGGTGCACAGTAGCAGGCAGGCGAACGGATACACCAGCAGCAGGGCCAGCTCCGCATAGGCAGGCCAGGCGGTATGATTGATTTTGGGGATTAGCGTTAAGCTGAACAGCTCAACCAGAATACGGTGGGTGGTGTAGATGGCGATGGTATTGGCACCAATCACGCTTAACGGGCCGGACTCACGCATACCAAAGCGCAGCTCAAATTGATAAAACAGCTTCATGATCAGCACAATGGAAAGCAGAGAAAGTAATAGTGAGACATTTGCCAGCCACGCGACGACGGCGGCGATTGCGCTAACCAGAACAATGACCGCATGGCGGCGCAGGGGCACCTCCTTGATCCATACCATCAGCGTTGCACCAAACCATGCACCGAGGCTGTACCAGGGCAGATTGCGAATCACGCTGTTCATTCCCCACCACGGCGTCGGGACAAAATTGATCGCCACGCTCAGCACCACAAATAACGCCAACAGCGGCACCGCCCAGCGGCTGAAAATTTTACACAGAACAAAATAGACAATCAGCGCGTACAGATACCACAAGCTGGTGCTGGCGGTCAGCATTCCGTGGGTAAAACCCGCGATCGAATCGGCATACGCGGCGTTGGCGGCATGACTCAGATCGCGCTGTGGGGCCAGCCAGTTATTGAGCGCGACTAACGCCAGCCATTGCACCACTCCCCAAAGCACCAGCACCCAGGCAATGTTCCAGATCCGCTTATCCACGCAGGTGGTCCACGGGACGCTATCAATGTAGCGACGGATCAGATACCCCGAAATAAAGAAAAAGACCGGCATGCGAAACGGCGCTAGGTACAAATTGAGGTAAATCCAGCATTTGCTCAGCAGCTCTGAAAGCGGATGCTGAAAAGTAGTGAGGTGCGGGTAAAACGTGATTACCGAGTGGTAAATCACCACCAGACAAATACATAACCCTTTGATTTGATTAATCCATAGTTCTTTTTTCTTCATCGAGACGGCGTATCCATATTGTTGGCTATAGCCTGCCATCCTGCGCAACCCGCTGTGCGCTGTAATGCGTAACTGTCTGCATTTTGTTTTTTTAAGATAAAGATCAGGGATCCGGGCTGAAGGGTTGAGGGACAACTTTAGCGAATTGATTTATTTATACTTTTAGGAATAGTGCTGACGAACACTTACGGTTCAGTCATTTACCCATTCCGCTTTCGCTTATATACTCGTGACTTTGCTAACAGCAACCAGACGGATTTCATGTACCAACCTGTCGCTCTATTCATCGGCCTGCGTTATATGCGTGGGCGTGCAGCAGATCGCTTCGGTCGCTTCGTTTCCTGGCTCTCCACCATAGGCATTACTCTCGGGGTAATGGCGCTGGTCACGGTGTTGTCGGTGATGAACGGTTTCGAGCGCGAGCTGCAAAACAATATTCTTGGCCTGATGCCTCAGGCCGTACTCTCGTCTGAACAGGGTTCCCTCAACCCGCAACAACTGCCGGAAAAAGCGGTGGTGTTGAACGGCGTCAACCGCGTTGCACCCATAACTACGGGAGATGTGGTGCTGCAAAGTGCGCGTAGCGTGGCGGTCGGCGTGATGCTCGGTATCGATCCGGCGCAAAAAGATCCGTTAACGCCGTATCTGGTCAATGTGAAGCAAACAGATCTGCAACCGGGTAAGTATAATGTCATCCTCGGCGAGCAGCTTGCCGGGCAGTTGGGCGTGAACCGTGGCGATCAAATCCGTGTGATGGTGCCCTCGGCCAGCCAATTTACGCCGATGGGGCGTTTGCCGAGCCAGCGTTTGTTTACGGTGATTGGCACTTTCGCCGCCAACAGCGAAGTCGATGGCTACCAGATGCTGACCAACATTCAGGATGCCTCGCGTCTGATGCGCTATCCGGTGGGTAATATCACTGGCTGGCGTCTGTGGCTGAACGAACCGTTAAAAGTTGACACGCTGAGCCAGCAAACGCTGCCGCAGGGCACCAAATGGCAGGACTGGCGCGAGCGCAAAGGGGAACTGTTCCAGGCCGTGCGCATGGAAAAGAACATGATGGGGCTGCTGCTTAGCCTGATCGTGGCGGTGGCAGCTTTTAATATTATTACCTCGCTGGGTCTGATGGTAATGGAGAAGCAAGGGGAAGTGGCGATTTTACAAACGCAGGGGCTAACGCCGCGGCAGATAATGATGGTGTTTATGGTTCAGGGGGCCAGTGCCGGGGTGATTGGCGCGCTGCTGGGCGCTGTACTGGGTGCCTTGCTCGCCAGCCAACTGAACAATCTGATGCCAATTATTGGTGTGCTGCTGGATGGCGCTGCGCTGCCGGTCGCCATTGAGCCGCTGCAGGTTATCGTCATTGCGCTGGTGGCGATGGCCATCGCGCTGCTGTCTACGCTTTATCCTTCCTGGCGCGCTGCCGCCACTCAACCCGCTGAGGCTTTACGTTATGAATAAGATCCTGTTGCAATGCGACAACCTGTGCAAACGCTATCAGGAAGGCACTGTGCAGACCGATGTACTGCACGATGTCAGTTTTTGCGTCGGCGAAGGTGAGATGATGGCGATTGTCGGCAGCTCAGGCTCCGGCAAGAGTACGTTGCTGCATCTGTTAGGTGGGTTGGATACCCCGACTTCCGGCGACGTCATTTTTAGCGGTCAGCCAATGAGCAAGCTCTCGTCGGCGGCGAAAGCGGAACTGCGCAATCAGAAGCTGGGCTTTATTTACCAGTTCCACCATTTGCTGCCGGATTTTACCGCGCTGGAAAACGTAGCGATGCCGCTGCTGATCGGCAAGAAAAAACCGGCTGAAATCACCGAGCGCGCACGGGATATGCTGAAAGCGGTAGGGCTGGATCATCGTGCCAGTCATCGCCCGTCTGAACTGTCTGGCGGCGAACGCCAGCGGGTGGCCATCGCGCGTGCGCTGGTGAATAACCCGCGTCTGGTCCTGGCGGATGAGCCAACGGGTAACCTGGATGCGCGTAACGCGGACAGCATTTTCGAGCTTCTGGGTGAGCTGAACCGCTCTCAGGGCACGGCATTTCTGGTGGTGACGCACGATCTGCAACTGGCGAAGCGGATGAGTCGCCAGCTTGAAATGCGCGATGGTCGCCTGACGGCTGAACTGAGCCTGATGGGAGCTGAGTAATGGCTTCGCCTTTATCGTTATTGATTGGTCTGCGCTTTAGCCGTGGTCGGCGGCGCGGCGGTATGGTTTCGTTAATTTCGGTGATATCTACCGTTGGCATAGCGTTGGGTGTGGCGGTGTTGATCGTCGGTTTAAGTGCCATGAACGGATTTGAGCGTGAGCTGAACAACCGTATTCTGGCCGTAGTCCCACACGGAGAGATTGAAGCCGTAAATCAGCCGTGGAATAACTGGCAGGAAGCGCTCGACAAGGTACAAAAAGTGCCGGGTATTGTCGCCGCGGCGCCTTATATCAACTTTACCGGACTGGTGGAGAGCGGGGCGAACTTACGCGCGGTGCAGGTGAAGGGCGTAGACCCGAAACAGGAACAGCGTTTAAGCGCGTTGCCATCCTTTGTGCAAAACCACGCCTGGGATAATTTTAAAGCCGGTGAACAACAAATCATCATTGGTAAGGGTATTGCCGATGCGCTGAAGGTGAAGCAGGGTGACTGGGTATCGATTATGATCCCTAACGCCAGTGCGGATCATAAGCTACAGCAGCCTAAACGCGTGCGTTTGCACGTGACGGGGATCCTGCAACTGAGCGGTCAGCTCGATCACAGCTTTGCCATGATCCCAATGGAAGATGCGCAGCAATATCTTGATATGGGAACCAGCGTTTCCGGGATCGCGCTGAAGGTTAACGACGTGTTTAACGCCAATAAGCTGGTGCGAGACGCGGGTGAAGTCACCAATAACTATGTTTACATCAAGAGCTGGATCGGCACCTACGGCTATATGTACCGCGATATTCAAATGATCCGCGCCATTATGTATCTGGCTATGGTGCTGGTGATTGGCGTGGCCTGTTTTAATATCGTTTCCACGTTAGTGATGGCGGTAAAAGACAAAAGCGGCGATATTGCGGTATTAAGAACCCTCGGGGCGAAAGATGGGTTGATCCGTGCCATTTTTGTCTGGTACGGCCTGCTGGCGGGTCTGTTCGGTAGCCTGATAGGCGTCGTCATCGGGGTGGTTGTCTCGTTGCAACTGACGCCGATCATAAACGGGATTGAGGCGCTTATCGGCCATCAGTTCCTGTCCGGCGATATCTATTTCATTGACTTCCTGCCATCGGAATTACACTGGCTGGATGTGATTTACGTGCTGGTGACAGCACTCGTGCTGAGTCTTTTGGCAAGTTGGTATCCGGCGCGTCGCGCCAGCAATATTGATCCTGCGAGAGTACTTAGCGGCCAATAACAACAATAATACACGACAGCATTCATGCTGCATCAAGGCGTAACTAACGTAGAGGCATCTTGAAGGATGACGTGTATCAAGGAGCGGTGATGTATTACGGATTTGACATCGGCGGGACCAAAATTGCGCTGGGCGTGTTTGATAAGCAACGTCGTCTGCAATGGGAAACTCGCGTTCCTACGCCTCGCGACAGCTACGACGCTTTCCTTGATGCGGTCTGCAATCTGGTGACGGAAGCGGATCAGCGGTTCGGCATCAAAGGTTCGGTAGGCATCGGCATTCCGGGCATGCCGGAAACCGAAGACGGCACGCTGTACGCGGCCAATGTTCCTGCCGCCAGTGGCAAACCGCTCCGCGCCGATCTCAGCGCTCGCCTTGACCGCGATGTGCGTCTGGATAACGATGCGAACTGTTTTGCTCTCTCCGAAGCCTGGGATGACGAGTTCACCCAATATCCGCTGGTGATGGGGTTGATCCTCGGTACGGGCGTCGGCGGCGGCCTGGTGCTTAACGGGAAATCCATCACCGGACGCAGCTATATCACCGGTGAGTTTGGTCATATTCGTTTGCCGGTCGATGCGCTGACGCTGATGGGCTTTGATTTCCCGCTGCGCCGCTGCGGATGCGGTCAACTGGGATGCATCGAAAGCTATCTTTCCGGCGGTGGATTTGCGTGGTTGTATCAGCATTACTACCATCAACCGCTGGATGCCCGCGAAATTATCGCGCTGTGGGAGCAGGGTGATGAACACGCGCGTGCCCACGTTGAACGCTATCTGGATTTGCTGGCGGTGTGTCTTGGGAATATCCTGACTATCGTCGATCCTGATTTGGTGGTGATTGGCGGAGGCTTGTCGAATTTTACCGCTATTACGACGCAACTGGCGGATCGACTGCCACGTCATCTGCTGCCGGTTGCCCGGGTACCGCGTATTGAGCAGGCACGGCACGGTGATGCCGGCGGGATGCGCGGGGCTGCTTTCCTACATCTTACCGATTAATACAAAGAGGTTGTTATGCTGTCGCGTCGGGGTCATCGGTTAAGCCGCTTTCGTAAAAATAAACGCCATTTGCGCGATCGCCTGCGTCAACGAATCTTTTTCAGAGACAGAGTGGTGCCTGAATTGATGGAAAAACCAAGAGTGCTGGTACTGACTGGAGCGGGAATCTCCGCTGAGTCAGGAATTCGAACATTCCGCGCGGCGGATGGTCTCTGGGAAGAACATCGGGTAGAGGACGTTGCGACTCCGGAAGGATTTAGTCGAAACCCGGAACTGGTTCAGTCGTTTTATAACGCCCGTCGCCATCAGTTGCAGCAGCCTGAAATCCAACCCAACGCGGCGCATATCGCACTGGCAAAACTCGAAGCCGAGCTGGGCGATCGTTTTTTACTGGTGACGCAGAACATTGATAATCTGCATGAGCGTGCGGGCAGCCAGAACGTTATCCATATGCACGGCGAGTTGCTCAAAGTTCGCTGTTCGCAAAGCGGGCAGATTCTGGAATGGACGGGCGATGTGACACCGGAAGATAAATGTCATTGCTGCCAGTTTCCGGCACCGCTGCGACCACACGTAGTGTGGTTTGGTGAAATGCCGCTGGGTATGGATGAAATTTATATGGCACTGGCAATGGCAGATGTGTTCATTGCGATTGGCACATCGGGACATGTTTATCCGGCAGCGGGTTTTGTGCATGAGGCGCGGCTGCATGGGGCACATACGGTAGAACTCAATCTCGAACCGAGCCAGGTAGGCAGTGAGTTTGAAGAGAAGTATTACGGTCCGGCAAGCCAGGTAGTGCCTGAGTTCGTTGAGAAGTTATTGAAAGGGCTGTAACGGCTATCCGGATAATACTGTTTAAGCCTGTACAAGCTGGCGGTCCTCACGCAGGGCCGCCATAATCAAAAATCCAACGATGTAAAAACAACAGATCAGCCCCAGTGCGCTCAGCCATATGGGTAGTCGGGTAATGTAAACCAGGCTGCACGAGATAATCACCAGAATAATTCCGGTATACATGGGGTGCGCAATCCAGGCAAAAATGCCGCGCGTAACCCTTTTTGCACGAGGTAAATAGTAGCCTGTCCATGTGTGGCTCTCCCCCAAATCCCATTTTCCTTTGATGACCAGCGCGTTACCTACGATCGCCAAAATCAGACATCCCCACTCCACCGGACCAATCTGATGACTGAAAAACAGGCTATAACCAAAAACCAGGATCGGTATTAAAAAGGTGAGCCGTAGCAGGCGGGTTGCGGTGACAGGCAGCAAAGGACGAGCGTTTACCGGCTGCTTACGTGGGAGAATCACCAGCGTAAATACGATCAGATTAGCCAACTCAAGTAGCAGCCAGAGCGTTGTCATTGGAAGCCTCAGAAGCCGGCCTGGAATACTGTAAGCATAGCCAGAAACTGGGGAGCGGGAATCAGCCGAAAGGCGTAAAAAGTAGGGATTTGCAGGTAGCAACCCGGCGCAGCGACGCCTGCCGGGTTGCACGAGTATTAGCGTCCTGCTTTTAGCTTCTGATAATACTCTTCGTAGATAGCGCTGGCGGAACCGACATCGTTTTGCCATTCCCCTTTGTTGATGGTTTCCGCGTCAGGGTAGAGCGTTTTGTCGTTCGCGACCTCAGGACTTAACAGCTTGCGTGCTGCCAGGTTCGGCGTCGGGTAACCGATAGTTTCTGCGACTTCTTTCGCGACGTCCGGGCGCAGCAGGAAGTTAATCAGCTTCAGCGCACCTTCTTTGTTTTTCGCGTTAGCCGGAATAGACAGGCTGTCCATCCAGAAAATGCCACCTTCTTTCGGCCATACCACTTCCAACGGTGTGCCCGCCTGACGCGCAACATACGCGGAGCCGTTCCACACCATCCCCAGATTAACTTCGCCTTCCATATACGGGTTGGCCGGGTTGTCAGAGTTAAATGCCGCAACGTTAGGCATCAGCTTCTTCAACTCGTTATAGGCGGCTTCAATCTCTTTAGGATCGGTGGTATTGCCGGAATATCCCAGCTTGCGCAGCGCCATCTGGAACACTTCTCGCGCATCATCCGTTAACAGCAGACTGCCTTTGTACTCCGGCTTCCACAGATCGGCCCAACTGGTGACGGTTTTCGGATCGATAGCATCGCTGTTGACGCCAATGGCCGTCGCACCCCAGATATACGGGATGGAGTAGTCATTGTTTGGGTCAAACGGCTTGTTGAGCATTTCCGGATCGAGGTTGTGGAAGTTGGTCAACGTCGACTTGTCGATCTTCTGGATCATGCCTTCTTTACGCATTTTATCGACGTAATAGGTGGACGGAACCACCAAATCGTATGCGCCGTCTTTATAGGTTTTGAGCTTGGCGTACATGGTTTCATTCGACTCGTAGGTCGAATAGATAACCTTAATGCCGGTTTCTTTAGTGAACTGTTCCAGCAGACCCGGTGGGACGTATTCAGTCCAGTTATAGAAATAGAGCGTGTTGTTGTCATTCGCGTGAGCGGCGCTCATGCCCAGTGCCAGAGCACCCGCCGCGAGCAGGTGGCGTGACCATTTTTTCATCATTTAACGTCCCCTGAATTAAGGGCCTTAGCGGCCCTTGGTTTTATCACGTGCAATAAGCTGGCTGGCAATAACCATAACCAGCGACAGAACCAACAAAATGGTCGCCAGCGCGTTCACCTCTGGTGACACGCCGACTTTAACCATTGAGTAGATTTTTAATGGCAAAATTTCATAACCCGGTCCGGTGACGAAAGATGAAACAACAACATCATCCATCGACAGCGTAAAACTCAGCAACCAACCCGCAGCCACCGCAGGCATAGCCAGTGGCAGTATTATCTTGCGCAGAATAGTTACTTCGCTGGCACCCAAATCTTTAGCTGCCTCAAGCATGCGGACATCAAAACCTTTCAGGCGAGAGTAAACCGTCACCACCACAAAAGGCAGACAAAAAGTGATATGCGAGAACAGCAGCGACCAGAAGCCCAGTTGAATGCCGATCAGCATAAACAGCACCAGCAGAGATATTGCCATCACAATATCCGGCGACATCATCACCACGAACAGCATGCCACTGACGAACGGTTTACCGCGAAAACGGTAGCGGTATAGCGCAACCGCAGTGAGTGAGCCGATCAAGGTGGCAAACGTGGCGGATAGCACCGCCATCGTCAGCGAGTGCTGTGCCGCCTGCAACAGGCTGTCGTTATTCATCAGCAGGCCGTACCATTTGGTAGTAAAACCCTGCCAGTTGATGCCAAAGCGCGAACTGTTAAAGGAGTTCACAATCAAAATAATGATTGGAATGTACAGATACGCGTAGATAGCGGTCATAAAACCGCCGCGAAGCAGTCGACCGATCATTCGAGTTCCACCTTCTTGTTCAGTAAGCGGGAGGCGCGCCAGTAGATCAGCAGCATCAGACCCATCACGATGGTCAGTGTAATGCTGGTGGCTGCACCAAACGGCCAGTCGCGGATGTTCAGGAACTGAACTTTAATTACGTTACCAATCAGCAGGTTTTTCGCGCCGCCCATTAAGTCGGAAACGTAAAACAGCCCCATTGCGGGCAGCATGACCAGCAGGCATCCGGCGATAATCCCCGGCATCGTCAACGGAATAATGATGCGGGTGAAGGTCTGAAGCTTACTGGCGCCTAAATCGCGTGCGGCTTCCAGCAGCGGTTTATCGAGCTTTTCAATGCTGGAATAGAGCGGCATCACCATAAACGGCAGCAGGATGTATACCAGCCCGATAATCACCGCGCTGGGAGTAAACATAATGCGAATGGGTGTATCGATAACGCCGAGCCATAACAGAAACTCGTTGAGATAGCCTTTGGTGCTGAGGAAAATTTTGAGTCCGTAGATGCGAATAAGGGAATTGGTCCAGAACGGAACAATCAGCAGGAACAGCAGCAGCGGGCGTACTTTTTCCGGCAGTTTCACCAAAAACCAGGCAAACGGGTAGCCGAGTACCAGACAGGCGAGCGTGGCAATCAGCGCCATATTGAGGGAGTGAACCAGTACCTCAAAATAGAGCGGATCGAGCAGGCGCGTATAGTTCTCCAGCGTAAAGACCATTTTGACGAAATTGGCGTCGTCACGGGTCAAAAAGCTGGTGCCGATGATCATCAGGTTGGGCAGAAAGACAAATAACACAAGCCAACCGACAATGGTGAAGATCACCACACTCTGGAATTTACTTGTGCTCTTCATCAGCCAGTACGACCTCCCAGCTTTCTACCCAGTTAATTGCCATTTTCTGGTCGAGCGAGTGGTCAAAGTCAGGATCGTCTTCGTTGAAGAATTCGCTGACCATCACCATCTTGCCATTTTCCAGTTCTACAACCGACTCCAGCGTCATGCCTTTGTAGTTGCGTTCGCGCACGTAGCCGATCAGGCCTTCGATATGATTATCATCATTGATTTCATCAACGCGCAAATCTTCAGGGCGTAACAGGACGTGCAGCTTTTGTCCGGGAACTACCGCGAAGTTGACATAAATATTGCACTCGCGGCCTTCAACGTTAGCACGAACACGCTGTTCATCCAGACGTTCAATCACCGTGGCGTTAAACATATTGATCTCGCCGATAAACCCGGCGACAAACAGATTCTTTGGCTCTTCGTAGATTTCGCGCGGCGTACCGTCCTGCTCAATCTTACCATCGCGCATCACCACGATGCGGTCGGACATGGTTAGCGCTTCTTCCTGATCGTGTGTGACAAAGACAAAAGTGATACCAAGCTTACGCTGCAGTGCTTTCAGTTCATTCTGCATCTGCTTACGCAGTTTGTAGTCCAGCGCAGAGAGGGATTCATCTAACAAGAGTAAGCGGGGTTTGTTGACCACTGCTCGGGCAATCGCTACGCGCTGCTGCTGTCCGCCGGAAAGTTGATGCGGTTTTCGCTGGGCGAACTCTTCCAGTTGCACCATGCGCAGGGCTTCGGTAACGCGGGGAGAAATGTCGGCTGCGGGCGTTTTTTGCATGCGCAAACCAAAGGCCACATTCTCAAACACAGTCATGTGGGGGAATAGCGCATAGCTTTGGAAGACGGTATTCACGTAGCGGTTTTCCGCTGGAACGTGAGTAATGTCCTCGTTGTCCAACAAAATATGACCGGAATCAACCGTTTCCAGACCGGCAATCAGGCGAAGAACGGTTGTTTTACCGCAGCCAGAGGGGCCAAGCAGCGTAAGAAACTCGCCATTATTGATGGTCAAATCCAGGCTGGAAATCACCTCTTTGCCATCGAAACTTTTGCGAATTCCCGCTAATTGCACCAGTGGAGAAAGCGAACGCGGTTGTTTATTCAATTTTTTACTCTGTCCCATGTAAACGCAACGGATGGCTGACCGATGCGGGGTTTGTGGTTAACCACCTTGATGACTCTTAATGAGGGCCGTTATTCTACGGCAAACCATTGTAATCGCCAATCCTTGTTGCGAATTACTGACTTAGCCCTATAGTCAGAGGGGATGTCAGGGCGAAATATTCTCACTTGCGGGGATAAAAGTGACCTGACGCAATATTTGTCTTTTGTTGCTTATTGATAATGTTGTCACAAAAAGTGAGGGTGACTGCATGGATAAACTACTTGAGCGTTTTTTACACTACGTGTCGCTGGACACCCAATCAAAATCGGGCGTGCGGCAGGTTCCCAGCACCGAAGGACAGTGGAAATTATTACAACTGCTCAAACAACAGCTCGAAGAGATGGGGCTGGTTAATATTTCACTGAGCGAAAAAGGTACGCTGATGGCAACGTTACCCGCGAACGTTGCTGGTAATATTCCTGCGATCGGCTTTATTTCCCATGTGGATACCTCACCGGATTTCAGCGGTAAAAATGTCAATCCGCAAATCGTTGAAAACTATCGCGGTGGCGATATTGCGTTAGGCATTGGTGATGAAGTTTTATCGCCGGTGATGTTCCCGGTGCTGCATCAACTTCTGGGTCAGACGCTGATCACCACAGACGGTAAAACGTTGCTGGGCGCGGATGATAAAGCAGGCGTGGCGGAAATCATGACCGCGCTGGCTGTGCTTATCCAAAAAGATATTCCGCACGGTGATATCCGCGTGGCCTTTACGCCGGACGAAGAAGTGGGTAAAGGGGCGAAGCATTTTGATGTTGCGGCATTCGATGCGCAGTGGGCCTATACCGTTGACGGTGGTGGCGTAGGTGAGCTGGAGTTTGAAAACTTCAACGCCGCGTCGGTCAATATCAAAATTGTTGGCAACAATGTGCATCCCGGCACCGCAAAAGGGGTGATGGTGAATGCGCTGTCGCTGGCGGCGCGTATTCACGCTGAGGTCCCGGCAGATGAAAGCCCGGAGAAGACGGAAGGCTACGAAGGCTTTTATCATCTGGCGAGCATGAAAGGGACGGTCGATCGGGCGGATATGCACTACATTATTCGTGATTTTGACCGTAAGCAGTTTGAAGCGCGTAAACGCAAGATCATGGATATCGCCAAGAAGGTCGGCAAAGGGTTACACCCGGACTGCTATATCGAACTGGTGATTGAAGACAGTTACTACAATATGCGCGAAAAAGTGATTGAGCATCCGCACGTGCTGGATATCGCCCAGCAGGCGATGCGCGATTGCGATATTGAGCCGGTGCTGAAACCGATCCGTGGCGGCACTGACGGCGCACAGCTGTCATTTATGGGATTACCGTGTCCGAATCTGTTCACCGGTGGCTACAACTATCATGGTAAGCATGAGTTTGTAACCCTGGAAGGAATGGAAAAAGCGGTGCAGGTGATTGTGCGTATTGCTGAATTGGCCGCGAAACAAAAATAAAGCATGTGTAGTTGCCGGATGGCGCTTTGCTTATCCGGCCTACAATATTTCACTCCAGTAGGCCTGATAAGACGCATTGCGTCGCATCAGGCACAGTCCGCATTACCCTTCGAAGAACCAGTACCCGCTGTTGACCAGCGCGGCAAGCATGGCAAGGAAAGAAGGATCTTCCAGCGCATCCTCAAAGTTCTCAGCCGTCAGCACAATATGACTGGCCAGCGCTTCCAGCGCAGGACGATGCGGTGAATCAATTTTCTCACCGTTAGCGTAGACGTCGTCGCCAATGCGCAATACGCGCAATCCGCCCAGACGCACTAACACATCACCTTGTTTCAGGGCATCATAAATTTCGTCTGGCTGATACGGTGGCTCCGGCGGGGCAATATCCAGCTCATGACGAGACTGAGAAATAAACTCGCCAAACCACTGCTGGAAATGTTCTGGCTGATTAATCAGGCCCAGCATCATTTCGCGCAGCTTGTCCATTTCCTGCGGCAGAACATCTGCCGGATGATCGCGCGGTGGCAGATCAGGATCGCTGTAATAGGTGCTGCCCAGTTCGCGTTGTAAAACGTAATCGGCGAACCCGCTGATCAGCTCGCGAGTGTTTGGCGCACGGAAGCCAACCGAATAGTTCATCGCGTTTTCTAACGCATAGCCTTCGTGCGGGAATCCCGGTGGAATGTACAGGATATCGCCGGGTTCCAGCTCTTCATCGATGATAGCTTCAAACGGGTCGACCTGAAGGAGATCCGGGTGAGGGCAGTGCTGCTTCAACTGCAGCTTTTCGCCTACGCGCCAGCGACGACGACCGGTTCCCTGAATGATAAATACATCGTACTGATCCAGGTGCGGGCCAACGCCGCCACCGGGTACAGAGAAAGAAATCATCAGATCGTCGATACGCCAGTCCGGTAATTCACGGAACGGGCGCATCAGCGCGGCGGTAGGTTCGTGCCAGTGGTTGACCGCCTGCACCAGCAAAGACCAGTTGTTCTCGCCAAGATGGTCGTAGCTTTCGAAGGGACCGTGGCTAACCTGCCATTTACCATCCTGATGGCTGACGAGTCGGCTGTCGACTTCGCTTTCCATTGCCAGTCCAGCCAGTTCGTCAGGAGAAAGAGGATCAATAAAGTTGTTAAACCCGCGTTTTAAGACCACCGGGCGTTTCTGCCAGTGGCGTTCAAGAAAATCGGGCCAATTAAGTGTGAGTTGGTATTCCATAGTGAGCATCCCGCAGGCTGGTATCTGCAACCGATTATAACGGATACTTAACCTCAAGCGTGAAGTCAGTACATATTTATTACATGCGACGATTACTCGTCTTTCTGGCCCGGCTGCTGGCGGCCAAAAATAACTTCCATGCGTGCACCACCCAGCAGGCTATCACCAGCAATAATCTGCCCGTCATACTGTTCGGTGATTTCTCGCGCCACCGCCAGACCGACGCCTTGTCCTGGACGTAGCGTATCTACGCGCTGTCCGCGGTCAAACACCACTTCCCGTTTGCTTTGCGGAATACCAGGACCATCGTCTTCGACCAGAATATGCAGCTGATCCTCAGACAGTTGCGCCGAAATCTCGACAAACTCCAGACAATATTTACAGGCGTTATCCAAGACGTTGCCCAATACCTCGACAAAATCATTCTGTTCGCCCACAAAGCTGATCTCAGGTGAGATATCGAGATTAATGTTGACCCCTTTGCGCTGATATACCTTATTCAGCGCCGAGGTGAGCTTATCCAGCAACGGCGCGACCGGGTGCAGCTCGCGGCTGAGTAGGGCACTGCTGCCACGCATACTGGCGCGATGCAGGTAATAGCCTATCTGTTGGGAAATACGGCTGATTTGTTCCAGCATGATAGGCTCTGCGTCGCTGACGTTCATCTTTTCATTACGCATTGAGCGCAACGTACTTTGCAGTACCGCCAGTGGCGTTTTCAGGCTATGAGTGAGATCGGTTAACGTGGTGCGGTATTTATCGTAGCGCTCACGTTCACTTTTTAAAAGTCGATTGAGATTACGAACCAGGCTGGTCAATTCGCGTGTGGTAGCGGGGTTTAGCATCTCACGATGATGTTCCTCAAGCTCACGGACTTCGCGGGCCAGCGATTCAATCGGCCGCAGGCTCCACCAGGCGGCCACCCATAACAGCGGAATGACCAGCAACAGATTGGCGACCAGCACATAAATAAACCAACTCCAGACCATATAAGAGCGCTTCAGCTCTATAGGAATGGTATCGACAACTACAATGGTCAGTTGCGGCATTCTGGCAGTGGCGGGGTAGACGTTCACCGCCACGGAGTGGGTCATTTCGGCGTCGTCATCATCTTCTCTGACTTCTTTTAACTGCTGCTGAGCGGAGTGATCTTCGCCCAGTAAAGTGCTGGTGGCGTCTACATTGGCTTCAATTTCATGAAAACCGTTCGTTTTTAGCCAGTCCGGTTGGATACTTTTCGTCAGCCAGGGAACATTGCGCTGAGCCCACAACAACTCACCGCTTTCGTTATAGATCAGCGACATTGTTGGGCTTTGCATATCGAGATTTTCAGGCAGCTCGACGTTTATCTTGCCGTTTTCCCACTTTGCCAGGGTATAAAACAGATTACTTTCACCCCGCAGCAGGCGAAACGTTGTCTTATCAAAGCTGACGCTGTAGCCCACCAGAGCAACCATGCCGTAGGCCAGCGAGAGCACTAATACAACGCCTGCGGTTGCCAGTAAAAAGCGCAACCGTAGCGATAGCGGGAAAAAATGACGCAATAGTTTATTCATTAGCGCAGTTCAAAAAGATATCCCTGACCACGCACGGTGGTGATGACGTCGTCCGGATATTGCGCCTGAATTTTCTTACGCAGACGTCCCATTAGAACATCAATGGTGTGACTTTCGCGCAGCTCGGCATCCGGGTAAAGCTGCAGCATGAGCGAATCTTTACTGACCACTTTGCCATTATTACGGATGAGCGTTTCCATAATGGTGTATTCAAACGCAGTGAGCTTGATAACTTCATCATTGACGGATAACTCGCGTCGAGAGAGGTCTACCTGAAAAGGCGGAAGGGAGATAATTTGCGATGCCAGACCGCTGTTGCGGCGCATCAGTGCCTGCATGCGCGCAGCCACTTCTTCGATGTGAAACGGTTTGGTGACGTAATCGTCAGCACCGGCGCTGAGGACTTCCACTTTATCCTGCCAGCCTTCGCGCGCGGTTAATACCAGAATCGGCAGCGAAACCTCATTACTGCGCCAGCGGCGGATCAGCGACAAACCATCTTCATCGGGGAGTCCTAAATCAACGATCGCGATATCCGGCAGATGTTCATTCAGATAATAGTCCGCTTCCTTCGCATCTTCTGCATCATCCACCTGATGCCCTAAATCCTGTAACTGAACCTTGAGGTGGTGGCGTAATAAAGCATTATCCTCGACAACCAGTACGCGCATCATCGTTTCTCCCTAAAATAATGGTATGAATAGTTTAACGCTGATTATGTGGCTGTGGGGATAAACATTTAATAAACCGGGCAAAGGGATAATCTCGTGGGCAATAAAAAAGCCGGAAACGCTGATGCTTTCCGGCTTACTACGATATGAACGGAAGGCCGGAACAGGCGCAAGCGCGCTCCGGCATCAAACAGATTACTTCAGTTCATCAACCATTGTGATGGCGCGACCAATATAATTGGCGGGCGTCATTGCTTTCAGGCGAGTTTTCTCTTCTTCCGGCAGCGCCAGACCGTCGATAAACAGCTTCATACCTTCTGCGTCAACGCGCTTACCGCGGGTCAGCTCTTTCAGCTTTTCGTACGGCTTCTCAATACCGTAGCGACGCATCACGGTCTGAATCGGCTCTGCCAGAACTTCCCAGTTATGGTCCAGTTCATCCAGCAGATGATCGCGGTTCACTTCCAGTTTGCTCACGCCTTTCAGCGTGGACTGATAGGCGATCAGCGCATAGCCAATACCTACGCCCAGGTTACGCAGAACGGTAGAGTCAGTCAGGTCACGCTGCCAGCGGGAGACCGGCAGTTTGCTCGCCAGGTGCTGCAGAACCGCGTTAGACAGACCCAGGTTACCCTCGGAGTTTTCGAAATCGATGGGGTTAACTTTGTGCGGCATGGTGGAAGAGCCGATTTCACCCGCGATAGTTTTCTGTTTGAAATGGTTCAGCGCCACGTAACCCCAGACATCGCGGTCAAAGTCGATCAGGATGGTGTTGAAACGGGCGATGCAGTCAAACAGCTCGGCAATGTAGTCGTGCGGCTCAATCTGCGTGGTGTACGGGTTCCACTGGATGCCCAGCGAGGTGACAAACTCTTCGCTGAACTGATGCCAGTCAACTTCCGGGTAAGCAGCGATGTGGGCATTATAGTTACCGACTGCACCATTGATCTTACCAAGAATTTCAACCTGGTTGAGCTGACGATACTGACGCTCCATACGGTAAGCCACGTTAGCCATTTCTTTGCCTAGCGTAGACGGGGTGGCTGGCTGACCGTGGGTACGGGAGAGCAGAGGAATATCGCGATACTGAACAGACAGATCTTTCACCGCATCGATAAGCTTACGCCAGTACGGCAGAACCACTTCGTCGCGTGCGGTTTTCAGCATCAGCGCGTGAGACAGGTTGTTGATGTCTTCTGAGGTACACGCAAAGTGGATAAATTCGGAAACAGCATGCAGTTCCGGGATATCCGCCACTTTCTCTTTCAGGAAATACTCAACTGCCTTCACATCATGGTTGGTCGTACGCTCAATGGTTTTGATGCGCGCAGCATCTTCTTCATTGAAGTTAGCGACGATCGCATCAAGGAAACCGATTGCGTCGGCAGCAAAAGCAGGAACTTCCTTGATCGCTGCGTGCGCGGCCAGTTTTTGCAGCCAGCGTACTTCAACCTGTACACGGAATTTCAGCAAACCGTATTCGCTGAAAATCCCGCGCAGCGCGCTGACTTTATCGCCGTAGCGTCCATCGACAGGGGAAACGGCGGTCAGTGAGGATAATTCCATAGATCACAACTCCGGGGTTAAATGAGCAAGAATTTGTTTTGCCTGAGTCGTCAGGCGATTACGAGAAAACATGAGTTGCAGACGGCCTCCACCAACCTGATGCCAGAGCACGGCAGCACGGATGCCAGCCAGCAGTGAAGCGCGTACTTTAGCCTGTACTTGTGGGCTCTGAAGGATGGCCGGGGAACCCGTGACCTGAATACGCGGGCCGAGTGGGCTGATGACGTCAACATAAATGCCAGCCATCGCACTCATCAACGTTTCTGACTGCAAATCAAAATGGTCCAGCTGGCGCTGCAAGCCGCTAATACGGTCTCCCAGCGTGTCCATAGCGCCCTTGGCTGCTGACAGCTTACGCTCCAGCACCATCAGGCTTAGCGTATAGCGGGTGAGTTCCGCATTCAGTCCCTGACGACTGCTGGCGTTCAGCACGCCAAGCAGCGTTTCAAGGCCAAGACGCAGGTTGGCTTCGCTGCCGCCAAACACGCCCAGCGTAGAGCTGGGATTCATGTCGATGACACTGTTCAGTGAAACGTGTAATGCATCGGCATCACAATGCCCCTGGTGCGCCAGTTCCTGCACCAGGCGTGCCGACTGACAAATGCCTGCCAGGGCGAGGGTGATGTCATAATAATTCTTTGCCACGTTCACTGCTTCCTTGTATCAAATTTGTAAGTAATTATACCGGCAGAGGCAATCGTTGTTCGATAATGCCGCCGCCGAGGCACACTTCGCCATTGTAAAAGACAGCCGACTGACCCGGCGTGACCGCCGCGACTGGCTCGTCGAAAATGACTTCAATACGCTCAGCATCCAGTGCCTTAACGGTGCACGGAATGTCGGTCTGACGATAGCGGGTTTTCACCGTGCAGCGCATGGTGCCGGTGAACGGTTCGCGATCGACCCAATGCAGCTGTTGCGCCACCAGGCCAACGGACATCAGACGTGGATGTTCATGACCCTGAGCGACAACCAGAATGTTGTTCTCAACGTCTTTATCCACCACATACCATGGATCTTCCGTCCCTTCTTTCGTACCGCCAATGCCCAGACCTTTACGTTGGCCCAGAGTGTGGTACATCAGTCCCTGGTGCTGGCCAATCTCTTCGCCGTCAACGGTGATGATTTTGCCAGGCTGAGCGGGCAGGTAGCGACCAAGAAATTCACGGAACTTACGTTCGCCGATGAAGCAGATACCCGTGGAGTCTTTTTTCTTGGCCGTAATCAGACCGAGATCTTCGGCAATTTTACGCACCTGCGGTTTTTCCAGTTCACCGACCGGGAACAGGCTTTGCGCGATTTGCTCATGGCCGAGCGTATAGAGGAAATAACTCTGGTCTTTATTGCCATCGAGCCCACGCAGCAGGCGGCTTTTGCCGTCGACATCCGCGCGACGCACGTAGTGACCGGTGGCGATGTAATCGGCACCTAAATCTTCGGCGGCAAACTCAAGGAAGGCTTTAAACTTAATTTCTTTATTGCACAGAATATCCGGGTTCGGCGTACGGCCCGCTTTGTACTCTTCAAGGAACAGTTCAAAGACGTTGTCCCAGTATTCTGCGGCAAAGTTGACGGTATGCAGTTCAATGCCGAGTTTGTCACAGACAGCCTGCGCATCCGCAAGGTCGGCGGCCGCTGTGCAGTATTCCTCGCCATCGTCCTCTTCCCAGTTCTTCATGAACAGGCCTTCTACCTGATAGCCCTGTTGTTGTAACAGCCAGGCAGAAACGGAGGAATCGACACCGCCGGACATGCCGACGATCACTTTTTTTGGGCTTTCAGACATAGGAATACTCACGACATTGAACTTCAAGGCGGCATATTCTAGCACGCAGCCCTTTACTTGACACCCTCTGTAAACGGCCAGTTAAATTCGCCGATCATGGCCAGTGGGTAGCGCTGTCCGCTCTGATAACAGCGAATACTCTCCGCAACCAACGGCGAACGCAGGTTTGGCGCAGAGAAAATCTCTTCTGCGCTGACCCAACGACAGCAATCTATATCGCTGTCATGGGGTTCTGTAGCGCACATATTGGCAAGCTCGATAGAGAAAAGAAAACGCAAAAAGGGCGTTCTGTCCGGTGCAATCCATTGATGCATACGAATGAAATGCTGCGGCTGCGCTTTAATGCCCGTTTCTTCCCACAGTTCGCGTGCTGCGGCTTGCACCAGCGTTTCATCGGCTTCCAGGTGTCCTGCAGGCTGATTCCACAAGGCTTTGCCATTGATCGTTTCTTCAACGACTAAGAATTTATCTTCTGCATGCACAATGCAGGCGACCGTGACGTGCGGTTTGAACATATTTTCCCCTTATTCCTCAGCAAATCCTTCGGCAACATCTGGCCAGCTAATTTCGCCGCTGGCCTTGTCGATACTAATATAAGCCACAGGAGGCGACGTTTGTGGGTCGGCCCCTCCACGGCACAATGCGGTTTGATGATCCTCGCGCACGATAATCTCAATGGCCTTTTTAGCATTCCAGCTTTCATAAAAAATACATTGGTGGTTGTGACGTAGCCCAAGGGTGGCGACTCTCGTTGCTTTGTCTGTCGACAACGGGTTGATGTCGTCGCGATAGTGGTCACCGCTGTTTATAGCTTGTAACTGCGACTTTTTTAACCAGCCGCGTATGATTTGGCGATCGGTGGTGTAATAGACCGCTTCCATAAAATCATCGTTGGATTGTTCTTGTACAGAGACGAGGTCGCCGGGCACTAAAAATACGGACGGGCTGCGACACTGTTCGGTTGGCATCGCATAGAACCATGCGCGGGTGTCTCCTGTTACCTGATAGTGGTTTGCGAAGGAGGGGGGGAAAAACCCGCGCTGCGACATCGCTTTATTTGCCCATGTCTGGCAAGACGCGCTTACTGCAAGCGGACTGGATAACGGCGTTAATCCATCTACCGAGACCCAGCCGGTGGCGAAGGTTCCTTTAGCGTCCCGATAACGTACGTAACGATAAGGCTCATCTTTGGAAAGCATGCCCGTGCTTTTGTAGCGCTGTGAACTCCTGAGCACCTCGACGGTGTCGCCATTGACCATGAACGCGGGGAGTTGACACTCTGTTGCTGGTGCAGAATAGAAATGCAGGCGTGAGTCGGTTTTTACTTTGGCAGACTCATAAAGGTAGTTTGCCTCTCCTGCTGCTGTTCCGGCAATTGTCTCACAGTCCAGTTTTGCTGTACAAAACGGTGACACGCCGAGCAGGATGAATGCTGCAAAAAGCTGCTTATCCATTTTTTTTCATTCTTCCCTGTTAACACTCACGTTAAACCGTACGGTTACGATTTCAGTTCCCGCCACTCGCCGTTAGCAAGATTTTCCAGCGTGTAATCCCCCATGGCATAGCGGATGAGGCGCAGCGTAGGAAATCCAACATGCGCTGTCATACGACGTACCTGACGGTTGCGACCTTCATATAAGGTAACTTTCAACCAGCTGGTGGGAATGTTTTTCCGTTCCCGAATCGGCGGATTTCTCGGCCACAGCCATACGGGTTCCTCTACTACTTCAATGCCTGCGGGTAGCGTGGGGCCATCATTGAGCGTTACTCCGTTACGCAGGGCGTCCAGCGCTTCTGCTGTCGGCTCACCTTCAACCTGGACGTAATAAACTTTCCCGGTACGCTTACCGGGTTGCGTTAACCGCGCCTGCAGCGCGCCGTCATTGGTCAGCACCAAAAGCCCTTCGCTGTCCCGGTCGAGTCGGCCCGCCGCATAAATTCCCGGCACGGGAATAAAATCTTTTAATGTGCTTCTGCCAGCCTCGTCAGTAAATTGTGGCAAAACATCGTAGGGTTTATTGAACAAAACCACGCGTTTTGGCTGGTTTTCTTTACGCTGCTTAGTGACTTGTCGTGAGCTGAATCGCTCAACCCGGTGATTTCTAAAAGAAGTTTTTTGCATGGTATTTTCAGATTATATCAATTGCCGCATTATAGCCTAAGAACGAGTGTCTTTCATGGCGGCGAACAATAGGGTAGTATTGACACGCTCATTACAAATCATTAACAAAAAGTTGCTCTAAAGCATCCGTGTAGCAGGACGCAAACGCACATGCAGCGTGATGACAGACGAGCAGAACCAGAAGCGCTCGAAGGAGAGGTGAATGGAAAGCAAAGTAGTTGTTCCGGCGGAAGGTAAGAAGATCACCCTGCAAAACGGCAAACTCAACGTTCCTGAAAATCCGATTATCCCGTTCATTGAAGGCGACGGTATCGGCGTTGATGTAACCCCACCGATGATCAAAGTTGTCGATGCTGCTGTCGAGAAAGCCTATAAAGGCGAGCGTAAAATCTCCTGGATGGAAATCTACACCGGCGAGAAATCCACTCAGGTTTATGGCCAGGACGTCTGGCTGCCTGCTGAAACCTTAGATCTGATTCGTGAATATCGTGTTGCCATTAAAGGCCCTCTGACCACTCCTGTTGGCGGCGGTATTCGCTCTCTGAACGTAGCTCTGCGTCAGGAACTTGACCTGTATGTCTGCCTGCGTCCGGTGCGTTATTATCAGGGCACACCAAGCCCGGTTAAACACCCTGAACTGACCGACATGGTCATCTTCCGCGAAAACTCCGAAGACATCTACGCGGGTATCGAGTGGAAAGCTGACTCTGCCGATGCTGAGAAAGTGATTAAATTCCTGCGCGAAGAGATGGGCGTGAAGAAAATCCGCTTCCCGGAACATTGCGGTATTGGTATCAAACCGTGTTCTGAAGAAGGGACTAAACGTCTGGTACGTGCAGCGATTGAATACGCCATCGCCAACGATCGTGATTCAGTTACCCTGGTACACAAAGGCAACATCATGAAGTTCACCGAAGGCGCGTTCAAAGACTGGGGTTACCAGTTAGCGCGTGAAGAATTCGGTGGTGAACTGATTGACGGCGGCCCGTGGGTGAAAATCAAGAACCCGAAAACCGGTAAAGAGATCGTGGTTAAGGACGTTATCGCTGATGCGTTCCTGCAACAGATCTTGCTGCGTCCGGCTGAGTATGACGTGATTGCCTGTATGAACCTGAACGGTGACTACATCTCCGATGCGCTGGCCGCACAGGTTGGTGGTATTGGTATCGCGCCGGGTGCAAACATCGGTGACGAATGCGCTCTGTTCGAAGCAACCCACGGTACTGCACCGAAGTATGCAGGTCAGGATAAAGTGAACCCAGGTTCCATCATTCTGTCTGCTGAAATGATGCTGCGTCACATGGGTTGGACCGAAGCGGCTGATTTAATTGTTAAAGGTATGGAAGGCGCGATCAACGCGAAGACCGTAACCTATGACTTCGAACGTCTGATGGACGGCGCTAAGCTGCTGAAATGTTCAGAGTTTGGTGACGCAATCATCGAAAACATGTAATGCGGTAATTTGTTAAATTCATTAACGGGAGCGTAACGCTCCCGTTGTTTTTTGTTAGGCTGCTAACGGTTATCAAAATTTTATCAAAACAGGTTATCAAAATGAATTATAGGAAGTATATTAGAGTATTCTTATAGACATGGAGTTGATAATGAAAATTGAAGCCATTTTATTCGATTTAGATAACACGTTAGCATCAACAAATAAGCTCAAAGATATTAGAGAACGTGGGGCTTATGATGAAATAACAGAAGAACTACTATCAACAGTCAAACCATATAAAGGTACTGAAAAATTACTTGAAAGACTGATTTCTAAAGGCATAAAAATAGGGATCGTAACAAATTCAAGTAAGCGCTATGCAGAAACAATAATTTCACATTTAAATTTGCCAGATTTCGACACCGTGGTGACATATACTGATGTAGGCTCATCAGGGATGAAACCAAATCCTACCGGTATTAATCTAGCATTAAAAAATTTAGGACTCACAAATCCAGAAAGAGTCATTTATATTGGTGATGATTACACAGATATCATTGCTAGTTATTATGCGGGAGTTATACCTATTGTTCCATCGTGGGCATCAAGAACCCCAGTTTCTCAAGTACCAGCCGCCGTATTAAGCACTGAATTCCTTATAGATGATGTTGATGAGTATGAGAATATAATTCTCATGGCGGAAAACTGTGCGCGACACAATAGTTTTAAATTTGAGCGAAAAAGATTCTACTTTGTACCTTTGGATGAGTCAGCTAATGTCATTCCCTCAAGTGAGACGCTCTCCACAATATGTCTTGGACGTTATTTTTCGCAAAAAAGTTTACTTACAACAAAATTACATGACTCGCATCCATTATCTATTGAAATCGCTAAGAAAGAACATAACGATAATTACGTACCTCCAGAGTACTGGGGAGATATTTTAGCGCATGCAGCAGATAATATCCCATCATTTTTTCGGGCGGCTAAAGGTTTTGATATTGTTACAGTAATACCATCAAAAAAAGAAAAAAAACAAAGGTTAGAGAAAGTCTTAGAAAATGCTCGAAGTAAAAGTAATTCTGATGCTGCTTTTATAGATGATCTTTTTGTTTTTAGTGAGGGAGCCAAATCGCTTAAGACTTTACCAAAGGATCAGCGTTCGATTGAAATAGAATCTAGTTTGCATATAAACCCCAAATATAAAGGTACGCTTGAAGGTAAGACCGTATTAATATTTGATGATATCATTACTACAGGCTCTACCCTAAAAAGAGCTTATTCATTGCTAAAAATCGAGAGCGTTAAACATAGCTTAGGGATATGCTTGGCTAAAACAGTTTCTATTTCTGAAGTGGATAGGCTTTGTCCTGAATGCATGTGTCACATTCTTAAAATAAGGAAAAACTCTCTAACGGGTATTCGATTTTGGGGGTGTTCAGGCTATAATGATGAATTAGAAAAGTGTGAGTACACTGAAAGTATCGTTGAAAAACAATGCCCTGACTGTGGTAGAGATATGGTGAAAAAGTACAATAAATGGAAGAAGGTTCGTTTTTTAGCCTGTACAGGGTGGGACCAAGAGCCTAGATGCAATCACACTGAGAGTGAGTGATGTTGACAATATCTCCAGACACAGAAAAGTTGTTGACACTTAGTGCCCTTAAAGGAGTGGGTACTAAGTCGTTATCTAGCTTAGGCATGCTCAAAGACTTTTCTAATTTATCCCTTGATGAGTTGGTGAAATTATTGGGAGTTAAAGAAATAACTTCCGATGATTTGTTAGTGGCTAGAGACTTCGCAAGAAAGAATATCGATATAGCTCATGCTAAAAATCATTTTATAATTTCATTTTTTGACGAGTGTTATCCTGAAACATTAAAGGTTACTAACGATAGACCTGCAATACTCTATTGTGCTGGTAATCTAAATTGTTTGCGTAATAAATGCTTGGCGGTAATTGGTACTCGTGAACCCACTCTTCATGGTGAAACAATTGCAAAAAATATCACTAAGTGGTTTACAGAAAAAGGGTGGACCATTGTAAGTGGTTTGGCTAAAGGTGTTGATTCAATTGCCCATGCTTCCGCTATTGAAAATCATGGGAAAACAATAGCAGTTATGGCGCAGGGATTGGAGAAAATTTATCCTGCAGAGAATAAAAAACTTGCAATGGATATTCTTAACTCAGAGGGACTATTAATTTCGGAATATGCCTATGGAAGCAATACATTTCGCACTAACTTTGTAGAACGTGATAGAATCCAGGCAGGATTATCAGCTGGAGTTTTGATGGTTCAATCTGACTTAAAAGGTGGTAGTCTGCATGCGTCTCGCTCAGCAGTAAATTATGGACGGTATCTTGTTATTCCCAATCAGTCTAGAAGGGATATTATTAACAGTGAACCAAAAATACAAGCCAATCTTGCATTCATGAATGGTGATCATTATTCAATTAGGTCACTACTGAAAGTTAATGGTGATATAAGTAAGTTATTAATAATTATGAAAAGCAGTAACGATTACCTTAAAGTTGAAGAGCAATTGTATGACGCTCTTCATTCATTACATAACAAATCTAATGGTTTTGATTTTTAAAATAATTAATTTTAGCTAACTGTTAACGATACATTTATATACCTTATTCTTCAGTAACTTTCTTTTTAGAAGGTTACTTTTATCCAGTGTTTCCCTCGATCATCTCGGTATTTACCTGTCTGGTTTAGTGACTTATGGCCTTGCAATTTCTGAGTATCAATACCTTGACCACCGTAGAGGCGTTCGGACAAAGAACGTTGTTCGTGGAATGTTGCTGGTATGCCATCGTCCCAGTCAATCCCAGCCAAATCTCTCGCCTTACTAAAATTCATTGTTAAAGTATTCGATTTAACTTGAGCACTACGCTCTGCCTGTGAAGTTAAACGAAAAAAATGCTTGGGTCTAAAACGGGTTTATTTACAGGTTGAACTGGAACAGCAGACCTGATTGTTAAAGGTATGGAAGGCGCACTCACCGAAAACATTTAATTTAGACTCTGGTGTGTGTGAACGGGAACCGAGAGGTTCCAGTTTTTATTATTAGATTTCGAACGGTTATCAAAACAGGCTCACTTTGATTCAATTTTGAAACTTTTTTTAACCACTAAAATAATGCAGCTAATCACTTCTGCAATGAGGTTAAGGGATACCACGACAGCAAAAAGTTCTAAAGCAGTAAATAGCTTGCCTTTAGAAGGGATAAGTTCGTGCTGAGGATAATTTACTAGTGTTATGTCATAATTACGTAAATAAGGAAGGAAAATTGTTGCTGCCAGACATAGAACCAGTAATTTCAGATCTGATTCTAAACTTTCTAAATAGTCCGTAAAGTCTGTAGTTTTCTCGCCCTTGTTAATGACAGCCAAAATTCCGAAGATAACGGAGATACCTGCGGTTATCCCTCCGAGTATTGAACCAATTACTCCAGCAGAAGCCTGCTCAAGCAAGGTATAAATTTGTTTATCAGTCGACGATAATGCTAAGCACAAAAAGAAAGTAACTATAGCTTTAATCCAGACGGTTAGAATTTTCATTTTTGAACGTATACCTGTTTTGATGTAAGGCTATGATTTCTTTAATGTCACTTGCTGAATAGCCATCAAGTTCAATTTCTGATATCTCACCTTCGATCAGCACGATTTTGGCTGTCTGATTACTGGATACCGTCGTAGATTTTGACTTGAGTGACTTACGTCCTTTGATCAACCATGACCCGCCACCATCTTTGACCCAGTCAACAAGAGTTGAAGCCCAATGAGAACCTTTGAGTTTCAAATTGCCATCTTTGTTTTCAAAAGTAGTGGTTACAGCATTTGCATTGGTATCTTCTTCAAGCTTCCGTAAATCATTGGTTAACGCTTGCTTACTGCTTCCGAAAATATTCGGAGTAATCAGCGTAAAGCTGACTTTGTCGATAAATGGAAGTCTATGATATTCTGACCAAAAATCTTCCATTTCAAGGCAAGGCTCTATAAATATTCTAAGTCCTAACTGAGCCAAATAGTCGTTATTGGTTAGATCTTCGAACGCTTTAGCAACTTGTTGTGCATCCTTGAAAACCGCAGTTTTCCTCTCAACCAGTAACACTTGCTCTTCCCTGTCCCAAATCCATACGATAGGTGGATAGTTGTCTACATCGTACTCACGAAAATCTTTATCATGGCCCTTAATCTTTTGCTGCTTTGATATGACTCCTGCCATAACACCATCAGTAGGTTTTATGCTCAGTTTCAGGGTATAACTAGTTTTCTTATGAACGGAAGGTGTTGATGAGGTCATATGTAACTTTTTTGCAGCGATAACCATAGCATTTTCAAAATGAGAGATATCTTTCTGAACAGATCCTTTCGAAAAGAGGTCTGGATCGCGCGGTCTCATTAACACACGTAAGGCATACAACAGCATAAGAAAACTCCTGTAAACTATTTGGTTCCATTATTCCATAAAACCAAGCACCTTCAAGAGCTTAAATTTTATTGTTGCTGTATGTATATACAGTATCATTGACTGTTGGAAAATTCAAACTTTGATTTTTGCCCATCCTTTACCACGATCATCATGGTATCGGGCTGTCTGATTAGGCGATTTATGCCCCAGAAGTTTTTGGGTGTCGACACCCTGAGCTTCGTAAAGTCGCTCAGATAAAGACCTTTGTTCATGGAATGTGGCAGGGGAACCTCGCCCCCAGTCAATTCCTGCCAAATCCCTCGCTTTACTGAAATTCATCGTCAATGTATTGGATTTTACCTGCGATCCGCGTTCAGCTTGAGATGTTGTTCTGAAAAAGTGCACGAGATAGGGACTGACAGCGTAATCACGGCAGCGAGCGACTACATCTCGTAAACTCCAGTTGATAGCATTCAATCGAAGAGAAAGAGGGATAGCGATTTTGCTTCCGGTCTTTTCCTGAATGACATGAAGGTGGTCATCCCAAATATCGCTGAATTTCATTTTAGATATATCCCCCAAACGCTGTCCAGTGACCAAAGCTAGGAGCATGGCATTTCCCATATAACGATGACTGGCATCTGCGATATCGAATATTTTTTGCCATTCTTCCAGGCTGAGGCGTTGACGGGTAATTTTCCTTCTGGGTTGCTTCGTTGCAAGAGCAGGGTTATACCCAGGCGGAACTTCACCGTAATGCTGTGCTTCCTTAAACACATCGATCAATACAGACCTTACAACCTGGGCCATTCTAGGCTGTCCAGCAGAGATATACTCTTCAAGCAATTGTGCTATATCTCTGACATCAACGGCCGAGATCAACTTCATTCCTGCTCTTTCCCTGAGCAAGGATACTGGTTTGGCTTTCTGCTTATAGGTGTTGAGTCTTATATCACCACTTTTCAGCCTATCGTCCTGGATAGCTTGGTAACGGTCTAACCATGTAGATGTTGTGATCGCTTTTCCTTTGCTGGTTGCGATCCTGTCACTGATAGCCAAAATCTGTCGGGTTCTTTGTTCAGCCAGGCGAGTGTTGGCCTCAGTGGCAATAGCGATAGCTTCAGCTTCGTTTGTTCCCAAAGCATGGAATTTCCCTGTTATTGGATGCTTATACCGCCAATAGACTTTATTTACCTTCCGACTATAAAGTGGATATAAGTTAGGGACCGAAACATTATTTTTACGCGGTCTGGCTGCCATCACTCAAAATCCGTTGCAAAAGTAATGAGTCATTTTTCTTAATTACTGGCGTTACCAGCTCTCCAACTAACTCGGCATCCTCGCGCACTCGCCATAACCGACCTTGTTTCATTGCCGGTGGACAAAACAAATTCTGCTTAGCATAACGACGCAACGTGGAAACGCTTGGAGGATTACTTCTGTATTTTTCAGAAGCCCATTCTTCAAGAGTTAACATTTGAAGCATATGCGATCACCTTATTACTTCACTAACTGTTCAGTCTCTGCATATCGACCCTGCACGGTCGGTTAGTTTCTCCACAAAACAGAGAAGAGCACCTGTAGCCACAACTATCAGGATGGATCGGGTTATGACCCCGTCATCCGGGGATACTCTTCTCTGTTTTGTAAAAAGGGCGGTACCAGAAAGGACTAAGGAAAAAACTGGTACCGCCAAAGCAGCGGCTGTTGTTACTGGATATCGCAAAGCTAAAGGCTCTCGTTCCTGAAAACACTTAGCCGTTGTGTGCCTGCTTTTAGCCACATCAGGCGAGGTGGACCTAGTTATTCCCCAACAACAAAGATTCGGTTAATCTGGATATCCCCAACAACGAGCAGAGTATTCAACGTGATAGCTGAACTTTCAGCGGCTATGACCGCTATAAAGGAGACTGCTGGTCTCGCTAAGGTTATTAATGACGCGAAAACGGATGCAGAAGTTAAAGCTGCAACCATAGAACTCCAGAACAAACTAATCACGCTTCAGGCGGAGTGCTTCTCTCTTGGTGATGTGATCCGTCTTCGTGACGAAGAGGCTGCGCGTCTCAAAGCAAAAATCGCAGAATTTGAAGATTTCGAAAACAAGGCTGAAGGATATGTCTTGAATCAGCTTGAATCCGGTTCTTTTGTTTACTCGAAGGAGCAAATAGTGGGTGGTGCGGAGATTACTGTACACCTTTGCCCTAATTGTTTTACAAACCAGAAAATATCAATATTGCAGCCTACGAGCACATCATGGGCAGAACGTTACACACACTCTGTGTGCCCATCATGTAAGACAGATCTAAAAATGAATCGGAAACCAAACCCACCAGATAATCGAACTATAGGTCTGTGAGCGGGATATCCAGATTGTTAAAGAGCGAAGCGTCCGATAGGGCGCTTAACGAATCATCCTGATCTTCGTCTGCCCCTGGGGGACGTCGTGGGCCCCCTGCCTTTCGTTGTTGCATGATGGTACATTATGTATCCCTGGGGTACATTGTCAAGTGTAAAAAAACCTGCCTAAGCAGGTTCATAAAAAAGCTTCAGGATTTAATAGAGTATCTTCTTGGTTTTCCGGAAAAAATAACAGTGCCAATGATTGAGCAGTTGCCATTAATCTTAATATACGGCTCGGGCCAGTTTGAATTTAGTGCTTTCAGGTACCTTTGAGTACCGTCCTCAATCAACCGTTTAAATGTGGTTTCACCTGTTTCGTGCATCAAGGCAATCACATCGTCCCCATGACATGCAGGTACTTCGGGATCAACAAAAATCATATCACCAGGGCGATACTCATCAATCATTGAATCGCCTATTACACGCAAAATGTATGTCATTTCACCACAGGGTACAGGGCAGGGAAAAGTCTCTGCTGTGCTCAAGTCTACCTCGGAATAACCAACTTCTCTCCATGCTCCGGCCTGTACCCAGGATATAACAGGGACCATAGTAATTTTTTTATTAATTATTGAAACATCGGGTTTTTTTGTGATGTTTGTTGTTTGGTGTTCACGATCAAGCCATCCGATAGGTAGATCGAAACATTTCTCAATATGCCGGGCCATGGTGTCACCGATATTTTTGGTGGCCCCATCACCCATAAATCTACTAGTTTGGGTTGGTTCGCGATCAATCATGCTGGCGAAAGATGTATTTCCGCCAACACCGTCTCGCAACTTTCTGGCGTTTGACCGCCTGATGTCATGGATTGTTTTCATATAGAAATTAAAACCTTTGTACCATGAAGGTACAAGTATCTTGAAGGTTCATTTCATTCATGTAATATGTATACCGGAGGTACATATTGCATGAAGGCATATTGGGATTCATTGACCAAAGAGCAACAGAGCCAGCTGGCAGAGAGAGTTGGTTCGACTCCCGGCTACTTAAGGCTGGTATTCAACGGTTATAAAAAGGCCAGCTTTTCGCTAGCCAAGAGGCTGGAGCAAAACACATTTGGTGCAATTACGAAATCTGATTTGAGGCCGGATATCTACCCAAAAGACTAGCAAAACATATTCAATTTTTAACCACAGAGAATTGGGACTTACCGTGGGTAAACATCACTGGAAAGTAGAAAAACAACCTGAGTGGTATGTGAAGGCTGTCAGGAAAACTATCGCGGCCCTGCCAGGGGGATATGCAGAAGCTGCTGACTGGCTGGATGTAACAGAGAACGCGCTCTTTAATCGCCTCCGCGCAGATGGCGATCAGATCTTCCCACTTGGTTGGGCAATGGTTTTACAACGTGCTGGTGGTACTCATCATATTGCTGATGGTGTAGCGCAATCTGCGAATGGTGTCTTTGTATCACTTCCGGAAGTTGAGGAAGTGGAGAACGCTGATATCAACCAGCGTCTGCTGGAAGCCATCGAGCAGGTTGGAAGCTACTCAAAGCAAATACGTTTAGCAATCGAAGATGGGGTGGTGGAACTTCATGAACGGATAGCCATCAACGATGAGCTTTTCCGGGCTATTACGAAGCTGCAGGAGCATGCCACGCTGGTCTACAAGATTTTTTGTGTCCCTGAAAGTAATGACGCCCACGAGTGTGCAGCTCTGGGCGCCGTGGCGTGTCGTGACTGTGGAGAAACTAACGCATGAACAGTTTAACGGCAAATAACTCTGTGTCGCAACAGCTGGTGGTCGGCATGGCTGTACACCAGTTGTTACGGCATGAATGCAGATTATCAAATGGCCAGGTCATTAGTAACCACAGAGGACACGGCCAGGCTGTGGGCCAGAATCGCCTGTATGACCGCATCAATGACGATGCGGCGCTTGCTCGTCTCATCAAACTATTACTGAACCCTTCCGAGGTAAGGGGACGCAAATGATCAGGAAGATTATTAACCGTTTCACCAGCCAGTATCGTGATTGTCCTCGTGAAGGACAGTGGTATGCCACCAGCCGCGGTCACGTTCTGCGCGTCAGCCTTGTTGATACCGAAAGCCAGAAGGTGGTCTGCGAATTATTGGGACGCGATTACACCCTCAGCTATCCGCTCATTGCGTTTCTTTCCGGGAGGAACTTTAAACGTATTGGAGGTGCAGCGTGAGTAGCAAGCTGCATGGCCTCGTATGGGAGGGATGTGCCTTTACGGGCATGATTTTGTCCAGGGTTGCGGTGATGGCTCGTCTTGCTGATTACAGTAATGACGAGGGCTTGTCATGGCCTGCTGTGGAAACTATCCGCCGCCAGATTGGCGCAAAAAGCGAATCAACCGTTAAGTCGGCGATTGCAGAGCTTGAGAAAGACGGATGGCTCACAAAGAGGGTGCGTAAAGCAGGCGGCCGCAATCTGAGCAATATCTATCAAATCAATGTCGAGAAGCTCGAAGCTGCGGCGGCTGCTGCACGTGAAGCATACAAACCGAAAAGAAAAGTTAACCGGGTAAAAACTGACCCGTCAAATTTTGACCCCTCAATGATTAGCCCGTCAAAAATTGACCCCTCAAATTTTGATGGGTCAACGGTTGATAAAAATGCCCGGGTTAGGGGGGCGATGGTTGACCCCGATCCGTCAGTATTAAAACCAGATCCGTCAGATAAAAACATTTCTCGTCCGGACGCTTCGCTACCGGACCAGCAGGCGGCTGACCAGGAGTTTTTAACCCGGCATCCGGACGCTGTCGTATTCAGCCCCAAAAAGCGCCAGTGGGGAACGCAGGCTGATTTGACCTGCGCGCAGTGGCTCTGGAAAAAAATCATCGCCCTGTACGAACAGGCCGCCGAGAGTGACGGTGAACTGGTTCGTCCGAAAGAACCGAACTGGACAGCCTGGGCAAACGAAATCCGCCTGATGTGCGTTCAGGACGGGCGTACTCACAAGCAAATCTGCGAGATGTACAGCAGGGTCAGCCGTGACCCGTTCTGGTGCCGTAACGTGCTTAGCCCGTCTAAGTTGCGAGAAAAGTGGGACGAGTTATCTCTGCGCTTGTCACCAGCCAACGTTGCTCGCGGTGAACACCGTGAAGATCCGTTTTTCAAGTCCAACTACGACAGCGTGGATTACAGCCAGATCCCGACAGGGTTCAGGGGGTGAGTATGAGTCTAATGGCAGATGTTCAAAAATTTATTGAGGAAAATCCAGGCTGTACTTCCAGCGACATCGCAAACGCTTTTGAAGGTTGTTCACGGCGGTGCGTTTTGCAGACCGCAAGCAAGTTACGCCAAAGCGGGCGCGTTGCTCATCGCTACGAAGGTGAGACACACAGGCATTATGCACTGCACGAGGAACCAATCGCTGCAACCAAACCGGTGCGGAATTGCTATACCGGCACCAACGACCCCCAGGTGATTTTGCGCCTGACCCGTAAGGCAGAAGAACTGGAGTCGAAGGGGCTCTACCGACGCGCAGCAACGGTCTGGATGGAGGCATTTTGCGAGAGCCATTCTCAGTCGGAGCGAAACAAATTCCTGCAACGCCGTGAGCGGTGTTTACGTAAAAGCAAAAGGATCGTTGTGTCGGCTGATGGGTGGTATCTGTCAGGGAATTATGTGGGGGCTGAATGACTGTGTTAACCCAACGCCAGCAGCAGGTGCTGGATATGCTGATTTCTTACCAGAAAGAGCGTGGATTTCCGCCAACCAATCAGGAACTCGCCACCATGCTGGGTTGCCGCTCGGTGAATGCTGCTGTGGAACAGCTCCGCGCACTGGAGAAAAAAGGTGTCATCACGATAAAGCGTGGTGTGGCGCGGGGAATAACGCTTCACACAGCAGCGGTAGAAGACAACGAAGCCGCCGGGATTATCCGCGCATTACTTGCCAACGAAGAGAACGCGAAATTACGTGCGGTCCATTGGCTACATGAACGGGGAGTGAAGGTATGAAACTGACTTTGCCATTTCCGCCCAGCGTGAACACTTACTGGCGGCATCCCAATAAAGGACCGTTTGCAGGACGAAACCTGATAAGTGCGGTAGGGCGTAAATTCCAGAGTGCAGCGTGCGAAGCCATCATTGAGCAATTACGTCGTCTACCGAAACCAACGACAGCACCAGCATCAGTGGAAATCGTGTTGTTTCCTCCTGACAACCGGATCCGCGATCTGGACAACTATAACAAAGCGCTGTTTGACGCGCTGACCCACGCGGGTGTGTGGGAGGACGACAGCCAGGTGAAAAGAATGCTGGTGGAGTGGGGGCCGGTTATCCCGAAAGGGAAGGTTGAGATAACTATCAGCAAGTTCGAAAAAACGGCGGGTGCAGCCGCCAGATAGTAGGAGAAACAAAGCATGAATAATTTGATGATCATTGATGGTATCGAAGTTCGTCGTGATGCTTATGGTCGATACAGTCTTAATGATCTGCACCGCGCAGCTGGCTCTCTGGATAAACATAAACCCACGTTCTGGCTCCGTAATGAGCAAACAGGACGCTTAATTAGCGAGTTGCAAATTAGCAACTTGGTCAACATGGACCCGGTTAGCGTTATTCATGGCGGAAATAACCGGGGGACGTATGTCTGCAAAGAACTGGTGTACTCCTATGCAATGTGGATCAGCCCGTCATTCCATTTAAAGGTGATTCGCACCTTCGACCAGGTAACGAGTGCTCCGGAAAAGTCATCGGGTATGGCAGCCGATAAGATACAGGCGGGGGTGATTCTGCTGGGTTTTATGCGCAAAGAGTTAAACCTGTCCAATTCATCGGTACTGGGCGCATGCCAGAAACTCCAGGATGCTGCTGGCCTGCCAAATCTGACTCCGCAGTATGCCATTGATGTTCCTGTTGGCGCGCCGGATGGCTCCAGCCGTCCAACTCTTTCACTGAGCGCGCTGCTGAAACAGCACGGTATTCGCATAACGGCAAACCAGGTATATCACCAGTTGGCGAAGCTGGGGATTGTTGAACATCGTGAGCGATACAGCCGAACAGGAATCAACGGCATTAAAAAATTTTGGTCACTGACGGCGAAGGGCTGCATGTTCGGCAAGAACATCACCAGTCCGGCAAACCCGCGCGAGACTCAGCCGCATTTCTTCGAGTCCAGATTCCCTGAGCTGTTAAAGCTGCTTGAGACCGTTCATTGAGGTAATCGTGAGAGCGTTACTGACTCCTGAAATTGCCCCGCGTATGGGGATTGTATTGTTCAGGCCCGGTTCAGAGCTGATGCCCCTGTTTATGCAGGGGCGTGTCCTGCTGGAGCCAGAGCCGGAGCGTTATTCATCTTTTGCCAGTGGTGCCGTTCCGGCGGCATCACAACCATTAGCTGAGGATCCCGTTATTCGGGAGGTTTTCCGCAATGAATCTGTTATTCGTCGAGCTGGTGGAGTAGAGAGCCTTGAAAGCTGGTTGCTTCGGGAGAAAGGTTGTCAGTGGCCGCATTCTGACTGGCACAGTGGGCACGTGACAACAATGCGTCACGCTCCAGGGGCGCTCCGATTGTGCTGGCATTGCGATAACCAGCTGCGCGATCAGTTCACCGAACGGCTGGAATCAATGGCAACGGATAACTGTGCTCGCTGGGTGCTGTCTGTTGTTCGTCGGGATCTCGGTTTTGATGATAACCATGTCGTTACGCTACCGGAACTGTGCTGGTGGCTGGTTCGTTATGAACTGGCTGATGTTCTGCCGGAAAGCGCAGCCTGTAAGGCCCTCAGAATGCCAGAGCCAGTAGTTCAATCGGTAACCCGTGAAAGTGACCTGGTGCCCTCGGTCCCTGCCACCAGCATTGTCCAGGATAAAGCGAAAAAGGTTCTGGCGCTGAAGGTTGATCCTGAGTCACCAGAGTCATTTATGTTACGCCCAAAACGTCGCCGTTGGGTTAACGAGAAGTACACGCGCTGGGTTAAGACTCAGCCGTGTGCATGTTGCGGAAAGCCCGCCGATGATCCCCACCACCTGATAGGCCACGGTCAGGGGGGGATGGGAACAAAAGCGCATGATCTCTTTGTGATGCCTTTGTGCAGAAAGCATCACGACGAACTGCATGCGGACACTGTGGCATTTGAAGAGAAGTATGGCTCCCAACTGGAGCTGATATTTCGTTTTATTGATCGCGCGCTGGCGATTGGCGTGTTGGCCTGATTTTGTGGAGAAAATTGATGCGTGATATGTATGAAGTGATGGATCGTTGGGGAGCCTGGGCGGCTTCAGAGAACAGCGGGGTGGACTGGCAGCCGATAGCGGCAGGTTTCAAGGGACTTTTACCACATGGTAAAAAGTCACGCATCAAGTGTGATGATGATGAAGGCATCATGATAGACGGCTGTGTTGCCTGCCTGCGGAAGTATAAGCCAGACGAATATGAGCTGATCATTGCCCACTTTGTGATTGGTATTTCACTCCGTACAATCGCGAAGAAGCGGAAATGTTCAGATGGTACTATAAGGAAAGAACTGCAAACTGCACTAGGATTTTTGAATGGAACTTTATTATTATTAAGTTAATATTAAAGCAAGCCCTCATTTTTGAGGGCCTTATTTATTTTTTGGATAAAAATCTTTGGGTTACATTAGCTAAAACTATTATTGATAGTAATAGTTGCACGCAAACTAAAAATCTGATACATCTTGAGTTTGCTAATAAATCACCAAAGGTTGTCGTTGTAGATATTCCTATGCTATAAAATAAAAAATCAAAAAAATTAAGCTCATCTTTTTTGAGTTTATCCAACATGGATTGAGATTTATTTCTTATTTCCATTATTTTTGTTTCGTTGTTTATTATTTTTTCTCTTGTTCTCTCAATTTCTTTAGTGGTCGCATCAAATTCTTTACTGATTGCCGGATCGTTAAAATTGCCGAAATTAGATAAGATATAGACATTAGCATCATTCTCTTTATACGCTATTTCAAGATTTATTTTGGCTATTTCTACATCTTTGTCGGCCAGCATAATGTTAATCTGACTTTCATTTGTTTTGTTTTTTAAAGAAGATATGGTAGCACGTTCATTATTTTTAATGACAAGCGTTTCGTGTAAATCTTTCAAACGGTCTTCTTTGTATTTTTCTGTGTTCTTGCCCCGCGCTATTGATTGCTTTTCACTAATTTCTTTTAATTTTTTTTGCTGTTGAGATAATGTTTGTTCAAGTTCTAAATTTTCAATATTTATCTTATTGAATTGATTTGTAAGTGTTAAGATTTGCTCTGAAAATACTTCTCTTGAAACACTGGCTGTGGCTTCTTTTTTCACCTCATTGTTCGCATATGCTAAACTAATAGCATCATATACAGGTGTAGAGTTGAGTGCATTGTTTTTTACGAAAGAATCTGGACTGACAATCCAAGCAACATTATATATTAAGGCAAAAACTATAATAATTACTGTATAAGCTATTGCTGGATGTTTTTGGATGAATTTCATTGTATTGGTAACATAATGGTTTGATTACGTTTTTATACTTTAACAAAAATGCTAACGCGTACGCAAAAACTATTGTATCGTGTTAAGAGTGGTTCCTTTGCCGCACAGCTTAAACCCGCCGCCAGGCGGGCTTTTTTGGGTCTGAAAAGTAGCGCAGTACGGTAAATTTGCGGGTTGATGCAGATAGGTGAGATTAGCGCGAGCGCTTCAGAATGTAAGAAGCCCCGGCAATCCGGGGCCATAAAATCATTATTGCTTCAGTTCGTGTCGGGCAGCTTCAGCGATGAAGTGACTGCGGTCGCGATAAACGTTGCTGCTCTTCACTGCATTATCGATTCGCTTAATCAGCGTATCAGGTAATGAAATGTTTATGCGCTGCGGCTTGCCTTCGAATTCTGACAAATCAACGTCGACCATAACCCAGCTGTCGAAGTCTTTATATTCTGGGTTAAGCGAATAAACCAGATAACCTGCATCCTTGATGTCTTCGACAGAAATATTTTCGTTCTGAATCAAATCTTCTACGACCATCAGGATGGCCTCTTTCACCATTGGGGCAATCTGATCCTGTGTGTCAGCGGCGGAAAAGCAGCCGTAATCGTAAGCTGAAAACGCAGGAACAATCATACCGTAGGCGGTGTTTTCATCTTTCGGCGTCTCGACGCCCACTGAGAAGAACATATCAACCTCCAGAGAGGGCGGGGATTAGATCCCCGCCAGTTTTTTAATGGATTTGACAGTGCCGAGAGGTAAATCCTTTTTGGGATGCGGAACCGGAAAAGTTTTTCCGGTTATCGGTGACCACCATATCTGGTGGCTTCCTCCGTTATGCCTTTTGAGTTCACATCCGGCCTCGGTCAATTCCTTTATCAGGTCAGTCGATTTCATATTTCCTCCTGGCCTGAAAATTATTATACACACGAATACACACAAAACAATATTCTGTGTGTATTCGTGTGTGCATTTGATGGGGTGCTATTAACGGGCTGCTGGTGGCCCTTTTTATTTACAGGAGAACATCATGTCTGAACCCTTATCCGGGACGGGCACGGCTGCGGCGCTCGGAGGGGCGACGGCATTCGGTCTATTTACCAATACGGATTTTGGGATAGTGTTTGGCGCATTTGCTGGGGCACTGTTTGTGGCCACGATGCCGCAGGCACTGTCTGCCTGGCGGGTGGCGGCTCATTTTCTGGTGTCATTCATCATTGGTGTGCTGGGGGCAAAGGCGCTGGCGTCATATCTTGCAACGAAAACAGGTTATGACGGAGCCTCTGCTGAAGCATTGTGTGCGGTACTGGTATCAGTGGTGTCAGTAAAAATTCTGTCGTTTATCCATCAGCAGGATATCGGTTCGTTGATATCGGGGCTGTTTTCCCGCCTGCGGGGGGGGGGTAATGGCAGGTAATATTCCAGGACTGCTGAATGTGGCGTTATGCACGGTCATCGTGCTGACGCTTTTTTTTTACCGCAGAAAAGACGCGACACATAAACCGCTGGTGTCGTGGCTGGCCTGGCTGCTGATGCTTGTTTATGCGGTAGCGCCGCTCAGTTATCTGTGTGGTCTTCCTCTTCCAGATAGCTGGGGCATGCTGCTGGGTAATCTGCTGTTCTGTGTGCTGGTGGTATGGGCGCGCGGGAATGTATCAAAAATCCTTTCAGTACTGAGGAACTGAGATGAAATCGAAGGATGTAATTTTTGATGAAATCCTCGGAAAAGAGGGTGGCTACGTAAACCATCCTGATGATAAGGGCGGTCCGACAAAGTGGGGTATCACTGAAAAAGTGGCCCGTGCTCACGGATATCTGGGAAATATGCGCGACCTGACACGCGGGCAGGCACTGGAAATCCTCGAGGCTGATTACTGGTATGGACCCCGTTTCGATCAGGTTTCTGCATTGTCTCCCGACATTGCCGCCGAGCTGTGCGACATAGGGGTGAATATGGGGCCGTCAGTTGCAACAAAAATGCTTCAGCGCTGGCTGAACGTGTTCAATCTGTGTGGGAAACTGTATCCGGACATGGATGCCGACGGACGTATCGGCCCACGGACCGTTAATGCGTTACGCGCCTTTCTGAAAAATCGTGGTAAAGACGGTGAGCTTGTCATGCTCGTATCGCTGAACTGCACGCAGGGCGAGCGTTATCTGGAACTGGCAGAGAAGCGCGAAGCCAATGAGAGTTTCATCTACGGTTGGATGAAAGAGCGCGTATCAGTATGAAACGAAGACACTGGACACACCGAACGCCACGATCGGCGGCGAAATGGGCACTGGTAGCGATACTGATGCCTTTTTTGTTGGTGGGCTGTGTCAGCCTGGAAAAAGCGAGTCAGTTTTTAGATACCGCATCTCAGGTTTGCCAGCTTATTGATGGCGTTCGGCGGTGTGCGCAGAATTGATCACTCATTCTGACAGAATATTTTGCTGAAAAATGATGTAGGTTAGGTTATCCGGAAAGCATGAAATCCTGCCGTATGCGATATTGTTAAATAATTGATTCTGATTCTGGCTATTGCAAATCAGATATCGATCACTTGCATTATTGTAGGAATTCCCTGAGCAACTGACAAAATAACAAAAAAAAGATAATCTCCTTCTAGTCTTTAATGGAATGAAGGTAATGGTATGAAGAATAAATTTATTATTGCGATGTTGGCTTTTCTTCCGCTGGCGGTTAGTGCAGAAGGAAATCCATACCTTTTCGATTTTGTACAAGGTAAAGAAACCGGGAAGGCTTATAAGAGCCTAATTGCCAAACGTAATTTACCATTGTGGGTGCAAGATGGTGGCACAAGCACCCCAGCGAACGAAATTACTATCCGTGGTAGTAAGTATCTTGCACTTTCTGGTTGCATGCCGCATAACTGTCCGGCTCAAGCCATAGCAATATTGTACTCTCCGGAAAAGGGAGATATTCATGGTGTCTTCTCTGAATACGATTTTACAGAAGATCGTCAGAAGCTCACATGGATGAATCTTGACCCTATAGATTCTGATGATATGCGAAATATCTTGTTCAAAAGATTGCATGGTGATGTTTCAAACTAAAATTCAAGAGTTATATCAAACCGCCTTCGGGCGGTTTTTTGTTGGTCTTACAACAGCCCTTCGGTGAAGGCTTCGATAATGCTGGTTGCCATGGTGTGGATGATGGTTTTTCTCATTTTTACGGGTCCTTTCCGGCAATCCGGAGAGTTACGGGGCGGAAGCGTCGCGGGTTTTCGCTATTTATGAAAATTTTCCGGTTTCAAGCGTTTCCGTTCTTCTTCGCCGTAACTTAATGTTTTTATTTAAAACACCCTCTGAAAAGAAAGGAAACGACAGGTGCTGAAAACGAGCTTTTTGGCCTCTGTCGTTTCCTTTCTCTGTTTTTGTCCATGGAATGAACAATGGAAGTCAACAAAAAACAGCTGGCTGACATTTTTGGTACGAGTATCCGAACCATTCAGAACTGGCAGGAGCAGGGAATGCCCGTTCTGCGAGGTGGTGGCAAGGGTAATGAGGTGCTTTATGACTCTGCCGCCGTCATAAAATGGTATGCCGAAAGGGATGCTGAAATTGAGAACGAAAAGCTGCGCCGGGAGGTGGAAGAACTGCGACAGGCCAGTGAGGCAGATCTCCAGCCGGGGACTATTGAGTACGAACGCCATCGACTCACGCGTGCGCAGGCCGACGCACAGGAGCTAAAAAATGCCAGAGACTCCGCTGAAGTGGTGGAAACGGCATTCTGTACTTTCGTGCTTTCGCGGATCGCAGGTGAAATTGCCAGTATTCTCGACGGGATACCCCTGTCGGTGCAGCGGCGTTTTCCGGAGCTGGAAAACCGACATGTTGATTTCCTGAAACGGGATATCATCAAAGCCATGAACAAAGCAGCCGCGCTGGATGAACTGATACCGGGGTTGCTGAGTGAATATATCGAACAGTCAGGTTAACAGGCTGCGGCATTTTGTCCGCGCCGGGCTTCGCTCACTGTTCAGGCCGGAGCCACAGACCGCCGTTGAATGGGCGGATGCCAATTACTATCTACCGAAAGAATCCGCATACCAGGAAGGGCGCTGGGAAACACTGCCCTTTCAGCGGGCCATCATGAATGCGATGGGCAGCGACTACATCCGCGAGGTGAATGTGGTGAAGTCTGCCCGTGTCGGTTATTCCAAAATGCTGTTGGGTGTTTATGCCTACTTCATAGAGCATAAGCAGCGCAACACCCTTATCTGGTTGCCGACGGATGGCGATGCCGAGAACTTTATGAAAACCCATGTTGAGCCGACCATCCGTGATATTCCGTCGCTGCTGGCGCTGGCACCGTGGTATGGCAAAAAACACCGGGATAACACGCTCACCATGAAGCGTTTTACCAATGGTCGTGGCTTCTGGTGCCTGGGCGGTAAAGCGGCAAAAAACTACCGTGAAAAGTCGGTGGATGTGGCGGGTTATGATGAACTCGCTGCGTTTGATGACGATATTGAACAGGAAGGCTCCCCGACGTTCCTGGGTGACAAGCGTATTGAAGGCTCAGTCTGGCCAAAGTCCATTCGTGGCTCCACTCCCAAAGTGAGAGGCACCTGCCAGATTGAACGTGCTGCCAGTGAATCCCCGCATTTTATGCGTTTTCATGTTGCCTGCCCGCACTGCGGGGAGGAGCAGTATCTTAAATTTGGCGATAAAGAGACGCCGTTTGGCCTCAAATGGACGCCGGATGATCCCTCCAGTGTGTTTTATCTCTGCGAGCATAATGCCTGCGTCATCAGGCAGCAGGAACTCGACTTCACTGATGCCCGTTATATCTGCGAAAAGACCGGGATCTGGACCCGTGATGGCATTCGCTGGTTTTCGTCTACCGGTGAAGAAATGGAACCGCCGGACAGTGTGACCTTCCACATATGGACAGCGTACAGCCCGTTCACCACCTGGGTGCAGATTGTCAAAGACTGGATGAAAACGAAAGGGGATACGGGAAAACGTAAAACCTTCGTGAACACCACTTTAGGTGAAACGTGGGAAGCGAAAATAGGCGAACGTCCGGATGCTGAACTGATGGCAGAGCGGAAAGAGCATTATTCAGCGCCCGTTCCTGATCGCGTTGCTTACCTGACCGCCGGTATCGACTCTCAGCTGGACCGCTACGAAATGCGCGTATGGGGATGGGGGCCGGGCGAGGAAAGCTGGCTGATTGACCGTCAGATTATGATGGGCCGCCATGATGATGAGCAGACGCTGCTGCGTGTGGATGAGGCCATAAATAAAACCTATACCCGCCGTAATGGTGCAGAGATGTCGATATCCCGTATCTGCTGGGATATCGGTGGGATTGACCCGACTATCGTGTATGAACGCTCGAAAAAGCATGGTCTGTTCCGGGTGATCCCCATCAAAGGGGCATCCGTCTACGGCAAGCCGGTGGCCAGCATGCCACGTAAGCGAAATAAAAACGGGGTTTACCTTACCGAAATCGGTACGGATACCGCGAAAGAGCAGATTTATAACCGCTTCACACTGACGCCGGAAGGGGATGAACCGCTTCCCGGTGCCGTTCACTTCCCAAATAACCCCGATATTTTTGATCTGACCGAAGCGCAGCAGCTGACTGCCGAAGAGCAGGTCGAAAAATGGGTGGATGGCAGAAAAAAAATATTGTGGGACAGCAAAAAGCGACGCAATGAGGCACTCGACTGCTTTGTTTATGCGCTGGCGGCGCTGCGCATCAGTATTTCCCGCTGGCAGTTGAATCTCAGCGCACTGCTGGCGAGCCTGCAGGAAGAGGATGGTGCAGCAACCAACAAGAAAACACTGGCAGATTACGCCCGTGCCTTATCCGGAGAGGATGAATGACGCGACAGGAAGAACTTGCCGCTGCCCGTGCGGCACTGCATGACCTGATGACAGGTAAACGGGTGGCAACAGTACAGAAAGATGGGCGGAGAGTGGAGTTTACTGCCACTTCCGTGTCTGACCTGAAAAAATACATTGCTGAACTGGAAGTGCAGACTGGCATGACACAGCGACGCAGGGGACCAGCAGGATTTTATGTATGAAAACATCCACCATCTCCACCCTTCTTGGACCGGACGGCAGGACATCGCTGCGTGAATTTGCCGGTTATCACGGCGGTGGCAGCGGATTTGGTGGTCAGCTGCGGGCGTGGAATCCACCGAGTGAAAGTGTGGATGCAGCCCTGCTGCCAAACTTTACCCGTGGCAATGCTCGTGCAGACGATCTGGTGCGCAATAACGGCTATGCCGCCAACGCCATTCAGCTGCATCAGGATCATATCGTCGGGTCTTTTTTCCGGCTCAGTCATCGCCCCAGCTGGCGCTATCTTGGCATCGGGGAAGAAGAAGCCCGTGCTTTTTCCCGCGATGTTGAAGCAGCCTGGAAAGAGTTTGCTGAGGATGACTGTTGCTGCATTGACGTTGAGCGAAAACGCACGTTTACCATGATGATTCGTGAAGGTGTGGCCATGCACGCCTTTAACGGTGAACTGTTCGTTCAGGCTACCTGGGACACCAGTTCGTCGCGGCTGTTCCGGACACAGTTCCGGATGGTCAGCCCGAAGCGCATCAGCAATCCGAACAATACCGGCGACAGCCGGAACTGTCGTGCCGGTGTGCGGATTAATGACAGCGGTGCGGCGCTGGGATATTACGTCAGCGAGGACGGGTATCCGGGCTGGATGCCGCAGAAATGGACATGGATACCCCGTGAGTTACCCGGCGGGCGCGCCGCCTTCATTCACGTCTTTGAACCCGTGGAGGACGGGCAGACCCGCGGTGCAAATGTGTTTTACAGCGTGATGGAGCAGATGAAGATGCTCGATACGCTGCAGAACACGCAACTGCAAAGCGCCATTGTGAAGGCGATGTATGCCGCCACCATTGAGAGTGAGCTGGATACGCAGTCAGCGATGGATTTTATTCTTGGCGCGAACAGTCAGGAGCAGCGGGACAAGCTGACTGGCTGGATTGGTGAAATTGCCGCGTATTACTCAGCGGCGCCAGTCCGTCTTGGGGGCGCAAAAGTGCCGCATCTGATGCCCGGTGACTCACTGAACCTGCAAACTGCCCAGGATACGGATAACGGCTACTCAGTTTTTGAGCAGTCATTGCTGCGGTATATCGCTGCCGGGCTGGGTGTCTCGTATGAGCAGCTTTCCCGAAATTACGCCCAGATGAGCTATTCCACGGCACGGGCCAGCGCGAACGAGTCATGGGCGCACTTTATGGGGCGGCGAAAATTCGTCGCATCCCGTCAGGCGAGCCAGATGTTTCTGTGCTGGCTGGAAGAGGCCATCGTTCGCCACGTGGTTACGTTACCTTCAAAAGCGCGCTTCAGCTTTCAGGAGGCCCGCAGTGCCTGGGGAAACTGCGACTGGATAGGCTCCGGTCGTATGGCCATTGATGGTCTGAAAGAAGTACAGGAAGCGGTGATGCTGATAGAAGCCGGACTGAGCACCTACGAGAAAGAGTGCGCAAAACGCGGCGACGACTATCAGGAAATTTTTGCCCAGCAGGTCCGTGAAACGATGGAGCGTCGGGCTGCCGGTCTTAAACCGCCCGCCTGGGCGGCGGCGGCATTTGAATCCGGACTGCGAAAATCAACAGAGGAGGAGAAGAGTGACAGCAGAGCTGCGTAATCTCCCGCATATTGCCAGCATGGCCTTTAATGAGCCGCTGATGCTTGAACCCGCCTATGCGCGGGTTTTCTTTTGTGCGCTTGCTGGCCAGCTTGGTATCAGTCGCCTGACGGATGCGGTGTCCGGCGACAGTCTGACTGCCGGAGAGGCACTCGCGACGCTGGCGATATCCGGTGATGATGACGGGCCACGACAGGCCCGCAGTTATCAGGTCATGAACGGCATCGCCGTGCTGCCGGTCTCCGGTACGTTGGTCAGCCGAACGCGGGCGCTGCAGCCGTATTCGGGGATGACCGGTTACAACGGCATTATCGCCCGTCTGCAACAGGCTGCCAGCGACCCGATGGTGGACGGCATTCTGCTGGATATGGATACGCCTGGCGGGATGGTGGCGGGAGCATTTGATTGCGCTGACATCATCGTCCGTGTGCGTGACATTAAACCGGTATGGGCGCTGGCCAACGACATGAACTGCAGTGCAGGTCAGCTGCTTGCCAGTGCCGCAACCCGGCGTCTGGTCACGCAGACTGCACGTACAGGCTCCATCGGCGTCATGATGGCTCACAGTAATTACGGTGCTGCGCTGGAGAAACAGGGTGTGGAAATCACGCTGATTTACAGCGGCAGCCATAAGGTGGATGGCAACCCCTACAGCCATCTTCCGGATGACGTCCGGGAAGCACTGCAGTCCCGGATAGATACTACCCGCCAGATGTTTGCGCAGAAGGTGTCGGCATATACCGGCCTGTCTGTGCAGACCGTGCTGGATACCGAAGCTGCAGTATACAGCGGTCAGGAGGCCATTGATGCCGGACTGGCTGATGAACTTGTCAACAGCACCGATGCAATCACCATCATGCGTGATGCACTGGATGCACGTAAATCCCGACTCTCAGGAGGGCGAATGACCAAAGAGACTAAACCGACAGCTTTCTCAGTCACAGCTTCGCAGGCTGACGTCACTGACGTGGTGCCAGCGAAGGAGGGCGAAAATGCCAGCGCAGCGCAGCCGGACGTGAACGCGCAGATCACCGCAGCGGTTGCGGCAGAAAACAGCCGCATTATGGGGATCCTCAACTGTGAGGAGGCCCACGGACGCGAAGAACAGGCGCGCGTACTGGCAGAAACCCCCGGCATGACCGTGGAAACGGCCCGCCGCATTCTGGCCGCGGCACCACAGAGTGCGCAGGCGCGCAGTGACACTGCGCTGGATCGTCTGATGCAGGGGGCACCGGCACCGCTGGCTGCAGGTAACCCGGTATCTGATGCCGTTAACGATTTGCTGAACACACCAGTGTAAGGGATGTTTATGACGAGCAAAGAAACCTTTACCCATTACCAGCCGCTGGGCAACAGTGACCCGGCTCATACAGCAACCGCACCTGGCGGATTGAGTGCGAAAACGCCTGCAATGACCCCGCTGATGCCTGATACCTCCACCCGGAAGCTGATTGCGTGGGATGGTACCACCGACGGTGCAGCCGTTGGCATTCTGGCGGTTGCTGCCGATCAGACCAGCACCACGCTGACGTTCTACAAGTCCGGCACGTTCCGTTATGAGGATGTGCTCTGGCCGGAGGCTGCCAGCGACGAGACTAAAAAACGGACCGCGTTTGCCGGAACGGCAATCAGCATCGTTTAACCTTACCCTTCATCACTAAAGGCCGCCTGTGCGGCTTTTTTTACGGGATTTTTTTATGTCGATGTACACAACCGCCCAGCTGCTGGCGGCAAATGAGCAGAAATTTAAGTTTGATCCACTGTTTCTGCGTCTCTTTTTCCGCGAGAGCTATCCCTTCACCACGGAGAAAGTCTATCTCTCACAAATTCCGGGACTGGTAAACATGGCGCTGTACGTTTCACCGATTGTTTCCGGTGAGGTTATCCGCTCCCGTGGCGGCTCTACCTCTGAATTTACTCCGGGTTATGTCAAGCCGAAGCATGAGGTGAATCCGCAGATGACCCTGCGTCGCCTGCCGGATGAAGACCCGCAGAATCTGGCGGATCCGGCATACCGTCGCCGTCGCATCATCATGCAGAACATGCGCGACGAAGAGATGGCGATTGCTCAGGTTGAAGAGATGCAGGCGGTCTCTGCCGTACTTAAAGGCAAATACACCATGACCGGTGAAGCCTTCGAACCGGTTGAAGTGGATATGGGGCGTGATGAGGCGAATAACATCACGCAGTCTGGCGGCACGGAGTGGAGCAAGCGTGACAAGGCCACGTATGACCCGACCGACGATATCGAAGCCTACGCGCTGAACGCCAGCGGTGTGGTGAATATCATTGTGTTCGATCCGAAAGGCTGGGCGCTGTTCCGTTCCTTCAAAGCCGTCAAGGAGAAGCTGGATACCCGTCGCGGCTCCAATTCCGAGCTGGAAACAGCGGTGAAAGACCTGGGCAAAGCAGTGTCCTATAAGGGGATGTATGGCGATGTGGCGATCGTCGTGTATTCCGGACAGTACGTGGAAAACGGCGTCAAAAAGAACTTCCTGCCAGACAACACGATGGTGCTGGGTAACACTCAGGCACGTGGTCTGCGTACCTATGGCTGCATTCAGGATGCGGACGCACAGCGTGAGGGCATTAATGCCTCTGCCCGTTACCCGAAAAACTGGGTGACCACCGGCGATCCGGCGCGGGAGTTCACCATGATTCAGTCAGCACCGCTGATGTTGCTGGCTGATCCTGATGAGTTCGTGTCCGTGCAACTGGCGTAATCATGGCCCTTCGGGGCCATTTTATCTCTGTGGAGTAGTCCATGACGAAAGATGAACTGATTACCCGTCTCCGGTCGCTGGGTGAGCAACTGAACCGTGATGTCAGCCTGACGGGGACGAAAGAAGAACTGGCGCTTCGTGTGGCAGAGCTGGAAGAGGAGCTTGGTGATACGGATGACACAGACAGCCAGGATAAGTCTTCCCGTCCGGAAAATGCGCTGACCGGGCATGAAAATGATGTGGTATCAGCGCAGCCGGATACCGTTATTCAGGATACGGCTGATCTGGCCACGGTCGTGGCACTGGTGACGCTGCATACCGATGCACTTCACGCCACGCGGGATGAACCTGTGGCATTTGTGCTGCCGGGAACGGTGTTTCGTGTCTCTGCCGGTGTGGCAGCCGAAATGACAGAACGTGGTCTGGCAAAAATGCAATAACGGGAGGCGCTGTGGCTGATTTCGATAATCTGTTCGATGCTGCCATTGCCCGCGCCGATGAGACGATACGCGGGTACATGGGAACGTCAGCCACCATTACATCCGGTGAGCAGTCCGGTGCTGTGATACGTGGTGTTTTTGATGACCCTGAAAATATCAGCTATGCCGGACCGGGCGTGCGTGTTGAAGGCTCCAGCCCGTCTCTGTTTGTCCGGACTGATGATGTGCGGCAGCTGCGGCGTGGAGACACGCTGACCATCGGTGAGGAAAACTTCTGGATAGACCGGGTTTCGCCGGATGATGGCGGAAGCTGTCATCTCTGGCTGGGGCGGGGCGTGCCGCCTGCCGTTAACCGTCGCCGCTGAAAGGGGGATGTATGGCCATAAAAGGTCTTGAGCAGGCCGTTGAAAACCTCTGCCGTATCAGCAAAACGGCGGTGCCCGGTGCCGCCGCAATGGCCATTAACCGCGTTGCTTCATCCGCGATATCGCAGTCGGCGTCACAGGTTGCCCGTGAGACAAAGGTACGCCGGAAACTGGTAAAGGAAAGGGCCAGGCTGAAAAGGGCCACGGTCAAAAATCCACAGGCCAGAATCAGGGTTAACCGGGGGGATTTACCGGTGATTAAGCTGGGTAACGCGAGGGTCGTGTTGTCCCGCCGTAAGCGCAGGAAAAAAGGGCAGAGTTCTTCGCTGAAAGGCGGCGGCAGTGTTCTTGTAGTGGGGAATCGCCGTATCCCCGGCGCTTTTATTCAGCGAGTGAAAAATGGCCGGTGGCATGTCATGCAGCGTGTGGACGGGAAAAACCGCTACCCCATTGATGTGGTGAAAATCCCGATGGCGGTGCCGCTGACCACGGCGTTTAAACAGAATATTGAAAGGATACGACGTGAACGTCTTCCGAAAGAGCTGGGCTATGCACTGCAGCATCAGCTGAGAATGGTGATAAAGCGATGAAACATACTGATATCCGTGCAGCCGTACTGGATGCACTGGAGAAGCATGATACCGGGGCGACGTTTTTTGATGGTCGCCCCGCTGTTTTTGATGAGGCGGATTTTCCGGCAATTGCCGTTTATCTCACCGGCGCTGAATACACGGGCGAAGAGCTGGACAGCGATACCTGGCAGGCAGAGCTGCATATTGAGGTTTTCCTGCCTGCTCAGGTGCCGGATTCAGAGCTGGATTCGTGGATGGAGTCCCGGATTTATCCGGTGATGAGAGATATCCCGGCACTGTCAAATTTGATCACCAGTATGGTGGCCAGCGGCTATGACTACCGGCGCGATGATGATGCGGGGCTGTGGAGTTCAGCCGATCTGACTTATGTCATTACCTACGAAATGTGAGGACGATATGCCTGTACCAAATCCAACAATGCCGGTGAAAGGAGCCGGAACCACCCTGTGGGTTTATAACGGGAATGGTGACCCTTATACGAACCCGCTTTCAGACGTTGACTGGTCGCGCCTGGCAAAAGTTAAAGACCTGACACCCGGCGAACTGACTGCTGAGTCCTATGACGACGGCTATCTCGATGATGAAGATGCGGACTGGACCGCGACCGGGCAGGGGCAGAAATCTGCCGGTGACACCAGCTTCACGCTGGCGTGGAAACCTGCAGAGCAGGGGCAGCAGGCGCTGCTGGCGTGGTTTAATGAAGGGGATGTTAGGGCCTATAAAATCCGGTTCCCGAACGGCACGGTGGACGTATTTCGTGGCTGGGTCAGTAGCATCGGTAAAGCCGTTACCGCGAAAGAAGTGATCACCCGCACGGTGAAAGTGACTAATGTCGGGCGCCCGTCGCTGGCTGAAGACCGCAGCACCGTCACCCCGGCAACGTCCATGACAGTGACACCGGCCAGTGCGTCGGTGGTGAAAGGGCAGAACACCACCCTGACTGTGGCGTTCCAGCCAGAAGGTGCGACCGACAACAGTTTCAGTGCGGCATCTGCTGACAAAACAAAAGCCAGCGTGTCGGTGAGCGGTATGATCATTACCGTAAAAGGTATCGCTGCAGGCAAGGTGAAAATCCCGGTGGTATCCGGAAATGGTGAATTTGCCGCCGTGGCGGAAATCACTGTTACGGAAGATGGTGGTTAATCCGGAGAGAGTAAGCAATGTTCCTGAAAACAGAATCCTTTGAATATAACGGCGTGACCATCACGCTCTCAGAACTGTCAGCGCTACAGCGTATTGAGCATCTGGCCTGGCTGAAACAGCAGGAAGAACAGTTGGCCTCCGGTGTTAACCCTCGGGTGGCGCTGGAAGACACCATTAAGACGGCAGCGTTACTGGTGGCCATGTCCCTGTGGCACAACCACCCGAAGAAAGCGCAGATGCCATCAATGGATGAGGCCATTAAGCAGCTTCACCAGGAAGTGCTGACCACCTGGCCTGTTGAAGCAATTTCTGCTGCGGCAGATATGGTGGAGCGTCTGAGTGGCATGTCTGCGCCAGTGACTGAAGATGTTCCGGCACTGGCGGAGGATACTGCTGAACCGATCACGGCGGGAAAGCATTCGAAGGCGAGCTGAAGTTTGCCCTGAAACTGGCGCGTGAGATGGGGCGACCCGACTGGCGCGCCATGCTTGCCGGGGTGTCATCAACCGAATATGCCGACTGGCACCGTTTTTACGACACGCATTATTTTCAGGATGCACAACTGGATATGCATTTTGCCGGGCTGACGTACACCGTACTCAGCCTGTTTTTTTGCGATCCGGATATGCATCCGTCTGATTTCAGCCTTCTGAACGAACGGGTGGTTGAGGAGGGGACAGAAGATGATGTGCTGATGAGAAAAGCGACAGGGCTTGCCGGTGGGGTTCGTTTCGGGCCTGACGGAAATGAAGCCATATCCGTCCCCCCTGATGTGGCAGGTATGACGGAGGATGACGTAATGCTGATGACGGTATCAGAGGGTATTGCAGGAGGTGTCCGGTATGGCTCAACCGGTTAGTGATCTGGTCGTTGATTTGAGTCTGGATGCGACCAGATTCGATGAGCAGATGGCCAGGATAAAGCGTCATTTTTCCCGGACGGAAACTGATGCCGGAAAAACAGCAGCAGTCGTTGAGCAGTCAATGAACCGGCAGGCACTGGCTGCACAGAAAGCGGGGATCTCCATCGGGCAGTACAAAGCCGCCATGCGAATGCTGCCTGCGCAGTTTACCGACGTGGCCACACAGCTTGCGGGGGGCCAGAGTCCGTGGCTGATCCTGCTGCAGCAGGGGGGGCAGGTGAAAGACTCCTTCGGTGGGATGATCCCCATGTTCAGGGGACTTGCCGGAGCAATCACAATGCCGATGGTCGGAGCCACTTCGCTGGCGGTTGCCACTGGTGCGCTGGCGTATGCCTGGTATCAGGGTAATTCAACGCTGTCAGACTTTAATAAAACGCTGGTCCTTTCCGGTAATCAGTCCGGCCTGACGGCGGATCGTATGCTGGTCCTGACAAGGGCTGGACAGACTGCAGGACTGACATTTAACCAGACCAGTGAGGCGCTCAGTGCGCTGGTGAAAGCCGGTGCGCGTGGTGATGAGCAGTTTGAATCCATCAGCCAGAGCGTGGCGCGTTTTTCTTCTGCTTCAGGTGTGGAAGTGGACAAGGTTGCTGAGGCCTTTGGAAAGCTGACCACAGACCCGACCTCCGGGCTTATTGCGATGGCCCGCCAGTTCCATAACGTGACGACGGAGCAGATTGCGTATGTTGCTCAGTTGCAGCGTTCTGGTGATGAGGCAGGGGCATTACAGGCGGCAAATGAGGCCGCAACGAAAGGGTTTGATGACCAGACCCGACGTCTGAAAGAGAACATGGGCACGCTGGAGACCTGGGCGGACAGAACGGCCAGAGCGTTTAAGTCCATGTGGGATGCGGTGCTGGATATCGGTCGTCCTGATACCGCTCAGGAGATGCTGGCGAAGGCAGAAGCGGCGTTTAAGAAAGCAGATGAAATCTGGAATCTGCGCAAGGATGACTATTTTGTCAATGATGAAGCGCGGGCGCGTTACTGGGACGATCGTGAAAAAGCCCGACTTGCTCTTGAGGCGGCGAAGAAGAAGGCCGAGGAACAGGCCAAACAGGACAAAAATGCTCAGACGCAGAGTGAAACTGAAGCGTCGCGGCTGAAGTATACCGAAGAGGCGCAGAAGGCTTATGAGCGTCTGCAGACGCCGCTGGAGAAATATAAAGACCGTCAGGATGAGCTGAACAAGGCACTGAAAGACGGGAAAATCCTGCAGGCAGATTACAACACACTGATGGCTGCGGCGAAAAAGGACTATGAAGCGACTCTGAAAGAGCCGAAACAGTCAGGCGTGAAAGTGTCTGCGGGCGATCGTCAGGAAGACAGTGCTCATGCCGCTCTGCTGACGCTTCAGGCAGAACTCCGGACGCTGGAGGAACATGCCGGAGCGAATGAGAAAATCAGCCAGCAACGCCGGGAACTGTGGAAAACAGAAAACCAGTACGCGGTACTGGAAGACGCAGCGCAACGGCGTCAGTTGTCAGCACAGGAAAAATCTCTGCTGGCGCATAAAAATGAGACGCTGGAATACAAGCGTCAGTTGGCTGACCTGGGCGACAAAGTAGCGTATCAGGAGCGCCTGAACGCGCTGGCTCAGCAGGCAGAGACATTCGCACAGCAGCAGCGGGCGAAACGCGCGGCTATTGATGCCAAATCCCGTGGCCTGACTGACAGACAGGCTGAGCGTGAGGCGACGGAGCAGCGGCTGCGTGAGGCGTACAGCGATAATCCTCTGTCACTTCAGAAGGTACTGGAGGAACAGAAGAAAACCTGGGCTGCGGAAGACCGGCTGAACGGCAGTTGGATGTCTGGTCTGATGTCAGGCTGGGGAGAATGGGAGGAGAGCGTCACGAACAGCCTGTCGCAGGTAAAAGGTGTGGCAACGCAGACTTTTGATGGTATCGCGCAGAACATGGCGGCGATGCTGACCGGTGGCGAACAGAACTGGCGCAGTTTCACCCGTTCAGTACTGTCGATGATGACAGAAATTCTGCTTAAACAGGCAATGGTTGGGATTGTCAGTAATGTAGGCAGCCTCATCGGAGGCAGCACATCAGCGTCAACAGGTACAGCCATTCAGAATGCGGCAGCGAACTTTCATTTTGCGACCGGGGGATTTACGGGAACTGGCGGGAAATATGAGCCAGCGGGGATCGTTCACCGTGGCGAGTTCGTCTTCACGAAGGAGGCAACCAGCCGTATTGGTGTGGGAAATCTGTACCGGCTGATGCGCGGATATGCCGATGGCGGCTATGTGGGGGCGCCGGGCAGCATGGCAGACAGTCGGGGACAGGCTGTCGGAAAATTTGAGCAGAAGAACAACGTGGTGATTCAGAATGACGGTACGAATGGGCAAATAGGCCCGCAGGCGTTGACAGCGGTTTACGACGTTGCCCGCAAGGCGGCGCTGGACGTGCTGAGTGGGCAGATGCGTGACGGTGGCCTGTTCTCGGGAGGTGGGCGATGAAAACCTTCCGCTGGAAAATTAAGCCCGGAATGGAGGTTACCTCGGTACCGTCGTTCCGGGAAGTGCGGTTTGGTGATGGTTATTCCCAGCGTTCGCCAGCTGGGCTGAATGCAGACCTGAAAACGTACAGCGTGACGCTTTCCGTAACCCGTGATGAAGGCAGGCTGCTGGAAGCATTTCTGGCAGAGCACGGGGGCTGGAAGGCCTTTCTGTGGACGCCGCCTTACGGATACCGGCAGATAAAAGTGATCTGTGCTAAATGGACGTCGCGGGTGAGTATGCTTCGCACTGATTTCAGTGCGGAGTTTAAACAGGTGGTGAACTGATGCAGGACATACAACAGGAAACGCTGAATGAATGTACCCGCGCGGAGCAGTCTGCGACCGTAGTGCTCTGGGAGATTGATTTGACGACGGTGGGCGGCGATCGTTACTTCTTCTGCAATGAGCAGAATGAGAAGGGTGAAGCCGTCACCTGGCAGGGGCGGCAGTATCAGGCGTATCCGATTCAGGGGAAGGGATTTGAGCTTAACGGCAAGGGTACAAGTGCCAGACCGACGCTGAATGTTTCCAACCTGTACGGAATGGTCACCGGTATGGTGGAGGATCTGCAGAGTCTGGTCGGCGGCACAGTCATCAGGCGTAAGGTTTATGCCCGTTTTCTGGATGCGGTGAACTTTATCAGCGGTAATCCGGAGGCTGATCCTGAGCAGGAGGTGGTCAGCCGCTGGCTGATTGAACAGTGCAGTGAACTGTCAGCGGTAAGTGCGTCCTTTGTGCTGTCCACGCCAGCTGAAACGGATGGCGCCGTTTTTCCGGGGCGCATCATGCTGGCCAACACCTGCACCTGGAGTTACCGCGGCGATGAATGTGGCTATACCGGCGGCGCGGTGGCGGATGAGTACGATCAGCCCACGGCAGATATCACAAAGGATAAATGCAGCAAGTGCCTGAGTGGTTGTAAGTTACGTAACAACGTCGGCAACTTCGGCGGTTTCCTTTCCATCAATAAACTTTCGCATTAAATCCCATGACACAGACAGAATCAGCGATTCTGGCGCACGCCCGGCGATGTGCGCCAGCGGAGTCGTGCGGCTTCGTAGTGAGAACGCCGGAGGGAGAGAAGTATTTTCCCTGCGTGAACATTTCCGGTGCGCCGGAAGATTGTTTCCGGATGACGCCGGAGGACTGGCTGAGGGCAGAAATGCAGGGTGAGATTGTGGCGCTGGTCCACAGCCATCCCGGTGGCCAGCCATATCTGAGTGAGGCCGACCGGCGGCTGCAGGTGCAGAGCGATTTGCCCTGGTGGCTGGTCTGCCGGGGGACGATTCATAAATTCCGCTGTGTGCCACATCTCACCGGGCGGCGATTTGAGCACGGTGTGACGGACTGTTACACCCTGTTCCGCGACTCTTATCATCTGGCCGGGATTGAGATGCCTGATTTCGGGCGTGAGGATGACTGGTGGCGTAACGGCCAGAATCTCTATCTGGATAATATGGAGGCGACGGGGCTGTATCAGATGCCGTTATCAGCGGCACAGCCGGGCGATGTACTGCTGTGCTGTTTTGGCTCATCGGTGCCGAATCATGCCGCCATTTATTGTGGCAATGGCGAACTGCTGCACCATATTCCCGAGCAACTGAGTAAACGAGAGAGGTATACCGATAAATGGCTGCGACGCACACACTCCCTCTGGCGGCACCGGGCATGGCACGCATCTGCCTTTACGGGGATTTGCAACGATTTGGCCGCTACATCGACCTGCGTGTGAAAACAGGGGCAGAAGCCATCCGGGCGCTGACTGTTCAGATCCCTGCATTTCGTCAGAAACTGATTGATGGCTGGTATCAGGTACGGATTGCCGGGCGAGATGCAGGCGAAACCGAATTATCAGCCCGTCTTAATGAACCGCTGGCAAGTGGTGCCGTGATCCATATAGTGCCGCGACTGGCGGGAGCCAAAAGGGGCGGTGTTTTTCAGGCCGTTCTGGGCGCTGCGTTGATTGTGGCGTCAATATGGATGCCTGGGGTAAGTATTGCGGCGAGCAACATCATGTTTTCTCTCGGTGCTTCAATGGCTCTGGGCGGTGTGGCCCAGATGCTGGCGCCAAAACCTAAAATGCCAGGCCAGTCAGCCACGGACAATGGAAAACAAAACACCTATTTCTCCTCATTGGACAACATGGTCGCTCAGGGCAATGCCCTGCCGGTGTTGTACGGCGAAATGCGGGTGGGATCGCGGGTGGTGTCCCAGGAAATCAGTACGGCTGACGAGGGGGATGGTGGTGAAGTCGTTGTGATTGGCCGTTGATGCAAAAAGTCTTATGTGAAACCGCCTGTGGGCGGTTTTGTCGTTTTTGGAGCATGAGGAATGGGTAAAGGCAGCAGTAAGGGGCATACCCCACGTGAAGCGAAGGATAATCTCAAATCGACGCAGCTGCTGAGCGTGATTGATGCCATCAGTGAAGGTCCGATTGAAGGTCCGGTGGACGGGCTGAAAAGTGTGCTGCTGAACAGTACGCCGGTGCTGGACAGTGAAGGTAATGCCAACATCTCTGGTGTGACGGTGGTATTCCGTGCCGGAGAGCAGGAGCAGACACCGCCGGAAGGATTTGAATCCACTGGCTCAGAAACCGTGCTGGGTACGGAAGTGAAATATGATACGCCGATCACCCGTACCATCACTTCAGCGAACATTGACCGCCTGCGTTTTACCTTTGGTGTGCAGGCGCTGGTGGAAACCACGTCAAAGGGGGACCGGAACCCTTCGGAAGTTCGCCTGCTGATTCAGATCCAGCGCAACGGTGCATGGTTAACGGAAAAAGACATTACCATCAGGGGCAAGACCACCTCGCAGTATCTGGCCTCGGTGGTGGTGGATAACCTGCCGCCGCGCCCGTTCAATATCCGGATGCGCAGAATGACGCCGGATAGCACCACAGACCAACTGCAGAACAAAACCCTCTGGTCGTCGTACACCGAAATCATCGATGTAAAGCAGTGCTATCCGAACAGCGCACTGGTTGGGGTTCAGGTGGATTCAGAGCAGTTCGGCAGCCAGCAGGTGAGCCGTAATTACCATCTGCGCGGGCGTATTCTGCAGGTACCGTCGAACTATAACCCGCAGACGCGGAAGTACAGTGGCATCTGGGACGGGACGTTTAAACCGGCATACAGCAACAACATGGCCTGGAGCCTGTGGGATATGCTCACCCACCCGCGTTACGGCATGGGAAAACGCCTCGGGGCGGCAGACGTGGACAAATGGGCGCTGTATGCCATCGGGCAATACTGCGACCAGTCAGTGCCGGACGGTTTTGGTGGAACGGAGCCGCGCATCACCTGTAATGCCTACCTGGCCACGCAGCGTAAGGCGTGGGATGTGCTCAGTGATTTCTGCTCGGCGATGCGGTGTATGCCTGTCTGGAACGGGCAGACGCTGACATTTGTGCAGGACAGACCATCTGACAGGGTGTGGACCTATCACCGCAGTAACGTGGTTATGCCGGATGATGGCGCGCCGTTCCGCTACAGCTTCAGCGCCCTGAAGGACCGCCATAATGCCGTTGAGGTGAACTGGATCGACCCGAATAACGGCTGGGAAACGGCAACGGAACTCGTGGAGGACACGAAGGCTATTCTCCGCTACGGGCGCAACGTTACGAAGATGGATGCCTTTGGCTGCACCAGCCGGGGACAGGCGCACCGCGCCGGGCTGTGGCTGATAAAAACGGAGCTGCTGGAAACCCAGACGGTGGACTTCAGCGTGGGGGCTGAAGGGCTTCGCCATGTGCCGGGGGACGTCATTGAAATCTGCGATGATGACTATGCCGGGATCAGTACTGGCGGGCGTGTTCTGGCGGTGAACAGCCAGACCCGGACGCTGACGCTCGACCGTGAAATCACGCTGCCGTCTTCCGGAACCACGCTGATAAGCCTGGTTGATGGTGAAGGACATCCGGTCAGCGTGGAGGTCCGGTCCGTCACCGACGGCATGACGGTGAAAGTCAGCCGGGTTCCTGATGGGGTTGCAGAATACAGCGTGTGGGGACTGAAACTGCCGACACTGCGCCAGCGTCTGTTCCGCTGTGTGAGTATCCGGGAAAACGATGACGGTACGTATGCCATCACCGCCGTGCAGCATGTGCCGGAAAAAGAGGCCATCGTGGATAACGGGGCGCACTTTGACGGTGACCAGAGTGGCACGGTGAATGGCGTCACGCCGCCCGCGGTGCAACATCTGACAGCCGAAGTCACCGCAGACAGCGGGGAATATCTGGTGCTGGCGCGCTGGGAAACCCCGAAAGTGGTGAAGGGTGTGAGCTTCATGCTTCGTCTGACAGCGACAGCGGATGACGGCAGTGAACGGCTGGTCACTACGGTAAGAACAACTGAAACCACATACCGGTTTACACAGCTGGCGCTGGGGCGCTACACGCTGACAGTAAGAGCCGCGAATGCCTGGGGGCAGCAGGGAAGCCCTGCGTCGGTTTCTTTCAGAATCGCTGCGCCTGCAGCACCGTCGCGTATTGAACTGACGCCGGGATATTTTCAGATAACCGCCACGCCGCATCTTGCCGTTTATGACCCGACGGTACAGTTTGAGTTCTGGTTCTCGGAAAAGCAGATTGCTGATATCAGGCAGGTTGAAACAACCGCCCGCTATCTTGGCACGGCGTTGTACTGGATTGCCGCCAGTATCAATATTAAGCCCGGCAGGGATTATTATTTCTATATCCGCAGCGTAAATACTGTCGGGAAATCAGCATTTGTGGAGGAAGCAGGTCGAGCCAGCGATGATGCTGAAGGTTATCTGGATTTTTTCAAAGGCCAGATAACGGAATCCCACTTAGGCCAGGAGTTACTGGAAAAAGTCGAACTGACAGAGGATAACGCCAGCAGGCTGGAGCAGTTCTCTAAAGAGTGGAAAGACGCCAACGATAAATGGAATGCCATGTGGGGCGTCAAAATAGAGCAGACCGAAGACGGCAGGCACTATGTTGCCGGCCTTGGCCTCAGCATGGAGGACACCCCGGAAGGAAAACTGAGCCAGTTTCTGGTGGCGGCAAACCGAATCGCGTTTATTGATCCGGCTAATGGCAACACCACGCCGATGTTTGTGGCGCAGGGCAACCAGATATTCATGAACGAAGTCTTCCTGAAATATCTGACGGCGCCCACCATTACCAGCGGCGGATATCCGCCAGCATTCTCACTGACGCCGGACGGAAGGCTGACCGCTAAAAATGCGGATATCAGCGGCAACATTAACGCCAGCTCCGGTACGCTGGACAATATCACAATCAATCAGAACTGCCGGATCCTGGGAAAACTGTCGGCGAATCAGATTGACGGGGATATTGTTAAAGCCGTCGCAAAAAGTTTTCCGCGTGCAGGCGTGGATCCACAACACCATAACAACGGCTGGCCGTCAGGCACGCTGACTCTGACGGTATTTGATGATCAGGCGTTTGACAGGCAGATCATCATTCCACCTGTTATGTTCTGCGGAGCATCCAGTAGCTACAGCATCAGCGACAGTGCGGACGGGTGGTGGACGACGACCTGTACTCTGGATATCCGTAAAAATGGTGTGCAGATATTTAATGACAGTGTGACGGACAGAACGTCGACCTACTCCGGGGTGATTGATATGCCCGCCGGAAGGGGACATGTCACGATGACTTTTTCGGTTTCTTCCAGAAGCAGTAATAAATGGAACCCTTCAGCCTGGATAAGCGACCTGGTTGTTATGGTGGTTAAAAAAGCATCCACAGGTATCACTCTTGCCTGAGTGTGCCCTTGCATCCTTCCCGTCCTTCAGCGAGGGGAATGATATCAGTTCAGTTATTAGCCCCGCACTGGCGGGGTTTTTTTATGGGGTAATTATGCCGGTACACATTTCGGGCGTACTTAAAGACGGTGCAGGAAAGCCCATAGAGAACTGCACTATTCAACTGAAAGCGAAACGGAACAGCACTACGGTGGTGGTGAATACAGTAGCCTCGGAAAATCCGGATGAGGCCGGGAGTTACGCTATGGACGTTGAGTATGGCCAGTACAGCGTCATCCTGCTTGTCGAAGGTTATCCTCCTGCTCATGCAGGGATGATAACTGTCTATGAGGACTCTAAGCCCGGCACACTGAATGACTTTCTTGGTGCACTTTCTGAGGATGATGTGCGTCCTGAAGCACTCCGCCGCTTTGAGCAAATGGTGGAAGAGGCAGCGCGAAATGCAGCATCAGCGTCACAGTATGCAGTTGATGCAAAGAAATCAGCCAGCGATGCCAGCGCATCTGCCGGGCAGGCTGCAACCCATGCAACTGATGCTGCAGATTCAGCTCGGGCAGCCAGCACCTCATCCGGACTTGCGTTGTCGTCAGCACAGTTAGCCTCTTCCAGTGCTGAAACGGCATCAATAAAGGCCACAGAAGCGTCAAAAAGTGCCACAACTGCAGAGTCATCCAAAAATGCAGCGGCCACCAGTGCCGCAGCTGCAAAAACGTCAGAAACGAATGCCGCGGCGTCACAACAATCAGCAGCTACATCTGCATCCACAGCGACCACGAAAGCGTCAGAAGCCGCCATCTCAGCCCGGGATGCGGCGGCCTCAAAAGAGGCAGCAAAATCATCAGAAACGAACGCATCATCAAGCGCCAGTAGTGCAGCTTCCTCGGCAACGGCGGCAGGAAATGCCGCGAAGGTGGCAAAAACGTCTGAAACTAACGCTAAGTCCTCTGAAACGGCAGCGGAACAGAGCGCCTCAGCTGCAGCAGGCTCAGAAACGGCGGCAGCGTTGTCGGCCAGCGAGGCATCCACGAAGGCGACAGAGGCGGCAGACAGCGCGGCGGAGGCTGCGCGGAGTAAAAGTGCGGCAGAGTCTGCAGCAACGCGTTCGGAGAATGCGGCAAAACGTGCAGAGGATATTGCATCCGCAGTGGGGCTTGAGGATGCGAGCACGACAAAAAAGGGAATAGTGCAACTCAGCAGTTCTACCGACAGTACATCTGAAACACTTGCAGTCACACCAAAGGCCGTCAAAATCGTTATGGATGAGACGAAGACGAAAGCACCCCTGGACAGCCCTGCCTTCACCGGGACGCCCACCACACCAACCCCACCGGACGATGCATCTGGTCTGGAAACGGCGAACGCGGCGTTTGTGCGCAAACTGATAGCTGCACTGGTTGGTTCATCTCCTGAAGCCCTGGACACACTGAACGAGCTGGCGGCAGCGCTGGGTAATGACCCGAACTTTGCGACAACGATGACGAATTTGCTGGCAGGTAAACAGCCGCTTAACGAAATACTGACGTCCTTATCAGGGCTGGCCGCTGCCGGTAATAAGTTGCCTTATTTCAATGACAGAAACACTATGGCACTGGCAAATCTGACGGCGGTCGGGCGGGTGTTAATTGGTCAGAACTCGAAAAATGAGGTGCTGAAATACCTGGGACTGGAAGGTAGCGAGCCCTTTCCGGCAGGTATCCCGCTCCCGTGGCCGTTACACACACCACCGGCAGGCTGGCTGAAATGTAACGGTGCGTCATTTTCTGCTGAAGCCTACCCGGCGCTGGCGAAAGTTTTCCCGACAGGACGATTACCGGATTTGCGGGGCGAGTTTATCCGTGGCTGGGATGATGGTCGTGGTGTTGATGCCGGACGTACACTGCTGAGTAGTCAGGAACATGCCATTGAATATCACTCACACCGGTTATTCATCAGCACCGGTCGTGCGGGTGACGACAGGTATATCAGTGTCAGCGGAGGCACCAGTGGAGCATTTGCTGATTACATTGAGCAACCCAATGGCGGAGAAATCAGTGGGATTGATTCAACCGGAGAGTGGGAAACCCGACCCCGTAATATTGCATTTAACTATATTGTGAGGGCTGCATGATGAATAAGGCGGTATTAAACGGTGAGTTTATTGCCACAGAAGAAGGGTATATAACCGTTTATAACTATGACCGCGTCACGCGGGAATATCTGTCGGCATCGACGGAATACCTTGCTGTGGGGGTGGGTATTCCTGCCGGTTCGTGTCCGGATGCACCTGACGTCCCCCGGGCAGGATATGTCGTCTGCCGCACGGCAGATTTAAGTGCATGGGAATATGTGCCGGATCATCGGGGGGAAATTGTCTACGACACCGGGACAGGAGAATCAAAAAAAATCACTGTCCCGGGGGATTATCCTGAAAACACAACCACCATTCCCCCATCAACGCCATACGATAAATGGAATGGTGAGCAATGGGTGACGGATACGGAAGCTCAACGCTGCGCTGCAGTGGAAGTGGCAGAAACACAGCGGCAGTCACTGATTGATGCAGCAATGGCGTCGGTGGAGTTGATTCAGCTGAAGTTACGTGCAGGGCGGAGACTGTCGGGAAGTGATGCAGCCCGTCTTGATGCGGTGCTGGACTATATTGAGGCACTGGAAGCCACAGATACCGGCTCTGCACCGGATATCGAGTGGCCGACAATGCCTGCAGAGTAATAACGGTGTCAGCGTGAAATGTACTGGAATATTTAGACGATATAAGGTTACTTGATATAGAGGGTGGAAGTCGATCGGGACTGGGACGGTATGAATATTGATGTGAAAAATATTCGAGTGCTGAAGTAAAAGAAACCAGAGCTAATAACCGCAGTCACGTCGTATGCAAGAACGTCACTGCGACTGACTGGCGTTTGTTCGATATTGCGAGTATGGAATGACTGCCAGCCGGCGCAGAGTGTACTTGCCCGGTATGACAATTCAATGTGTTTAATCTGAAACCAGCCACATATCAGCCTCTTCAAACATTTCCTGAACAGTACGGCTTATCTGTTCTTTCTCATGCTTGCTGGCGTCAGTGTTGATCGCAGGCAGTGTCATCATCGGTTTAACCCGGACATCAGCATCAGGGAAAATCCGGTGAACCCTCTTGGTCAATTCGCCAAGAATGATATCTTTTGCACCGGGCAGCCCATCAAAATTCCTTTTGTCATAAACGAGTTCCACGAACATGCTTTAACTCCTCTTTACTGTGTATAACGTCAGTATATACTGTATATATAAACAGTATCAATGTGAGTGAGTTTATTATGATGTTTTATTCACCAGCAGAGCTGCGACAGATAGTTGGGCTCCCCTTGTTCAGCGATCTTGTTCCCTGTGGTTTTCCATCTCCGGCGCATGACTACGTTGAAAAACGTATTGATTTAAATGAACTGTTAGTGAAACACCCCAGCGCAACATATTTTGTGAAATCGTCAGGCGATTCAATGAATGGGGCGGGGATCAGTAATGGTGATTTGTTGGTGGTCGATCGATCAAGACAGCCTGCGCATGGAGATATCGTTATCGCTGCTGTAGACGGGGAGTTCACTGTTAAACGTCTGCAGTTGCACCCGAGCGTCATGCTTGTTCCTGAAAATAGTGCGTATGCGGCCATTATGATAAACAGCGAAGACACGCTGGATATCTTTGGCGTTGTGACGTTTATCGTTAAAGCGGCCAGCTGAACATGTTTGCTCTGGTTGATGTGAACTCGTTTTATGCCAGTTGTGAGACTGCGTTCCGGCCAGATCTCAAAGGAAGGCCGGTTGTGGTTCTCTCAAACAACGATGGCTGTGTTATTGCCCGTAACGCTGAAGCCAAAACGGTTGGTGTGAAAATGGGGGATCCGTATTTTAAGCAGAAGGACTTATTCCGTCGATATGGCGTGGTTTGCTTCAGCAGCAATTACGAGCTTTATGCAGATATGTCCGGCAGAGTAATGTCCACGCTGGAGGCAATGTCGCCCCGCTGCGAAATATATTCAATTGATGAAGCCTTCTGTGACCTGACTGGTGTAAGAAACTGCCGGGTTCTGCAGGATTTTGGGCGGGAATTAAAAGATGCTGTTTATCAAAATACGGGGCTGGCGGTTGGCGTTGGTATTGCCCAGACAAAGACTCTGGCGAAACTGGCGAATCATGCTGCCAAAAAATGGCAGAGACAAACGGGTGGGGTGGTGGATTTATCTAACCTGGATCGCCAGCGCAAACTGATGGCTGCACTTCCGGTTGATGAAGTATGGGGAGTAGGGCGCCGTATCAGCAAAAAGCTGGAGGCTATGGGGATTAAAACGGTTCTGGAGCTGGCTGATACCGATATTCGTTTTATCCGGAAGCACTTCAATGTTGTCCTCGAGAGAACGGTGCGCGAACTGCGCGGCGAACCATGTCTTGAACTGGAGGAATTTGCCCCCGTAAAGCAGGAAATTGTCTGTTCCAGATCATTCGGGGAACGTATTACGGATTATGACGCTATGCGACAGGCCATCTGCAGTTATGCCTCGCGCGCAGCAGAAAAGTTACGTGGAGAGCATCAGTATTGCCGCTTCATATCTACTTTTGTTAAAACATCACCCTTTGCGTTGAACGAACCGTACTACGGTAACAGAGCGTCGGTGAAGCTGCTCACCCCGACACAGGACAGCCGGGATATCATTGCAGCAGCGACGAGGAGTCTGGATGCAATATGGAAAGACGGACACCGATATCAGAAAGCCGGGGTAATGCTGGGTGACTTCTTCAGTCAGGGTATCGCCCAGTTGAATCTGTTCGATGATAATGCGCCGCGCCGGGGTAGTGAGAAATTGATGGAAGTTCTGGATCATCTGAATGCAAAGGAAGGAAAGGGGGCGCTTTATTTCGCCGGACAGGGGATCCAGCAACAATGGGCGATGAAGAGAGAGATGCTGTCACCACGTTATACTACCAGGTATTCTGATCTCCTTTGTGTCAGATGAGTCTCATCTGATACCTTCGTCCGCGATGTGCCCGGAAGTGGACATATCAACGATAGTCAGAAGTAACAAGGCCGACCTTAGGCTAAATTAGATGTAAAGAAAACTATGTAATGGCCGATAAATATATAACTTTTTTCTTTTAATTTGACAGGATTTAAAAATGGCTGAAAAGCTTAGCGAAGGCAAGATTATGCAAGCCCTTAATTGGGCCTACGAGAAAGCTTTGGATGGTACTATCCCTGGAACAGATTCATCTTATGAAATGGCTGAAAACTACCAGAAGGGAGAGGATAATTTAGAGGCTAAGGTTAATTCACTGATAAGGTGGCAGAATACTAAATCTGCGACAACTGGGTTCGTATCCGGTCTTGGAGGTATTATTACGATGCCAGTTGCTATCCCTGCAAGTATTGCAACCGTGATTTACGTCCAGATTCGCATGATAACAGCAATCGCTATCATGGGTGGCTACGATGTTAAAGATGACCGAGTTAAAGCGCTCGTTTATTCATGCCTCGCTGGCAATGCGGCGAAGGATATTCTTAAAGGGACGGGAATAATTATTGGCTCGAAAATGTCCACGCAGTTAATTAAAAGTATATCGCGAGAAACGATAGTTGCTATTAACAAACAGGTTGGTTTTAGACTTCTTACTAAATTTGGCGAAAAAGGGGCGATCAACTTAGGTAAAATGATTCCTCTGGTGGGAGGGGTAATTGGTGGAACCTTTGATGGTATTTCAACGAATATCGTTGGTAACATCGCCAGAAAAACATTTATTGAAGGGAGCGCTTTAGCCGCATCATAGGAGCATCTCTATTTGTTGAGTTTACGGCTCGTTATGTATCTTTTTGATACCTACTATTTGGGACGTTAGTACTGGTGCGACGTCAGCATCCCGCTTAGATAGAATCTTTCGCTCTCGCCTCGTGCATCAACGGATAGCTGCTATTAACTCTGGCCCTTGATTCCTAACATTCCCGACGGCACGCGTCACGGCGTGCCATTTAAATTTATCAGCCGGAACGGAAGCATCGGCCGCAATTTCCGCAGCTTCTTTCCCTCCAACGTCCTGTCTCATCCATTCGCGAGCGGTTTCTGGTGACAGTACCAGTGGCCGCCTGACGTGAATATCTACCAGTCCCTTGTCGGCAGCAGTCGTCACTATCAGAAATCCTTCTGCTTCATCTCCACGTTCAAATGGTGTGCTGCCGATCGCCGCCATGAATATCGGCTGGCCATCGGCTCGATAAATGAAGTATGGCTGCTTTTTGTCACCTTCCTTTTTCCATTCATACCATCCATCAGCAAAGCAAATTGCGCGACCATGTTGCCAGAGTGGTTTAAACATTCTGCTGGTGGCCGCAGTTTCAGACCGTGCGTTAATGAGTGGTGGTTTATCCCACCATCCGGGGGCATATCCCCAGATAACTGGATCCAGATGCAGTTGCTCGTCGCGTTCACTGAGTAGCAGAACTTTGCTACCGGGCATCACGTTGTACCGGCCTATAGGCTCAGGATCATAAGCGATATCACGATCGGCTTCGTCGGCCAGATATACCAGGTATTCTTCGCGGGTCTGTGCTTGTGCAAAGCGTCCACACATATGAAACCTCCAGTCGGTCAGACTGAAAGTATAGAAGAGGATATGCGAGTGGCTGTTCCAGTGTTGCCAGGACGGTTGATGTCGGAGTAATTCCCCATACGTATTTCAGCTATAAAAAACCAGCCGTAAAAAGCTGCTTCTTAAGGGTGCGGCACGAGAGGATTTGAAGCACCTCTCACAGACACTCCATGACAGAATGCCACTGTCTCGAGGGCTGATATGTGCCAACAGCGGACATTGTTTCGGTCTACTGTCAGTGTTGTAACTTTTCTTAACTGACTGTTTTTGTGGGGCTGGCGGGAATTGAATCTGCGAGCACACAGAAAAGTGATCCAGAAAATTAACCATTAAAGGCAATTTATCCGTAACCGAGCCCCACTTAACATAAGTGCACGACTGGTTATTTCATTAATTTAGTAATATTGGGTCGATTGCGATATTTATTATCCCATGGCATACCATAGCCAATGAGTAGATCATCACTCTCCATTTCATAGGCAAAATACTGTTTTACAGGAATATTCACTCTTCCAGGTTTGACGAAGAGGACGGCAACAGACAGGGATGCTGGATTGAAATTATCTAAGATATATTTAATAAGGCGCTTCATTGTACCACCTGATTCTATTGCATCATCAATAAGAATGACATGACGATTTTCAATCTCAATATTTTGATGGTAAACAATAGTGGAGTTGTTATTTCGTTCCCCAGGTGTGTGAGGGCAGGATATGTAATCCATGCTTACATCAAACTTCAGCTTTCTTGTTAAGTCTGCTGTATAGAGAATACCGCCTGGAACAACAGTTATAACAACAGCATCGGTGTAGTCATTGTTCAACTGCTCAGCCACACGACTGACACCGACAGCAATACTTTCTTCATCAAGAATAACTTCACCAATATGATGATTCATCGTTCGAACTCCACGTATGTTGTAATAACGAACTAAGCATTCAACTTATCAATCAAAAAGACTTCTTTCCGATTAATTTTCAACCAGAGACAATAGCCTGTTTGCAAGTATTTCACCATCGTGTTTACCACGCACCCAGACATCTTCAAACTCATCCAGCACACAGGTGTAGCGGGTTGATTCATTGATTTCATCCGAGAGATAGGCAAATTCACCCACATATTTTTCAATTGAAAGAAATCTCTGATTTCCCAGAACCATCAACTCAGGCAAGGCAATGGATGCGTCTGCATCGTGCCATTGCTGGATAAAACGATTAGCAACATCCTGCAAACCCAGTCCATGACTCTCACGGCATTCTAAAATATTAGCGATCAGTGCTACGGGGCATCCTGCTTTTGCTATGGCTGCGATTACGCCCTTAACCTGAAGATGTGGCATGATACTGGTATAAAAACTGCCAGGACCGAAAGCGACAAGATCCGCGTTCTTTATGGCTTCCAGCACGGCAGTATTTACCTGAGCATTGCTTCCGTTGGACGTTTGCAATGTGACAGAATTGATGCCAATCTCCGCCTGTTGCCTAGAAAGATGGGTAATTCTGTCCTGAGGTGAAACATGCTGCCCATCATTAAGATTAGCGGAAAGCACAAGATCATTATTGAGTGAAGAAGGCCAGACTTCTCCTGTAATGCCGCAGAGTTTTCTGAAAACAAAAATCGCGGTATTCATATCCCGATTATGTGCCAAATAGGCGCCGGTTAAGATGAAATTCCCGATACTGCCATTACGGTAGTCAAATGCGACACCCACCGTGGTAGAAAAAATCTGGAGATAATTGACAATTGCGCCTCTCAATCCAGTATCGAGGCGCTCAAGCAAAGGATGTCTGTCCTCCGCATAAGCCTGAAATTCTCTCAAAGCTTCCTGAGTTTCCCCCTCGGATGATAAACGGGTATTGCAGATGCGAACGATATCACCCGAACAGTTTTCACCATAGGCCATGGTCATTAGCGCCTGGCGGATATCACCTACAGATAATACATCGATATTTTCTCTAATTGATCGTGAGCTTCCACCGCTATCCCACGCAGGAACAATACGAGTCAAAGAAACTGGATGGTGGCAAAGCGCAATATTCAGAGAACGGCATGCACTGCCACCAGAAAACAAAACAATACGCTTCACTTTAAATCTCCTGGTGCAATTTTAGTGTTTTACTTAATGCCAGACTTAGCATTAATACGAGAATCATGAGTGCCGCTACAAAGATAAAGGCAGCAGGCAAAGAACTTCGGTGGGCAATAAAACCAATCATGGCTGGTCCTGCAAGTACGCCGATATACCCCATCGTAGTCACAGCTGGAACTGCAACTGCCTGCGGCATGCTCTGCTGTTTGCCAATCTGGCTGAACATAACAGGTACAATGTTTGCGCAGCCTGCGCCTATAAAGAAATAGCCGGCAAGGAGTGCGGGAATTGAGCTAACCAGGATAATGAGGCAAAAACCGAAAAAGGCCAGAATTGCACCGTAAATGACGACAGGCAAAGCGCCAAGGCGACTAATGACCGCATCACCGCTAAGTCTTCCCACCGTCATAGCGACAGCAAAGCAAGTGAAACCGAGACCTGCCTGAGAATCCGCAACTTGCCTTACTTCCGACAGATAAACAGCGCTCCAGTCAAGTACGGTTCCTTCAGCCAGAAAAACGATAAAGCAGATGACACCTAAGAGCAGGACATCTCCTTTAGGAAAGGAAAATGATGGGCCTTCTGCTGGGCTGGCATAGGTAAGAAGTTGTCTGTAACTGGCTATTAACAACAAGAAGATAATGAGACAGACTGACAATGATGCTGTGTGAATGTTCAGACCAACAGTGAGCAGGCCGGTCATTACGCCAGCTCCCGCAATACCTCCTACGCTATACATCCCATGGAAACCGGACATAAGTGGGATGCTTTCGTTTTTCTCTACCAGTATTGCCTGAATATTCATGGCGCAGTTGGCAAGGCCAATCCCAGTGCCGAACGTGAGTAGAAGAAGGCCAAGTGAAACGGGGTCATTGGCTAATGTTAAAAACGGCATGGATAACAGAATAATCAGTACTGCACAGCAGATAATTTTACGACAGCCGAAGCGAGCTGTGAGAGGCCCTGCAAGGGGCATAGAAATAATAGCGCCCCCTCCTAGGCACAGGAGTAAAACACCCAAAACTGCCTCGTTAGCTCCAGTATTAATTTTTGCAAAAGGGACCATCACAGCCCAGGCTGACGTTGCCAATCCTGCGATGAAGAATATGCATCGTGTTGCAACTTTTTCGTTCATTCTTGTGCTCGCTTTGCGTTCGTTACGAGAGCGGTCTTTCGCATTTTCGCACTGCACCAGCCTGACTCATGGATACACAAATGTTGCTCTGATAATGAGATAAAGGGGCACGGTCGAAACATGCTTTAACCAGCTGAAATTTATGTTGATTTATGAATCCCCTATGCGCCGGGGAGTAATGTAAATCAACGGAGTTGACACAGATAATATGAATGCACGATCATGCACCCTCTTGCTCGTTTAAATGAACTTAGGAGTTAACGTGCTCGATTATGCAGCTTTCCCGGATCAACGACAAGCCCTAATTCGTGAGCTCTTACAAGAAAAAGGACGGGTTGTTTGTGTCGAGCTTTCTGCTCAACTAGGTGTGTCAGAACACACAATTCGCCGTGATTTACATGAGCTTAGTAAGGATGGCGTTTGCAAAAAGGTATACGGTGGGGCTGTGGCCACACTGCCTGAAGTAGGGAATTATGCTGATCGCACAACTACAAAAACAGATGAAAAGAGCATGATCGCGCAAAAGTGCGCGCAACTTATCAAAGCAAATAGCTGTATCTTTATCGATTCAGGCACGACGAATCTTGCTATGGCCATAGCTCTTCCGGAGTCAGTGGCTTTAACTGTGGTGACAAACTCGCCAGAAATAGCTGCCATTCTATTAAGAAAACCGTTATGCGAAGTCATCATGCTGGGTGGAGCGGTTCAACGCTCATCTGGAGGGTGTGTTGGCAGTCCTGCCCTTGAACAAATTAAAGCAATTATCTTCGATCAGGGTTTCATCGGAGGTTGTGCAATGTCGTTAGAATCAGGTCTGACTGGTTTCGATTATGCTGATTGTGAGTTCAAGAAAGCGGTTATCAGACAGTGCAGCGAAGTGATTGTGGGATTAACATCCGACAAGATCCCTGCGGCCGCTCGCTATGTCGTTGCAAGTAGCAGCCAGATAGATGTGCTCGTCATTGAGGGGGGGGTGAGCAAAAAATATGCTGAAGTATTCCAGGAAGCTGATCTTCAGATTTATGAAATTTAGGGTAAGACTGTGCCGCCAGTCCGCATAACCCCCATGTCTGACTGTTTATGCTAACGCCGTTGTGGGGGGGGAAGTGCAAACGTCTGCTGTTCGCTCATAGCAGACGCTCACATAAGTTATGGCTAAAAAGCAGGAATGAGGGGAAGGTGACAGGCTATGGTGAAAGAAAAGTGGGCTGCTGTTTGTGGTCGCATTGAGCGTGGCGAATGAGGCAAAGGAGCAAAAACAAAAAAGCCCGCATCAGCGAGCTTTCATGTCACTCTGGAGCCACGGCTCCTTTGTGTATCCTTTTTTGCCCCATCACCGTCTGGTCGGTGTCCTGCTGAGACTGCTAACTTCCTGTTGTTGCTGGTGATGTACTATCACTGTCCAATCATGATTGGTGGAGCAAGCGGGAGTTGAACCCACTGCCGGTATGAAGAACATAGAACATGAATTATTGTTTCAAAATTGCCTCAGCCATTGCTCTCAGACGTTCAATTTGAACGTTTATTTCCGAAACAATTTCTTCAGGCTTCAGCCCCTTGTTAGATTGCACAAAATCTCTAATTTGCATCATTTGATGTGCACGAATTTCTAATTCGCTATAAATACTTAGCTCGTCAGGATCATCTGGCGATTGTTCACCTGTTTCAAATTCTACATAGGTATGTGGCGGATTGTGATAAACACGAGAAATAGGGGTCGGCCACCATTCCTCACCGGTCACTACGTCCGCATCGAATGGCACAGTTTTGTCAATTTCCATTAATTTCTGAATGAGAACAGAAGTTTTCAAGCGAACCTCCATTTAGCCCTAAAGTGGTTATCAAAATGCTACGTAAACTATACAAAATCAGTGAGTTATCGTGAAGGTAAAAAAACAAGTTTAGATACTTGCTAAGCATAAAATCGTTTTAATTCAATTGGATATAATAAATTGCTAAATCTACTGCTGCGCCATATGGGTTGGGTTGAAGCGGCTGACCTGATTGTTAAAGGTATGGAAGGCGCGATTAACGCCAAGACCGTAACTTATGACTTCGAACGTCTGATGGATGGCGCTAAGCTGCTGAAATGTTCAGAGTTTGGTGACGCGATCATCAAAAACATGTAATCCAGATCCTGGGTTATATGAGAACGGGAGCCGAGAGGTTCCCGTTTTTTTTACCTGCAAAATGCTTTCCTGGCGCTCATACTATTAAACTCATTTAAATAGCACTGAAGAACAAATTTTTATCTTTGCCATTACAATTTTATTTTTTGATAATAATTTCCATGGCTGTCAATATTTCTTTATTTAACTCTATTCGGGTATGAGAACTAACTATAATTGAGTGGTGTTTGTATCTTATTGATTATCAGATGGGAAATAATCATTTTAAAAATAAGAAAAATATCGGAAATATTTACAAGGAAGAAGCGTTTTAAGATTTTTTATCCTAATTTTAAATTCATTTTTATCAGTGTGTTATAACAGTTGATTATTCTGAATATTAGTAATGTCCAAAAAAGAACATTTTCTCCGATTGATGTTTTTTTACCTTTCTGTTTTTCTGTTGGCAACATGCTTGAGAAATAAAACTCAAAGCATGATTCCTTATTATGTGTGTTACTTACTATTAGTTGATGATGAAAATGGTTATTAAAAAGCTAAGTTTAAAAACAGGTTTAGTGGCTGTTACATTATGTTTTGCTATGACGGTTTATGCAGGAGAAAGCGTAGTCACCGGCGGTTATGTACATACCCGGACAGATGGGCAGAACCTTAATGGTTTTAACGCTAAATATGGTTATACCCCAGATGAGAGTGATTTTGGTGTTATGACATCCTTAACCATTTCAGCAAATGACGATAATGATATAGATCGTGGTTATGGTTCTGCATTAGTCGGCGCAAGTTATAAAGTAAATGATGTGGTAAAACCTTATGTAATGGCGGGTATTGGGAGAGGTGCGATCAAAGCTAATGGTGAAACTGACACTTCTACAGGTTTTGCCTATGGCGCTGGTATTCAGTTTATCCCCATTGCAGGTTTCACTGTTGATGCAGGCTATGAAGGTTCTAAGGTCTTTGGCGCACAAGCTAATAGTATTGTAGTCGGCGCCGGCTGGAAATTCTAAGGTTATTTATATGAATAAATTAATGATAATATTGGGTGCGTTTTCTGCTGTTTCCTTGATGTCTGGTTGTGTATCAGAAGAACAACGCTTAGCAAAGTGCGAAGCGAAGGGAATTAGCCGTGATGTTTGTTATCACGAAGAAAAAGAATATTGGAATAATTACAGTGCTAATATGAGTCGACTGCAGGCCGCTAATACACAAGCGGATGCTTTCAAAGAGGCTATGAGTGATCACAAGAAACATAAGCATTATGATGACGATTAATATTTAAGAACACACACATACGGTCTTGAGTGCTTATGTTCTTGATATTTTAATCATTTATTAATTATTCAAATGGTTATGCTCAGTCTTCACTCTCAAAAGCGTATTATCCTTCTGTATATAGTGATGAAATGATGCAGCGCCGGCATGGGCTGCAATTAGAAAGTAGCAGATATCGGCGAGCTGACTTCCCCCCAAAGCCAGAGTTTTTTATGATAACCATGGCCTTACTTTGGTTTGAGAAAAACGCTTGGTCTGCTGTGTGCAATTATTCTTTTGCTGAAAGTTTGTACGGAAATACATGCAGAGCGTTGGCTGCGATGGGATAAACGCCCAGGCCTTCTGTTCTGGCTTTGATTTCCTCGAAAGAGAGTGAAGGGGAGGGTTCTCGTCCGCCCCACAGATTAATGCCTTCAGGAACATCGTCCCGGCTGTACTCCTCGGCGATCTCGATGGTTCCGCCACTATTCAATTCGATGACAACGCTTTTTCCGTCAACAGGAATCAGGTTCCCGTCATTGTCAGTGATAAAGATTTTCATTTGATTACCTCTTATTAGTGCATTCCTATGATAGCAAAATTGGATGAGGTGCAACGCCGGTTTTGTACTGCGAATTTCAGTAATGATTTTATCAATAAATTAGTAAGTTACGTTGTTATTGAGGAAATGTGACTGGGCGCATGGCGATTTCTGTTTCTGTCTACCATGCTCTTTAGTAACAAATTTGAATACGTCAATGTTTATCGCAACGACCGATCGGCTTTCACCACAGGACATGAGAATGCGCAAAGCACTTTTACCGGGAACCGCTGCGGTGTGTCTTTTTTTAATCGGTGTTTTTATTCTTAATATGCAGCTTTGGTATTCCTCCTCGATGGAAACCCTCGGGGGTGCCAGATATGCCGCGAAAAATATGGATAACATACTTGATGAAGCTTTCCAGGCAACCCGCACCGCCAGGCATATTGCTGAAAAAAAATGCGATCTGGAGGGACAATACCAACTTGGAACCGAAGCTGCGCTCAGACCCCATTTGCGAACGCTGATAATTATTCGACAGGGGAAGGTTTGGTGTACCTCTTTGCCGGGTAATCGGATATTACTTAAGCATATTCCCGTTATAGCTGATACTAATCTACAACTGACTCCCGCAAGCAATACCGAGAATGAAATACCTGTTCTGCTGTATCAAACACGTTTTCGCACAGGCCGTATCATCGTCACCATAAGTGGCGTGCATATCCGAGGGGCACTGAATGTCCCGTTAGCGGGAGTAACGTACTCGTTGCTTGTGGGTGACGCAGTACTCGGTTTATTTGGCGATGTGAAAACTGTTGCTGCAAATGCGCAGAAGTTTGGCCAAGTGAATTCCGCGAAATATTCCTTCAGCATCATTTACGCTGAACCACCATTGTTTAGTGCTAGCAGGTTGATCAGGCATGGCTTAGGGATCCTGATTTTTATCCTACTGATATCGCTCGCCGCCGCTTATGCCATTGATAAGTATCTGAACAAGAACGATACCCCTGAAGAAACGTTGCGCAGGGCGATAGTAAAAGGAGAGATCGTGCCTTTTTATCAACCTATCGTAAATGGTCGCGAGGGGACGTTACGCGGTGTTGAAGTGCTGGCCCGATGGAAACATCCTAAGGCCGGATATATCTCTCCTGCTTCCTTCATTCCCGTCGCTGAAAAATCAGGCCTGATAGTGCCACTAACTCAAAGCCTGATGAGGCAGGTCGCGGAAAACATGAACGCCATTGCCAGCAAACTGCCATCCGGCTTCCATGTCGGCATTAACTTCAGCGCATCCCATATCACATCCCCTACATTCGTGCAGGAGTGCCTGCATTACAGGGATAGTTTTAACCGCGATGACCTCAATCTGGTAATCGAAGTTACCGAGCGCGAGCCGTTAGATGTTGATGAAGATCTTGTGCAGAGGCTCAATATCCTGCATGAGAATGGCTTTGTGATTGCGTTGGATGATTTTGGGACGGGCTATTCTGGGCTTTCTTATTTGCATGACCTGCACATTGATTACATTAAAATCGATCAGAGCTTTGTGGGAAGGGTAAATGAGCTTCCCGATTCAACCCGAATTTTGGATTGCGTCCTCGATTTGGCGCGCAAGCTGTCTTTAAGCATAGTTGCTGAAGGGGTTGAAACGAAGGCTCAGCTCGATTATCTCAACAAAAACAACATTGTTTTCCTGCAAGGGTACTATTTCTATAAACCAGTAACCTTCACTGAGTTCGTCATGATTCTGCTGTCAAAGCCTAAAGTGAAGGTTTTTGTCGAATAAATACAAGATAACCTTATTGATCAAAAGTGAGCATGAAATCTGCTTCGGTAGCAAAAATCCGACGATTATCTTTATCGTGAGACAAATCTCAGATTCTGTTAGTTAAAATCTATACCCTTATCGATGTGGTGGTTATTTATGTTTTTATATACAGCAACTGGATAATGGTATGGCAGATATAACATTCGCGATGGAGCGTGATTCAAGTCACAGAGCGGCGAAAAATAAGTTGGATGTGCGAAGCAAGGCGAAGTACACAAATCGCAACCAGCTTGCGATTGCCGCAGTACTATTTTTAGGCGGTATCGTCGGGGTTATTGTTTTGGCATTGTACCTAATGGTGCAGGAAGGGGTGTTTTTATATTGATTGTTTAAATATTCTTATCATTGGTGTATTGCTAGTAGGAGCTGGAACAAGCTACTTCTTCTGTCTTGATGAACGGAATAACATCGTATGGAATAGCAGTTTGTGGGGAAAGATTGTAGATCTTACCGTCATAGTGGCTACTTACATAAGAAAACGACCTTAATATAAAGCTAAGATCAGCGGGGAGAGTCGTGGGTTGGGCGTTAACTTCATTGTAAAACCGTTTACAGCTACCTTTCAAATCTAAACCGGAAAAAATTATTCTTTCAAACTTTAGACTAATGGCTATTTGTAACGCGCTAAATGCGACCGTAGCACTACCAAAATGGCCATGTGTTACGTTAGTTGAAAATGCAATTGTTTTCACTTTTCTGAATACAGAACATTTAATTCGAAGATTCCTGTTAGCCATTGTTTTTATTTTATAGCGAATCTTTCTACCGATACCACCTCTGGATTTGCAAATGTCCTTTAACAGAAAACATGTGTTGAGCAAGTACTCTGCCTCTGTTGAATCAGCTCTTTTAATAACATCTTCACTAATAAAGGTATGCTGAGCATAGGAGGAATACTTGTGAAATAAGTCTTTATTGTTTTCATAAAATGAGCCATCACAAACAACATAGATAAAAATAGGGATATTGTTGTCGATTAAATGACCGGCACTTCCGTTTACGCAAATAAAATTTTTATCACGCATTCTACTTAATGGCGTGTCCAATGATGATGGACCGGACAGGTAAATAATGCAATCATCGGAAATTCTATTTCCCATTATCTTATTTAATATATTGTGTGTGATAACCATTGCTTTTACCATGAATATTATTTTTGCAAATGTTACCACTTTCTTTATGGGCTTTCAAATCAGTGATAATGTTGACTTTTATTATATAAATTTAATGAATGAATTCATGAAAACATGGAAGATAATTATGACTCGTGGTAATTATTCTGAATGAATATAATTCATGGCGTTTATGAATGTGCCGTGCTATGGACAAGGCGATTAGGTTTATGTTGGGATAAATGAATTAGGGGTGTGGTTAGAAGAGGATGTGAGTCGCCTTTGTAAGGCGACTCTATGAAATCATTCAGGATATTTTTCTGAATGATGTCGGCTGGATGGGATGCACGTGATAGCTCGACCAGCAGGATCTTATAAAATTAGAACTGATAATTTAAAGATACCCAGTAGTTACGACCAGGGTTTACGTATCCGGTAGTGGATTGTGCAGTCTGATAATAATCACCTGCGTAGGTGCTATTGCGGCCCACCTGGTACAATTTGACCTCACTAAAGTCTTTATCCAGCACGTTATTAACCGCCGTATTAAGCGTCAGATCTTTGGTCAGCTTATAAGACATCCCCATATCGACAACGGTCCAGGCTTTTAAATCAGCGCCTTTATCGTCATAGACGGCCTTTTGTACCGCGCTAAGGTTGTCGTAATTTTCGGTAAAGCGTGGAGCTTTGCCGCGATAACGTGCGCTGAGCCAGGCGTTCATATCTTCCGTTGCCTGCCAGTTCAGACGGGCGTTAGCCATATGTTTTGGTGTGTAACTTAATGGCGCGCCTTTATTGTCACCATCTTTTTGCTTGCTCTGAGTGTAGGTGTAGTTGAGAGATAAGGTCAGCACATCCGACCATAGAGGGAAGGTGCTGGCAAATTCAACGCCATCGGTCCTTGCCTTGCCGCTGTTGGTATAGCTGTTGGTATTATCATCGATAGAATATGAGACAATTTTATTTTTGTATTCGGTATAGAAGCCGGTAATGTTGGCGTTAAGCCCGGCGTCGTTCTCGTAATACAGCCCGGTTTCGTAGCTGATACTTTCCTCAGGTTTGAGGTCCGGGTTACCGACCGTATTCACCGTTCCCTGCGCGGTTACACCACTGATCCCGTTATGCAACTGGCTTAGTGATGGTGCTTTATAACCTGTCGTTACGCCGCCTTTGAGGGTCCATTCGTCGGATGCGTCCCAGACCATATAGGCACGCGGGCTGAGATGACCGCCAAAGACATCGTTATGCTCATAGCGTGTTCCTGCGGTTAAGGCCAGCGAGTCGAGAATATGCCATTCATCTTCCGCATAGGCTGCCCACGTTTTTTGATGGAACGTCTCGCCGGTATTGGCCAGTACCACACCATCTTTCATCCGGGCATCCCAGTATTCTCCGCCAAGGGTTAAGAGGTGCGAATCACCTAATGGCGTCAGCAGCACTGAGTCAAGAATGACGTTGGTGTTCTTCAGTTCACGCGCGTCACCGGCCCGGCCTGCGTTCTCTGGTGTGAGTGCGGAAGATACCAATTGCCGGCCTTTGTTTTCGGTTTCATTCCAGCCGAGGGAGGATTTCCAGGTGCCGAACGTTAAGGCTGTATCGTGGCCGAGGGTCACTTTGTTACGCTCATAGCGTAGCGTTTTATCATACCCCCCTGTCAGGTTGCCCAACTGCCCGTCATCGTTGTCATAGCGCTGTCTGGCGGAGTCGAGATCTAACCACAGCGTATTGTTCTCATTGGTTTTCCAGTCGAGGCGCGTGCCAATATTATAGTTTTCCGATTCGGTAGGATAAGGTACGCGGGTGGAGGCGGTATCGCTGAGGGAGGTGACGCTGGAACCCTGACGCTGGGTTGTGCTCCCCCGAACCTGCATATCCAGTACGCCCGCAATCAACGGGCCGCTTGACCAGAAGTTGGCGACCGTACTGTTACCCCATTTATTACTCTCTTGCAGGTTAACGCCGGTATTGATGGAAGTGCTCCATTTATCGGTGCTTTTTTTGGTGATGATATTCACCACGCCACCGATTGCGTCGGACCCATAAAGCGTCGACATCGGGCCGCGGATCACCTCAATATGATCGATTGCCGCCAGCGGGGGCATAAAGCTGGTATTCATGGCAGAGAAACCGTTTGGCGTTACGTCGCTGCTGCCGTTTTGACGAATACCGTCAATCAGTATCAAGGTATAGCTGGCAGGCATGCCACGGATGCTGATCTCCAGACCGCCGGTTTTACCGGTGCTGCTTTCAACATCTACCCCTTCAACAGAACGCAGGGCTTCACCTAAGTCATTATATTTATTGGTTTGTAACTCTTGGTGCGAAATAACAGAGACGCTGGCGGCGGCATTGGTGATTTTCTTTTCATAACCGGAAGCGGTTACCACCATGACATCTTCAGCAAATACCAGGGGGCTGGAAAATCCTAAACAGGACAGAACGACAGAGGCAACAGGTTTTAAACGCATAGTCAAACTTCCTTTGTTAAAAATTCAAAGGCAGTAAGATAATTGATAGAAATGATAATACAAATAATTATCATTACAAATTTACATAACTTGTCACTTCTGGTGTTTTTCTTGAATAAATATACATAAATTGTCATGAGTTTTAGATAAGGAATTAGCAGGAAGGGACAATAGTCCGCATAGGCAATTATTAGTTCGGGATTAATATTTCTGTGAATAAATGGCGAGGGATTAATCTATTTTCTGAGATTCACATCGTACTCATAACGGAGTATCAGAAAAAAGTATGATAATTTTAGAAAATCGTCATACTTTTCTGCGCCGCATCATTTTTTTCGTCATTTCTGTCCGCCATAATCCCTTCCCCAGGAGACTGCTTAACGACGGTAAATCGTTATGCGGCATAAAAATAACGTAAATCTGGATAACATAATGATCAAAGGCAAGCTGGCACTGCTTACGTGCGCATTGACTCTCGCATTAACCTCACCACTTCTTGCCGCGCAAAATGCGAGCGAAGGGCAGACGTTAAAACTGGCAATTGGACCAGAACCAACGGAAGGGTTTGACCCGATGCTGGGCTGGAGTCATGGCAGCTATTTGCTTTTGCATGCACCATTATTAAAACAAAATGCAGATATGAGCTGGGGAAACCTGCTGACGGAAAAAGTAGAGACCAGCGCAGACGGCAAAACCTGGATATTGACGTTAAAACCTGACCTTAAATTCTCTGATGGTTCCCCGCTAACCGCTGAAGATGTGGTGTTCACCTATAACAAAGCAGCAAAAAGCGGCGGCAAAATCGACATGGGAAACTTCACCCATGCCAGCCTGAAAGATAACCGTACGGTAGAAATTACGCTGAATAGCCCACAGAGCACCTTTGTGAATGTGCTGGGTTCTTTGGGTATTGTTCCGGCGAAACGGTATGACGAAAAAACATTTGCCAAAAATCCGATTGGCGCAGGTCCTTATCGGCTGGTGAGTTTTCAGCCGGGACAGCAGTTGATCGTGGAGGCTAATCCCTGGTATGCCGGTAAGAAAAATGATTTCAGTAAGCTGGTGTTTGTCTTCCTTGATGAAGATAACGCTTATGCCGCAGCGCGCAGTGGCCAACTGGGACTCGTACGTATCGCGCCGTCGATGGCGGTCGCTCCTCAGCAGACAAATTTGAAACTTTGGGTACGCGATAGCGTGGAAAACCGGGGCATTGTGTTCCCGATGGTTCCTGCAGGTAAAAAAGATGCCAATGGCTATCCGATTGGGAACGATATCACTGCCGATGGTGCCATCAGGCGCGCCATCAACTATGCCATCGACCGTAAGCAGCTTGCCGATCAGGTCATGGAGGGTCATGCGATTCCTGCGTATAGCGCAGTGCAGGGGCTGCCATGGCAGGGGCAATCCGTTGCGTTCAAAGATGGTGATAGCGAAAAAGCACGTACGATTCTGGAAGAAGCCGGCTGGAAGGTAGGTAAAGATGGCGTGCGAGTGAAAGACGGCAAAGAGGCTCGACTGACTTTATGGTACGCCAGCGGTGACAGTACGCGCCGGGATTTAGCCGAAGCTGTTCGCGCAATGCTGGAACCGGTGGGCATTCAGGTATCACTACAGTCAGGAAGCTGGGAAACCGTTGAACGTCACATGCATGCGAACCCGACGTTATTTGGTTGGGGAAGCCTGGATCCGATGGAGCTTTTCCATCATTACAGTAATCAGGCCGCGGGCGTGGAATATTACAACCCAGGTTATTACAGCAATCCTGTTGTTGAACAGCACCTTAAACAGGCTATCGACGCCCCAGACTGGCAAAAGGCGTTACCTTTCTGGCAACAGGTGGAGTGGGATGGTAAGCAAGGGGCTGGCGTGCAGGGCGATGCTGCCTGGGCATGGCTGCTGAATATTCAGCACACTTATCTGGCAAATCCGTGTATTGATTTAGGCAAAGGCGCACCGGAGATTCACGGTAGCTGGTCACTGCTCAATAATTTGGACGAATGGACCTGGACCTGCCGTTGATGAAGTCTGTTGTGGGCCATTTTCTACGGCTGATTGTGCTATTAGTGCTGGTTGCGGCTGGCACTTTTGTGCTGCTCAGTTTTTCTCCAGTCGATCCGATTCGCGCTTATATCGGCAACGATCTCCTGCATGTGCCGCCGGAGCAATATGCACGCATTGCTGCTCGCTGGGGATTGGACCAGCCGCTATGGGAGCGTTTTGGTCACTGGTTTGTTCGTGTATTGCAGGGCGATCTCGGCTATTCCATGTTGTTTAATGCGCCGGTTGCCAGCGTGATCAAGGAACGCTTTTCCACCTCGTTTGCGCTGCTTGGCGGCGCGTGGCTACTCTCCGGCATATTGGGAACGGCAATGGGATTTGTCGCGGGTCGCTACCTGAATCGCTGGCCGGACAAAGCAATCTGTCGCATCAGCTATCTGCTTTCTGCGCTGCCGACCTTCTGGATTGGCATGTTGCTGCTGGCGTTATTTGCCGTGCGCTGGCCGGTATTTCCGGTCTGCTGCGCGTGGGAGCCGGGCAACAGCGGCGATATGGTGACGCTGACCGAGCGTCTGCGTCATCTGGTGCTTCCCGTTTGCGCGCTCAGTTTGCTGGGACTGGGGCAAATTACGCTTCACACGCGGGAAAGCATCGCCAGCGTAATGAAAAGCGAATTTGTCCGTTTTGCGCGTTCCCAGGGAGATAAAGGCTGGTCACTGTTACGCCATCAGGTTCTGCGTCATGCAATTACGCCTGCGCTGTGTTTGCAGTTTGCCTCACTGGGAGAACTGTTGGGAGGTGCACTATTGGCCGAAAAAGTCTTTGCTTATCCAGGACTGGGGCAGGCCACCATTGATGCCGGGTTACGCGGCGATCTGCCGTTACTGATGGGGATTGTGTTGTTCAGTACCGTACTGGTGTTCATTGGCAACTCGCTGTCTACCTGGCTTGTCCGTATGTTGAACCGTGCTCTGGAGCGACCTGATGCTCTATAACCCGACGCCGACGCTAATTCGTCTTTTGTTCTCTTTTAGCTGCCTGTTATTCATTGCAGTGTATGGTGCCGCAATGCTGGATAACCCGTTGAGCGTTAATCTGCTTGCCCGTCATCTTCCACCTGATGCGATGTACTGGTTTGGCACCGATAACCTCGGTCGCGATCTGTGGATCCGTTGTTTTCAGGGGGCACTAACCAGTCTGCAAATTGGTATTGGTGCGGCGTTGTGCAGCGGTTTCATTGCGTTAATGATGGCGGCGGTTTCGCGCATACATCCACGTCTGGATGTGCTTATGCGTCTAATTACTGATGCCATGCTATCGATGCCGCATCTGCTGTTGCTTATTTTGATCTGTTTTACGCTGGGTGGTGGGAAAAACGGGGTAATCATGGCGGTTGCACTAACGCACTGGCCGCGTCTGGCGCTGATCCTGCGTGCTGAAGCGCAGCGCGTGGCCCACAGTGACTATCTGACGTTGACCTGGCGTCTGGGACACGGCCATTTTTACTGCTGGCGGCATCACTATCTACCGGCGTTGTTACCCCAGTGGTTAACCGGGACATTGCTGATGTTTCCCCATGCGGTGTTACACAGCGCGGCGTTAAGCTTCCTCGGTTTTGGACTGGCACCGCATGAACCGTCGCTGGGCCTGCTGCTGGCGGATGCGCTGAGGTTTATCAGTCATGGCGACTGGTGGTTAGTGCTGTTTCCAGGACTGATGCTGTTCAGTTTGGTGATGTTATTCGATCAGCTCGCAAGGGCGGTGCATCGTTTATGGTTACGAGGTGACGCATGTTGAGTTTAAGGCAGGTCTCGCTGGACGTGGCGCGTTATCGCTGGTACGGCGCGAAAAACTGGTCTTCGCTGTTGCAGGATATCTCTTTCGACGTAGCGCCTGGTCAGATGGTGGCGCTAGTTGGGGGAAGTGGGGAAGGTAAGAGCCTGTTGCTGCAATGTCTGCTCGATCTCTTACCAGACAATTTGCGTTTCAACGGCGTTATTACCCTGGAAGGTAAAGCGCTGGGCAGTGATGATATTCGCAAATGTCGTGGCAATACCTTCAGCTACGTCCCGCAAGGTATTCAGGCACTTAACCCGCTGCTCTCGATTGAAAAGCATCTGCGCAGGGCATGCCAGCTTTCTGACCAGCAGTGGAATGCCGGAAAAATTGAACGATTGCTCCAGCGTAGCCGACTGGAAAGTCGCGTATTAGATGCTTTTCCGCGTCAGCTTTCAGGCGGTATGGCAAAACGTGTTCTGGCTTGTCATGCGTCTCTGAGTCAGGCTCGCTATATTCTGGCGGATGAAATTACCGCCTGGCTTGATGCACCTCTCGCTAATCAACTGCTTGAACAGTTGCGTGAGCAATGTGAGCAAGGGGCTGGTGTTTTGTGGGTAACGCATGACCTCACGCTGGCGGCCCGCCATGCGGATCGTATTGTTGCGCTGCATCAGGGAAGGGTGTCGGATAACGTCAGCCGGGAACAGCTGTTACGCGGAGAGATTAGCGAACACCTGCAACGACAATGGCGGGCGCTGCCTGAAAGAAATCAACTTTTTGGAGAGCGCGATGCTGTGCTGTCGTGATGTAACAATCCGTCAAGGGGAAAAGGTTCTGTGGCAAAATCTGACCTTTTCTCTACGCCCTGGAGAACGTATTGGGATTTGTGCGCCCAGTGGAACTGGCAAAACGACGCTGGGACGCGTGCTGGCGGGCTGGCAGAAACCAACTTCCGGTGACATTCTGATTGATGACCAACCGTTGCCGATGCACCAGTATTGTCCGGTGCAACTGGTGCCACAGCATCCAGAATTAACTTTTAACCCCCGACGCAGCACCGGTGATGCGGTGCATGATGCATGGCGACCGGATGCTGCAATGCTTACCCGTCTTCACATCAATCCAGAGTGGTTAACCCGCCGTCCCGGACAACTTTCTGGTGGTGAACTGGCGCGAATTGCTTTACTTCGCGCGCTGGACCCGCGGACACGTTTTCTTATTGCTGATGAAATTACTGCCCAGCTTGATCCTTCTATTCAACGGGATATCTGGGCGCTGCTGCTTGAAGAATCTCAGCGTCGACCATTGGGTATGCTCATTATCAGTCATCAGCAGGCGCTGCTTGATCAGATCTGCACGCGAGCGCTACTCTCTTAGGTCTCTTTCGCATTTCAGGCAAATAACTAACGTGATCGTAAAAACTATCGCTGTGGCTGCGCTAATGTACGGGGCGGGTGCTTTTGCAGCACATGCTTCCATTCAGGTGGGTTTTTCACCGGAAGGGTCGGCTCGGGCTTTAGTGCTGGATTCAATTAACCATGCGCAGCACAGCATCGATATGATGGCTTATTCATTTCAGTCTGCAGATATTGTTCAGGCCCTGGTAAACGCTGAAAAGAGAGGCGTAGTGGTTCGGGCTGTGATCGATAAGAAACGTAACCAGGGCAAGGTTAGCCAGAAGGCCATCGCGTTTGCTGCCGCGAATGGGGTTGATGTGCAACTGGATGGTCACTACCACATCCAGCATGACAAGGTAATGATTATTGATGGCGACACGCTGGAAACCGGTTCGTTCAACTTTGCCAAATCCGCAGAATTTGCCAACTCTGAAAATGTGTTAGTTATTCGTGACGAACCTGCCGTTGTTGCGCAGTATCAGGCCCATTTTGACAGCCGTTGGAAAATCGCGCACCAGAGCGGTTAAATGCTTCACAACGCCGTTGATTTAAATGTGATGTTATATTATAACATTTCACTCGCAAATGATTTGAGGGTGAAATTTTGGCTATTCGTTTTAAGAAACTGACAATCGCTCTGGGGATGCTTTTAGTCAGTAGTTCGGTTCTGGCGCATGGTCATCATTCCCATGGTGCGCCAATGAGTGAAGCAGAACAAAAGGCGTCGGAAGGGGTATTTGATGACAACCAGGTGCAGAACAGGGCGCTGACCGACTGGGATGGCATGTGGCAATCTGTTTATCCGTATCTGGTCAGCGGCGAACTTGACCCAGTATTCAAAAAGAAAGCGGAGAAAGATAAAAGCAAAACGGCAGAACAAATCAAAGCGTATTACCGTACAGGCTATGCAACCAACGTAGACACTATCGGTATTGAAAATGGCGTGATGGAGTTTCATACCGGGAATCAGGTTGCATCATGTAAATACGACTACGCCGGATATAAAATCCTGAATTATAAATCAGGCAAGAAAGGTGTACGGTATCTGTTTGAGTGTACAGCTGCTGACAGCAAAGCGCCTAAATATGTGCAATTTAGCGATCATATTATCGCGCCGCGTAAATCGAGCCACTTCCATATCTTTATGGGAAATACCTCGCAGGCAGCCTTGCTTGAAGAGATGGAAAACTGGCCTACCTACTACCCTTATCAGTTGAAGGGAGAAGAGGTTGTGGATGAGATGCTGCACCATTAATCCGGGCTAACCTTATCTGTACACACCCGTCACCAGTGGCGGGTTTTTTAATTCATAACCTTCTCTTTCCATCACCCGATGCATTCGTTAGCATATTGTATCGCAGCAAGTGCATGTGTTTTTTCAGGAAGAGGTTAACGTGTTCGCAGAGTATGGAGTTCTGAATTACTGGACGTATCTGGTGGGAGCCATTTTTATCGTGTTGGTACCGGGGCCAAATACGATATTTGTGTTGAAGAACAGCGTCGGTCGGGGAGTGAAGGGTGGTTATCTCGCCGCAAGCGGTGTGTTTATCGGTGATGCCGTGTTGATGTTTTTGGCCTATGCCGGTGTTGCCGCATTGATCAAAACAACGCCCGTTTTGTTCAACATCGTTCGCTATCTTGGCGCGTTTTATCTGCTGTACCTCGGTGCGAAGATCCTGTATGCGACACTGAAATCGAAAGCAAGCGATGCTGCGGCCGAGGAAGTCCCGTTTGGCGCTATTTTTAAGCGAGCATTAATTCTGAGCCTGACGAATCCCAAAGCTATTTTGTTTTATGTTTCGTTCTTTGTGCAGTTTATTGATGTCAATGCACCGCACTCAGGGCTGTCATTCTTTATTTTGGCCATTACGCTTGAAGTAGTGAGCTTTTTCTATCTGAGCTTCCTTATTTTCTCCGGCGCGTTCGTGACACAGTATATTCGCACGAAGAAAAAACTGGCCAAAGTGGGTAATTCCCTAATCGGCCTGATTTTCGTTGGTTTTGCCGCTCGTCTGGCCACGCTTCAGTCGTGATGCTATCGGCCCGCTGGTTGCGGCGGGCCTTCAATATGACACTTTGCTTTTCATTTGTAATTGTAGGGTTATAACCAATAAATGGTATTTTAAATGTATATTTTGAGGCGTACCCTGTGTACAGCAGCGATTCAATAAGACTCGCTGGTTGTCGACTGGAAAAGGGAAGAAAAATGCTTCAAATTCCACAGAATCATATCCATACACGCTCTACACCATTCTGGAACAAAGAAACTGCGCCTGCCGGAATTTTCGAACGCCACCTTGATAAAGGAACTCGTGCCGGGGTTTATCCACGACTTTCGGTTATGCAGGGGGCGGTCAAATATCTCGGATACGCCGATGAACACAGTCCGGAGCCAGTAGAGGTGATGGTTATTGAAGCCGGTCAGTTTGGCGTTTTTCCGCCGGAAAAATGGCATAACATCGAAGTGATGACCGACGACACTTACTTTAATATCGATTTTTTCGTTGCCCCGGAAGTTCTGATGGAGAGTGCAAATCAACGAAAAGTCGTGCGCACCGGCAAGGAGTAAATCATGGGTAAAGCAACCTATACCGTAACCGTGACCAATAACAGTAACGGTGTTTCTGTTGATTATGAAACAGAAGCGCCGATGACATTACTGGTGCCGGATGTGGCAGCAGAAGTGGTCAAAGACTTGGTCAATACCGTTCGTTCGTACGATACCGAGAATGAGCATGAAGTCTGCGGATGGTAGGCGTTAAATACTCTTACTGATTGAATACACAGAATTTTAATGTACTAACCGCACAGCGTTTTGACGGCGCCGTGCGGTTTTTTTATTTGTGTTGAACGTAGTGATGTCCGAAAAAAGATTCCTTAAGAATACCTTAAGGAATTCGCATTGAATGCTAATTGTCGATCATTCACAGGAGTTATGATCGCAAAACAGTAACAATACAGAACATCGCGCTTATGAAACTGAATACCCAAATTACATTCCCCACACTTATTCTAGGACTGGTCATTGTGGCGATCCCGTTCACCGCGAACTGGAATCTTCCGCTGCTTAACGGCACTGTCGTCAGATGGATCGAAAATGGGCAGGCGCTATGGCTACTGTTTGGTGCCGTATTTACCCTTGGCTATATCCGGCCTTTATCACGCCCTGAAGGCGAGAAGCAATTTTGGCTTTGGGCAGCCGTGTGGTGGTTGGTATTGCTGGGGAGAAGCACCAGTTGGGGCCGTGACTATTTCCCGGAGCAGCCTAAACTTCTGTTCAGAGCTATCTCTGTTGTAATGATTTCCATGATTATTCTGCCGGTGCTGTTGTCGAAGCGCTTACGCCTGGATATTGTCCGACGCGTGCGTAATGAACCGCTACCGCTCTGGCTGCTGGCGATCACCGCCTGCGCATTTTTGATTTCCGATACGGTAGAGCATCATCGTCTGCTGGCTCCCATCTTCCTGCACAATGTCCAATATGGCGATATGATTGAAGAATTGTACGAACTACCGTTTATGGCTGGCCTGTTTCTGATGAACCTCGGTTTTATGCAGCGGGATATGCAGGAGGAATCTGCCTCCATCCGCTTCAGTGAACCACACCTGGTAAAGTAATGAGATAAAATCTGAGTCTGGGTATCCAGACTCAGGTGGCGAGGGTGGGGAATTACGCAATGGCCTCACATAAGCGTGATTTCATGTCGCTATACGATTGAGCGGCATACTTTTCAGCCCATCTCTGATCGCTAATGTGCTCGATATTTACGGCACAATATTTGGTTTCCGGCGTTTTCGAGATTGGATCGAGGTTATCCTGGGTCAACTCGTTGCATGCACCAATCCACCATTGATAGGTCATATACACCGTTCCAGAATTGATACGCTCGGATACATCCGCACGGCTGATGACCTTACCCCGACGCGAGCTGACCCACACCAGATCACGATGACGGATACCGAGTTTTTCGGCATCATGGGTATTGATTTGCACATATCCTGGTTCATCAGCCAACGCTTGTAACGCTGCGCAGTTACCGGTCATCGAGCGACAGGAGTAATGCCCAACTTCACGCACGGTACACAGTACCAGCGGATAATTGTCATCCGGAACTTCTGCGGGCGCTCGCCACGGAGCGGCAAACAGTTTGCCTTTGCCGTTGGCGGTATCAAACTGGCTGTGCGCGTAAAGGTACGGCGTACCAGGACTATCGAGATCGGGGCACGGCCACTGAACATGCCCCATTTCCCCCATTTTCTCATAGGTCACGCCGTAGAACAGCGGGCACAGGTCGCGCATCTCATCCCAGATTTGCTGGTTATTTTGATACTGCATTGGATAGCCCATTTCGCTGGCCAAAAGGCTGATGATCTCCCAGTCACGTTTCACATCAGCGGTGGGCTCAATCGCTTTCTCAAAACGCTGGAAGCCGCGATCGGCGCAGGTAAATACGCCGCCATGTTCGCCCCATGAGGTGGCGGGCAGGAGGACGTCGGCCATTTCCGCTGTCTTAGTCATGAAGATGTCTTGCACGACGATAAAATCGAGCGCGTTAAACCCTTCCCGAACCAGGCCCAGGTCGGCCTCGGTTTGCAGCGGATCCTCTCCCATGATGTAGTAGGCTTTTATTTTGCCTTCGAGAGCCAGATGCGGAACTTCAGTGATGCGCGTTCCAACCTTGTCATCCATCTGATTAACGTCAATGCCCCATGCGCTGGCGAATTTTTCCCTGACGGCGGAATCGGTCACGTCCTGATACCCCGGGAACTGGTTAGGTAGTACCCCCATATCGCACGCACCCTGCACGTTATTTTGCCCGCGCACCGGACCAACGCCGACGTTAGGGCGACCCAGATTCCCGGTCAACAACGCCAGGCTCGACAAACCGCGAACCACATCAACGGCCTGACCAAACTGGGTGACGCCCATCCCCCACATTACGGTTGCCGATGGTGCTGCGGCAAATGTACGCATTGCCTGACGAACCTGCTGTGCGGGAACGCCGGTCAAATGTTCAACGGCTTCAGGCGCATAGTCCTTAACGGTTTCCCAGTATGTTTCCAGCCCTTCCGCATGCTTTTGCACATACTCGCGATCGTAGAGTTGCTCTTCGATAAGAACATGACCGAAGGCATTAACCAGCGCCATGTTGCAACCATTTTTCAACTGCAAATGTTGGTCAGCAATACGGGCGGTTTCAATACGACGTGGGTCGCAGACAATGATTTTTGCACCGTTCTGGCGAGCTTTAATTACCCGGCGGGCTACGATCGGGTGCGAGTCGGCGCAGTTATAACCAAAGATCAGCAGACATTTTGAGTTTTCAATGTCGCTGATGGAATTGCTCATGGCGCCATTGCCTAACGTTTCTTGTAACCCGGCAACGGAAGGACCGTGACAGACGCGGGCACAACAATCGACATTATTGGTATGAAGTACGCCACGTGCGAATTTTTGCATCACGTAGTTAGTTTCATTTCCGGTTCCCCGGGAAGAGCCGGTAGTCATGATGGCGCGAGGGCCATAGGTATTTTTGATTTCAGACAGGCGTTTTGCGGTGTAACGAATGGCTTCATCCCAGCTAACGGGCGTGAATTTGCCACCTTTTTCATAACGGATCATCGGGCGAGTCAGACGGGGAGTCAGAAGGCGTGTGTCGTTAAGAAAGTCCCAACCATAATAGCCTTTCAGGCATAACTGATTTTGGTTCGTTACACCCTCTGCGGCTTCGGCGCGGATGATTTTGTTATTTTCGACAACAAGCTTGAGCTTGCACCCGGCCCCACAGTATGGGCAAACACTGGTGATTTTTTTCATCAATAACAGACCTGTTAAATGCTGAAATAGCGCGAATTGTAGACGCAGCCGCGCGATAAGCACCGCGGACTACGATTTGTCGTAGCGACGGGTTGTTTAAGCATAAAGTGTGCCAGAAGTGAAAACCCAGCAATAACGGGGCTAACGGCAAAAGAGTTAAGCATAATGACTGACGATTCGACATTAATGACGAGGAGCGGCAAAAATTTAGCCTGCCGGTCAGCAGTCATAACCTTATGAAACATCGGAAAAAGATGAAAATATGAAGTGACGACGATCACAAATTTTAATTTTTCAGCGCTATGCTATGCTTTTATACAACGAGTGAATCGTTAATTTAAAAACATAAGTGAGGAAAATTATGGGCATTATTTCATGGGTGGTTTTCGGTCTTATCGCTGGGATTTTGGCAAAATGGATTATGCCGGGTAAAGATGGCGGCGGATTCTTTATGACCATTATCTTAGGGGTTGTCGGTGCGGTAGTGGGTGGCTGGATCAGTACCTTCTTTGGTTTTGGTAAAGTTGATGGTTTCAACTTCGGCAGTTTCGTCGTAGCGGTTATCGGTGCGATTGTGGTGTTGTTTATCTATAGAAAAATCAAAAGCTAACTAAACATACAGACAATAGGGGCCACTGATAAGTGGCCTTTATTTTGGTTACCACCACCCCAGTTCCGTGCCCAGAACCACGATGATCGCCACGCCAATCATAATAATCGTTGTTTTTTTCATCGTTATGCTCCCGGCGCAGCGTAGCCGCCAATAAAAAACCAGGATAAGAAAACGACAGCGGAAATGAAAATAATGACAGGGAAAATAATACCGAGTCGCATACGATTATCTACCAGAGTTATTTAAAGACGAGCCAGCATAGCAGGGCTTAATGTACGACAAAAGGGGTTTTATCCTGACGCTTTTTATCCTGATACATTGCGCTGTCTGCAAGATGAAGCGCACAGTTTACATCAGTCTCCAGCGGATCAATTTCCACCACACCCAGGCTGGCACCAGGATAAAACAGATGAATGTCACCCAGGTGGTAGTCACCGCAAATCTGCTGTTGCAGCTGATTTTTCACCTGCTGCAGACGCATAAGCTGATCAAGTTCATCTTCCGCTGACAGGCGAACGACTAAAAATTCGTCGCCGCCCAGTCGACCGAGAATGTCATTATCACTACATTCACGGAGCAGGCGCTGCCCAATCTGGATCAGGAACTGGTCACCAACCTCATGACCAAAACGGTCATTAATCAGTTTAAAATCATCCAAATCAATATAGGCAACGACGACCTTCTGCCGAAGATGTCGGGCAAGCGAAAATAGGGTTTCAACATTTTCAAAAATCGAGCGCCGGTTCGGTAACCCGGTCAGCGCATCGGTGTAGGAATGAGCAATCAGCGCGGCGTTAGCTTCGCGTAACTGAGCGACCAGCGACTCTTTTTGAATCGACTGGGCGATCAGACCGGCAAACAGATGTAATACTTGTTCTCCACGTTGGCTCAATGCCTGCTGGCGGCGGCTGGTAGCGCAGAGTGTACCGTAAAACGTTCCGTCAGGAAGATGAACGGGAGTGCTCAGAAAGGTGGTGATGTCCAGTGCGCGAGCGGCGGTACATTCCGGCCAGCGTGCGGGCACGTTGTCACTGTACAGACAGTTTTCCTCAATAGCGCGTTTGCACAGCGTTTCATCCCACGGCACGGATAGCCCTTCGGGGATCTGCATTTGGCGGCTATTACGTGCATACAGAATATGCTGCAGACGGGCATCCAGATCGACCTTGGTCAGGTAGGTCGATTCCATCTCAGTCACCATCTCCAGCATCTCCAGAAGTTGCCGAACCAGACTTTCAACAGACTGCTCCGTGGCTAAGGATTGTGAGACTCTGGCAAGGATCATGTCCGACATGAGATGTAAATGCTCCTGAGTAATGACTGGGCTGACGTTGCCCGCATGATAGAACATCAAGGTGAAAGATGAAACACGCCATCCAGCACAGAATGTAAACATAAAATGGATAGCTGGCAGGAAAACATGGAGATAGATGGAAAGTCGGGGTAACCTGCCAGGATAAGGTTTTTAACAGGAGTAAATATGAAACTGGCATCTATTGTTTTGCCCGGCTTGCTGGTGCTGGCGGGGTGTACCACAGAACCGAAAGCGCCTGTGCCACCGAAAGTTGGCATGGCGAATCCAGCATCGGTGTATTGCGAACAAAAGGGCGGCTCGCTGATTGCGGTGCAGACTCCGCAAGGTGTTAAGTCTGACTGCAAACTACCCAACGGGGAAGTAATTGATGAATGGTCACTCTGGCGTAGAGATCATCCGGCAACGGCCAAGTAATACGCGGTCAGCATTGACGTAGCCACTCAGCGAGCACCAGCGCGTGGTTTTGCTGGGTATTTTTCGCTGCATACAGTAGCGTTAAGGTTTGCTGTCGGGCAATCTCTGCGAGGCGCTTTCCTTCCTGCTGCTGTTGGGCCAGCTCTGCGCGATATTGTTCGGAAAAGTGTGAAAAATCGATCAGTTCTGCGTGGAATGCTTTGCGCAATTCAGAGGATGGCGTCAGCGTTTTATTCCATTCGTTGAAAGCAAGGTCAGTCTTTTTTATCCCGCGTGGCCACAACCGGTCGACCAACACGCGATAACCATCGCTTTTTTCTGCCGGGTCATACACGCGTTTACACTGAATCTTCATCTCTTCATCCGCTCCTTTCAGCTACCGCTCAGGTATTTATCATCAACTTTATTACGGTTAAATAAGATCGTAAAACGTGACCATTATAGCATTTTGCCTGTCCTGACTCCCAATTTAAGGGATTGTGATACCACTAAAAAGTCGGTAGGCTGAGGCTCCTTATGCTGTCCCTTATTGTCAGGACACAAGGAAAGCTTAATGGAAATTTCCCCAATTAAAGATACGCTTCGCATTGCGCTGGTGGGCGATTACAGCCCCGATATTGTGGCGCACCAGGCTATTCCCCTTGCTATCGATGATGCTGCCGCCGTCCTGGAATTGGTGGCTGATTACGACTGGCTAACCACATCTGATATCAACAGCAGTGAGGACTTGATTGGCTATGATGCCATCTGGGTCGTTCCAGGCAGTCCATATCGCCATCTTGAAGGGGCGCTGATAGCGATACGCTACGCGCGTGAAAACAGCATCCCGTTCCTGGGGACCTGCGGCGGCTTTCAACATGCGATTCTGGAGTACGCCCGCAACGTGCTGGGCTGGAGCGATGCCGCCCACGCCGAGACGGACACCACGGGTCGGATGGTGATAGCACCATTGACCTGCTCGCTGGTAGAAAAAACGGATGATATTGAGCTGCGGGCCAATACGCTGATTGCCAAAGCCTACGGGCGGGATGTTATCACCGAGGGATATCACTGCAACTATGGCGTATCGGAGGATTTTGCCGCCGAGCTTGAAAGCGGCGATCTTCGGGTGACCGGTTGGGATGAGGCTGGTGATATTCGTGCCATTGAGCTGGTGACGCATCCATTTTATGTTGGCACGCTCTTTCAGCATGAACGCGGAGCGCTGGCGGGAAAACCCGTGCCGTTAGTTCAGGCGATGCTGCGCGCCGCGCGCGGATAAAAAAACGGGCAGGTTGTTCACGAACCTGCCCTGTGCATTATGCGCTCGCGATCTCCCGATTGCGCCCCGCGCACAAACCAAATACCGCCATCAGCATCGCTAACAAGGCGACCCCGCCAAGAGGAATCAGCCAGCTATCGTTGAGGTCGTGAATTTTCCCCATCAGCGGTGGCCCGCAGGCGGCCAGTAAATACCCAACAGATTGTGCCATGCCGGAGAGGGCAGCAGCCTGATGCGCTGAGCTTGCGCGCAGGCCAATAAAGGTCAAGCCGAGGATCATCGTCGCGCCTGAGCCAAAGCCAAACAGGATGGTCCATAGCAATGCCTGGTCGGGCATTATGGCGAATCCCGCCGCGCCGACGGAGCACATTAATGAAACCAGAGCGGCGATGGCGCGCTGATCCTTAAATCTGTTCAGGACGAGAGGAATCAATAATCCCGGCGCGGCGGTCGCCAGCTGCAGTAAACCATGCAGCGAACCGGCCTGCGCCTCGCTGTAGCCGTGGCTGATCAAAATGGCGGGCAACCAGCCGATGATGACGTAGTAGATAAGCGAATTGATCCCCAGAAACAGCGTCACCTGCCAGGCGAGGCTGGAGCGCCAGATCGCGCGGGAATGCAGAGCGCGCGAGTTGCTCAAGCTGGCATTGGCCGTCTGGCGGCATTGGGGTAACCAGATAATCAGCGCCAGCAGCGGAAAGGCCATCAGTACCATCAGCGCACCGCGCCAGCCAAACCCGTTCAACGCCAGCGGTACCACAATGGCGGAACCCAGTGCCGCTGCTGCGCCCATGGTCAGCGAGTATGCGCCAGTGAGTTTCGCCACATGCTGAGCAAAATCACGCTTAATCAGTCCGGGTAAAAGCACATTTCCCAATGCGATTCCGCAACCAATGATAGCGGTGCCGCTAAACAGGAACCCTGGTGAGGGCAGCGAACGTATCGCAATACCCACGCAAATCAGTAGCATAGCAACAAACAGGCTGCGTTCGATACCCCAACGGCGCGCAACGGCGGCAGCCAGAGGTGAAACCAGTGCGAAAGCCAGCAGTGGCAGGGTGGTCAGAAGCCCCGTCTGGGCGGTACTCAGACCGTAGTCGGCGCGAATTGCATCCAGCAACGGGGCTGCACCGGTAAAGGTGACGCGCAATGTGGTGGCAATCATCAGGATCCCCGCGATCAGCAACGCTGCGTTCTTGCCACGGGAGGAAGGTGTATTTGTCATTTTTTTCTCATATCGTCAGGCGAGGCGATACCTTAGCGTTTTTACTCAATGGATGAATCAAGCTAAAATGACAGTTTATCGCTTAAATCGGACATTTTTATGTTAGGACTGAGGCTGGATGGATACGAACCCGATCTTCACCACGATGCAGCGGTGGCGTTTTGTATTCAGGCCCGGGAAGATGAACTTTTCAGTCCGCTGCATCAGCACCGTAAAGGCCAGTTGATTCTGGCGCTGCATGGCGCGATCACCTGTGAGGTTGAGAATGCTATGTGGATGGTGCCCCCGCAATATGCGGTGTGGATCCCCGGTGAAATTCCACACAGCAACCACGTTACCGTTGGCGCACAATTGTGCTTTTTGTTTATTGAGCCGCAGGCCGTCGTGATGCCCGATCGTTGCTGCACGCTGAAAATTGCTCCGTTGTGCCGGGAGCTTATTCTGGCGCTGGCATCCAAAACGGATGCCCAACGGCTGGAGCCGGCAACCCAGCGGCTGACGCAAGTGTTGTTTGATGAACTGCCGCAGCAACCCCAGGAGCAAATGCAGTTGCCGGTTTCCGATCACCCGAAAATTCGCAGAATGGTCGCAACGATGGCGAGAGAGCCTGCACAATGGCAGACGTTGGGGCAATGGGCCAGCGTATTTGCGATGAGTGAACGTAACCTTGCTCGCCTGGTCGTCAAAGAAACGGGGTTGAGTTTTCGCCGCTGGCGTCACCAGCTCCAGCTGATTCTGGCGCTGCAGGCGTTAATTGATGGTCGCAATGTACAACAGGTCGCGCAAATGCTCGGGTACGATTCGACCACGGCATTTATCACTATGTTCAAAAAAGGCCTGGGACAGACACCAGGCCGTTATCTGAACGGGCTGGCTACTGCTTCCCAACAATCAATGAGACCAGACCTGCCGCAATAAGCGGCCCCACTGGCACACCGCGAAACAGCGCCACGCCCAGTACCGTGCCCACCAGTAAACCAGCAACAAGCTGAGGCTGGCTACCCATTAGCGTAACGCCGCGTCCGCCAAGCCAGGAGACAAATACCCCAACGGCAATAGCAACCAGTGATTTCCAGTTCACAAAGGAGTGGATGAGCGTGGAGGGCGGTAGCGTTCCGCTGGCGATCGGCGCCATGACGCCAATGGTCAGAATTATAATCCCGACGGTCAGGCCCTGTTTTTCAATCCAGGGAAAGAAGGTATTCAGTGGGGTAACACGAACTATTATCAGCACCAGAATTGAAACAGCGACAGTGGTGTTGTGGCTGACAAAGCCCAGAGCTGCCAATCCGAGCAGGATCAGCAGAGTGACATCAAACATCGTAGTTTCCTTGCCAAAAGAAAAAATAAGCCTGCTTACTGTACGCGTAAATGCGTGACCGAACAGGCTTTTTTTAATGATTATGATTTTTTTGGGCTAACGCACGAAGCGATGTTTTTTACTGCTAACTTGTGCAGTTATTGTTCTCTGCGGAACGGGATTAATTCCGGTTGTGCGATGCGCAGGTAATCTGCGGTATCCATGATCACGGATTTTTCCAGCATTCCGGCATTGAACGCAATTTCATTAAAACGCTCAAACAACAGCGGTTCGGCGACCAGCTTGAGGTTCGGATGAAAACTGAACGGTGGGATAGCGCCAAATACGCAGCCAGTCAGTTCATCTACCTCCGCCGGGCTGGCAAGTGACGCTCTCAACCCGCCAATATGGCTGGCCAACAGGCTCAGGTCGGCCTGCTGATCGGCAGAGAGGATCGCCAGAACATGCTGATTGACGCCGTTGCCTTTTACTTTGCAGACCAGCGCTTTTGCACCCTGACCCAGTGCGGTACCGCGAATTTCAGAGACAGCTTCACATTTGCCTACGGCTTCATGGCTGACTACGCGGTAGGTCGCACCGTGTTCTGACAACAGGGAGATTAAACGCTGGTGCGTTGCGTTACCTTTGTTTACTTCCGTCATGACTTACTCCTGGTACAACAATGAAAATCCTGTCAGAAAAATAATTACGCATCGGTGCGTTTTTTCTGTTTGTTCAGGTAGAGCTGTGCATCAGATGCTTTGTAGGCATCATCAATGGTGTCGTTTGGCTGCATATTATAAATCCCGACAGAGAAGCTGATTGATCTATCTTGCGCAATAATTTGTAAGTTATAGCGAATCCTCTCCAGCAGGCGGGGCGTTAATTCACTGGGGTGATCGATGAGGATAATGCAAAACTCATCGCCGCCGAGGCGGATGGCATAGTCGCTTTTGCGAATGGACGTTTGAATAGCTTTGGCCAAAATGGTGATAATGCGATCGCCTTCCTTATGCCCCAACGTATCATTAATAACTTTTAGTTTGTCGCAATCAATGGCGATAAAGGTCACGAGCGTTCCTGTGTTCACCAACTGTTGCAAACGCTGCTCAAGCGCTGGCGTTAAAATTTTACGGTTGTAGAGCCCTGTCATCGCATCACTGACATTTTCCCGTGTGACGTTGTGATACAAGCGAAAATGCGTTCTGACCATATTCAGCAGCAATATCGTTGCCAGTAGATAGAAGGCGAATATCTTCCAGGACGAGACAATAAAGTACATAACATCAAGTGAGAGGGTGATACGTATACCGCCAGGTATGTCCTTCTCATAGTGAACATAGCGGAACAGATCGGTTTCACTTTTGTGAACGAGGATCTCTTTACCTGAACTGGTGTCAGAGACCGTTACGTTAAGATAACGCCAGACGAGAGGGCGGTCGCTGGTATAGAAAATATTCTGTAAATTCTCTTTATTAATATCCACCATCACCACGCCTTTTAGCTTATTGGCGTAGTAAACCGGTGTTAAAAAGCTCATCACCTTTTTCTCGGTCAGGTTATCTTCATAAATACTGGAGATCACCGTGCGGCCAGTAAAAATACCGTCAATATCATTCTGGTCGATTCCCAACGTACCTTTTTGCAAAAACGACCAGTTGTGTATCGCAAATTTCCGCGAGTCGATCACATCATAGAAATAAACGTAGTTATTTTTGAGATCGACGTAATATCGAAATTTATACTCCAGCGTCCCTAATCCCTGACCGTAATCTTTCTGCTGGCGATTAACATTGACCGCCCGGTCAAAAGAGGGCAGCAGAAAAATGTCATCAAGCTGTTCGCTACATTTTGTTGAGGTGGTCTGCAACGTACCGTGTAATGGCAGATAGTTGCGCTTAGTGAGATTGAGTCCATGAGTGCCGTTAACGCTGTCGAAAGCGTTGCAAAGTACTTTTTGCTGTTCGAGAGAAGCAGGCCCCTGAGGGGATGAAAATGTGCGCATCAGATGGGCTGCGATGCTCTGATTTGTGTACTTATCATAGAGAAACGAGGAGTCGGCTTTCTCATTGATATAGCGCATGTACGCATTCATTGCTTTATCACTAGCAATGAGCTCATAAACCAAAAAAGAAGATGTCAAAACAATTACGCTGACTGAGATAAAGATCCTGAGCGCTTTATGATGCAATTTCATAATGATTTACAGCCCTGTAAGTCTGATACTTCAGTCTATCACACGGCATACATCCGCTCTAACGCTACGGGAAAGGACATTTTGAAATAAAAATCATTCGCGTACTTCACCTTTAACTCTTAATGTTGTATTTATAATGCAACTTATAAAAAGGAGACAGGCCAATGAGCGCGACTGAAAAAGCGGGTCATACATTTTTAGCCAGCCTGGGCAAAACCCGTCTGCGTCCGGGCGGTGTTGAAGCAACAGAATGGTTGTTTAGCCAGTCACAGCTGACGCCCGGCAGCCAGGTACTTGAAGTGGCGTGCAACATGGCCACGACGGCGATAGAGTTAGTTCAACGCTATGGCTGTACCGTATACGCCATTGATATGGATAAAACCGCACTGTCAAATGCAAGGAATAACGTAGCGGCAAATGGTCTGGAAAATCATATTCATGTGATGGCTGCTAACGCCAACACTCTTCCTTTTGCGGATAGCAGTTTCGATGTTGTGATTAACGAAGCCATGCTGACAATGTATGCCGATAAAGCGAAGGCGAAGTTAATTGCCGAATATTATCGCGTGTTGAAGCCCGGTGGGCGTCTGCTCACCCACGATATTATGTTCACCGCCCAAAAACTGGGCGCGGGCGATCAGGGCCAGCTTGTCGATGTGGTGAAATCAAACGTTAGCCCAATGACCAGACAAGGCTGGCGTGATTTGTTTCTTAACTGCGGGTTCGAACAGGTCCTGCAGCAGAATGGCAACATGTCGCTGATGTCGCCGCGCGGATTAGTTCGTGATGAAGGGCTTACGGGGGCGGTAAAAATTGTGTTTAACGGCTTACGCACGAGCAAAAATCGTCGTCGTTTCCTGAAAATGTTTCGCTTCTTCCGTTCGCAACGTCATCAACTCAATTACATTGCCTGCTGCTCTGTAAAGGGAAAATAAAAAGGATAAACGGATGAATATTGATAAGATGAAAAAACAGCACCCGTAAAAAATCAGCCAGAGAAGATAACCTCTGGCTGATTTGTTTAGGTGGTTAACTATTGCTGGTCGTACTTTGTTTATGAAACAGTTCGCGGAATACCGGGTAAATATCATCCTGGTCGCGAATATGTTGCATCGCAAAGTTATCAAAAGTTGATTGCAGATGTTCGTATTCACGCCACAAGGTTTGGTGAGCGCGGCGAGTGATTTCGATATAGCTGTAATAGCGGACCACTGGCAGCAGTTTTTTCGCCAAAATCTCATGACACAGCGGTGAATCATCAGCCCAGTTATCACCGTCCGATGCCTGTGCAGCATAGATGTTCCACTGGGCAGGGTTGTAGCGCTCTTTCACCACTTCATCCATTAACTTCAGCGCACTGGAGACAATGGTTCCCCCGGTTTCCTGAGAGTAGAAGAACTCATGCTCATCCACTTCTTTCGCCTGGGTATGGTGGCGAATATAAACCACCTCCACGTTCTTATAGGTCCGGCTTAAGAACAGATACAGCAGGATATAAAAACGTTTAGCCATATCTTTGGTCGACTGATCCATTGAACCAGAAACGTCCATCAGGCAGAACATTACCGCCTGGCTGGAAGGGTCGGGGCGTTTTTCATAATTCTTGTAGCGTAAATCAAAGGTGTCGATAAATGGCACGCGTTCGATTTTTGCCCGTAGTTCGGCAATCTCTTTGCGTAACCGTTCCTCTTCCAGCAACTGTGCTGGTTCGCTTTTCGCGATGGTTTCCAGATCCGCTTCGAGAGCATGCAGTTCGCGACGCTTACCCGCTGTCATCGCCGTGCGGCGCGCCAGTGAGTTTTGCAGGGATCGCACCACGCTGATGTTGGCAGGCACACCGTTAGAGGTAAAACCTGCCCGGTGCGTTTTGTACTCCGTTAGCTGACGCTGCTGATTCTGCTTCAGGTTAGGAAGTGCTAAATCTTCGAACAACAGATCGAGATATTCATCTTTAGAGATCTGAAAGACGAACTCATCCTGACCCTCACCATCCTGGCTGGCCTGGCCTTGTCCGCTTCCTGAACCGCCACCGCCGCCCTGTGGGCGTTCAATGCGGTCATTCTGCACAAAATGGTCGTTACCCGGATGCACGCGATGGCGCAGGCCACCACGTCCCTGATGAAACATTGGTTCGCTAATATCATCAGTCGGAATAGAGACAGATTCGCCGCTATCCACATCAGTCACCGAACGCTTGTTAATGGCCTCGGAGATCGACTGTTTAATTTGCGATTTATAACGGCGTAAGAAGCGCTGGCGGTTTACCGTGCTCTTGTTTTTGCCGTTAAGACGCCGGTCAATAAACCAGGTCATAAGCCCCCCGTACTGCCAACTGTTCGCCATGTCTGTAAGTGCCGGATGGCGCTGGCGCTATCCGGCCTACGGAACATTGTTTTGCAAGCCCGGTAAGCGCATGCGCCACCGGGCACTTATGTTAAGACGATTTACGTACGCGCAAATACCATTCGCACAGTAAACGCACCTGTTTACGCGTGTAGCCTTTTTCCATCATACGGTCGACAAAATCGTCGTGTTTTTTCTGCTCGTCAGTCGAGGTTTTAGCATTGAACGAAATGACCGGCAGCAGCTCCTCGGTATTGGAGAACATTTTCTTCTCAATGACCGTGCGCAGTTTTTCGTAACTGGTCCAGTTTGGATTGCGACCGCTGTTATTCGCTCTGGCACGCAGAACAAAGTTGACGATCTCGTTACGAAAATCTTTCGGGTTACTGATACCCGCCGGTTTCTCAATTTTCTCCAGTTCTGAGTTCAGTGACTCGCGGTCAAACAGCTGACCGGTATCCGGGTCGCGATACTCCTGATCCTGAATCCAGAAATCCGCATAAGTGACATAACGGTCGAAAATGTTCTGTCCGTACTCGGAATAGGATTCGAGATAAGCCGTCTGGATCTCTTTGCCGATGAATTCAGCATATTTCGGGATCAAATAGCCTTTCAGGAACTCAAGATAACGCTCAGCTTGCTCCTGCGGGAACTGTTCACGTTCGATTTGCTGCTCCAGTACGTAAAACAGATGTACCGGGTTAGCTGCCACTTCGGCATGGTCAAAGTTAAAGACGCGAGAGAGGATCTTAAATGCGAAACGCGTGGAAAGACCGTTCATTCCCTCATCAACCCCGGCGTAATCCCGATACTCCTGATAGGATTTCGCTTTCGGATCGGTATCTTTCAGGCTTTCGCCATCGTAAACGCGCATCTTCGAGTAAATGCTCGAGTTCTCAGGTTCTTTCAGGCGAGAAAGAATGGTAAAGCGAGAGAGCGTTTCCAGTGTGCCCGGTGCGCAAGGCGCATGGGTCAGCTCACTGTGGTTAAGCAGTTTTTCGTAAATTTTGATCTCTTCAGAGATACGCAGGCAATAAGGCACTTTGACGATGTAAACACGGTCAAGAAACGCCTCATTGTTTTTGTTATTACGGAACGTTACCCATTCGGACTCGTTCGAGTGGGCAAGAATAATCCCGTTAAACGGCAGGGCAGAGATACCTTCTGTCCCGTTGTAGTTTCCTTCCTGGGTGGCGGTCAGCAGAGGATGCAGCACTTTAATCGGTGCTTTAAACATCTCAACGAATTCCATAATCCCCTGGTTTGAACGACACAGTGCACCCGAATAACCGTAGGCATCAGGATCGTTCTGGGCGTGGTGTTCGAGTTTACGAATATCCACTTTCCCGACCAGCGCAGAAATATCCTGGTTGTTTTCATCACCAGGCTCCGTTTTGGCGATTGCGATCTGCTCCAGAATAGACGGCCAGACTTTGACGACGCGGAATTTTGTAATGTCCCCGCCGAAATCGTGCAGACGTTTCGCAGCCCAGGGCGACATGATCGTACCGAGATAGCGACGCGGGATCCCATACTCTTTTTCCAGGATCTGCGCGTCTTCCTGCGGATTAAACAGGCATAACGGATGATCGTTGACCGGGCTACGTTCGCCATTGGCACTCAGGACATAAATCGGTACTCTCTGCATCAGCGACTTCAGTCGCTCAGCAAGAGATGATTTCCCCCCTCCCACAGGCCCCAGCAGATACAGGATCTGCTTCTTCTCTTCCAGACCCTGAGCCGCATGTTTCAAATAAGAAACAATTTGCTCAATGGCGTCTTCCATGCCGTAAAACTCTTCAAAGGCGGGATAGCGTGCAATTACCCGATTCGAAAAGAGTCGAGAAAGTCGAGGTTCGTGGGCAGTGTCGACCATGACAGGCTCACCAATAGCCATTAATAGCCGCTCTGCCGCGTTGGCATAAGCACTGCGATCTTGCCGACAAGTGGTAAGAAACTCCTGCAGCGTGAACTCTTCGTCCTTGGCAGCTTCATAACGCTGGCGATAGTGATCGAATATATTCATGGTATGCCGTCCTTTCGTTTTTTAGCACATGTTAAGAGCCGTTCATATGAATAGTAGAGGCCCCTGAAGAGGTAAACTGAACGACGTCTCTGCTGAATAAATAAGCAACTCTCATGCCATTTTGGTGGTCAGGAGATCAACGTATTCGGTGATACACCTTCTAAAATTAAGCGTAGATGGCATTTGCAAAACTTGCCTGTGTGCGCAAATGAATTTCAATGGCATATCAATAACTCATCAGCAAAAAAAGCACATCTTATGTAAAGAATTGGAGCGGGATTCATGCGGTGTTCACCGTCCTGCAAGCAAAATGTCATCACTCGCTGAGAAATTAGGGGGTTACATTCTGGGGCGAATACGTAAAATAGTTGGGCTGAAGCGTATTGGCGGTTACACTTTGACCGCTACACATTTGAATAAGGAATTATGGATTGTGACCAAACTCAAACTTCTGGCACTTGGCGTCCTTGCCGCAACCGCAGTTAGCACCGCACAGGCGGAAAGTCAGTGGACTGTTGGCGCGGGTGTCGGCGTGATTAACAGCCCGTACAAACAGTATGACCGCGATGTTTACCCTGTTCCGGTTGTCACCTATGAAGGCGATAATGTCTGGTTCCACGGCTTGGGTGGCGGCTACTATCTGTGGAATGACACGGCAGATAAGCTTTCCATCATGGCGTACTATGATCCGACGCATTTCAAGCCGGGTGATAGCGATAGCCATGCTTTGCGCCAACTCGACAAGCGTAAAAGCAGCTTGATGGCTGGCCTCTCGTATGTACATAACACCCAGTATGGTTTCCTGCGTACTGCACTGGCGGGTGATACTCTGGATAACAGCAATGGCTTTATCTGGGATCTGGCCTGGCTCTACCGTTACACTAATGGTGGGCTGACTCTGACGCCGGGTATCGGTTTGCAGTACAGCAGCGAAAACTACAACGACTATTATTATGGCGTTTCCAATCACGAGTCTCGCCGCAGTGGTCTGAAAAGCTACAACGCTGACGATGGATGGGATCCGTACCTGGAGTTGACCGCGAGCTATAACTTCATTGGAAACTGGAACGTATACGGAACTGGCCGTTATGTGCGCTTGAGTGATGAAGTGAAGGACAGCCCGATGGTCGATAAGTCCTGGTCTGGCATCTTCTCGGTGGGTGTAACCTACAAGTTCTGATGCTACTGCGCGTCAAACACTAGCCCGCATCAGTGCGGGCTTTTTAGTGCGCTACCGATATGAATATTGATCTAAAACATGAGATTTCATCTTTTGTGCTGATTTGATATTCTGTCAGGCTACAACGAATTTTTAACGTATTATTCCTGTCGCTGTTACTAAAAATAAACCTGCTATTTTATTAGCCTGTTATCTATTCATTTTTGAATGAAATAAAGTCGTGAAGGTTTAGCAAATCATTGTCATGAGGTAATGGTTTTTAGCTATACAATGCGTTGATAATACTAGGGTTTACGATCGAGGTAAGCGTTATTTTCTTATTGTTAAGCACAATGAAAATCATTGATAACTCTTTTAGCATGTTTATCTCATGGCGAAAGTTAACTTTCATGTGAAAAAACAAAAATTAATCGATTGATTTTAATTTTACATCTTTAGGTATTTATCTGAAAAAATTAAAATTGACATTAAATATCCCATTGCAGATATTAATTAAACTTTAAAGTATCGACAGCAACTCTTCATGGCATTAAATATAATTCGCCATGTGGATTTTTTGAGAATAAACCTGGTATATATAATGAAAAAGTTAATCATGATAGCTGTGATGGGCGGGATTCTGGCTGGTTGTTCCACCGAGGCTTCACGCATGAATGCTTGCGAAAGCAAGGGTGTGAGCCGTGATGCCTGTTATGTTGCGGAGCAAAACCGTCAGGCGACAATCAATGCTGCCGCTGAAAAACAGGCTATGGAAAACGCGCAAAACTTGTATAGCACTAATGATACTAATTCCAGCCATCACCACAAACACGATAAGTATTAAGGTGTAACGTATGAAAAAATTAATTATTATCGTTGCTTTGGTGGCTTCCTTCGCTGCACCTGCTTATGCCATTAGCGAGGCTTACCGCCAGCAGTTACAGCATGAACATAAAACCATGGTCAGTGACACGAATGCCCCGGTACACGCCAGTAAAATCATGCCCGTGCATGTGAATAAACTTGGAGTGGACTTTAAACGTGGTGCTGATGGCATTGCTTATATTAATGGCAAACCTGCGGCAAATGATGAGAATAGTGCAGAAGCTCAGTCTTATAGCGCAGGTTTGATTTCCGTTATCGTCTATAAAAACGGAAAAATCAACGCTATGAAAGAGGGGAAATATTTAGGTCGGTTGAAATAACCACTTCGTAGATAAGATTTTGTATTTTTTCGGCCCGGGAACATCTGCTGTTCCCGGGTTTTTTATTTCGCTCGCCTTAACGATCGGTTTCCAATCCATGATGGTGCAATTTGTGCACCCTAACAGGACACATGCACGTTGTTTTGCTTTACTGTGGTGCATTAACACAGGAGGGTGCGATGACAGCGAAACAGGTGACGTTTACAAACCAGGTATCGCTTCCTGCTATTGGGCAGGGAACATGGTACATGGGCGAGGATCCAAGCCGACGCCGGGATGAAGTGTCTGCGCTGCAGGCCGGACTGGATCTCGGCCTGCGATTGATTGATACCGCAGAAATGTACGCTGATGGTGCAGCGGAAGAGGTGGTGGGTGAAGCATTAACGGGACGGCGTGATAGCGCTTTTTTAGTCTCGAAAGTTTACCCATGGAATGCCGGTGGACAGAAAGCCATTGCCGCCTGCGAAGCGAGTCTGCGTCGACTGAAAACTGATTATCTGGATCTCTATTTGCTGCACTGGATGGGCGATTTTTCATTTGCAGAGACCATCGATGCCATGGAAACACTGATTGCGCAGGGGAAAATCCGCCGTTGGGGCGTCTCAAATCTCGATTATGATGATATGCAGGCGTTATGGCAGGTTCCCGGTGGACGGGAGTGCGCAACTAACCAGGTGCTTTATCATTTAGCCTCGCGCGGTATTGAATATGATTTACTGCCGTGGTGCCAGCAGCAGCAGATGCCGGTCATGGCATACAGTCCGCTGGCCCAGGCGGGACGACTGCGTGGCGATTTGCTTTCTAACTCTGTGGTGAATGACATCGCGCACGCGCACAATGTTAGCGCTGCACAGATTTTGCTGGCATGGGTGATTCATCAGTCGGGTGTAATAGCCATTCCGAAAGCCGCAAGCGTAGCGCATGTCGAACAAAATGCCGCCGCGCTAGAGATAACGCTCTCTGTAGATGAGTTGAAGCAGTTAGATAAGGCGTATCCGGCGCCAAAAGGTAAAAACGCGCTGGATATGGCCTGATTTGCCAAATGCCGATGTTCCCGCAGCTTATCAGGCCTACGGCTGCATGTAGTTTGTAGGCCGGATAAGGCGTTAGCCGCATCCGGCATGGTGCGCAGAGCTGTGTTAGCGTTTAGCTACACGAATAGTTTGCGCGAGGCGAGATGGTTTTTCTTCGGTGGTTTTCTGCGGAGCGGTCGCGTAAGCCGTTTCTACACAAACAAACGTTTTGTAGCCATCATCCGGCATATCGCTCATGCTGACGGACAGCGCCGGGCCAGGGTTCCAGCCCACGACATTCAGGTGGTGGTGATGGACAACATCTATATTGCGATTCAACGCATCATCATGAATCACACTGCACGCTTCCGGATTCAGATAAACGCGATCGGTGCGGTCCGGGAAGGTCTGGATACCATCAGCCAGCACATCTTCTTTAGCATCATTCACTTTATCGATCAGGCGATCGCCAAGACCACTGACTTTCACTGCCGCAATATCACCAACGTTGAAATAGGTATGCAGTGCCGAGGTGGTTTCAAACTCACCATGAGCTTCCAGCTCCATTTCACAGGTGGCTCCCACTTTGAAGCGAGCCAGCAGACAGAACTCGTGCGGCCAAAGCTGACGCGTTTCAGCGTTGCTCTGCAGTTCAAACGTCAGCACCACGCCATTGTCGTCTTCGTTGTGCGCTTTCAGCGTCCATGGCAGGTTGCGGGCAAAACCATGCGAAGGCAGGCCCTTCGTAGCAGCCGGACCAAACCACGGCCAGCAAATTGGTACGCCGCCACGCAGCGCTACGCCGGTTTTAAACGGGGTGTTATTACTTAACCACAGGACTTCCTCTTCACCATTTGGTTTCCAGGAAAGAAGATGTGCGCCCTGCAGCGCGAAAGAAGCTTTAACCTGTGGGTGATCGACAACAAGAACCTCAAGCTCATCAAGCTGACGGCGGGAGAGGACAGGGGTAATTTGTTCGATTACCGGAAGTGCAAAAATTTTATTAATCATTACGCAATCCTTTCTTCAGGCAAAAAAAAGAGCGACCTGAGTCGCTCTTACAGATTACTGTTTCATCTCAACTTATTTGGAGATGTGAGCAATCAGGTCCAGAACTTTGTTGGAGTAGCCGGTTTCGTTATCGTACCAGGATACCAGTTTCACGAAGTTGTCGTTCAGTGCGATACCAGCTTTAGCATCGAACACGGAAGTGCAAACTTCACCGTTGAAATCGGTAGATACTACGTCGTCTTCGGTGTAACCCAGAACGCCTTTCATCGGGCCTTCGGAAGCAGCTTTGATTGCTTTCTTAATTTCTTCGTAAGAAGCAGCTTTTTCCAGACGAACGGTCAGGTCAACAACGGATACGTTCGGGGTAGGAACGCGGAACGCCATACCAGTCAGTTTGCCGTTAAGTTCTGGCAGTACTTTACCTACAGCTTTAGCTGCACCGGTAGAGGACGGGATGATGTTCTGGGATGCGCCGCGGCCGCCGCGCCAGTCTTTGTGAGACGGGCCATCAACGGTTTTCTGAGTAGCGGTGGTCGCGTGAACAGTAGTCATCAGACCTTCGATGATGCCGAAGTTGTCGTTGATAACTTTAGCCAGCGGAGCCAGGCAGTTAGTGGTGCAGGAAGCGTTAGAAACGATGTCCTGACCTTCGTATTTGTCAAAGTTAGCGCCTTTAACAAACATCGGAGTGTTATCTTTGGACGGACCAGTCAGAACCACTTTTTTCGCGCCAGCAGTGATGTGCTTACGAGCGGTTTCATCTGTCAGGAACAGGCCAGTAGCTTCAGCTACTACGTCAACACCAACTTCGTCCCATTTCAGGTTAGCCGGATCACGTTCAGCGGTAACACGGATTTTTTTACCGTTTACGATCAGATGACCGTCTTTCACTTCAACGGTACCGTTGAAACGGCCGTGAGTGGAGTCATATTTCAGCATGTAAGCCATGTAGTCAGCGTCTAACAGGTCGTTGATTGCAACGATCTCGATGTCAGAGCGTTCTTGAGCAGCACGGAAAACAATGCGACCGATACGGCCAAAACCGTTGATACCTACTTTGATAGTCATATATTCCACCAGCTATTTGTTAGTGAATAAAAGGTTGCCTGTAAAATTACAAAAACCTTACGCAGCGTCAAGCGGAATCGTGTCAATCATTGCGACAAATCAATCTGCTGCCTAAGCTTTGCGCAACTGACTCGCCTCACTCTTCCTTTGGGCTTGAAACCACATGGGGTCGGCGGCCCGAATTTTAAAGGGCAATCAAGATAAAAACGTGATTCTGATCACGAATTGCAGGCTGCCATTTCGCAAGGATCAAGTTTAGAACAAAAGTTCGCACTCCGGTGTTAATGTTTTGTTAGAATCTGTCTCGCGATGTGAGTTTAGATAAAGCGAGATGTGAGCAAATGGCTAATCAACCTTCTCCAGAAGAACTGAAAAAAAATTTAACCGAAATGCAGTTCTATGTGACGCAGAATCACGGGACAGAACCGCCATTTACCGGACGTTTGCTACATAACAAACGTGACGGCATCTACCACTGTTTGATCTGCGACAATCCGCTATTTCGTTCCGAGACAAAATATGACTCAGGCTGCGGCTGGCCCAGCTTTTACGAGCCTGTCAGCGATGAGGCTATCCGTTACATAAAAGATACGTCACACGGCATGCAGCGCATTGAAATCCGCTGCGGAAACTGTGATGCACACCTGGGACACGTCTTCCCGGATGGTCCGAAACCTACCGGTGAACGGTACTGCGTTAACTCAGCGTCTTTGAACTTTACCGATGGTGAAAACGGTGAGCAAACCAAGGGTTGAAGAAACGATTCAGCAAATTATTCTACGGAGAGTGGATTTAACATGAATCTTGATGAGATGATCAACAGCATGACGCCGGAAGTTTATCAGCGCTTATCGACTGCCGTTGAACTCGGAAAATGGCCGGATGGCGTAGCGCTAACGGCAGAACAAAAAGAGAATAGCTTACAGCTGGTGATGTTATGGCAGGCGCGAAACAATATTGACGCGCAGCATATGACGATTGATACCAACGGTGAGATGGTGATGAAGAGCAAGCAGCAGTTGAAGGTGGAGTTTGGTATTACGCCAGAACCGATTGCGACGTTTAAATCCTGATTACCCAGGCCCGGCAAACATCTGTGTCGGGCCTGCAGTTGATGTTATTTCTTGTTCATCATCGCCTTCAGATCGGCGAACGGGTTGTATTTCGCTTCGCCTACGGCCTTTTGCGCATCTTCTCCTGCAACCACCGTTGAACCATACTGGTCCGCTTCCGTATATTTGGAATGCTCGTGATCGTGGCAGTACAGGCACAACATTTCCCAGTTGCTACCATCTTCCGGGTTATTCGAGTGATCGTGATCGATATGGTGTACCGTCAACTCGCGCAAATTTGAATACACGAACTCACGGGAACAGCGTCCGCAGACCCAGGGGAAGAGTTTAAGCGCCTTTTCCCGGTAACCGACTTCCAGACGGGCGTAATTTTTAGGGATAAAAGCCATAAAGCTCATGCCTCCAGTAGAAAATGAAGAGCTGCGCCAAAAGCTGGCGCAGCAGAATGCGCTAATCATAACCTATTGTGTCAGGCGTTGGGATCAGTGTTTGATGCCTAACGAATCGGCTAACTGCTTCGCCAACTGATTATTGTCATCTGCGCCGTACTCCCAGAACATAGCGCCTGCCAACCCTTTGCTTTTGATGTAGTCGGCTTTGATCGCCACCGAACGCGGGTTTTCATAGGAGAGGGCAAAGAGTTTTTTTCCATCCGCAGACTGTACCGACAGCCACGGCACTTTCGCTTCATCATCCCAATGTTGGCTAAAGCGTTTTTGCGGATCGTTGATCAACTTCGCCACGATATCGTTGTACTTCACGTAGGTGTCTTTGCTCAGGTCGACGCCCAGTGATTTGAACAACTCAATTTGAGCTGACTCGAAATAGGGCTGGGTAGCCGGGTTTTTCTGCGCGTCAGGTTTGCTCCAGTCAATACCTGGCTCAACGGCGCGTTTTGGTACGCGTCCATAAAAGCCAATGCCCAGATTCATTTGACTCGGTTTCAGACCGGCGGCGAGATAGTTATTGACCACAAAATCGGCGCTGTACTTATCCGCCGCGGCGACCGTTGGCCATTGCGTCGAATCATACAGGTTCGAGTTGAAATACTGGGTGCCGTAAGCCATGTCATAGGTCATCAGGTTGATGTAGTCGAGCGATGGTGCAATGGCTTTTACATCCACCCAGCTTTTCGGGCTTTCTGCATTTGCGCCCACGGCGATGGTCAGCAGTTTTTTATGCCCCAATGCGGCGCGCAGTTCTGTTAGCAGCGCGGTGAAGTTAGCGCGGTCAGCCGGTTGGCTTTCGACCAGTCCCCAGGCGCCGTTAACCGGATATTCCCAGTCGAGATCGATGCCATCCAGACCATATTTCGCAATTATCTCCTGTGCAGACTGAATAAACACTGCACGTGTTTCCTTCGTTGCTGCCGCGCCAGAGAATCCACGCGCTCCCCAGCCGCCGACGGAAAGCAAAACTTTCAGGTTTGGATTTTGTTTACGCAGCTGTGGAATTTTCAGCAAATCATCCTGCACTTTCTGTGAAAGCCAAATCTGATGCAGTTTGCTGGCGTCTTTTAAGGCGTCATTGGTCTCGTCTTTTTCGTTGTTGTAGACAAGGCCAAACGAATAGTTGAGATGGGTTATCTGGCGAACATCCAGTTTATTGATGTCGCCACCGGGACCGGCAGTGACGTCGCCGCCACCATTAAAGTAGCCAACTGACATCAGTGAACTGGCGGAAACAACGCTGGCGCAGAGCAGGGGTAATGCTGCCAACAAAGGCAATAGTTTCATCGGTGTTCCTCTTTGACATTTAAACAAGCAAACACGCCACGGAAATGGCGTGGCGAAAAAAACAGCACCCGCAGGTTAACAGTTTCATAACAGGAAAAATGCGAAGGGGTTCACGCCATGCTGGAGCAGCGGCAAACCAATTTTGGTAGGTTGTATTGGTTAGAGGAGTACTGGTTGAAAGGGAGATGCGTATTAATCCGGCCTATAAATTTGCAAAAATGTGCAGTTTCAATCGACCGGATATAACGTTTTAAAGCATTAGCGCTGGGTTTCCAGCCAGTCGTCCAACGTATACAGCGTTGCGCCCGCAGCCGCCATTTCCATAAAGGCGTTTGCACTGTCCTGGGGGTGAATATTAACGCCACGGCAGCCGTCGGTTATAACGCTGACGGTGTAGCCAAGATCGAGCGCATCCAGAACGGTGAATTTAACGCAATAGTCGGTAGCCAGACCCATGATGATGAGCTCGGCAATGCGGTGTTCGAGTAGCCATGCATTCAGCGTGGTTGCCTGACGACGACCGTTATCAAAAAAAGCACTATAGCTGTCGACCAGCGGGTTCTCACCTTTAGTGAACGTTTGAGTTATCGCACGCTGGTTCAGCAGCGGATGCAGGGCAGCACCTTCGCTGTTTTGTACGCAATGATCGGGCCAGAACGTCTGCGCCAGGCCATCGAGTTGTCCCTGGGTGTAGGGCTCGACCTGATGCTGGCTGGCAAAACTACCGTGATTCGCCGGGTGCCAGTCCAGACTGGCAACGACCGTGTCGCCGCGTATGGCACACCAGTCAATCAGGCGGTTGGCGATATCGATTGTGCTGTCACCTTGTGGGACCGCGAGGGCACCACCGGCACAAAAGTCATTTTGTAAATCGACCAACAGTAAGGCTCGGGCCATGGGCATAGACTCCTTTAATCGTCAGGTGTGAGCTCACCACGCAGATTTTGCGTCATTGCTTCACGAATTGTCTGCGTATCCAGTCCCTGACTCAGCAAATAGTGCAGTTTGGTGAGTGTGGCTTCGACGGTCATATCCGCGCCGCCAATCACGCCAGCATGCGCCAGCGCATTCCCTGTCGCGTAGCCCCCCATGTTCACCTTGCCGGACATACACTGCGTAAGGTTCACCACCACAATGCCACGCGAGCTCGCATCTTCAAGTTCTTTCAGGAACTCTTTATTCTGCGGCGCATTGCCCACGCCGTAGGAGCGCAAAATTAATGCTTTTACCGGCTGGCGCAGGAAGTTGCGTACCACGTCAGCGGAGATCCCAGGATAAATGGTGACCACGCCAATCGGTTGTGGAGTGATAGGATGGACAATCAACTCACCTGTGCCGTGAGGTGCGGGCGGTGTTCCCAGCCGACGAATGTGGATTCCGGCTTCCAGCAGTGGTGCAAGGTTGGGTGAGGCAAACGCGTCAAAACCATCAGCATGCGCTTTAGTGGTCCGGTTACCGCGAAACAGTCGGTTGTTGAAAAACAGGGTCACTTCATTGATCGGATAATTTGCTGCAACGTACAACGCATTCAGCAAATTGATTTGTCCGTCAGAACGTAGCTCTGCTAATGGGATTTGTGACCCTGTCACAATGACTGGCTTGCCCAGATTCTCCAGCATAAATGAGAGCGCCGAAGCCGTAAACGCCATGGTGTCAGTGCCGTGCAGTATGACAAAACCATCGTAATCGTCGTAGTGCGCTTTAATGTCTTCAGCAATATGCTGCCAGTCTTCTGGCGTCATGTCTGAGGAATCCATCAGCGGGACGTATTCGTGGATGGTGAAGTCTGGCATCTCTGGGCGGTGGAATTCAGGCATCAGTGCCAGCTGACGCTGGAGATGACCGGAAACAGGAATATAACCCTGTTCTGAGCGCTGCATACCAATGGTACCGCCGGTATAGGCAACGTAAATCGATTTCTTTTGCATGGGCGTCACAGGTTAAGTTGTGCATAAACAGGCGCAGTATAAAGTCCCCCCTGAAAAAATACAGTGCAAATGACGCATACCTGCCATCCGATCAATATGTCATTTATGTTCAGTGCCTTGTCCCGTTTGTTCAGTGTGGTTTTGCTCCCTCGGCCCTACAGTAGCAGCCTTGCTTTTTGGATATAGCGATTGCCGTTATCATGTTTCGTCCTAATGACAATACGCATGGAGCCTGAAGTGAAGAAAGACCTGAGAATTTTTCAGCCAGGCGAGTGGGCGGATGGAGACATCATTACGGCTATCGATGCGAGTCAGACAGAGACACCGCACAGACCACAGTTGAATGTCGGCATTCTTCTGTGGCCGGAATTTCCTCTGCTGGCGCTGGCGGGGTTAACCGATGCGTTACGTCATGCGGCGGATATGGGGGATGATAGCCAGAAAATTCGCTGCTCCTGGCGTCTGATGAGCGCTACACCAGACCGACCAGTTCTCAGCAGTTCAGGAATGGCGATGATGCCGGATAGCGCATTCGTTGCACCGGAACAATTTGATTATGTGGTGGTGATTGGCGGCTTGCTGCGCAGTATGGCGAAAGCCGATCGGGCCGCGCGACGTTACCTGCATCTTGCGCATCAGCTCAACATTCCGCTGGTAGGTATCTGCACGGGCAGCTTTGTTCTGGCGCAAGAAGGTTTCCTCAATGGGCTGATGGCGGCGATTCATCCCTGGCATCTGAATGATTTTAAAACGCAATTTCCTCAGCTGGCTGCCCGTAGCGGGGTCGATTTTGTTGAGGAAAAAGGGATTCTGACATGTCCGGGGGGCATTTCGACGATAGGGCTGGCAACAGAGCTTATTCGCCGCCACTGTGGTCCCGACAGGGCGACAAAAGCCATCTTCCAGATGTCCGTCCCCAACCGCATAGACAGCACGTCAGTGGCGGTCTCCAGAGCGATAGGTTTTACCCACGTGAGCGACAGTCGGTTACGCAAAGCGGTCTTTTTAATTGAGCAAGGACTGGTAAAGCCCATTTCGACCCGCTGGCTGGCCGCTGAAGTCAACCTGAGCCCGCGACAGCTTACCCGGTTGTTTAACGCCGAGTTCGCCCAATCGCCGGGAGAGTTTATCCGACGTGCGCGTTTGCGTTATGCCCACTGGCTGCTAATGAATTCTGGAGAGAGTGTCACGGAGATTGCGCTGCGTCTGGGATTTAGCGACTGTGCGCACTTTATTCGTTTGTTTAGTCTGGAGTTTGGCTGTACGCCAGGAGATTTTCGCAGTACGCGACATCAGAATGTGTAAAAAAATGCTGCCCCGACTTGGGGCAGCATTGGCAGGTTAGCGAACGTTGGCGCAGGTCAGGCAAAACGCATAGCGGTTTTGCGGATCGTTAAACGCGGCCAGCTTATCGCTCTCCGCTTTAACCGTACTCGCCGCAGAAGCGAGCGGCGCCGGGAGCATCGCCTGGATAGCTTCAGGCAGCATGGCACGAACGGAACCGGACATGCTATCCATCACCATATCAACGAATGCCGGTTCGTCCTGATAATACTCAATGTGCCATTGCTTCAGTTTGGCCAGCTCAGCCGCTTTCGCCACGGCGTCATCAAAATCACCCAGACTGTCTACCAGACCGTTGGCTTTCGCATCCTGGCCGGTCCAGACGTGGCCCTGCGCGATTTTGTCAATCTGCTCAGGCGTTGTCTTACGCGCATCTGCGACCAGCGTGATAAAGCGCTTATAGCCGTTCTCGATGCTCAGTTGCATCATTTGCTGCACTTCAGGCGGTAACGCTTTGGTGATGGAGATATCCGCCAGTGGGGATGTCGCCACGCCGTCGGTGTGTACACCAATGGAATCCAGACTGTTTTCCACAGTGTTGATCACGCCAAAGATCCCGATTGAACCGGTCAGCGTGCTGGGGTTCGCCACAATGTAGCTTGCTGGGGTGGAGATCCAGTACCCGCCGGATGCCGCCATGCCGCCCATGGACACGACAACCGGCTTGCCTGCCGCTTTTGCCGCAGCCAGCTCAGCGCGAATGACTTCGGAAGCGCTGACGCTGCCGCCAGGGCTGTTCACGCGCAGCACAATTGCTTTCACTTTCGGATCAAGACGCGCTTCGCGGATCTGCGCGGCAGTCGTGTCACCGCCCACATTCCCAGGGGTTTCTTCACCGTCCATAATTGCGCCATTTGCGAAGACGACGCCAATGCTGTCCCCAGTATCCGCTGGCGTTTTCAGCGAGTAATCGTAATAGCTGACGGCGCGATAATTTTTATCCGCTTTGCTCCAGCCAAACTGTTTGGTCAGCATTTTTTCGACTTCGGCGCTGGAGGCCAGTGCATCCACCAGTTTGTTGTCGAGCGCATATTTCGCGGTATCACCATCGACTTTTGTCAAACCGTCCAGCATGGCCTGTGCGCCCGGGAACACCTGCTGAGCAGGGATCTGGCGGTTGGCTGCGACCGTGTCGAGATAGTTCTGCCACAGCTCGCCGATCCAGCGGCTGTCGGCCTCGCGCGCGGCAGGAGACATATCATCACGAATGAACGGTTCTACGGCAGACTTATAAGTCCCGACACGGAACACGTGTGTGGAAACTTTCAGCTTGTCGAGCAGGGACTTGTAGTACAAACCGTTGGTGGCAAAGCCGTGCAGATCAACGGAACCCTGCGGAGAGAGATAAATTTTATTGGCGAAACTGGCGAGGTAGTACTGCCCCTGGCTGAAGTTATCGCCCACGGCAAAGACCGGTTTGCCGCTGTCGCGGAATTCCCGCAGCGCTTTACCGATATACTGCATGGAAGGCTGGTCGGCCCCGGCAAAATTTTTCAGATCCATCACAATGCCGGTGATGTTGCGATCATCTTTTGCCTGGCGAATAGTATTCACGATATCGAACAGGGAGTTTTCCTGCAGACGATCGGAACTGGCGCCAAACAGCTGACGACCAATAACGCTTAAGCGACTGGTGCTCGAAGGCTTATCGACAATCACCCCCGAGATATCCAGCAGCAGTGCGCCTCGCTCAGCGTGTTCACTGGTATTGCTGCTGCTGACCTGCATCCAGATGCCCACGCCCACCAGCACCAAGAAGATGAAGAACAGGTTAAGCACAAATTCACGGACGAAATTGAGTAATCGCCATGTCCATTTAAAAAATCCGGCAATAAATCGCCACAGGGTTCGCATGTATTCTCCCTACCGATTAACAACACGCCACCCCGAAATTCTGGAGAAAGGCGATAAGATGAGGCTATCGTAATGACCCGACAGGCACTTGTCAGCAGGAATCACCGCCTGTGCTGTAACAAAATCCGCTCACGTGTTAATTTTGTGAACAAATCTCATTGTTGGAGTTAAGCAAATGGATGCACTCGAATTACTGATTACCCGTCGTAGCGCCTCTCGTCTCGTCGAGCCAGCCCCGACAGGAGAGCAGCTGCAAAACATTCTGCGTGCGGGAATGCGCGCGCCAGACCACAAAACGCTGCAACCGTGGCAATTCTTTGTCATTGAGGGCAAAGGGCGTGAGCGTTTTAGCGCGGTGCTTGAAAAAGGGGCGATTGCCGCAGGCAGTGACGAGAAAGCCCAGGAAAAAGCGCGCAGCGCACCGTTTCGCGCACCGCTGATTATTACCGTGGTGGCGAAATGTGAAGAAAACGACAAGGTTCCTCTGTGGGAACAAGAAATGTCTGCCGGTTGTGCGGTAATGGCTATGCAGATGGCCGCAATTGCCCAGGGCTTTGGCGGTATCTGGCGCAGTGGTGCATTAACCGAAAGTGCGGTCGTTCGCGAAGCATTCGACTGTCGCCCGCAAGATAAAATCGTCGGTTTTCTCTATCTGGGCACACCGCAGCTAAAAGCATCCACGACGATTAACCTTGCCGATCCGAGCGCATTCGTCCGTTATTTCTGATATCAACGGCAAAACTGTCTGGATTCTGAGCAAAGACACCCGAATTCAGACAGTCACTCTTACCACATCATGGAATGAGCGCTACCATATCCGGATTGCAATGACAGGAGATGTCCATGAGCGAGCAAGCTATTCGTTTAACGCAATACAGCCACGGAGCCGGTTGCGGTTGTAAAATTTCCCCAAAAGTGCTGGAAACCATCCTGCACAGCGAGCAGGCGAAGTTTGTTGATCCGAACTTACTGGTGGGTAATGAAACCCGCGACGACGCGGCCGTATACGATCTGGGAAACGGCACCAGCGTTATCAGCACCACCGATTTCTTTATGCCGATTGTCGATAATCCGTTTGATTTTGGACGCATCGCCGCGACTAACGCCATCAGCGATATTTTCGCCATGGGCGGCAAACCGATTATGGCAATTGCTATTCTGGGCTGGCCGCTGGATAAGCTGGCGCCGGAAATCGCCCGCGAAGTCACCGAAGGCGGACGCTTTGCCTGCCGTCAGGCGGGTATTGCGCTGGCGGGCGGCCACTCTATTGATGCCCCAGAGCCTATCTTCGGCCTTGCGGTAACCGGCGTTGTGCCGACCGAACGCGTGAAGAAAAACAGCACCGCTGAAGCAGGGTGTAAGTTGTTCCTGACCAAGCCGCTGGGCATTGGTGTTCTGACAACCGCAGAGAAAAAATCACTGCTTAAGGAAGAACACAAAGGACTGGCGACAGAAGTGATGTGCCGGATGAACATTGCCGGTGCTGCATTCGCCGATATTGACGGCGTGAAAGCCATGACCGATGTTACCGGTTTTGGTCTGCTGGGGCATCTGAGTGAGATGTGCCAGGGCGCAGGCGTTCAGGCACAGATCGTCTACCAGGATATTCCTAAGCTGCCTGGCGTTGAAGAATACATCGCGCAGGGCGCGGTGCCGGGTGGTACCCAACGTAACTTTGCCAGCTACGGACACCTGATGGGTGAAATGCCGCAATCGGTACGCGATCTGCTGTGCGATCCGCAAACTTCCGGTGGTCTACTGCTGGCGGTAACGCCGGAAGCTGAAGCCGAAGTGAAAGCGGCAGCGGCGCAGTTCGGTATCGATCTCACCGCCATTGGTGAGTTAGTGGAAGCTCGTGGCGGTCGCGCCATGGTTGAGATTCGTTAACTCGATGCGGTTGTTTATTGCCGAAAAACCAAGTCTGGCGCGTGCTATCGCCGATGTGCTGCCGAAGCCGCATCGCAAAGGCGATGGTTTTATCGAATGCGGAAATGGACAAGTGGTGACCTGGTGTATTGGTCACCTGCTTGAACAGGCGCAGCCGGATGCCTACGACAGTCGTTATGCTCGCTGGAGTCTGGTCGATCTGCCGATTGTCCCTGAAAAGTGGCAACTGCAACCGCGCCCCTCGGTGACCAAACAGCTCAACGTCATTAAGCGCTTTTTGCATGAAGCCAGCGAAGTTATTCACGCCGGTGACCCCGATCGTGAAGGGCAACTGCTGGTGGATGAAGTGCTGGATTACCTGCAACTGGCGCCTGAAAAGCGCCAGAAGGTGCAGCGTTGCCTGATTAACGACCTCAACCCGCAGGCCGTTGAGCGGGCTATTGAGCGGTTGCGCGCCAACAGTGAGTTTATCCCGCTGTGCGTGTCGGCACTGGCGCGAGCGCGTGCGGACTGGTTGTACGGTATCAATATGACGCGCGCTTACACCATTCTTGGACGTAACGCGGGCTATCAGGGCGTACTTTCGGTCGGGCGCGTACAAACGCCGGTGCTTGGGCTGGTTGTGCGTCGCGATGAAGAGATAGAGAACTTCGTCGCCAAAGACTTCTTCGAAGTGAAAGCGCATATCGTAACGCCCGCCGATGAGCGGTTTACCGCTATCTGGCAGCCGAGCGAAGCGTGTGAGCCGTATCAGGATGAAGAAGGGCGCTTGCTGAATCGCACGCTGGCTGAACACGTGGTGAACCGCATTAACGGTCAACCGGCGATAGTCACCAGCTATAACGATAAACGGGAATCAGAATCCGCGCCGTTGCCGTTCTCGCTGTCTGCGTTGCAGATTGAAGCGGCGAAGCGCTTCGGTTTAAGTGCGCAAAACGTTCTGGATATCTGCCAGAAGCTGTATGAAACCCATAAGTTGATTACCTATCCGCGTTCGGATAGCCGTTATCTGCCGGAAGAACACTTTGCCGGACGTCACGCGGTACTGAACGCGATTAGCGTCCATGCGCCGGATCTGCTCCCGCAGCCGGCGGTCAATCCCGATACGCGAAATCGCTGTTGGGACGACAAAAAAGTGGATGCGCACCACGCCATCATTCCTACCGCGCGCAGTTCGTCCATCAACCTGAATGACAACGAAGCGAAAATTTACAACCTGATTGCCCGTCAGTATCTGATGCAATTTTGCGCAGATGCGGTATTCAGGAAGTGCGTCATTGAGCTGGATATCGCCAAAGGCAAGTTTGTCGCTAAAGCCCGTTTTCTGGCGGAAGCCGGATGGCGCACGCTGCTCGGTAACAAAGAGCGCGACGAAGATAATGACGGGACGCCGCTGCCGGTAGTGGCAAAAGATGACGAACTGCTGTGCGAAAAAGGCGAAGTGGTTGAACGTCAGACCCAGCCCCCGCGGCACTTTACTGATGCAACTCTGCTGTCAGCGATGACCGGGATTGCGCGATTCGTGCAGGATAAAGATCTGAAAAAGATCCTGCGCGCAACGGATGGTTTAGGTACGGAAGCGACGCGCGCCGGAATTATCGAGCTGCTGTTTAAGCGCGGGTTCCTGGTGAAAAAAGGACGTTATATCCATTCGACTGACGCGGGAAAAGCGCTGTTCCACTCGCTGCCAGAAATGGCGACGCGCCCGGACATGACAGCGCACTGGGAATCTATCCTGACCCAAATCAGCGAAAAGCAGTGTCGCTATCAGGATTTCATGCAGCCGCTGGTGGGAACGCTGTATCAGCTTATCGATCAGGCGCGCAGCACACCGGTACGACGCTTTCGTGGAATTGCTGCACCTGGCGGTAGTGGTAGCGATAAGAAAAAAAGCGCGCCGCGTAAACGTCCGGCGAAAAAAAGCCCGCCATCTGAAGAGGCGGGCCTGTAAGTTTGTAAGCCTGATAAGCATAGCGCATCAGGCTTAACCGGATGCGGCACCCGTGCATAATCCGGCCTACTGGCCTGCAGAGACAATATTAAATCACGCCCTGACCCAGCATCGCGTCGGCAACCTTCACGAAGCCCGCGATGTTGGCGCCACGTACGTAGTTGGTCTGCTTGCTTTCGCCGCCGTATTCAACGCAGGCATGGTGAATATCCAGCATGATGTGGTGCAGGCGCGCATCCACTTTCTCCGCTTTCCAGCCCAGACGAGCGGCGTTTTGCGCCATTTCCAGACCGGATGTCGCTACGCCACCGGCGTTGGCGGCTTTACCCGGTGCGAACAGTACGCCCGCTTCGAGGAACAGATCGGTGGCCTCGATAGTGGTCGGCATGTTTGCCCCTTCGGCGACAGCTTTCACGCCGTTGGCGATCAGTACGCGCGCTGCATCGACATCCAGTTCATTCTGAGTGGCGCACGGCAGGGCGATATCGACCGGAACCGACCACGGCTGTTTGCCTTCCAGATAGGTCAGGCCAAACTCGCGGGCGTAATCCGCCACGCGACCGTCACGGCTGTCTTTGATCGCGCACAGACGCGCCAGCTTTTCTTTAGTAAATCCGCTTTCGTCGACCACGGTACCGCTGGAATCGGAGGCGGTAACTACTCGCGCGCCAAACTCCATGGCTTTCTCAATGGCGAATTGTGCCACGTTGCCGGAGCCAGAAACCGCCACGCGCATGCCTTCAAAGCCCAGACCATGGCGTTTGAGCATTGCTTCGGTGAAGTACACCAGACCGTAGCCGGTGGCTTCCGGGCGGATCAGGCTGCCGCCAAAAGAGAGACCTTTACCGGTAAAGACGCAGGCGCTGTTGTTGGACAGTTTTTTCATCATCCCGGCCATAAAGCCGACTTCACGACCACCCACGCCGATATCGCCCGCCGGGACGTCGGTATCAGGACCTAAATGGCGGAACAGTTCGGTCATCAGAGCCTGGCAGAAACGCATGATTTCGCCTTCGCTTTTACCTTTCGGATCGAAATCGCTCCCGCCTTTACCTCCGCCCATTGGCAGCGTGGTGAGGGCGTTCTTAAAGGTCTGCTCGAAACCCAGGAATTTCAGGATCGACAGGTTCACGGAAGGGTGGAAACGCATACCGCCTTTGTACGGGCCAATGGCAGAGCTAAACTGTACGCGCCACGCGCGGTTGACCTGCACCTGATTGCGATCGTCCAGCCAAACTACACGGAACTGGATCACGCGCTCCGGTTCAACCAGACGCTCCAGCAACGACATCTGACGATAACGCGGGTTCTGCTCAAGAAAGGGCCACAGCGTCGTCATTACCTCACGAACGGCTTGCGCGAACTCGGTTTGATTCGGGTCGCGCTTTTGCACATGGTTGAGAAATGACTCCAGAGAACATGTCTGATCCATAGATATAAGAACCTCTTATGTATTGATATGGTTATATTTTTGATATTTATGTTATGTGTTGTGCAGTTTTTGACTATACCATCAGCAGTGTGACGTGACGCAAGAAAAAATTAACCCCGCTAAGTAAATTAATATTGCGCCGTGGGTCATAACCAAAAGCGATGATGGAAGGGACTAAAGTTTCTGCCGATTTATACCGTTATACTGAGCATAAATGTCAGTTAAAAAGGAAAGACAATGCGCCGTTTAATCATGGCAGGAGCGTTGGTACTGGTGTCCAGCGCGACGCTGGCAAATCAGCTTTATCGCCCTGATGTGCAGGTGAATGTACCGCCGGAAGTGTTCAGTTCCAGCGGTCAGCGGGCTCAGCCCTGTAGCCAGTGCTGTATTTATCAGGATCAAAACTACTCAGAAGGGGCGGTGATTAAAGCCGATGGCGTTCTGTTGCAGTGCCAGCGCGATGATAAAACGATCAGCACGAATCCGCTGGTCTGGCGGCGTGTAAAAGGATAAACGCCTCTAACAACGGGATATCGGCGGGTGCCAGCGGATAACGCAGCGCCTCTTCGGGTGAGCACCAGACGATATCCTGATGTTCAAACGCTCTCAATTCCCCCTGAAAAGACGGTACATGCCAGGCGTGTAGGTGAATCAATCGGCCTGAAACCTCGCGTTGATGACTGGCAATGTAGCGCCCCACGACCGCCTCAATGCCCAATTCTTCACGCAATTCACGGATCAGCGCCTCGGGCTGACTTTCGCCCGGCTCAACCTTACCGCCGGCAAACTCCCACATGCCTGACTGATCCGCATGCAGCGGACGCTGAGCCAGTAAAATTTTGCCATCACGTTCAATGATAGCGGCGACCACGTCGAGGGTTTTCATCATATTCATCAAGATCTAACAGCAGAAAATGACATACTATCGTTATCTTTGTTTTATCTAAAGTATTCAGGAGCCACCGTTGAACGAACCTCAGTCGTGGGTAAAGCCGTTAACGCGTATCCCTTCCAGTTTAAAACCGCTCGTTGCCACGCAGAAAAAACATTATGGCGATGTGCTGCATCCCACGCGCTGGTGGGGGCGGATGCCGTTTCTGTTCTGGCTGGTGGCGCTGTTTGTCGGGTTTCTGGAGCGTAAAAAGGCGCGCTTAACGCCGGTGATGCGCGCGTTGTTGATGACCCGCGTTTCTCAGGTCTGCCACTGCGCTTTCTGTGTTGATGCGAATAGTTTACGGCTGGCAGAACGCTGTGGCGCGCTGGATAAAGTCATGCAGGTTGCCAACTGGCAAGATTCGACGCTGTTTAGTGCTGAAGAACGCGTAGCGCTGGCCTATGCCGATGCGGTTACCGCAACGCCTCCACAGGTTGACGATGCGCTGAAAGTGCAGATGAAGCAGCATTTTACCGATGATGCCATTACGGAAATGACCGCGCTGATTGCGTTTCAAAATCTCTCGGCGCGTTTTAATGCCGCTCTCGATATTCCCTCGCAGGGACTGTGCGACAGTTTTAAAGGACGCCCGCATGCTTGACCGCCATCTTCATCCACGATTAAAACCGCTGTTGCATCGGTGCGTAGGTATTATCGATAAACCGGCGATTACCCCGGACGGACTTACGCTGGTCGGATTTGCCATTGGCGTGCTGGCGTTGCCATTTCTGGCGTTAGGCTGGTATCTGGCGGCGCTGGTGGCCATTGTGCTCAATCGGTTGTTTGACGGGCTGGATGGGGCGCTGGCGCGGCGCAGAGGACTATCCGACGCGGGCGGATTTCTCGATATTTCGCTCGATTTTTTGTTTTACGCCCTTGTGCCGTTTGGTTTTATTCTTGCCGCTCCGACGCAGAATGCGCTGGCAGGCAGTTGGCTGTTGTTCGCGTTCATTGGCACCGGTAGCAGCTTTCTGGCCTTCGCCGCACTGGCAGCGAAACATCAGATTGATAACCCCGGTTACGCGCATAAATCGTTTTATTATCTTGGCGGGCTGACCGAAGGAACTGAGACAATTTTGCTGTTTGTGTTGGGGTGTCTGTTCCCGGACTATTTTGCCGTGCTGGCGTGGGTCTTTGGCGCGCTGTGCTGGATGACAACGTTCACCCGGATCTGGAGCGGATATCTGACGCTGAAAACCGTTCAGCGTCAGGCGTAAGGTAATGCGTTGCCGGATGCGCTTCGCTTATCCGGCCTACAACGATGATATATCCAGGCTGGGTAAAGCGTTCTCGCCGCATCCGGCAATAATGCCAGTCTTACTTGCTGGCGTCCGGACCCCGTTCACCGCTGGCGACCGGGTTTTTCGGATTGCTGCTCCACTCGTACCAGCCACCATCGTAAACAGAGACGTTTTTCCAGCCCATCGCGCGGGCATACATAAACGTTTCTGAAGCACGCCAGCCGGTACCGCAATAGAAAGAGACCTGTTGATTCGGCAGGATATTCCATTGCTTCCACATGGCGGCGATGTCATCCGCGCTGCGCATGGTGCCATCCGGGTTATGGAAATCTTCCATGTGGGTGGAGTCGCTGCCCGCGTGGCCCCAACGCGCGCCTGCGATCTCACCTTTTGGCTTAATGTAGCTGTAACCGCTGGTGGTACCGACAAATTCCGGCCATGAACGAATGCTCACCAAAGATGCATCCTGGCGATGCAGCAGACCGCGCGCCTGTTCCATATCCAGCATAAGCTGCGGCTGGGCAGGGATTTTCACGCCGAAATCAGGCTCTGGTTTCACCGTTGGCGGAGTGCCGCGTTCGACCGGTAAACCTGAGTCGGACCAGGTTTGCCAACCGCCGTCGAGCAGACGAACGTCTTTCACGCCTGCGTACAGCATAATTTGCGCCACGCGAGCGGCGGCATAGACATCGCGGCCGTATAAAATTACCGTGGTGTCGTGGCGGATACCGTGTTTCGCCAGCATCGCTTTAAGCTGCTCGTCGGAAACTTTATTCCACAGCGGTTCGCTTTCAACTTCATTGGTATCAATGTAGCCCGCGCCGGGGATGTGGCTGAGCAGATACAACTTCGGCGCGCCCCAGGCGGCTTCAATCACTTTCCAGTCACCCGCCGGTTTGGCAGTCACGTCTTTACCCTGCTGAAGATCGTGCAGCCACTGTGGGTAAACCAACTGTTCGAAGTGCGGCAGACGTTGCAGACGGGCAGGGTCTGTCAGCGCATCGCTGAGGGTTGAAATCTGGTTAAAGCCAACTTTTTGCAGACGGGATTTAACGGCCTGCATGTCGTTATCACTGCCATACAGCGCCACCGGAGCGTCGGTCTTAAGTTGATGTGACTTAACCCAGGCGCTGAGTTGTTCATCATTCATCTTGTCGAGCCAGGCGGCAGACAGATTCAGTGCGGAAGGTTCGTGTCCTGAAGGACCATTGAGCGATTGTGGCCAGCCGTTGTAAAAAGCGCTCTGACGGGTATCGATCGCCGCGCCTTGCTTTTGCTGTAACTGGTTGAGGGTGAGCGTCTGTGCTGTTTCAGCAGCCCAGGAAGAAGCGCAAGCGAGCCCTAAAGCCAGTGCCAGCGCGGTCATTTGAGAAACACGTTTCATCGAATAGCCCGACGTTGAAAAAAAGAAGACGACATTCTGTGCCGCCAGTTACGTAAAAACCTTGCGTTAACGCAGCATATCGCCACATTCACGCCCAGTTTTCCATCTGAAATACGCGGCCTGCAGGCGGTACGTCTTGCGCGTCATGTGTCACCTGTACCACCGGGATCCCCAATTTACGCACCTCGGTGAAGACCCATTGGCGAAAGTTATCGCGTAGCGACGCATCCAGCCTGCTAAAGGGCTCATCAAGTAACAGCGCCTGGGGCTGCGCCAGCAGCGCGCGGAGCAGGGCGACACGTGAGCGTTGTCCGCCGGAGAGTGATGCCGGATCGCGCGAATAAAAACCTGCCAGGTCAGCGCGCGCGAGAGCGCATTCAATCTCATGGCGTCTGGCGGGACCTTGCAGGCTGGCGGGTAAGGCCAGCAGTAAATTCTGCCCAACGCTGAAATGGTCAAACAGCAGCGCATCCTGGAACAAAATGCCAATCTGGCGCTGCGCGGTAGGTAACGTATCGATGCGTCGTTCATTAAGCCACAGTTCGCCTGAGGCCTGGAACTGGGGAGACAACGCCCCGATCATCCATGAAAACAGCGAAGATTTCCCGCTGCCGGAAGGTCCCATAATTGTGACGATGTCACTTTTGTTAACCTGAAAATTAACGTCTTTCACCAGCGCTTTCGCGCCCTGGTACAACGAAACGCCTCGTACAGTAAGCATTAGCGGAGTCCTTGTCGAAAGCGGCCGATCCACGCGGCGAGAAAGGCTGCAAGTGCGAAAACGAGCAGTGGTAAAAGCAACTGCCACAACGCTTGTGTTGCCAGAATCGCACTGCTACCGCCGCTGCTTAATGCCACCGCTTCGGTGGTTAACGTGGGATAGCGTCCGGTACCTAGCCACATCGTTGGCATATACTGGGCGATACTAACCGAGAAGCCAACCGCGAAGGCAATCAATGCCGGGCGTGCCAGCTGTGGGCATTTCACCAGCCAGAATATCCGCCCCCGCGTCCAGCCCAGGGTTTGCGCAATCAAAATTAATCGTGGGTCAATGCGCTGCCACACCGGTTTAAGCACAAATAGCATCCAGGGCATCACCCACAGCAGGTGGCCCCAGATAATGGTCGTCATCAGTCCATCTTGTTCGGCATATAACGCCAGCAGATATTGTCCGGTTACCAGCGGTAGCGCAGGCAAAATGAGCGGTAGCCAGACCCAGCGGTGTCCGGTTTGTGGACCCCATTCCAGCCAGGCAAAAAGTATCAGAAGCGCCAGCACGCTGGAAAGGAGCCCCAGTTGCAGGCTGTTGCTGAGCGCCTCGCTGTTTAGCGAGGAATAGCTGGCGATAAGCGCCAGTACCAGCGCGCATACCACACCGCTGACGGGCAAAATCTGTACCAGCGGGCGTGCGATTGTCATAGATGAAAAATGCTGGCGTTCACCGTTTACTGCCGGAATAGTATGTCGCCAGGCACGCCAGAGCAGATAACCCACCAGCGCGATAACAAGGAGCAACAGCACCAGCAACAGACTGGCAAGTGCGCCTTTCGCCTGCTGTTCGACGTCGCCCTGACTGAGCCACTGCCAGCTCAATACGGCAAGCGTTGGCGGATTGCCGGGGCCAAGAACGATTGCCACATCAACAACGGAGAGTGACCAGGCAACAATCGCCAGCATAGCTTTACCTAATGCCGGGCCGATAGCGGGCAGAACCAGCCAGTTCAGGCATTTCAGTCGGCTGTAACCCAGCGAATCCAATACGATAACCTGCTGAGAAAGTTGTTTTTCACTCAGCAGGGCCGAGAGAATCCATAACAAAAAAGCGCTCTCTTTCACCGCCAGCGTTACGCCAAGTCCAATGCCGTAGCGGTCCGGCTGTGGGCTGAGGAACGGGAGCCATTGCCAAAGTATGCCGCCTTCAGCAAAAATCAACAGCACGCTGGTGGCGAAGGCAACGTGCGGAATTGCCAGCAGCCACGGAAGACGCGTATACAGACGTACCCAGCCTGCGCCGGGCCACAAGGCGAGGATAGCCAGCAGCGCAATAATCAGCGCGCCCCCAGCCGCGAGGCCGACGGAAACCAGCGTTGCCAGTAACGCCTGCGGAAGTTGAGGATCGGCAAAGAGCGCCAGCCAGTGTGTGATACTAAGCGCCGGTGTTATCAGAGACCATGCCGCTGGCGCCAACGGCAGATAAACTGCCGCCATGATGGCCCAGAGTAGCAGAATTAATGCGTACCGTAGCGGCGTAGCCATTCTTGTTCCAGAGCGTTTACCCAGGCTGCATGCGGTTCTGGCAACACGGCAGGGAGCCCCTGAGGGATCCGCGCCAGCAGCGCATCACGCTGTTCGTCAGGCAATTTTTGTGGATCAAGCACCGAAGGATCTCCCCAGACAGCCGGGTCAGCTTTGCGCAGTTGCGCTTCAGGAGAAAGCAGGAAGTTTGCCACGACTTTTGCTCCGGCACTGGCGTGGGCATTCGCCGGAATGGCAACAAAGTGCACGTTGCCGAGCATGCCCTGTGAGAAACCAAAACTGTAGCTGCTTTTAGGCAACTCGCCGCTGGCTACTTTTTGCTGCGCGTGGGCAGGGTTAAAGGTCAATGATAAACGCAGGGTACCGCTATTGAGCAGTGAATCCATTCGTGCTGGCGTGGGCGGAAAATCTTTGCCTTCACGCCAAAGTACAGGATGCAAGGTATCAAGATACTGCCACAATGGCGCGGTAACTTCGGCGAATGTCGCTGCATCTGGCGCAACTTTCAATGCCTGTGGTTTGGTGGTGAGCGAAATTAGCAACTGCTCAAGAAAAGCAGTTCCGGTAAAGTCTGGCGGGCGTGGATAGGTCACCGTGCCAGGGTGCGCCTGCGCAAATTCAAGAAGTGCCTGCGGAGATAACGGCGGCTGCGCGGTGAGATCGCGCCGGGCAATAAAGGTGAGTTGGGCACCGCCCCACGGTGATTCAGCCCCCTCTGTTGGAACGGAGAAATCTTCGGTCACCGGTTTTTGTGTATCAACATAGCGCCAGTTAGGCAGCGTTTGCGCCCACTGGGTTTGCAGCAGCCCGGCTTCTTTTAGCGTACGGAAGTTTTCGCCGTTAACCCACAGTAAATCGACAGAGCCGCCGGTTTTTCGCCCGGATGCCGCTTCCGTCTGGATGCGTTTTACGGCATCGGCGGCGTCCGCCAGGCGCACGATTTTCAGGTTAATGTCGTAGTGCGTTTTCATCTCGCCGCTAACCCAGTCGAGATACTGGTTAACTGCATTGTCGCCACCCCAGGCGTTGAACCACACCGTTTGACCACGGGCGTCATTTTTGATTTGTTGCCAGCTGGCGTCCTGGGCAAACGTCGCCAGCGGGCAGAGCAACAAACTCAGACACAATAAGCAGTAACGCATAATATCTCCATGGTTAAAAATGGGGGAAGGTCTCAGCTTTTTTTCCGTTGGCGCTCAAGATAAAGGCTTCTCGCCACCGATATCACCACGCTTAGGGCAAACAGGACAAACAGACCCGTCACAAACCAAAATGTGCCGCCGGTTAACAGGCTTCCCGCCCATGAGTAGACGATAGTGGCGGGTAACTGTCCGATGCCGGTGGCGATGAAAAAATGGCGAAAACGAATTGAGGTCAGGCCAGCCGCGTAGCTTACCGGGTCGAACGGCACAAAAGGTAACAGGCGGCAGACCAGAATAGTGTGCTTACCATAGCGCTCGAAAAAAGCGTCCATATTGTTCAGCACCGTTTTTCCGGTCAGCTTTTCCACCGCACCGCGACCTAAAATGCGGGCAATAAAAAAGCACAGCGCCGCACCTGCCATTGCGCTGCTCCAGGATAGTACGCCGCCCCAAAACGCGCCAAACAGCGAGGCATTGGCAAACGTGATCACAAACGCAGGAAGCGGTGCAACGATGGCCTGTAAGATCATCAGGAAGAACGACACCACCGCCGCCTGGGTTCCATAAGAACGAATAAAGTTCTCAAGAGCATGCTGATCGAGTGTGGTAAATGCTGCCAGGCTGCTGTGGAGAAAATCACTCACGCCAGGTATCCATGCCCATGCCATTAGCCCGAGCAGTAGCAGAGCAATCAAACCCGCCCGGTAATAGCGAGCCAGCCGCGCTTTATTCCGTTTTATCATTTACCCGTACACTCATGGTTGGCTGACGGATCGATGTGCTTATATCGGGCCCAGGCTTTGGCTGCCTGAACGAGGGCGAATAACGCCAGCCCTGCCACGCTGAGCTTACCGATGAATACCAGGGTAATGCCTTCGCTGGCGAGTTCATGCGACATCAGCGTATAGATAAAGATGCCGGGTAAGGTGGTAAGTGCCGATATTACGGTAAATGACCAGAACGGAATGGCCGTCAGCCCATAGGCGTAATTTTGAATATTATAGGGGAACAGCGGTACGAGCCGGGTCAGGATTAGAAAGTCTACTCCGCTATGGGCAATGCCTTTTTCGATAGCCTGAAACGTCGCAGTGTGCCCAACGTATTTCAGTAGTAGATCCCGTCCAAGCCAGCGAGCCAGCAAAAACGACAGCGCCGAGGCCACGGTTGCTGCCACTAACGAGATAAGCGTCCCAGCCACGGGGCCAAACAGCACACCGCCGACGATCACCAGGATGCTGCCTGGGATCAGACACAGCGCAGCAACAATAAACAGCAGGATATAAAGCGTATAGCCGAACATACCGCTTTGGCGGATGACGTCTTGTAAATGATGGAAATTGGTTATCAGGTCGGTCAGACCATAATGATGGAAAACTCCCGCCAGAACGCAGAACAGGACCGCGACAATCAGCAGCCGGTATTCTGCTTTATGCGAACTTCTTTTTCATGGGGGTTCTCCTGTAAAACCGAGTGCAATGGAGCATTTTCGTCAGCGAAAAGTGCGCGCGAAGATATAATAAATTCCCGGCCGTAACAATGTATTACCGTCACTTTATTGATTTTGCACAGAATAAACAGACTCTCCAGGCCGGGCCTGGAGAGTAAAAAGACGCAGAAGGTCAGACGCGGAATTTAGCCCATACAGGCGCATGGTCGGACGGTTTTTCCATGCTGCGAATTTCATAGTCGATGCCGGTTTCTTCGCAGCGTTCCGCCAACGGGTTGCTCGCCAGCAGCAGGTCGATACGCAGGCCACGGTTATCGTCAAAGCCTTTTGAGCGATAGTCGAACCACGAGAACTGGTCATTCTTTTCAGGATTTGCGTGACGGTAAGTATCCACCAGACCCCAGCCCAGCAGGCGTTCCATCCACTCACGCTCCTCCGGCAGGAAGGAACATTTACCGGTACGCAGCCAGCGTTTACGGTTTTCTTCGCCAATGCCGATATCGAGATCGGTTGGGCTGATATTCATATCGCCCATAATCAATACCGGATTGTCGCGCTTCAGTTCAGTCTCCAGATAGTTTTGCAGGTTCTGATAAAACGCGGCTTTGGCCGGGAATTTGGTTTCATGGTCACGGCTTTCGCCCTGCGGGAAATAGCCGTTGATCACCGTGATGCTGCCCAGAGGGGACGGAATTTCTGCCATGATGATCCGACGCTGCGCTTCTTCGTCATCGCCCGGGAAGCCACGACGTACCGCAATTGGCGTTTCTTTCGTTAACAGCGCCACGCCGTAATGACCTTTCTGGCCGTGATAAAAGACGTTGTAACCGAGCTTTGCTACCTCTTCGAGAGGGAACATATCGTCGTGGACTTTTGTCTCCTGTAAGCCAATAACATCCGGTTGGTGTTTTTCGACAATGGCTGCCAGTTGATGGGGACGGGCACGCAGGCCGTTGATATTAAAAGAGACAAATTTCATAGTCGCTGCCACTTTGCAAGATGAATAGTGCAAGGATGGTAGCAGAATTTCTGCAGCCTGACTGCTTCTTGTCACCTGATTCCAACAATGATTGCTAATGGTGTTAACGATGGAGCAAAAACTGCACCGTTTTGGCGCGAAGCGCGTCGGAATGGGGCAATAATTTCCGAAAAATTTCGTATACGATCACAATTCCAGAATTATATTTGGCGACTGAATAAAACTGCGTTTTTTCCTCTTTTTAGTCGCCTGATGCGCAAACATATTCACTTTATATGCACATGCAGTGAATATCGCCACGTTGTAACCTGTTGATATTCCGTCATCGACCTCCGTTTATGCACTTTTTTCGCTGGCTGGCACGAACCCTGCAATCTACATTTACACCGCAAACACTATATTTATTAACATATAAATAACCTTTTATTTACCGTTGAGGTCGCTATGTCTCTGTCAATTACGCGTGAAAATTTTGATGAATGGATGATGCCCGTATACGCTCCGGCCCCTTTTATTCCGGTGCGGGGTGAAGGTTCATGTCTGTGGGATCAGCAGGGTAAAGAGTATATCGATTTCGCGGGAGGCATTGCGGTTAACGCGCTGGGTCACGCCCACCCGGCATTGCGCGAGGCATTAAACGACCAGGCGAGCAAATTCTGGCATACGGGAAATGGCTACACCAACGAGCCGGTACTGCGTCTGGCGAAAAAGCTGATTGACGCCACCTTCGCCGAGCGCATTTTCTTCTGTAACTCCGGTGCAGAAGCCAACGAAGCGGCACTAAAACTGGCGCGTAAATACGCCCACGATCGTTTTGGCAGCCAGAAGAGCGGGATTGTAGCGTTTAAAAATGCTTTCCATGGCCGCACGCTGTTTACCGTCAGCGCCGGAGGACAGCCTGCCTATTCACAGGATTTCGCGCCGCTGCCGCCGGATATCCGTCATGCCGTATACAACGATCTCGATTCTGCCAGCCAACTGATTGATGACACCACTTGTGCGGTTATCGTGGAGCCTGTGCAGGGTGAAGGCGGTGTGGTACCGGCAACAAAAGCCTTTTTGCAGGGGCTACGTGAGTTATGCGATCGCCATAATGCGCTGCTGATTTTTGATGAAGTTCAGACCGGTGTTGGCCGTACCGGGGAGCTGTATGCCTATATGCACTACGCCGTGACGCCGGATCTGCTGACGACAGCAAAAGCGCTGGGCGGTGGTTTCCCCATCGGCGCACTGCTGGCGACAGAGCGTTGCGCCAGTGTGATGACGGTTGGTACACACGGTACAACGTACGGCGGAAACCCGCTGGCGACGGCGGTGGCAGGTAAATTGCTGGAAATTGTGAATACACCGGAAGTGCTCAACGGAGTAAAACAGCGCCACGACTGGTTTGTGGAGCGTATAAACGCCATTAACGAACGTTTTGGACTGTTTAGTGAAATTCGTGGACTCGGACTGCTGATCGGCTGCGTGCTGAACGCGGAATTTGCCGGGAAAGCGAAACTCATCTCGCAAGAAGCGGCTGTTGCCGGGGTGATGGTACTGATCGCTGGCGCTAACGTGGTGCGTTTTGCGCCAGCGCTCAACGTCAGCGAAGAAGAAGTCGCCACCGGACTGGATCGCTTTGCGCTGGCCTGCGAACGCATTAAAGCAGGAGGTTCATCATGATGGTGATTCGTCCCATTGAACGCGCGGATATCACCGCGTTGATGCAGCTTGCCAGTAAGACCGGCGGCGGGTTGACCTCGCTACCGGCGAATGAAGCTACGCTGATGGCGCGTATCGAACGTTCACTCCAAACCTGGCGCGGTGAGTTGCCAAAAAGTGAGCAGGGATATGTGTTTGTGCTGGAAGACAGCGCCAGCGGAACCGTGGCGGGAATTTGCGCCATCGAGGTGGCGGTGGGGCTTAACGACCCCTGGTACAACTACCGGGTCGGTACTCTGGTGCACGCGTCGAAAGAGCTGAACGTGTACAACGCGCTGCCGACGCTGTTTCTGAGTAACGATCACACGGGTAGCAGCGAGCTTTGCACGCTGTTTCTCGATCCGGACTGGCGAAAAGAAGGCAACGGCTATTTGCTGTCAAAATCGCGCTTTATGTTTATGGCGGCCTTTCGCGACCGATTTAATGAGAAAGTCGTGGCCGAGATGCGCGGCGTGATTGATGAGCACGGTTACTCGCCGTTCTGGCAAAGCCTCGGTAAACGCTTTTTCTCAATGGAGTTCAGCCGGGCGGATTTTCTCTGCGGAACAGGACAGAAAGCCTTTATTGCTGAACTGATGCCCAAGCATCCTATTTATACCCATTTTCTGTCTGATGAAGCGCAAGGCGTGATTGGTCAGGTACACCCGCAAACGGCCCCAGCGCGGGCGGTGCTGGAGAAAGAGGGATTTCGCTACCGCAACTATGTCGATATTTTCGACGGTGGGCCAACGCTGGAATGCGATATCGACCGGGTTCGGGCTATTCGTAAAAGCAGGCTGGTGGAAGTGGCGGAAGGTCAGCCAGCAACCGGTGATTATCCGGCCTGTCTGGTTGCCAATGAAAACTATCAAAACTTCCGCGTCATGCTGGTTCGCGCAGACCCGGATACCCAACGTCTGGTACTGACGGCGGCGCAACTGGATGCCCTGAAATGCCACGCGGGCGACCATGTACGTTTTGTACGTCTTTGTGCAGAGGAGAAAACAGCATGACACTATGGATAAACGGTGACTGGGTGACGGGGCTGGGCGAGCGTCGGGTGAAAACCAACCCGGTAAGCGGTGATGTGCTGTGGCACGGTAATGATGCAGATGCAATGCAGGTGACGCAAGCGTGCCAGGCCGCACGCGCAGCCTTTGCCGGTTGGGCTAAACAGCCTTTCAGCGCACGCCAGACTATTGTTGAAAAGTTTGCTTTATTGCTGGAAAGCAATAAAGCCGAGCTAACTCAGATTATCGCCAAGGAAACCGGAAAACCTCATTGGGAAGCCGCGACTGAACTAACGGCGATGATCAATAAAATCGCCATCTCCGTTAAAGCTTACCATGCCCGTACCGGTGAGCAGCACAGTGAACTACCGGATGGTGCGGCAACGTTGCGCCATCGCCCACACGGCGTGCTGGCGGTTTTTGGTCCGTATAACTTCCCCGGTCATTTACCCAATGGTCATATTGTTCCGGCATTGCTGGCAGGCAATACGTTGATTTTCAAACCCAGCGAGTTGACGCCGTGGACCGGTGAAGCAGTAACAAAACTGTGGGAGCAGGCGGGGTTGCCGCCGGGCGTGCTGAATCTGGTGCAGGGCGGACGTGAAACGGGGCAGGCGCTGAGTGCGCTGGAAGACCTCGATGGCCTGCTGTTTACCGGCAGTGCGAATACCGGTTATCAGTTGCATAAGCAGTTATCCGGCCAGCCGGAAAAAATCCTTGCCCTGGAGATGGGGGGCAACAACCCGCTGATTATTGAAAATCCGGAGGATATTGATGCCGCGGTGCATCTGACTATTCAATCCGCATTTGTCACCGCCGGACAGCGCTGTACCTGTGCCCGCCGCCTGCTCGTAAAAAAAGGCGCGCAGGGTGATGCGTTCCTGAAGCGTCTGGTGGAGGTTAGTCAGCGTTTAATGCCCGGCAACTGGGATGCACAACCGCAGCCATTTATGGGTGGACTAATTTCCGAACAGGCAGCGCAACACGTCTATGATGCCTGGCAGCGTCTGGCGTCGTTGGGTGGCCGTACGCTGTTAGCGCCACGTCTGGTAAATGCCGGAACGTCACTGCTGACCCCTGGAATCATCGAACTGACCGGGGCGGGGAACGTACCTGATGAAGAGGTTTTCGGTCCGCTGCTCGGCGTCTGGCGTTATGACAGCTTTGATGATGCGATTCGTATGGCGAACAACACCCGCTTTGGATTGTCATGTGGGTTAGTTTCGCCCGATCGCGGCCAGTTTGAACAGCTACTGTTGGAGGCGCGGGCAGGGATCGTCAACTGGAATAAGCCGTTAACCGGCGCTGCGAGTACCGCACCGTTTGGCGGTGTAGGCGCTTCCGGGAATCATCGCGCCAGCGCGTGGTATGCCGCAGATTATTGCGCCTGGCCGATGGCAAGTCTGGAATCCCCGGCCCTAACGCTGCCAACGGCGCTTAGCCCCGGACTGGATTTTTCTCGCGAGGATAAGCTATGAAAGCCCGTGAGGTAAATTTTGATGGTCTGGTGGGGCTAACTCACCACTATGCTGGATTGTCATTTGGTAATGAGGCCTCAACCAAACATCGATTTCAGGTGTCGAACCCGCGTCTGGCGGCAAAGCAAGGTCTGCTAAAGATGAAAGCGCTGGCGGATGCGGGATTTCCTCAGGCGGTGATCCCGCCCCACGAGCGGCCTTATATTTCGGTTCTGCGTCAGTTGGGTTTTAGCGGCAGTGACGAACAGGTGCTGGAGAAAGTGTCGCGTCAGGCGCCTCACTGGCTCTCCAGTGCCAGCTCCGCATCGCCTATGTGGGTAGCGAATGCGGCAACGGTTTGCCCTTCGGCAGACTCGCTGGACGGGAAAGTGCATCTGACGGTGGCGAATCTGAATAATAAGTTCCACCGTTCACTGGAAGCGCCTACTACCGAAGCATTGTTACGGGCGATTTTCCGTGATGAGAATAGCTTTGCGGTCCACGGCGCGTTGCCCCAGGTTGCGCTTTTCGGTGATGAAGGGGCGGCAAACCATAACCGGCTGGGTGGAGATTACGGTGACCCCGGCGTACAGCTGTTTGTTTACGGTCGTGAAGAAGGCAATGCATCCCAACCGAAGCGCTATCCGGCAAGGCAATCCCGTGAGGCCAGCGAAGCGGTCGCGCGACTGAATCAGGTCAACCCACATCAGCGCATTTTTGCCCAGCAAAACCCGGACGTTATCGATCTTGGCGTGTTCCATAACGATGTGATTGCGGTATCGAATCGCCAGGTGCTGTTTTGTCATCAGCAGGCGTTTGTCAGACAGCAGGCATTGTTAGAGCAGTTGCGCAGTCAGGTGGCAGGTTTTACCCCGCTGGAAGTCCCGACAGCGGAAGTGTCGGTGCAGGATGCCGTGACCACTTATCTGTTTAACAGTCAGTTACTGAGTCGTAGTGACGGTTCGATGATGCTGGTCCTGCCGCAGGAGTGTCGGGAGCATGCTGGCGTGTGGCGGTATTTGAACCGGCTTCTCGAGGAAGACAATCCGATCGATGACCTGCGGGTATTCGATCTGCGTGAAAGTATGTCCAACGGCGGTGGTCCGGCATGCTTGCGCCTGAGAGTGGTGCTCACTCCGCAGGAACAGCAGGCGGTGAATCCGGCGGTTATCATGAACGACACGCTGTTTAACACGTTGAATAACTGGGTTGACCGTTACTATCGCGATCGTCTTACCGCTGCCGACCTTGCCGACCCACAGCTGTTGCGCGAGGGGCGTGAAGCGCTGGATACGCTGACGCAATTGCTCAACCTCGGCTCAGTGTATCCTTTCCAGCAGGAGGGGATGCGCCATGGATAACTTTCTGGCGATCACGCTCGCAGGCGCCACTCCAGAGAAAACGCAAGGAGCCACTCATGGTTTTGACTGGCAGTGGATCGGTCACGGAATTCTGGAACTGACGCCGCTTGCACCCGTTGAACATTCTCTGGTGCTGTCTGCGGGGATCCATGGCAATGAAACCGCGCCGGTAGAGATACTCGATTCATTGCTTTCCAGGCTGTTTAGCGGCGAGCTGACACTGACATGGCGGCTGCTGGTGATTCTGGGAAACCCGCAGGCGCTGGCTGCGGGAAAACGGTATTGTCATAGCGACCTGAATCGTATGTTTGGCGGTCGGTGGCAGATTTTTACCGCAAGTGAAGAAACGCACCGAGCCCATGAGCTTGAGCTGTGTCTGGAAGATTTTTATTCGCGGGCGAAAGAGCCAACACGCTGGCATCTGGATCTGCACACCGCGATCCGCGGTTCACAGCATCTGCGCTTTGGCGTATTGCCACAACGCAACGTTGCCTGGGACGAGGATTTTCTTGAATGGCTGGGAGATGCGGGACTGGAAGCGCTGGTTTTCCATCAGACGCCTGGCGGCACGTTCACCCATTTTAGCGGGGAACATTTTGGTGCGTTGGCCTGTACGTTGGAACTGGGTAAAGCGCTGCCGTTCGGGCAAAACGATCTCACCCAGTTTGCGCAAACGGCAGACGCACTGGAGAAACTGCTGCGGGGTGAGCGGGTGCCGACGAGAGAAATATCCCCGCTGCGTTATCGCGTGGTGTCGCAAATCACGCGTCGTAGCGACGATTTCATTCTCCACATGGATAACCAGACGCTAAACTTTACCCCCTTTAAAGAAGGCACCTTGCTGGCGCAGGACGGAGATGAACGTTTTATCGTCACCCATGATGTTGAATACGTTCTCTTTCCCAACCCTAACGTGGCCTGTGGTTTACGTGCCGGATTGATGCTCGAAAAGTTGTGATAAATATATTCGCCCTGCAGGTTTATCCTTTAGGGCTTATTTTTGCGTGCTGTTTTTATTTATTACGGATTATTCCTGGTGAATTGCTTTCTTAATAATCAGGGTTCAGGTATAGTTCTCCATAATCCTTTCAAAATCATCCTGTTGTAATTTTTTATTGCAACTCTGCGCAATTTATTCTTTTTTTCTTCATAATTGATGAAAGTTTGTTTTTTACACTTTCACGGTTTTACCGTTGCTCTGATTAATTGACGATTAAGCCGGTAAAGTTACTCTCGTCAACACGACATCACATTGCATAAGAGTCGCATGAGTGTCGTAAAAATAACTGAAAGAAAGGATAGAAATTATGCGTAAACTGACTGCTCTGTTTGTTGCCTCTACTCTGGCGCTGGGTGCTGCGAACCTGGCTCATGCTGCTGACACTACAACAGCTGCACCAACGGATGCTAAACCGATGATGCACCACAACGGCAAATTTGCCCCGCATCACGACATGATGTTTAAAGACCTGAATCTGACTGACGCTCAGAAACAGCAGATTCGCGAGATCATGAAAGGCCAGCGCGATCAGATGAAACGTCCGCCGCTGGAAGAACGCCGTGCAATGCACGATATCATCGCCAGCGATAGCTTCGATAAAGCGAAAGCCGAAGCGCAGATTGCGAAGATGGAAGAACAGCGCAAAGCCAACATGCTGGCGCATATGGAAACCCAGAACAAAATTTACAACATTCTGACCCCGGAACAGAAAAAGCAGTTTAATGCCAATTTTGAGAAGCGTCTGACAGAACGTGCAGCGCAGAAAGGTAAAATGCCGGAAGCTGCCGAGTAATCGATCAGCGTCTACACTAAATCATTCACACTGTGTCGCGCTGATTGCCGCACAGTGTGAAACAAAACTCAAGACCGCCGCTCTTGTCCACAACACGTATAACGATGTGGGCAGGATCGGCGGTTTTTTCATTTCTGCCTATTGCACCGGACGCACGACACGCTATTCTCCTGAAGCCCGCGAAAATTCTACCTGGATCAGCGCGTTATTCTTTTTTGCAAAATGCCGGGTTCATCGCTAAGGCAAATCAACTCTGCTGCCGATAACAATAATCTGCAGGGTGAACATAATAATGATGATTTATGGCTGTCTGTTTACGGCAGGCTGCCATGCTTCTCCTTTCTGGAGGGATGATGGAATACTTTGATATCCGCAAAATGCCGGTTAACCTCTGGCGGAATGGTGCGGGGGAAACGCGTGAGATTTGCTGTTTTCCGCCAGCAACACGAGATTTTCACTGGCGGGCGAGTATCGCCTCCATTGCAGCAAACGGTGAATTTTCACTTTTCCCGGGTGTAGAACGCGTGATTACGCTGCTGGAGGGAGGGGAGGTCACTCTGGAAGAAGCGAACATCTTTACGCATACCCTCAAACAGCACCAACCTTTTACCTTTGCCGGTGACAAGGTGGTAAAAGCAAAGCTGACGGAAGGGCAGATGTCTATGGATTTTAATATCATGACCCGACGAGATGTTTGCCAGGCAAAAGTCAGAGTTGCCGATCGCACCTTTACGACCTTTGGTTCACGCGGCGGCGTGGTGTTTGTTATCAGTGGTGCATGGCAACTGGGCGATAAACTGCTGACGGCCGACCAGGGTGCGAGCTGGCATGACGGCAAACACACATTACGACTGCTGGAGCGCGAGGGAAAATTGCTGTTCAGCGAGATTAACTGGATGCCGGGGCATTCTCCGGACACAGTTCAATAATGTCATATTGACCAGACAGAACAGGCCGGCAGAGAATTTTGTAGCCATCATGGTCAAAGCCTGCTGGCATACGCGCCAGGGTAGTCGCTTCATCCAGCGTTGAAACGGCTCCCAGCCACAGCCAGTTGTTGATGATATGGTACTGTGTCATTTCAGCGCCGGTTTCCTGCAGTGCAATAGCATTGCTCCATGGCCAGCAAATCACTCTCACTCTTTCCAGCGCCGCTAACAGACGCAAATGATGCGCTTCATGACTCTCTTTTCCGCAGCACGCTCCGGCGCAGCGTTTAAGCGCGGAGCGAAAACAGGCGCGCCCGCGACTCAGGGGTTCCAGCCCCAACAGGCCGTAGCACAGCTGTTGTTCATCCGCGAGGCTTTGCAACGCTTGTAGCGCTGCGCGACGATTGGCAAACAGGCCAAACAGATTGGGTGCATGGGAGAAATCAATATCTCGTGCGTAGACAACCTGAACAGTTCGGTCGGTAAGCTGCAAGGCGCAAAGCTGACGATTGCGCCGCAGTCGTTTATTAAACAACGGCTGTTGTTCTTTGATCAACCGCGCTTCCAGCAGCAGGGCACCAATTTCTCCCGCCGTACAAATCCAGCTAATGCGTTTGGCCTGACGCAGCATTGCCGCTTCGTCCGCGGTACGCAGGTGTGCCAGCACGCGGCTGCGAATATTGACGCTTTTACCAATGTAGAGCGGCATAGTGTCGCTTTCACTGTGAAACAGATAGACGCCTGGTGCGGTGGGAAGCGCACTCAAAAATGGACGCAGGTGTTCAGGATATTCATAGATTGCCGCTGCCTCAAATGTCAGGCGTGGGGCTGATTGACGCCGTACCACTTCTCACTCCGGATGCTGGTTATTCATCCAGTGTAGCAGTTTGAAACCGATTAAAAAAGCGGCATCAGACAAGGAAGAGTGGCCGGACAGCGGTGATCCCAGTGCTATCCGGCAATATGTGACTAAAAAAATTACGCTTTTTTCCAGAAGTCATCAAACACCGTAATCGGTGTGCGACGTTTGTGTTCGGTCTTCAGATACCAGCCTTCAATTTTTTTCGCGATGTCGGCAGCCAGCGTTTTTCCTTCCAGATAATCGTCGATGTTGTCATAGGTGACGCCTAATGCGGCTTCATCCGGCAGAGAAGGGCGATCGTCTTCGAGGTCGGCCGTTGGCGCTTTCTTATATAAATGTTCCGGGCAACCCAGTGCGGCAAGCAGCTGCTTACCCTGACGCTTGTTCAGGCGGAAAATAGGGTTAATGTCAGTACCGCCATCGCCGTATTTGGTGAAAAATCCGGTGATGGCTTCTGCTGCATGATCGGTACCCACGACAACACCGCTGGTCATTCCGGCGATACTGTACTGGGCCTTCATACGTTCACGGGCTTTTTCATTGCCACGGACAAAATCGCTCAGTTCAATACCCGCTTCACGCAGGGCCTGTTCACTGGCCAGTACTGCACCCTTAATATTTACTGTGAGCACGCGGTCAGGTTGGATAAAGGCGATGGCATCCTGACAGTCCTGTTCATCAGCCTGAACGCCATACGGCAGACGTACGGCAATAAACTGCAACGCGTCATTCCCCGTTTCTTCGCGAAGCTCGGAAATAGCCATCTGGCAAAGTTTTCCCGCGAGCGTTGAGTCCTGTCCGCCGCTTATCCCTAATACCAGTGATTTCAGAAAAGGGTACGTTTGCAGGTAGGATTTCAAGAAATCCACGCTGCGGCGAATTTCCTCTTCTGCATTAATTCGCGGTTTTGCGCCAAGCGCCTGGATTATCTCTTGCTGCAGAGTCATTTAACCCCCTCCGAAAAATGAAATGATCAAAAAAAATGATGTGTTAAAGCTAACGCGTTGGGACCCAAACGACAAGGGATGCAGGCCTGATCTAACATCATTTTGTTTTAATAGAATTTTCCGAAACGACCTAAGTATCATCTGATTGCTTGAAAAATGTGTTGTTGTGCTCCAGGCTTATATAACACGCTGAAATACAAGAGGACGGAATATGAACAAGAACCTAACAGGAATTCTAAGCGCAGCGGCTGTTTTGACTATGCTGGCAGGGTGTACGGCCTACGATCGCACCAAAGACCAATTTGTTCAGCCCGTGGTGAAAGATGTGAAGAAAGGGATGAGCAGGGCGCAGGTGGCGCAGATTGCCGGTAAACCTTCTTCTGAAGTCAGCATGATTCATGCGCGAGGGACATGCCAGACCTACATCCTGGGTCAACGAGATGGTAAAGCTGAAACCTATTTTGTTGCTTTAGACGACACCGGACATGTGATTAACTCCGGTTACCAGACCTGCGCAGAGTACGACACTGACCCGCAGGCGGCGAAGAAGTAACAACTGCTTATTGCCTGAGCATTCAGAAGAACCGGCCATCGTGCCGGTTTTTTTGTGCCGAACGATCTTATTTATTGCCGCGAATTATTTGCCCGAAATGTGAGGGGGGTCATAACGACAGGTCAAGGAGAGACAATTTAGTTGGTCAAGGAAATACCATCCACCGGTGCAATCCCGTATACTCATTTCAGCCACCTAAAAAAGTAATTTAGCTGACGCAAGTTACCCAGAGCATGGATGCAGGTTATGGCTTGCGGAGTGTCTGGTTGACAGATAATCGCACATGAGGATCGTTTTAATGGAAAAGAAACACATTTATCTGTTTTGTTCTGCGGGCATGTCGACTTCATTGTTGGTTTCGAAGATGCGTGCTCAGGCCGAAAAATACGAAGTGCCGGTTATTATTGAAGCATTTCCTGAAACGCTGGCCGGAGAAAAAGGTCCTGTCGCCGATGTCGTGTTATTAGGTCCACAAATTGCTTATATGTTGCCCGAAATTCAGCGTTTGTTACCCAACAAGCCTGTGGAAGTGATTGACTCGCTGCTGTATGGCAAAGTCGATGGTTTAGGCGTGCTTAAGGCTGCTGTTGCAGCAATTAAAAAAGCCGCAGCAAATTAATTATTTTATTTTAATTTTTCCCGTCAAAGAGTTATTTCATTAACATTCACCGCAATTATTAATTGCGGTATTTAAGGGTATTTTTCTATGAGTAACGCTATTGCTTCACTTGAAAAGGTACTCCTTCCTTTTGCTGTAAAAATTGGAAAGCAGCCACACGTTAATGCAATCAAGAACGGTTTTATTCGTTTAATGCCGTTAACCCTCGCAGGGGCTATGTTTGTATTAATCAATAACGTTTTCCTGAGCTTTGGGGAGGGGTCGTTTTTTTATTCAATGGGCATTCGACTTGATGCTTCAACTATTGAAACTTTGAATAGCTTGAAAGGCATTGGTGGAAACGTCTATAACGGTACGCTGGGTATCATGTCATTGATGGCACCGTTCTTTATCGGCATGGCGCTGGCAGAAGAACGTAAAGTCGACTCACTGGCTGCCGGGCTGTTATCCGTCGCCGCGTTTATGACCGTAACGCCTTATAGCGTGGGTGAAGCCTATGCCGTTGGCGCGAACTGGCTCGGCGGTGCCAATATTATTTCCGGTATTATTATCGGCCTTGCGGTCGCGGAAATGTTCACCTTTGTGGTTCGTCGCAATTGGGTCATTAAATTACCTGATAGCGTACCGACATCCGTATCGCGCTCTTTCTCTGCGCTGATTCCTGGCTTCCTTATCCTCTCGATTATGGGGATCATCGCCTGGGCACTGAACACCTGGGGTACGAACTTCCACCAGATCATTATGGATTCCATTTCAACTCCGCTGGCGTCGTTGGGCAGCGTGGTGGGCTGGGCCTACGTGATTTTTGTTCCGCTGCTGTGGTTCTTCGGTATTCACGGTTCACTGGCGCTGACTGCGCTGGACAGCGGTATCATGACGCCATGGGCGCTGGAAAACATCTCTATCTACCAACAGTTTGGTTCCGTAGACGCCGCGCTGGAAGCCGGTAAGACGTTCCACGTCTGGGCGAAGCCGATGCTCGACTCCTATATTTTCCTTGGGGGTAGTGGGGCAACGCTGGGTCTGATTATCGCTATCTTCCTGGCATCGCGTCGTCCTGACTATCGTCAGGTTGCTAAGCTGGCACTGCCGTCAGGTCTGTTCCAGATTAACGAACCTATCCTGTTCGGTCTGCCGATCATCATGAACCCGGTGATGTTTATCCCGTTCATTCTGGTGCAACCGATTCTGGCGGCGATTACGCTGGCAGCTTACTACTCAGGCATTATTCCACCGATTACCAACATTGCACCGTGGACTATGCCAACCGGTTTGGGCGCGTTCTTTAACACCAACGGTAGCGTCGCTGCTCTGCTGGTCGCGCTGTTCAACCTCGGTATCGCAACGCTGGTTTACCTGCCGTTCGTGGTGGTAGCCAACAAAGCGCAGAACGTTATTGACCAAGAAGAAAGCGAAGAAGATATCGCTAACGCATTAAAATTCTAAATTTAATCCGGCATGGCTTTACGGTCATGCCGGACTGAACCAGAGGGAAAAAGTATGTTGGATATCGAGAACATCGTCGACACGCAGTCAGAAGCAGAAGAACTTGAAGAAGTGGTGATGGGCCTCATCATCAACTCCGGTCAGGCGCGTAGCCTGGCGTACGGCGCACTCAAAATGGCCAAGCAGGGTGATTTCGAGTCAGCTAAGACCATGATGGACCAGTCTCGTCTGGCGCTGAACGAAGCGCACCTCGTGCAAACGAAACTGATTGAAGGCGATCAGGGCGAAGGTAAAATGAAAGTTAGCCTGGTGCTGGTCCACGCGCAGGACCACCTGATGACATCAATGCTGGCGCGTGAGCTGGTGACTGAACTGATTGAGCTTCACGAAAAGCTGAAATAGCGAGGAGTGCATAATGCAGCTACAGATTAACGCACCGGAAATCAAAACCGTTTATGAACAGCAGCTGTTTAATGGCAAAAATTTCCATGTGTTCATCTATAACAAAACTGAGAGCATCAGCGGGCTGCATCAGCATGACTACTATGAGTTTACCCTGGTTTTAACCGGGCGCTATTATCAGGAAATCAACGGTAAACGCGTACTGCTAGAACGTGGAGACTTTGTCTTTATCCCGTTGGGATCGCACCACCAGAGTTTTTATGATTTTGGTGCGACAAGGATCCTTAACGTCGGCATCAGTAAACGTTTTTTTGAACAGCACTATCACCCGCTGCTGCCATTTTGTTTCGTTGCATCGCAGGTCTACCGGGCGAATAACTCGTTTCTTACCTACATTGAAACGGTTATTGCATCACTTAACTTTCGTGAGAGCGGGCTGGATGAATTTGTAGAAGTGGTCACCTTCTATATTATAAATCGGTTACGCCATCATCGCGAAGAGCAAGTGCTGGATGATATTCCGCAGTGGCTTAAAACCACCGTCGAGACCATGCACGACAAACGGCAGTTTAGCGAGAATGCGCTGGAAAATATGGTACACCTGTCCGCGAAATCCCAGGAGTATCTGACCCGCGCTACCCAGCGTTATTACAGCAAAACGCCGATGCAGATTATTAATGAAATCCGCATTAACTTTGCTAAAAAACAGCTGGAAATGACGAACTATTCTGTAACGGATATTGCTTACGAGTCTGGCTACAGTAGTCCAAGCCTGTTTATTAAAACGTTTAAAAAGCTGACGTCGTTTACACCGAATAGCTACCGTAAGAAATTAACTGAATTTAATCAGTAGATATTATTTGCTAATAACCCATTTTTTATAGCTTGCCCAAAATAGCGTCGGGACAGCCACGCTATACCTGACAAACGGGTTGAGCATAATACACGTCAGTGTTTTTACACTGAAGGGAGAAAGTATGAGCCAGAAATTAAAAGTCGTCACTATCGGTGGCGGGAGCAGCTACACCCCTGAATTACTTGAAGGCTTTATTAAGCGCTATCATGAATTACCGGTTTCTGAGTTGTGGCTGGTTGATGTCGACGGTGGAAAAGAGAAGCTGGACATTATTTTTGACCTTTGCCAGCGCATGATCGACAAAGCCGGCGTACCGATGAAGTTGTTTAAAACGCTGGACCGCCGTGAAGCACTGAAAGATGCTGATTTCGTTACCACCCAACTGCGCGTAGGGCAACTGAAAGCCCGTGAAAAGGATGAACGCATTCCACTGAGCCACGGTTATCTGGGACAGGAAACCAACGGTGCTGGCGGGCTGTTCAAAGGTCTGCGTACCATTCCGGTTATCTTTGACATTATTAAAGATGTGGAAGAACTGTGCCCGAATGCCTGGGTGATTAACTTTACTAACCCGGCAGGGATGGTGACTGAAGCGGTCTATCGCCACACGAATTTCAAGAAATTCATCGGTGTGTGTAATATTCCTGTCGGCATGAAAATGTTCATTAGCGATGTGCTGGCGCTGAAAGAGAGCGATGATTTATCCATCGATCTGTTCGGTCTGAACCACATGGTCTTTATTAAAGACGTGCTGGTGAACGGTACATCACGCTTTGATGAACTGCTGGACGGCGTGGCTTCTGGACAACTGAAAGCTTCCACCGTGAAGAACATTTTCGACCTGCCGTTCAGCGAAGGGTTGATTCGTTCGCTGAAGCTGCTGCCGTGCTCGTATTTGCTGTACTACTTTAAGCCAAAAGAGATGCTGGCGATCGAAATGGGCGAGTACTATAAGGGCGGCGCACGTGCCCAGGTAGTACAAAAAGTAGAAAAACAACTGTTTGATCTCTACAAAAATCCTGAGCTAAACGTTAAGCCGAAAGAGCTGGAGCAGCGCGGTGGCGCGTATTACTCCGATGCGGCCTGTGAAGTGATCAACGCCATCTACAACGACAAACAGACCGAGCACTACGTCAACATTCCACATCATGGACATGTTGATAACATTCCTGCGGACTGGGCGGTTGAGATGACCTGCACGCTCGGACGTAACGGTGCTACGCCGCACCCACGTATTACCCATTTTGATGAGAAAGTGCTTGGCCTTATCTACACCATCAAAGGCTTTGAGGTTGCGGCGAGCAATGCGGCATTGAGCGGCGAGCTGAATGATGTGCTGCTGGCGTTAAACCTGAGTCCGCTGGTGCATTCTGACAGCGATGCCGAGATTCTGGCGCGTGAGCTAATCCTGGCGCATGAAAAATGGTTGCCAAACTTCGCCGGGTGCATTGAGAAACTCAAAAGCGAACAACACTAACTGAGGTCGGCTATGGAACGCATACTGATTGTGAATGCGGATGATTTTGGCCTGAGTAAAGGACAAAACTACGGCATTGTTGAAGCCTGTCGTAATGGCGTTGTCACCTCGACAACAGCACTGGTTAACGGTGCGGCGATTGACCATGCGGTACAGCTGAGTCGTGACATACCTGCACTTGCCGTCGGGATGCATTTTGTTCTGACGCTGGGTAGGCCGTTGACGGCAATGCCGGGCCTTACGCGTGACGGATTACTGGGGAAATGGATCTGGCAGATGGCAGAGGAGGACACTTTGCCGCTGGATGAAATTTCTCAGGAGCTGGCCGCGCAGTATCAGCGTTTTATTGACCTGTTCGGGCGGGAGCCGACGCATCTGGATAGCCATCACCATGTGCATATGTTCCCGCAAATTTTCCCTATCGTAGCCGGGTTTGCTGCCCAGAAGGGGATTGCATTGCGTATCGATCGTCAGACCGTTTTTCAGGCGTCTGATTTTCCGGAAACGTTACGTACCTCCCAGGGATTCAGCAGCGAGTTTTACGGCGAAGCGATTTCCGAGGCTCTGTTTTTACAGACGCTGGACGCGTCAGCCGATCGGGGAGAGTCTTCGCTGGAAGTGATGTGTCATCCGGCCTTTATCGATGACATTATTCGTCAAAGTGCCTACTGTTACCCCCGCTTAACTGAGCTCGACGTGCTGACGTCTTCGTCACTGAAATATGCAATTGCGGAGCGCGGTTATCGTCTTGGCAGTTTTCTGAACGTGTAATTCCTGAGTTTGCGGCGCAATCGTGCGCCGCATTTTTTTGCTTGTGGCACAAATAGCACCTGCAACCCGTCTGCGATCCCCGATATAGTCATTCCCTTCATGAATACGCTGTTTTTGCACCGCCCAGTGGCAAAATCGGCTAAGATAGCGGTTTTCTGATTTTTAGAATTTGTCTTTAGTGAAGCAACTGATTATGAAACCTCTTCGCCAACAAAATCGTCCGGTTATCAGCTATGTTCCTCGCGTGGAGCCCGCGCCACCAGAGCATGCGATTAAAATGGATGCGTTTCGTGACGTATGGATACTACGCGGAAAATATGTCGCTTTTGTCTTAATGGGGGAGGCGTTTCAACGTTCGCCTGCATTTACGGTCCCGGAATCAGCACAGCGCTGGGCTAATCAGATTCGCCAGGAAAATGAACTAAGCGATTAATGGATACAAAAAAACCGCAGGAGCATGACACTCCGGCGGTTTTTTGTTTTTTAGCTGACAGACTTAGCGATGCGCCAGTTCGGCGTTATCGTCGCTGTCCAGAATCGTTTTATCAGTCTGCTTGAGCCATTGGCTGGTCAGCGTACCGGCAGTCATGGAACCGCTTACGTTCAGCGCGGTACGCCCCATATCGATCAGCGGCTCAACGGAGATCAGCAGCGCAACCAGCGTGACCGGCAGACCCATAGCGGGCAGGACGATCAGCGCGGCAAATGTTGCACCGCCACCCACACCCGCAACCCCTGCGGAGCTCACGGTCACGATACCAACCAGCGTGGCAATCCACATTGGGTCCAGTGGGTTGATACCGACGGTCGGTGCAACCATTACTGCCAGCATTGCCGGGTACAGGCCCGCACAACCATTCTGACCAATCGTGGCACCAAACGAGGCGGCAAATGAGGCGATGGATTCAGGCACGCCCAGACGACGGGTCTGCGCTTCAACGTTCAGCGGAATTGAGGCTGCGCTGGAACGGCTGGTGAAGGCGAACGTCAGCACTGGCCATACCTTGCGGAAGTATTTTAACGGGCTAACGCCGTTCACACCCAGCAGGATCCCGTGTACCACGAACATAATGCCCAGACCGAGATAAGAGGCCACGACGAAGCTACCCAGCTTGATGATGTCCTGCAGGTTGGAACCCGCAACCACTTTGGTCATCAGCGCCAGAACACCGTACGGCGTCAACTGCATCACCAGACGAACCAGTTTCATCACCCAGCTTTGCAGGGTATCGATAGCGACCAGAACGCGCTCGCCTTTTGGTGCATCATCTTTCAGCAGTTTCAGTGCGGCTACACCCAGGAATGCGGCGAAGATAACCACGCTGATAATCGACGTCGGGTTCGCGCCAGTCAGATCGGCAAACGGGTTTTTCGGAATAAACGACAGCACCAGTTGCGGAACGCTGAGGTCAGCCACTTTGCCAACATAGTTGGTTTCAATCGCGTTCAGACGGGCGGTTTCGGCACCACCTTGCACCAGACCTTCGGCGGTCAGGCCGAACAGGTTGGTCACCAGAACCCCTACCAGCGCGGCAATCAGCGTGGTAAACAGCAGAGTTCCGATGGTCAGGAAGCTGATTTTACCTAACTGAGAGGCGTTATGCAGACGTGCAACGGCGCTGAGAATAGACGCAAATACCAGCGGCATAACAATCATCTGCAGTAGTTGGACATAGCCGTTGCCGACAATGTTGAACCACTGTACTGAGTCCTTAAGAACCTGGCTGTCGGAGCCATAAATGGTGTGCAGGGCAAGGCCGAACACGACACCCATGACCAGACCGACCAGTACTTTTTTGGCCAGACTCCACTGTTTGTGACGGGCTTGCGCCAGCACGAACAGCAGCACTACGAACACGATAATGTTCGCGATTAATGGAAAGTTCATCCCCGTTCTCCTGATCTTATTATGCGTATCACCGTTTAAAGGTGATTCTGTTGGCGCAAGATTAGCAGAACTGTGACTTGCCTCTTATATTCAAATGGAATTGTTTATACCGAAAATGACTTTTTGGCTGATTTATTAGTCAATCTGATGCGTTATGAAACGATTGAACTGCATTTGTAGTGTATTAATCATCTGCGAAGACCAGCGTACCGCGCTGTTCTCTTGTACGGTCTGCGGCATCCAGATTGCCCACGCGAACAGTGCCATGCACAGAAACCGCTCCAGTTGATTGCCTTTTTGCGGCACGAGGATGGGCAGACGAAAACGCCAGCGGCAGGGCCAAAGCAGGGGGACGCCTGCTGGAGTCAGCATGTCAGCCAGAATGTGACTAAGATAGCCGAGTACCATACCTTGTAAGGCATCGGCCGGTATTATCCAGGTATCAGGAACTTTCAGGTAAAACGTGGCCAGCAGGGCAAAGACTGCCAGCAGGCTATGCGTAAACCCGCGATGGCCAAATGCGCGGGCAATGGGTTTTGATATCCACTTCAGACGCTGGCCGAGCAGGGATTTGGGATGATCGATATCCGGTAGCAGACATGTCAAAATGGCTGAAGGGACAATATGCCACCAGTCACCCTGCGCAAGAACGGGCGTTAGCTCGGCATTTTTGGCAAATACCGCACAGGCAATAGAAAAAAGAAGGTGGCCTTCCGCCGTCATGATAAAACCCAATAAACTGTCGATTCATACAGTATAGGGGTTTTATACAGTAGGCGGAAGAGGTGACGTTGTAACCCTTTGTCACAAGTGCGCCTTTACCGCGCCAGCCAACCACCGTCCACGGCCAGCGTATAGCCATGAATATAGTCAGAGGCGGGACTTGCGAGGAACACGACCGGACCTTTTAGATCATCCGGCGTGCCCCAGCGCCCTGCGGGAATACGATCGATAATCTCCTTATTGCGCTCGCTGTCTGCGCGCAGTTGCTGGGTGTTGTTGGTCGCCATATAGCCGGGCGCGATAGCATTGACATTAATTCCTTTGGCCGCCCATTCATTGGCGAGCAGGCGAGTGATGCCCAGAACGCCGCTTTTTGATGCGGTATAGGAAGGTACACGGATACCCCCCTGAAAAGAGAGCATCGAGGCAATGTTAATGATTTTTCCACCCTTGCCCTGCGCCACAAACTGGCGCGCCACGGCCTGCGACAGAAAGAAAACGGATTTGAGATTCAGATTCATCACGTCATCCCAATCTTTTTCACTGAAGTCCAGCGCATCCTGACGGCGTATAGTTCCTGCATTGTTGACCAGAATATCGACCCGGCCAAACGCCGACACCGTTTGTGTCACGATGCTGGTGAGAGCATCTTGTTGACTGAGGTCGGCCTGCATGGCCATAAAGCGTCGACCGAGGGCGTTAATTTTCTCTGCGGTTTCATGCGGTATTTTACGATTCACGCCGACTACATCGCAGCCCGCTTCAGCCAGCGCCACTGCCATACCCTGCCCGAGGCCGGTGTCACATCCAGTGACGATGGCGACTTTACCTTCGAGACGAAAAGCTTCCTGAATCATGTTTACCTCAACTATTTATGTCATTAACGCTTGCGCTATAGGGCAAGGATAGGAGAGGTTAAACAGAAATACAATTAAAAATGAAACGGTGTTTTAAAAGCGGAGGTCTGAAAAGACGGGCAATACGATCATTGCCCGTTACAGGATTAGCCGCGCAGATGAGCGGCTGTGAGTTCGGTGAGCGAGGTTAGTTTGACGTCGGCAAGAACGAAGCGAGGATCGTCCTGATTCTCATGCGCTGGTACGACGATGGAACGCATACGGGCAGCTTTCGAGGCAATCATGCCGTTCACTGAGTCTTCCAGTGCTACGCAGTTTAACGGGTCAATGCCCAGTTTCGCCGCACAATCGAGGTAAACTTGTGGGTGCGGTTTGCTGTAAGGCAGTTTTTCTGCAGAAGCCAGCGCGTCGAAGTCATCGCGCAGATCAAACATGGTCAGCACTTTTTCCAGCATATGTAGCGGCGAGGCGGATGCTAGTCCTACTTTGATTCCCTGAGATTTGCACAGTGCCACAGCTTCACGAACGCCTGGCAGCAGCGGTTTTGTCTCTTCAACCAACGCAATGGCCCGGGTAATGATGCGCTCGGTGACTTCCTGACGTGAGGGGCCGTTCCAGGGTTGCTGCGCAAACCACAAATCAACCACCATGTCGATGCGTAAGCCAAGGGTATCGGGAAGTTCATGGCGGCGGGAGATATCAACGCCTAAACTTGCTATCACATCCAGTTCAGCCTGATCCCAAAGCGGTTCAGAATCGACCAGTAACCCATCCATATCGAAAATTGCAGCAAGAATTTGACGCGGGGTTGACATTACAACCTCTCCTTTACGGTGATAAAAGGGATTAGAGCCAGCCTGGACGGACTCTGAGCGTTCATTATGGCTAATTCAGCAGTATACCGCCTTTAAAGATCAGGCGAAAACGGTAATCAACGGGTAAACTTAGGCCAAAATGACACGTCTTAATCAAGGGGAACTCATGACGTATCAACAAGCTGGACGCATTGCCATCTTGAAAAGGCTGGTGGGATGGGTGGTTTTCATTCCCGCGCTGATTTCAACGCTGGTTTCAGTACTGAAGTTTATGTACGCGCACAGCGAAAAGCAGGAAGGGATTAACGCGGTCATGCTCGATTTTGCCCATGTGATGATCGACATGATGCGGGTGAACACACCTTTTCTTAACGTGTTCTGGTATAACTCGCCAACGCCCGATTTTCAAAGTGGGCTGAATCTCGTTTTTTGGCTGATATTCATTCTGATTTTTATCGGCCTGGCGCTGCAGGACTCAGGCGCCAGAATGAGCCGCCAGGCGCGTTTCTTACGCGAAGGCGTTGAGGATCAGCTAATTCTGGAACAGGCAAAGGGCAGTGAAGGATTATCCCGCGAGCAACTTGAGTCGCGAATTGTGGTACCGCACCATACAATCTTCTTACAAATTTTCCCGCTTTATATTCTGCCGGTGATCGTTATCGTGATCGGCTACTTCTTCTTCTCACTGCTGGGCTTTTTGTAAGTGCCACTCTATCGGGCCTGCCACGTTGCGAAACGGCAGGCCTGATAAGCAACACGGTACGTCGTTAAGCCGCCAGTAATCTATCCAGCGCTTTCTGCGCTACAACCAAATGTTGTCCCCCGAACAGAATTGCCCGATTCAGCAGCGTATAGAGCTGGTAGATTGGCTGCCTGTCGAGAAAGTCCAGCGGCAGTGGCGAGACAGACTGGTAACCGTCATAAATTTGCGGCGGCTGATCGGTATGTAACGGCAGCATTGCCAGGTCACACTCTCTGTCCCCCCAGTAGCAGGCAGGGTCAAAGATGTACGGACCGTTAGGACCGAGGGCGCAGTTCCCAGACCACAAATCACCGTGCAGGAGAGACGGCTGCGGCTGATGAGAAGAGAGACGTTGCTGAACGTGTTCGACGATGGCGTCAATATTGCCAAACGCTATGCCTTTTTCAGCGGCGAGTTCCAGCTGCCAGCCTATACGCTGCTCGGCGAAAAAGGTTGACCAGCGACGTTGCCAGGTATTTGGCTGCGGCGTGGTAGAGAGCGCGTTATCGAAGTCGAGACCAAACTGAGGCTGGTCGCTCCATTCGTGCAAATGCGCAAGCTGTTGACCGAGGATAAACGCGTTATGCGCATCAAGCGGACGGGCAGGGAGGAAATCCATCACCAGAAAGCTGTAATCTCTGTCTGCGCCTACTGCCCAGACTTTCGGTACAGATACAGTTTGACTGCGGGAAAGTAGCTCCAGCTGATCGGCTTCTGCCGTAAAGCCGGTTAACAGCTCTCTTTCATCGCATTTGACGAAAAAATCTCGCCCCGCATAGCGTAAATGCCATGCGGCGTGGATCTCTCCGCCGGGCAGTTCATTACGCAGTTCGATTTCGCCTTCACCTAATTGCTCGCTTAAAAGACGACTGATAGCCTGCCACATGATGTCTCTCCCCATGTTGTCTGCCAGATCATAAGGTTAGCGCAAGAATGCGGTTAAAAAACACGAACTGACGCACACCACGGACGCGTCATCGCTGGAAAGGCACTTAATGTTTGTCGTTCTTCTTCACCCCGTACCGTTGTGGAGACACCTGACTGCACATGATTCACTTCTTTGTAATCACGTGATTTTTTAGCATAGACGTATAACCCCCATGCCGACAGTTTTACCGGAACATCCCCCTTCTGTTAAAAGGGGGACGGTGCCATTACTGCGCAAGGTATGCATATATTTTTTGCGTATCGTCCAAAGAGCACAGGCGAGTACCCTGATTCAGGGTTGCTGCGCTACCGGCGGCGACACCGTAACGGACAATATCCTCAAAAGTCGCGTTCTCTGCCAGTTTAAGCGTCATGGCCCCGACCATACTGTCGCCCGCGCCTACGGTACTTTGACTTTTCACCGGTGGCGGAACCACCTGAACGCAGGTATCGCGATCTACACCCAGCGCCCCTTGCGGCCCAAGCGAGACCACAACGCGGTGCGCTTTTCCGCTTTGCACGATTTCCTGTGCGGCTTTGCGCACATCATTGGGTTGAGTGAGTTCACGGTTTACCAGCGCACTCAGTTCTTTGAGGTTGGGTTTGACCAGTTCGATATTGCCGATGGCTAACGCCGCCGTCAGTGCTTCGCCTGAACTGTCGACAATACAGCGGATCCCCTGTTTTTGTGCGGTGGTAATGAGTCGGGTCAACTTCTCAAGCTGTACGCCGGGCGGCAAACTGCCGCTGATGACCAGCAGCGCACCAGACTCAATTTCCAGCACCTGATCCTGAAGTTGGTAGAACTCGTCATCGGTCAGCGCAGCGCCTGGCATGACAAAACGATATTGTTCGCCGCTGGACTCCACGTGGACATGAAGATTTTGTCGGGTCCAGTCTTTGGCTTCGACGGTAGATACGGGAACATTTTCGTCGGCGAGCAATGCAACAAGATGCTCTCCGGTTGCTCCCCCCGCGGGGAAAATCGCTGTTGCGGTTCCGCCAAGATGGGCAATTGCGCGAGCGACGTTGATACCGCCGCCGCCGGGTTCAAAAACCGGCGAGGTACAACGAAGCTTACCTTCCGGGTAAATTTGCGGGGTGATTGTTGCGCTATCGAGAGAGGGCGCAAGTGTTAACGTATAGATACGTACCATCTTTACCTCCTGTTAGGCTGAACTCAGTCTGGCACTTAACCTCCCGAAAGTGAAGTAATTAACAACATGATTTTTCATATCTTTATTTAAAATTATCGTCATAAAGATATATAAATAAAATAAAGGTTTAGGAACGCTCTTATTCAAAAAATGAAATAAGAATTTATTGCTATGTTATTCGAGTCTTTTTATAATTTGTTACCTTTCAAGGGTCTTTTGTCATTGATCCATATGAAAGTTTCCGAGACCGTAATGGTCTCTTTTTTTGTTGTACGGACTCTTAATAAATGAAGCTTTTGAAGACAGTGCCCGCAGCATTACTGCTGACGGGAGGCCTGCTTGCGTCAATGCATGCTGTAGCCGATGATTCCGTTTTTACTGTCATGGATGACCCTTCCAGCGCGAAAAAACCCTTTGAAGGTAACCTGAACGCGGGATATCTCGCCCAGTCAGGCAACACAAAAAGTTCTTCTTTAACCGCAGATACCACCATGACCTGGTACGGCCAAACGACGGCATGGTCTCTGTGGGGAAATGCCAGCAATACCTCCTCAAATGATGAGCGTTCATCGGAGAAATATGCCGTAGGTGGCCGTAGTCGTTACAACATGACCGACTATGACTATCTCTTTGGACAGGCAAGCTGGTTGACCGACCGCTACAACGGCTACCGCGAGCGTGACGTGCTGACCGCGGGTTATGGTCGTCAGTTCCTCAACGGACCTGTGCACAGCTTCCGTTTCGAATTCGGTCCTGGCGTGCGCTATGACGAGCACACGGATGGCACCACCGAAACGCAGCCGTTGGGCTATGCGTCCGGGGCTTATGCATGGCAGATGACGGACAATACCAAGTTTACTCAGGGTGTGTCGGTATTCGGCGCTGACGATACCACGCTCAACTCTGAAACTGCCCTCAACGTTGCCATCAACGAGCACTTTGGGTTAAAGGTGGCTTACAACGTGACCTGGAACTCTGAACCGCCGGCAACAGCGCCGGAGCATACCGATCGCCGTACGACAGTTTCCCTCGGCTATCGGATGTAATGACAAGCCGGGTCAAATAAATGACCTGGCTTTCCTAAATTAAAGTTAAGTTTATTTAATATTTAATTTGCGTTTTATTTTTTTACCTGGCCATAACGCGCTATTTTCAGACTAATTCGATTAATCGATAAATAAACGAAAGCGGAACAGTGGGGGAGCGTCATTTAGCCCCAGATCATCGCAGCCCAGCGCAGCATCAACATGGCCGCACAAATAACGAGCAGAATCACAACCATCTTCCAGTGTTTCTTCGCAAAGCGATTTGTGGGCATTGTTTTTTTCCTGCTCAGGTTAGATGACTTTGTGCAAGTGTAACAAAGACGGTTGGGTGTCAGTGAATTGATTTACATCATAGAGCGCGCGTTGATTGTTGCTTTGATCGACCCGTAATGCCGTGTACACTGTCAAACGGTGTTATCAAAAAGCGGGTGTAGGTCCAGTGTGGTCTTTAAGGCAACCAGTGACATATTTCGCAGAGTGAAGCGGGAATCAGCCCACACCTTTTTGATAATTTTAAATATTGAATCTTTGTATGTGATCTTACGTGTGGGTCACCACTGCAAATAAGGATATAACATGCCTGTTATTACTCTTCCTGATGGCAGCCAACGCCATTACGACCACGCTGTAAGCCCCATGGATGTTGCGCTGGACATCGGTCCAGGTCTGGCGAAAGCCACTATTGCTGGCCGTGTTGACGGTGAGCTGGTAGATGCTTCCGATCTGATTGAGCATGATGCGAAGCTCTCCATCATCACCGCGAAGGATGAAGAAGGTCTGGAGATCATTCGTCACTCCTGTGCGCACCTGTTAGGGCACGCGATCAAACAACTCTGGCCGCACACCAAAATGGCGATCGGACCGGTTGTTGATAACGGTTTTTACTACGATATCGATCTTGACCGTACGTTAACCCAGGAAGACATCGACGCGCTCGAGAAGCGGATGCACGAGCTCGCTGAGAAAAACTACGATGTCATTAAGAAGAAAGTCAGCTGGTACGAAGCGCGTGAAACCTTCGTGAAGCGTGGCGAGACATATAAAGTCTCCATTCTTGATGAAAACATTGCCCATGATGACAAGCCTGGCTTGTACCATCATGAAGAATATGTCGATATGTGCCGTGGCCCGCACGTGCCGAACATGCGTTTCTGCCATCACTTCAAACTGATGAAGACCGCAGGGGCATACTGGCGTGGCGACAGCAATAACAAGATGCTGCAGCGTATTTATGGTACTGCATGGGCAGATAAAAAAGCCCTGAATGCCTACCTGCAACGTCTGGAAGAAGCGGCCAAACGCGATCACCGTAAAATCGGTAAACAGCTTGACCTGTATCATATGCAGGAAGAAGCTCCGGGTATGGTGTTCTGGCACAACGATGGCTGGACTATCTTCCGTGAGCTGGAAGTATTCGTTCGTTCAAAACTGAAAGAATACCAGTATCAGGAAGTGAAAGGCCCGTTCATGATGGACCGCGTGCTGTGGGAAAAAACAGGTCACTGGGATAACTACAAAGATGCAATGTTCACCACCTCTTCTGAGAACCGTGAATACTGCATTAAGCCAATGAACTGCCCAGGCCACGTGCAGATCTTTAATCAGGGTCTGAAATCCTATCGCGATCTGCCGCTGCGTATGGCTGAGTTTGGTAGCTGCCACCGTAATGAACCGTCAGGTGCGCTGCATGGCCTGATGCGTGTTCGTGGCTTCACTCAAGATGATGCACATATCTTCTGTACTGAAGAGCAGATTCGTGATGAAGTTAACGCGTGCATTCGTATGGTCTACGATATGTACAGCACCTTTGGCTTCGAGAAAATCGTCGTCAAACTGTCCACTCGCCCCGAAAAACGTATCGGTAGCGATGAAATGTGGGACCGTGCTGAAGCTGACCTGGCCGTTGCGCTGGAAGAAAACAACATCCCGTTTGAGTTCCAACTGGGTGAGGGCGCGTTCTACGGTCCGAAAATTGAATTTACCCTGTATGACTGCCTCGATCGTGCATGGCAGTGCGGTACTGTACAGCTGGACTTCTCCCTGCCGTCCCGTTTAAGCGCCTCTTACGTTGGCGAAAACAACGAGCGTCAGGTTCCGGTTATGATTCACCGTGCAATTCTTGGGTCGATGGAACGTTTCATCGGTATCCTGACCGAAGAGTTCGCTGGCTTCTTCCCGACCTGGCTCGCGCCGGTTCAGGTTGTGGTCATGAACATCACCGATTCTCAGTCTGAATACGTTAACGAATTAACGCAGAAACTACAAAATGCGGGTATTCGTGTAAAAGCAGACTTGAGAAATGAGAAGATTGGCTTTAAAATCCGCGAGCACACTTTACGTCGTGTCCCTTACATGTTGGTCTGTGGCGACAAAGAGGTAGAAGCAGGCAAAGTTGCCGTGCGCACCCGTCGTGGCAAAGACTTGGGCAGCCTGGACGTAAATGAAGTGATTGAGAAGCTGCAACAAGAGATTCGCAGCCGCAGTCTTCAACAACTGGAGGAATAAGGTATTAAAGGCGGAAAACGAGTTCAAACGGCACGTCCGAATCGTATCAATGGCGAGATTCGCGCCCTGGAAGTTCGCTTAACAGGTCTGGAAGGCGAAGCTTTGGGTATTGTGAGTCTGAGAGAAGCGATCGAAAAAGCTGAAGAAGCTGGAGTAGATTTAGTTGAAATCAGCCCTAACGCCGAACCGCCAGTTTGTCGTATTATGGACTACGGCAAGTTCCTTTATGAAAAGAGTAAGTCTTCTAAGGAACAGAAGAAAAAGCAAAAAGTTATCCAGGTTAAGGAAATTAAATTCCGTCCTGGCACCGACGATGGCGATTACCAGGTAAAACTCCGCAGCCTGGTACGCTTTCTGGAAGATGGCGATAAGGCTAAGATCACGCTGCGTTTTCGCGGTCGTGAGATGGCCCACCAACAGATTGGTATGGAAGTGCTCAACCGCGTCCGTGACGATCTGAGTGAACTGGCAGTAGTCGAATCCTTCCCTACGAAGATCGAAGGCCGCCAGATGATCATGGTGCTCGCTCCTAAGAAGAAACAGTAAGGCCTTCAAGTAGCAATGTCTGTGGAGCCTACGGGTTCCACAGCCGTTGTTCGCCTACGTTTCGTTTATTAACAATGCGAAGTGGAAGTTATTAAAATGCCAAAAATTAAGACCGTACGCGGTGCTGCTAAGCGTTTCAAAAAAACCGGTGGTGGTGGATTTAAGCGTAAGCACGCAAACCTGCGTCATATTCTGACCAAAAAATCTACTAAGCGTAAACGTCACCTGCGTCCAAAAGGCCTCGTGTCTAAAGGCGATCTGGGTCTGGTTATCGCGTGCCTGCCGTACGCATAAGCCGTTAACGTTTAATTCATTTTTTTACTAAGAATATAGATACAGGAGAGCACATATGGCTCGCGTAAAACGTGGTGTAGTTGCCCGTGCACGTCACAAGAAAATTTTGAAACAAGCTAAAGGCTACTACGGTGCGCGTTCTCGCGTATACCGCGTTGCCTTCCAGGCTGTTATCAAAGCTGGTCAGTACGCTTATCGTGACCGTCGTCAGAAAAAGCGTCAGTTCCGTCAACTGTGGATTGCGCGTATCAACGCAGCAGCACGTCAGAACGGTATTTCTTACAGCAAATTCATCAACGGCCTGAAAAAAGCCTCTGTTGAAATCGACCGTAAGATCCTGGCTGACATCGCAGTATTCGACAAAGTAGCGTTTACCGCTCTGGTCGAAAAAGCGAAAGCAGCTCTGGCATAAGCCGGTGAAAAGAGGGAGCCTGGCTCCCTCTCTTTTATTTGTAGTGCAATCAATTAGTTGACAATTTATCCGTAAGCCTTTTCAATAAAGGTTGTCCGATTTTTACCACACAAGGTAACGCAAGCATGAATGCTGCTATTTTCCGCTTCTTCTTTTACTTTAGCACCTGAACTCAGGAGGCTTGCGCGTGAAAGAAGAAACGGAAAACAGCGCCTAAAAGCCTCCCTGGTGGAGGCTTTTTTTATACGCGTCATCCTTCAAGCTGTCTTTGTGATGGCTGTATTCGTGCTTTGGCCGCGTTGATACAACTTGAATGATTTTGCGTAAATACGAGCGACTAGTGAATATCGCAACATAACGAGGAAAACCATGTCACATCTCGCAGAGCTGGTTGCCAGTGCAACGGCCGCCATTAACCAGGCTTCAGATGTTGCCGCGTTAGACAATGTCCGCGTCGAATATTTGGGCAAGAAAGGGCACCTGACCCTTCAGATGACAACCCTGCGCGAACTGCCGCCAGAAGAGCGCCCGACAGCAGGTGCGGTGATTAACGAAGCCAAAGAGCAGGTACAGCAAGCGCTGAACGCGCGTAAGGCCGAATTAGAAAGTGCTGCGCTGAATGCTCGTCTGGCTGAAGAAACGATCGATATTTCCCTTCCTGGGCGTCGTATCGAAAACGGCGGTCTGCACCCGGTGACGCGTACAATCGACAGGATTGAAAGTTTCTTCGGTGAGCTGGGCTTTACCGTGGCGACCGGTCCGGAAATCGAAGATGACTATCATAACTTCGATGCGCTCAACATTCCTGGCCATCACCCGGCGCGCGCTGACCACGACACTTTCTGGTTTGACGCGACGCGTCTGCTGCGCACACAGACTTCCGGCGTGCAGATCCGCACCATGAAAGAAAAACAGCCGCCGATCCGTATTATCGCCCCGGGCCGCGTATATCGTAACGATTACGATCAGACTCACACCCCAATGTTCCACCAGATGGAAGGGCTGATTGTTGATACCAACATCAACTTCACCAACCTGAAAGGCACGCTGCACGATTTCCTGCGCAACTTCTTTGAAGAAGACCTGCAGGTTCGTTTTCGTCCTTCCTACTTCCCGTTCACTGAACCATCTGCGGAAGTTGACGTGATGGGCAAAAACGGCAAATGGCTGGAAGTGCTGGGCTGCGGGATGGTTCACCCGAACGTGTTGCGTAATGTTGGCATCGATCCGGAAATCTATTCCGGCTTTGCATTCGGTATGGGTATGGAGCGTCTGACCATGCTGCGTTACGGCGTTACCGATCTGCGTTCTTTCTTCGAAAACGATCTGCGTTTCCTCAAACAGTTTAAATAAAGGCAGGATAAAACAATGAAATTCAGTGAACTGTGGTTACGCGAATGGGTAAATCCGGCGATTGATAGCGATGCGCTGTCAAACCAAATCACGATGGCGGGTCTTGAAGTTGACGGTGTGGAACCTGTTTCTGGCGCGTTCAATGGCGTTGTGGTAGGTGAAGTGGTTGAATGTGGCCAGCACCCGAACGCTGACAAACTGCGCGTCACCAAAGTGAATGTAGGCGGCGACCGCCTGCTGGATATCGTCTGCGGTGCGCCAAACTGCCGTCAGGGGTTGAAAGTGGCTGTGGCAACCGTTGGTGCCGTTCTGCCGGGCGATTTCAAAATTAAAGCCGCGAAACTGCGCGGTGAACCGTCTGAAGGTATGCTGTGCTCGTTCTCCGAGCTGGGTATTTCCGACGATCATAACGGGATTATCGAACTGCCTGCCGATGCGCCAATTGGCACCGATATCCGTGAATACCTGAAGCTTGACGACAACACCATCGAAATCAGCGTCACGCCGAACCGCGCCGACTGCTTAGGCATCATCGGTGTAGCGCGTGACGTTGCTGTACTGAACAAAGCCCCGCTGGTTGAGCCGGAAATCGCGCCAGTTGCCGCGACCATTAGCGACGTACTGCCGATTCAGGTCGAAGCCGTGGAAGCCTGCCCACGCTATCTGGGCCGCGTGGTGAAAGGCATCAATGTTAAAGCGCCGACCCCGCTGTGGATGAAAGAAAAACTGCGCCGTTGCGGTATTCGTTCTATCGATGCCGTGGTTGACGTGACTAACTATGTGCTGCTCGAACTGGGTCAGCCGATGCACGCATTCGACAAAGACCGCATTGAAGGCGGAATTGTTGTTCGTATGGCAAAAGAAGGTGAGACCCTGGTATTGCTGGACGGCAGCGAAGCGAAGCTGAATGCAGATACGCTGGTGATTGCGGACCACAACAAAGCGCTGGCGATGGGCGGCATCTTTGGTGGCGAACATTCCGGCGTGAATGATGAAACACAAAACGTCCTGCTGGAATGTGCATTCTTCAGCCCGCTGTCTATTACCGGTCGCGCGCGTCGTCACGGTCTGCACACCGATGCATCTCACCGCTATGAGCGTGGTGTCGATCCTGCGCTGCAACATAAGGCCATGGAACGTGCAACGCGCCTGCTGATTGATATCTGCGGCGGTGAAGCGGGCCCAGTCATTGACGTGACGAATGAAGCCACGCTGCCAAAACGCGCAACCATTACGCTTCGTCGTAGCAAACTGGATCGTCTGATCGGACACCATATTGCCGATGAGCAGGTGAGTGACATTCTGCGTCGTCTGGGTTGTGACGTGACGGAAGGGCAGGATGAGTGGAAAGCGGTCGCGCCGAGCTGGCGTTTCGATATGGAAATCGAAGAAGACCTGGTCGAAGAAGTCGCCCGCGTATACGGGTATGACAATATCCCGAACACGCCGATTCAGGCGGGTCTTATCATGGGTACGCATCGCGAAGCGGATTTGTCGCTGAAACGTGTAAAAACCATGCTGAATGACAAAGGCTACCAGGAAGTCATTACCTATAGCTTCGTCGACCCGAAAGTCCAGTCGCTGCTGCACCCGGGTGAAGAAGCGCTGCTGCTGCCAAGCCCAATCTCTATTGATATGTCGGCAATGCGTTTGTCCCTGTGGACTGGCTTGCTGTCTACGGTAGTGTATAACCAGAACCGTCAACAGAACCGTGTACGTATTTTCGAAACGGGTTTACGTTTCGTGCCAGATACGCAGGCCAACCTCGGGATCCGTCAGGATCTGATGCTGGCTGGCGTGATCTGCGGTAACCGTCATGATGAACACTGGAATCTGGCAAAAGAGACCGTTGATTTCTATGATCTGAAAGGCGATCTGGAAGCGGTTCTCGACCTGACAGGCAAACTGGCAGACATTCAGTTCAAAGCTGAAGCGAATCCAGCACTGCATCCGGGTCAGTCTGCGGCGATTTATCTGAAAGGTGAACGTATTGGTTTCATTGGGGTTGTTCATCCTGAACTGGAACGTAAACTGGATCTGAACGGTCGCACTCTGGTGTTTGAACTGGAGTGGAATAAGCTCGCAGACCGCGTGGTGCCTCAGGCGCGTGAAGTTTCTCGCTTCCCAGCGAACCGTCGCGATATCGCAGTCGTTGTCGCAGAAAACGTTCCCGCTGCGGATATTTTATCCGAGTGTAAGAAAGTTGGCGTAAATCAGGTAGTTGGCGTAAACTTATTTGACGTGTACCGCGGTAAGGGTGTTGCGGAGGGCTATAAGAGCCTCGCTATCAGCCTGATCCTTCAGGATACCAGCCGTACACTTGAAGAAGAGGAGATTGCCGCTACCGTCGCCAAATGTGTAGAGGCATTAAAAGAGCGATTCCAGGCATCATTGAGGGATTGAACCTATGGCGCTTACAAAAGCTGAAATGTCAGAATATCTGTTTGATAAGCTTGGGCTTAGCAAGCGGGATGCCAAAGAACTGGTCGAGCTGTTTTTCGAAGAGATCCGTCGTGCTCTGGAAAATGGTGAGCAGGTAAAACTCTCTGGTTTTGGTAACTTCGATCTGCGTGATAAGAATCAACGTCCGGGCCGTAACCCGAAAACGGGCGAAGATATTCCCATTACAGCACGGCGCGTGGTGACCTTCAGACCCGGACAGAAGTTAAAAAGCCGGGTTGAAAACGCAACGCCCAAAGAAGAGTGATTTAACGATACGCAGAGTATGACGCGTATAACTAAAAAGGCCGCTATGCGGCCTTTTTCCTTTTCACTACCGAATCAGCACCGTAGAATCACCTCCATCTCTTTTCAGCAGAATGGAAAACATGCTGACTTTCGCCCATCAACAACAGCGCCGAAACGTGCGCTGGATACTGTCACTGTCAGTACTGATGCTACTGGCAACGATTCTAAGCTTGTGCGCAGGAGAACAATGGATCGCTCCCGGCGACTGGTTCAGCGCCCGCGGCGATCTGTTCGTCTGGCAAATTCGACTTCCCCGTACCCTTGCCGTTTTACTGGTAGGCGCTGCATTGGCCTTATCTGGCGCAGTGATGCAAGCTCTGTTTGAAAACCCGCTCGCAGAGCCTGGATTACTGGGCGTATCTAACGGCGCGGGAGTCGGGCTTATCGCGGCGGTTCTGCTGGGGCAGGGGCAACTCCCCGGCTGGGCGTTGGGCCTTTGCGCCATTGCCGGAGCGCTGATTATCACGCTTATTCTGCTACGTTTCGCTCGTCGACATCTGTCTACCAGCCGCCTGCTGCTGGCGGGGGTGGCGCTGGGGATAATCTGTAGCGCGCTGATGACATGGGCTATCTACTTCTCTACCTCGTTTGACTTACGTCAGCTGATGTACTGGATGATGGGGGGCTTCGGTGGCGTAGACTGGCATCAGGCCTGGCTCATGGTGGCGTTGATTCCGGTGCTAGTGTGGATCTGCTGTCAGTCGCAGCCGATGAATATGCTGGCGTTAGGAGAGACTTCTGCACGTCAGTTGGGACTGCCATTATGGTTCTGGCGCAACCTGCTGGTGGTTGCCACAGGCTGGATGGTTGGCGTGAGCGTGGCTCTGGCAGGGGCGATTGGTTTTATTGGGCTTGTGATCCCGCATATTTTGAGACTGTGTGGCCTCACCGATCACCGTGTTTTACTGCCAGGTTGTGCGTTGGCTGGCGCAATCGCATTATTGTTTGCTGATGTTGTCGCGCGTTTGGTGCTGGCCTCGGCTGAGTTACCTATCGGCGTGGTAACGGCCACCATGGGCGCACCGGTATTTATCTGGCTATTGTTAAAAGCCGCGCGCTAGAACGCGTTGGTACGGTCTATGATTAAAAACTGAAAATCCACCTGTTGTTCTGGAGATGCTATGCAAAACACTATCCTCGATACAGAAGTGACGACCATCGACGGCGAGGTTACCTCACTGCAGCCGTATTCCGGGAATGTGCTGTTAATCGTCAACGTTGCTTCAAAATGTGGACTGACGCCGCAGTACGAGCAACTGGAAAATCTGCAGAAAGCCTGGCACCAACAGGGCTTCAGCGTTCTTGGTTTCCCTTGCAATCAGTTTCTGGGCCAGGAGCCGGGCAGCGAAGAGGAAATAAAAACGTACTGCAGCACCACATGGGGCGTAACTTTCCCGATGTTCAGCAAAATTGACGTCAACGGCGAGGGACGCCATCCGCTGTATCAGAAGCTGATTGATGCCGCGCCAACGGCCGTTGCGCCTGCGGACAGTGGGTTCTACGAGCGAATGGCGAGCAAAGGTCGTGCGCCGCTCTACCCGGACGATATCCTGTGGAATTTCGAGAAGTTTTTAGTGGGTCGCGATGGAAAAGTGCTGCAACGATTCTCACCGGATATGACGCCTGAGGATCCCATCCTGGTGCAAACCATCAAGCAGGCGCTGGCAAACTAATGTCTCGATTGATGCAGCTACAGGACGTCGCGGAATCGACCCGTCTCGGCCCGCTTTCTGGTGAGATCAAAGCAGGAGAGATCTTGCATTTAGTGGGACCAAACGGTGCCGGAAAAAGTACGCTGTTGGCGCGTATGGCGGGTCTGACAAACGGAGAGGGCAGTATCACTTTTGGTGATATGCCGTTGGAGGAATGGCCGGCCGCCAGGCTGGCGCAATATCGCGCCTATCTTGCGCAACAGCAAAATCCGCCGTTTGCCATGCCGGTCTGGCATTTTCTGACGCTGCATCAACCCGACAAAGCACGCACCGATCTGTTACAGGAGATCGCCGATGCGCTCGGCCTGGGAGATAAACTGGGGCGCGGCGTGAACCAACTTTCCGGCGGTGAGTGGCAGCGTGTGCGCCTGGCTGCGGTTATCCTGCAGATTTGCCCACAAGCGAATCCATTAGGTCAGCTTTTACTGCTGGATGAGCCGATGAACAGTCTGGATGTCGCGCAACAAAACGCACTGGACCGCTTGTTGAGTCAGCTGTGTTTGCAGGGCATAGCGATTGTGATGAGTAGCCACGACCTTAATCACACCTTACGCCATGCGCATAAAGCCTGGCTACTCAAACGCGGGAAACTGCTTGCCAGTGGTTCACGAGATGCGGTACTGACGCCGGCCAATCTGTCTGCGGCCTATGGCGTCAACTTCCGACGTTTGGATATTGAAGGGCACAGAATGCTCATATCAACCACTTAAGTGAAATGGGTTCTTGAAAATCATATAATTTCCACGCTAAATTGGCATAAAAATAAAATTCAGAGGATTCGTACTGAATGCGCTTTTGGCTCCTTTTCATCACAGCATTGTTTTTGGCGGGCTGCAGCAGCCATCGTGCGCCTGCGCCAAATGCCCGCTTGTCGGATTCTATTGCCGTTATCGCCGGTCTTAATGATCAGCTACAAACCTGGCATGGCACACCCTATCGTTATGGCGGTATGAGCCGTAGTGGGGTGGATTGTTCTGGATTTGTTTTGATGACGATGCGCGATAAATTCGACCTGCAACTTCCGCGCGATACGCGTACGCAATCAAAGATTGGTACCGAAATTGATAAAGACGATTTGCTGCCAGGCGATCTGGTTTTCTTTAAAACCGGGTCTGGGGAAAGCGGTCTGCATGTTGGTATTTACGATACCAATAATCAATTTATTCATGCTTCAACCAGCCGTGGCGTGATGCGCTCGTCTCTGGATAACGTTTACTGGCGTAAAAACTTTTGGCAGGCGCGACGTATTTAATCCCCCGCAACTCCGAGGCTGCCATCGAGTGCGCAGCCTCAACATCACCATTTGAAAGTTAACTTTTATTTCTGCTTTTGGTTAGACAATACCCCTGAACATTAAGAGCGTATCTTGCTAAAAATATGATTTATTCCGAGATATTAAAAAGTGCAAAGCTGGATATTCGCTTATAATCAGGATAAGCTAAAAAAAAGGATTCGATTTACCGGCTAAAAAGGGAAAAATGAAAGGGCCTCTACTTGCATCAGCAGTAACGTATTTCTCCATCCTTTGCTACAGGATGCCGGATAACACCCATGCAGCGGGGCTGGCACGATGATTGTTTCACTGGATAATCTTTACCATTCTGAGTTCTCTTTTCTTCCTGCGAGAAGCGAAAAAGGCGATCTTGAATTCGTCGATATCATCACCAGTTTCGCCAGTGCGCATGGGGATGTGCGTATACCCACCGAGCTGGTCCTACCTCGGATGTCAGACGACGAACAATGTCGTTTATTTGTAGAAAAACTAGAATTAATCGAAACGTGCCAACATTTTTTTATTCAGCGAAAAGTATCCGCCTGGATTAATTTAACGCCAGCAGTTGCTAATACTTTATTATCAGATACTGAATTTGCTTCACAAGTTGAACGATTTTCATTTCTGGAGCTGACTATTAATGAAAGCTATCCGGAGTTAAACAAAGGTAAAGATAATCCAATATTGGCCGCACTTGCTGCGCGATTTCCATTAGTCCTGACAAACTATGGTTCTGGCGGTATATCAACCCGGGCAATTTTTGACGGCCTGTTCAAACGCGTCGTGCTGGATAAAAACTTTGTTCAACAAAGGATTGCACATATTTCGTTTGAACCGTTTATGCGGGCTATTCTGGCGCAACTATCGCCCAGCTGTGAGTCAATAATCATTAGCGGAATTGATACACAAGAGATGCTGGAGCGCGTCTTGCCTGTGGGATTCAGTGCCATGCAGGGAGGATTGTGGCCTGCGGTGCCTCCTGCGCAGATAATTTCGCTCGCTAAGATATAACCCTTTTATTTGCTGGTGTTTAACAGCCTATTAACAGTCTACACTAGAGGCAGGAGGCCCTATGACCCTGTCTTTTACCACTCGCTGGCGTGATGAACTACCAGCAACCTATACCGCGCTTTCACCCACCCCTCTGAAAAACGCGCGCCTTATCTGGCATAACGATGCGCTGGCGGAGCAATTAGCAATTCCTGCGGCGCTATTTGATATTCCGACTGGTGCAGGCGTTTGGGGCGGCGAATCGTTGCTTCCCGGGATGTCGCCTTTAGCCCAGGTTTATAGTGGGCATCAGTTCGGCGTCTGGGCTGGTCAGCTTGGCGACGGACGTGGGATCCTGCTGGGCGAACAACAGCTCGCGGATGGTTCAACGTTTGACTGGCACCTGAAAGGCGCCGGACTCACGCCGTATTCCCGCATGGGTGATGGGCGTGCCGTGTTGCGCTCGACCATTCGTGAAAGCCTGGCCAGTGAAGCGATGTACTACCTGGGAATACCGACCACGCGGGCATTGTCGATTGTCACCAGTGACACGCCGGTTTATCGCGAAACGGTCGAAGCAGGGGCGATGCTCATTCGCGTGGCGCAAAGCCATATGCGGTTTGGCCACTTTGAGCATTTTTACTATCGCCGAGAGCCGGAAAAAGTGCGTGAGTTGGCTGACTTTGCGATTCGCCATTACTGGCCGCAATGGCAGGAAGAAGCCGATAAGTATCAGCTGTGGTTTAACGATGTTGTCACGCGTACTGCGACGTTAATCGCTGACTGGCAGGCGGTAGGATTTGCGCATGGTGTTATGAACACGGACAACATGTCGATTCTGGGTCTGACGATGGATTACGGTCCATTCGGTTTTCTTGATGATTACGTGCCTGATTATATCTGCAACCACTCTGACAACCAGGGGCGATACAGTTTCGATAATCAACCGGCCGCCGCGTTGTGGAACCTGCAACGTCTGGCGCAAACCCTGTCGCCGTTTATCCCGGTCGAGGCGCTCAATGATGCGCTGGACAATTACCAGTTGACGCTGTTAACGCGTTACGGTCAACGGATGCGGCAAAAGCTCGGCTTCTTTAGCGAGCAGAAAGACGATAACGAACTGCTTAGCGAACTGTTTAGCCTGATGGCGCGAGAGAGAAGCGACTATACGCGAACGTTTCGCATGCTCAGCGAAACGGAGCAGCACAGTGCGCAATCTCCGTTGCGTGATGAGTTTATCGACCGCGCAGCATTTGACGACTGGTTCACGCGGTATCGCTCGCGCCTTCAGCAAGACAATATTGCCGATGCAGTCAGACAAACACAGATGAAGGCGGCTAATCCGGCGATGGTATTACGTAACTGGCTGGCGCAACGGGCGATTAGCCAGGCAGAGCAGGGGGATTACGCCGAACTGCACCGGTTGCACCAGGCGTTGCGTACCCCGTTTGCCGATCGCGATGATGACTATGCCAGCCGTCCACCTGACTGGGGCAAACGGCTGGAAGTGAGTTGTTCAAGCTAAGGGGCCAGAAATACCTGCGGGGAGGCGTTGGCCGGATGCTGGCCAACGTGTACCTGAGCACCGTACCAGCGCTTCAGATCATCGGCCTGTAACACAGTTTCCGGTTTTCCCTGCGACACCAGCCTGCCGTTGTGCAGCAGCACTATTCTGTCTGCCCACAGTGCGGCGAGGTTCAGATCGTGAAGCACAATGCACACATGCAGCTCACCTGAAGCGGTTAGCGTTTTTAGCATGCGCAACAGATGCTGCTGGTGGTAAAGATCCAGCGCGGAGGTCGGTTCATCAAGGAATAACCAACCGCGAGGCGCACCGTCGCACCAGAGTTGCGCCAGCGCACGGGCTAACTGCACTCGCTGTTGCTCGCCGCCGGAAAGCGCGGCGTATTGCCGGCCTGCCAGAGGCGTACATCCGGTCATCTCCATTACCTGTGCAATAAGCCCAGGTTCCGGTCGTTGGGTCCAGGGCGCGCGACCCATCGCGATGACGGCCTCTACCGGCCAGTCAAATCCCAGTTGCGTTTGCTGACGCATTACCGCCCGGTGTCGCGACAGCGTCTGGGTAGGCCACTCCTCCAGCGGTTTGCCCGCCAGCACGCAGCGCCCGGTAGCCGGTTTCAGAAAACCGGTCAGCAAGCGTAGCAGAGTGGATTTCCCCGCACCGTTTGGGCCGATGAGCGCCACCAGTTCACCTTTTGTAAGGGCGAGTGATACGTCGTCGATCACCGCTCTGCCAGCTACGTGATAGTGAAGCCCTTCAGCGATGAAATGTTCAGCCATGCGGTCCTCGCTGACGAAAAATAAGCCATAAAAACCACGGTGCGCCGAGAAGACTGGTCAACAGACCGACCGGCATCTCCGCAGGCGCAACCGCCGTACGGGCCAGTGTGTCTGCAATCAGCAATAAAAACGCGCCCGCCAGCACGGAACCCGGAATAACGGCCCGATGGTCTGAGCCGAGCCACATACGTATTAAATGTGGGATGACCAACCCGATAAAGCCAATCACGCCGCTTACCGCCACGGCTGAGGCAACCAGTAGTGCGCTACAAAGCAGCAAAATACGCTGGATTGTACGCACATCAACGCCGAGATAATGCGCCTCTTCCTCACCCAGTTGCAGAAGATTCAGCGCCGGAGCAAGTCGCCAGATGATCAGCACTGTCGGGATTGTCAGTGAAGTGACAGCCAACAGTGTGGACCACTGCGCGGCCCCCAGACTTCCCATTCCCCATAGCGACAGCTGGCGCAGTTGCGCATCATTACTGACCCACGACAAAACGCCAACCGCCGCCCCACAGAGCGCGTTAATGGCAATGCCGACCAGCAGCAGGCGTGAGAGTGAACCGTCGCGCTGTTGGCTAAGGATAAAAATCACTACGGTTGCCGCCAGCGCGCCGAAAAAAGCGGCCAGCATTGGAGCATACAACATCAGCAGCGCGGGCAGGGAGACAGGCAGCACCACCCACAGGGCCACAGCGCAGGCGGCGCCGCTGCTTATTCCCAGTAATCCAGGGTCTGCAAGTGGATTGCGAAACAGCCCCTGCATCACGCAGCCCGCGAGCGCCAGAGAGCCGCCAATCACCAGCGCCAGCAGGACGCGGGGCAGACGAATCGTGAGCCAGATTTGACGCAGTGCCTCATCGCCATCACGCCAGAGCAGACTTACCGGCAGGCGCAACGCGCCAAAACCGGTAGCCAGAACCGTCATTACAACCAGCATCAATGCCAACATCCACAACGAACAGGTGATCCGCCGGGACATCAGGGCAATTGCTCCGCTTTAGCACGAAGCTGCAAAATAGCCTGTGGCGTGCGAACGCTGAAGCCCAACAGCGCCATATCGTCAACCTGCAATACCTGTTTATTCCTTCCGGCAGGTGTTTGCGCAAGTCCCGGTAGCGCCCACAGGTTTGCTTCGCCACCCATCGCCTTAACACCTTCTTGTGAAATCACTACCAGATCGGGCTGGCTGGCAATGACGCCTTCTTGTGACAGCGGCTGATAGCGATTAACGCCCTGCATCGCGTTGCGTAGACCTGCGGCACGAATCGCCGCATCGGCTCCGGTTTGCTGGCCCGCCGCCATCGCGCTCATCCCGCCATGATTGAGAATAAACAACACACGCTTATTAAGTTCAGATGACGGGAGCGTCGCCAGTTCCTGACGTAACGTTGCGCGCAGCGTTTCGCCGTCGGCCCCCCGATGAGTAGCCTCGGCGATAACCCGAACTTTTTCATCAATCGCGTTAAGATCGTTGCTTGCTGGGATCGTGACAACCCTGACGTTGCTCTGCTCGAGCTGTTTTAACACCAGAGAAGGCTGCGCCTGCGCGCTGGCAAGGACCAGCGTAGGGCGTGTGGCAAGGATCCCTTCGGCGTTGAGCTGGCGCAAATAACCAACATCAGGTAACGCGGTTGCCGCAACAGGCCATTGGCTGGTGCTGTCTCTTGCCACAAGGGAGGGTTGTGCTCCCAGTGCGTATACGATCTCGGTGACATCGCCACCGAGGGCAACAACTCGCTCCTCGGGCGCAGCCAGTGCGGCGAAGGGCAGCAGCGCGATCAGGGCCAGCAGTTTTTTCATGCGGCCAGTCCTTTCGGCGTTAGCGCGTCAATCTGTGTGCGCCATTGCGTCTGTTCCGGCTCGCCTTCCGTACGTTGACCATACAGTTGTGCGATTTGCGTGCCGTCGGCAGCAAACAGTTCCAGACTGGTGACGTGTCCATCGGCGGTCGGTTTGCGCGTCACCCACGTTTCGGCCACGCTCTCTTCCAGCAGATGCAGGGTAAAGGTTGGGTTGAAGATGTTTAGCCAGCCTTTCATCGGTACCAGTTTTTCAATCACGCCGGTAAAAATCTGTACACAGCCGCGATTACCCACAAAAACCATAATTTCGTTGCCATCCTGACGCGCGGTGTCGAGTAACTGCGCCAGTGCGCTATTAGAAACCTTACAGGCCAGATCGTCGCCCACCAGATTAAATGCCTGTTGGCGGGTGAGTTCATGGCGTTTCAGCAGACCGAAGAACTGGTGGACATCGGTCATCGCTCGCCACTCTTGATCGACGGTCTGCGCATCGACCGTGACGGCGGCAGGCGCAGAATTGTTGGCGGGTTGCAGTGCCAGCGGCGGGTTTTCTGCAAAGATGAAACGGGTCAGCAACGCTGCCCATTCCTCAACGAGGGTATTTTGCGTGGTATAGACCTTCAGCAGCGCATCTCCCTGATGGTCGAAGAACTGAATGCTCTGACGCTCACCATGGGCGGTTGTTTCGCTGATATGAAAGGTGCTGGCCCACTGATTCAGGAAAAGACGCAGATCGAGGGCGCGCGGATTGAGAACCAGTCCGGCATGACCGTTGAGGTGCTGATTGGTAAAAGCACCCACCTGCTCATGTACTGCGTATTCATTGCGGCAAATACATTTGGTTTCGCCAACTGCTTCCAGTGCGCTGAGAATTTCACGCACTTCGCCACGTAAGCGCCAGGCATCGTGACCGACGCGTGCAAAGGTCAGTTCGGCTTCGCTAATATTCATCAACCCCGCAATATCACGTGCGTATTTGCCAGGATTTTCTTTCTTCAGTTCCAGCCAGCGTGTGTAATGATTCATTGTCTCTTCCTTCCAGATTGCGGCCCCGGCGAACCGGGGAAAAGTGATTACCACTGATAACTCACGAAAATTTTGCCATTACGACCATCCTGCGGAATGCCTTGCGGCGACCAGTACTCTTTGTCGAAGGCGTTGCCCAGTACCAGCGTGGTGGTCATGCCTTTCAGCGCTTGTTGGCCCTGATAGCTGACGTAGAAATCGTTTACCGCATAGCCGGGCTGTTTAGCGTAGGTGCTGCTGATATGCGTTGAACGGTCAGCAAATGTCCCTATCCAGCCGACAGAGAAACCGCTGTGCGCAACTGGCACATTCAGTTTGCTGGTGACGGTGTCCGGGTTAATGCTTGAAATGTATTCGCCGGTGTCAGTATCTTTTCCGCGTGTGCGGTTATAGGCCATGTCGAGGCTGAACAGATCGGTGGAATATTTCGCCATCACATCCCAGCCCCAGATTTTGGCGTTGGGTACGTTATAGGACATGGTTGTCGCAGCGGCGAAATCGACGCTGGTGGAGATGTAATCTTTCGCTTTGGTGTCGAAATAGCTGGCTTTAAATTCGAGCGCGTCGCTCGCCATCAGAAGATCGTCAAAGCGCAGGCCAAATCCGTATTCCTGTGTTTCGTTGGTTTCCGGGCGCAGGTTAGGGTTCGGCACCCAGTAGTTGGTGTAAAAACGACCAATCGAGAAGTGTTTCGCATCGTTATACATCTCGCCCATAGTCGGGGCACGGAAAGCCTGAGCGTATGAACCGAACAGCATCAGCCAGTCAGTTGGCGCAACCGTTAATCCGGCGCGGGACGACCATTTATCGGCATCGACATCTTCATAACCGTCGCTGCTGCCGCGATAAGAGTCATAACGGGTACCGCCCAGCAGCGTAACCGGCAGGTCGCGCAGGGTGATTTCATCCTGGAGCCAGCCGGAGCTGAAATCGATCTTAGCCTCCGGGAAACCAGTTGTTGCTCCTCCCGGTTGTTGTTCCTGACGATAGTATTCACCGCCGTAGGTCAACAGGTGAGATGCAAAAGAGTCGGTAAACAGGCGGCTGCGGTTGTCGATCTTCCCGCCTTTGGTGGTTTGCTTGCGAAATTCGCCAGTGTTATCTGCATTCTGAGCATTAATGCGCGCTTCGGACCAGTAGATACGGGCGTCAGCGTTCAGCCAGTCATTGTCCGCCGGAGCGAGCGAGTAGGTCAGTTGCGCATCACGCTGGATCGTTGAACGGTTGGTCATCGGATTGCTGGCATCCGCCGCGCTGGTCTGCGGGTTTTTAGGTTCCCGGGCGTCATTATTGTAGTAACGCAGCGAACCGGCCAGCGTCTGGGCGCTGTCAATTTTCCAGCTACCTTTCGCCAGCATATTGTTAATTGCTTCGTCATTCGGCGCAGTAGTACCGTCACTCTGGCGTAAATCACCGCGATCGCGGCTGGACCAGGCAAGCAGTCCGTCCAGCGTATCGGTACGGCCATACGTGCTGGCGCCCATGCCGAGACTGTGATCGCCGGTCGCCGCGGTACCGAACACGCGATAACCACTGTTTTTCCCGACGTCCAGTAGATCTTTGGCATCTGCAGTGTCATAGGCGATCACGCCGCCTAGCGCGCCGCTACCGTACAGTAGTGCGGAAGGGCCACGCACGACTTCGATGCGTTTGATAAGCGCCGGGTCGAGGAAGGTACTGTTCAGGTGTCCGGTGTCGGTTCCCTGACGAACGCCGTCAACCAGTACCAGAACTCCGCGTCGATCATAGCCGCGCAGATTCACGTCCTGGCCGTTGGTACGGCCCGTACCGTCAAGGGTCAGACCTGGAACCTTACGTAACAGGTCGGCAGCGGAGCTGGCGGTTTGGTTTTCTGGGGCGGTGGCGTCAATGACGCTAACCATCATTGGCGCTTCAAAGGCGCTACGGGCATTGCCGGTGGCGGTAACGGTCATATCCTCGACCGCCGCCCAGGCGACGGCGGGCAGGTTACTGATAATCGCCAGCGCCAACAGCGATGGGCGCAGGGAAGCGGTGTGCAGGTAAGGCATAGCAACTCTCCATTAGGAAATCGAAAAGCGCTGGCTGCCTGGGTATGACCTGGGTGGCTGGCGAAATGTGTTGTTTATTTAGTCAGAATGAGTTTTCCGGCTTGTGTCTGGCGCAGCAGGTAGTGCTGACCATCATGTTCTATGATCACGCGTCCTTCGTTACCAAGCAGGGTTTTACTGTCAATTCGTCGCTCATTTGGCGCGACGAAAGGCGGTGTTTTGTCTTTTGCGGGCGTTGCCGTTGTGTTATCCATACGTGACATAGTGTTTAAAAATAACAATCAATGTAACAATGATAATCATTATCATCAAACTACAAATTTGCGGCAAGCGTTTTTGTGAAATAATTGTGACGAGAACGTTTTTTGCGCAATAAGCAAGGGAAAAACAAGGGATTAGCGCCGGGCAAGCTGATATTGCCCGGCGAACAGCATTAAAAACGGCTATCAACCGCAGAGGCGAGTTTTTCAACCAACAGTTCAGTATCTTCCCAGTTCAGGCACGGGTCGGTAATGGACTGACCGTAAACCAGCGGCTGGCCGCTAACGATTTTTTGCGTACCTTCACGCAGGAAACTCTCCGCCATAATCCCGGCAATCGCCGTCGAACCATTGCGAATTTGCTGGCATACATCATCACAAACGTCCAACTGACGGCGATGCTGCTTCTGGCAATTACCGTGGCTAAAATCGACCACCAGATGCTCAGGCAGGGAAAATTCGTGCAGGGTATCGCAGGCGGCTGCAATATCTTCAGCATAATAATTCGGCTTTTTACCGCCACGCATGATGATATGCCCGTAAGGGTTACCGCTGGTCTGATAAATGGTCATCTGGCCGGTTTTATCCGGCGAGAGGAACATGTGACTGGCGCGGGAGGCGCGAATCGCATCGACGGCGATGCGCGTGTTGCCATCCGTTCCGTTCTTAAAGCCAACCGGGCAGGAGAGCGCGGAGGCCATTTCACGATGGATCTGACTTTCGGTGGTGCGCGCGCCAATAGCTCCCCAACTGATTAAATCAGCAATAAACTGGCCGGTCACCATGTCGAGGAATTCAGTCGCCGTGGGGACGCCCAGTTCGTTGACCTGCAACAGCAGTTTTCGCGCCAGTTCAATACCGTGGTTCACACGATAACTGCCATTCAAATCTGGGTCGGAAATCAGGCCTTTCCAGCCTACGACGGTGCGTGGTTTTTCAAAATAGGTACGCATCACGATTTCCAGACGCGCCTGGTGCTTAGTGCGCAGCGCCTGTAACCGTGTCGCGTATTCCATCGCGGCATCAAGATCGTGAATCGAGCAGGGACCTACGATCACCAGTAAACGGGGGTCTTCACCATTTAAAATTTTTTCTATCCGACGTCGGGAGTCCGTAACATGACGGGCGACGGAGGACGAAACAGGATGCCGTTGCGCAAGCTCTGCTGGAGTGACCAGGTTGTCAATACGTGCAGTACGGAGTTCATCGGTTCTGTTCATTACTTGTCTCAGAAATTTGTTGCTTCAACGGCAGGACTACCGGGAAGTGATGTACATCACAATATCACACTCATCCTGCCTGGTGGCGAGCATAATAACAAAAAATCGAACCAATGCACTAGCATTCTAGTACATGCGGCGATTCAGTCCCATGATATCGAGGATCTTGGTAGCAATCTCTTCTACCGAATAATTGGTACTGTTCAGCCAGGGGATCTGGTTTTTCCGATAAAGCGCTTCCACCTCAGCAACTTCCATACGGCACTGACGCAGCGAGGCGTAACGGCTGTTCTCACGACGTTCTTCGCGGATGGCCGCCAGGCGCTCAGGGTCGATAGTCAGACCGAACAGCTTATGCTGCAACGGCTTCAGGGAAGTGGGCAGCACCAGATTATCCATATCATCGGCAATAAAGGGGTAGTTGGCCGCGCGGATACCAAACTGCATGGCCAGATACAAACTGGTCGGGGTTTTGCCGCAACGGGAAACACCGAGCAGGATCACCTGCGCCTGATCGAGGTTGCGCAACGAAATACCGTCGTCGTGGGCGAGGGTGTAGTCAATGGCAGCAATGCGCGCGTCGTACTTGTTGAGGTTACCGGGATTCAGACCGTGCGTGCGATGGGCGATAGGCGTAGGGTCGAGTTTCATCTCGTGTTGCAGTGGGGCAACCAACGCCTGCACGATATCCTGACAAAACCCTTCGCTTTGCAGAATGATCGAGCGAATTTCCGGCAGGACGATGGAGTAAAACACTAAAGGGCGCACGCCAGTTTGTTGGTAGATAGCGTCAATCTGGTCTTTAACCGCGCGCGCACGACTCTCATTTTCCACAAACGGCAGCGTAATACTGCTGATCGTGACCGGAAATTGCGACATCACCGCGTGACCCAATACCTCGGCGGTGATGGCCGTACCATCAGAAATATAAAATACGTGACGATCAACAGCATTATCCATTTTGCTCATCCTGGGGCAGATATAATTCTCTGAAAGCATAAATTAAAATTCGCCAGAAGCGAATATTGCGGCATCTATTTTATAAAATGAAACGGTATTTTTATATTTAATGAAAAGTACATTTCATTTTTCGGAACAAATGTTTATACCGGTCATTTTTGTGGTGATCCCGTGTGGCTCGCGGTTTTGCGCAAATGCGGAAACAATCTGAAAAAATAAAAAATAAAGTTGCTTGAACGATTCACCGTTTTTTTCGCCGGAGTAAATATGCCAAGATAATTACGCAAAATTGAGTTTCCTAACCTCGTTCATATATAAGGATTGTTCGATGTCCAACAATGGCTCGTCACCGCTGGTGCTTTGGTATAACCAACTCGGCATGAATGATGTAGACAGAGTTGGAGGCAAAAATGCCTCCCTGGGTGAAATGATTACTAACCTTTCAGGTATGGGTGTTTCCGTACCGAATGGTTTTGCAACGACCGCCGATGCGTTTAACCAGTTTCTGGACCAGAGCGGTGTAAACCAGCGCATTTATGAGCTGCTGGATAAAACGGATATCGACGATGTCAGTGAGCTTGCGAAAGCCGGGGCACAGATCCGCCAGTGGATTATCGACACTCCTTTCCAGCCCGAACTGGAAAATGCCGTCCGCGATGCCTACGCGCAGCTGTCAGCGGACGATGCCAATGCCTCTTTTGCCGTGCGTTCTTCCGCTACCGCAGAAGATATGCCAGATGCGTCATTTGCCGGTCAGCAGGAAACCTTCCTCAACGTCCAGGGATTTGATGCCGTACTGGTTGCCATCAAACACGTATTTGCCTCGCTGTTTAACGACCGCGCGATCTCTTATCGTGTTCACCAGGGCTATGACCACCGTGGCGTCGCACTTTCTGCTGGCGTTCAGCGGATGGTGCGTTCTGACCTCGCGTCCTCAGGCGTAATGTTCTCCATCGATACCGAATCCGGTTTCGACCAGGTTGTCTTTATCACGTCCGCCTGGGGCCTGGGCGAAATGGTCGTGCAGGGCGCCGTTAACCCGGATGAATTCTACGTGCACAAACCGACCCTGGCGGCTAACCGTCCGGCGATCGTCCGTCGCACAATGGGATCGAAAAAAATCCGCATGATTTACGCGCCGACCCAGGAACACGGTAAGCAGGTGACCATTGAAGATGTCCCGCAGGAACAACGCGACATTTTCTCCCTGACTAACGAAGAAGTGCAGGAACTGGCCAAGCAAGCGGTGCAGATCGAGAAGCACTACGGTCGTCCAATGGACATCGAATGGGCGAAAGACGGCCATACCGGCAAGCTGTTCATTGTTCAGGCGCGTCCAGAAACCGTGCGCTCTCGCGGTCAGGTGATGGAGCGTTATACGCTGCATGCTCAGGGTAAAATTATTGCTGAAGGTCGCGCCATCGGCCACCGCATTGGCGCGGGTCCGGTCAAAGTCATTCATGACATCAGCGAAATGAACCGCATCGAACCAGGCGACGTACTGGTTACCGACATGACCGACCCGGACTGGGAACCGATCATGAAGAAAGCGGCAGCAATTGTCACTAACCGTGGCGGTCGTACCTGTCACGCGGCAATCATTGCCCGTGAACTGGGGATCCCGGCCGTGGTTGGCTGTGGCGATGCGACCGAACGCATGAAAGATGGTGAGAAGGTAACTGTCTCCTGTGCCGAAGGTGACACCGGTTATGTTTACGCTGACATGCTCGACTTTAGCGTGAAGAGTTCCAGCGTGGAGACCATGCCGGATCTGCCGTTGAAGGTGATGATGAACGTCGGTAACCCGGACCGGGCTTTCGACTTCGCCTGTCTGCCAAACGAAGGCGTCGGCCTGGCGCGTCTGGAATTTATCATCAACCGCATGATTGGCGTACACCCGCGTGCGCTGCTGGAGTTTGATGACCAGACGCCTGAGCTGCAAAATGAAATCCGCGCCATGATGAAAGGTTTCGATTCTCCGCGTGAATTCTATGTCGGTCGTCTGACGGAAGGGATCGCAACGCTGGGTGCGGCGTTTTATCCAAAACGCGTCATCGTGCGTATGTCGGACTTTAAGTCCAACGAATATGCCAACCTGGTCGGCGGTGAGCGTTATGAACCGCATGAAGAGAACCCGATGCTGGGCTTCCGTGGGGCGGGCCGTTATGTTGCCGACAGCTTCCGCGACTGCTTCGCGCTGGAATGCGACGCAGTAAAACGTGTCCGTAACGATATGGGCCTGACTAACGTTGAAGTGATGGTACCGTTTGTACGTACCGTTGCCCAGGCGAAAGCGGTGGTGGAAGAACTGGCACGCCAGGGGCTGAAACGCGGCGAGAACGGACTGAAGATCATCATGATGTGTGAGATCCCGTCTAACGCCTTGCTGGCCGAGCAATTCCTCGAATACTTCGACGGCTTCTCCATCGGCTCAAACGACATGACGCAGCTGGCGCTGGGTCTGGATCGTGACTCTGGTGTGGTTTCTGAACTGTTTGATGAGCGTAACGACGCGGTGAAAGCGCTGCTGTCGATGGCGATTCGTGCAGCCAAGAAACAGGGCAAATACGTGGGTATTTGCGGCCAGGGACCTTCTGACCACGAAGACTTCGCGGCCTGGCTGATGGAAGAGGGGATCGACAGTCTGTCGCTGAACCCGGACACCGTCGTACAAACCTGGCTGAGTCTGGCGGAACTGAACAAGTAATATCATGCCTTATCCGGCCTATTCAACGTAGGCCGGATAAGATGCGTGAGCATCGCCATCCGGCGCTTTATCCTGTAATACTCTCCACGCTCAAACGCTGAATAATATCCTGACGAAGCTGGTATTTTTGTACTTTACCGGACGCCGTGCGCGGTAATTTCTCCACGATCACAATGTGCTCAGGGTATTTATACTTTGCCACCCGCTTGCGACTAAAAAAGGCCACCACTGATTCCAGCGACAACGAATGATGCGGAGGTTTTAGGACCACGTAAGCACACGACCTTTCACCTAAGCGTTCGTCCGGCATCGCGACAACACAGGCATCGTGAATGCGAGGATGCTGCAATAAAATATCCTCAACTTCGCGGCTGCTGATGTTTTCTCCACCGCGGACAATGATATCTTTTTTCCGTCCGGTGATTTTGATGTACCCCGCATCGTCCATTCGGCATAAGTCGCCGCTGTAATACCAGCCGTCTTGATCCAGCGCGCGGGCGGTAAGTTCGGGTTCATCGAGGTAGCCCATAAACACATTGGGACCACGCGAAGCTTCTTCACCTTCTACCCCCGCGGGCAACGTATTGCGTGCTTCGTCGACCACTTTAATTTCGACGCCTGCAGCAGCATATCCGTCGGTATTCATCATGCGAGAAAGCGAATCATCGAGATTGACCAGCGCATGCGGTGAACTCTCTGTCGAGCCATAAATGCTTAATAATTTTATGCCGAGCTGCTGGCAGTCACGGGCAATCTTCTGTGGAATGGTTGTGCCCCCACATAAGAAAAAGCGTAGCGATGAGAGATCGCGTGGTCGTTTTTCCATGCTACACAACATGTCGTAGACGAAGGGCGTTGCGCCGAGCACACAGGTACAGCGTTGTTGCTCCAGCAGTTCAAGACAGGCGGTTGGGGTGAAAATATCTAACAATACGCTGCGTGCGCCGATTAAAAACGGTGCAGTAACGCCATGCAGAAAACCGGTAGCGTGTCCCAGTGGTGCGGGCATCAAAAACACATCCTGCCAGGTGAGATTGAGGCGGGCACAGTAGGCGCGCTCGCTGGCAAGGATGTTGTTGTGGGTCAGCATTACGCCTTTTGGCATTCCCTCGGTACCGGAGGTAAACAACACTGCCGCCAGTTCATCGGCGTGAACATTAATCGTCTGGGTTAAAGGCGGAGCTAAAAGCAGTTGACTGAGCGCCAGCGAGGTCGTTGCCGGAGCCAGTTTATCCACGGCAACGATCTGTTGCAGATGCGGCAACTGGTTTTGTAAGGGGAGGATCAGATCGACCGGTCGGGTCTGTTTAAACAGCGTCGGTGCGAAAAAAATCTTCGCTTTGCACTTATTTAGCACCCATACCAGCTCTGCTTCACGCCACGCTGGCAGCAACGGTACGGAAACGGCCCCGATTTTCAGGCAGGCCAGGTAGATAATCGTAAACTCGCACCAGCCCGGTAACTGGAAGGCAATGCGATCGCCGGGTTGAATACCGCAGGCTAAAAACCAGGTTGCCAGACTGCTGGCCGCGCTGTCGAGTGCAGCATAGGTGTATGAAGCGCCATGGTTATCAACAACGGCGATTTTATCTGGCATGGCTCTGGCAGTTTGGTTCCAGTAATCGCCAAGCGAAGCATCTCCCCATAAACCCTGTTGCCGCCAGACTTCGCGGCGTTCGGCGTTAAACGTTAGTGTGATACTCATGAAGTTATTCCCAGGATGATTTCGGCATACATCTGACCGGATGGCCGGCGTGGCCGATCCGGTGTACTACAGGCAAAATCCATTAGCCGTAGCGAAAATCAACGCCAAATGTTCCGACCGGATATTCCCATTGGTCGAGGATTGTGTCGCCGCACAGTACTCGACACGTTCCGCACTCCAGGCAACCAGCAGAATCAAAATGAATGTTTCCACTCTCGTCCTGCTTATACAGCCCGGCGGGGCAGGCTTTCAGCAGCTTGCGAAATTCATTAAGGTCTGGATGTTCGGCCAGGATGATGTGCGGGTGGCCTTCATCGACATTGAATTTATTGACGCCCAGTTTGACGTCAACGTTAACGGTATTGTCCTGATTCATAGTGCAGTTGCCCCCTTGATACCGTCTCTCAGTAAGTTCATCAGCCCGATTTGTTTTGCGTGGGACATAATCATCTTGCGAACCGGTTGATTTGGACGTCCGTCAACGGTGAACATATCGCTCATGATGTCGGCCACCGTACGCGGATACTGAGTGAACAACCGTGGGTTTTCCATTAACGCCGGGATCTTGCGAAAATGCTGTAAATCACGCATCACACAGCCCTGTTCGAGCGCGCGCTTGTAGTCCATCAGGCTGCTGGCAGAGAAATCCTGGCGTTCTTTTGCTGCAATAGCTGTTTGGGCAGCGGCTTCTGCGGAAGCGATGGCCAAATCCATACCTCGCACCGTGAAACCCAGGTTCAAACAGAAACCGGCGGCATCGCCCACGATCATCACACCGTCATCGACCAGCTTTGGAACCATTGCCAGACCGCCTTCCGGCACCATATGCGCGGAATATTCCAGTAGTTCTCCACCGGCAATCAATGGCCGAATAGTTGGATGTCGCTTAAAGTCTTCCAGCATTTGTGGAATGCTTTTTGTGGCATGGGCAATATCCCCCAGACCACACACCAGACCCAGAGAGATGGAGTCCTGGTTGGTATACAAAAATCCGCCTCCCATCAACCCATCAGACGGTGAGCCTGCAAACAGCCAGGCCGCGCCTTCATTACCTGAAAGATTGAAGCGATCTGCAATGACCGCTGGAGGTAAGCCGATCAGCTCTTTTACGCCAACGGCATAGTGATGTGCAGAAGAGGGCGGAACCATCCCCAGAGAACGCCCCAGCATAGAGTTGACGCCATCGGCAAGGATGACAATATTGGCTTCCAGGATATCGTCACCGGCCTGAACTCCGGTAACCTTATTACCTTCGCGGATCAGGGCATCGACGCGCACGCCGGGGATGAACTGCACGCCAGCTTGTTCCGCCTTATCCATTAGCCATGGGTCAAGTCTGTTGCGCAAAACGGTATACGAATCCTGCGTTGGTGCGTCAGCTTTTTCACGATGGAAATCGAGAGTGACGGCGCTTTCTTCGGTCAGAAAGGAGATTTTTTCGCGGGTGACTTTACGCTCGAGCGGCGCTTCCTGCGCGAACCCCGGCATGATGCGCTCAAGACTATGTGCATAGAGTCTTCCGCCGGTCATATTTTTACTACCAGCACTGTTACCGCGCTCGATGACCAGTACGTCCAGTCCGGCCTGAGCCATCACGTAGCCTGCAACCGTACCCGCCACGCCAGCACCGACCACAATGGCATCAAATTTTTCATCTGACATGCTTTATGCTCCCTTCCCGCTGTGAGGGCAGCGGGATATGTGCGTTAAATGTGGGGGTTAGCGGCTGAGATGCTCGATAAGAGCCGGAACGACTTTGTAGATGTCGCCGACCAGTCCGTAATCGGCGTAATTGAAAATAGGGGCTTTCTTATCTTTGTTGATGGCGACAATGACTTTCGCGCCGTTACCGCCGACCATATGCTGAATTTGTCCTGAAATGCCGAGGGTGAGGTAAAGGTCCGATTTCAGTAACACGCCAGAAACGCCGATGTAGCGTTCGCGTTCCATCCAGTTTTCGCCTTCGGCAATCGGTCGTGAACAACCCACTTCTGCACCCAGTACAGACGCCAACTGGTGCACCATCTCCAGATCGTTTTGCGCAACCAGGCCGCGGCCCACACCCACCACACGTTTGGCTTTGCTGAGATCCACGCTGCTCACGGATTTGGCGCGACGTTCCTGGCACATAATTTCATGGTGCGGTGCGATGTAAGGTGCAGAGACAACAGGGCAGGTATGTGAAGCATTAGCCTCTACCGGTTCAAGTACGCCTGGGGCAAGGGTGATAATTGCCTGAGTTGTTTTGATTTTTTCTTTGCCGAATGCCAGGCCACCGTACATACGGTGTTCTGCGAACAGTGAGCCATCATCAAGCGTTACCGACGTGGCGTCATTTACCATCGCTGCATTGAGCTGAATACTTAACCGCGCACCAAGGGATTTAGCGCGTTTAGTCGCTGGCATCAGCAATAGTCCGGTATGTTCTTGTATCAGGGCGGCGATGGTCTCGGCGAAATTTTCAACACGCTGTAAACCAGACGTTGTTTCAAGCACGACAATCTCATCGGCACCCAGAGGTTTAACCTGATTGGCCTGTTCGTTGCCTTGTACAATAAGGTGTACCTGTTCACCCCACAGGCGTGCGCCGGCCATTAATTCTGCATAGCGTTCTACGTTATCGCTGAACAGCCATACGTTAGCTAATTTACTCATGATAATTTCTCTCCGTTGGGCTTAGTTCAGGGCTTTTTTCAGATGCTCAGCCAGCTCGGCGATGGCTTCTGCTGAGTCATTTTCCAGAATGATGTGCTTACGTTCTGTTTGTGGCGGAACGGTGAGGCTCACCAGTTCTGCTAACGGTGAGGCAGGTGTCCAGCCAATATCGCTGGCTTGCCACGGTGTGACTGGTTTTTTACCTGCGCCCAGAATGGCTTTCATCGAGGGAATACGCGGCGTGTTGATATCCGAGGTTACGCACAGCACGGCGGGGAGCGACAGTTCAATCACTTCAACTTCGTCTTCCAGCGTACGTTCAACCACAATGCGATCGCCGTTACGTTGGATGTTGCTGACGGCGTTAATCACCGGAAGTTGTAAGAGTTCGCCAACCAGTAAGCCAACCTGCTGGGCGTAGATGTCTCCAGACCCTTCGCCGAACAGCATCAGGTCGAATTCAATGTTTTTGGCCGCGCAGGCCAGCGCCTGAGCCGTGTCTCGCGGTAATGAATGCTCCAGTTGGGGATCCTGCACCATAAACAAACTGTCCGGCCCGCGGGACAGTACGTCTTTACGCACTTTGGAGTTTTGCAGTAGCGAGCCGCCAACCGTTAGGGCGACGATTTCATCACCTTCCGCACTAAGTTGCGTCGCGGCCTCTATTGCATTCAAATCAAACTGACTGATTTTGGCATCGGCCCGGTCAAAGTTAAGCGAACGTTCTGGGGTAACAACAATGTCCTGTTCTTCAGGCACCAACTTAAAGCAGGTTATTAGTTTCATGGCATCTCCAGTGATTCTCGTGTGGATGATGACGGGGAGTGACATCATCAACAGTAGGGAAAATTGACTGAAAATAGTGTGCGGCAGAGGGGGACTGTTTTCGACGGGGCAATCTGTTTTCATTCCCAACAATCTTGCAAAAAAAAGGACTTTAGGAATGCTGAGTTTATGAACGTAAAGACGACGTCGGGTGTTAAAGTGATAAATATGGAAATAAAATCGAGACGTTTTTTTGAGAAATGGATCATATTTTTATCCGTTTCTGCATGCACTTTGTTTCTGGTGTGTAAATTATTATTGCTGACTTAATAACATTTACACTTTCCTGTTATTTTAAAATAAAAACAATTTGTGCGAGCAGCGTGCTGAAGTTGGAGGTGTCATCTTGCAGACGACGCAAATAATTTTGTTTCGCCTGGACAGAATAACGTTGTATAACGTCTTCATCGTTTTTACTTTTCGATATTAATTATCCGCAAAATTACTGCCTTTCGGTGGAGGTTGTCATGTATCAACGCTGTTTTGATAATGCCATGGAGACCCTTTTTGAACAGGGAAAAACCCCGAGATTTTCGCGATTCGTCATTAGTGATGATCCTAACTGGGAGTCGGGCCATCATGTTCATGACAATGAAACAGAGCTTATCTATGTAAAAAAGGGTGTCGCAAGGCTAATTATCGACTCTTCGCTGTATGTCGCACATGCGGGTGACATCGTAGTGATAGAACAAGGGCGGTTACATGCGGTTGCTTCCGATAGCAGCGCACCTGCAACCACTTACACCTGTGCGCTCTACGGCTTTCGTTTCAACGACTGGCAGGAGAACCAACTCTTGCAGATGCACTCGTGTCCGGTTATTAACGTCAGCCAGGGCAAAGAGGTTATTAAAAGTATCTTTAATGAACTGAGTGTTATGATCCCGCAGAGCAAGAATAACCTGACGTCTTCCGCTTATGACGCCTTTGCTTATGCATTAACCGTTTTATATTACGAAAACTTTAAAAATGCTTATCGTTCTGAGCAGGGATATATTAAAAAAGATATCTTAATTAAAGATGTGTTGGTTTATTTAAATAACAATTTCCGAGAGAAAATTACGCTGGAACAGTTGTCTAAGAAATTTCGTGCCAGCGTGAGCTATATCTGTCACGAGTTTACTAAGGAGTATCGTATTTCGCCGATTAATTATGTGATTCAGCGGCGAATGACAGAGGCAAAATTTGCCCTGACGAATACAGAGTCCTCGTTGGCAGAAATTTCCTGGCGGGTAGGGTATGAAAATGTCGATCACTTTGCCAAACTCTTTCAGCGGCATGTGGGTTGTACCCCCAGCGATTATCGTAAGCAGTTTAAAAATAACCTTGTAGAACAGGAATGTTTGATGCCAGAAATATGATTAACCTGGCTCGTGCCGGATAACGCATTTGCGCTATCCGGCAAGCATTACTGCTTACTTATTCTGATAATCTTTCAGGATTTGGCGACCCGCGACGTAAATCATGATTTCATCTGTGCCACCGCCAATGCGTTCACAGCGAACATCGCGCCAGAAGCGGGAAACGCGTGCTTCGTCGGTGTAACCCAGCCCACCCATAATCTGAATGGCGTCATCAATCACTTCCATTGCAGTACGTGCACAATACAGTTTTGCCAGCGCTGCACTGGTGCGCAGAGACTGTTCCTGATCGGCCTGCCAGGCGACTTTTAACACCATATTGCGCATGTTATCGATTTTAATCGCCATCAGCGCCAGTTTTTCCTGGATCATCTGATTGTGACCAATTGGCTTACCGAATGCGATGCGCTGGTTGGCGTAACGGGCGGCATCTTCGAAGGCGCATTCAGCAAAACCGGTACTGCGCGCAGCGTTGATCAAACGTTCCATTTCGAAGTTGTACATGACGTTGAGGAAACCCATGCCTTCCTCTCCGACCATATCGCTTTCATCCACTTCAACGTCATCAAGATAAACTTCGCAGGTGCTGAGCATATGCCAGCCGATTTTATGCAGCGGATTAACCTTAATGCCGGGTTTTTTCGAATCGACCCACCACAGCGTAAAGGCTTTTTTCGGATCTTTTGGCTCCGGATCGCGGGCCAGTACCAGCATATATGGATACTCTTTTGCGCCGGTGATAAAGGTTTTCTGCCCGTTGAGATAGACCTTACCGTTTTTGCGAGTGTAGCTGGTGGTCGCGCTGTTGTTGTCGGAGCCAGCTCCCGGTTCGGTTAATGCCAGCGCATACGCTGGATCGCCCGTTTCCATGGTGCTTTCTGCGGTCTTACGCAGCTGTTCAGCGGATCCAAAACGACGCATACTGTGAATGCACTGACCGTTAGTGATCAAAAAAGCGGGTGCGCCGCATTTTGAAACTTCCATCAGCGCCAGCATCTGTGTGACGTAATCCGCCGGGATGCCACCAAACTCTTCCGGAACGCCCAGCATCGAAATACCGTTGTCCGCCAGGGCACGCATAAACTCTTTCGGGTAGGTCGCCGTCTGATCACAGGTACGGAAATATTCTTCCGGGAAATTGCTGGTAATCAGTTCCCGAATACTGGCAAGCAGCAGTTCTTGTTCTTCAGTTAAAGAAAAGTCCATCAGGGTACTCCTTTTAATTGGCGGCGTCGGGTAATACAAAACCCATCGAGGCATCGATAAATAATCTTTCGTCCATCAGCTTCAGATTTGGCGAAATAATTGGCGTGAAATCCATCTTGTCCAGGATGTCTTCCTGTAAAGAGACTCCCGGTGCAATTTCGATTAAATGAAGACCATCTGCTTTTAACGTAAATACAGCGCGTTCAGTGATGTAACGCACATCAAGTCCACGTTCGAGAGCAATTTTTCCGCTGAAAGTCACTTCAGGTAATTCGTTGACGAATTTTTTCACCCGACCTTCCTGCACAATATTTAACTTGCCATCGGCAACTTCCGTTTTCAGACTTCCGGCAGTTAACGTGCCGCAGAAAATAATTTTTTTGGAGGTGGCGCTAATATCGATAAAACCGCCGGTACCCATGATTTTGCCATTGAATTTGTGTACGCCGACGTTGCCGTGGCGATCGACTTCGGCAAAACTTAAATAGCACACGTCCAGTCCACCACCGTGATAGAAGTCAAACTGGGAGGTCATATCCAGAATGGCGCGGGTGTTGACGTTGGCGCCGAAAGCAATACCTTGAGAGGTGATGCCGCCAATCGGACCCGTTTCGACTGTCAGAATAAAATCGTCAGCACAGCCTTCTTCGCGCGCGACGAGGCCAATGCCATCGGCAATGCCTACGCCAACGTTGCCGACCGCACCTTTGCGCATTTCAAACAGGGCGCGTCTGGCCACCAGTTTACGCTGATTGAGCGGCAGGGCAGTCTGTTGGCTGTCATCGAGAACAAAATCGCCAGAGATAAAGCGGTTAACCGGCGCGCCACCATACAGTTGCGTTTGGTCGGGGTCGATGACCACAATATCGACCAGATAGCCGGGAATACGCACCGATTTCGGATGCAACGTGGCTTTCTTCACCATCTTTTGCACCTGCATCATAACGATGCCACCGTTATTGTGTACGGCCTGGGCAATCACCAGCGCATCAAGATACATCACTTCATCTTCAAAGGTGGCGTAGCCTTCACTGTCGCAAGTGGTGGCGCGAATAAAGGCGATGTTTGGCGCAATGGCTTTGTAATACAGGTACTCTTTGTTATCAATTTCCACCAATTTGATCAGATCTTCGGTGGTCACTTCATTCAGCTTACCGCCCTGTTGGCGAGGGTCAACAAATGTACCGATGCCGATATCACTAAGGATCCCCGGCTGGTGAGCCGCCGATGCACGCAGGGTTTGGGTTAATACGCCCTGAGGATAGTTATAGGCGGCAATTTTATTTTGTTCAGCCAGATCGGAGATTCGCGGTGATTGTCCCCAGTGTCCGCATAATGCCCATTTGACTAAACCTTCCTGTGCCAGTGGGCTAATTCCCCGGTCGGCACGGTCACCCAAACCTGTAGGACTAATCAACGCTAAATTTCGCGGTGACTGTGAGTTTTTATATTTTTCAGCCAGTGCATTAATTAATGTTGTTGCTTCGAGAATACCCCCTCCAGCACCTAATACACAAAGCGTTGCTTCATCAGGAATATAATTGACTGCATCTGCAGCGGATAATACGGGTACCCGACCATCTATACGATTTGGCCTTGAAAATTTCATGTGAACTCCAGATTATATGCGTGCGACTACCTGTCGCTATATTCGACAATAATATTGTGAGTTATTTAATAACGCTTAATTACCGGCCAGATATCCGTGGTTAGACGAATATCTGGGGTAGGGCATTACTGATATTTATATGGATATATCTGTAATTAAGCCTGATGCAATATTGTCAATACAGTACGCAGGTCGGTGACCGAAATTTGTCCTGGTGCGGAGGCTTTTTTTACTGCCCCAAAGGTTGCCGCTGAACCGAAAACCTCACCAGACAGACGTGAAATCACCCCTGTTTTAGCCATCGACATGGTGATTATCGGGCGATCGGCATAGCGTTCTTGCATTTCCAGCGTGGCACTAAGCAGCGTCAGAACATCCGTTTTATTTTGCGGCATCAAGGCAATCTTCGGAATATCTGCGCCCAGCTCCTGCATTTTACGCAGGCGCTGGACAATCTCTTCCGCGGCTGGTGTCTTATGAAAATCGTGATTGGACATAATCACAAAGACATTTTTCGCATGCGCATGCTCGACGGTCGCTTTGACCAGTTCGTCACCGGTAAACAGTTCCAGATCGATCATATCCACCAGACCGCTGTCTACCGCCGCGCGGTTAAGTGCAACATAGTGCTCGACAGACAGAGCCTGTTCACCGCCTTCTTTGGCGCTACGGAAGGTGAAAAGCAGTGGTTTGTCAGCCATCACATCACGGATGGTGCGCGCAGCTTCCAACACCGCCTCAATGGAAGAGACATCGGCGAAATGGTCTACGCGCCATTCCAGAATGTCGAAATCCGCTTCGCGATAGGCCAGCGCTTCGCTTTTTACCGTTGCGATGTCTTTACCCATCAGCGAGACAATGATCTTCGGCGCACCCTCGCCAATAACGAGGTTTTTTACGGTTACGGTTTTCATTGATTACCCTTTAACTATTGTACAAATGCTTGCCCGTCAGGCGGCAAAACCCATAACCTGTTTCACATACTCCAGCGGGAAATCTTTCCCGGTCCAGAGCTTGAACTGTTCAGCCCCTTGCCACAACAACATGCCGTAACCATCAATTGTTTTGCAACCAGCACTTTGTGCCTGCTGCAATAATTTGGTCATATGCGGGTTGTAGACGCATTCGGTTACCAGCAGTTCCGGACGCAGCAGGGAAGCGTCGGTCACGAGAGATTCATTTTCCAGCGGCTTCATGCCGACTTTAGTGCCGTTGGTCAAAATATCTGCGCTGGCAAGTGCGTCAGCAAAAGCCTGGCGATCGGCGAGATCGATAACGGTGACCACGCAGTCGGTGTTTTCATTGACGCGTTTGGCAAACTCCTGCGCTTTGGCAAAAAACTCATCCTGGCGGTTAAAGAGTTTAATTTCTTTGATGCCTTCAATCGCTGCCTGTGCACCAATAGCCGTCGACGCACCGCCTGCGCCCAACAGTACCATGGTTTTACCTTTGATATCGAAACCACTTTCCTTAATTGCACGAATATGGCCCGTGCCATCGGTATTGTAACCGCGCAGGTAACCATCATCATTGACGATAGTGTTAATTGCGCCGACCAACTTGGCTGCGGGTGTTAATTCATCAACATACTCACATGCCAGCTGCTTGTTGGGCATTGAGACCCCGGTACCCCGCATCTTTAAGGCCTTCAGCCCGGCAATGGCATTAGCAAACGTTGAGTTATCAACTTCAAATGCCATGTAAGTGAATGGCAATCCCGCTTTTTCTAATGCCTTATTTTGCATTTCAGGCGACAGACTGTGTCTGATAGGGTAAGCCATCAAACCAATCAGTTCATATTTAGCAGTTACGTCCATTTGATACTCCTTCTAAACAATTTATTGAAAATAACGCTCGCCCAACCGCACATCATTTTTGGGGATATCAAATACGCGGTAGTAACGAATAAAGACGATGATGGCGGTGACAAAAGCCAACAGAGCAAATGCAAGGTCCAGCAAAATAATGTATTGCAGACCAATGTTAGAGAGGTATCCGGTGATTAATGGGATAATAAAGTTGGCTACGCCACCCATCATCATATAAATACTGGTGACTTTGGCCTTGCTCTTGGGAAAGAACTCCGACATCACCGAAACACCGAGCTGTAAAATACCGCCAGCGGCAGAGAATCCAATGAGAAATGAACCGGCGTTACATACCAGCGGAGATGGGTATAAATAGATCACGGCTGCGGTGATGGTTGCCAGTCCGGCATTAAATACATTCGCCCAAATAGGCCGTACCCATTTTTTCAACAGTGCGGCAAAGATAAATACGCAGACCAACGACCCCATACTGTAGTAAGAGATTGTTTTCAGTGCGTCGGATTCTGCCATACCGGCAAAGGCCATCGCATATTTCGGCATCCAGACCACGATGACGTAAAAAGTCGAAAAGGCAGCAACACCAAACATGACGGATGCCACACCTTCCAGCCAGACCAACGGTTTACTGTTCATCTGTGGCAGATCTTTTGCGATGCCGGCATCCACCATCTGGCTGGGGAAACGACTTTTTAGCAGCATCAGGGTAATGACTACAAACAACGCACCTGGAATAATGACCGCATAACCGTACCAGATATGGTTGAGCAGCATGGTGCTGACGACGATGGGGTAGATCATCTGCCCAAACGAGACCATAGCTTTCACCAGGATAACGGCTGAGCCAGAGGCTTTAGGGAAGCATTCCATTAACGCCGGGTACCCACCGGTATCCAGTGCCGAGTTTGCCACGCCAACGCAAACGGCCAGAATAAAGGCAATCATCAGATTAGGGCTGGCGGGAATACCGAAGAAGAACAGTATATAAAGAATCGCCCCTAACAGAATGATAGCCCGACGACCAAATTTATCTGAGAGCACACCAAAGAATAAGATGCTCACCAGTCGCCCCAGACCAATGCCTGAAATCAAATAGGCAATTCCTGCATTATCTGTGGAAAACTTTTCTGCAAGAGAGGTCATATTTTGCGCCAGTGTAATGACGCTAATGCCGTGTAGGAAATAACTTAAATAAATACAGGTTATCGCCAAAAGAAATGGCGTATTAAAGGTCTTGCTTTGAGACATTTTCACAACTCCTTGCGGATTTTAAAATTGTTCTGTGCTCGTCGATATTGTTTAAATTGCGGCGACCTTGTAATTAATATACCGGGCGGAAGCCACAGAACCTACATAGCATGGCGTTTAAGTTACCAGGTATATTGCATAACACACTGTGAAATTGAACTCTGCCAGCCGGTGTTTTGCTTATGTTTTAAAATAAATGCCAATTATTTTGCAGAAGGGGGGAACAATATTGCATCCACGCTATTCTACGGCTTGTATCATTTTTAGCTGATGCTTTGACGCGATGTGGCTGCGATAACCAATAAATAACGCCAACAGGAACCCAACAGCAGCTATGCCAGTATCAAGCCACATGATGTGAGCAATACTGGTTTCTGAGAGTTTTGCTGTTATCAATGGAATAGTGAAGGTCGCAATGCTGCCCGCACTGTAGTAAATACCGGTCGCTTTACCCTTCGCATACGGAAAGCGTGCGGCCATGAGCGTTAAACCGATTTGCACAACGCCCCCTGCGGAAGAAAAACCGATGACAAACGCAAAGATAATGACCACGTAGGGTGTCGGATGCAGACAAACCATCAGCAGTGCGACAAATGAGATAAACGTATACAGCATCAGCATCGATGTCGCGCGTTCTGCTTTTCGCGCCAGCGGGGCGGTGATCAGCACGCACAGTAGAGAGCCGCAGGTATAAATGCTTAACAGTTTGATAGATAACGTATAGGACATTCCTGCGACAAACTGTCCGTATTGCGCCAGCCACTGGCTTACCAGGTAAAATGTTGCCATTGCGATGTAGCCGTATAGGGTGTAACTGGCAAGGTCGAGCAGGGAGCAACGATGTTCAGGTTGTGCGGTTTCTCGTTCAGCAGGTTGTGCCCGAATGACGGTATGAGGCCCGGGGTGTGGCGGAAACCGACAGCGAAACAAAAACACGCCGTTGAGTATCATAACGGCAGCCGCCAGCAGGAAGGACCAGCCAAACCAAAGTTCGCTCCACACCAGCAGGCTGATGATCATCGGCAGCAGGAACTGACCGCTGGAGACGAAGGCTTTTATCAAAATATTGGCTGTGCTGGGGGAACGGGGGAATGCCTCCATCAGGCTGGGATAGGTTCCGGCATCGAGAAAACTGTTTGCCATTCCTGCTAAAAAACCAAAAGCATAGGCAAGAAAAATACTGTGAGTATTGATGATGCCAATAAAGAAAATCAGGTAGCAGGTCATACCAAGGATAATGAATGGTCTGCGACCGTAGCGATCGGAAAGCATCCCTGCCACTAATAAAACGCTTAAGCGGCCGATACCGAGTGAGGAAATAACAATCGAGACGCCCGCAGCATTGGTTTGCCACTGTTGTTCCAGCGAAGACATATTGAGGCTCATCAGAATGACCCCCATGCCGTGCACCAGGTAATTTAGGTACAGCCCTATCGCAGTGGAGAAATAGGTGTTTTTCATAATGTGTTACTCAGCGAAGAGGCTAAATAGGTATGGCGTTGCAATCTCTTAACACATACGCTCGAGATCGTGAGCATAGAGTTCAACAGCAGCCGACTGATAGATTTTCCAGTCGAGAAAACTATCGTGGTGATAAATCGCCTGAAAAGCGTTCAGATCGGGGAAAAAACGCATGGTGTTATTACCGATACGATTATTTATTTTGTCGATAATTGCATTAATTCTTAACTTCCTCCTTGCTTTCATTTCTGAACAAATGCGGATGATGTCTTCTGGAATTTCTCTTTCACCCTTTTCCCATTGCTGCCAGGCGGCAACATTGTTATCGCGCGCGATATACCTGGCGCTTTCTTCCACCGTCATAGCAAAAATATGGCGGATTGCCTGTAGTTCTAATGCGTTCATTATTTGGTCACTTCATAAAAGACGGTGGAATAGTAATAACATTGCTGTGGATATTTCTGCTTGAAGAGAGTCACAGTATTTTGTGCAATATTATTTGTTCCTTGACGGGGAAGATAATGTGTTGGTGCGTTAAGGTTGGTGGAGTGGCGCGCGAAGGACAAAAAAAAGCCCAACGTGGGAGTTGGGCAAATTCTCCTATATTCTACCTCGTGCCTTATGTAGCAGGGCTTACAGCTATGATGTGTATTAGCTGGTGTATCACCTGTGTATCACTCCTGATTAATATGATCACCTTCCTGAACTATTAGCATTGCTTGTGCCGTTAGCTATTAGTGCTGTACGCCTCGATGCTGAGTCTTAGACTTTTAAGTAGTAGCTGATAGCCCTGCTATGTGAGCTTGTGGGTTCTATCAGTAAGGCATTCAGTCTAAACAATCACATTCTATTCAGCGCTCTTACGTTGTAAGTTACGGTTAAACATCAGTAAGGTGTTGATTTGACTGTAATAAACTACGCGATTTAGCCCCTATTACTAACCATTCTTTATTATCACTTATTAATCGTTCAGAGTGTTATAAAGTAACATTCTATCGCGTCTGCTGTAATATCCTGTCAGATAATAGTAATAGAAATATACATATTTCCAGCTTGTTGACTACCGTGTTGCATCCGTGTTTATCCGTATGGTTTTAATCAGGTTTTTCAGTGTTCCTCTGATGTGAAGGGATCAGTAACCAACCACCATCTAAGCTATTAGTGCTGATGAGATAATTCTTGGTTTGCTATTACTATTAGCAAGCCTATTATGGCGATGCTTCATCAATAATCACTAACTAACAGGACACGAACAAATGACTACTACAACCCTGAATGCACAAGCTTTAGCTAACAGTGCTCGTGAATGTATTCGTTATGCTCAATCAACTAAATGGACAATCGCTAAGATTGTGAATCATTGGAATCTGTGTGTAGAGCAATCAGGGCTTACAGGTATCTACGATTTCCCTACAGATTACAAACGTAAGGCACATCTGATAGCAGATCTGGAACGTTGTATAGAGCAGCTTACTAACATTGCAGAAGGGCGTGATGCTCTTGTATCTGCTCCTGTAGAAGAATGTCGTGAATACATGGTTCAGGATGTGAAGAAAGAATGGTAGTAGTTAACCCTGTTAGTGGTGAACTGAACACTATTACTTATGTAAATGATTTCTCTTGCTACTTTGTTATTAGTTTCAGTGGTGATATGAACCAACAATATTTTGATAGAGGTGAAACATTAATGGTGTGTGAGGCTGAACAGGCTACACAAATTACTAATGTTATTCCTAACCAATCTAATGAGAGTCCAGCAATGAAAACTTTAACCCTTGCTTATGATTTAAGTGTATTAGTAAAAGCTTCTTCTGATTTAGAAGCAATGGATGTGATTAAAACAGCAATAGCTATTGAAGAAGCTGGTGATAATCTTCCTGATTCATTACACGCTATTGTTTATGATTTGTTTGCTGCTACAGCTTCACAAGGCTTATTGAATACTCTTAATGGTGCTTTACCTGATGAATTGCATGATGAAGTAATAGAGATGGCTGCTAATCTGGCTAACTATCAGTAATATTTAATGGGCTATGCTACCTATGCTACTATAGGTAGCCCTACTACTAAATACTTGAGGTGATGTGATGGAAACTATTAAACAGATTTGTGAAGAAGCTGGTGTAAATCTGGACGTGTTAGGCAACGTAGGCAAGCCTACTACAGATGCTCGTAAAGCAGAGGCTAAGAAGTTTGTTCCAGCGTTAGAACAGGGGAAAACCACTGTAGGGGCAATTGTGAAGCTGGTAACGAGTGTGAACGGTCGTAAGCTTGCACAACAGCAGTTTTACGCTTTAGCAGGATGGAAGCCTAACAACACGGATAAACCTGCTACGCATACTATCCGTGAGACACACACGGCTAAAGCTGTAGCTGCTACTTTCGGTGGTGAAACTTTCACTATTACTAAGGCTGAGAAATATCTTTTTGATGTGCTGGTAATGATGGCAGATAAGAAAGATTTAGAAGCTGCACACGAACAGGTTAAACAGCGTTTCCTAGCTGAACGTGAAGAAGAAATTATGAAGCAGATAGAACGGGAACTATCTTCTATTAGCCCTATCGTGAATAGGGGCGTAGAAACGCCTGTAACGATGTTTGAGCCTGTAGCAGTACCAGAAGCAAGGGAAGAAGGTTAAAGAGGGTGTAACAGAGTTCTTAGGCCGTCTGGAAGAAGAATTAAAGTCTGATGTTCCTATGTTGGATGAAGCAGACCAAAAGCGGCTAATCACTATTAAAGAATCTGGCAATGCTCATAGTGAACGAGCACATAAGATTTTAGAACAATTCACTAATCCAGAGAGTAATAAATAGGGCTAAGTGCCCTATAGGGGAACACATTCTCTTATAGGGCATTTCATGAGGTATGAGTTATGGCTAATAAGAAGCCGCTACAGTGGGTTCACTTTGCTGTTAATGGTGTAACTGGTTTTGTAGAGATAGAGCCTAACGGGGCTATGTGGGTTAACTTCTGTGGTGTTCGTTATGCTTATTCCACTATTCAGGGAAAGCTTAAAAACACTGTTCATTCTATTATGGTTCAGCATTCTTCAGTTAGTAGTTGGAGGGGTTAAAGTGGTAGAGCTTGGCTATAATGTCTTTTTTGGTGCCATTGGCTTATTATTCATTCTGGCTATTATTGCTGGTGTGATTTATGTCTTACTTAAATTCTTTGGATTCATTAAGAAAGAATTTAAATTAGCTAAAAAAGATATGGATCGTAATGATTGGATTGCTGCTGTTATTATGGCTTGCATTCTAATTCCTGGGTTTTATCTGGCAGTAGTTAACGATATTATTCCTTTATTCAATTAAGAGTAAATCTAAAATGGGTTCATTTTTCTTAGGATTGGTTATTGTAGCTGTAGCTATTGCCATCACATTCTATTGTATTGGATTATCTATAGGCCGTCGTGAAGTAGCTGCTGCTAATTATCGCTATCAAATTACGAAGTTTGAAAACGCTATGAATAAAGCTAAAGATGATCTTGCTACTGCTCATACTGTAAAAGATAAGCTTGCTTCAAAAATCAGTAGTGAGGTGTTAGGGCTTAAACTTTTAATGAAGCAATATCACTTTGAACAGGGTGAACATGTAGCTAATATTCGTGGTGATTTAGTAGCAGCACAATCTTTTAATGAGCATTATTTCAAGATTATAAATTCTTCGGGTATGTTCACTAAAAGGATGGTGCTTATGTGTGGTGAGCAATTAGAAAATGCACCCTTTGCTATTACTCATGAGCGTTTTAGTGAAGTATGTGATGATTATTCTAAGCGTGATAGAGAAGAAGAAAAATCTGATTTAGAACATGCTAAAAGATGGTCTGCAAGAGATCGTGAAGCCTTTATGAATGAACATGAGGAAAGTTTAAAATGTTCTTGATAATAGTAGGTGTAGTAATTACAGGAATCTTTATTTTCTTATGGGCTATCTATCAACGCTGCCAGCCTACATCTTTTTCTATTCCCCAATGGCAATGGGAAGCAATAGAAGAACGCTTTAATGATATGGAACGAGAATTAGAGCTATTGAGGGAGGCTAACAAATGAAACGTTTAATTATTGCTGCTATTACCTGTGCTTTATTATCAGGCTGTGCAGGTGAACTAAGGGATGAAGCAGCAGAAAGCAGTAATGCAGAAGTTTTAAATTATGTTACCAAAAATCAAACAGATTGCATTGATAATACTTTCAGTGAATCTATCTATCAGGCCAATATTAAGGAAATGACATACAGAGAATCTAAAGGAGCTATGAACGCTCAAGCAGACGCAGAAGCAATACAGGCTGCTAAAGCTAAATGTGTTGCAGCTAACAAGCAGAGGAACGAACAGAGAGCCTTAGAAGCTTCCTATGAGCACCAGCAACACGAGCAAGCCTATCAGGACGATGAACGGTTAGAGCGGCTGTGTGAAGCTGCACACCCTTACATGATAGGGCAATGTATGCGTAATTCTGCTGTGAACGAAATGGTGGATGCTCTGTAATGGAACAGCCTACAGAGGAACAGCCATTAAGCCCCATAGGAGAGGCTATAGAGCGTTTAAAGGTTCATCCCTATGGAAACCTACAGGAACGTTTTAAAGAGTGGTTAGAACGCGATACAGAGCGTTTAATAGTGTGGCGTGAAGCCGATAATAGATAACAGGCAGAAGAAAGGATGATAAAGAGGTATTTAATTAGCATTGGGGTATTAGTTATTTTCTTAGTTATAGCTGTACGATTGGTTTATTTAGAACAATTCTACAGCATATCAATGAAACAGGCTAAAATAGAAACTCGTTTAGCTACTGAATGTAAATTTACAACTAATACCCCTCATTGTTATGTCTTAACAGACCAATTAGAAAACACTGTTAAAAAGTGGGCAGCATTTAATAGTCGCTGGCATAGGAATAATAAATGAAATGGCTTATTAGATGGTGGAAGCGTAGGAACGCTGAACTAATAACACTCTATCCTATTGATGTTCGATGTGAAGAAACTTTTAAATTTGCTCGTAATGCTGAATTATTTGTAGCTATTGACTGGCATAATAATTTTGATGATGTCATTTTTAAATATATGTTTGTTACTGGTGGTGGAAAACGAGTAGATATAAATTTAGTAGGGGATGATTATTATCTTATAGACTGTTCCACCAAAGAAAAAACCCTTATCAGATTGAAGGTGTTAGATCGTGATTAAGAAACTATTATTAACTACTACACTTTTCTGTTCAGTAGGTGTAGCTCATGCAGATAATTTAAATGATCAGGTGTTAGGGAAGTATGCAAGAGATATAGCTCATGCTTTCCAGCAAGAAGCAAAAGCAGAGGGGCTAACCTACGCTGATTGTGAGGTAACTGTTAAGCTTCTTCCTCGTGGTGAACTGGAAGATGTGAACAGTATTAGCGGTGAAGCCTGTGATGGTGTTGAACGTGTTATGAGGGGCTATCTATGGCCAGAAGCACCTGATAGAAATTATTCTTATGCTATTACTGAAATTCATTTCAGAGTGGGTAATAGTTATGGGGATCATCACGATTAAACGCTGATAATTAACGCTGAGTAAATAGAAGGGCTAACGTCCTTCTGTAAGAAGGGCTATCTTAACAGGTAGCTCTTTTTTTTATTTCTTTTTCAGAGTTTCCTTTCTTTTTACTATCGCTTTTTGTTTTTACTTGTATCTCATTTTGCGTTAGCGACCTTATCTGATGGGAACTACTTAGACCAATTATTAAAAGGTGCATCGCATTTTGCGTTATCCCTTATAGGTGCATCGCAATTTGCGACGGTCTACCTTCTATAACATGCTGTCAGAATAAAACGTTAGTGGATTAGTATCTTTATATTATCGAACCAATAAACAAGGAAATTTAATTATGTTAACTATCTTGCTTGATGCAATGAATCAGAAAGGAATTACAGGCTATAAGCTTGCTAAACTTACTGGTATTCAACATGGTACTATTTACCGGATTATGAACGGTAAAGAATGCTTAGGCGTTAAGATGCTTGAGAAACTTACTAACGCTATGGGTTATGAAATGGTAATTACACTAAAGGATACTGAATAATGTTAATGTTAGACCTGAATCAAGATCTGTTAGATGCAGTTAATAAATCTGCTACTGCAAAGAATCAAACTATCTATGCCTTTATTCGTAATGCTTTAAAGGAATCTATTAAAGATTGATGTTATGCCGGAGGCATTAAATTGAATATAAATAAATTAATCGTGGACACGGTGACGTATGGTAATAGAGCATTTAATTTAAACTCTAATGAAATAATGTACATCATTATTATTTTATCCTTTGCTAAGGAACATAATGAAGATCCTGAATTTTGGCCTTCAAGAGATAATATTAAAGGTCGTTCAGGTGGTATGAGTCGTGACACTCAATTAAGAACAGAGAAGAAGCTAACAGAGAAAGGTTTATTCTTAGGTAAGAGTAGACACCAGATCGGCATGAAATGCCCTAATAACTATTTCTTAGCTCTGGAACTGATGCAGGAACGTTACCGAACCTTTGAGGCCGTAGAGCTACAGGAACAGCAAGCAGAGGAAGTAGAGCAGGTAGCAACACAAGCTATAGCCCCTATCTCTGAGGAGCCACCAGAAGCCCCACACGACGATTTAACAGCTACACCAATACCAGAGCAGCCACAAGTAGAGAACGTAGCTCAAACAGCGATACAGGACGTTAGACGCGACACACAAATCTGTGTAACGCCCGATACTGGAAAACCAGTAACGCTACCTACTGAGATTCCAGTAGCTAACAAGACTGAACAATTCATTGAAGATTACCGTAGGAAGTACAACAGAGAACCACACCCCAGTGTTATTAGCTGCTTCCTGAATGACAAATTAGAGGATTTTATATAATGCTTGATAGCAAATCACTATTACTTTTTCAGCAGAAAGCTTTTAATCAGCTTCTTGCTATTACAGAAGAAACACCTGTTGTTAAACGTGCTGAATTATTCGGACGTGCAAGCGGTATGTTAGCAGCTTTAAAATATATCACTGATGAAGAAACTTATCTCGCTATGAGAACTATCTTTTTAAAAGCTGGCGTAGACTATGTAGAGAATTTAGGAAGGGTACAAAATGAGAGTAAATAATATTAAACGAGATGAAAAAGGAATGTTTATTCCTCAAGAAGATTTTAGTGAATTTATCGGCAAGCATTACGGCAGACTTGAAGTATTAAAGGTAGTGAGATTAGAAACAGCATGGTCTACAATTATGCCTTATGCTATCTGTTATTGTTCCTGTGGTAATGTCCACAAAATACTTCTTTCTACTCTGAAAAGAGGACAATGTAAAAGCTGTGGCTGCTACCACCGTGAGATAATTCCTACTATCCATAAGTTAAGCCCTATGACTAAAGAAGGGCATATTAGCTATCAGCGAATTAAAAAGCAGGGATGAGTAATGGATAATGAAGAAATTGATTATGAAGAATTAGATAAGCTATTTAAAAAAGATTATGCCTATCCTAAGAAAGAAGCAGAGAATTATTAGACCTTCAACATGAAATAGAAAGGCGTAATAACTTATCCCTGAAAGAAGATATTAAAGAACGATCACCAGAGTTTTACGAAATGAACAAGCAACGTATTATGGATAATGAAGAACTACCAGAGATTAAAACGTTCATTAAAAATCATGACAATTCTATGATGTATATTCGCCGTATTACTAAAAACGAATTATTTAAATCTTGTAGAAGGTCATACTCATCAATGAAAGATCGTTGTACTAATCCTAATAGCCCTTCTTATCCTAATTATGGTGGGAGGGGTATTAAAATTTGTGATAGATGGTTAGAAAGACAAAATGGTTTTAAAAACTTCATGTACGATATGGGATTAAAAAAAGAAGGTCTTTCTCTTGATAGAATAGATGTAGATGGAAACTACGAACCGTCTAACTGTAGATGGGCTGATTATTACACACAAGCTAATAATAGGCGATCATCAAAATGGTATAAAGAATTACATAAAAACGAGGAATGCAATGTTAACAACTGAATATAAAATATTAGGAGGCGTTAAAGCTTATACGCCTGATACAAATTTCAAAGGATATGAGAAAGGGAAATATACACCAGTGTTAGTAGGAAACTATTATTGGACTGGTGCTTATATTTTTTATTTCCCTGATGTAAGTGATTTGGATAGTCCTACTTATGGCTATCAAGTTGATGATAATGAAGCTTGGAGTTTTACCACTCGTGATAATTGGCTATATGCCGATCAAGCTACATTACAATCAGCTTTCATTGACGCTGTTAATAGTGGTCAAACATGGAATGCTTTAAAAGATACAAATAAATATTCTATCCCTGTTATCCAGCATGGAACAAAAAATAGATGGGTAGATGAAATTCCTACTACTTACAATACTGTTACCAGCGTATCTATTAGCCCTGCTACCAGTACAGCCACTGTAGGAACAGCTTACAGCCAACTGTTTAAATCTACTTGTAGTGAAGCAGATGATGGTAGTTATACCTATCTGTGGACGGCTACAGGGGTTACAGGAGGCTTACAGCTTGATAATGCTACCATAGCAAGCCCTACACTTTCAGGAACGCCTACAGCCTCTGGTAGTGCTTATTTAAGCGTTACAGTTACAGATAGCTACGGTAATAAGGCTACAAGTGAATCTACAATTACAGTAGCTGCTAAAGCTACCAACGTTATTAATAGCGTTACAGTTAGCCCTACTGAATGTGATTTCACTGTAGGCGATGTATTAGATCAAGTATTTACTGTTAGCCTTTCACCTGTAGATGATGGTAGCTATTCTTATAGCTGGTCATTTGGTGGTAGTGCTATTGGTACTCTTACACCTTCCAGTGATGGTAAATCTTGTACTCTAACAGGTACTTTGGCTAAGTCTGGTACTTATTATGTTAAGTGTACTGTAACTGATGCTTATAAAACGCTGTAGTTAATAATAATGCTCAAGGCGGTAAATGTGTTTGTACAGCAGCAGCTACTAAAGCTACTTTAAATAGTGCAAGTGCTGAAAGTATTACAGCTACTATTGGTGTTACCACATCTTCACCGATTGTATTTGATCTATCTGATAGTGATGATGGTTCTTACACTTACACTTACACTTACACCTTCACTACAGCTAATGGTAGTGGTACTGGCTATGGTTACTTCTATGTTTCTACTGATGGTGGTAGCACTTATAAATTAGGATCAACAGGAACGGCTTATACTGGTAGTCCTATGTTTGCTATCTCTGGTAAGGCTTATGGTATAGCACCTACAGCAGCAGGTAGCCCTTCATTTATCCTTAATATTGCTGATACCCATAGTAACAGCAAAACAGTTACTATCCCTGTTTCTGTAGTAGCTGCTGTTAGTTATGCTCACGTTTCAGACGGTACTGTTACAGGTAGTGCTGATGGTACTTGGAACGGTAGTAATAAACATGGTGTAGCCCAGCATAGGCTATTCCACTGTGTAGCGTCTGCTGATGATGGATCATTTACCTATCTATGGGGATGGACGGGAACAGCCCCTACAGGGCTTAGTTATGATACGCCTACTACCCCTGATACTTACGTAAGCGGTACACAACCTACAGCGGGTACATTCCACGGCGTTTGTACAGTAACTGATACTTATGGTGGTACAGGCCAATACACTTGGACTGATACAGTAAGCTAACCAGTCAAGCCCCTTTCTATGGGGCTTTTTCTTTCAATGCTGACACATTGATATACACATTCCACTTCCAATAAAATCAATAACTTACAATAGATAAGCATTCATTGCTAATACACGATTGATACACCACTTATACACTAAGCCCCTACAGAAAACCCGTAGGCATTGATTTATAAGCAAAAAAAAGCCCATCGTGGGAGATGGGCAAAGACTACACACAGCAATTCGTTGTTTCACTCAGGGGATTTCCATGCTTATAAATCAATGTGTTGATCTAAAGCCATGAGCTAATAGTAGGCATAGTGATTTTTTACGTCGATCAGATTCATCTCAATAGTTTAAAAACTGTAAAGAATTTGCGACACAAATGATTATTTAAAGAAGGGCGAGGTTGGGTCTAATCCCGCAAGAGGGAGGATTGATTAGTATTGTTAAACAATCAGGCGGCGCTGCCGCCTGATGTTGGATTACTTATTGCGTTCGATTTCAGCAATTTCTTCGAGGATTTCATCCGGATTGGTACCTGGCGCAGGGGCTTCGTTTACCCAGGCGGAAAACAGACGCCAGGAAACGGCCAGCACTACTGGACCGATAAACAGACCAATCATGCCGAAGGCAATCAGTCCGCCGATGACCCCGGAGAGAATCAGGATCAGTGGCAAATCGGCACCCATACGAATCAGCATCGGTCGAATAACGTTATCCAGCGTTCCGACTACGCCGCTCCAGACCAGCAGAACCGTGCCCCAGGTTGAATCACCCGTCCAGTACAGCCAGATAATGGCCGGAATCAGCACCGGCAACGGCCCCAGTTGCACCAGACAAGACAGGATCATCAATACCGCCAGCAGCGTGGCGTAAGGCACGCCGGTTACCGCCAGACCAATTCCCCCGAGCACTGCCTGCACCAGAGCGGTGACCACAACGCCCAATGCGACGGCGCGAATGGCTTGCGCGGCCAGCAGAATGGCAGCATCGCCACGTTTTGAGGCAAGACGGCAAGCGAAGTGACGAATACCTAATGCGACCTGTTCACCGCGCCAGTACAACAGGGCGCTGAACAGCAGCATCAGACCACAGTGCATCATAAAGCGGCCGATATGCGCGGCCTGACCGACAAACCAGGTGGTGGTGGTACCGATATAAGGACGAACCTTGGCCATAATGGCCGAACCGCCCATATCCAGTAAACTGTGCCATGCGCCATACATTTTGGCACCCACCAGTGGAATGCTGTTCAACCAAGCCAGATCCGGTAGCGTCATATCACCTGCGGTTACGGCATGGATCAGCGGCCCGCTGCCATCGACGATACTGTTAACCAGCAGCGCGATAGGGATGATGAACAACAGCACTAACAACAGTGTCATCACCAGTACGGCAAGTGAACGACGTCCCCAGAGCAATTTTTGTAAGCGTAGCAGGATAGGCCAGGTCGCAATGACAATCGTACCTGCCCAGGCAAAACCGAGGATAAAGGGCTGAACAATCCAGAGACAGGCCACAATCAGGATGGCTAAAAACAGCACCGATAGCAGCACTTGTGCAATATCCCTGGGCTGACGGAAATTTACCATAAATACTTTTCACCTTTGTCTTTGCGCCAGAACGTTGACGCGACGTGAACACGTTAATCACACTCTATAATGATGAGCAATTTCAGCGGTTTTGAACAGGCGGATTCTGCCTGTAAATCTGCTGAGCGTATTAGAAAAAAATGTGATACAACAAACAAAGCAACACGCAAACGATTAAATTCACAACACAGACCGCAGGAAAGGGTCACTATAATGATTCCACAAATTTCTCAGGCGCCAGGTGTCGTTCAGCTGGTGCTCAATTTTTTGCAGGCGCTGGAGCAGCAAGGATTCACGGGTGATACGGCAACGAGCTATGCCGATCGTCTGACAATGTCGACGGATAACAGTATTTACCAGCTGCTTCCTGATGCTGTCGTTTTCCCTCGTTCAACCGCAGATGTGGCGTTAATCGCCCGTCTGGCGGCAGAACCGCTATTCTCGTCGTTGATTTTTACCCCGCGCGGCGGCGGCACCGGGACCAACGGTCAGGCGCTGAACCAGGGCATTATTGTTGATATGTCCCGCTATATGAGCCGGATTATTGAAATCAACCCGCAAGAAGGTTGGGTGCGGGTAGAAGCCGGGGTGATAAAAGACCAGCTCAACCAGTTTCTGAAGCCATATGGCTATTTCTTTGCCCCGGAATTATCCACCAGTAACCGGGCAACGCTCGGCGGGATGATCAACACCGATGCGTCCGGGCAAGGATCGTTGGTTTACGGTAAAACTTCCGATCATGTGTTGGGCATCCGTGCGGTGCTGATGGGCGGTGATATTCTGGATACCCAGCCCATGCCGGTCGAGCTTGCCGAAATGCTGGGTAAAAGCAATACCACGATTGGCCGTATCTATAAGACCGTTTATGAGCGTTGTCGTGATAACCGACAGCTGATCATGGATAAATTCCCGAAACTTAATCGCTTCCTGACGGGTTACGATCTGCGGCACGTCTTTAACGATGAGATGACCGAATTTGATTTAACCCGCATTCTTACCGGCTCTGAAGGTACGCTGGCGTTTATCACCGAAGTCCGCCTTGATATCACGCCACTGCCCAAAGTCAGACAGTTGGTTAACGTTAAGTACGATTCGTTTGATTCGGCGTTGCGTAACGCGCCGGTGATGGTGGAAGCGCGCGCATTGTCGGTAGAAACCGTCGACTCCAAAGTACTCAATCTGGCGCGTGAAGACATCGTCTGGCACTCGGTAAGCGAACTGATTACCGATGTCGCGGATAAAGAGATGCTGGGCCTGAATATTGTCGAGTTTGCCGGTGACGACGAAACCTTGATTAATTCGCAGGTCAGCGCACTCTGCGAACGCCTGGATGGGTTAATCGCTCGCCAGGAAGCGGGCGTCATTGGCTGGCAGCTATGTACCGAACTGGCGGGCGTCGAACGAATTTACGCCATGCGCAAAAAGGCTGTCGGTCTGCTGGGCAATGCAAAAGGTTCCGCGAAGCCCATTCCGTTCGCCGAGGATACCTGCGTTCCTCCGGAGCATCTGGCTGACTATATTGCCGAGTTTCGCGCGCTGCTCGACAGCCATGGTCTGAGTTACGGCATGTTCGGCCACGTGGATGCTGGCGTGCTGCACGTTAGGCCGGCTTTGGATATGTGCGACCCGCAGCAGGAAGTGCTGATGAAACGCATTTCTGATGATGTCGTCGCGCTGACGGCAAAATATGGCGGTTTGTTGTGGGGTGAGCACGGGAAAGGTTTCCGTGCGGAATACAGTCCGGCGTTTTTCGGTGATGAACTGTATCGTGAACTGCGCAAAGTGAAATCGGTGTTTGATCCGCAAAACCGGCTCAACCCCGGCAAAATCTGTCCACCGGAAGACGTTGATGCGCCGATGATGAAAGTGGACGCGGTGAAACGCGGAACGTATGACCGTCAAATCCCGCTGGCCGTACGCCAGGAGTGGCGTGGGGCAATGGAGTGTAATGGCAACGGGTTATGCTTTAACTTCGATGCGAAAAGCCCCATGTGTCCGTCGATGAAAATCAGCCTTAACCGTATCCATTCTCCGAAAGGGCGAGCTACGCTAGTACGTGAGTGGCTGCGTCTGTTGGCCGATCGCGGGATCGATCCTGTGCAACTGGAAAAAGAGCTACCGGAGAAACGCGCCAGTTTACGCACGCTGATTACCCGTACCCGCAACAGCTGGCATGCACGCAAGGGCGAATACGATTTCTCGCACGAAGTAAAAGAGGCGATGTCAGGGTGCCTGGCGTGTAAAGCCTGTTCCACACAGTGTCCGATTAAAATTGATGTGCCGGAGTTCCGCTCACGCTTCCTGCAGCTGTACCACACGCGTTATCTGCGCCCGTTGCGCGATCATATGGTGGCGACCGTTGAGAGCTATGCACCGCTAATGGCGCGGGCGCCTAAAACGTTTAACTTCTTCATCAATCAGCCGCTGGTGCGAAATCTGGCTAAAAAGCACATTGGAATGGTTGATTTACCGCTATTGTCTGCGCCGTCGCTGCAACGCCAACTGGTGGGACATCGTTCTGCCAATATGACGCTGGAACAGCTCGAATTACTCAGCCTCGAGCAAAAAGCCCGTACGGTGCTGGTGGTACAAGACCCTTTCACCAGCTATTACGATGCGCAGGTGGTCGCTGATTTTATACGTCTGGTAGAAAAACTGGGTATGCAGCCGGTACTGCTGCCGTTTTCGCCAAATGGCAAGGCGCAGCACATTAAAGGCTTTTTAAACCGTTTTGCCAAAACGGCGAAAAAGACATCCGAGTTTCTTAACCGGGTAGCGAAGCTGAATATTCCGATGGTGGGTGTTGATCCGGCGCTGGTGCTTTGTTATCGCGATGAATACAAGCTGGTGCTGGGAGAACAGCGGGGTGATTTCCATGTGCTGCTGGCCAACGAATGGTTATCAAAAGCTGTGGAAACACAGCAGTCAGTCGCTGTTGGCGGTGAACCGTGGTACTTCTTTGGCCACTGTACCGAAGTGACGGCTTTACCGGGCGCGCCTGCACAATGGGCGGCTATTTTTGCTCGCTTTGGCGCAAAGCTGGAGAACGTCAGCGTGGGGTGCTGTGGTATGGCGGGCACCTACGGTCACGAAGTGAAGAATCACCAAAACTCATTGGGTATCTATGAGTTATCATGGCACCAGGCAATGCAACGATTGCCACGTAACCGTTGTCTGGCTACAGGGTACTCCTGTCGCAGCCAGGTTAAACGCGTTGAAGGTACGGGCGTTCGCCACCCATTACAGGCACTGCTGGAGATTATAGGATGATCTGGAAACGTGAAGTCACACTCGAGGCTCTCAATGCCATGGGTGAAGGAAATATGGTTGGGTTGCTCGATATTCGTTTTGTGCACATTGGCGACGATACGCTGGAAGCTACGATGCCAGTGGACCATCGCACCAAACAACCCTTTGGGTTGTTACACGGCGGCGCATCCGTGGTGCTGGCGGAAAGCATTGGTTCGGTAGCTGGCTACTTGTGTACTCAGGGTGAGCAGAAAGTGGTGGGCCTGGAGATCAACGCCAACCATATCCGTTCTGCACGGGAAGGGCTCGTCAGGGGCGTATGTCGCGCGTTACATACAGGTTCTCGTCACCAGGTGTGGCAAATAGAAATCTTCGATGAGCAGGGTCGATTGTGCTGCACGTCGCGTCTGACGACCGCAATTTTGTGATGCATATTGCTTTTGGTCATTATCTGCACAGGGAATGGTGTTATACTGTGCAGGTTTTGAACACAAGCGAGGATGATATGTCTACCCAATTAGACCCTGCCCAACTGGCAATAGAATTTTTACGTCGTGATAAAACCGATCTTTCACCGGCTCAGTACCTGAAAAGGCTGAAACAGCTTGAGCTGGAGTTTGCAGATCTGTTGGCGCTCTCTTCCACTGAACTGAAAGAAGAGATCTATTTTGCCTGGCGCATGGGCGTTCATTGATTCCGGTATGCTTATCGTAACGAAACCCCGACACGCGTTCGGGGTTATTTTTTGCCTTAAATCTTCATTACCACTTCATCTCGCCGCTATTAACCTTCGCACTTAGTTCCAGCGAGCTTACGTCTGCAAGGCCTGGCCATGCTGCCGTCATGGTTTTAATCACATAGTCCGATCCTTTCTTCGCCCCTAGCGCCTGCTCAAACGACTGCAAATAGTCCTGGGTGAAGCGAATAGCTTTATCACCGGTTGGGCGGTCGCCAATGTAATGACCCGGGACCACCTGAGTGGGCTGTAAGCTCTGCATTTCGCTCAGTACGCTACGCCATGCACTACGTTGTTGTTCAGACTGTGTATCCGCCGTCCAGACGTGAATACCTGAAGCCACGCCTGTGCCGCCAATAATGGCTCGATTCGCCGGGATCCAGATATACTCTGCATAATCGTTGGCGTGACGCAGTTCCAGCGTTTCGCCATCAACCGTGAACTGCGTTTGCGTAGTCGCCTGCGGAACGGTAAGCGATGTTGGCGAGCCGTCCTTCATTTGCGGGCCCCAGAATTGCAGCTTGGCCTCTTTGGTAGCGCGGATATGGTCTACCACCTGCGGCGTTGCCAGGACTTTTACCTGTGGGAAGGCCTTAAAGATGGGCTGCAAACCAAAATAGAAATCCGGATCGCCGGAGGTGATCACGATAGCCTTCAGCGTTTTACCGCTGGCGCGAATCATTTGCACCAGTTGTTCACCATCTTTGGTACTGAACTGGGCGTCAAACAAAATCGCCTCTTTTGGGCCAGACACCAGCGTCGAAGAAACCGGGAAAATAGCCTTATCCTGTGGATTATAGACGTCCAGCTGTAGCGGCGCGGCGAAAGCTGAAGACGCAAACAGAGGTAACAGCAGGGCCAGAGTTTTAACTTTCATACCAGGTAACCTTGTGCAGGAAATTGTCTTTTGATAGTTCCCGTATTTTAAGGATATTCGGATCTGTTAGAATTCCCTCATTAGGACATGCTGAGTTTCATAAAACGATCGGATGGGAACAATGGACAGAGTGATGGCGGCAATGGTATTCAACCATATCTGTGATTTGGGTAGCCTGAGCGCAGCCGCGCGTGCGTTGGGGCTTTCCCGTCCGATGGTCAGTCGTTATCTCGACGAGATGGAAAAATGGGCAGGCGCAAGGCTTATCCATCGCTCATCGCGTCGCTTGACGATCACGCCAGCGGGTGAAGAGGCATTAGTGAAAACACGTTCTCTGGCGCAACTTTCGCTGGATATTGGTGCCGCCAGTGCCGCGCAAATTCCCTCCGGCACGCTACGTGTAGCCTGCGCCCATTTTACCGCGATGCATATTCTTGCTCCGGTTCTGCCGACGTTTATGGCGCAATATCCGCAATTACGTATTGAGGTGGAGATCAATAATCAACCGGTAAGCCTTGTGGGGGAACGCATCGATGTGGCGATCCGCATAACGGATAATCCAGAGCCAGGGACTATTGCCCGTCGGTTGGGCGACTGTAAATCGGTTCTTTGCGCGTCTGCAGATTATCTGCATCATCATGGCACGCCTGAGACAATCGACGATCTCACACGGCACAATTGCCTGTACTACAGCGGTTTTGCCGGACAATCCTGGCACTTTTTGGATCCTCAGGGGCAGCCTGTCTCCGTTGCAATCAAAGGGAATTTGAGTGCAGGGATCTCTTCGCTGCTCTGCGAGTCGGCGGTGGCCGGAATGGGGATCGCGTTGGTGCCAGAGCTGGAGGCGCAGGAAGGGCTGGAGCAGGGAAAGCTAATTCGATTACTGCCAGAACTTCAACCTAAGTGCCTGCCGATTTATGGTTTATACCTTTCGCGTGAACATCAACCCGCAGGGCTACGCCTGCTGCTGGACACGCTCAGTGAGGCACAGCGTTAAATATGTGATTGAACGCGTTTATAAAAGAGTCAAACCGCAATTAGTGTTAAAAAAAACTAATCGGTGTATGAGATTCTTCTTATCGCCCCTTCAAGAGCTAAGCCAATATGAGTGCCGGAGATAAGCGCCGGATGGGGCCGGAACCCTTAAGCCTGCCAACAAGCAGACTTAAGGGTTTTTTGTTGTTTGTTTATTATTTGAATTGTTTTTCCCTACCTTCATCCCCACCTATCCCTTAAATAGACATTTTCTATACATCTTTTGTCATTTGACCTGACTGAACGATTGGATTTTCATAATCCATTATTAATCAATGCATTGAATAAAATAATCCATCCCTGTAAACCCTTGCTGCAGGGTCTATGCTTAGTAAAAGTAGTCAAAAAGGGCGATTAACCCGAATGCCCCTGCTGTTGAGGGGTTGAAGTGATAATCATTATCACTAACATGGTGTTATAGCTTAAAAGCTAGTGACTCGAGGTAACTCTATGGAATTGCATTCAGGAACATTTAACCCGGACGATTTTGCCTGGCGTGGGCTGACGTTAACGCCAGCGGCTGCGGCGCATATCCGCGAGCTGGTGGCAAAGCAACCTGACATGTTGGGTGTGCGTTTAGGTGTGAAGCAAACAGGGTGCGCGGGATTCGGTTACGTGCTGGATACCGTCCGCCAACCCGAAAAAGACGATCTGCTGTTTGAAACGGAGGGCGTCAGACTTTATGTGCCGTTGCAGGCGATGCCGTTCATTGACGGCACAGAAGTCGATTTCGTTCGCGAAGGATTAAACCAGTTATTTAAATTTCATAACCCGAAAGCCCAGAACGAATGCGGCTGTGGCGAAAGTTTTGGGGTATAGGCGGTACTATGTCTCGTAATACTGAAGCAACTGACGATGTCAACACCTGGGCTGGCGGGCACCTTAATTACAAAGAGGGCTTCTTCACCCAACTGCAAACCGATGAGCTGGCAAAAGGGATCAATGAAGATGTCGTGCGCGCGATTTCGGCAAAACGAAATGAACCCGACTGGATGCTGGAATTTCGCCTGAATGCCTTTAAAGCGTGGCTGACCATGGAAGAACCACACTGGCTTAAAGCGCATTACGACAAACTGAATTATCAGGAGTACAGCTATTACTCCGCACCTTCCTGCGGTAACTGCGATGAAACCTGTGCGTCTGAACCGGGAGCGGTACAGCAAACGGGCGCGAATGCATTTTTAAGCAAAGAGGTTGAGGACGCATTCGAACAGCTTGGCGTGCCGGTACGTGAAGGCAAAGAAGTTGCGGTTGATGCCATTTTCGACTCGGTATCGGTAGCGACCACCTATCGCGACAAACTGGCGGAACAGGGCATTATTTTCTGTTCGTTCGGTGAGGCCATTCACGATCATCCTGAGCTGGTAAAACAGTACCTGGGCACTGTTGTCCCCGGCAATGACAATTTCTTTGCCGCGCTGAATGCGGCGGTGGCATCTGACGGCACGTTTATTTATGTACCGAAAGGCGTACGTTGCCCAATGGAGCTGTCGACCTATTTCCGTATCAATGCGGAAAAAACCGGGCAGTTTGAACGCACCATTCTGGTTGCGGATGAGGGCAGCTACGTCAGCTATATCGAAGGCTGTTCAGCTCCGGTGCGCGACAGTTACCAACTACACGCGGCGGTGGTGGAAGTCATCATCCACAAAGATGCCGAAGTGAAATACTCCACGGTGCAAAACTGGTTTCCCGGCGATGGCAATACGGGCGGTATTTTGAATTTCGTCACCAAGCGCGCACTCTGCGAAGGCGAAAACAGCAAAATGTCGTGGACGCAGTCGGAAACCGGCTCGGCCATTACCTGGAAATACCCAAGCTGCATTTTGCGTGGCGACAACTCGATCGGCGAATTCTACTCCGTCGCGCTGACCAGTGGACATCAGCAGGCCGATACCGGCACCAAAATGATCCACATTGGCAAAAACACCAAATCGACCATTATCTCGAAAGGGATCTCCGCCGGACACAGCCAGAACAGTTATCGCGGCTTAGTGAAAATCATGCCGACCGCTACTAACGCCCGCAACTATACCCAATGCGACTCGATGTTGATCGGTGCGGATTGTGGGGCACACACCTTCCCGTATGTGGAGTGTCGTAACAATAGCGCCCAGCTTGAACATGAAGCCACCACGTCGCGTATTGGTGAAGACCAGTTGTTTTACTGCCTGCAGCGCGGCATCAGTGAAGAGGATGCCATTTCGATGATCGTGAATGGTTTCTGTAAAGACGTGTTCTCTGAACTGCCGCTGGAGTTTGCCGTGGAAGCGCAAAAACTTCTCGCCATAAGTCTTGAGCACAGCGTCGGTTAAATTTTAAGGAAAGCACATGTTAAGCATCAAAGATTTACAGGTCAGTGTGGAAGATAAGGCGATCCTGCGTGGGTTGAGCCTTGAGGTTCACCCCGGAGAAGTTCACGCCATTATGGGACCAAACGGTTCGGGGAAAAGTACGCTTTCTGCAACTCTTGCTGGGCGGGAAGACTACGACGTCACTGGCGGGACGGTAGAGTTCAACGGCAAAGATTTACTGGAACTGTCGCCGGAAGACCGGGCCGGTGAAGGGATATTCATGGCATTCCAGTATCCGGTGGAAATCCCTGGCGTCAGTAACCAGTTTTTCCTGCAAACGGCGCTGAATGCGGTGCGAAGTTACCGTGGCGAAGAGTCGCTGGATCGATTCGACTTCCAGGATCTGATGGAAGAGAAAATAGCGCTGCTGAAGATGCCGGAAGATTTGCTCACGCGCTCGGTAAACGTCGGTTTCTCCGGCGGTGAGAAAAAACGTAATGACATTCTGCAAATGGCCGTGCTGGAGCCTCAGTTGTGCATTCTTGATGAGTCAGACTCTGGGCTGGATATTGATGCGCTGAAAATCGTTGCGGATGGCGTGAACTCGCTGCGTGACGGGAAACGCTCATTCATTATCGTCACTCACTATCAGCGCATCCTGGACTATATCAAACCCGATTTTGTTCACGTTCTCTACCAGGGGCGAATTGTGAAGTCCGGCGATTTTACGCTGGTCAAACAACTGGAGGAGCAAGGTTATGGCTGGCTTAGCGAACAGCAGTAACGTGCTGCAACAGTGGCACCATCTGTTTGAGACGCAAGGGGAGACACGCTCACACCATGCGCAGCAGCACTTGCAACAGATGCTGCGTCTGGGGCTGCCAACGCGGAAGCATGAGGACTGGAAATACACGCCGCTGGAGGGATTAACAAACAGCCAGTTTGTCAGTCATGTCGCTGAGATAACGTCAGCCCAATGTGCAGCGTTGTCGCCGACAATTGATGCTGTACGACTGGTGTTTGTTGACGGGCAATTCTCTCCGACGCTCAGCGACAGTACAGACGGTAGCGGTTTTGACATTACCATTGACGATGCGCGCCAGGCGCTGCCAGCGGCTATCCAACCGGAAGTGTTTTTGCACCTTACCGAAAGCCTGTCCCGTAGCGTAACGCACATTCAGGTGAAGCGTAACCAGCGCCCCGCGAAACCGCTGCTGCTGCTGCACATAACCCAGGGGCTGGCGGGCGATGAGGTGAATACGGCGCACTATCGCCACCATCTGGAGCTAGCGGAAGGCGCAGAAGCCACCGTTATTGAACACTATGCCAGCCTCAGCGAGCGTCGCCATTTCACCGGCGCACGCTTAACGATGAACGTCGCGGCAAACGCCCATTTGCGCCATATCAAACTGGCGTTCGAAAATCCGTTTAGTCACCACTTCGCGCATAATGACATTCAATTGGGCGCGGATGCTACTGCCGTTAGCCACAGCTTCTTGCTTGGTGATGCGGTATTGCGCCATAACACCAGTACGCAGCTTAACGGTGAAAACACTACGCTTCGGCTGAACAGTCTGGCGATGCCGGTGAAAAATGAAGTCTGTGATACACGGACCTGGCTTGAGCACAACAAAGGGTATTGCAACAGTCGCCAGCTGCATAAAACGATTGTCAGCGATAAGGGACGAGCGGTCTTCAATGGTCTGATCAACGTCGCCCAGCACGCCATCAAAACCGACGGTCAGATGACCAACAATAATTTGTTGCTAGGAAAGCTGGCGGAGGTGGATACCAAGCCACAGCTCGAAATTTACGCCGACGATGTGAAATGCAGCCACGGGGCGACGGTAGGACGGATCGACGACGAACAGATGTTCTATCTGCGTTCGCGAGGGATCGGCCAGCAGGATGCTCAACACATGATTCTCTATGCGTTTGCCGCTGAGCTGACGGAAGCCCTGGGCGATGAAACGCTGAAACAACAGGTACTGGCGCGGATCGCCCAACGCTTGCCGGGAGGCGCAGCATGACATTTCCCATTGAAAAAGTACGGGCAGACTTTCCGGTCCTGACGCGTGAAGTGAACGGTTTACCGTTGGCGTATCTGGACAGCGCTGCCAGCGCGCAAAAACCCAATCAGGTGATTGATGCCGAGGCCGAGTTTTATCGTCACGGCTATGCGGCGGTCCACCGCGGTATTCATACGCTGAGCGCCCAGGCCACGGAAAAAATGGAAAATGTGCGCAAGCTTGCCTCGTTGTTTATTAACGCCCGCTCAGCGGAAGAGCTGGTGTTTGTTCGTGGTACGACGGAAGGCATCAATCTGGTGGCGAACAGCTGGGGCAGCAGCAATGTGCGAGCGGGCGATAACATTATCATCAGCGAAATGGAGCACCACGCCAATATTGTGCCCTGGCAGATGCTGTGTGCCCGCGTAGGGGCAGAGCTGCGCGTTATTCCGCTCAATGCCGATGGTACGTTGCAGCTGGAGACGCTGCCGACGCTGTTTGACGATCGTACGCAACTGCTGGCGATTACCCACGTTTCTAACGTGTTGGGTACCGAGAACCCGTTATCGGAAATGATTGAGCTGGCGCATCAATACGGCGCAAAAGTGTTGGTGGATGGCGCGCAGGCGGTGATGCATCATCAGGTGGATGTCCAGGCACTGGATTGCGATTTTTATGTTTTCTCCGGGCATAAACTTTATGGACCAACCGGTATTGGCGTTCTGTATGCCAGAGAGTCGCTGTTGCAGGAGATGCCACCCTGGGAAGGCGGTGGTTCAATGATTGCGACGGTGAGTTTGAGTCAGGGAACAACGTGGGCCAAAGCCCCCTGGCGTTTTGAAGCCGGAACGCCAAACACCGGAGGTATTATCGGACTCGGCGCGGCTATTGAGTATGTTTCAGCACTGGGGCTTACTGAAATCAGTGAATATGAACAGTTCATGATGCGCTATGCGTTGGAGCAGTTGGCGGATGTGCCGGATTTGACACTTTACGGACCGGATAACCGCCTGGGTGTGATTGCATTTAACCTTGGTAAACATCACGCCTTTGACGTCGGCAGTTTTCTTGATAACTATGGAATAGCCGTGCGGACGGGGCATCACTGCGCAATGCCGCTGATGGCCTACTATAACGTTCCTGCTATGTGTCGGGCGTCGATTGCAATGTACAACACCCATGAAGAAGTGGATCGCCTGGTAACGGGCCTCAAGCGTATTCATCATTTACTGGGCTAACAGGGAGGCGTTATGGCTGCGCTACCGGATAAAGAAAAGTTGTTGCGTAATTTTCTGCGTTGCGCTAATTGGGAAGAGAAATACCTGTACATTATTGAGCTGGGTCAGCGTTTGCCGGAATTAAACGACGACTTACGCTGCCCGGAAAATAGCATCCAGGGATGTCAAAGTCAGGTATGGATTGTTATGAACCAGAATGGCGAAGGGATTATTGAATTACAGGGCGACAGTGATGCGGCAATTGTGAAAGGACTTATTGCCGTGGTATTCATTTTGTATGATCGCATGACGGCCCAGGATATTGTGAATTTTGATGTGCGTCCGTGGTTTGAAAAAATGGCGCTCGCACAGCACCTCACACCGTCTCGTTCACAAGGGCTGGAGGCGATGATTCGGGCTATTCGCGCCAAAGCCGCAACTCTTAGCTAAACTGATAAAACACGTTAACTTTCAGACCGACTTGAAAGCGTTCGTGTAAGGCAACGCAGTGACTCGTAAGCCGGATTGGGCGCTCGCCGCCGTCCGGCAAGAACGCCAGGGGGGTGAGTGAGTATGAAACGCGCGTCTGTTATTACGTTAATGCTAATCGGCGCTTACAGCGCTATTCAGGCCGCATGGGCGGTCGATTATCCTTTGCCCCAGGCGAACAGCCGCCTTGTTGGGCAAAACCAAACCTACACCGTGCAGGAAGGCGATAAAAACTTACAGGCGATAGCCCGTAAGTTTGATACCGCTGCCATGCTGATCCTTGAAGCCAACAACACTATTGCCCCCGTACCTAAACCCGGAACCCTGATTACTATTCCCTCACAATTACTGCTGCCGGATGCACCACGCGAAGGCATTATTGTGAATCTGGCGGAACTGCGTCTGTATTACTTCCCGCCGGGAGAGAATATTGTTCAGGTATTCCCAATTGGTATCGGTTTGCAGGGGCTGGAAACGCCGGTAATGGAAACCCGGGTTGGGCAGAAAATCCCGAATCCTACCTGGACCCCTACACCAGGCATCCGTAAACGCTCTCTGGAGCGCGGCATCACATTACCGCCTGTTGTACCTGCCGGGCCAAATAACCCGTTAGGACGCTTTGCACTGCGTCTGGCGCATGGAAACGGTGAGTATCTGATCCATGGAACCAGCGCGCCGGACAGCGTGGGCCTGCGTGTGAGTTCTGGTTGTATTCGCATGAACGCGCCGGACATTAAAGCACTGTTTGCTCAGGTCCGCACAGGCACGCCGGTCAGGGTGATTAATGAGCCGATAAAATATTCGATTGAGCCGAACGGCATGAGGTATGTCGAAGTGCATCGACCGCTGTCGCCGGAAGAGGAGCAAAACGTCCAGACCATGCCGTATGTGCTGCCAGCCGGTTTTACCCAGTTTAAAGATAATAAAGCGGTGGATAACAGTCTGGTGGAAAGGGCGTTGTATCGTCGCGCAGGTTATCCAGTCACCGTCACTGCCGGGCAAGCATCGGTCGCGAGCAATGGGCCAGAAGTGAAGTCTGCGCAAAATGGCGTGCCGGGAGGAGATGCTGAGGTGCGCGCTACGCAATAACAGGGAAGGGGAATTCAGAGCAAAAAAAATGGCGCACAATGTGCGCCATTTTTATTACACAGATACTATTACTTGCGGTATTTAGTAGCTGCGTTGTCCAGACGCTGGTTAGCGCGAGCTGCGTCATCTTTAGCAGCCTGAACGTCGGAACGCATTGCGTTCACGTCGTTGCTCAGCTGGTCAACTTTAGCGTTCAGAGTCTGAACGTCAGAAGACAGCTGATCGATTTTAGCGTTGCTGGAGCAACCTGCCAGCAGAGTAGAACCCAGGATTACCGCGCCCAGTACCAGTTTAGTACGATTCATTATTAATACCCTCTAGATTGAGTTAATCTCCATGTAGCGTTACAAGTATTACACAAACTTTTTTATGTTGAGAATATTTTTTTGATGGGAATGCACTTATTTTTGATCGTTCGCTCAAAGAAGCATCGAATTGTGCAAAAACGGCTAAAAACCCGAGTGAAAACAGAAAGCTTCCATCGGATTCATCTTAGATAATCACGGATTAGATAGTGAAATCCGATTTGATTTTTTATTAATTGTGGCTATCGATAAAATAAAAAAAGCGCCACCAGGGCGCTTTTTTAAGCAAATTAATTCGCGATGGAATTATTACAGCACGTGAACGGATGCGGTGTTGGTGGTGCCACTCGGAACCAGTGCACCAGAAACCATAACCACAACGTCACCTTTTTGAGCCAGACCGCTTTCCAGAGCGACTTCTTTACCCAGACGATAGAAATCATCGGTAGAGCTGATTTCTTTAACCACCTGTGCAACAACGCCTTTGCTCAGCACCAGCTGACGCGCGGTAGTTTCGTTGGTGGTCAGCGCCAGGATGGTGGCATCCGGGAAGTATTTACGTACTGCGCGAGCGGATTTACCACCCTGGGTTGCGACGACGATCAGCGGCGCGTCCAGTTTTTCAGCAGTTTCAACCGCGCCACGGCAAACGGCTTCGGTGATGCGCAGTTTGCGGCTGTCGTTGTTGAAGTCCAGACGGCTGGTCATCACACGGTCAGTACGCTCACAGATGGTCGCCATGATGGTAACGGCTTCCAGCGGGTATTTACCTTTTGCAGACTCGCCAGACAGCATTACTGCGTCGGTACCGTCGAGGATGGCGTTCGCTACGTCACCGGCTTCAGCGCGGGTCGGACGCGGGTTTTTGATCATGGAGTCCAGCATCTGGGTCGCAGTGATAACGACTTTACGTGCACGGATACATTTTTCGATGATCATCTTCTGCGCGAAGATAACTTCTTCAACCGGGATCTCAACGCCCATATCGCCACGCGCAACCATGATGCCGTCAGACGCTTCGAGGATTTCGTCGAAGTTGTTCAGGCCTTCCTGGTTTTCGATTTTGGAGATGATCTGGATGTTTTCGCCGCCGTGCGCTTTCAGGTGCTCACGGATTTCAACGACATCAGAACGTTTACGGATAAAGGACGCTGCAACGAAGTCAACGCCTTGCTCGCAACCGAAGATCAGGTCTTGTTTGTCTTTTTCAGCCAGTGCTGGCAGCGCGATGGAAACGCCCGGCAGGTTAACGCCTTTGTTTTCGCCCAGGTCGCCGTTGTTCAGCACTTTACAGATAACTTTGTTACCTTCGATGGCGGTAACTTCCATGCCGATCAGACCATCATCAACCAGAACGGTGTTGCCGACGGACAGATCTTTAGTGAAGCCTTCGTAAGTTACAGCAACGATTTCGTTGTTGCCTACGACAGATTTGTCGGTGGTGAAGGTGAAGGTCTGGCCCGCTTTCAGGGAAACGTCGTTACCGCCTTCCAGTTTGATGGTACGGATTTCAGGACCTTTGGTGTCGAGCAGGATTGCGGCTTTCTTGCCGGTTTTGCTCATGACGTTGCGCAAGTTCTTGATGCGCTGACCGTGTTCTGCGTAGTCGCCGTGGGAGAAGTTCAGACGCATGACGTTCATGCCCGCGTCCAGCATTTTGGTTAACATCTCTTCGGATTCGGTTTTCGGACCGATGGTGCAAACAATTTTCGTCTTTTTCATGACAGTCTTAGTCTTTAAGTTGAGAAGGATATGGAAATCTGGCTCCCATCGCGCACGGATGGGAAGCTAAACCTGAGTTACGAAAGTTGTGATGCCTCGCTCTAAGGATAGGTGACATCGAAAAAGCGTGCAGAGGAATGTGTGCTTGTGTTTCAGCCCAACGGGATGGTGAGTTCTGTAGTCGTTGAGTTTTACAGGTCAATGTGCTGAAACCATTCAAGAGACAATTGGCGCGCATTATACGCTGAAAATTATCAAAAAGGAAAATGGAAACAGCGTTTCAAAACACTTCTGTGCAGTTTTACAAAAATTATTCATTAATTTGTTCATCGGTATGGATAAAGAGGTTATCGGGCGTTGCGATTAGTTGCGCAACAAACTGCATTTAACATCTCGATGACTACGTTTTATGCCGTTGACGTCGATGCAGTACTATATTTCTAAAAGTTATATCAAATGCGTTTTAATTCATTTTAAAAGCCAATTCCACTGATTACACTCGTTTGGACATCCATACTGCTAAACAGCCAAAAGCGCTAGCAGAAGAACAATAAGCAGCAGCGGATACCCAAACGACATGATTGTCCTGAAAAATATTTCGAAAGTGTTTACGCCAGGCAGGCTTGCCATCACCGCTGTCGATAACGTCAACCTGACGGTTGAACAGGGGCAGATTTACGGCATTATTGGTTACAGCGGGGCAGGTAAAAGCACCTTAATTCGTTTGCTCAATGGTCTCGAAAAACCAACCTCCGGCAGCGTGACGATTAACGGCCACGATATCTCGGCCGCCAGTGGGGAATCGTTACGCCAGGCGCGACTGAAAATCAGCATGGTGTTTCAACACTTCAATTTGCTGTGGTCGCGGACCGTTAGCGAAAACATTGCGTTCTCTATGCAAATCGCCGGTGCGTCCAAAGCGTCCATCAAAGCGCGGGTTGCTGAACTGATTACGCTGGTTGGGCTGAGCGGTCGTGAAAATGCGTATCCTTCCCAGCTCAGCGGTGGGCAAAAACAGCGTGTAGGAATTGCTCGTGCGCTGGCGAACAATCCAGATGTCCTGCTGTGTGACGAAGCCACCTCGGCGCTGGATCCGCAAACTACCGATCAGATCCTCGATTTACTCCTCGATATTAACCGTCGTTTCAAATTGACCATTGTGCTGATCACTCATGAAATGCACGTGGTACGCAAAATCTGCGACCGCGTCGCGGTAATGGAAAACGGCAAGGTCGTTGAGGAAGGTGATGTGCTCAGCGTCTTTACCCATCCTCAGCAGCCTATTACCCGACAATTTGTTCGTCAGGTGAGCCAGTACACCGAAGAAGACGAGTTTAATCCGCAGCTGGCAAGCGAGTTGGGTGGGGTAGTTATCAAATTAACCTTTACCGGGCAACGTACCCATCGGCCTGTGGTTGGGGAATTGACCCTGCGCTATGGCCTGCCGTTCAACATCTTGCACGGCAAGATGACGCAAACCGCACACGGCGTGTTTGGGCAACTCTGGGTGCACGTGGTGGCCTCTGAGGAACAATTGAACAATATTTTGGCCGACCTGCGCCAGAGCGACATTGAAGGCGAGGTGATTCAACATGGCTGAAGAACTGTTTCCCCATCTGAAGTGGGATCAACTGTTAGCGGCAACCCAGGAAACGCTGTATATGACAGCTCTTTCGGGGGCGGCGACCTTTATTCTGGGCATCGCGCTTGGCCTGGCATTGTTCCTGACAGCGCGCGGCGGATTATTCCCTAATCGCGCGGTATATAGCGCTATTTCGCTGGTGGTGAATATCTTTCGTTCGATCCCATTCATCATTTTGATCGTGCTGCTGATCCCGTTTACCAAAGCGATGGTAGGCACCATTCTCGGCGCCAATGCTGCGTTGCCTGCGTTGATCGTGGGGGCAGCGCCGTTTTATGCGCGTCTGGTCGAAATCGCTCTGCGTGAAGTGGATAAAGGCGTTATTGAAGCGACGCGTTCAATGGGCGCACGACTGAGCACACTTATTTTTCGAGTTTTACTGCCGGAATCCTCTCCTGCTCTGGTGTCCGGGATCACCGTGACGCTAATTGCGTTGGTTAGCTACAGCGCGATGGCAGGGGTAATTGGTGCCGGTGGTTTAGGGAATTTGGCCTATCTGGAAGGATTCCAGCGCAACCACAGCGACGTCACGCTGGTGGCGACGGTGACGATTTTGCTCATTGTCTTCATCATCCAGCTTTGCGGCGATGTGATCACCTCTCTGTTAGATAAACGCTAATAAAATACGGAAACCATTATCATGAAAAAATCACTGACGTTACTCGCCGCAGCAACCTTAAGCGCCCTGAGCTTTGCCTCCTGGGCTGATACTCTGACCGTTGGCGCGTCTAACGTGCCGCATGCGGAGATCCTTGAACAGGCCAAACCGATTTTGGCGAAGCAGGGGATCGATCTGGAGATTAAACCGTTCCAGGATTACATTCTGCCGAACACTGCGCTGGCTGGCCGTGAGATTGACGCCAACTACTTCCAGCATATTCCGTACCTGAACAGCGTGATTAAAGACCATGCAGGCGATAAAACGTATGACTTCGTCAGCGCCGGAGCGATTCACATTGAGCCGATTGGTATCTATTCGAAAAAAGTGAAATCACTTAAAGATCTGCCGGAAGGCGGCAAAGTCATCATGCGTGACGCGGTATCTGAGGAAGGCCGTATTCTGTCGATTTTCGAAAAAGAGGGGGTGATCAAGCTGAAGCCGGGCGTGGATAAAGTAACTGCGCGCATTAGCGATATCGTCGAAAACCCGAAAAAGCTGAAGTTCCTGCCAAACGTGGAAGCCGCGCTGTTACCGCAGATGTATAACAACGACGAAGGCGATGCGGTGGTGATTAACGCCAACTACGCCATCGACGCCGGGCTGGATCCAGTGAAAGATCCTATTGCTGTTGAAAGTGGTGAAAACAACCCGTATGCCAACATCATTACCGTGCATCGTGGCGACGAGAAGAAAAAGGATATCGTAGCGCTGGTTGATGTCCTGCATTCAAAAGAGATCCAGGACTGGATCCGTACTAAATATAAAGGTGCGGTGATCCCGGTAAACAACTAATCTGCTTTTTGCCGGGTGGCGGCAGTGCTTTATCCGGCCTACGACGTCCTGTAGGCCGGGTAAAACGCGTTCGCGTTGCCATGCGGCACCAGAGCTACACTCGCTCAATTCTCGCTGGCAACCCCTGACGCACCGACGCACCCGACACCCAGTCAAGCCAGGTATTGGTTACCTGTCGGGTTGGGTCCGCAAAACCCAACTCGTTGAGATTAATCCCCGACTTAATCTGCTCATCAAACGCCATCGGCTCACCGTCGAGGGTATGCCGTGCCGCGCCCATTTCTTTATGCCCGTAACCATGCTCGATGGCGATAACACCCGGCATGACGCCATGCAGCAGGCTTATCTGCGCTTGCGCCTGACCACCTGGGGTGGTGATACGCACGATATCGCCGTGTGCTAAACCATACCGCTGACCATCCTGTGGATTGAGCGCCACCAGATTAACCGGCTTCAGATGATGAAGGCGTGGGATAACCGCCGTGGCGCTGGACATGGTATTGGATTTAAAGGAAATCAGTTTCAACGGCCACTCTTGTTCCGGGAACAACTCCTCGACCGCACGTCCATCTGACAGACGTGAAGGATACCAGGCCGGGCAGCCGCTGAAGCGCTCGCCGGTAATCGCATGGCGGTGCGCGGCGACGTTCGCATTCCAGATTTGGAGCGGTTTTTCCCAGGCATTGCCGACGCGGTTATCAACTCGCCCGCTGTTGTCCGGCGCAAAGCGCCCGCCGCGGGAGTAGATAAACGCCACTCGGCTGATTTCATCGGTTTTCAACGTTTGGGTCATCACAGGCATGATCCGCTGGACCCCGGTCAGCGCTATGTCTTCCGGCTGTGCTTCAGCAACCGGAGCTTTGCCCATAAACGCAATATTGGCCGCGAGACGCAGGTAGTAATCTTCCGCACGGTTTAACGGATAGTGATTACCTTGCGGATCGGTAATTGCATTGTCGCCGAATCCAGGTAGTCCGATGCGCTTTGCCACTGCGATACAGAAAGACTCCATCGAGGCCGGTTGACCGTCAGCCGTGAGGCTGGTCGCCGATCTGACAACTGGCCAACGCGCGGTGGTGGCTTTGCTGGCCACGCCCGCCCACGGAGCGCTGAATCCCCAGCTTTCGAAGTTGTGGGTATCCGGCACGATGTAATCTGCCAGCGCCGTGGTTTCGTTCATAAAGGCGTCAATGGCAATAAACAGCGGCAGACGAGCAGGATCCTTGAGCTTTTCTTCCGCCACGCCGCGTAACCCCGCAATGCCGTAAAACGGGTTGGTCATGTTGGAGATCCAGGCTTTCAGCGGATAAGGGTAACCTTCAAGCGCCGAGACGAGGAGTTCGGTAAGCTGACCGGCGACAAACGGATACCACGGCGCTTTAGCCGGGAAGGGCGATTGCCCGGCAGCCACCTTATTGCGGTACTCTTCCGAAGACTCATAAGCGGTTTTACTGCGCGCGATGCTTAACCCTTTCGGTTTTACCTTCCCGGCGAAGCTGTCCATGTTGTAGCGCGGACCGTCGGTGGCGCCATTAAATTTGCCGCCGCCGACGAACACGCCGCCTTCAAGGCTGAGGTTACCAATAAGCGCATTGAGCATCATCACCGACCAGGCGTTATAAAATCCATTACCTGCCATCATACCGCCGTGCGTGATCACTGCCGCTTTACGCCCGTGGCGGGTGAATGCGTCGGCCAGAGCGGCAATGTCTGCTTCTGACACCCCACACTGCTGGCTGTACTGCGTTAGCGACAGTTTCTCTGCGGACTCACGCAGACACTGGAAGCTGCTTTTTACCGTTACTGTCTGCCCGTCGGCCAGCGTCACTTCACGGGTAACAAACAGCTGAGCGCGCGGGCAACTGCTGGCGGCGACAATCTCACCGGCCTCGTTGACGACCACCGGCTCCTGGGCTGCGTTTGCACTCAGATGGGCGAGGGTCAGGTGTTGTCCGGCAAGCGTTGGAATTTCATCGGTAATCACCAGATGCGTAGCGTTAGTCCAGCTTTTTTCTCCAGCCTGCTGCATGGCCTGCACGCCGGGAATGGCGAGATAATCAGCGTTATAGCGTTGTTTATCGATAATCCAGCTTATCATCCCCATAGCCAGCGCAGAGTCGCTTCCTGGTCGTACGGGCTGCCAGTGACCGTGATCGTCAGCCAGCACCGTGGTTAATGGCAGGGCTGGCGCCACCACAACATAGCGGAAGCCGTCACGTAAACGGGCGCTGGCCAGCTGGCGGGCCTGGCGCTTAAACGGGTTGCCGGATTGCGCCGGAGAGGTGCCCATAAACAGCGCGAATTCGACGTTATCCCAGTCGGGTTTCACGTGGGTATTTTTATCCAGATCGCCCATTAACGCGCCGGAACCGGCCCGATAGGCCAGGCCGCAGTAAGCGCCATGAGCACCGAAGTTTTTACTGCCGAAACTGTTCAGTGCGAAGCGACGTAAAAAGGTATCACGTCCTTCATCGCTGGTATTGGTGACCAGCAGTTGATTGGATTTTGGGCCAAAGCCGGGATGTTTCGCATCAAGCGGTGTAGTGGGATCGTGGATGGCTCTCAGACCATCAACGTGGCCTTCACCAAACAAATCGCCACCTTCCACCACCTCTTTGATCAGCTGTTCGAAGCTGATGCGCTGCCATTTTCCTTCACCGCGTTTACCGACGCGCTTCATAGGCTCCAGAATTCGTAGCGGGCTGTACAGACCTTCGAGTAAGGTTGCGCCACGGGCGCAGGCGGTAGAACGTGCGTCAAGACCTGACTCCCCGGCCAGTTGTTCCATTGCCGTGGCAAAGGGGACGGAGGCGTCTATATGGTGCTCGTGCGACAACGGATGATAAGGGTTGCCCGCAATGCGCAGCACTTTGCCTTGCTCAGTGTCAACGCGAACCCGTACACCACACTGCGTCCAGCAACCAAAGCACTGCGTCATCGAGATCACCTGCTGCGGGTTTTGCTGCCAGTGAGGCCGGGCGTTGGCTTCTGGGATTAGCGCGTTGGCAAAAATGCGGTCACGGGTAATTTTGCCCGAGGTTCCGTCCAACAAACCGTCTATCGCGCGCTTTGCCACATCCCGATAACTCAGGCCAAAAGTCACCATGCCACCTACGGCAAGGCCCACTTTAAGCCACTGACGACGGGTTAAATTAGCCATGTTGCATTCTCCTTGCGATCGCGTTCAGGGCTTCACGAACAATAATAATCAGTGCTATCCACAGGCCGAAGGTACCCACAATAGCCAGCCAGCCATCGGTGCCGCCGGGCAGGGTATAGGGATTAAACTGCGCGTTAAATTTCGGTACGGTCTGCACCTGGATGAGTAACGTCCAGCGCATTAGCCAGCACAGCGCCATAGCGCTAAAAGCGAGTAATATGCGCAGCGGTAGCGATAAGGGGTAACGTACAACCAACCCGCAAAGAGCAAGGGAAACAAGCCATAGCGCAACCCAACCGATAGCGTAGTGTTGTGCTGAAGAGGCAACATCCAGCCACTGACGGATAGCCGAACCGGAAAGCGTATTACCACTCGCCCAGATCGCCACCACGATAGCAAGCGCAATCAACGTGACCATTTGCCCCCACGCTAGCTTACGCGGTAGTGCGTCCTTGCTATTTGTCGTGGCAATGAGCAGGGCAAGAAATGTTTGCAGCGCGCTGAGGAACATCGCAACCGGAAAGGCGTAACTGAACCAAATGGGACGCGCCTGTACCACCGACACTTCACGGCCGGTGTAAACCAGCAATCCGATGGCGGACAGCGCGCTACCAAGTGCCAACCATTTTGTGACGCTGTAACTTTTTAGCGTTAGCCGTTTCACATGCTGCGCCAGAAACCACAGACCTAAAAAACCGGTAAACAGCGGTAAAAACAGTGCGCCCCACGGCATCCAGGACCATGGCGTCGGATACGCATAGAAATGCCAGACGCGGGCGGTTTGGTGTAGATCAGCGGTCAGCGCCAGTGGCGCAGTAATCGCGCAGGTCAGGGCGATCAACAGCGTCAGATTCTCCAGGTCTGCCGTTTCTTTTTTGCGCCAGTGAAGAACGCAGGCGAACAGCGCGGCGCAGGCGGCAATGCCGATGAAAAAGAAATATTGTACGGCCCAGGGTAACCAGCTTACGTCCTGGGGATGGGCCAGAACCTCGTCGATAATCAGTGAATGGTTCATTTAAACCTCCTGCCAGAGAGCGGGTTGAGCTCGTCCCATCAATGGGGTGACAAACGCCTCATCCAGTCCCAGATAGAACACGTGAGGAGACGTACCGCTTTCCGGCTTAAGGACTTTGATGGCGTCATGGTGTTCATGCAGCATTTGTGAAATGCGGCTGTGCGGATCTTTAATATCGCCAATGATGCGCGCGCCGCCGACGCAGGATTCCACACAGGCCGGGAGCAGCCCCGCTTCGAGGCGGTGAACGCAAAAGGTACATTTATCGGCGGTTTGCGTTTCATGGTTGATGAATCGCGCATCATAAGGGCAGGCCTGCACGCAATAGGCGCAGCCCACGCAGCGTGTGTTGTCGACCACCACAATGCCGTCTTCTCGTTGGAAAGTGGCTTGTACCGGGCAAACGGGCACGCAAGGGGGATTATCACAATGGTTGCACAGTCGCGGCAGCAGGACGTTGGTAACGCTTTGCTGGCCTTCAATCTGTACTTGATACTGGTTGACGAGGGTACGAAATTCGCCCAGTGGCGTCTGGTTTTCAATGGCGCAACTGACGGTACAGGCCTGGCAGCCGATACAGCGTCGCAGGTCAACCATCATGGCGTAGCGATGCTGTTGTGAGCCTTCGTGGCGTTCAGGCGAAAAGGGAAATTGCGCCTGAGCCAGCGGAACCAGTGATGCGCCAGCGGTCAGGACGCCCAGTTGCTGGAGAAACTGCCGTTTACTGCTGTCCATATTTTCTCCCGTCACGATGCAACAACGAAACATTGGTCACGCCGTTGATTTGCGTGTGATGAATAAAGAATCTCAATGATTTACAGTGTAAAAATCGTGACGGGGTATACTCTATTGTGGTTAACCACATACCCGGCTTGTTGTTGATCTAAAACACCATAATTGACAGGGATAATTGAGTGGGACGCAACGTAGTAAGATGTCTGACGGTGCTGGCGTCGCTGTGGATGCTAAGCGGCGCGGTCAGGGCGCAGACATGGAACATTGGCGTTTTGGCGATGCGCGGGGAGGTTTCTACACGTAATCACTGGCAGCCGCTGGAAACCTTGTTGAATCAGCAAATCCCCGGTGAGCAGTTTCATATTCAACCGCTGGACCTCCGGCAGATGCAGGAGGCGGTGAATCGTGGAACGGTACACTTTGTGGTCACCAATCCGGCGCAGTTTGTCCAGCTTAACAGCCGCTCGGCGCTACGCTGGCTGGCGTCGTTACGCTCCACCCGTGGCGGGAAAGCCACCAGTAATGTGATTGGCAGCGCCATTCTCGTCAGGCGCGACAGCGGGATAACCTCCGCACACGATCTGATCGGCAAAACGGTTGGCGCCATTGATGCTCAGGCGTTTGGTGGCTATTTGCTGGGATATAAAGCGCTCAGTGATGCCGGTCTGCGCCCGGAGCGCGATTTGCGTCTGACGTTCACCGGATTTCCCGCCGATGCCTTACTCTATTTATTACGTGAAAAAGCCGTGCAGGCGGTGATCGTGCCGGTGTGCCTGCTGGAAAAAATGGATGAAGAAGGCCTCATCCGTAAAACCGATTTTATGACCGTGTTGAATCATCCAACTTCAATTCCCTGTTTAACCAGTACGCCGCTCTATCCGGACTGGTCATTTGCCGCACTACCTGCAGTGAGTGACGAGTTGGCCGATCGCGTGACGCGGGTACTGTTCAATGCACCGCAAAACGCGGCGTTTCGCTGGGGCGCGCCCGCCTCGACCCGCGAAGTAGAAGCGTTGCTGCGCGACGTCCGACAGCATCCGCAGCAGCGTCAGCTGTGGCTGGATGTCAAAAGCTGGTTTATTCAACACCGACTGGCGATGGGGGGCGTGGCCATCGTGCTGCTGTTGCTTACGCTCAATTACATCTGGGTGATGCTGTTGGTTCGCCGACGCGGCAGGCAGTTAGAGCGGAACAACGTATTGTTGCACAAACAGGAACAGGCGCTGGAGACTGCCCGCCAAATGAGCGTGCTGGGGGAGATGACCTCCGGTTTTGCCCATGAGCTCAATCAGCCGTTGTCGGCTATCCGCCATTATGCCCAAGGCTGTCTGATTCGCCTGCGTGGTCAGGATGAGCAGCATCCGTTGTTGCCCGCGCTTGAGCACATAGACGCCCAGGCACAACGAGGAGCCGATACGCTGCGCAATCTCCGGCAGTGGGTCAGCCAGGCACAGGGCAATCCGGTACTCACCGATGGCTGGCAAGCCATCAACGTTCACGATGCTATCCATCACGTCTGGCAATTACTGCGCATGCCCCAGCAATTCCCGGCGGTAACGCTGCACACGCAGGTTAGCAAGGCGTTAACGTTGATGCTGCCAAGCGTTCTTCTTGAGCAGGTGCTGGCTAATCTGGTACTCAATGCCGCCCAGGCAGGCGCTACGACAGTATGGTTTAGCGCCCTGCACAAGGATGGTGGCGTGCGTATTCAGGTGCAGGATAATGCCGGAGGCATTGACGAGGCTCAGTTGTATCAGGCGTTTCAGCCGTTTATGACCACCCGCAAAGAAGGTATGGGACTAGGACTGGCCATTTGTCAGCGACTGGTGCGCTACGCAAACGGAGATATTGAGATCAAAAATCAGCAGGCCCCGGACGGTAAAGCGGGGGCGAGAGTGACATTGTATTTTAAACCAAATCAGGAAGGAGGCCGTAGTGGCGATAATTCATCTGCTGGATGACGACATTGCCGTCACCCAGGCCTGTGCGTTTTTATTGGAAAGTCTGGGATATGAGGTGTCTTGCTGGGAGCAAGGCGAGAAATTCCTCGCCGAGGCAAATCTGCACCAGGTGGGCGTACTACTGCTGGATATGCGTATGCCGGTACTGGATGGGCACGCTGTGCATGAAATCATGCGTCAGAAAGCAAGTACGCTGGCGGTGGTCTTTCTCACCGGGCATGGCGACGTGCCGATGGCGGTTGAGCAAATGAAACGTGGCGCGGTCGATTTTTTGCAAAAACCCGTGTCAGCCGTGCCGCTTCAGGCAGCATTAGAACATGCCTTGCAGGTCTCAGCAGCGGCGTTCTCGCGACAAGAGATCATCTCATGCTACCAACAACTTACGCCAAAAGAACGGGAACTGGCGCATCTGGTAGCAAAAGGGTTAATGAATCGGGAAATTGCTGATGCCATGAATATTGCCGTGCGTACGGTTGAAGTGCACCGGGCGCGGGTGATGGAAAAAATGCAGGCAGGAAGTCTTGCTGAGCTCGTTAATCGACTTCAGAGAATTCAGTAGAATGATGACATTTATTTGATTTTCATTGAATTTTGTCTAAATCGTCAGAGTGATATATGCTGTTGGTTTGAGTTAATGACGAGCGGGCAAAAATGGGAAATCAGACGAAAGACGACGAGTTGTACCGTGAAATGTGCAGAGTAGTCGGTAAAGTAGTGCTGGAAATGCGCGATCTGGGACAAGAACCTAAGCATATCGTCATTGCGGGAGTACTGAGAACCACCCTTGCTAACCAGCGCGTGAAGCGCAGTGAGTTAGAAAAACAGGCTATTGAGACCGTAATTAAAGCATTGGCCGGTTAATTCATAAAAAGAGGACCGCAGAAATTTTTTGCCGTCCTCTTATTCTCGATACGTTAATCTATCAATCTATATAATTTATCTCCGTTAATAATTGGTTGTAGAGAACTATAAATCGATATGTATTTATATATCGGTTGTCGTACAGCATTATATTTGGGAGAGGGTTCACAAATATTTGTAATTTAAATGGGCTGCTATTTCACTCTTTTTCTTAATGATAATAAATCTCACTCCGTATTAATTATATCCCTTCCGTTTTTTAATTGATGACGATCAAGACTATGCATGCTGAATAACCACATTATTTCTGCGCCTAACCCTAAAGGATTAGATTCATTCAGTTTAACCACCGTCATTTACGCGATCAGGTTAGGGCAAAAATTTACGTGTTGTTGGCAACATTAACCGCCCGATATGGCTTGAGCTGCGCTGGTTTAAATTAGCCTGGAGGTGTTGCTACCACAGCATTTGCGAAGAGGATGCGAAATAAATGAACCAGGTTGATCGTCCATTTTTAGATTGTGGTTTAACGCGACTAGAATTCCTGCGGATATCAGGGAAAGGACTGGCGGGATTAACGATTGCCCCCGCGCTGTTATCCCTATTTGGTTGTAAGCAGGAAGATATCGATAGTGGGACCGTGGGGCTTATCAATACGCCGAAAGGGGTTCTGGTGACCCAGCGAGCGCGCTGTACGGGCTGTCACCGCTGTGAAATATCCTGTACCAATTATAACGATGGTGCCGTAGGGACCTTCTTTTCCCGGATAAAAATCCATCGCAATTTCTTCTTTGGCGATGATGGCGTCGGGTCCGGTGGTGGGCTGTATGGCGATTTAAACTATACCGCTGATACCTGCCGGCAATGCAAAGATCCGCAGTGCATGAAGGTCTGCCCAATTGGTGCAATTACCTGGAAACAGGAAGACGGTTGTATTGCGGTGGACCACAAACGCTGTATTGGCTGTAGCGCGTGTACCACAGCCTGCCCGTGGATGATGGCGACCGTAAATACCGAAACGAAAAAATCCTCAAAATGTGTGTTATGCGGAGAATGCGCCAATGCTTGTCCGACTGGGGCATTAAAAATTATCGAGTGGAAAGATATTACTGTTTGATAGATAACAGGCATACCTGATTCGCGCCATTAATTGCCAAAAATACTGCAGTTTTGGATAAAAAAGCTGCCTGAAGAATGGCGGGTATATCTATTAAACCTTCTTGCAAAGGAAAACATGATGGCTAATGGTTGGACAGGTAATATTTTACGGGTCAATCTCACCACGGGTAATATCACCCTTGAAGATTCCAGTAAATTTAAAAAATTTGTCGGTGGGATGGGCTTTGGTTATAAAATTATGTACGACGAAGTCCCGCCAGGCACCATGCCTTTTGATGAAGGGAATAAACTGGTTTTTGCCACCGGACCATTGACGGGGTCAGGCGCTCCCTGTAGCTCCCGCGTCAATATCACCTCCTTATCGACGTTTACCAAAGGTAACTTAGTCGTAGATGCCCATATGGGCGGTTTCTTTGCTGCACAAATGAAATTCGCCGGTTACGACGCCATTATTATTGAAGGCAAGTCCGCATCACCGGTCTGGATCAACATCAAAGACGATAAAGTCAGCATCGAAAAAGCCGATTTCTTGTGGGGCAAGGGGACTCGCGCCACAACCGAAGAGATTTGCCGGATTACCAGCCCGGAAACCTGCGTTGCCGCTATTGGGCAGGCGGGTGAGAATCTGGTGCCACTGTCCTGCATGATCAACAGCCGCAACCACAGCGGCGGTGCAGGTACGGGTGCGGTGATGGGTTCTAAAAACCTGAAGGCCATTGCGGTAGAAGGGACCAAAGGCGTCAACATTGTCGATCGTAAAGAGATGAAGCGTCTCAATGACTACATGATGACCGAGCTTATCGGCGCCAACAACAACCACGTTGTGCCAAGCACCCCGCAGGCCTGGGCAGAATACTCTTCGCCAAACTCGCGCTGGACAGCCCGTAAGGGACTTTTCTGGGGCGCGGCAGAAGGGGGGCCAATCGAAACCGGTGAAATCCCGCCGGGCAACCAAAATACGGTGGGTTTCCGTACCTATAAATCGGTGTTCGATCTGGGTCCAGCCGCAGAAAAATACACGGTCAAAATGAGCGGCTGCCATTCATGCCCTATTCGTTGTATGTCGCAGCTCAATGTCCCGCGGGTGAAGGATTTTGGCGTGCCGAGTACCGGCGGCAACACCTGCGTGGCGAACTTTGTTCACACCACCATTTTCCCCAATGGCCCGAAAGATTTTGACGATAAAGACGATGGGCGAGTCGTAGGGAACCTGATCGGACTGAACCTGTTTGACGATTACGGTATCTGGTGTAACTACGGCCAGTTGCACCGTGACTTTACCTACTGTTATTCGAAAGGCGTCTTTAAACGCGTGCTGCCAGCCGAAGAGTACGCGGAGATCCGTTGGGATCAACTGGAGGCGGGCGATCCTAACTTTATCAAAGATTTTTACTATCGACTGGCGCATCGCGTGGGGGAACTCAGTCATCTTGCGGACGGTTCGTATGCCATTGCTAAACGCTGGGATTTGGGCGAAGAGTACTGGGGTTATGCCAAAAATAAACTGTGGTCGCCGTTTGGTTTTCCGGTCCATCATGCAAACGAAGCCTCGGCGCAGGTGGGGGCGATCACCAACTGTATGTTTAACCGTGACTGTATGGCGCACACCCATATCAACTTCATCGGTTCCGGTTTGCCGCTGAAATTACAGCGCGAAGTGGCGGGCGAGTTATTTGGGTCGCAGGACGCCTACGACGAGACCAAAAACTATACCCCAATCAATGCCGCCAAGATCAAATATGCCAAATGGACGCTGCTGAAAGTCTGCCTGCATAACGCGGTTACGCTGTGTAACTGGGTTTGGCCGATGACGGTTTCACCACTCAAGAGCCGCAACTATCGCGGAGATTTGGATCTGGAAGCGAAATTCTTCCAGGCAGTCACCGGTGATGAAACCACGCAGGCGAGTCTGGACCTGGCCGCTGAACGCATCTTTACCCTGCATCGTGCCTATACGGTCAAACTGATGCAAACCAAAGATATGCGTAATGAACACGATCTCATCTGCTCCTGGGTGTTTGATAAAGATCCGAAAATTCCGGTCTTCACCGAAGGCACCGACAAGATGGACAGGGAGGATATGCGCCAGTCACTGACGATGTTCTATCAGGAAATGGGCTGGGATCCCGAGTTGGGTTGCCCAACGCGTGAAACCCTGAATCGACTCGGACTTGAAGACGTGGCAGCCGATTTGGCTGCGCAGGATCTGTTGCCAGCGTAAGGAACGCGAGATGACTAACGTGAGCAGCGTTCAGGCACCCGTTGAGGCGCTTCCTGACGAGGTTGATAGCCAAAAGAGACACTGGCTACAGGCGTTTCACCCGCCGGTCGAGCGGGTGACTGCGCCGCAGGTTCAGGAAGCCGCCAGCCCGGAGTCGATTGTGGCAGATTTTATCCGCCAGCATTCGGCATCGGGGCACCTGGTAGCGCGCAGCGTGTTTCTGCAGCCACCTTATTCGGTCCCTGAAGCCGATCTCTCCGCGCTGCTGGATGTGCTGTGCCAGGACGCGAATAACGCGGATATCACCCGTGTGCAGGGTGCGGAAGATGTCTATTTCTACTCAACGCAAACCATGACGGCAAACTACGCCGACATGTGCGTGCAGGTGGTGGAAAACGACATCTGCCGTGCGATTGCCGAGGCGGTACGCTTCGACTGTCAAACGTATCCTCGCCCCTATAAGGTCGCCATGTTGACGCAACCGCCGTACAGCTTTGAGTCTCAGCAGATTTCAGCGGCGCTAACGGCCATGGAAACGCACCCTGATTACGCAGATATACGTACTGTGGAATCGTCAAATGCGGAGCCTTATTTGTTCAGCGAACGTTTTATGAGTTATGGCAAAGCGTACGGCCTGTGTGAATGGCTTGAGGTTGAGCAGTATCAGAACCCCTGAATTCTTCAGGTTGATGTCATGGAATGTGTGGACGACCACTGTCACAGCATTAGAGGATAACCCGATGTCCTTCACCCGACGAAAATTTGTCATTGGCATGGGGACGGTGATTTTTTTTACCGGCCCAGGTCAAAATCTGTTAGCGAGTACCAGGAGCCCTAAAGCCGTTCGTTACGTCATGATTCACGACGAATCACTGTGTAACGGATGCAATATTTGCGCTCGTGCATGCCGGAAAACCAACCATGTACCTGACCAGGGCAGCCGTTTGTCGATAGCGCATATTCCTGTAACCGATAACGACAACGAAACGCTGTATCACTACTTCCGTCAGTCCTGCCAGCATTGTGATGATGCACCTTGTATTGAGGTGTGTCCGACCGGTGCCTCCTGGCGAGATGAGAACGGTATTGTGCGAGTAGATACGTCTTGCTGTATTGGTTGCAGTTACTGTATTGGCGCGTGTCCTTATCAGGTGCGCTATCTCAACCCGCAAACCAAAGTGGCGGATAAATGCGACTTCTGCGCTGAATCTCGGCTGGCGAAAGGTTTCCCTCCGATCTGTGTTAACGCTTGCCCGGAACATGCGCTGATTTTCGGTCGTGAAGATAGCCCGGAAATTCAGACCTGGTTGCGAGAAAACAAGTATTACGAATATCAACTTGCAGGCGCCGGGAAGCCCCATCTGTATCGTCGGTTCGGTCAACATTTGATTAAAAAGGAAAATGTATGAACGCGTCGCAGAATGCCGAACAGTTTCACGCCCAGCTTGCACAGTATGTTCCCCTGTTTTCACCGGACTATTGGCCTGTGTGGTTAGTCGTTGCCGGGTTAATGCTGGTGGGAATGTGGCTGGTGCTGGCGCTTCACGCCATGCTGCGCTTTCGGGCGGCGCATAAAGCGTCGGCAGGGCACGGCGAGAAGGTCTATTTATATTCGAAGGCTGTCCGCCTGTGGCACTGGTCGAATGCACTGTTATTTCTGTTGCTTCTGGTCAGTGGCCTGGTCAATCACTTCTCTGCCGTTAGCGCACCGGTAATGAAAAGCCTGCTTACCGTTCATGAGGTCTGCGGCTTTTTGCTACTTGCCTGCTGGATTGGTTTTGTGCTGATCAACCTGATTGGCGGCAACGGACATCACTATATTATTCAACGTCAGGGCTGGATCGCTCGTGCGCAAAGACAAACTCGTTTTTACCTGTTTGGCATTATGCAGGGCGAGTCACACCCATTTCCGGCCTCACCTCGCTCTAAATTTAATCCGTTACAGCAGGCGGCCTATGTTGGCGTGATGTATGGTTTGTTGCCACTGCTACTGATCACTGGATTGTTATCGCTTTACCCGGTAGCTGTCGGCGATCTGTTCCCCGGAGTGCGTTACTGGCTGCTTCAGGCGCACTTTGCGCTGGCAATAGTCAGTCTGTTTTTCATTTTTGGGCATCTTTATCTCTGCACTACGGGGCGCACGCCGGGCGAAACCTTTAAGTGTATGGTGGATGGCTACCACCGGCATTAAGCGATGATGATTACGCGAAGTGACTTACGGGCCTGGCGTGTTGGGCCCGTCATGTATCGTTGGTTTCTACGCGCGTTTCCCGCAGGAGGAAGCTATGCCGATGTTCATCGCGCGCTCCAGCGGGAAGGGTATACCGATTGGGCAAATAGCCTGGTGGAATACGGCTGGTCAAAATGGCGGGAAGAGGCGAGTTTTGCTCAGCAGGATATTGACGCGATGGGGAATATTTCCCGTGAGCAAGCCGCGGGGGAAACCAGCCGTCCGTTGGCTTGTGCGGAAGATTATGCCCGATTTAGCAGTGCGGGTGATAACGTAAAAATTGCCAGCGTCGGGTATGCTGCGCAGATCGCCTGTGCCGGTTACAGCGCACGGATTGGCAGTGTAGGCTATAACACGCATATCGGCAGTTCAGGCGAACGCGGGCGAATAGCGATTGCGGGAAACTCGGCGCGTATCAGCAGTGTGGGCGACGGAACGCGTATTGCCAGTACCGGCATGCGCGTACGTATCAGTTCGCTCGGCGATCGAAATCGGATTGCCAGTAGCGGTGATTTAACCCAACTGGCCTGTTTTGGCGCAGATGCGAAAATCGCTAACTGCGCGGACAATATCCACATTATTGCCAGCGGAGAGAACGCCGTTGTTGCCAGTACCGGTGCTGTCGACTCAATAATTCTTGGTCCCGGCGGATGTGCGGCGCTGGCTTATCACGATGGCGAAAGAATGCGTTTTGCGCTTGCCGTTGAAGGGGAAAATAACATTCGGGCGGGCGTAAAATATCGGCTCAACGAAGACCATCAGTTCGTGGAATGTTGAGCCGAGAGGTCATTTTGGTGCGAATCGGCGCTGGGTGATTTTTTCAAGGCTAAAGCACAGCAGGTAATAGACCAGCCCGGTAAAGATAAAAATGGCTGCGGGGTAGATCTGCACCCGGCTGTTAACCTGACCGGCAACTGTCGTGAGTTCCGGCACGTTAACAATAAACGCCAGTGACGTGTCCTTCAGTAGCCCAATAAAAATCCCTGTCAGCGACGGCAGTACGTTACGCAGCACCTGCGGCAGCAAGATAAGCCACAGGGCCTGTTCCGGGCGAAAACCCTGAACAACTGCCGCTTCATACTGCCCGCCAGGCAGTGCGCTAATTCCAGCATACACCGAGTGCATCACCGAGGCGGCGGTGAACCATGCCAGCGCCAGCGTCACTGTAACGGCACCGGGCAGATCGCTTCCGGTCAGCATGGGTAGCAAATACCACATCCAGAAAATTACAAAGATGAGCGGAATGCCGCGAATAAATTCTGCCCAGATAAACAACCCGTTGCGAACCGCGCCCGGAAATCGCCAGGCGCAGCAGGCAAGAACGATCCCGCCAGGCAGCGCCAGCAATGCCGCACCAATAGCCATCAGCAAAGTGAGCAGGACGCCACCGGGTTGCCCCTCAGCTACACGTCCCCACAGGAGATAGTCAAGATTGTCGGTAATGACCGAAACATTAGCGATCATGCAGTATGCTCCTGACGCTGAAGATGCGCATTCTTATCTTTGACGATTTACCCGACGCAGACTGCGGGCCAAGACGGGTAAGCAACATACCCAAAGTGATGCCGGTAAACAGATAGAGTGCGGTGCCAACGGCAAAGGCTTCCAGCGCGTGCGCGTTGTAGCTCTCAATTTGCCGTACCTGGTAGGTGAGCTCAGCAAATCCAATACCGCTGGCAAGCGAGGAAAGCTTCATCAGGTTGAGATATTGCCCAACAATCGGTTGCCAGGCGTTTGCCAGCCCCTGAGGCAGCAGAATGTGACGAAATATCGCCCAGGATGAAAACCCCTGCGCCACGGCAGCCTCGCGTTGTCCGGCAGAAACAGCCCGTAAACCCGAAGCGATCTCTTCAACCAAAAATGCTGATGTAAATACCCCAAGCCCCCATGCTGAACAGATAAACTCCGGTGTTAACCACCAGACATCACCTGGCAAAATTGACCATGGATGATCGGCATTGATAAAGCTAATGACGTTACGGGGTAGCCAGTTCCAGGCGGCAAAATACCAGAACATCAGTTGCACCAGTAAAGGCGTGTTGCGAAACACCGAGACCCACACCCCGACCATCGCTTTAGCGAGACGATTGCCCGTCAGGCGCAGGCCGAGCAGTGAGATGGCAATGAGCGTGGCGAGCACGATACCTGCCAGCGTCACCCAGAGCGTGGTGAGAAAACCGGAAATTATCCATTGCAGGGGTTGCCCGCTCAGCACTCCCTGCCAGTCCATTGCATGCATTATGACGATGACTCCTGGTGTAACGGGTCGAGCACTTTTTTCAGGAAACGCTGGGTTCTCGGGTGCTGTGGTCGGACGAAAAAATCCTCCGGCGCGGCCACTTCCAGAATATCGCCACCATCGATGAAAACCACCCGATCGGCAATTTCGCGGGCAAAATGCATTTCGTGGGTCACGACGATCATGGTGATACCGCTGTGGGCCAAATTTTTCATTACCTGTAATACCTCGCCGATCATTTCCGGATCCAGCGCGGAAGTGGGCTCATCAAACAGAATAATTTGTGGCGACGAGGCCAGTGCGCGGGCGATGGCCACGCGCTGCTGCTGCCCACCGGACAACTGCGCGGCATAGGCGTTGGCTTTTTCCGCCAGTCCCACTTTTTCCAGCAACTCAAGTGCCCGACGATCCGCTTCCGTCTTGTTCCAGCCGTGAACATATTCCAGCGCCAGTGCGATGTTCTGCAGCGCAGTCAGGTGCGAATAGAGATTGAATTGCTGAAATACGAAACCGATACGGCTACGTAGCTGGCGTAACGCCGCCCCGCGCAACTGGCCAATCGGTTTACCATCAATGAAAATTTCGCCACCGCTGAGCGACTCAAGCTGGTTGATAAGACGTATAAGAGTGGATTTTCCTGAGCCGGAAGGCCCCAGAATAGTCACCACTTCACCGGGTTCAACCGCCAGGCTAACGCCGTTAAGGACGGTGTGAGCGTCATACTGTTTAATCACATTGCGTAGTTCGACGCTCGCCTGGCGCAAATGGGTAAAATCCGCAGCCGAAGCTGCGGATCGAGGAAAAAGGGCTGAGAGCATATTACTTGGCTTCTATTTTAAAGGCGCGGGCTTGCGGATTTTTGGTTTCAGGACCAAACCAGACATCATAAATTTTGGCTGCCTGCCCGGTAGATTCCAGCTTCAAAAGTTCATCGTTGACGGCTTTTAACAACGCTGGCTCACCTTTTTTCACCCCCACGCCGATCTCTTCTTTGCTCAGCAGGTCCGGCAGAATTTTGAAATCAGCTTTATCCGGCGCAGCGCCTAATAACCCGGCCAGAATCGTACTGTCCTGGGTAATGGCCTGAACATTGCCGTTGCGTAGCGCGGTTAACGCCAGCGGGATATCGTCGTAGGCCAACACGCGCGCCTGCGGGAAGCGCTGATGCAGTGCCTGTTCACCAGTAGTGCCTTTTACCGCGCCGATGCGTGCTTTGCCGTATTCATCGAGCTTATCCGGAGATTTTGCTGGCACAAGGAACTGCTGGCCGGTAACAAAATATGGGACGGAGAAATCTATTACCTGCGCCCGTTCAGGTGTAATCGTGATATCCGCGACGATTAAATCAGCTTTACCAGATTGTAATAACGGAATGCGGTTTGCCGGATTGGTCGCTACCAGTTCCAGTTTTACACCAAGGGATTTGGCCAGCGCTTCGGCAAAATCAACGTCGTAGCCGACAATCTTATGGGTTTTGGCATCGACGGAGCCAAACGGAGGATTCGCGTCAAATGTCGCGACTTTTACGACGCCTGCGGCTTTGATATCGGCCAGTTGGTCAGCCTGAACCTGCGAGACGGTAAGTCCTGAGGCCAGCAGCACGCCCAATGCCAGCAGTGTTTTTTTAGCGCGGTAAGTTTTCGTTGCCATCATTGTATGAAATCCCTGTAGTTTTTTGGTTTGTGCTTTTTACGCTCCCATAACTTACGGTTGGGACAAAATAAGAAAAAATTCTTATCTATATACAAAATGTTATTAGTGAAGGATGTGTTAATAGCGGGTGAAAATAATGCAGGAGTGAAAGGTAAAATCGTGCATAAGCCTGGTAATAATTCGCATTTTGTTTTTGTGTGAGAGCACGCTTGAATAAGATTGAGCTGTGCTAATGTCCAGAAATGCTACTGGAATACCCTCCGGACCTGTACCATATATCACAACAGGTCTGGAGTGGGGATAAGCATGCTGCGTGATAATTTTAACGATCTCTATTATCTCATTATCGTTGCCCGCGAGCGTAGTTTTACCCGGGCAGCGGCAAAACTTGGGGTTTCGCAATCCGCGCTAAGCCATGCGATTCGTGGGCTTGAAGAGCGGCTGGATGTACGGCTTCTGACCCGCACCACGCGCAGCGTTGCGCCGACCGAAGCCGGAGAACGGCTTATCAACAGTATCAGCCCGCGTTTTGATGACATTGAAACAGAGCTGCTGGCATTAACCGATGTCCGTCAGCGCGTGGCCGGTAACATCCGCCTGACGCTGGGCGAACATGCATTGCAATCTACCGTCTGGCCCGCGCTGGAGCCATTTTTGCAGGCTTACCCCGATGTGAATGTGGAAATGACCATCGACAATAGTCTGACGGATATTGTGACTGGCCGTTATGACGCGGGTATTCGGCTCGGTGAGCAGGTGGCAAAAGACATGGTCGCCGTCAGAATTGGCCCGGACTGGCGTATGGTAGTGGTGGGGTCACCGGCGTATTTTGCTCGTCATGGCAAACCGAAAACCCCTCACGACCTGCAAAATCATAGCTGTATTAACATGCGCATGCCGACGTTGGGCGGATTATACGCCTGGGAGTTTGCTAAAGACGGGCAAGATTTGCGCGTACGGGTGGAAGGGCAGCTTATTTTTAACAATCTACCCCCGCGAATTAGCGCAGCGATGGCGGGAATGGGGCTGGCTTTTGTGCCGGAAGACACCGTCGAGCAGGCTGTTGCAGAGGGGGCATTGGAAAAAGTGTTGGAGGACTGGTGCGAACCTTTCCCTGGCTATTATTTGTACTATCCCAGCCGAAAACAACATACCGCCGCCTTTGCGCAACTGATTGAGGCCTTACGGTATACGGGCTGAAGTGGGTGGGGTTAACAGGCGATAAAAAACCGGCATTGCGCCGGTTTGGAAATCAGATTTTGCAGGCGTCGCCGCAGTCATTATCAGCAATAATTTCCTGCGCTTTCTTGTCTGCATCTTCCAGACGTTCAGCGTTACGCTCTTGCGCTTCTTCCAGTCCATCAAAGACCAGATTATCGAGATCAATTTCCATCATTCACCTGCTCAGGTTCAGCGTTTAACATCACGTTATTATATTGCAAAAATGTTGCTTAACAGCAGCGATTCTTGCTACTTAGCATCGAACGCAATCCGCTGTGCGTATTTATCCGCCAAAATAGCCTATGGTTCGCAATTGCTAAAGAATCATTGGTTGTAAATACCGCAAAATCCTCGCTCTCTCTACCGTTTTATCTCCACTTTTTCATTAACGTGATGCGCGATCATTTTTAACAAATCTGCGACAAAATCACTATACATATAACTTAATATCTTTTATACATTAATTGTTCAACCCTGCGACTATTCCACAAAAGAGAAAGCAATATGGAACAGACACCTGATAAGAAAAATGATAATTTTCAAAAAGATGGCAAAGAACAGTTCAATCGCTCGATCGGTCTTATTTCAAACTTTGCGTTGGGTTTTACCTACCTGTCGCCGCTTACTGCCGTCTATTCGCTGTTTGCACTGGCCGTAACGCTGGCGGGGCCGCCCGCAGTATGGTGGATTTTAATCGTCGCATGTGGGCAACTTTTGGTGGCATTGGTGTTTGGTGAGGTCGCTTCCCAGTATCCGATAACCGGCGGGCTTTACCCCTGGGCCAGAAGGTTGTGGGGCAAGAAGTATGCGTGGATCGCCGCCTGGATCTACCTGTGGGCGCTGGTGGTCACCATTACGTCGATCGCGGAATATACATCAACGTTTGTTGAATCACTCTTCCACTATGGTCAGACGCCGGCCACGATGTTGGTGACTTCCGTCCTGCTGCTGCTGTTGATGATGGCCGTTAATATGTCCGGGACTAAAAATCTGGCCCGGGTGGCAAAAATTGGCTTCTGGTGTGAAATTGTCAGCGTGATCGCGCTGGGGATTTATCTGCTGATTTTCCACCGTTCACAGCCGTTCTCTGTGATTTTTGACTCGATGGGCGTGCTGGCTCATGACGGCAGCTACTCCACCGCATTTATGTCTGCTGCGCTGATGGGACTGTTTATGTTCTTTGGCTTTGAGGCCTGCGGTAACGTTGCGGAAGAGGTGCAGAATCCGAGTAAAAAGATCCCGGTGGCGATGATTTTAAGCATCGTATTCGGCGCGATTTCCGCCATTATTTCTGTTATGGGTTATTTGCTGGCTTCACCGAATCTGGTCAGCATCGTGAATGGCAAAACGTCCGATCCGATCCCGGCAATCCTTAATGAAGCTCTGGGCGAAACTGGCGCGACTGTCTTTATCGTGGTTGCAATTATCGCCATGTTGTCGTGCATTTTGTCTCTGCAGGCTGCGTTAAGCCGTCTTATCTTTTCTTTCTCCCGCGACAGAATGCTGCCGGGAAGTGAATGGATGGCCAAAATCTCTAAAAATGGTGTTCCGGATAATGCCATGGTCGTCAGTTGCCTGCTGCCAGTGATCATCTGCGTTTGGGTTTATTTCCAGCCAGATAACCTGTCGCGTATCACCGCGTTTGCTGTTATCGGGATTTACATCTCGTTCCAGATGGTTGTGCTGGCCGCGCTGCGTCAGCGTCTGAAAGGCTGGAAACCGGCGGGGGAGTGGACCATTGGCGGTTGGGGCGTAATCGTGAATGTGCTGGCGTTAGCTTACGGATTGTGCGGGATCTGGTTACTGGCGCAACCGGCAGACAGCAGCGACTTCATCGACCGTTGGACGGTCCTGTTCGGCCTGGCGATTGTTGTTGGCTCGGGGCTTATTTATATGTTCCTGACCCGTCCGTTTGGTCGTTCAGCGGCGCCGGAAAACGACGCCATTGCCTACGCCAATAAGCTCAATATGGGGCAGGATAACTAAAAACTAAGGGCCTTCGGGCCCTTAGTTTTGATAGTGATAAAGGATAAAGTAGTCGCTCCGATACACCACGGTACTGTTTGCAGGTGATAGCAATTCACCCACGCGAAAACGTGGCCAACTGGAGAAAATGATCCTGTTTTCCAGATTAGTCAGAATCACATAGTCAGGATGGGCACAGGAAAGCAGTTCGGCTTCTATCTGACTGACCAGCAGATCGACCGCGGCAACACCGAGAAACTGGTTGTTGTAGTAGACCGGGACGGCTGACGTTAGGGTATAGGAGATATTGCAAATATAGTCGACGTAGGGGCCGTGGATATAGGCTTTGCCTGCCGGAGGAGAATGCTTAAACCACTCAAAGGTTCTGAAATCCAGTCGTTGTTGCGTGGCCTGATCCAAATCCAGATGCGCCTGGCTTAAACCATTATCTTTCTTATACCACCACTCCAGCAACCAGTACTCTTTTGTGGTTGCGGTGCTCTCAATATGGCTGGCGAATCCTGCCCCTGAGCAGTAATGGTTGTTATTGAGCGTGCGCTTGATGTGCTGTTGAACGGTGGATCTGACTGAGGGGTCGAGAACGACCTCGGCTGAGGCCTTTTGTACCCCTGAAATCGCCTCATGGATGCTCCTCGCCAGCGCAACGGTAGAATCTACGGTAGAAACAGTAATGTCATCAATTTTACGAATTAATGCGCTTAGGGATGTCGAAGAGCTCATTGTCTGTCCTGCCTTCACTGATTGTCAGTTCGAGTTATATTTCAGCTTTTTTTCAATAAGGTAGTAGGTAAACGTGTCGATGATCTGCGTGGCAAACTGTACTGACTCTGCCTCGTTGTGAGCAGCCAGCGCATCGGCCAGCGCCGAATAAAGCGCGATAATTTCTGCATGAATACTGTCTGTGCGATAAAGTATCGCCACCAGCGATGCCCATTCAGCCTGAACCTGCAGCTCCTGATTGGCCAGTCGCGCTGAATGCGAACTGGCGGCAATCGCCAGCAGACAACGCATATCGGCCTGGGTCATCAGCTCAGGTGAGTTTGCCTTTCTGAGCACCTCGACAAACTCGCGAAATTTGGCGATATCCGCACCGGTCATCCGTCGGGAAGCCAGCCTCGCGCTATGGCTAATAATGGCGCAATGCATTTCACCCAGATCAGACAGATAATCCGTACTGATCGCCTTGAACGGATGCAGGGCGCTATTTTTGCCATCAATATTTTCGCAAACGAAACTCCCGCCATTACGACCACGAACCGTATGGATAAGATTATTAGCCCGAAGCGTGTTTAGCGCTTCCCTGATAGTGATATGTGAGACACCCATCATCTTTGCCAAATCAGTTTCGTTGGGGAGCTGTTCTTTTGGCTCCAGCAACCCCGTGATAATGGCATTTGAAAGGCGTTGGACTATCTGGTCTGAACGACTGACCTGCCCGATAGGCGCAAATATGACCGCGTGAGTAATCATAATCTTTTCTGTACTCAATTCCCTGAAACAACGACCATTTTTAACACATGCCCGTCGGGCAAGGAAGGTAAGAATGGCCGAGTTATTTTACATGCCTGGGCGCAACGTCACTGCACAAGCGGATGTGTGTCCCGATAACCTTATGATGAGCTGGGCGTAACGCGTCAGCTGGCAATAAAAAGCCTCATCCTGCAAATGTGAAAATTAAGTTAAAAATGCGAGGCTTATCATAGTGTCAATGTTGCGCATTTGAAAAAATTTTACAATATATATATTACATAAGATTCTTTATGTATTAATTGGCAGGAGACAAACATGAAAACCCTGAAGCATTTTATTAATGGGCACTATGTAGCAGGCAGTAGCGAAGATAGCTTCGAACTGGTGAGTCCGGTTGATGGTGAAACGTACGCAATATCTCCCAACGCTAACGAGGTGGAGGTAGAGCAGGCTTACTCAGCAGCGGAGGCGGCGTTTAGCATCTGGAGAAAATCGACGCCGGCACAGCGGCAAAAGGCGTTATTGCGGCTGGCCGATGAGATTGAACGTAACGTTGAGCGACTGGTAACCGCGCAGAGTCAGGAAACTGGTCAGCTTCGCCATTTTATTGAGAAAGAGGAGATCGCGGCATCTTGCGATGCCATCCGCTTTTTTGCCGGAGCGGCGCGCTGTCTTGAAGGAAAGGCGGCCGGAGAATATTCCGCAGGATTTACTTCAACCATTCGTCGTGAACCGCTGGGTATTGTTGGGCAAGTGACGCCGTGGAACTACCCGTTCATGATGGCGGTGTGGAAGATTGCACCAGCGCTAGCGGCAGGCAACACGGTGGTGTTAAAACCAAGCGACACCACGCCAGTTAGTACGCTGCTGTTGGCTGAACTGGCCGCACCGTTGTTCCCGAGAGGGGCGTTTAACGTTGTGTTGGGCAAAGCCAGCACTGGTTCGCTGGTGGTTTCAAACCCGAAAGCCTCACTGGTCTCGATTACCGGTTCGGTCCGTGCGGGTTTGCAGGTTGCGGCTTCGGCGGCGGCAAATCTGACCCGAGCACACCTGGAATTGGGCGGGAAAGCGCCCGCAATCGTGTTCGCCGATGCGGATATGGACAAGGCGATTGCGACGATTACCACAGCTGGCTTTTTCAATGCCGGGCAGGATTGCACAGCGGCAACGCGGATCCTGGTAGACCAATCTATCTACGCTGAGTTTCTGGAAAAACTGATCCAGAAAACAAAAAGTATCAAATTTGGGCCGCCAGAAGATCAAAATGCACTGTACGGCGCATTGAATAGCCGGAATCAGCTGGAGCAGGTGAAAGGCTTTATTGAGCGTTTACCGGCACATGCAAAAATTGAAACCGGTGGGCGCGCAGGATCTGGTCCAGGCTTCTATTTTGAGCCGACGATCGTCTCCGGTTTGCATCAAAATGATGAAGCTATTCAGCATGAAGTATTTGGCCCGGTAATGACTATTCAGTCGTTTTCTACTGACGAAGAGGTACTACACAAAGCGAATGATGTGGAGTATGGTCTTGCCGCCAGCGTCTGGACCAGTAACCATGGTCGCGCCCAACGCTTCAGCATTGACCTCGATTTTGGCACGGTGTGGATTAACAATCACATTCCTCTGTGTGCCGAGATGCCGCACGGCGGGTTCAAAAAATCGGGGTACGGCAAAGATCTCTCATCTTATTCACTCGAGGAATACACTCGGGTGAAACATATCATGTGCGACATTTCTGAATAGAGAGGGTTACGATGAAAACATTAAAAATCGCGGTGCTTTCATTAGTGATGTTCTCGGGCTATAGCCTGGCAGAAAGTACATCGCTGAATACCGTAAAAGAGTATATGGCGGCGTGGAATGCGCATGATGCTTCGCGAGCCGCTCAATTTCTTGCTGATGATGCGGTCTATTATGATGCCGCCGCAGGAGAACCGATAAACGGCAGGGAAAAAGCAGAAAAAGAGGTTATCGGCGCTTTTATTAAGGCGGTTCCAGATCTTAGCTGGAAAATGGTTGGAAAACCCGTCTACGACGAAGATACCGTGGCCTTTCGTTGGGAATTTTCAGGCAAAAATAGTGGTGAATGGGCAGGAAGTCCGCCGACAAATAATCCGATCAAATTTGAAGGCGTCAGCTATATTCATGTTAAAGCAGGAAAAATCACCTGGCAGGGTGATTATTATGATTCTAAAAAACTGGATGAAGAGTTAAAGCCAGTGAAGTAGTCGGTTGTACCCCTTTATAAATAAGAAGGGGTATCTCTCTTATTTGTGTCGTATTAAAGGCAGTGTGTAGCAATAAGGAAAAAAGTTAATGGCAATTACCAGACGTGATTTTCTCAACGGCGTCGCGGTGACTATTGCGGCGGGACTTACCCCGCTGGAGTGGGTCAGGGCGGCAGGAAAGGGAAACGCATTTATAGATGGAAATTATTATCCTCCTGCGCTGACGGGGCTGCGGGGCAATCATCCTGGATCGTTTGAAATGGCGCATGCGCTAGGCCGCGAGCATAAACATTTTGATTTAAACGCTCTGCCCGTTGAGGAAGAGTACGATCTGGTGATTGTGGGTGGCGGGATTAGCGGGTTAGCTGCCGGTTGTTTTTGGCGTCAAGTTGCCGGGCAAAATAGCCGGATCCTGATCCTCGATAACCATGACGACTTTGGTGGACACGCCAAACGTAATGAATTTACCAGCTCGGGTAAGAAATTACTCGGTTATGGTGGCAGCGAAGCATTCCAGTCACCTGCGCATAATTTCAGCCCTGAAGTACAAAAGTTGATGGAAACCGTGGGCGTCAGCGTCACGCGGTTAAAAGAGAGTTTTGACGTAAACTTCTACCCCGACTGGCAGCTCAGTCGCGGCGTTTTCTTCGACAAGAAGAATTTTGGCGAAACAAAAATCGTCAGCGGCGATCCGGGCCGCGCGGTATCTGATGATATTCCGCCGGACAGGCTCAATGGGCGTAATATTGAAGACTTTATCAATGATTTTCCGCTAAGTGAGAACGACAGAAAAGCGCTGATCGACCTGCACGTCCGGCCCGGTGATTACCTGCCGGGGATGACGGTCGATGAGAAAATGGAATGGCTGGATACCCACAGCTACAGTGAATTTTTGGCAACAAAAGTTGGTTTGAGCAAAATGGCGCTGCTCTATTTCCAGCAGCGTTCCAACGACTTCTTTGCTATTGGTATTGAAGGTATTTCCTGTAGCGATGCCCGTGCGTGCGCCTTACCCGGCATGGAAGGGATGGGGTTACCGCCGTTGGACGGAGAGTCACTGGCCGACCTCGAAGAGCCGTATGTTTACCACTTCCCGGACGGTAACGCCGGGTTAGCCCGCCTGTTAGTCAGATATATGCTGCCGGATGCGCTACCGGGCAACACAATGGAAGACTCTGTCCTCGCCAGACTACATTACGAAAAGCTGGATCTGCCGGAAAACACTACGCGCCTGCGCCTGAACAGCACGGTGATTAATGCGGCCAACGTGCAGGATGGCGTGGCAGTGACCTATCTGCGTGACGGTAAAATGCACCGTGTGCGCGGTAAGAACACCATCATGGCAGGCTATAACATGATGATCCCGTATCTGGTGCCTGAGATGCCGGAACAGCAGCAGGCGGATCTTAAACTGAACGTGAAGGCACCGCTGGTGTACACCAACGTGGTGGTCAAAAACTGGCAGGCGTTCAAACAGCTTGGCGTACATGAGTTTTATTCTCCGGCGGCACCTTATAGCAGGGTCAAGCTCGACTATCCGGTCAGTATTGGTGGGTATCAACATCCGGCCTCCCCGGACGATCCGATGGTCATTCATATGGTTTATGTGCCGACCTATCCGGGCAGTAACTTGTCGGCCAGAGAACAGTTCCGTCTAGGACGAGCCTATTTGCTGGGGACCACTTTTGCCGCGCATGAGGAGATGATTCGCTCCCAGTTGCAGGAGATGTTTGGCTCAACTGGATTTGATAATCAACGCGATATTGCCGCCATTACGGTTAACCGCTGGGCGCATGGCTATGCGTACTACGCCAACTCGCTGTTCGATGATATGGATAAGATGCCAGAAATTATCGAACGGGCGCGTAAGCCAGTCGGTCGCATTGCCATCGCTAACTCCGATTCTGACTGGAGTGCTTATGCCCACACGGCAATCGATCAGGCATGGCGTGCGGTTAATGAACTCAAGGATATGGGGTGATCTATGCGTAATGTAACCATTCTCGCCGCCTGTTTATTTACCGCTTCGGTTTCCGCTGCTGAATCTAACGGTGAATACATCGCGCGAATTTCAGACTGCGTCGCCTGTCACACAGCAGAAGGTGGTGCGGCGATGGCGGGGGGCAAAAAGTTTCCTACTCCGGTGGGGGATATTTATTCGACCAACATTACCCCGGACAAAACGCAGGGTATTGGAAATTATTCTTACGAGGATTTTGAAAAGGCCGTACGGCAGGGGATCGCCAAAGATGGTCATCCGCTCTATCCGGCTATGCCTTATCCCTCCTATGCGAAACTTTCTGACGAGGATGTTAAGGCGCTGTATAGCTATTTTATGGATGACGTCACGCCGTCAGCACAGCCCAATAAAGAGAATGCCATTCCGTGGCTACTCTCCGCCCGCTGGCCGCTGCATATCTGGAACTGGCTGTTTACCGACGCGCCAGTGACGGCTGTAGAGGGCGCGAAAACGGATGATAATGCTGCCCTGGTAAAACGGGGTGCTTATCTGGTGGAAGGCCCCGGACACTGCGGTTCATGCCATACCCCGAGAGGCATGGCGATGAACGAAAAAGCGTATACTAATGCTGATGCCGAATACCTGAGCGGCGCGATGATTGACGGCTGGTATGCACCGTCGCTGCGCGGCACCGGTATGTCTGAGCAGGAGTTAAAATCGCTGTTGCTGACCGGTAAAAGCAAGCATGCCGCGGTTTCAGGTTCGATGGCTGAAGTCGTCACGCAGAGTACACAGTATCTGACCGACGAAGATGCCACGGCGATCGCCCAATATCTGTTGAGCCTGAAAAGTGCGAAGCCTGAAACGGTACGTGCTGCGGCGACTACAGCATCCTGGTCGAATTCACCTGAGGCGGGCAAAGTGACCTATAACCGCTACTGTTCAACTTGTCACGGTCTGGAAGGGAAAGGTACGGATGATAACGCGCCTTCTTTAGTTAACAATCCACTGGTGATGGTTGATGACCCGACACCGCTGTTCAGAGTGATTGCCCACGGCGCAGAAACACCGACAACGCGTGGCAGCGTCTCCTTTAAGATGCCTGCCTACGGTGGCTTGTTAAGCGACAACGAAATGCGCGACGTGATCAACTACGTGCGTAAAAGCTGGGGTGAAGGGAATGGCGAAGTAAGCCAGGAAGACCTGGCTGGCGTTAAAAAAGCGTCACATTAAACAGTATGCCGGAGAAGGTGCTTGCACCGTTATCCGGCAGTGCTTACACGGTGTTTACCCTGATAATATCCGCGAGTCGGGTAAACGCCGACGTCATTTCATTTTCTTCGATACTGGCAAATCCCAGCAACAGGCCGCTGCGTTTCTCTTCATTCACGTAGTAGCGTGACAGTGGGCGCACCAACAACCCTTGCGCATTCGCCTGTTGGGCAATGACCGCATCATCGCTCCCGGAGGGTAACTGTAAGATCATATGCAGCCCGGCGTTGCTGCTGAAAGAACCAAGAAAATGTTCACCAAGTTGGCGGCTGATAAGCTCTACCAGCATCTGGCGACGACGACTGTATAGCTGACGCATTTTCCGAATGTGTGCCGCGTAATAACCCTCGCGAATAAACTCCGCCAGTGCGGCCTGAATCAACAGATGCCCACCACGATAGAGGTCGTTATGAACCTTTTTCAGCGGAGCGGCTAACGATTTAGGTAGCACGACATACCCGAGTCGCAGTGCGGGATAGAGTGTCTTACTGAATGTCCCGATGTAAATGACCGGTGTCTCTTCTTCCAGCCCCTGCAAAGAGGGAATCGGCTGGCCGGAAAAGCGGAACTCACTGTCGTAATCATCTTCCACTATCCAACTTCGCGTTTCACGTGCGCGAAAGAGAAGTTGCCGGCGGCGGCTCAGACTCATTACCGAACCGAGTGGGTATTGATGTGACGGTGTCACAAAAATAAGTTTTGGCGGTGTTTCACCTGCATCCGGCGGGACCATGCCTTGTTCATCAACCGGGATAGCCGAAAAATTAACGGCATTGATGCGCAGAATATTTTTGATTCCCCAGTAGCCCGGTTCCTCAATCCAGGCGTGATCGCCGGGGTTGCATAAAGTCCGGGTCACCAGATCCAGGGCCTGGTGAATACCTTCAGTAATCAGAATTTGCTCCGGTGAGCACCGTACGCCGCGAGCGGTGCGCAGATAGTCTGCCAGTGCTTCTTTTAGCTCATTCACGCCGCCTGTGGCATCGTAAGTGAGATACTCCGGGCGCAGTCGTCTTGCCAGCCTGTCCTGAATTTTCTTGAGCACCCGGTGCGGGAAATGCTCTACATCAGGTACGCCTGGAATAAATGCCCCCCACTGACGGGGACTGGCGCTGGCATGACCCAGCAGCTCAAGGCAGCGGTCGGATAAGCGGGTGTGATCTTCCAGAGCGGCAGCAACAGGCTCTTTGTCAGGGTGCAGGTCGAGATTGTCCAGCACGCTGTCGGTCACAAATGTGCCGCTGCTGGTGCGCGCGGAAATATACCCTTCAGCTTGCAACTGTTCATACACCCGCAGGACGGTATTGCGCGATAGCGTCAGTTCTCCTGCCAGGTCACGCGACGGAGGCATTCGGGTAGCCGGTTTCAGGCTACCTTCGAGGATGCAACTACAAATGGCGGCATACAGGCGGCGATGTAGTTTTTCGTCAGTCTGCTGATTAAATGCATGCTTGATCACATCTCCGGCAAGTGAACGCATTTGGATCCTTAAAATAAAACGATTTGGCTCTCGATTAAAGTACCAGACGGCGTCTAAATTTAAAGGGTAATTCAACCGAAATGTATTAATGGACAAGGTGTAGAGAATGAACAATAAAAACCTGCAACAACGTCGTCTGGATGCCACCCCGCGTGGCGTGGGTGTGATGTGTGATTTTTATGCCCAGTCGGCAGAAAACAGCACAATTACCGATATCGAAGGCAATCAGTACATCGATTTTGCCGCCGGGATTGCCGTGCTGAACACCGGACACCGCCATCCTCGCCTGGTGCAGGCAGTCGAAGCGCAACTTCAGGCTTTTACCCATACGGCTTATCAGATTGTCCCGTACGAAAGCTATGTGTCTTTGGCTGAGAAAATCAACGCCGTTGCGCCAATCGACGGCAAGCGTAAAACCACATTCTTCACTACCGGGGCTGAAGCGGTAGAAAACGCGGTGAAAATTGCGCGCGCGCATACCGGCCGTCCTGGCGTTATCGCATTTGGCGGTGGTTTTCATGGGCGTACTTACATGACGATGGCGTTAACCGGCAAGGTGGCACCCTATAAAAAAGGTTTCGGCCCGTTCCCAGGCTCTGTTTACCATGCGCCGTATCCTTCTGAATTGCAGGGCATTTCCACGGCGGATTCCCTAAAAGCTATTGAGCGTCTGTTTAAAGCCGATATCGATCCAACCCAGGTTGCGGCGATTATCTTCGAACCCGTCCAGGGCGAAGGGGGCTTCGTGGTGGCACCGCCAGAATTTGTGGCTGCCATCCGCCGTATTTGCGACGAGCATGGCATCGTGATGATCGCTGATGAAGTACAAAGCGGGTTTGCCCGTACGGGTCAGCTGTTTGCGATGGATCATTACGCCGATAAAGCGGACCTGATGACCATGGCGAAAAGCCTTGCGGGCGGCATGCCGCTGTCAGGCGTCGTGGGCAAAGCCGAAATTATGGATGCGCCTGCGCCGGGTGGTCTGGGGGGAACCTACGCCGGAAACCCGCTGTCGATTGCAGCGGCCCATGCGGTGCTGGATATCATTCGTGATGAGCAGCTATGCCAGCGTGCGGCGGCTCTCGGCGAACAGCTGCGCGCCGCTCTGACAGACGCGCAAGCAGGGTGTCCTGAACTGGCCGAAGTGCGAGGTTTAGGCTCTATGATTGCTGCTGAATTCTGTGATGCAGCGACAGGAGAACCCAACGCTGCTGCCGCACAACGCGTGCAGAAGAAAGCCCTTGAGCAAGGATTACTGCTGCTGACCTGCGGTCAGTATGGCAACGTTATTCGTTTCCTTTACCCGCTGACAATTCCGCAGGATCAGTTCGCCAAAGCGCTCGATATTATCAAAGCAGCAACCAAGTAATTCGTTAGTTGTCATTTACCCAAAGCCGACGGTCGTCATCACCGTCGGCTTTATTGTTGCCGTGGATTTACCAACCACATGCCGTTATATATTTACATATATATCGATTGGATCTATTCTATTCATCATACAAATATAATAACTGTACTCTTCAAGAGAAGGCGCTTGCGTTAGCGGCCTCCAGTCTTTCTATCTAACGAATTGAATTAACGAATGTTAAATAACAAATTTACCCCAGTGGCCTCTGGGTTGTTAACCTTTGCCTGTTTTTCCACCGCCGTCACGGCTCATGCTGAAGATACCGTCATCGTTTCGGCGCCAGCCACGTCACAATCCTCGTTATCGGAACATGAACCTCCGGCGAGCGAAAAAAAAGTCACGTTAGGTAGCCTCGGCGAGCGAGAGTTGATAGACGTTCCCTGGTCGGTGCAGACGTTGTCGAAAAAAGTGCTGGATCAGCAACAAATCAAAGATGTGAAAGACGCCTATCGCTACCTACCGTCCGTTCAGGGTGACGGCGTCCGCCCACAAACCCGCGGCATGCAGGGGAGCGTGGTACAAAACCATATGATTGATGGCCTGAACGCCGTCTCCACGACGGAATATTCGACCGAACAGTTCCAGAACATTGAGGTGTTGAGCGGCATCGCTGGATCGCTGTATGGCCCTGCTAATCCAGCAGGGATGTTTAATTTGGTGTCTAAACGACCTGTCGATACACCGTTGCATCGCGTCACAGTAGGGCAAGGTACAGGGTCGGGAACGTTGGCATCGATGGATTTCAGCGGCCCAATCGATGCGGGAGACCGGGTGAAATATCGCCTCAACTTGCTGAACGATGAGGGCCATAGCTACACCACCGATAGCCATGTCCGTCGACAGTACGCTGGCTTGGGGCTGGACTTTCAACTGACAGATCAAACGGTGCTGGAGAGTAATTTCAGCTATTACCATTATTACGAAAAAGGCATGCCGGGTAGCTTTGCCCTGGCGAAAGGCGTTCACTTTCCCGCGGCATTTGATCCTACGGACAGTAAATATGGTCAATCTTATGCGGGTCATGATGACGAAACGACTACCGTCGATATGCATATTAAGCATGATTTTGACGGCAACTGGATGCTGGACCTGGGGGCGCTGCACCAGGTTGCAGACCGCGAGTCGACGGCCGTGACCAACACCCTGACGGATAACCGGGGCGATTACACCACTACAACCTCTAATTCGGCGGCCAGTCGGTTTACCATCAACAGTTATTTAGCGAACCTGACCGGTAGCATTGATACCGGCTGGCTGACGCAGGATATTGCTACCGGAATGCGTGGATTTGTGTGGAAAAACTATAATCCAAGAAACGGCGGCACTTTCACTCTGGGGCATTCTTCCCTCGATCAACATCCCGACTATCCACGACCACCGTATCCAGATTTTAACGATCGCTATCATTCAGCGACCACCACTCAACATGCATTTTTGCTCAGCGATACGCTGCATTTTTCCCCGCAGTGGAGTTTGCTGCTTTCCGGCAGTGAGAACCTGTTTACCGTCAGTAACTACAACAAAGCTGGACATGAAAGCAGCCATCAGCAGGACAATGGCATGAGCGGTTCTACCAGCCTGATGTATAAACCGGTGGAGAACGTCACGCTGTATACCACCTGGGCGGACAGTTTGCAGCAGGGCGATACCGCGCCCGCCGGGGCGCGCAATGCCGGGCAGGTGTTAGATCCCTACCGTAGCCATCAACTGGAGGTGGGCGCAAAATATGCGCCAGTAAAAGATCTGCTGCTTACCGCTGCGCTTTTTGAAGCCAAACGCCCCTTTGCCTATACCAACGACAATGGCGATTTTGCTCAGGATGGTACGCAGAAAAACCGTGGGCTGGAACTGATGGCTGATGGGCATATCACCCGTAATTTGCGCGTGTTAGGCGGCGGAGCCTGGCTTGATCCAACGCTTCATAATACCGCGGCCAGCAATGCGGATGGTAAGCAAGTTGTTGGTTTGCCGCGCATCGCCTCGAATATCCTCGCAATCTACACCATCGAACGGGTTCCGGGACTGGATGTCGACACGAACGTGCATTACGTCGGACGTCGGGCTACCGATAATGCCAACGACAGCTGGGTCGGGAGTTACACCACGGTGGACATCGGTACGCGTTATGCCACCAGACTGTGGAACACACCAACCACTTTCCGGTTTGATATCACCAATCTCACCGACCGTCACTATTGGACCAATATTGTTCCGGGCGCATTGACTGGTTACACGGGCGCAGGGGCTGCCAGCGCTCAACTTGGCGCACCGCGCCAGGCTCAGTTTTCTGTTCAGGTTGATTTTTAGGGGTTGCTTATGAAAACGTGCCACACATGGCTGCTTTGTGTGTGGCTGGCGTTTCCTGCCCTGGCAACACGCCAGGTTGTGGATGATGCTGGTCACACAGTTACCGTTCCCGCGCATGTTGAACGTATCGCGGATGGGTGGTTTGCCCATCATTCGGTGCTGATGACGCTGGGGGCTGGTCGTAACATTGTTGCGACGGTCAACCATGAGGAAAACCAGCCATGGATGTTCAAAATCAATCCTTCTCTGAGACAAGCCTTACAGATACGAGGAACATCATTTAATAGTGAGGATTTGTTGGCCCGGCACGTCGACGTGGTGTTTGTGGCAAAAGGAAAAGGGGATGCTCAAAGCTACAGTCAGGCGGGTATTCCGGCCCTTGAAATGGCATTTACTGACTATGCTTCGATGGAAAAATCGGTCACTACGACCGCAGAGGTTCTGGGTACCGAGCAGGCTCGCGTCCGTGCAACGGCTTACAATCAGTATCTCAACCGTGTACTCGCGGATGTGCAGGTTAAAACTGCGGAGCTGGCGGAAAATCAGCGCCCTCGGGTACTTCATATTCAATCGCTAAATCCGCTTAAAGTCGACGGCAGGAACACGTTGATCGATACCTGGATTACGCTGGCGGGTGGACGGAATGCGGCAGGTGAAGTTGACGGCAACATGAAAGAGGTGTCGCCCGAGAGGGTGCTCTACTGGCAACCGCAGGTCATTATTCTCGGTGCGGGGTGTGGTGATATCGCCAGTTCGCCATACGCAGCATTGTTCAAAGAACTTAACGCAGTGAAACAGGGTAACGTCTGGCGCAATCCGGCGGGCGTGTTCCCCTGGGATCGCTACGGCACTGAAAGCGCGTTGCAGCTACAGTGGGCTGCATCGAAACTGCATCCGGCATTGTTTAGCGGCCTGGATATGGTCAGCGTAACGCGAGATTTTTATCGCCAGTTCTTCGATTATTCGCTCACTCAGGAGCAGGCGATGCGAGTTTTAAACGCGTTACCCCCACAGGAGTAGCGCTCACGTATAAAGACAGGCGTGATTAGGATTGCACGCCATTTTTACCCCTCTGAAATGTGGGGTTTGGTGCGCTCATGATGAAAATGGTTTGCCAGGTCTCTCGTTATATAATTTAATGCATATCGTTTTTACTCCTCTATTCAGATGGTATCCCATGTTAACTTTCCGCTCTTTTGTGCTGGTTTGCGCCAGCATGTTGTTTGCGTTTTCTGCTCAGGCCGACCGAACGATCACCGATCAGCTTGGTCGACAGGTCACGATTCCTGACCACGTGGACAAAGTGGTCGTGCTGCAACACCAGACGTTGAATATTCTGGTCCAGCTCAATGCCCAGCAGGACATTGTTGGTGTGATGTCGAGCTGGAAAAAGCAGCTCGGGCCTGAATTTGCGCGCTTTATGCCGACGATTACTACATTGCCGACGCCAGGCGATCTCACCAGCGTGAACATCGAAAGCATGTTGGCGATTCATCCGCAGGTGGTTTTTGTCGCCAACTATGCGCCCGCGGAGATGATCCAGCAGATTCAGAACGCCGGTATTCCGGTCGTGGCTATCTCATTACGCAAGGATGCCACCGGGCAACAGAATAAAATGAACCCGACCATGGCCGATGAAGAGCAGGTCTACAACGAAGGGTTGAAGCAGGGTATTCGCCTGATTGCGGACGTGGTTGGGCGCAAACCGCAGGCCGAAACGTTAATCGACTACGTTTTTGCCGCGCGGTCAAAATTCAATGCGCCGGTTGCAAAAATCCCGGATGCGCAAAAAGTCCGTATTTATATGGCTAACCCCGATCTGATGACTTACGGCTCCGGGAAATACACGGGACTGATGATGCAGCACGCGGGGGGATTAAATGTGGCGGCTGCCAGTGTGAAAGGTGCCCGTCAGGTTGCGCTGGAGCAGGTATTAGCGTGGAACCCGCAGGTGATTTTTGTCCAGGATCGCTATCCGCAGGTGGTAACTGAGATCCAAAACGATCCGAACTGGCAGGGGATTGATGCGGTGAAAAATCATCGCGTCTGGTTGATGCCTGAATATGCCAAAGCCTGGGGCTATCCGATGCCGGAAGCGTTGGCGATCGGTGAACTTTGGATGGCCAAAAAACTGTATCCGGATGCCTATAAAAACGTAGACGTTGATGCGCAGGCCCAGGACTACTATCAACGTTTTTATCGTGTGAACTGGCAGCCTGATGCAGCTAAGTAACCGTATTTTGCCCCAGCAACCGCTCTTAATCGTTGTGGTCCTGTTGCTGGGCGTCAGTTCGCTATGCCTCGGACAGTATCCGCTGTCGTTAAGCGAAGTGTTTTACCACCTGACGCACTATAGCGACGCTGAGGGAATAGGCAGCCAGGTTATCTGGACGGTCAGGCTACCGCGTATTCTGATGGCACTGCTGGCGGGGGGCGCGCTTGGGTTATGCGGCGCGACGCTGCAAGGGGTATTTCATAACCCTCTGGTCGACCCGCATATTATCGGCGTGACGTCGGGGGCGGCCTTTGGTGGAACACTGGCCATCCTGCTCGGTCTTTCGCCCTGGCTGATGATGGGATCAACGTTTTTCTTTGGTCTGACAGCGTTGATCCTGGTGTATGCCATTGCTGCGTTACAGGGGCTGGAGAATACGCTGGTATTGATCCTGTCGGGTATCATTTTGAGCGGTTTTTTTGCCGCGCTGGTGAGCCTGATCCAGTATCAGGCTGATACCGAAGAGACGTTACCTAATATTGTGTTCTGGCTACTGGGCAGCTTCGCGACGGCCAACTGGCATAAAGTGCTGCTGTTGGCGGTCCCGGTCGGTATCGCCGCGACGGTTTTGTACCAGCTACGCTGGCGGATAAACCTGTTGTCGCTCAATGACAAAGATGCCAGAGCACTGGGGGTGGCTGTGGTTCCTCTGCGACGCAGCGTTTTGGTGTGCTGCGCATTTTTGGTCGCGGCTCAGGTGGCGGTCAGCGGCAGTATTGCCTGGGTTGGATTAGTGATTCCGCATCTGGCGCGTTTGCTGGTGGGGGTTGATCATCGTCGTTTACTACCGTGCGCCTTCTGGTTGGGGGGCGGATTTATGATTGTGGTGGACGATATTGCTCGCACCCTGATGCACACGGAGATACCGTTGGGGATTATTACCGCATTGTTCGGCGCGCCGTTGTTTGCTTTCTTACTCATTCGTACCAGTCGTCGGGAGAAATCATGATACCTGCCGCACTGCGTGTAAATCAGCTTACTTATGGGTATCGTACGCCGCTATTTGAGCCGCTAACGTTCTGTTGCCAGAAAGGTGAGATCTGGGCCGTGCTGGGACGCAACGGCCTGGGTAAAAGTACACTGCTCGATACGCTAACCGGCACGCTGCCTGCTTTAGGCGGGAATATTGAAAATAACGGTGGGATAGGGATTGTGGCACAGCATAGCCATCTGCCGTTTCCGTACACGGTCAGCGACGTGGTGCTGATGGGGCGAGCACAGCACGTGAAGCTGTTTGCGCAACCCAGTCCGCAGGATCAAAAAAGAGCAATGCAGGCGTTAGAGCAGTTGAATATCGCGCATCTCGCCTCCAGCTCATTTGGCTCACTTTCTGGCGGGCAGCAACAGTTGGTGATGATTGCCCGGGCTCTGGTGACGGAGTGTCAAACGCTGTTACTGGATGAACCGTGTTCCGCGCTGGATCTCGCCAATCAGCAGGTGGTGCTGCAGCTCATCAGCGATCTGGCCCATCAACAGGGATGCAGTATTCTCTTTTCGACTCACGATCCGCTTCATGCGTTACAGGTTGCTTCCCATACTTTGCTGCTACTCCCTGAAGGAAAATGGCGGGCAGGGCCCACGAACAGCATTGTGACGGAGGAGAATTTATTCCTGGCCTATGGCTTAACGCTGAGAAAACTCAGCGTGGAGAACTACCAGACGCCGTTTATCGCACCGTTGTTTTCTATTCGTCGTTAAGCGTTAAGAATCCTGCGGCGCTAAGAAATTCCTGCCCGCTGCGGGTGAGTATGAATTCAACCAGCGCCATGACTTCATTGGAAGCATCAAGCACCGCCAGTTGGTATTCGCAGCGAATATTGTGCTCATCGGGAATAGCCACGTAATGTACGTCGGGCATCGCGCGCAGCGCGTGTGCGTAATGCGCGTAACCGATAAACAGATCGGCCAGTCCCTGGCGCAGGATCCAGGCGCTCGCCAGTTCACCTTGCGGGATTTTTATCGTATCACGACCACCCACCAGCGGGATTGCCCGCGTCCGAAGCTGTTGCCCGAGTCCTGCTTCCAGTACATCCATATTGTCAAAAAATGCCCAGGTATAGTCTCCGGAAGGGTCGCAGCCGGGCGTTGATGTACCTGGTCGCAGCGTTGGGTCGCGGAGTAAATCCAGCCAGACGCCGGTTCGGTTGCTGACAAGGCTCAGTTTGTTCCAGCAAAAAGTGTGCGTAGAGACGGCTATATTACGTGCTAACAGGTTTTGCGGATGTTCCCGGTTGGCCGAGGCAAAGAGCGCACACGGTTCTCCCGCTTCAATACGTTCACGCAATAAACCGGCCGGACCATATTCAACCTTAACGTCTATTCCACTCATGCGCGTGAACTGGCTTATCAATGGCGTAAATGCAGGGCGCAAACTGCCTGCGGCTAACAGGAAGATGGAAGAGGGCATGGTATCCGATCTCTGGCGAATGACATTATGCGAAGAAGATGAATGATACGCGTTGAGCATGGAATTTAGAATGATTTAGCGCAGTGCTATTGAATCATCAAGGGAAATGATAAAACTGACGGATACAAACTGAAGATAAAAAAATAGTTTTGAAGTTAAATAGCACCAAATCAAAGGGATATGATTTGGTGCGTCCGAGTGGACTCGAACCACCGACCCCCACCATGTCAAGGTGGTGCTCTAACCAACTGAGCTACGGACGCAAAATGGTGCGTTCAATTGGACTCGAACCAACGACCCCCACCATGTCAAGGTGGTGCTCTAACCAACTGAGCTATGAACGCAACGTTGTAGGTGACAACGGGGACGAATATTAGCGGCACAGACCGAATGAGGCAAGAGGGAAATAGCATTTTTCTTCCTGATCTCACGCGATTGCAGAGTAATTAAGCAAGTTGATTATATTTTGTTGATTTTGCAGCGTGTTTTTTATTCAGACAGCGAACTGGGGCATACCAGGGACGGTTTGAATTACAGAGGCGCTCAGACTTTAAGCAATGTAAGGATGGTGGTTTCTATTTTCTCTGGGGTAGTGAAGGGGGCAAATCGCTTAAGCGGCTTGCCGTCACGCCCGATCAGGAACTTAGTAAAATTCCACTTGATCCGCCCACCCAGCACGCCGGGTAATTCGTCTTTCAGGTAACGAAATACCGGGTGCGTAGCGGCACCGTTGACTTCCACTTTCTCAAACATCGGGAAGCTCACACCGTAGTTGATGTGACAGGTTTGCGCGATTTCGTCGGCTCCACCGGGCTCCTGGTTACCGAACTGGTTGCAGGGAAAACCAAGCACCACCAGACCCTGCGCGGCGTACTTCTTGTAGAGCGCTTCGAGGCCTGCATATTGTGGAGTGAAACCACAATGGCTGGCGGTATTAACCACCAGAACCAGTTTGCCAGCGTAGTCAGTCATACAGATGGGCTGGCCATGCAAACTGGTGGCAGTCAGTTGATGAAAGGGGGCCATGCCAGAATCCTCAAATAAGATAGCATTACTCATGTTGCCCGCGAGTGACAGGCTTCGCTGCGTATCTATTTATTATGATCGCAACTGCAGGATTAATAAACTTGCCATTGGTGCAGGGCAAAAATAGAAATTCTCTGCGGTTCGGTTATGGACATTCCATAATTTATATTAACCAACCTGACGAGCGTTCCATTCGTCGCGCGTGATTTCCCAAAGTTCAGAATCCAGCAAACCGCTGACATACTCTTTCTTTTCCGTCTTGATAAGCCGCATGCCGCTACTGTCTGAAATACGTTTGGAACGGATATTGAGAGAGGCTTTCGGCGCACGCAATACCGTCTTATTTAACGTATTAAACCAGTAATCCGTAGCGACATTACTGGCCTCACGCATAAAACCCTGCCCCTGATATTCCGGAGCTAACCAAAATCCACGGTTATTATCCTCAACGTCATAAAGGCAAATTAAACCTATGAGAGCGTCAGGGGCCTCACGGAGTCTGATAGTCCAGATCCACGCAATCCCTTTATCCATATCAGGCAGGGCAACGTTATTGACGTAATTCTCCGCACCGTTATCAGGATAGGGCCAGGGTACTGAGGAGACCATATAACGAACTATCTCCCAGCGGGGATAAAGCACCTGAATCTGCGAGGCATCTTTGGCTTCTAATGGTTTTAACAGCAAGCGTTCCGTATGGAGTATTGGTATTTTCATATGCACTTTTCCTACTCGATCAAGATAAGAGGATCAATGTGGGGAGGATTTTGAAAAAATATTAATAACCAGAACCCCAGCACAAATAAGAAGCATACCTGCGATCGCCGGAAAATCTAGCTTTTGCCCACTTACCAACCAGCCCAAAAGACTGATTAATACGATTCCAGCACCTGACCAAATTGCGTACGCAATACCCGTTGGAATGGTCGACAGAGTTTGGGAGAGAAGATAAAAGGCTGTGCAGTAGCACACAATAGTTGCTACAGATGGCCATAGGCGTGTGAATCCGTCAGAGAACTTCATCAGGGTTGTACCTATGACTTCAGCTACGATGGCCCCGGCAAGGAAAATGTATGAATTCAAAATCTGACCCCATATGACAATTTAAAGCAAATATCGTATCACAAAGGGGTGGGTGAGTTTGAACACAGGAGTTATCCGCCCAAGACCTCGAAGCTGCCGTACTGAACTCATAGCGATTAGATTTCCGTTGGTGAGTTCTCCTGCCAAGAGCAAAAGAAAACTCAGGCTGATAATGCGATGGACATATCCATACAACGCAGATCTGTTTGGGCAAGTCTTGATGGGGATATCGTTTCCTTGATAAACATAAAACCATGCTTTTCGTAGAAAGTTTGCGCGTTTGGTGTTGAGGTCAAGGTTAACTGTTTCAGCCCTCTTTTAATCGCCTCATTACATTTATAGATTTATCATGAAACGGTTTCGTTTCAACATCGTTGTTTAACAAAAGAGGGAAGTCCATTACTGGCACGGAGTGGACAAGTTACCAACATGAGCAGTGAGTAGATAATCGCCTCTTGATGAGTCGATTATTCAATGCAAACGGGGCATAGTAATTCATTCAGTACAGGATTATGCAGCTCAATCAATCGACACAAAATAATTGTGAGGTCACAAATATGACGCCTACATTGCAAGGATCTCTTGTCACGCTCCGTCCTCTGCTTGAGACAGATGCTCAGCTATTGATTGATGCGGCAGCGGATGGGGAACTCTGGTCCCTGCCATTTACGGTGGTTCCGTCTGCTGACACCGCAGATTCTTACATTCAGAAAGCCCTCAAGGGGCAGATCGAAGGCACAGTCATGCCGTTTGCTGTAACGCTTTCGTCCGATCAACGTGTCATTGGATCAACACGTTTCTGGAAGATTGATAGAGAAAACCGAAAGCTCGAAATTGGTCATACCTGGTATTCACAAAGCTGGCAAAAAACAGCTGCAAATACCGAGAGTAAACTGTTATTGCTGCAGTACGCCTTTGAGCAACTGAAGTGTGTTCGCGTTCAGTTTACGACTGATGTATTGAATGAGCGCTCGCAGGCTGCCATTCTCCGTATTGGTGCGATCCAGGAAAGCATCATCAGAAATGAACGAATTATGCCTGATGGTCGAAAACGTACTTCCATACGGTACAGCATAATTGATGATGAGTGGCCGCAGGTTCGGACCAACCTTGAGCACCGCCTTTCCAGTTACAGGAAAGAGAAATAACTCGAGGTTTTGCGGACAGAAGGTCTGCTGTGAGCGAAGAGCAGACTAAACCCGGCCAACTGACTCTTAACGGGGCCGCAGAAATTTTGCATCTGAGCTTTCGAAGCCCCTCCCCTGAAGACAGAAAATTTCTGTGTGCTGTGAAGACATTATATCTTTGCCTTAGGTATAAATAATTTTATTCCACATGAAATTTACATTATTTTATTTATCTGCTTGTCTAAATCAGACTGCACTCCTTACTTAAATCAGGAGGCAGTCATGCCATTTGTTATTTATGTTTTCACTATCAGTGCCTTTGCGCTCGGACTCGCGGAATTTGTCCCCATTGGGCTGACCGACGTCATGGCTCAGGGGTTGGGGGTGGGTGTGGAGCAGACCGGTGCAGCGGTTACGACCTATGCACTGGGGGCAACGTTCGCGGCACCCGTACTGTCTGCGCTGACCGCAAGCTGGAACCGGAAGAATGTGATGCTTACCACTGCCGTTGTATTTACCGCCGGTAGTCTGGCGGCCGCGTTTGCCGCCACATTACCTCAGCTACTGTTGGCGCGGTTCATTGCCGGTCTGGGACACGGCCTGTTTCTGGCTGCGGCATCCAGTACCGCTGCTCGTCTGGCTGGACCAGGTAAAGCAGGTAGAGCGGTGGCTGTGGTATTTGGTGGCTTTACTCTGGCGATGGCAATCGGCGTGCCGCTAAGTACATGGCTGGGAGGCGTGGTCTCATGGCGTCCAGTTCTCGGCGCTATTGCCGCTTTCGGCGCGCTCGGATTCCTTGGACTGTTGTTCGGTATGAAAGACCCCGTACGCAGCGTCCCCGGCGAACATAGTGGTTCAGCAATGCAGAATATTAGCATGCTGTTTAACCGTAAGTTACTGGCCGGCGCGCTGGTTACGGTGCTGGCGTATGCAGGCTCGTTTACGGCTTACACCTTTATCGCACCTATTCTGATGCAGGTGACAGGCGTAACCGGAGCAACGGTGAGTCTGTTTATGCTGGTTTATGGTATTACCGCTGCGGTAGGCAACATTCTGGGTGGAAAACTTACCGACAGCATGGGGGTGAATCGTGCCAATATACTCATTATTAGCGGCATTGTTATTGTCGTGCTGGGTATGTGGCTGCTGGCTTCCTCACCAGCGAGCATGGGTATTCTGGTTGCGCTGCTGGGTATGCTGACATTTGCCGCAGTGCCGGCACTGCAGGCCCGTCTGATTGGTGTCGCTGAGCAACATGCTCCTCATGCGCATGGCGTTGCTGCCGGCCTGAATATCGCGGGCTTCAACTCCGGTATCGCGCTGGGTTCAGTACTGGGCGGTCTTACCATCACACACGCCGGTATTGTGTATACCGGTATCAGCGGTGCGATTGTTTCTCTGCTCGGCCTACTGTTGCTGCTTGCACAAATCAGTCGCCGTCACAGCAGTAAATTTCAGCAGGCTTAAATCCTGTGCCAGGAAAGGGAGGTAATATGCTTACCCGTGAAGATATGCTCAATGGCGCATTTGTCAGAGCGCATGAAACGCTGCTCCCGGCACACATGCGCTGGGACGCTGAAAAAATACGGGCATCAATGTACTCCACTCTGGAGGAGCGCCCGATAGGCGCTCCTGTGTGGATATTTGCCTACGGGTCATTGATGTGGAATCCCGCGCTGGCGATTGAAGAAATGCAACGGGCCCGTCTGAAAGGATGGCAGCGCAGTTTCTGTATCCGGCTGATATCCGGACGAGCCACCCCTGATATCCCCGGCAGAATGTTATCTCTTGACGAGGGTGGAATAACCGAAGGTATGGCGTTCAGACTGCCGGAATCGACTCTGATACATGAGTTGGAGATGGTCTGGACGCGAGAGATGATTACCGGTCTGTACCGTCCTGTCTGGGCTGAAATTTCGCTCGGAAACGGTGAGGAAATTCAGGCGCTAGCTTTCGTATCAGACAGATTGCATCCGCATTATGAACAGGACAATCTTACAGCGACCGTAGCGTCGAGCATCGCATCTGCCCGCGGAGACATTGGCACGAATGCAGATTATGTATGGAAACTGCAGGCCACTCTGGGTGCGTTGGGAATACGGGATGATTACGTGAGTGAACTGGCCCTTGCTCTGCATGAGGCTCCCTGTAACGATAAACTTCATCAGCGAGGCGCTTCACTATGAGCCATCTGAGCCACCTGCGAACGTTTCTTGAGGCCTATCGCTCTGGCTCCTTTTCAAAGGCGGCAGAGCTACTGGGCATCACTCAGCCCGCAGCGTCACTACATATCCAATCTCTTGAGACTCTGGTTGGTAAGCGTCTGTTCATCAGGCAGGCCAGAGGCGTGACGGCGACCGAAGCTGCGGATGAGCTTGCCCGCTCCGTTTCACCCTTCATTGACGGTCTGGAAGAAAAGCTATCGTCTTTCCGGTCAGGCCCTGTGCGCGGGGGAACAATTAATCTGGCAGGACCTCCGGATTTTATTCATTCCCGGCTTGGGGCTGTAATGGCTCCATTAATGAAGGAGGGGTATCGCCTGCGCTTTCATACCGGCAATAAACAACGTATTTATTCCCTTTTGCATGACGGGAGCGCCGATCTCGCAGTTACCGCATCTATGCCTGATAACCGTCTGTACGGCTATGCACATCTCCTGACTGAACGCATGCTCCTTGTTCATGCTCCCGCTATGTCAGAGGTCATAGGATCAGAACCTGGTGCTGAAACGCTTGCCTCATTACCGCTGATTGCTTATGACGAAGAGTTGCCACTGATTAGAGCGCTCTGGGCCTCCATGTTTCAGAAAGCCCCTGAGATGCAGGCTGCATTCACCATTCCGGATTTACGTATTATCCGCGACCTGGTCTGCGACGGACATGGATGGACGGTGTTACCGGATTATCACTGTGACAATGACCTGAAAAGCGGGCGTCTGATTTCAGTTACACCTGCAGATCTCGCCCCGACTAATCATCTTTATCTGGTTTGGAACAAAAGGACGGCTAATAACAGCCGAACCGCCTATGTTCGGGATTACATTCTTAAAGCGTTTCCGCGTTGATGTCTGAGGCGAATGATTGACGACGCGTATCATAAGTTACGTCTATCCGCTCCTGGCACTGAGCAGTCGTATGAGGAGGTACTGTTTTTCACGTGAAATTTGAATAGTTGAAGGCCATAAGTACGGATGATGAGAGACTTGAATAACCTGTGTGGTTTTGGAGTGGTTTTACCCCACTTGAAGCGTGATTTTTGGGGCATCTTTTGGAGCAGGGACATAAAAAGGGACACATTAATAGCTGCTATAACCCGCTATTAACTGTCCCAGTAATTGTTTATCGTAATGATTTATATGTTTTTTTTTGAGTTTTGAAATGATTGTATTTTGTTAATTTTGCAGAATGCTATTTACTCAGGCTGTGCGTCGGGCGAGTCACACCTGATTGTTAAACTGCGTGATGTTTTTACATTTCTACGCGCTGGAGTCACTTAAATAATTACACAGCAACTTCCATAAGTAATGAGCAGCCGGTGTAAAACGATGATCGGAGCTACGCAATACATGCCACTGACACTCTCTGGCAATATGATGATCAATCGGTATTGCCGTCAATTCCCCAGGATAAGAATTTGCATTAGCGGTTTGTTCTGTCATAAAAGCAATCCCCAGTCCCGCACGGCACAGGGCTATTGCGCTGGTAAACAAATTACAGCAGTAGGATGGCCTGAACATAATCGCTTCATCGCGAAACATCGCAGTGAGATATCGCTGAAGCCCAAAATTGTCATGCATAGCAATCAGGCGATGCCGGGAAAGTTCCTGAAGCGTTACTTTCTTTAAATCAGAAATAACATGATCCTTCCTGACAATGGCACAAATGGCTCCCCGGTTATAGCTATATCGTTTAAGTGCCGGTTGCCCAACGGGACCAAATCCTACGGCCATATCCACTTCACCTCTTGCAATGAGTTCCATCGATGTTTCCATGTTGCCAGAAGTGATATCGACAAACACATTCGGGTAGATTTGGGCAAAATCGCTCACGACGTGGGTAATGATTTCCTGGACCATCCCTTGTCCAACGCGCAGCGTAACGGTCCCTCCACGCATATGGCGCATATCGCTGAGTTGCCGCTCAAGTTCATTGCGTTTTTGTTGAGTAATGGCGTAGTCATCAGCCAGTAATCTTCCTGCCTCGGTGAGGACAACGTTACGTCCTCTTTTCTCCAACAATGGCAGCTGTATTGTTCTTTCCAGAAGAGAGATTTGGCGACTGACAACCGAGGGGTTAAAGCCAAGGATGTCGGCGGCTCTGCGGATCCCACCGTACAATCCGACCATATATAAATAACGGATCGCTTTTTCTGGATAGGTGCTCAATGTCATGTTTTTGCCATTATTGTTGACCTGAAGGCAACAATAATAGCATAGGAACCTGATTCTTTTTCAACCGGGATTCATTACATACTAATGCTAAATACCTATACAGAGAGTGTGGCAATGAAGAGCGTTGTTAATTACTTACAGAAACATACTGACCTTATCATGGAAGATATCAGCGATTTGGTACTGGCTGAGTCTCCTTCAACGGATAAAGCTGCTGTTGACCACTGTGGTGACGTTTTAAAAGCTATTTTCGAAAAGCGTCTGGGTATACAGGCTGAAACTGAAAAACAGACACATTACGGTAACCAGTTAAAATTTATTCTGGGAAAAGAGGGCCCGCAAACCACAATTTTGGGGCATTTTGATACGGTCTGGGATAAAGGGGTACTCTCACTTCGCGAAGAAGAGGGGAAATGGTATGGCCCGGGGATCCTCGATATGAAAGCCGGGATGATTCAGTCTATCTGGGCAGTTCGTGCGTTAAAAGAGAGCGGGCAGCTCGGCGGTAAGCGCATTGTTTTCCTGTGCAATAGTGATGAAGAACTCGGAAGTCCAAGTTCGAAGGAATGGATTATCCGTAATGCTACAGGATCTGAGCAAGTATTGGTTGTTGAACCGGCGACAACTCATGGTGATTTAAAAATTGCCCGTAAAGGCACTGGCCGCTACCGCATTGCTATCACAGGTCTTGCTGCGCATGCAGGCAATAATCCTGGTGAGGGGGTTAGTGCTATTGAGGAAATGGCTTTTCAGATCCTCAAATTGCGAGAGTTGAATGATCCTGAGCGCGGTACCACCGTTAACGTTGGTATTGTACGGGGTGGCAGTAGGGTCAATGTCGTCGCGGATTATGCCGAATTAGAAATTGATACCAGAGTGGAAAATCAGTCAGAAGCTGCACGGATCCATGATGCTATCACCCGTTTGACACCTCATTTGCAGGGTAGCCAACTCAGGATTGAAGGAGGGCAAACTCGCCCACCGATGGAACGTTCTTCAGCTTCCGAACAGCTATTTGAAAAAGCGCAAAAGATTGCGGAAATACTGGGCATTACGATTACCGCGAAATCGGCTGGAGGTGGTAGTGATGGAAACTTCACCGCGGCGTTAGGTATTCCTACATTAGATGGCCTTGGTGCGACAGGAGCCGGTATCCATGCGCTCCATGAGCATATATTACCCGAAAATATCGTTACCAGAACCGCACTGGTTGCTGGAATGATGCTTAACGATATTAATTCTGATGATGGGGAAAAATTTTAGCTAAATACATCATGCACACTCAACGACATTATTGTTTGTTATCCTCATGTAACCACTGTGGCTATATGGATTATTAATATCTTGACGAGTAAATAACAGGACTTATCCATGAGTGCTTTTATTATTGCGATAGTTATTACTGTCGTTGCGGCTTGGTTAATTATCAAGAATTACCAGCCGCAAACTATTTTGCTGTTAGCGGGGCTTTCCTTGTTAACAATTACAGCCATTTTCTACCCTGAAAAAAGTATCTTATATGGAAATGCAAAATCCACAGGGTCTGTCTGGATTGATATATTTGCTTTTGTAAAAGGTTCATTATCAACGCAGGTAGCAGGGATCGGTTTGATTATTATGGCGGCCGGTGGTTTCGCCAGCTATATGGATCATATTAAAGCTTCAAAGGCCATGGTTGACGTCTGCATTAGGCCGCTGGAGGCTTTAAAAGCACCTTACCTGATCCTTGCCATCGGCTACATTTTTGCGCAATTGCTCCATGTTGCCATCTCCAGTGCTGCGGGCCTTGCAATGTTATTACTGGTGACATTTTTCCCGGTCTTGGTTCGACTTGGGGTAAGTAAGGCTGCTGCCGCGGCCATGATTGGCATGTGTGCCTTTATGGATCTTGGGCCGGCCGTTGGCACCGCGAACTTAGCTGCTGAATATGCTGGCATGGAAACAGCACTGTATTTTGCTCATTATCAGATGCCGGTAGCTGCGGCGGTGATGGTTGTCGTTTCTATATTAATCTATTTTACGGCGAAATATTTTGACAAAAAAGATGGACATGTTGTTGCGTCACAATGTGTTGTGCAACCCGAGAGTGCTGAAAAAGATGACGCGTCAGCACCTAAGTTCTACGGGTTATTGCCCATTTTTCCTGTCGTTCTGGTATTGGTGTTCAGTCCGTTGGTTGTTGATACCATTAAAGTCGATGTCGTGACTGCAATGGTTATCGGAACTATTGTCGCCTTTATTTTTGAGCTATGTGTAAAACGAAACTTTAAAGAGTGCTGCAAGGGAGTACAAGTCTTCTTTAAAGGTATGGGGAGTATGTTTACCAGTATCGTTTCATTACTGGTATGCGCCGAAATTTTCGCACAGGGATTACAAAAAATTGGTGCAGTGGATTATTTACTCGATGCGACACATAACGCTGGCTTTGGTTTCACCAGCATGACGATTGTAATGGCATGTTTGGTTGGGGTAACGGCCGTACTGACAGGATCGGGGGTTGCAGCCTTCTTTTCATTTGCCGGTATGGCGCAGTCTATTGCAACAAAGTTTGGTATGAACGCCGTACATATGCTTCTGCCGATGCAACTGATGGCTGGGATGGGGCGCGCAATGTCGCCTGTAGCCGGTATTATTATTGCCGTCAGTAAATCGGGTGAGTGTTCCCCATTTATGATCGTGCGCAGAACGGTCATTCCGGCACTTGGTGGAATCATAACTATGCTAATCGCTAATACGCTAATTTCCAGTATGTAATAGTAACCGAATACGGAAGGTTTTTATCTGGATGAACACTATGTTAAATGAAAATGTAGATAATTTACTCTATATTCCTTACTCAGGTTCTGTTCTACTCGAATCTCCTCTTCTTAATAAAGGAAGTGGTTTTAGCGAAGAGGAACGAGTGATATTCAATCTGGAAGGATTGCTACCCAATGCAGTTGAAACAATTGAGGAGCAATCCCATCGAGCATATCGCCAGTTTAGCGATTTTAAGTCTGCTATTGCACAGCATATCTACCTTAGGAACATTCAGGACACTAACGAAACACTATTCTATTATCTGGTGAATAAACATTTAGCAGAAATGTTACCTATTATTTATACACCTGTTGTTGGCCATGCATGCGAACATTTTTCTGATATTTACCGTAGGGCCAGAGGGTTATTTATCGCATGGCCGGATCGCCATAAAATCGATGATATATTGCACAATGCCACGAAACAGCATATTCGTGTCATCGTCGTCACCGATGGTGAACGGATCTTGGGACTTGGGGATCAAGGTATTGGCGGCATGGGGATTCCAATCGGCAAACTGTCTTTGTATACCGTCTGCGGTGGTATAAATCCGGCAAATACATTACCCATTCTGCTGGATGTTGGAACCAATAATTCTCAACTGCTAAATGACCCTCTTTATATGGGATGGCGTCACCCAAGAATTACCGGGGAAGAATATTTTGAGTTTGTGGATATGTTCATAAACGCGGTTAAACGTCGATGGCCTGAGGTCCTACTGCAATTCGAGGATTTTGCTCAGCAAACGGCACTTCCTCTTCTGGAGCGATACAGAGATGAGATGTGCTGTTTTAATGACGACATCCAGGGAACTGCTGCCGTCGCGCTAGGATGTTTAATGGCGGCGAGCTCAGTCTCCGGTCGTTCATTATGCGAGCAAACAGTTGTATTTCTGGGGGCCGGATCGGCTGGTTGCGGTATTGCGGAGCATATTATTCAGCAGATGATCGCTGAAGGCTTGTCTGAAGTGGAAGCTCGCGCCAGAATTTTTATGGTGGATCGGTTCGGATTGTTGACTGATGACCAGGCAAACCTTCCACCTTTTCAGCGACAACTGTCACAGCCTCGAACGATCGTCGAAAGCTGGGGTGTGGAAAGCGAAAAAATGACGCTGATGGATGTTGTTTGTCACGCGCATCCTACGGCGTTGATAGGTGTTACCGGCCAACCAGGCTTGTTTAGCGAAGCTATTATTAGGGAAATGTACAAGTACTGTAAGCTCCCAATAATCATGCCGTTATCCAACCCAACTTCGCGGGTCGAGGCGAGGCCGGAAGATATTATTGAATGGACAGAGGGAAACGCCATTGTTGCAACGGGAAGTCCATTTAATCCCGTAATATACAAAGGGAAGGAGTATCCCGTTGCACAATGTAATAATGTTTACATCTTCCCTGGTATTGGTCTAGGGTGTCTGGCAAGCCGCGCCACACGAATTACAGAAAATATGTTAATAACGGCAAGCCGAACGTTAGCCTCTTTTTCGCCAATGAAAAGCAATAAAGATTCTCCATTATTACCGGATATAAATAATATTCAGGAGGTAACAAAGGCCATTGCCTTTAGTGTTGGTATTGCAGCGCAACGCGATGGCGTAGCCATTCGTATACCGGAGGAATCATTACGAGGCAAAATTGACGAGATTTTTTGGCATCCGCAGTATCGTCAATACAGACGGACCTCATACTGACGCTAATCAACCTCCTCTCTGGAGGGGGATTGACGCCACTCATCGATAGGGAGGTTGGATTTTGACACAATGCATCTTATTCTCAACGCAAGACACCCTTGCTGACCGATGGCGAAGGTCATGGGATATTAACCCGTTACTCAGGGAAGGCGGCAATGACAGATTATTGGTGGAAAGACCTGGTTGATCGTAATAACCAGTGGCAAGGGTTGGAACTGATCTTCAAAGAAAATCAAAGAACTGAGCCAGCGATGGAAATGCTCAGTGGCCATTTTGGGCGTATGGCATTGCAGCTCGCCGGAGAGCCGTTATTCTGGGCCTCAATGCTTGAAGATCATTCCGGCGTTTGGCTGGTTTTTAATGCAGATCATCCACGGAGCCAGGAGATATTACCTGCGGTAACTTCTGAAGATATTGAACGGATAAAAGCCAAAGGCGAGCAGGTGCGGATCGGCGAATGGTGCCGGTATTTTGTTCGTCAGTTAATGAATGCGCCAACACCATTACTCTCACCGCAGCGTTGGTTGATAAGACCGATGTTACCGATTCAATGTTCATCGCGCTATTCCAGTCCCCAACCCATTGCGTTAGAAAACTGGCGTTTCTCAGCGCCAGAAAGCACTGAAAATATTAACTGCCAGTGGACGCTGTACGGTGAAGATTTCCCAGATCTGACGCAGCCGGAAAACGTCAGATTGGTTGACTGGTGGTGGGGCGGTTATTTGCTGCGGGGGCGTTATGCCATTCAACCCAATACGGGGAGATTAAAATGGTGGCGTAAAAAATGCCGAGAGGGGACGTTGCCGCCGATACTGGTCTGGTATATCGCCGGATTAGGATCTTATGTGATCCTTGATGGGCATTATCGATTACAGGCGGCGATCGAAGAGCAGATCCCCCCTTTATTTCTGGTGTTGAGCGAGCTTAATGAAACGGAATATCCTGCCGATGCTGCCCATCAGGCGCGTATCGTTCAGTCGCTGGAAAAGCAGCTGGCTAACAACCCCAATTACAGTTTCAATGCGGTAAATCAGACGCTGATTAGTCTCTATGACAGACGATATCTTTACGCGTCAACGCATAGCCGCGCTACTCTCGGTGAGGGAACCCAATGGGCTACGGAGGTGGAACGTTATCTGCAAAAACATCATCTTGATGCGTATCGGGACAAGATTTTTCAGCGGGTTAAAGGAGATTGATTTTTACCCTACATTTTGTCGATATAACGCGAGCCAGCTTCTGATAACTCCCGGCGGTGGCATTCAGACGGGAGTTATCGTTACTTATCGCTCCTGTTGCAACTCGATATCAGAATACCGGCAAACCCAGTCCTTGCTTCACTTCTCTTAATGTCTGCTGCGTAATCTCGTGCGCCTGCTCGCTTCCTTTTTTGAGCATCGCCATCAGCATGCCTTTATCCTGAATGTAGGTTGCACGCCGCTCGCGCATTGGCGCGATGAGTTCTTGCAAGCACACTTCCAGCTCGTTTTTGCATGTCCGGTCACCCAGTCCACCCCGTTGGTAATGCGCTTTCATTTCCGCCACTTTTGCTTTATCCGGATGAAAAGCATCGAGGTAAGTGAATACCATATTTCCGTCTATTTGCCCTGGGTCGGACACTTTCAGATGATTAGGGTCGGTGTACATTGCGCTGACCGCGCGGTGAATGGTTTCTTCGCTGGCTGACAGGAGCAATGTGTTACCAAGCGATTTTGACATTTTGGCATTTCCGTCGATCCCTGGAAGGCGGCTGGTTTCACTCAGCAGCGCTTTGCAGTGCGATAAGACGGGGGCCGGTAACAGGCTATTCATCTTATGTACTATCTCATTAGTCTGTTCAATCATTGGCAACTGATCGTCGCCGACGGGAACGACTTCGGCTTTGAAGGCCGTAATATCTGCCGCCTGACTGATGGGATAAACCAGAAAACCAACCGGTAATGAGCGAGCGAACCCTTTCTGCGCAATTTCGTTTTTGACCGTAGGATTACGCTCCACGCGAGCCACGGTGACGATGTTCATATAAAGCGCGGTTAACTCTGCGAGAGCAGGCAGTGCCGATTGCAGACAGATGGTAGTAAGTGACGGGTCTATTCCTGCGGCAAGATAGTCGGCAAGTACTTCGGGAATATTGTTGCGGATCTTTTGCGGTGTGCTGCCGTTATCGGTTAACCCTTGTAGGTCAGCCACCAATATAAACTGCTGATAATCGTATTGCAGCGTGGCGCGCTGGCGCAATGACCCCACATAATGGCCAAGATGCAGCGGGCCGGTGGGACGATCGCCTGTGAGGATGATGGTTTTATTGTTCATGTCAGACTCCTTAGTCATAAAACCGAAAGGGGTCTCTAAATGCAAATAACCGCCTTTCGGCGGTTATTTAAAATGAGGAAAACACATTCTGACCGCCTTTAAGAAGGCAGCCACCACAGGTTGTGATTAAAACCGTTGATATCGTGTTTTGTGTTCATCCAATTAACATACCACCTGGCGTAGAGGTAAAGCAATGCCCGAAGTGCTGGCTCATATCAGCTCGCTTCCAGCATGCCAAAGCTCACAATGCGCGAACGACCTAACTCTTTCGCGCGGTACAGTGCAACATCTGCGGCGCGTAACAGGTTGTCGCTCTGGGCGTGCTGCGGGTAACTGGCGACGCCTATAGAGACATCCACGTGTCCAATATCGGAAACGCCAAAGCGCAGCGACAGTTCGCGTACGCCGTTGTAGATTTCCGTAGCAAAGCGGTTAGCGGCCTGTTCATCCGTATTGGCCAGCAGTACCAGAAACTCTTCACCGCCATAGCGGAAGGCCATGCCGCTGTCGTGGACAACGCGCTGAATAGTCGCAGCGATACTTTTGATTACGCTATCGCCTGCCTCATGGCCAAAGCGGTCATTAATACTTTTAAAATGATCGATATCGATCATCAGGCAACTGATCGGTTCTTTGTTACGCACTGCCTGGCTCATCTGGGTACGCAGTGTATCTTCAAGATGATGACGGTTGCGCAGTCCGGTTAGCGGATCGTAGAGCGCTTTCTCCAGCAGGGCGTCACGCAGACGCTGGTTGGCTAATGCGAGGCCGAGTGCTTCTGCCATCAGCTCCAGATATGCACGGGAGGGGGCGGAATCATCGCTAAGGTTCTGGAATGAGAGCAGGCCGATGGCTTCGCCCTGGGCAATCAGCGGGACGCACAGAGTGTGGTGCTGGCATGACTCTGGCAGATGGTAGCAGGCGATATCGGGTTCACCTTGTACCGGAGGATGACTCTGGCCGCGGCGCACAGCCCAGCATTCGTCCGGGTGGAACGCATCCGCTTTACCCTGCGGAGAAAGCCATTGTGCAACGCAGCGCATTTGCCAGGGTTCCTGGTCCAGTATGTAAAGCCGCCCGGCAATACCTGGAGCAATATTCGGTGCAAACAGCTCTGCCACATTGATGACATCGGCAAAACTCTCGCAACCCTGCAGACGTTGCGTCATGCGCGCCAGCAGATCGCGGATTGCCCAGTCGGCATCTCGCTCTTTCTCCAGTCTCTGACGCGCCAGACCGTTCTCGCGAAATATCCGGATCGCCTGTGCCATGTCGCCTATTTCATCTATCTGGTTAAAACTGGGCGTCTCAACGGCATAATCCTGCGATGCGAGACGGTTTACGACATCGCTCAAACGCACGACGGGGTGCAGGACGCGACGCTTTAAAATGAAACCGAGAACGAATAAAAACAGCAGCGCCGTCAGACCGACCATCACTTCAGAGGCCGTCCGCAGCATGCGGGATGACTGGGTTGCATCTTCAATCGTATTACGTACGCGGTTATCGAGCAGTTGGCGGAAATGATCTATCCGGTCCTGGGCGCGTTCCAGTTCCTGTTCATAGCTTTTCCCATAGAGCAGGGCAATAGCCTGCGACTCTTCTGCGCGCGCGATGCTGGCAAACGCCGCAGCTTGCTCGTCCTGCAGGGCATCAACAATCTGCAGCCCTTCGTGCAATAGCGCCAGCTCTTCATCCGTTGCTCCGAGGTCCTTGAGCTTCGACAGACGATGCTCAACAGCTTTCAGCGACGTTTCTTTCTGACGATAGGCGTCAAGCACCTCAGGATCTTTTGCAATAACATAGTCGCGTGCCAGGTCTGACAGCGACCAGGCATCGAGTTCGACTTCTTCGGTAAGTTGATCGAACTGATAACGCTGTTCTACCACCTGGCGTTCTGTGTTATCGGCGCTGGATGCCATCAGCATGACAACGCCTGAAGCGATGGTCAGGCATACCGTCGCGCTATAGGCCCAGTTGGTGATTGTGGCAATTCGCACTGATTAGTTCCTTCTGCGACGATTAATGAATACGCATGATTGCAATTATAGGAAACGCATGATTTTGCGTGAAAATAAAAAAGGCGGTCCCGAAACCGCCTTCTGTTATCGTCCTGCAATCATAAATCTGGAGGATTTTTTCCTTCTTCCATAAAGGCTTCGTCGATTCCTTCCACGTTACCTTCATGGTCACGCCCGGAAAACAGGTTCCAGCAGGTTATGAATAGTGCAGCAATCAGGGGGCCAATCACAAAGCCGTTAATGCCGTAGATCTCCATGCCGCCGAGAGTGGTAATCAAAATCAGATAGTCCGGCATTTTGGTGTCTTTACCTACCAGCAGCGGGCGCAGGATATTGTCCACCAGCCCAACGATAATCACGAAGAAGCCAACGATAAACAGCCCTTGCCATAGCTGGTGGGTGGCGAACAGGAATATTGCTGCAGGTACCCAGACGATCGCTGAGCCCACGGCAGGCACGAGCGAGAGAAACGCCATCAACGCCCCCCACAGAACGCTGCCGTCGATATCCACAATTGCAAACGCGATGCCGCCAAGAATACCCTGAACCAAAGCGACGACCGCCGTGCCCTTGACGGTTGCCCGCGTCACGCCGACGAATTTGGCAAACAGGTGCTGTTTGGCAAAATCAGAAAGGGGTAATGAGTCCAGAATCTGGCGCACCAGATACGGTCCATCCTTCAGTAAGAAGAACAGCAGATACAGCATGATGCCAAAACTGATAGCAAAGCCGAATGTCCCTTTCCCAATCAGAAATGCACTGCCAGCAAGGTACTGCCCGCCTTGCAGCACGACATCGGACAGTTTTTTCTGGATCTGCGCGACATCATCCAGATTGTGTTCTGCCAGAAATCCTCTGGCCCAATCAGGAAGGTACGAAAGAATAGAAGTGACGACTTCCGGGAACTGCGTGTCATTCTGTTGCAGTTTGGTGTATACCACGTTCAGTTCAATGGCCAACGATGACAGGATTACCATCAGCGGGATAAAGACAATCAGACAGATAATGACGATGGTAATCAACGATGCCAGCCCGTTGCGTTCGCCAAGCGCGCTACGCAGTCTGTTTTTTACCGGGTTAAAGATAGTCGTTAATATCGCGGCCCACAAAATGGCGGAAAAGTAGGGGGACAATACATCGAAGAACGCCCAGGTCACGAGGGCAAGTATGAAAATGAAGAAACCTTTAGTCAGTCCGTTAAATCGCATTAGTGAACCCTGTAATGAGAAGCAGTCCCGACTATAGAACCGTTCAGGGAATTTACCAACTTTAGCTGCAGATATTTAGAATAAAGATGTTGCACTAAGGCTACATTCTTATTGTCCTTGCTTCACTGGCGGGAGAGCTATCCTCGCCTCAGTTCAAACTTAATCTTAGACATATACGAATTCCTTCTTTTCAACGATACTCTTATGCTATGAGTTCAAATAAGCAGCGTTATTACAGCTCTTCAGGCAGATTCAAAATCAACATCGAATAATTTTTCGATATCCAAACTGCACCTTAATCAGTCCGGCGCATGGCAGACAGCCTCAATATTATGGCCATCAGGTGCAATGACAAATGCGGCATAGTAGTTTTCGCTATAGGAACGTAAGCCAGGTTCTCCGTTATCCTGGGCTCCTGTGCGCAAAGCAGCATTGTAAAATTCATCAACTTGCTGCCGGGTTTTTGCGACAAATGCCAGATGCAGAGGAGCCGGTTTGTCATTCGTGTGGAACAGACAAAGTGAAACATTATCGGAACCCATTTCAACACCGTAGCTTGGTGTGCCTTCATCGATGAGTTCTACGCCAAGTGGCTGAAGCGCGTTGAGAAAGAAAATTTTACTTTTTTCGTAATCACTTACACCGATTTTCACATGATCGAACATTCTTTATTCCTCATGAAGATATGAACAAATAAAGAGTATATAAAGAGATTGAAGTCGAATTCACTTAAGAACCTGTCAATGTGATGAACATCAATTTAGAGATCTATATATCTACAGTACCTGCCTTTGCTGTTTTAATTGGATTCTTTGATTGCCAGGTTTGTATCCCGCCTAAATATTCATTAGGAATGGCACGATTATGGGGGATACTTACACTTGCATCTATCAGTTCAACTCACAGCAGATAACTTACGCTATGATTTAATAGTGAAACCGTCATTTTTTCCCGAAAAGGGTCGTCAATTAACGAGGGGGTCGCTATGAACACTCAGCCTGTCATCGGGATTAGTGGATGTTTAACTGGTTCAGCCGTGCGATTCGACGGTGGGCATAAACGGATGGGGTTTGTGATGGACGACCTGGCTCAGTGGGTGACTTTCAAACCTGTCTGCCCAGAGATGTCCATCGGTTTGCCTGTACCACGTCCCGCGTTGCGTCTGGTTCAAACCGCCCAAGGGAATGTCCGCATCTGTTTTAGCCATGCGCCTGGTGAGGATGTAACCGATAAAATGTCCGATTTCACCAACTCATATCTTCAGGGACTTGGTGGCCTCTCGGGTTTTATCGTCTGTGCTAAATCACCGAGTTGCGGTATGGAAAGAGTGAGACTGTATGACGAGAAGGGAAATCGTGGGCGAAAAGAAGGGACTGGTCTGTTTACTGGCGCGTTAATGGAAACCTACCCGTGGTTGCCAGTCGAAGAAGATGGCCGCTTGCACGATCCAGTGCTGAGGGAGAACTTTGTCGAACGCGTGTTCGCATTGCATGAGCTTAATAGGCTGCGGGCCAATGGTCTTACTCGCCATGGCTTACTCAACTTTCACAGTCGCTATAAGCTTCAGCTTCTGGCTCATCACCAGGCCGGTTACCGGGAAATCGGCCCATTCGTTGCCTCGCTTCACCAGTGGGATGATTTGGACGCTTTTTTCGTTGTCTATCGTGAAAAGCTCATGACGATCCTCAAAAAGCCCGCCTCACGAAAAAATCACACCAACGTACTGATGCATATCCAGGGCTACTTCCGCGAACGGTTGAACTCCCGCCAGCGCGGAGAGTTACGTGACGTTATCCTCAACTATAGCGGTGGGCTGCTGCCAATATTGGCGCCTCTGACGCTACTCAAGCACTATCTGGCTGAATACCCAGACAGCTATCTGCTTACCCAGAACTATTTTGATCCTTATCCGAATGATTTAGCGCTACGGTTGATGATCAAATAGTCTGAGAGCGATTCAACCGTTTCTGATTTTCTCATCGATACAAGGCTGAGGTTTACCAAACAGATATCCTTGGGCGAAATCGCAGCCCAGCGCCTGAAGGCTTTTTAGTTGTTCCTGCGTTTCAACACCTTCAGCAACAGCCTTCATATTGAGGGATTTCGCCATGCCGGTGATCAGTTTGATGATATTAAGCGCATCTTCCTGTGTGGATATTGAATGGACAAACGACTTGTCTATTTTAATTTTATCGAAGGCAAGCCTGCTCAGGCGCGAAAGGGAAGAATATCCGGTGCCAAAATCATCGATGGAGATTTTTACACCCATGGCTCTGAGTTTGTTAAGTGTGTTCATCGGCGTCGTACTCTCAGTGAAGAGAGAGGATTCTGTTACTTCCAGTTCAAGACGATCGGCTGGGAGTCCAGTTTCTTTCAGAATAGACAGTACGATACCGACAAAGGCTTTGCTGCTTAGCTGGACAGGAGAGACATTCACTGAAATTTTAGCCGGAACCGCCCAACAAGCCGCTTCCCGGCAGGCAATTTCAAGCACAGCTTTCCCCATCTCATTAATCATTCCGGTTTTTTCAGCAACAGGAATAAAGTTATCCGGCGACAGGAGGCCCTTTAGAGGATGGAGCCAACGAATTAGGGCTTCATAGCTATAAATTTCCTGGCTGAAGGAGTCAACAATGGGCTGATAATAAACCACGAATTCTTTGTTCACTATTGCCAATGCCATATCATGCTCAAGCGTTCTGCTTTCTTGTAGCTTTTCTAACATTCGTTGTCGGAAGACTTTTATCTTACCAGAGCCTTCACCTTTGGCTTCATAAAGGGCCAGATCGGCAAATTTATAAAGATAGTCGGAACGACGTTCAGTGTCTGAGATAACAATGCCAACACAGGTGGTTATGTTGATAATCGTGTTATAAATAGTGTAGGGCTGGCTGATAAATTCACATATTTTCTGGGCGCGCGAAACAGCGTGGCTTTCTGTCAGGCCACTTGAGAGAAACGCAAATTCATCTCCACCCAGGCGATACAGCGTATCCGAAGTAAGGCTCATCGAAACCAGTCGGTCAGATATCTGGCGTAGCAACATATCACCGGCATCATGACCATACGTATCATTTACTTCTTTGAATCGATCTAAATCAAACAACATCACAGTCACAGAATCGTGATTTTTTTCTGCTCTCTCAATTGTTTTATTTAAATCGCTCCAGAATAGCTGACGGTTATTCATCTCGGTAAGAGAGTCATGGTAGACGTCATATTCCAGTTTAGCATTCTGAATTTGCAGTTTTTCTTTAGATTTCTGCAGTTCTTCGGCAAGACTCTTGACCTGCAGGTGCGCCCGCAGAATATTTCTGTTTTGATAGAAAATGAGCACGCCCAGAATCGCACTCAGTATTATCAGCAGCACAGAGGTTGCAGAATAAATATAGTACAGCGTCTGAATTTTTTGGTTGGCGTTATTGATCGAGTTAACATCTTTGTTTAACGCACCAGATGAAAGACGACCCAGTGGCGCATCCAGAGTATGCATTTTTTTCAGATAAGCCTGGAGTGCTGAACGGTTCATTTTTTCTAGATTAACATCCAGAAAACTAAGGGTATTTTCAAGTTTTACCGCCAGCTCGCGGTGGGCTATATTGCTTTCGATGTAGCGCCCCAGGTCACCTTCTTTTATCAAATCACTCTGGCTAAGCATAATGTCGAGGCGCATGCGTACATCATCGAGATTCATCGTATCATCGATAGTGTAAAGACCAAGCAACGATTCAAATCGGTAATATTGTGATACCAGCTGAGCAGCAGACCAGGAATCGGTGTAGTGAGTCAGTTTCTGTAACTCTTGTTGCCGTTCATGCACGAGGAAAGAGATATACCCGGTAGATATAAAAAGAAAAAAGATGATGCCAGCCAGTATTCTGTTCATGATGTTCCTCTGAACGCTTACTCAATATCCATACTACTGACCTGCCATGCAGACCTTGAATAATAAATCTGATTATTCAATTCTGGCATGCTGTCATAGGGGTACACAATGAATAACGGGCCTTTGTCACGGATGCGCATATATTTTCCGTTGATTTTTAACGCAAGGATAGCATTGTATTTTTTGAAATCACTAAGAGGGATAACAGTGGTGTAGTCATTGAGTGCAGTGACCTTAACAACAGAGCCGTTCGCCCCGACATAATCCATGAGTTTTTGTAGCGGAATACCCGTAAAGGTAGTGCGCCCATTATACCAGGGGGAGGTGGTCTGGAAACTGACCATGCCCAGCTTCTCAAGGCTGGCGGTATCAAAAACGGCTTTCCCGTCTGCATTTGTATTTTCAATATTACCCGACAGCGTTAAAAGCACTTTACCGGTGGGCCTGGAAAGTTCACCTGCCCATAGCTGGGTGGAGAGTACAAAGCTTACCAACATGACCATTAATCGCATTCTTACCTCACCAATCAGCCGGATGTTAAAGAATTATAATTTAGATATCACGCTATTTATATATATTGCATGGGTATTATTGGTGTAATAACTTCAATGGTTTTTTAACTCTTTTAAATCAGTGGGTTAGTTGTTACCTGTTCTGCTGTGGTGCATTAAAAATGCTAGTGTGTTATTTGAGTAAAGCTAAATTTCACTATGTATGTACAAAAATAAATCATCTATTTACTCAGTGCCAATAAATGCGCACGAAAATAAAGGTTAATTTTTTTCACTGCAGCTGGATTTGGTTGTTTACTGGTGGGTAACTATATCGGGCACGAAGCCGCCTTTAGTGGAGCGGGAGCGCTTCGTGTCGGTAATCAAGGACAGAAATTCTATATGCGGCAAGTGTGGTCTATCTGAACCCGTTTATTCACCCGCCTGAGCTGACTGGCGGGCATAAAGATAGGCGGTGGCCCTCGATACGCCCAGATGCTGTGCAACCGTATCCATAGATTTGCGTACGTTCAGCAAACCGTCCTGGCGTAATTGTTGAATCAGCAGCTTACGGTCTTGAGGTTTAAGGGCTCGGGCCGTCGTCGCGCGTTTAGCGGCAAAGTCATCAATACGCTGGCGGATGACTTCATTACTGCCGGGATCGATATGTTCCTTAATGGGGGAATTTTCAGTTTCAGTAAAACGCGCAAGAGCACTCTGCATACCACGGAACAGCGTCATATCGACATTCAGGCAAAGTGCCGCTACGTATTTGCCGTCTTCGTCCTTGATGCCAATCGATGTACTTTTCACCGGGCGGCCATCGGCAAACTGATTACTGTAGTTCGCAATGATGCTGGGAAAGTCAGGTGATGCGATTCTCGCCAGGCCAAGCTCGGTTGCTGGCTGGCCGGGTTGACGTCCGGAAAGATTATTATGGATGGACAAAATGGCATGATCAGGATTTTTGAGGTCATGAACCACCACTTCGCAAAACGGAGAGAAGGTCTCACTCAATCCCCTGGCGATAGTATCAATTTGGCTGAGAAGCGAGTTATTGTCGGTTTTTGGCATGCCAGTCTCCTGCGGTGATGTCTGTTGCCATGATTGCGAGCAGTTTACAGTGACCTGGGAGCGTTTTTCCAGACGGGAGTGTACAGACAGTAAAAGTAGGGTATCTGCATGGCAGATACCCTGTTTATCATCCGGCCAGAAATTCACTGTAGCGACTGATATCCACATTTCCGCCGCTGATGATAATGCCGATTTTCTTGCCGCGAAGCTCAGCTTTACGCGCTCTGGCGGCAGCAAAACCCAGACACCCGGTCGGCTCTACGACGATTTTCATGCGTTCAGCGATAAATTTCATTGAGGCAACTAACTCAGCGTCTGAAACAGTCAGAATATCGTTCACGTTTTGCTGGATAATCTGAAATGTATAGTTCCCGAGATGTTGAGTCTGAGCACCGTCAGCAATGGTTTTGGGCGTATCGATATGAACTATTTTTCCACTTCGGAACGACTGTTGACCATCGTTACCCGCCTCAGGTTCGACACCATAGATGATGCAGTCAGGAGACAGATGTCTGGCCGCCAGGGCGGATCCTGAGAGCAGGCCGCCACCGCCCAGACACACGAAAAGAGCGTCTAACTGACCCACTTCTTCAATTAGCTCTTTTGTGGCGGTGCCCTGGCCTGCGATCACGTGCGGATGGTCGTAAGGGGGGATTAGCGTTAACCCCTGTTTCTCTGCCAGGTCCCGACCAATTTTTTCACGATCCTCAGTATAGCGATCGTAAGTTACCACTTTTCCGCCATAGCCTTTCGTCGCCGCAACTTTGGCCGCCGGGGCATCATGCGGCATGATAATTGTTGCTGGAATGCCTAACAACTTTGCCGACAAGGCAATGGCCTGTGCATGGTTGCCGGAGGAAAACGTCACGACGCCCGCAGCGCGTTGTTGTGGCGTGAACTGGCGTAGCGCATTCATAGCGCCGCGAAATTTGAAGGCGCCCATTCTCTGGAAGTTTTCGCACTTAAAGAAGACTTCCGCGCCAAATTCTTCGTTAACCGTTCGGGAGGTCATCACCGGCGTTTTGTTAGCATAATCTGCGATGCGCTCTGCCGCAGCGGCAACATCGTAATAATCAGGCAGTGTCATTTCAGTCATTGTTGTTCACCTGTATGTTGTTAAACGTCACGCTTGCGGGGCCAACGCAATAGCTTCAACTTCCAGCGCAAAACCATAATGAAGTTCCGCAACACCTGCTACTGCACGGGATGGACGGAAATCGCCGATCCACTCTCCATAGATTTTGTTAAACGTCGGCCACTGGTTCATATCCGTCACATAGACGCGAACAGACACCAGATGCTGACGTGATGCCCCAGCACCAGCCAGACAAGCATCAATATTCTTGAGTACCAGCCGGGTTTGATCTTCAAAAGAGGCATCCGCTTTTTTCTCGCCGTCGAAAGTGACCGGCAATTGCCCGGAAATGAAGACGAATCCGCCAGCCGTTGTACTGTGCGAGTAATGACCTGCTGGCGGGAAGCTTCCAGCAGATGAGTTCAGTGTAATGTCCGCGGTCATATGAAAATCTCCAGTCGCCGTTTGTGATTCATTTTGTATAAAATAATACTGTTTGTATTATTTTATACTCCTTCATAGTGCGTTCGGCCAGCGATAGTTTTCGCTAACGCTGATTTTGTGAACTACTGCAAACGTGGCCCAGGCTAAATCACTGTCCTGGAGCGGTGACGGGGATATCGCTGTTGAAAGGGGAAAGCAGGGGGAAATGAAGAAACGCCCCGGGAGGGGCGTCTAAGGCAAAAGTTTAGCTGATATGACCGTGGTTAATTTTACTTAGCGGTTCATTGATATCGAAGATTTTGAACGTTACTTCCTCCACACCCAGGTGCTTCAGGCGTGCGGTATGCTTTTTGATATAGGCCTGAGCGGTGTCTGCGTCCTGGAACAGGTAGATGCCTCCCGCTTCGTGATTTGCTTCGTTCTCGGTCCAGATTTTCCAGATGAACCCCGGCTCCTGGTTGATTGATTCGGCCAGTTCAACGAGCTGATTCGACATCTCAGTCCCAAACGGACCATGAAAATCAAAGTGTATCTGCACGAGTTTGTTCGACATAAATCCTCCATGGATTGGTTATTTTGGGTAAGGCTGCTAGCGCAACAGCACTTTACCGGTCAGATAAGTTATCGCCTGCCCACTGATATATACACGCGTTCCTGCTAACTGACAGCGTAAATCCCCGCCGCGTTCAGAGACCTGGCGTGCCAGCATCTGTGTTTTATTCAGTTTTCCAGCCCAGTAAGGGATCAGCATGCTATGTGCCGAGCCTGTGACCGGGTCTTCCGCGACGGCTTCGCCCGGGCAGAAGAAACGGCTGACAAAATCGTATTCCCCGTCACCCGGCGCGGTGATGCATACCATTTTCCCCAGCGGAATCATGGCGTGGATGTTTGGGCGCACAGCCTCAACCTGCTGTTGATTTTCCAGCACCACCATGTAATCGCGTGCCACACGCATCTCTTTGTATTCGGTGATGCCTAATGTTTCCAGCAGTAAAGCGGGCGGCACGGCAGATTCGCTTTGCCAGGCTGGAAAATCAAGCGTCAGCCATTCACCGCAGCGCGTGACCGTCAGCGGTCCCACAAAGCGGGTAGCAAATTGGATTTTGGTATCCGGGTAATCCAGATGTTCAAAGATGACATGCGCGGCGGCAAGCGTGGCATGCCCACACAGATTAATTTCACCCTGAGTGGTAAACCAACGCAGCTCAAAGCCATTCTCATTGGCGACAAAAAAAGCGGTTTCTGACTGGTTATGCTGCTGCGCCATCTTTAATAATGTTTCATCGGGCAACCAGTCCGTGAGCGGACAGACTGCTGCGGCATTACCGCCAAATGTCGTGGTGGTAAAGGCATCCACCATGTAAAAATCGATTTGTTGCACAGAGTAACCCTCTCATCGCACTCAGGATAAATCACACTCTATCATGCCAGCCATTGGGTCAATGCTCAGATTCGCCACTGTGGTGAAAATTCGTTATCATCCGTTCCCACACCTCATTCTGGCCGCCTGATGTCTACGATCTTCGATACCTTTATTGCCCCGCCTTGCCATGACGAGATAGAGACCCTCTATCAGGACGAGCATCTGGTGCTCATCAATAAACCCAGCGGGTTGCTTAGCCTGTCGGGCAAAAATCCGCAGAATCTCGATTCGGTACATCACCGGCTGGTACAGATTTACCCTGGCTGCACGCTGGTACATCGGCTTGATTTCGGCACCTCTGGGCTGATGGTGGTCGCTCGTAACAAGGCTATCAACGCCGCGCTTTGCCAGCAGTTCAGCCAGCGGACGATCACTAAGGTGTACAGTGCGCTGTTATGCGGGCATCTGGAAAACGACGAAGGGGTTATCGACGCCGCAATTGCCAAAGACCCGGCGCTGTTTCCATTGATGTCGATTTGTGCTCTCAACGGCAAACCCGCGCGCTCGCGCTATCAGGTTGTCGAGCGTTTTTATCATCGTCAGGAAGAGGGGAGGTTGCTCCCCTTGACGCGGGTACAACTGACCCCTGAAACCGGGCGCACCCATCAACTACGGATCCATTGTCAGCAGTTGGGACATCCTATTTTGGGGTGCGATCTGTACGGTGGACGTCTGCTGCCGGGGACTGAACAAACGCCACGGCTGATGCTGCATGCCAGTGAACTGCATTTCAGGCATCCCATTAGTGAAGCGTGGATGAACGCCAAAAACGCCAGCCCGTTTTGAGGCGAAAATCTGTTTTGCTGTTTAAACAAAAAAACAAATGCTCAGGTGTGGGCTGGTCCGGCTGAAAATTGCCGACGTGTTTCCGTAAGGCCGGGAGAGCCAGCATGGATGCTGGCTCAGGGCGCGCTTTACAGGGATGTTGCATCGCGCCCGGCCTGGTAGCCTGGAGGAATAAGCGGAGGGAACCACGAAGTGGCAATTTTCCCGCCGGGAGCCGGGATTGTTAAGGGTACGGCGATAGTACCCTTAACACGTTCACAGGCAGTATCGTTTCAGAGAAGAAAAAAACTTAAGGTGAACGTAGCAATATACTGGAGGCAACAAATTCATTACCTCCGGATATACCGCTCTTAGGTATCGTTACGACTATTACTCGTCGTTAACTGATCGGTATTACGCCAGACAGCGGCTATTTGGGGATTATCGCGCAGCGCGTTGTAAAATAACCGCTGACGGCTGGCGTTGTAGAAACCGCATCCGCAGCATCATCAGTATCGCCGCAGAGGTCAGGCCGATAATAAAGCCCATCCAGAATCCCGCCGGTCCCATCCGGTCAACTACCAGATCGGTAAGCGCCAGAATATAACCGCTCGGCAGGCCCAGCACCCAGTATGCCGTAAAGGTAATAAAGAAAATGGAACGCGTATCTTTATAACCACGCAGGATCCCGCTGCCAATAACCTGGATAGAGTCCGAAATTTGATACACAGCGGCCAGTAACATGAGCTGAGCCGCCAGGGCGACAACTTCCGGGTTATTGTTATAGAGCAGGGCAATATGCTCGCGGAATGTCACGGTGAAAATCGCTGTTACGACCGCCATGCACACACCAACACCCAGACCCGTTCTGGCTGCGGTTTGCGCATCCAGCGTGGAACCCTGGCCCAGACGATAACCGACACGAATGGTGACGGCGGCAGCCAGAGACATTGGCAGGACGAACATTAACGAGCTGAAGTTCAGTGCGATCTGATGTCCGGCTACGTCGACAATCCCCAGTGGAGAAACCAGCAGCGCGACCACCGCAAACAACGTCACTTCGAAAAATAACGCCAGCGCGATAGGTAAACCCAGCTGTACCAGACGCTTCATTACTGCGGTGTCAGGTTTCTGGAAACCACGCTCATTACGGATATCGCGCATTGAACGCGCACGTTTGATGTAAGAGAGCATGGCGATAAACATCACCCAGTAAACCGCTGCTGTTGCCACACCACAACCCACGCCACCCAGTTCCGGCATGCCTAAATGCCCATAGATGAAAACATAGTTAACCGGAATGTTCACCAGCAGGCCGAGAAATCCCATCACCATCGCCGGTTTAGTCTTGGCTAATCCTTCGCACTGGTTACGGGCTACCTGGAAGAACAGATAACCCGGTGCGCCCCACAGCAGGGCACGCAGGTAGCCAACGGCTTTATCTGCCAGCGCCGGGTCGATGTTATGCATGGAGCGAATAATGTACCCCGCGTTCCATAGCACAACCATAATCAGCACGGAGACGCTGCCCGCCAGCCAGAATCCCTGACGTATTTGATGGGCGATACGGTCGCGGCGTCCGGAACCATTGAGTTGCGCAATTACCGGCGTCAACGCCAGCAGTAGTCCGTGACCAAACAGAATGGCCGGTAGCCAGATGGACGTACCAATGGCGACTGCCGCCATATCCGTCGCGCTGTATCCGCCCGCCATGACGGTATCAACGAATCCCATTGCGGTTTGAGCGATTTGCGCAAGAATCACCGGAATTGCCAGAGCTAATAACTGACGCGCTTCACTTACATACTTTTGCACGTGTACACCACTATATTGTTGTTATTTGAGAGACTAAAAAAGCCGCCTTATATGGCAGCAAGGAGAAAAAGCAGGGGAAATTTCAGTCTATTGTAGCGAGGAATACGTAATTCTCCAGTGAAAAAACAGGCGCTGGTGGCGCATTGCTGGCAACCTGAATTTCCACCTGCTATTGTGCTGTGCAGAGATGTCTTAATTGAGTTCAGGAGTAGGAAGTATGTTTACGGGTATTGTGCAGGGCACTGCAAAATTGGTGTCCATTGATGAAAAACCGAATTTTCGTACGCATGTTGTGGAGTTGCCTGAATATATGCTGGATGCGCTGGAGACCGGCGCATCGGTTGCCCACAATGGATGCTGCCTGACGGTCACCGAAATTAACGGTAACCAGATAAGCTTCGACCTGATGAAAGAAACGCTGCGTATCACCAACCTGGGCGATCTGAAGGTTGGAGATTTGGTTAACGTTGAACGTGCGGCAAAATTCAGTGATGAGATTGGCGGACATTTAATGTCGGGCCATATTATGACCACTGCCGAAGTGTCGAAAATTCTGACCTCGGAGAATAACCGTCAGGTGTGGTTTAAAGTCCAGGATCCGTCGCTGATGAAATATATCCTGTACAAAGGATTTATTGGTATTGACGGTATCAGTCTGACGGTCGGTGAAGTGACGCCGACGCGTTTCTGTGTACATTTGATCCCGGAAACGCTGGAGCGTACGACGCTTGGCAAGAAAAAGCTGGGCGCACGGGTTAATATCGAAATCGATCCCCAAACGCAGGCGGTGGTTGATACCGTTGAGCGTGTCCTGGCGGCGCGTGAAAGCGCCATCAGCAACATAACGGGCGAAGCGGGAGCCTAAGCCTGAGAGTAAAGCCCCCGTTGCTACGGGGGCGAAAACGATTAGCGGGGAACGCGCAGACCGTGTTCAACACCGCGGGAAAAGACCACCTGCCATAGCTGAATATCTCGAGCACGAAACGCCCCGGCGCAGGCGTTCAGATAATAGCTGAACATCCGCTTGAAACGTTCGGTGTAGTTATCGGCGATTTCAGGCCAGGAGCTCATGAAACGCTCGTGCCATGCCATCAGCGTCGTGTCGTAATCCGCGCCAAAATTATGCCAGTCCTCCATCACAAAATGTGGTTCGCTGGCGTTGGCAATCTGGCGAACTGACGGCAAACACCCGTTTGGGAAGATATACTTATTGATCCACGGATCAACGTTATTGTCGGTCTTTTTGGAGCCGATGCTATGCAGTAAAAAGAGACCATCCGGTTTTAAATTACGATCGACCACCTCAAAATAGGTGGCGTAGTTCTTCGGTCCAACATGTTCAAACATGCCGACGGAGACAATGCGGTCAAATTTGTCGTTCAGGTCGCGATAATCCTGCAGCAAAATGGTGACATCCAGCCCAGCGCAACGTTCCTGTGCCATTTTCTGCTGTTCTGCCGAAATGGTCACACCCACCACGCTCACGCCATATTGCGATGCTATAAACTGGGATAAACCACCCCAGCCACAGCCAATATCAAGCACCCGCATTCCTGGCTTCAGTTGCAATTTTTCAGCAATCATTTTGAGCTTCGCCTGCTGGGCAGATTCCAGAGTGTTGGCATCTTTCCAGTAGGCGCAGGAATACTGCATATAGGGGTCAAGCATGCGAGTAAAGAGATCGTTGCCCAAATCGTAATGTTCTTTGCCGACCATCCACGCACGTTTTTTGGTCTGTAAATTGAACAGGCGAGCCGTGGCGATACGTAGCGTATCTTTAAAGTGGCGGGGGAGTTGGTTTTCAAGACCGGCGCGCAAGACTTTACTAAAAAACATGTCCAGCCGGTCGCATTCCCACCAGCCATCCATATAACTTTCACCCAACCCTAACGATCCTTCCTGCAATACGCGTTTGAAAAAATCGGGGTTCTTTACTCGAATATCAGCCGGTGCAGGCCCATTAATAGCAATACCTGCACGGCTCAATAATTCATTGGTAATGCGGTACCAGTCATCATCCGGTACGCTGACGTCTTCTATACATGATGAACTCATAGCTTCTCCATCACTGGTCGGTGATCAGAACCTTAAAACAGCGTAGACGCTTTTTTGGGCTTTGTGAGAAATCTCACGGAATTAATCCGCGAATCTATAATCCGACGTAGAACAGAGGAAGGGAGAAACCCTTGCCGAAAAGGCCATCCGTGGTAAAACGGGAACGTTCTTGTCCCCGTTAACGCATTAAAATTATCGTTTTTTTAACAACTGAAAATCAGTATATGCCTGAATTTTTGACGATTCAACCAATAATTGTTAGCGGGCTAACTAAATGCCCGCAACCATTATTAGTGCGACTCTCCGTGGGCAACTTGCGCACGATCATCTGTTTGCGGGGCGTCAGTTTTCTGCGACTGCATTTTGTAACCCACAGCAGCCAGCAATACTGTTGTCAGCATAACGCTGGTGGTGGTGAGCAGTGGGGTGGCAATCAACCAGGAAACGACAAGGCTTGCCAGGAAGCATAAACCCAGTTGCAGCGTATTCTGCAATGCGGCTGCGCGTCCAGTGGCCTGTGGGAAAGGGCGTAATGCCTGCGCGACAACGATAGGGTAGATTGCGCCGTTCGCAATCGCCATAACGCAGAATGGGATCAGGATTTCAGCCAATGCAACATGATGAATAAAGCCGGTCGCCCAGGTGCCTACAACGCTGAAGGCATACAGAATGAGTAACCAGGGTAGCAGCTGACGACCCTGCCATTTTTGCAGCGCTGCACGACAGCCGTAACCACCAATTAAGAAGGCGATAGTTTGCGGAACATAGCTCAGACCAATTACCGCTGGGCTATAACCCATTTCGCTGAGGATGAACGGGGAACCTGTCAGCCATGCGAAAAAGCTCGCGGAACAGGCGGCATAAATCAGCACGTTTCCACGGTAAGTTTTCGAGCGCAGCAAGGTGGCGAAAGTCAGTTTATCCTGGCTGTCATCGCGCGCTTTAGCCGTTGGCTTTAGACGCAGAGCCGGAAGCATCAGAATCAGAGTAATGGCAAACAGAGTTGCAAAAATGGCCTGCCAGGAAAAATGTACCAGGATCCAACTGCCTAAAAGCGGGGCGAGTGCAGGAGATAACCCGACCAGCGGCATAATAGTGGCAAAGATGCGGTTTACTTTTTGTGAAGGAAAATAATCGGTAACCAGCGCTTGCCAGATAACCGATGCCGCACAGACGCCAACGGCCTGAACAAATCGCAGTACCAGCAGACCAGTGGCGTTTTCAACCCATAGCATGCCCAGACTGCCCAGTGCGAAGATAGATAAACCCAGCAGCAAAATAGGCTTGCGACCATAGTGGTCAGAAAGCGGCCCCCACAGCAGTTGCGCGACGGCAAACCCCGCTAAGAACAAGCTCAGGCTGGCGCTGACGGCAGATGCAGGTGTTTGCAGATCGGACTGAATAGCAGCAAAGGCGGGTAGATACATATCCGTTGCCAGAAAACCGAGCACGCTAAGACCTGCCAGCCAGACTAAAAACCCTTTCCCAGGTTGCATCATCATTTCTCTTTTTTAGCAGTAGAACAATGCCGCTGAGTGTAGTGAGTGTAATTCTCGCTGTGAAACGCTAATATTTGCTTACTGATTTCAAATTTTTTGCAGGCAGAATATGTGGTCGGAATATTCACTTGAAGTGGTTGATGCGGTTGCGCGTAACGGCAGTTTTAGTTCGGCCGCGCAGGAGCTGCACCGTGTACCTTCGGCAGTAAGCTACACCGTACGCCAGCTGGAAGAATGGCTGGCGGTGCCACTTTTTGAGCGACGCCATCGGGATGTGGAATTAACGCCTGCCGGGGCATGGTTTTTAAAAGAAGGCCGCTCTGTTATCAAAAAAATGCAGATCACGCGCCAGCAATGTCAGCAAATTGCCAACGGTTGGCGCGGACAGCTGGCGATCGCCGTCGATAACATTGTCCGCCCGGATCGTACCCGACAGATGATCGTGGATTTCTACCGTCACTTTGATGATGTGGAGTTGTTAGTTTTTCAGGAAGTGTTTAACGGCGTGTGGGACGCACTGTCTGATGGGCGTGTGGAGCTGGCCATCGGGGCCACACAGGCCATTCCGGTCGGGGGGCGCTATACCTTCCGCGATATGGGAATGCTGAGCTGGAGCTGCGTGGTAGCCAGTCATCACCCACTGGCGTCAATGCCCGGACCGTTAAGTGATGACACGTTGCGCAACTGGCCGTCACTGGTGCGCGAAGATACCTCCCGAACATTGCCGAAGCGTATTACCTGGCTGCTGGACAACCAAAAGCGCGTCGTCGTGCCGGATTGGGAATCCTCTGCGACCTGTTTGTCCGCGGGATTGTGCGTGGGCATGGTACCGACGCATTTTGCCAAGCCGTGGATCGATAGTGGTAAATGGGTTGCGTTGCAACTGGAGAACCCCTTTCCTGATGCCGCATGTTGTCTGACATGGCAGCAGAACGATACGTCACCGGCATTGAGTTGGCTGCTGGACTATTTAGGGGATAGTGAAACGTTGAACAAGGAATGGCTGCGGGAGCCAGATGAGACTCCCGCACAACAGGCTTAACGGCGGTAATCGCGGAACGGACCGTCGGCAACGGAGCGACGCTCAACCAGGCGCGGATGCACCTCGATAGACTGTGACTCTTCACGTTTATTCACGATACGGTCTAACAGCATGTTGAAGGCCGTTTCACCCAGTGAATCCTTCGGCTGGTGAATGGTCGTCAAGGCCGGCGTGAAGAAGCGGGCGTTGCGCACGTTGTCGTAGCCGATGAGTGAGACATCCTGCGGTACGCGCAGCCCCATTTCGTCAGCGGCGCACAGCGCACCCATTGCCATAATATCGCCACCGCAGAAGACAGCGGTCGGACGATGTGACTGCGACAGAATTTGCTGCATGGCACGATAGCCGGATTCAGGCTCAAAATCGCCCTGGACAATCCAGTTTTCAGGCACTTTAATCAGCGCTTCTTCCATCGCTTTCATAAAGCCAGCCAGACGCCCAGCCCCGGTGTTACGTTCCATTGGGCCAGGGATCACGCCAATCTCACGATGACCGCGTTCTACCAGATACCGACCCGCCATGTAACCGCCTTCGAAGGCGTTATCAATGACCGTATCAGTAAAGTCGGCTTTTGCTTCGCCCCAGTCCATGACGACCATCGGGATATGGCGATACTCTTCGAGCATCGAAAGCAGCGACTCCGGATACTCAGAACACATCACCAGCAGACCATCAACGCGCTTTTGCGCCATCATCGACAGATAAGCCTGCTGTTTTTCGAGACTGTTCCATGCGTTACCCAGGATCAGGGTATAGCCTTTCTGGAAACAGTTTTTCTCAACGGCTTCGATAATTTCGGCGAAATAGGCCGCTTCGCTGCTGGTCGCCAGCAAGCCGATAGACTTGGTGTGATTTACCTTCAGGCTGCGGGCAACTGCGCTCGGAGAATAGTGCAGTTCTTTGATTGCTGCCCAGACAGCATTACGTGTTTCTTCCGCGACAAAGCGCGTCTTGTTAATTACGTGTGATACGGTTGTAGTGGAAACGTTTGCTCGCTTCGCTACATCTTTAATTGTTGCCATTACATCTCACTCCAGACCATATCCTAAGCTCCTGAGAATACTCCAGGTAAACGTTTGCCTTTACACACCCTTATCGCAACGTAAGGGTTGCGGCACGCCGGGAAAACGACACGGAACGTCAGGAAGGGGTCAATGGCCGGTACGCTAATCAAGTAAGCGTGGAATTTTGTCTGATCTTAACGAAAAGGGGAAGAGTTAAAAGCAGTTATCAATATAAATCGTGAGAGATTTTTGCTTTCAAGTGTGTAAAAATGCGCAATATCACTTTTTGTGTGGGAATAAAAAGGAGAAAACTTGATGAGCACCGATCTGAAATTTTCGTTAGTGACTACCATTATTGTTCTGGGTTTGATCGTCGCGGGTGGTCTGACCGCAGCGCTGCATTGATTCCCCCCGAGGGAGTTAGCTCTCCCTCATCCCTTCGACTCGTTTTTCCCCTCTATTGTTTGCGAATAAGCAAAAGTCTTTTGCAGTTTTGTTAACTTTATTAATTTTGCGATCAATGTCATGCTTTTGACTCTTATTTTATGTCGTGCCACGGCTCGACGATACGGAGTCGAAATATGAAAATCAATTACCCTTTACTGGCGCTGGCAATCGGGGCGTTTGGTATTGGCACCACCGAGTTTTCGCCAATGGGGTTGTTGCCCGTCATTGCCAAAGGTGTGGACGTCTCGATTCCGGCGGCTGGCATGCTGATCAGCGCTTATGCAGTAGGTGTGATGGTAGGCGCACCGCTGATGACATTGCTGCTGTCTCATCGTGCGCGACGTAATGCTTTGATATTCCTGATGGCGATTTTCACGCTGGGTAATGTGCTTTCGGCTATCTCGCCGGATTACACCACGCTGATGCTATCGCGTATTTTGACCAGTCTTAATCATGGAGCCTTTTTTGGTCTCGGTTCTGTGGTTGCAGCCAGTGTGGTACCCAAACATAAGCAGGCCAGCGCTGTGGCAACGATGTTTATGGGGTTAACCATCGCCAATATTGGCGGCGTTCCGGCGGCGACCTGGCTTGGTGAAACCATCGGCTGGCGCATGTCGTTTATGGCCACTGCGGGGCTGGGTGTCATTGCGATGGTCAGCCTGTTCTTCTCATTACCCAAGGGTGGAGCAGGAGAGCGCCCGGATGTCCGTAGCGAACTGGCGGTACTTATGCGCCCACAGGTGCTGTCGGCGTTACTGACTACCGTACTGGGTGCTGGGGCGATGTTCACGCTTTATACCTACATCTCGCCGGTTCTGCATACTATCACTCATGCCACACCGGCATTTGTTACCGGGATGCTGGTGTTGATAGGCGTTGGCTTCTCGATCGGTAACTATTTTGGCGGCAAACTGGCTGACCGTTCAGTCAACGGTACGCTGAAAGGCTTTTTACTGCTGCTGATGGTTATTATGCTGGCCATTCCTTTCCTTGCGCGTAATGAGCTGGGAGCGGCGGTCAGTATGGTGGTCTGGGGCGCGGCGACGTTTGCGGTCGTTCCACCGTTGCAGATGCGTGTGATGCGCGTTGCCAGCGAAGCGCCTGGATTATCATCGTCAGTCAATATTGGCGCGTTTAATCTGGGGAACGCTCTGGGGGCTGCGGCCGGTGGGGCGGTAATATCTGGCGGCCTGGGCTACAGTTTTGTGCCGGTAATGGGGGCGATTGTGGCGGGTCTTGCGCTGCTGCTGGTGTTCATTTCCGCAAGAAGACAGCCTGAAGAGGCTTTCACTACCGCGAATTAATGCAAAAACGCAGAAGGAAGTCCTTCTGCGTTATCTTTTTTATGCTGCGAAGTTCTTCGCAACAAATTCCCAGTTCACCAGCGCCCAGAAATGTTCCAGGTAGCCAGGACGAGCATTGCGATAGTCGATGTAGTAGGCGTGTTCCCATACGTCAACGGTCATCAGCGGCGTCGCGTCGGTAGTCAGCGGAGTACCTGCGTTGGAGGTGGAGACGATAGCCAGTTTGCCATCCGTTCCTTTAACCAGCCAGGTCCAGCCAGAACCGAAGTTTTTGATAGCGGCATCGGTGAATTGCGCTTTGAAATCTGCAAAGCTGCCAAAGGAAGCGGCGATTGCATCGGCCAGTTTACCGGTTGGTTCGCCACCTGCGTTCGGTGCCAGGCAGTTCCAGTAGAACGTGTGGTTCCATACTTGTGCTGCGTTATTGAATACACCGCCTTCAGAGCTACGAACGATCTCTTCCAGTGATTTGCCTTCAAACGCCGTGCCTTTAATCAGATTGTTCAGATTGGTCACGTAGGTTTGATGGTGTTTGCCATAGTGATATTCCAGCGTTTCGGCAGAAATATGCGGTGCCAGAGCATCTTTGGCATACGGTAATGCAGGTAATTCAAACGACATTGCTTCTCTCCTTATTATTTATATTGAGTACACACAATAGCCTCATTGTGAGTAAGGATAGGGTAGCAAATTGAAAGGTTATGCAAAAGAAGAACTTACCCTACAGCATGTTCTGTAGGGTAAGTTTTTAGCGAATTGTTTTTGGCGTCATTACCCGACGAGCGCCCACATAGTGGCGCTGCCAGTAATCTTCGCTCAGAGAGGTGATTTGAATTTCCTGCCCGCTGCGCGGTGACTGAATAAACTTACCGTTGCCGACGTAGACGCCGACGTGATCGGCTGTTCCGCGGCCCTGGGTACGAAAGAATACCAGATCACCATTTTTCAGTTCGCCACGTTCAATTGGTGCGGCATCACGCAGATGGTACATTTCATTCGCGGTACGCGGAATGCGGAACTTCACCAGATCTTTATAGGCGTAATAAACCAGACCGCTGCAGTCAAACCCGGTTCTTGGCGAGGAGCCGCCCCAACGATAAGGTTTGCCGATTTGGTTCATCAAGGTAGACATAGCGGTTTTAGTCGCTTTCTGCACTTTCACTTTATGTGCATCAGCAAGCGTAGTCGGTGCAGTGGTTTTCACCTTCACGCAGCGTGGTTTGTGACCTTTGCGCGGTGTGCATTTTTCCGTCCAGGTAACGGCTGCGGTTTGTGCTGCGGCAGTTTTACTACGGCGATTTGCAGTTTTAGTCGACTTTGCCGGAGTGGCAGTGCGTTTTTTAGAAGAGGAAGCGGTTTTGGTGCTGGTTTTGCTGGTGGTTTTTGTCGCCGTTTTCTTACTGGTCTTTGTTGTTTTTTGGCTGGTTGTTGCGCTTTTCTTTTTATCTACCGTTTTGATGGTGTGAGAATTGGTAGGTGTCGTCCTGGCCTGCTTGGAAGCATGAGCCATAGGCGTAAAGGGCAGTGTAGTAAAAAGTAAAGCACAGAGCGTGATCGAGATTCGGTTTATCCGCGCCACTGAGCAGTCCTCTGGTAAGGCAGGTCTATCGTGCCTGCGTGTGATTTTCAAAACTTGACGATTCTAATCTATAGAAAGAGGGAAAGTTAATAGCTTTTTTAGTTTAAAACTGCGTTTCGTAACCGACCGCAAAAAAAAACAGCAAATAGAGATAGAATTGGTGAACAGATAATCAAATCCACATGTTTGAAGGGGATAAGTGAGATTGTGAATGCAACTTTTAGCGTCAGGGGATAAAATAATAACGCGTAATGAAAATGTTATTTTCCGTTGCCTGTCTGACCCGTTACAATGTCAGACTACTGCCGTAAAAGAAGTTTAAGGAAGCAAGATAATGAGCACCACTATCGAAAAAATCCAGCGCCAGATCGCTGAAAACCCGATTCTCCTGTACATGAAAGGTTCCCCTAAACTGCCAAGCTGCGGTTTCTCCGCACAGGCTGTGCAGGCGCTGTCAGCCTGTGGTGAACGCTTTGCTTATGTTGATATTCTGCAGAACCCGGATATTCGCGCCGAACTGCCGAAATACGCAAACTGGCCAACTTTCCCACAGCTGTGGGTTGATGGTGAGCTGGTTGGCGGTTGTGACATTCTGATCGAAATGTACCAGCGCGGTGAGTTGCAGCAGCTGATTAAAGAAACAGCAGCGAAATACAAAACCGAAGAGCCGGACGCTGAGTAATACCAGCAGAAGTAAAAAAGCGACCTGAAATGGTCGCTTTTTTTATGTCGCCGTTACGCTTCTTCAGGCACGGGAAGAGGCCAACCGCCGAGACGTTTCCAGCGGTTAACGATTTCGCAAAACAGCACGGCCGTACGTTCGGTGTCATACAACGCCGAGTGCGCCTGATTCCCGTCAAACTCCATTCCCGCCGCCAGGCACGCTTTTGACAATACAGTCTGCCCCAGAGACAGACCGCTTAATGCCGCCGTATCAAAGGTTACAAATGGGTGGAACGGATTACGTTTGAGCGAGGCGCGTTCTGCTGCAGCCATCATGAAACTGTGGTCGAACGTAGCGTTATGCGCCACCATGATTGCCCGATTGCAGCCGCTGTCTTTAATGCCTTTACGCACCATTTTGAAGATGGCATGCAGAGCATCATATTCGCTGACCGCACCGCGTAGCGGATTGTTAGGGTCAATACCGTTAAAGGCGAGCGCTTCCGGTTGCAAATTGGCACCTTCAAACGGCTCTACGTGGAAATGTAACGTCGTGTCCGGCATCAGCCAGCCTTGTTCATCCATTTTCAGTGTGATGGCGGCAATCTCAAGCAGCGCATCGGTTTTGGCATTGAACCCTGCGGTTTCGACATCAATGACGACAGGATAAAAACCACGAAAACGGTCACACAGACCGGAAAGTTGAGCGTTATCGGACATCTGGGTCTCTTAATACGGGAAAATTGCAGCGCGTATTATGGCAAAATGATGAGTATAAAACTATGGGCACAGACGATCTGCGCCCGAGGGGGAGATTAATCGCCCAGGCCGCGCCCGGCGTCTTTCTCTTCGATCAGCTCAATTTTGTAGCCGTCCGGATCTTCAACGAACGCAATCACTGTGGTGCCGCCTTTTACTGGACCTGCTTCACGCGTTACGTTACCGCCATTCTGGCGAATACGTTCACAGGCTTCAGCCGCGTTGTCTACGCTCAGGGCGATATGGCCATAGGCTGTACCCAGATCATACTTGTCGACACCCCAGTTATAGGTCAGTTCGATTACTGCTTCACTGGTTTCAGGACCGTAGCCGACAAAAGCCAGAGAGTACTTGTATTCAGGGTTTTCGCTGGTACGCAGCAGCTTCATGCCCAGCACGTTGGTATAAAACTCGATGGAACGCTGCAGGTCACCCACGCGCAGCATGGTATGGAGTAAACGCATCTTTTTCCCCTTCGAAAATGGCTAATACATTCAAAATGTTGTTTTAGTATAGCGGCGTTGTTACGCCGCTATCAATGGCAGAACGGAGATTGTGACGTTAGAGGGTAGGATAGTCGGTGTAACCTTCCGCGCCGCCGCCGTAGAAACTCTCGGCACGTTGCGGATTCAGTTCTGCTTTTCGTTGCAGACGCGCCACCAGATCCGGGTTAGCAATATAGGCGCGACCAAAAGCAACGGCGTCGATCAGACCTTTCTCGATCAGCGCTTCTGCTTTTTCTGGGGTGTAAGCACCAGCACCAATGATAGGGCCGTGGAAGCGCGCGCGCACTTTTTCGCGGAACGCATCGGAATACGGCTCGCCACCGGCCCAGTCCGGCTCAGACATGTGCAGGTAAGCGATTCCACGCTTGCCCAATTGTTCAATCAGATACAGCGCATCGGCTTCTTCGTTTGGACCATTGTCTACGTTCTGGAAAGTGCCAATCGGGGAGACGCGAATACCAATGCGATCGGCACCCCATTCTTTAATTCCGGCATCAACCACTTCCAGTACCAGACGCGCACGATTTTCGACGCTGCCACCGTATTGATCGGTGCGCTGGTTAGACGTTGGCGACAGGAACTGGTGCAGCAGGTAGCCGTGGGCAGAGTGCAGTTCAACCATATCGAAACCCGCTTCGCGCGCATTGGCTATCGCCTGACGGAAGTCATTAACGATGCCCGGAATCTCTTCGGTTTCCAGCGCACGCGGCATTGAGGTATCGGCACGCGTTGCCAGGCCGTTTTCATCGCGCAGCGAGGTGCGGGTTCCAGCGCTAATCGCGGAAGGTGCAACTGGAGCTTGACCGTTTGGCTGCAGACTGGCGTGAGAGATGCGTCCAGTGTGCCACAACTGGACAGCAATATGACCTTGCTCAGCGTGTACGGCAGCAGTGATTTTCTTCCATGCGGCAATTTGCGCTTCGCTGTGTAAGCCGGGTGCTCCGGCATAGCCTTTCGCCTGTGCGGAAATCTGCGTCGCTTCGCTGATGATAAGACCCGCGCTGGCGCGTTGACGGTAATACTCGGCCATCAGCGGAGTAGGGATGTCGCCAGGCTCAATACTGCGCAGACGCGTCAGTGGCGCCATAAATACGCGGTTTGCTGCCGTAATGGCACCCACTTTCAGTGGGGAAAACAGTTTTTCAGATGACATGTGGTACTCCTGAATAGACCGGTCGTCTAGTGATAAAGAAAATAAAAACGCCTGTTAAACGGCAGGCGTTGTGATGATGTTTTTAACGTGCGCCAGCGCATTTTCCAGCGGAGTGGCGCTACGAGAAATCTTGGCCTGCAGGTTGGCGCCAAGCCACAGCGCATACAGTACCTGCGCCTGCTGTAACGGCTCGCCAACAAAAGACAGACAATGGCTGGCCTGACCTTTCTCCAGCGCCTGCGCTAACAGCACAATAATGTGCCGCGCGCCTTTATCCATCGCTGTGCGCATATCTTCTGACAGATCGCACACTTCGGCAGACAGTTTTACAGTTAAACAGCCGCTAATAATGCCGTGCTGGCTAAACTGGTTCAGGGTTTCCTGATAGTAGGCCAGAATGCGATCGCGGTAGTTTCCCGCTCCCGTATCAAAGTGCGTAGCCAGTCGCCGATGATAGGCCGCATAGTGGCGTTCCAGCATCGCGACACCGAACGCTTCTTTAGAGCGAAAGTAATGATAAAACGAACCTTTGGGTACTTCAGCGGTTTTCAGTAGTTCGCTTAACCCCATGCCGGTGAAGCCGCGCTGCATACACAGCAGTTCGCCAGTCGCCAGCAGATGTTCGCGTGTATCGTGTTCAGTGATTTTGTTCATGGGAAGGAGTGTAATAGACCAGTCGGTCTAATGCAATAGCGCTTGCGAGAAATTCAGTTAACGTCTTCAATAGGTATATCAATCTTATTAAAGGAGGGGATGTGGCCGAACAGCTGGAGTTTTTCCCCGTCCAGAGCCCATGCCGTGGAATATGTCAGTCTGACGAACGCGGCTTTTGCCGTGGCTGTTTTCGCAGTCGGGATGAGCGTTTTAACTGGCAAAAGATGAGCGATACCCAAAAGCAGGAAGTGCTGCGGCTTTGTCGTCAGCGCCTGATGCGTAAATTACGTGCAAACAAAGCCAACCCTTCGGAAGAACCGCAACAACCTTCACTCTTTTAAAAGCGTAATTGCGTATACTCGAGGCACATTCACTTAAAAGGAAGCTGCTATGGTTCAGCGTATTACTATTGCGCCGCAAGGCCCGGAATTTTCTCGCTTTGTGATGGGGTACTGGCGCCTGATGGACTGGAATATGTCCGCGCGCCAGCTAGTCAGCTTTATTGAAGAGCATCTGGATCTTGGCGTGACCACCGTCGATCACGCCGATATTTACGGTGGCTACCAGTGTGAAGCGGCGTTTGGTGAGGCAATGAAACTGGCTCCGCATTTGCGTGAAAAAATGCAGATTGTGACCAAATGCGGGATCGCGACGACGGCGCGCGCGGAAAATGCGCTGGGCCACTACATCACCGACAGTGCACATATTATTGCCAGTGCGGAGGAGTCGCTGAAGCTGCTGGCGACCGATCATATTGATCTGCTGCTGATCCACCGTCCCGATCCGCTTATGGATGCTGACGATGTCGCCGACGCTTTTAAAAAATTGCACCATAGTGGCAAAGTGCGTCACTTTGGCGTCTCCAACTTCACCCCGGCACAGTTCTCATTGCTGCAATCGCGTCTGCCGTTTACTCTGGCGACCAACCAGGTAGAAATTTCACCAGTACATCAGCCGCTCCTGTTGGATGGTACTTTAGATCAACTGCAACAGCTGCGCATTCGCCCGATGGCCTGGTCCTGTCTCGGCGGTGGTCGCCTGTTTAATGATGATGCATTCCAGCCTTTACGTAATGAGCTTGCCGTGATCGCAGAAGAGTTGAATGCGCAATCTATTGAACAGGTGGTATACGCCTGGATTTTACGTCTGCCGTCTCAGCCGCTGCCGATTATTGGCTCAGGAAAAATAGAGCGTGTACGTGCTGCCATTGAGTCTGAGTCGCTGAACATGTCTCGCCAGCAATGGTTCCGCATTCGTAAAGCGGCGCTGGGTTACGACGTACCCTAATCGCGTTTTTGGCGCATCTCCGTTCAAATTTGTGTCACTGGTTTACACTTAACAATCAGACACCTTTTGGACGGAGGTCTTATGAAGCGTTTGAGTTTGGCCATCATCACTCTACTCGCCTGTGCAGGCGCGCAGGCTGCCAGTGAAGAAAAAGTGACGATGAATCTGGTCACGTCGCAAGGCGTCGGCCAAGCGATTGGTACGGTCACTATTGCTGAAACCGCAAAGGGGCTGGAGTTTACGCCCGATCTGAAAGCGTTGCCGCCAGGTGAACATGGCTTCCATGTGCATATGAACGGCAGCTGCCAACCCGCGATTAAAGAAGGGAAAGCCTCAGCCGCAGAATCGGCTGGTGGCCATTATGATCCGCACCAAACCGGTAAACATGAAGGCCCGGAAGGCGCAGGTCATATGGGCGACCTGCCGCTATTGGTGGTGAATAACGACGGTAACGCCACAACGCCGGTCGTTGCGCCGCGGCTTAAAACGCTCGATGAGGTTAAAGGTAAAGCGCTGATGATCCATGTGGGCGGCGATAATATGTCCGATCAACCGAAACCGCTTGGCGGTGGAGGAGCGCGCTACGCCTGTGGTGTTATCAAATAATCAACGACTGAGAGTACCCGGCGGCGGCGCCTGTTCGAGTTGTGAAAGCGAGCAGTGTAGTCGCCAGACCAGTGCCGACAGTTCCTGCGCAGCGGGTTGATGATGGTGGGCAAGCGTATCGCAGATGCGCTGTAGCTCATTCAGCGTGGCATTAAGTGGTCGTTGCTGGACGCCACGTTCGCTCATTACATCGCGCAGCAGCGAGATACACACGTCCCTGACGCGAGCCAGCGGATCGGAACGCGCCTCCCAGGTGCGCAGTTGCCACACCACATGCGAGCAGTTCAGTAAAACGACCCCCCAACGTAATAACCAGCGTCGCGCCAGCGCATCCTGACTGTTGCTGAGCTGGCTGACGTGATGATAGGTCAGCGATTCAAATTCGTTTTCACTGAGCGATGGATGTCGGCTGAGCTGATCGACAAAATCCCGGCGCAGGGCGCGAATATGGCGGCGACTTTTCCGTGCATCCGATCCGGGGCGCAGGATGGCGAAGGCCAGCCATGACAGCGCCACGCCGGTGATTTTCGCCATATTGTCATTCAGGAAATCAGCAAAATCATATACCGGCGGATTGGTCACCGCGATAAACGAACCCATAAATACAATCAACTGCCCCCAAAGACCTGCCAGGGCAGGCATTTGTAGCTTCAACAGTTGCATGGTGGCGAGTAGCGGGAAGAGAAAGAGAATAAACTGCCAGAGGTCGGAAATTTGCACCATCAGGCCAAACTTAACCACAAAGCTAAATAGCGACAGTAGAACCAGCGTACGCATCAGCAAAGAAAGCGACTTGAACGGTGTGGCAACGGCGGAATACAGCACACTGCTGATCGCAGCGAGCGTGAGTGCGCCAGAGCCTGATTCCCATTGTGCACCAATGCTCCATGCGCCGATAAGCATCAAAGTGCAGAACGTACGCAACCCGCTCCAGATAGCTTCCGCATTATCGGTATGACGGGCAAGTCCCGGCGTGCGGGCGATATTAATACGCTCGGCGGTAACACCATTTTCCAGTAAATGCAGATAATGGCTGCTGCGCAGGTAGAGCCGACAAAAATAACGCAGTCGTTGCCAGAAGGCGACGTGTCGATAGTCGCGGGCATCGACGGGCCGCAGCGGGGCAATAATACATGCGACGGTGTAGCTATTCGCATTGGATTTTATTAGTTCGCTGAGCAACTGCTCGATGATTTCCCGGGTGTTGGACGGCGGATTAGGCCAGTTCAGCAGCATCCTGCGCAGACTGGAAATCACGCTGGTCATCCGTAACTGCTGGTGCAACAGCGAATTGAGCAAAGCATTCTGGCGACGAAAGCGGTAATGACTCCAGAAAGCTTGAATACGCAGCAGGTTCATGGTCAGAATCTGCCCGATAACACCTTCATGGGCTGTGCGAATGGCATCCGTGGTTTCTGGTTGCCAGAGTAGGCTGGCATGTTCCAGTAAACGTGAATGCATGTTTTTCAATGCAGTCAGTAACGTGGTGCCATCGGAGGTGCTGGGCAGGATCATCATCATCACGCCACCACACAGGATACCGACGATGACTTCACACACGCGTGCCTGCGCGATATCCCATAATTGCGTAATTTCCACGGTATTGACCATGGGAAACGCAATGATCGCCGCCGTATAACCCGCCAGTTGAAATGCGTAGGCAACGTTATTGGTGAAGTGCGCGCATGCCCAGGTACAAAAACCGATCCACACTGACATGCTCAGCAAAAACAGCCACGGCTCATTGAGAGTATGACCGGCAATAATCAATGCGGCGGTGGCACCCAGTAAGCTACCCGCCACGCGACCCAGACTTTTGCTGATAACCCCGCCAACGGTGGGAAAACTGACCACCGCCGCCGAGGTCATCGCCCAGTAGGGCTCGTCCAGATTCAGATAATAAGCAAAAGTTAACGCCAGGCACATCGCAATGGTGTTACGCAGCGCATAACGCCACTGTGCCGCCGTGGCTTTAAACCACGGCAAATTGCCTGGTGTCAGGCGGGGCAGTTTCATTTACGCTGGCCGATGGATACGCTGCAGGTTGTACCTGACACCAGCGTGACCTCCCGCGGCAGGGCGTCGAATTCGATGCGTACCGGGACACGCTGCGCCAGACGCACCCACGGCACGTTGGGTTTTATGTCGGGAATCAGGCCGGAATCACTTTCCACACTTTGATCGTAGATGGCACGGCCAATACTGGAAACGTGACCCTGTAACTTTACATTGCCGCTGTAGAGTGTAATCGTCGCAGGTGCGCCTTCTCGAATATGGCGCAATTTGGTTTCTTCAAAATACCCCATGACATAAAAAGAGTGACTGTCGACAAGGGCAAACAGGGGCTTACCGGTTGAAGCGTAGTCTCCGCTACGGGTTGAAAGATTGGTGACCCAACCCGCTACGGGGGCTTTGACCACCGTTTGCGTCAGCTGCCACTGGGCCTGGCGCAAACTGGCCTCAGCCGCTTCAACGCTTGCCTGCATGGCTTTCACGTTGAGATTTGCGGTATCCAGATCCTCGGCTGAGATGTAATTTTGCGATAAATGACGGCGGCGGTTGGCTTCGTTATTGGCTTTCGCCAGGTCAGACTGCGCTTTTGCCAGTTGCGCTTGCGCATTCAGTTCAGCAATGTGAAATGGCGTCTTGTCGATAATAAAAAGGACATCGCCTTTATTCACAAACTGGTTATCTTTTATATAGAGTTCGCTAATGCTGCCTGACACCTGCGGCGTGATGCTGACCTGCTCAGCACGTACTTTGCCATCACGTGTCCAGGGCGATTGCATATAGTAATTCCACATCCACCATCCGGCGAAAACTGCGATTGCAGCGACTATAATAGTGGAGAAGTATTTAACGGTTTTAAGCGACATAATCACCACGCTATCAGCATAACAAAGGCCAGACATACGCAAAGCGTAAAGAGTGACAGATCCATTAGCAGGGGATGCCAGATTTCGCCGGAGTAAATCCAGTCGCGCAGCAGGCGATGAACAACCAGCCAGAGAATAAATCCTGCTACAATCGCCTTGAAAACAGGAGGAAAGTAGACAGATGCGCCGATCATTAAATCTTGTAGGGGCAATCCTGTTGCATTAAACATAAACTTCACGGGCAAAATCCTTGACGGAAGAGAGCATTGCTATAGGTTTAGCAAAAAAGAGACAATGAGTCTCCGTAACGCATAATGTCTGAAAAAATGTCAGCCGGTAAGCAAATTTGGCAATACATTTGTTTTGGGAATACAAATGCTGCACACTATTCTAAAATCAGCACAATAACTTAGCAAGCTAATTATAAGGAGATGAAATTGGAATCGCCATTAGGTTCTGATCTGGCACGGTTGGTGCGCATTTGGCGTGCTCTGATTGACCATCGCCTGAAACCTCTGGAGTTGACGCAGACGCATTGGGTTACGCTGCACAACATTCATCAGTTGCCGCCGGATCAATCGCAGATTCAGTTGGCTAAAGCGATTGGCATCGAGCAGCCTTCGCTGGTACGTACGCTTGACCAGTTGGAAGAAAAGGGACTCATTTCACGACAGACTTGCGCCAGCGATCGTCGAGCTAAGAGAATTAAACTGACAGAGAAGGCTGAGCCGCTGATCGCTGATATGGAAGCGGTGATCAACAAAACACGTGGAGAAATTCTGGAAGGGATTTCAGCTGAGGAAATTGATCTGCTGATTAAGCTGGTTGCTAAACTCGAACACAATATTATTGAACTGCAGTCACAAGGTTGAAACGATAAGTTACGTGTGGCCAGAGCCTGACCACACGTGAATTCGATTAGCGTGGCGACACGGTAACCTGGCTGCCGTTGTTAGCCATAACAACGCGCTGGCCGGCTGAAAACTTGGTCGCACCCTGTTTCTGAACCACCATGATGGTATTACCATCATCCTTACGGATTTCCAGTTCCACACCCTGGGTTTTATTCATCGCACCTTGTACGCCTTGACCCGCTACGCCACCGGCAACTGCACCTGCAGCCGTCGCTAATGAACGACCCGTACCGCCGCCGACGGTGTTACCAAGGAACCCGCCGAGTACCGCACCACCAATAGCACCAATCACGTTTGCGTCATCGCCACCCTGGATTTGCACCGGACGAACATGAACAATCGTACCGTAGGTAACGTTCTGAACTTGTTTCGCTTCGGATGCGGTATATACGTCGCCTGAAAGGCTGTCATTGTTAACGCAACCCGCTAAAGATACGCCCATTAATGAAACAATCAGCACACGTTTAATCATTTACAAATCTCCTTTGTCACCACGAAACGCTAATAGAGCACCCTTCATGGCTAAATTATATGGCATTTGTGAGCCTAAGGTCACATGTTCTACTGGAACAATATGAAAATCTTAACCGAAATCGGATCAACCGAGTATAAACGAATCATTCATATAATTGATGTAATTAAACGATCATTGTAATGATTAGCCACCAAAAATCATTAAGGAAGCATGGCATTAGTCGACACTTTATGGTTGAGTGTCAAGGCTAATTTGCTTAAAAGGATGACCTATGAAATCGGGCCGTTTTATCGGTGTAATGTCTGGAACCAGCCTTGATGGCGTCGATGTTGTGCTGGCGACAATAGATGAAACGATGGTTGCGCAGCAGGCGAGTCTGACCTGGCCCATCCCCATTCATGTTAAACAAGCGATTCTGGATATCTGCCAGGGGCAGCAGCTTACACTTTCTCAGTTTGGTCAGTTAGATGCACAGCTCGGTTATCTATTTGCTGAGGCGGTGAATGCGCTGTTGGCGCAAGAAAAATTGAAACCGCAGGATATCGTTGCGATTGGTTGCCACGGGCAAACCGTGTGGCATGAACCGAACGGTGCTGCGCCGCACACGCTGCAAATTGGTGATAACAACCAGATTGTCGCGCGTACCGGGATAACCGTAGTCGGCGATTTTCGTCGACGTGATATCGCCCTCGGCGGGCAGGGTGCACCGCTCGTTCCCGCGTTTCACCAGGCACTTCTGGCACATCCAACGGAACGGCGAATGGTGTTAAACATCGGCGGGATTGCCAATCTGTCTCTGCTTATTCCGCAACAACCCGTTCGCGGATACGACACCGGGCCGGGCAATATGCTGATGGATGCATGGATCTGGCGGCAATGTGGCCAGCCCTACGACAAAGATGCGCAGTGGGCCATTTCAGGAACGGTGATCCTGCCGTTGCTGCAGAATATGCTTAACGACCCTTATTTTTCCGCGCCTGCGCCGAAAAGCACCGGTCGTGAGTATTTTAATTACGGCTGGATAGAGCGTCATCTGGCGCAGTTTCCGGGAATTAGCCCACGAGATGTGCAGGCGACGCTTGCCGAACTGACGGCAGTAACCATTTCAGAGCAGGTCTTATTAAGCGGCGGCTGTGATCGACTCATGGTATGTGGTGGTGGCAGTCGTAATCCACTGCTGATGATGCGTCTGGCGGCATTATTACCGGGTACAGAGGTTACCTCTACCGATGAAGCCGGGATCAGCGGTGATGATATGGAAGCGTTAGCCTTTGCCTGGCTGGCGTGGCGAACGCTGGCCGGATTACCGGGAAATTTACCGTCTGTGACTGGGGCGTCAGAGCCGAGTGTTTTAGGGGCAATTTATCCTGCCAATCCACGAACTCAGAGTTAACTGAAATTATTCAGCGCGGTGTGCCGGTAAACTAAGGAAATTAGGGAGGGTGCCATTACCCTCCAGGACCAGGAAAGTCTTCAGGATATGGCTATGAAAAAACTGTTGTTAGTGTGTCTGCCCGTACTGCTTAGCGGTTGTAGTGTGTACAACCAATTTGTCGAGCGTATGCAAACGGATACGCTTGAATACCGCTGCGACGAAAAACCGCTGACCGTGAAGCTGAACAATACCCGCCAGACGGCAAGCTTTGTTTATGATAATCAGCTATTGAACCTCAAACAGGGCGTGTCGGCATCAGGTGCTCGTTATACCGATGGTATCTACGTATTTTGGTCTAAAGGCGACGAGGCAACGGTCTATAAACGAGACAGAATTGTGCTAAATAACTGTCAGTTACAGAACCCGAAGCGTTGAGATTTTCACCTGGGCGGCGCACAATAGCGTCACCCACTGACAATCCGTAGCCCAACATCATGTCTGATAACGACGAATTGCAGCAAATCGCGCATCTGCGCCGTGAATACACGAAAGGCGGTCTTCGCCGCCGCGATCTTCCCGCCGAACCCCTTGCGCTGTTTGAGCGCTGGCTGGGGCAAGCCTGTGATGCCAAACTGGCCGATCCCACCGCAATGGTCGTTGCGACCGTCGATGAAAATGGTCAGCCGTATCAGCGCATCGTGTTACTCAAGCATTATGATGACAAAGGGCTGGTGTTCTATACCAACCTTGGTAGCCGTAAGGCGCATCAGATCGAGAAAAATCCACGCATCAGCCTTTTATTTCCCTGGCATACGCTGGAACGGCAGGTGATGGTGATCGGCAAGGCAGAGCGTCTTTCCACACTCGAAGTGGTGAAATACTTCCACAGTCGCCCACGCGACAGTCAGATTGGCGCCTGGGTCTCAAAACAATCCAGTCGGATCTCCGCGCGCGGTATTCTCGAAAGCAAATTCCTCGAACTGAAGCAGAAGTTTCAGCAAGGGGAAGTTCCTCTGCCCAGTTTCTGGGGCGGCTTTCGCGTGAGTATTGAACAAATGGAGTTCTGGCAGGGCGGTGAAAACCGTCTGCACGATCGTTTTTTATACCAACGCGAAGATAACGCGTGGAAAATTGATCGTCTGGCCCCCTAAAGATGCAAATTTCTTGTTTTAAGCGCTGGTGCTGATCAATCCGGCGCTTTATTCTATGTTTCTTTCGCATCAGGCGAAAAGTCGTGTACCGGCAAAGGTGCAGTCGTTTTATACATGGAGATTTTGATGGCAAGCAGTAACTTGATTAAACAATTGCAAGAGCGGGGGCTGGTGGCCCAGGTGACGGACGAGGAAGCGTTAGCAGAGCGACTGGCGCAAGGCCCGATCGCGCTCTATTGCGGCTTCGATCCTACCGCTGACAGCTTGCATTTGGGGCATCTGGTTCCATTGTTATGCCTGAAACGCTTCCAGCAGGCAGGCCATAAGCCTGTTGCACTGGTAGGTGGCGCAACCGGTCTGATTGGTGACCCGAGCTTTAAAGCCGCCGAGCGTAAACTGAATACCGAAGACACCGTGCAGGAGTGGGTGGATAAAATCCGCAAACAGGTTGCACCGTTCCTCGATTTCGACTGTGGCGACAACTCGGCGATTGCTGCGAACAACTACGACTGGTTTGGCGGTATGAACGTACTGACTTTCCTGCGTGATATCGGCAAACACTTCTCCGTTAACCAGATGATCAACAAAGAAGCGGTTAAGCAGCGTCTGAACCGTGACGATCAGGGGATCTCCTTTACCGAGTTTTCTTACAACCTGCTGCAGGGTTATGACTTTGCCTGCCTGAACAAACTGCACGGCGTGGCACTGCAGATTGGTGGTTCTGACCAGTGGGGTAACATTACTTCGGGTATCGATTTAACCCGTCGTTTGCACCAGAATCAGGTGTTTGGTCTGACCGTTCCGCTGATCACTAAAGCTGATGGCACCAAATTCGGTAAGACGGAAGGCGGCGCAGTGTGGCTGGATCCGAAGAAAACCAGTCCGTACAAATTCTACCAGTTCTGGATCAACACCGCCGATGCGGACGTTTATCGCTTCCTGAAATTCTTCACTTTCATGGACATTGAAGAAATCAATGCGCTGGAAGAAGAAGATAAAAACAGCGGTAAAGCGCCGCGTGCCCAGTATGTTCTGGCCGAACAGGTTACGCGTCTGGTTCACGGTGAAGAAGGTCTGGTCGCGGCAAAACGCATTACCGAAAGCTTGTTCAACGGCAATCTCAGCGATTTGAGTGAAGCAGATTTCGAACAGTTGGCGCAGGATGGCGTGCCGATGATCGAGATGGACAAAGGTGCCGATTTGATGCAGGCGCTGGTGGACTCCGAGCTGCAACCTTCTCGCGGTCAGGCACGTAAGACTATTGCGTCAAACGCGGTAACCATCAACGGTGAGAAGCAGTCCGATCCGGAATATTTCTTCCAGGATAGTGATATCCTGTTCGGGCGCTATACCTTACTGCGTCGTGGCAAGAAGAACTATTGTCTGATTTGCTGGAAGTAAGATTGAGTTAGCAGGGGCGTGGGAAACTACGCCCCTTTATTTTTTCAGGGTTGTGGTAAGTAAAATGAAGAATATCCTCGCCATCCAGTCCCACGTTGTTTTTGGTCATGCGGGCAACAGTGCAGCAGAATTTCCGATGCGTCGTCTTGGCGCAAATGTCTGGCCGCTGAATACCGTTCAGTTTTCAAACCACACGCAGTATGGCAAATGGACCGGTTGCGTTATGCCGCCGAGCCACCTGACTGAAATTGTTCAGGGCATTGCTGATATCGATAAACTCCAGACCTGTGACGCAGTACTGAGCGGCTATCTTGGCTCAGCAGAACAGGGCGAGCATATTTTGGGTATTGTTCGCAAAGTAAAAGCGGCAAACCCGCAGGCAAAATACTTTTGCGATCCGGTGATGGGACACCCTGAAAAGGGGTGTATTGTCGCACCCGGAGTGGCGGAATTTCATGTACGCCATGCGCTTCCGGCCAGTGACATTATTGCCCCAAATCTGGTTGAGCTCGAAATTCTGTGCGAGCATGCGGTGAACAACATCGATGAGGCCGTTGCAGCAGCGCGTGAACTGATCGCTCAGGGACCTGAAATTGTACTGGTGAAGCATCTGGCACGCGCAGGTATCAGCACCGACCGTTTCGAAATGCTGCTGGTCACCGCTGAACAGGCGTGGCATATCAGTCGTCCGTTAGTCGATTTTGGCGCACGTCAACCGGTTGGTGTGGGTGATGTGACGAGTGGTTTGTTGCTGGTGAAACTGCTGCAGGGCGCATCTTTACAACAGGCGCTTGAGCATGTGACTGCGGCGGTGTACGAAGTGATGATCACTACCAAAGAGATGCACGAGTATGAGCTGCAGGTCGTGGCCGCGCAGGACCGTATCGCCAAGCCTGAACACTACTTTAGCGCAACGCAGCTGTAATCGATGCCCGATGGCGCTCACGCTTATCGGGCATATTTTTAGCTGTAGGCCGGGTATGTGCAAGTGCCACCCGGCAACAACAATTAATTTAACCCTTCTGCTTTCAGCGCAGCGGCAACCGCCGGGCGTTCAGCCATTCGCGCCATATAGGCGTCGATATTACTTAATCCTGCCATATTCAGCTTAACCGCATAGGCCCAACGCAGTACGGTAAACAGATAGGCATCGGCGATGCTGAAGCGCGGGCCGCAGATCCATTGGTTATCTTTCAGCGAGTCGTTCACATACTGCATTTTTTTCTCCAGCAGCGCGCGAACGGTTGGCTTGAAGTCTTCCGGCGTATCGGGACGGAACAGTGGCGTAAAGCCTTTATGCAGTTCTGTCGCAATGTAGTTAAGCCATTCGATGGTTTTGTAACGGGAGAGGCTGCTGGTAGGGGCAAGGAGCTGGCGGTCTGGCACGCTGTCCGCCAGGTATTGCATGATGGCAACACCTTCGGTAAGTAGCGTACCGTCATCCAGCAGCAGTGCGGGAACTTGCCCTTTTGGGTTTACCGCGAAAAAATCATCGCCATTTTCCAGACGTTTCTTCATCAGATCAACACCATCCAGCGTGAAATCTTTACCGCTCTCACGAAGTGTGATGTGGGAAGCGAGAGAACAAGCGCCCGGTTTGTAGAACAGTTTCATCGGTAACTCCTTTTGGCTGAGGTATATCGTATGGTAGTGCTACCTCAGGCAAAAAAAAAGCCGCTAACAACAGTTAGCGGCCTGAAAATGAGTTTCCCTGAGAATTACGCTGTCGCGGCCTTAGAGGCTTTCTCATTGACGTCATCGTCCTGAGTCATACGGTTCAGTTTCGGAGCCGTCAGCAGCATCAGAACAGCGATAACAGCCGTTGCGACACCAATCTGCAGGAACACACGACCGTAGACTTCAAGGGACATCAGCGGGTCAGTCACGTTCTCTGGTACAGCCATCATGTTAGCTACGTAGCCACCGATGATGTTTGCACCGGCAGTGGTCAGGAACCAGCTACCCATGATGAAGCCCATCAGGCGTTGCGGAACCAACTGTGCCACCATTGCCAGACCCAGACCGGAGATCATCAGCTCACCGATACTTTGCAGACCGTAGCAGATAATCAGCCAGTTAACGGAAACGATGCCTGCATCGGTAGCGAATTTCGCGCCCAGCGGCAGGATCAGGAATGCACCGGAACACAGCACCATACCAATCGCAAACTTGGTCGGCATCGGCAGGGTATCGCCCATCTTGTTATAGATAGCAGCGAGGATTGGGCTACCAATGATGATCCAGAACGGGTTCAGTGCCTGGTACTGTTCAGGTTCGAAAGCAATGCCAAGAATAGAGTGCTCAACGTTACGAATCGCAAAGAAGTTCAGTGAGGTCGGCATCTGGCTGTACAGCACGAAGAAGATAATCGCTTCCAGCATCAGGATGAAGGCGACGATCATTTTACGACGCGCAGCACCGTGCATGGTGAAGGCTTCTTTACCGAAGATGAACACGATACCCAGCGCAATGACACCCAGAACCATACGTGCGATCTGCTGGTTGTGCAGCAACCAGGTTGCAATCGCGATCAGTACCACAACGCCAGCAATGGTCAGCAGCAGGTTACGGAAGTTGATCGGTTCAAAGTCAGGTTTAGAACCATACTGTTTAACCCAGCGCTGACAGAATGCGAAGTTAACAACGGTAATCAGCATACCCACGACGCTCAGAGCGAACGCGGTGCTCCAGCCGTAGCGCGCAGCCAACCACGGTGTTGCCAGCATAGAGAAGAATGAACCGATGTTGACGGACATGTAGTACATGGTAAATGCACCATCAAGACGCGGGTCATCTTTGGCATAGCAGGTAGAGAGCAGGGAGGATGGGTTTGCTTTAAACAGGCCGTTACCGACCGCGATGGCCGCCATGCCCATATAAACGATACCCGCATCGTGACCGGACCATGCTACCAACGCATAACCGATGGCCAGCACAACGGCACCCAGCATAATGACACGTTTTGTTCCCAGAACTTTGTCACCTAACCAGCCGCCAATGGCAACCAGACCGTACACCAGGGCGCTAAAGGACGAGAAAAGGGTGATGGAATCCGCTTCTGACATACCCAGCTGTTTAACCAGGTAGACGGCCATAATCCCTTGCAGGCCGTAATAACCAAAACGTTCCCACAGCTCAATAGAGAAAATGAGATAGAACGCTTTTGGTTGTTTGAAGGCGTTTAAACTTACGCTTTCTGTTGGTTTATTGTTTGCAGTAGACACTTTTACCTCTTTTTTTACATCCCATATCAACGGGGGTGTTCAGGTACGTGATGAGTCAAGTTCATCCGTCCGATTGTTATAGTGGGAGGGGAAACGGCAAGTAATGTTCACTATCTTGACCATTCAGACAAGTGGTTTGTAATAATCTGTTACATATATCATGACTGGTGAAATCGTCGGGGCTGTGAAATGTTATCTAGCGTTAAATTTCTTCATTTCTAAAATGGCAGATTTTTACACTGTTTAATCACCGCCATAACCGCAATGTGGCGATATGTTCTGCTATTTAAGGTTGAATCCAGTGATATAGGCCATTATCTGAAAAATAGGCAGTGTAATGTTTTGTTTAGAAACTGTGCAGTTGGGTCATCTAATTGTCACCTTAACTAAAAAATAAAAATTTATTAACATTGTGTTAGCTGGATGATCTGGATCACGTATAGATAGAAATTTCTTTTGCTAAAAAAACGATTAACCTGCTCAGGTGTTAATTAACAAGAATATTGCATTAGATATGAGCAATTGAATGGCATCATTGTCGGGAAAATAAACGCAGGGGAGTGCATAACTAATCGTTATGTATGTAAGGGGCGAGGAGGATGCCCCGGCAGCATTAGATATCGACTTTCTCTTTGAATTCGCAGAGATCTTCAATAATACAGGAACCACAGCGCGGCTTTCTGGCGATGCAGGTGTAGCGACCATGAAGAATTAACCAGTGATGGCAATCGACTTTAAATTCACTGGGTACGACTTTCAGCAGCTTCTCTTCAACCTGCTCGACGTTTTTACCCGGGGCGAATTGCGTGCGATTACAGACGCGAAAAATGTGGGTATCTACAGCGATAGTGGGCCAGCCAAAGGCGGTATTTAACACCACATTAGCCGTCTTTCGCCCAACGCCGGGGAGAGCTTCTAACGCAGCACGGTCTTCAGGCACTTCACCATTATGTTGTTCCAGCAGAATGCGGCAGGTTTTAATTACGTTTTCTGCTTTGCTGTTAAACAAACCGATTGTCTTGATGTAGGACTTAACACCTTCAACACCGAGCTCCAGCATCGCAGCCGGCGTATTGGCGACGGGGTATAGCTTAGCTGTCGCTTTATTGACGCTGACATCGGTCGCTTGTGCGGAGAGCAAGACCGAAATCAACAGTTCAAACGGCGATGTAAAATTAAGCTCGGTTGTCGGATGCGGGTTGTTATCCCGCAGGCGCGTCAGTATTTCCAGACGTTTTGCTTTGTTCATTACGCATTCCCTGTTTCACCCGCGGGACTGTTCACGACAGCCGCCTCGGCACGACGTTTCTTCATTTTCTCATCAATCAGATACTTCACCGCCAGCATCAGACCCAGGCCAATAAACGCGCCCGGTGGCAGCATGGCCAGCAGAAACGGCGTATCAGTATGGAAGATCTCAACGCGCAAGACTTTGGCCCAGCTACCCAATAAACCGTCTGCACCATCAAACAGTGTACCGTTACCAATTATTTCACGCAGCGAGCCCAGAACAAACATGGCACCTGTTGCGCCCATGCCGATGGAGAAACCATCAAGTGCGGATAACGCAGGGCCCTTTTTGGCGGCGAAGGCTTCTGCACGGCCAACAACAATGCAGTTGGTTACAATCAGCGGGATGAAGATGCCCAGAGACTGATACAGGCCGAAGGCGTAGGCATTGATCAACATCTGTACCGCACTCACCACGGAGGCGATAATCATGACATAAATCGGAATACGAATTTCTGGCGGTGTCCAGCGGCGAAGGGCTGAAATCGTCAGGTTGGTCAGCGTCAGGACGAGCGTAGTCGCAAGTCCAAGACCCAGCGCGTTAGTTGCGGTAGAAGTGACGGCCAACAGCGGACACATCCCGAGTAGTTGCACAAGCGCGGAGTTATTTTTCCATAACCCCTGGACAATCACGTCTTTAATTTCGCTCATGGTTATTCTCCACAGGCGCTAAGTTGAGGGAGTTGCGCAGGCAGCGTCTGCGCATACAGGCCGGCACGTTTAACCGCGTTAACCACCGCACGTGGTGTAATGGTTGCGCCAGTAAACTGGTCAAAGTCGCCGCCATCTTTTTTCACTGCCCAGTGAGAGGTGTTATCCGCAGAAATTGTTTTACCGCTAAAATGGGTGATCCAGTCGGACAGTCGCAGTTCGATTTTATCGCCCAGCCCAGGTGTTTCATGGTGTTCGGTAACCCGCGTACCCAACACGGTACCCGTGAAATCGACACCCACCAGCAGTTGAATCGCCCCGGAATAACCATCTGGCGCCGTAGCTTCAAGAATCGCAGCAACAGGACGATCGTCCTGGCTGGCAATATATACACGGTGCGTACCTTTGCCTAACGCTGGCGCATTGACCAGATAACAACTTTCAGACAAGTTATTATTGTAGCGATCGCCAGGCAGAACCTGATCGAACAGCGTTTTTTGCTGTATCGCGGCCTGTTCATCAATGGTTGACTTGGTTAATTGATTGATTGCTGCGGTTAACCCCGTTGAGCCCGCAGCAAACAGCGCCAGTGTAATACCGTGTTTACGAATCGTTTTCAGCATATCTAGTCCTTAGCGATGTCCGTACACGCGAGGGCGGGTGTAATAATCAATCAGGGGAACCGTGATATTGGCCAGCAACACGGCAAAAGCCACGCCATCAGGATAACCACCAAAACTGCGTATCAACCACACTAACAGGCCCGCAAGCGCGCCAAAAATCAGACGACCACGGTTGGTTGTTGATGCTGTAACGGGATCGGTAAGAATAAAGAACGCACCTAACATCGTCGCGCCGGAAAGCAAATGCAACTGAGGCGATGCCAGTGAGTCTGGCGAAAAAATCCAACCTAAAGTGGCGCAAACGGCGAGCGACAGCAGGAAGCTAACCGGGATATGCCAGCGAATCGCTTTTTGCCATAACAGCACGATGCCACCAACCAGCCAGGCAAGGTTCACCCACTGCCAGCCAGCGCCTGCCAGCATGCCGCTGTAGATCGGGTATTGCATCACCTGCTCAACGGTACGTCCGGCATGCAGGGATGTCTTAAAGGTATCAAGAGGTGTTGCCTGACTGATACCATCGATACCCATACGCAGCGAATTCATATCCCCTCCGCTGGCGGTATGCCCGTTAAAGATAACGTTCAGGGCGTCAAAGAAACCAGGCACCGTGGCTGCAATTTCATGCGGCGGCAGCCAACTGGTCATCTGTACCGGAAATGAGATGAGCAGCACGACATAACCAATCATGGCAGGGTTAAACGGGTTCTGCCCGAGCCCGCCATACAGCTGTTTCGCAATGATAACCGCAAATACCGTGCCTAATACCACCATCCACCATGGCGCGAGGGGCGGAATACTGACGGCCAAAAGCAACCCAGTGAGTAGCGCAGAGTTGTCTTTTAAAATTGCCACAATGGGTTGTTTACGCAGTTTAAGCACACCCGCTTCGGCAGCAATAGCGCTGATCGCAGCGAGAACGATCTGGAACAACGTGCCCCAGCCGAAGAACCACAACTGAGCGGCGATCCCCGGCAATGCAGCAAGTAACACCAGCATCATGATACGCGATGTCTGGCGCTGGTTATGGGTATAAGGGGAGCTTGCTATTCTGAATACCATTTATTCCTCGTTTACAACCTGCTGCTGTGCGGCTTTCTTTGCCTGAGCGCGTGCGATGGCGGCCGCGACGGCGGCTTTACGTGGATCAACCGGCTCGGCTGTTTCTGTTACCGCTTCTTGTTCAAGCTTGCGGGCTTTGGCGCGGGCGATTGCCGCTTCCACGGCAGCTTTACGCGGATCAACCGGTTCGGTTGTTTCTGTTACCGCCTGCTGCTCAAGCTTGCGAGCTTTGGCACGAGCGATTGCCGCTTCCACGGCAGCTTTACGCGGATCAACCGGTTCGACTGTTTCTGTTACCGCTGCTTGTTCAAGTTTGCGGGCTTTGGCGCGAGCGATTGCTGCTTCCACGGCAGCCTTACGCGGATCAACCGGTTCGGCCGTTTCTGTTACCGCTTCTTGCTCAAGCTTGCGGGCTTTGGCGCGGGCAATTGCCGCTTCCACGGCAGCTTTACGCGGGTCTGTACCCGTGCTGCTGCCTTCACTTTGCGGCGGATTTTCCTTACGGGAAGCACGAGCTTGCGCCTTACGCGCCTCGCGTGCGGCAATCACGGCGCTATTGTCAGGTTTTTCACCTGCCTGAATGACCACCGGTTGCAGCGCCTGAGCCTGCTTTTCTTTTACGCGAGCCAGCGCGGCGGCAATGGCATCATGATCTTTGGCCGCCGGCTGAGCAGCGGCGCTCTTATGGCGTTCAAGACGTGCTGCTTTTTCACGTTCAAGGCGCGCCTGTCGGGCTTCAAACCGAGCTTTTGCTTCTGCGGCGCGCTTTTCTTCCTGACTAATGGCGTAAATCTCGGCTTTTTCCTGACGGAAATACTGTACCAGTGGAATATTGCTTGGGCATACCCAGGCGCAGGCACCGCATTCAATACAGTCGGCGATATTGTGGGCCGTCGCTTTGTCGTGCTGTTGCCCTTTACTGAACCAGTAAAGCTGTTGTGGCAGGAGATCGGCCGGACAGGCATCGGCGCATGCGCTACAGCGAATGCAGCCTTTCTCTTCTGGCGTTTCACCCATTTCACTGGCAGAGGGGGCCAGAAGACAGTTGGTTATCTTCACCACCGGGACATCCAGCCACGGCAGCGTAAAGCCCATCAGCGGCCCGCCCATAATCACCATCTGGTCGGCGGAAGGGCAGAAGCCCGCGTCGTTGAGCAGATGACGAACCGGCGTACCTAAACGCGCCCAGACGTTGCCCGGACGACTGACTGCTTCACCGGTTAGCGTCACGACACGTTCGGTGATCGGCTCTCCGTCGATTACTGCACGTTTAATTGCATAGGCGGTTCCGACGTTTTGCATCAATACGCCGATATCAGAGGAGCGTCCGCCGTGGGGAACCTGCTTGCCGGTCAGGATTTGTGTTAACTGCTTGGCCCCGCCGGATGGGTACTTGGTGGGGATCACGCGTAGGCTAATGTCGTGTGAATCAGCCAGCACCGCGCGCAGCATAGATATTGCCTGCGGTTTGTTATCTTCGATACCCAGGAGGATCTCGCGTGGCTGAAGAATGTGCGCCAGGATGCGGATACCTTCGACGACCTGAGCGGCACAGTCCTGCATTAGGCGGTCATCTGCCGTAATGTACGGCTCGCATTCGGCGGCGTTAATGATCAGCGTTTCAATTTTATCTCCGCCGCCCTGCAGTTTAACGCCGGTGGGAAAACCTGCGCCACCCAGCCCGGCGACGCCGTACTGATGAATACGCGTAATCAGCTCTTCCCGGCTGTGGGAGCGATAATCGGTCCAGCCGTCTCGCTCAATCCAGCGATCTTCGCCATCGGCGTCTATGATGACGCTCAACTCAGCCAGTGCCGAAGGATGCGCGGTGGAGTGCGGGGCAATGGCAACAACGGTGCCTGATGTTGGCGCATGGACTGGAAGCATTCTGCCACGTCCGCGGGTTAAGGGCTGACCACGCAGCACGGTGTCACCCACGTTTACGCACAGTTCACCCTCCGCACCAATATGTTGTTTCAGCGGAATAACGAAACGCGGCGCCAGCGGAACCTGTCGCAACGGCGTTCCGTTTGACTGGGTTTTCATTTCTGGTGGATGAATGCCGCCATCAAAGTCCCAGATTTTATTTTTTCTGAATGCAGAGAATAACTTAAACATGTTGTTCCACGGGAATGATGCGCACAGGGATGGTGTTTAAATCCCATTTCCAGCTATCGGGTGTCTCGGCTACCGGGCGTAATTCAATACATTGCGTCGGGCACGGGTCAACGCACAGGTTGCACCCGGTGCAGAGATCGCTCATTACCGTGTGCATGGCGCGGGTCGCGCCCACGATGGCATCGACCGGGCAGGCCTGAATACACTTAGTGCACCCAATACAGTTGTTTTCATCAATGACCGCCAGCATTCGCACCGGCGTAACGTCTTGTTCATCGCCATCAATAGGCTGCGGATCGACATTCAGCAGGGCGGCAATTTTTAACATCACCGCTTCGCCGCCGGGGGCGCAACGGTTAATTTTTTCACCCTGAGACCCGATCGCTTCAGCGTAAGGATGACAGCCCGGATAGCCGCACTGGCCACACTGGCTTTGCGGGAGAATTTCATCAATTTTCTCCACGACCGGATCATCTTCAACGGCAAAACGTCGTGAGGCGTACCCCAAAATAGCGCCGAACGCCAGACCCAGTAGACTCACTGCGGCAACGGCAATCCAGATAGCATTCATTACAACTTCACCAAACCACTAAAGCCCATAAAGGCCAATGACATTAAACCAGCGGTAATCAGCGCAATTGCATTGCCGCGAAACGGCGCTGGGACGTCCGCCACGGCGAGGCGTTCGCGGATCGCGGCGAACAGTACCATCACCAGCGAGAAGCCGACGGCGGCGGAAAAACCGTATAGCGCCGACTGTAAAAAGTTATGGCCGAGGTTGATGTTCAGTAGCGCCACACCTAACACTGCGCAGTTAGTGGTGATCAGCGGTAGGAAGATCCCCAGCAGGCGGTACAGTGCAGGGCTGGTTTTGCGCACAACCATTTCGGTAAACTGCACGACGACGGCGATAACCAGAATAAAAGCCAGCGTGCGCAGATAGATGAGATTGAGCGGAATTAGGATCCAGGTATCAATCAGCCAAGCGCAGATGGATGCCAGTGTCATGACAAACGTCGTGGCAAGGCCCATACCCATTGCGGTTTCCAGTTTTTTGGAAACGCCCATAAACGGGCAAAGGCCCAGAAACTTCACCAGTACAAAGTTATTGACCAGTACAGTTCCGACAAACAGCAGCAGGTAATCAGTCATTTTTCGGCCTGAAATAAAAAGCCGCCTATTATCTGACAATCTTCAACAGGCGACAACAGGTTAACTGTAGGGTTATTACGGGTTCACAAACGTCGATTTAACGCGCTGCGATCGTTTGAAGTAGGGCACCAACAGTGCTGCAGCCAGTAATGGGAACAGCAGTTGGCGCACGGCAAAAGCGTCTGGGACGGGTGAAAACGCAAACGCTTTAATCGCCAGCAACACGGAGATCAGCAGCCACAGAATGTAATGCTTAGGTACACAGGCTCTGCGTTTGAAAAACGCAATCGTCAGCCACAGTGTGTAATACCACATGGCGATCGCGGTAATAAAGGAAACACCCCATAACAGCAAATTTGCCGTACTTTGCTCACCCAGCGTTTTGAAGGTTTGTGGTGTAGCCAGCGCAGTGACATAAAGTAATAACGCCAGCGAAGCGCTCAACAACGCGACTAACAGCCAGGCCAGTGGCCCAAGTAGCCAGCCTCCGATACGTTGTGCCGGTGTCGTAGTCATCTCTTCTCCAGGTTTACGCGCGCAATCAATCATGCCATTCATTTTGGGGCAATTATTATAAAGCTTTTAACGTTGAGCGCTACTTTCTTCTTTATTGCACGTAATGCCAGACTGATTTAGGTACCTGACCAACATCAAACAGACGACCTCCGGAGATAAGCTCCGCACGGCGATGGTCTGCGGCACGGTACATATTGATAATGTCGTTATCATCGGTGAGCGTGTAGTTAAGATGGTCGAACAGTTTTTCCAGACTTTCGAGCGAACTGATTTTGCGGAATTTTAATAAGTAATCCTGAACGGTCATAAATGCAGATCCATATTAATAAAATAATACCAACGGAGTAGAAAATATAAAAATAAACAACGAGCACAGGTAAAAGCGCATTTACGTGCAAATGTAAGAAGAGTGTTCATACCTGTGAAAAATCAGGCGCTATGCGCGTCTTGAGCAAGGGTAACGCGCTTAGCGATCGCTGGCAATATGCAGCGGAGCGGGACGCGGCATAATTCGCTTTTTTTGACAGAAAGCGATCTTTTACCGGCAGACCCTGCAACTACCAATGTTAATTGCCGGGCAATAAAAGGCTGCGGATGCTTATTTTTTCTGCACTGCCGCAACGGGCTCTGGTGGCTGGTAATTGTCAATATGATTGGCAACACCCAGCAGGATCACGGAGACGGCGAGAACAATCCAACCTGTTAATTCAATAAGACGATTCATTACTGATGACATTTGTTTTGATTTATCCATAAACACAGGCTGCAAATGTTACTAATCTCTCATTAATACAGCAAGATGATTGGGAACGATTTCTACCTCTTTTTCGCTGCAAGTTAAGCATAAGTGGCATATGTTTGACTTAAGTTAAAAAACAACCTTTGTAGCGCAAAGGTTATTAAACTATTGAGACGTTGCAAGGTATGGTGTGAAATAGGTCAGTCCTGAATTGAGAGGCAATAACATGAGTGACAACATCCGCGTTGGGCTAATTGGCTATGGTTATGCCAGCAAAACCTTCCATGCCCCACTGATTGTGGGCACGCCGGGTCTGGAACTGGCTGCAGTGTCCAGTAGTGATGAAGCAAAAGTGAAGGCAGACTGGCCTACGGTAACGGTTGTTGCTGAGCCTAAGCATCTTTTTAACGATCCAAATATCGACCTGATTGTGATCCCCACGCCAAACGACACGCACTTCCCGTTAGCGAAAGCAGCGTTGGAAGCGGGCAAACATGTGGTTGTTGATAAGCCCTTTACCGTGACACTGTCACAAGCACGTGAGTTGGATGCGCTGGCACGTAGCCTGGGGCGTGTGTTGTCTGTATTCCATAACCGTCGCTGGGACAGTGATTTTCTGACGCTGAAAGCTCTGCTGGCGGATGGTGTTTTGGGAGAGGTGGCGTATTTCGAGTCCCATTTCGATCGTTTCCGCCCACAGGTTCGTGACCGTTGGCGTGAACAGGGCGGTCCGGGAAGCGGTATCTGGTACGATTTAGCACCGCATCTTTTGGATCAGGCGATTAATCTGTTTGGTTTGCCCGTCAGCCTGACGGTAGACCTGGCCCAGCTGCGTCCGGGCGCGCAGGCGACGGATTACTTCCATGCCATCCTGACGTATCCGCAGCGTCGTGTGATCCTGCATGGCACCATGCTTGCTGCTGCAGAATCGGCCCGTTATATTGTGCACGGATCGCGTGGCAGCTATGTGAAGTATGGTCTTGACCCGCAGGAAGAGCGCCTGAAAAATGGCGAGCGCCTGCCTCAGGAAGACTGGGGTTATGATATGCGCGATGGCATATTGACCCGAGTAGAAGGCGAAGAGCAGGTTGAAGAAACCTGGCTGACCGTACCGGGCAACTATCCGGCGTACTATGCTGGCATTCGTGATGCGCTAAACGGCAACGGTGAAAACCCGGTACCGGCGAGACAGGCTATCCAAATTATGGAGCTGATTGAGCTGGGTATAGAATCTGCGAAACATCGTTCGACGCTGTGCCTTGCCTGATTAGGTAAATGGCGCAAGGCGGTACCTTCCTGGCATCGTATCCGGCCTACAATGAAAACCAACGTAGGCCGGATAAGCGTTAGCGCCATCCGGCACTTTACCTGTTACGCTGCGGCGACTTTCTCGCGCAAGGCTCGTTTTTCCTCGTTACTCAGGAATGCCATTTCCAGACCGTTGATTTGCGCCTGGCGGATCTGTTCGGGCGTTAGGCCTGCAGCTGGTGCGGCAATGGTGTACTCGTGAATAATATCCACACCCTGAACAGCCGGGTCGTCCGTATTCAAACTGGCGATAACGCCATGCTCAAGGAACGTTTTCAGCGGATGGTTCGCTAGTGAGGCAACGGTGCTGGTCTGAATGTTTGATGTCAGGCAGGATTCGATGCCGATACGGTGCTCGGCGAGGTAATCCATCAACGCACGATCTTCAACGGCTTTAACGCCGTGACCAATACGCTCAGCGCCTAGCTCTTTAATGGCCTGCCAGATGCTTTCTGGTCCCGCGGCTTCGCCCGCATGTACGGTGATATGCCAGCCGGCGTCGCGTGCCTGATTGAAGTGAGACAGGAACAGGCTGCCCGGGAACCCCAGTTCGTCACCGGCCAGATCCAGTGCCGTAATATGGTCTCGGTGGGCTAACAGCGCATCCAGTTCCTGCAGACAGGCGGCTTCGCCGAAAGTACGGCTCATAATGCCAATTAAGCGAGCTTCGACGCCAAAGGTCTTGCAGCCCTCGCGTACGCCTGCGATGACGGCTTCAACTACACCTGCAACCGGGAGCTGATGCGCCATCGCCATGTAGCCTGGGGAAAAACGCAGTTCAACATAGTGCAGGCCGTTACGTGCTGCGTCCTCAATATTTTCAAATGCCACGCGACGACACGCATCCAGCGAGGCCAGTACCTTCACGCCCCAGTCGAGCTTGGATAAAAAACTCACTAAATCTGGCTCAGTTGATGTGACTTGCACATGAGGGATCAGCGTTTCCAACGTTTGTGCCGGAAGCGTTAAGTTGAACTGACGGCCCAGATCCAGGATCGTTTGTGCACGGATGTTACCATCAAGGTGGCGATGGACGTCGGTCAGGGGGAGGGAAGTATCAATCATGGTCGCACTCGTGTATTTAGGTAAAGTGCAGGCCATTATACAACAGAAAAATGTTCCTCTAAAAACTTTAAAAAAAGCAGTGCAGAGTTCGGGGTTATGGGGAAGCAAGCATCGCCAAATTGTTGACCATGCTGTTAGCGTACCAACAGAGTGGTGTTCCGACTCCCTGATCCTTGAGACCGTATCACGATGCTTTTGCCTTGCGGTGGTAAGACGGGCGTAAAGTAAGCAATAACGCATTTCCTGCAGCATGTGTGTAATAAAATGATTTTATTTTAAGATTATTTACCTCGTTTTTATTTAATTACTGTCTGTCAGTGTTATTTCACTCGGATATTTATTGAATAACATTGCTAATAGCGAAAAATGGACACTTTCCAGTTTATGAATGTGCTGCGAGGTATGTTATAAAAACACAATAACGACTGAGGGTATTAATAAAGTGAAAAGTGTAAAGCTAATTGTCAGTACAATGTTCTGTGGAAGTTTGCTGCTGGCAACTGTGCCTGCGCATGCGGCGTATAAAGCGGATGAAACGCATGTAATCCAGTTTAAGAAAGGCACCAGTGGCGCAGATATCAAGGGGACAATTACTGGTGATAAAACAAAAGATTATACGTTTGTCGCCAAAAAAGGGCAGACCATGCAAGCAGTTCTGAAAAGCGCCTGGCCTCATCCTTTCATGAGTATTATTGCACCGGGCGAACAATTCATTTTTGATGGCATGATGAGTGGTGACACTTATAAAAATACGCTGCCTGCCAGCGGTAAGTATACCATCAGAATATATCAAAAAGGCGCGGCGAAGGATGAGGGGAAAACCAACGCATTCCAGTTGCACATGAAAATTACCAACTGATCATGAGGAAAAGATCGCCCTGGTGGTGATCTTTTCCTTTGCTATTAAACTTCTTCGCCAGAATAGGCCACAACGCAATTACGGCCTCGGTTTTTTGCCATATACAGGGCGCGGTCTGCGCAATCAGCAAGTTGTTCGGGGGCTGAACGGTTATCAACCGAGGTTACGATACCCAGGCTGATGGTGATGATGCGTGGAAAATCACCTTTAGTCGTGGCCTGAGTTTGTTGTTCTACGTGTTTTCTGATTCGCTCTGCGATGTTAAATGCTGCATCAGCGTTAGTTTCAGGTAGCAGAATAGCAAACTCTTCTCCGCCAATGCGTGCCACGATGTCGTTACGCCGACTCAGTCGCTGCATAATTTCTGACAGTTTGATTATCACTCTGTCACCCTGCAAATGTCCCCAGGTGTCATTGACCGACTTAAAGAAATCAATGTCGCAAAAGACAATGCTCAGGGGTTTATGGGGCGCTGTCATTTTAATCTCATTGCTGAGTGCGTTATAAAAATAGCCACGGTTGAAAAGTCGGGTCATCGGGTCGCGGACTGAATTTTCATAGGATAATTCATAGGCCTGACGTGAGGCTTTGTAGCGCTTGAAAATATCAGACATGAGCACGATCATCACGGCCATTGCGCTAAGGCACTCCAGGCCTCTGGCGAGATACCATCCAGCGGAGTCTATATGCGTGTACTTCAGCATAATGATGACACTTAACAGATTGCTCAGGGCAACCAGTGACATACTTACCCAAAACTGTGTTTTTAGCCGGGTTAATTTTGCCCCTAATAAAACGATACAGGTCCACAAGATAATGAGGACATAAATAAAGCTACCACGCCAGGGTCTAAGCCATTCAAACGTTTCTGTGTCAACCAACTGAAACGATATTGGCGTAATACGGATGGAGTAGAGGATAGCCATTACCAGATGCAACATGCACCATAAATAAGTGGCGTAAACAACTGTTTTACCATGCTTTTCTTTTTTATTTTTAAACGTATATAAATAGTATGTTGCAAAAAACAACCCCGTAATTAACATGTTCCTCATAAAGTATAAAACAGCAATGTCATTGTAGATGACACCAGGAAGACCGTTTTTATAAAAATAAATATAGAGCGCAAGAAATAAGAAAACCCCTGAGAAATAAAACGCGCAGGCCAGGGGTAAAAGATATTTTTTGCGCCGATAACTCATGTAATTCATCGTCATAAAGCACCCAGTCTGAATGTGCAATACACCAGCAAAGGTTGCAATAACCGGGTAAAAAGAGAGGCTATAACGCTGATTACTAAAAGGGATATACCAAAGAAAAATGGATGTTGTTAGGGACAGGAGTAAAAAAAAAGTTAAATTCTTTTTGTGAATGTTTATTTGTGTTGTATTCATGATTTTTATGTATATAAAACAGCGCTATATTTTGGCTATCTTCTCAGCTTTGTATTTTGTCTTTTTGATTTTTATTGCTGTTGATTTTGACTGGCAGGAAAAGTCAGGGAGGAATTAGTATTAAAAAAAACGATAAAAAACAGATTTGTTTTTTTATATAAGGAGTTGCGCAATGAGTTCTTCATTGCGCAAGACTATTTAACTTATTGTGCGGATGGCGTTAATCAACCCCTGAACGCCTTTTTCAAGCTTGGAACGTGGACATCCGGCATTGAGGCGCACAAAACCGCGTCCTTCTTCTCCGTATGTGTATCCGGGCATGATGGCGACTTTCTGCTGATGGATGAGTGCATCCTGCAGTGCGTGGTCATCAAGGTTGAGTGGACGCAAGTCAATCCATGCCAGATAGGTGGATTGCGGAACCTGCCAGTTCAGTTCGGGGAATGCGTTATTCAGCTCGTGCGCGATGTAATCCAGGTTACTGGCAAGATAATCCCGCAGCGCATCAAGCCAGCTAGCGCCCTGTTGGTAGGCTGCGATATGTGCGCTAAGCGCGAGCACTGCAGGTGAGGAAAGACCATCCCGACCCTTTAACGCACTGAGGTAATCGTTGCGACTCTGCTCATCCTCAATAATCCCGTAAGCCCCGGTTAATGCCGGAATATTGAAGCTCTTTGAACCGGAGGTGAACAGCGCCCAACTGTCGCGCGCGACGTTACTCCACGGGATGTGTGGCTGGTCTGCCCATACCATATCCATATGGATCTCATCAGAGATGACTTTTACACCGTGGCGCTGACACAGCTCCGCCATGGTTTCCAGTTCATCGCGCGTCCACACCTTACCGGTTGGGTTGTGCGGGCTGCAAAGCAGGAGAATTTTGCTTTCAGGCCGGGACAGGGCTTTCTCTAGTGCAACCATGTCGCAAAACCAGCCGTCAGCGCGTTTTTCAAGTCCGACAGCGCATACCTGGCGCTGATTACCTTCAATCGCTTTGTAAAACGCGTCGTAAGCCGGCGTATGAATAACCACCGCATCACCCGCAGAAGACCACTGGCGGATTAGCTCCGATACCATATAGATGACCGAGGGGCCATAAACCAGCGACTCAGGATCGATTTGGGTATTATGACGCGATAGAAACCAGTGGCTAATCGCCGCCAGAAATTCATCATTTTTCCAGCGACTGTAACCCAACACGCCATGTGACAGGCGCTGAGTCAGCGCCTCCAGAATGCAGGGGGCGGTGGCAAAATCCATATCGGAGATAGTGAACGGCAGAAGGTCGGCTGAACCAAAACGGTCGGCAACGTAATCCCACTGAGTACACCAGGTACCATGCCTGTCCACAACCTTTGAAAAATCAAACATATTGTTGTCCTTAAGCCTGTACGGTGTTCATCAGAACTGCGATCTCGTCTTTCACTGACTGGACCTGCGGACCAATAACAACCTGAAGATTATGCTGATTGAGTTGCACTACGCCAATGGCGCGATTGTCCTTCAGTGCCTGTACGTTCACAAGCGACATATCCTTCACTGACAAGCGCAGACGGGTAATGCAGTTATCAAGGCTGACAATGTTTTCCGCACCGCCCAGCGCCACCAGAATGGCAGGGACGTTGTAACCGGATTTACCCGGTGCTCCCGCCATGACTTTATCGATATTGCTGGCAATTTCGACGTCCCGCCCCGGGGTCTTCAGATTGAAGCGTGTGATGGCGAAACGGAAGATCACGTAGTACACCGCGAACCAGATCGCAGCCACGACAGGGACCAAATACCACTTGGTAGAGAGTCCGTGCAGGATGCCGAATACAACAAAGTCAATCAGGTTACCGTCCGTGTTACCGATGGTGACGCCTAACACCGCCATCACGGTGAAACCAAGACCGGTCAGCAGAGCGTGGATTACATACAAAACAGGGGCAACGAACAGAAATAAGAACTCGAGTGGTTCGGTTGTACCGCCGATCACGCAGGCAATGAGACCAGAAATTAACAGCCCTTTAATTTTATGACGATTTTCAGGGCGAGCACAGTGGTACATAGCGAGCGCTGCCCCCGGCAAACCACCGAGGAACGCCGGCATTTTACCCTGCGACAGGAAGCGGGTTGCGCTTTCAGAGAAACCTTGTGTTGTCGGGCAGCTCAGTTGAGCCTGGAAAATAGTCAGTGCGCCGCTCACGCTGTGACCGCAGACTTCCTGCGTGCCGCCAGCTTCGGTGAAGCGAATGAGTGCCACCAGAATATGATGCAGACCAAACGGCAGCAGCAGACGTTCACCGGTACCAAACAGCATTGGACCAAATTCGCCCGCGCTGTTGATGATGTGGCCGAGCCCGTTAATGCCCATGGCGAAAACCGGCCAAACCAGGGGAATGACCAGGCCGACCAGTCCCATCACCACCGAAGAGATAATTGGTACAAAGCGGGTACCGCCGAAGAAGGCCAGTGCATCCGGCAGGCGAATGTTGTGGAAACGTTCATGCAGCATCCAGACGATGATCCCGGCAATAACAGCGCCGAGGATCCCGGTGTCGATCGACTGGATCCCCAGGATATTCTGCACGTTGTTAGCCTTCAGGATCGAGGCATCCGTGGTAGGCAAGATACCTTTCGCGGTTAACCAGAAGTTGACGGCAAGGTTCATCACCGCATAACCAACAAAACCGGCAAATGCCGCTACGCCTTTGTTCTCGCGGGCCAGGCCGAGAGGTATGGCAATACAGAACATCACCGGTAAGAAGCTAAACGCAAATGAGCCTACTTTGCTCATCCAGGTAAAAATAGCCTGCAGTACCGGATTACCCAATGCCGGAATCAGCGTTAAGACATCATGACTACTTAACGAGCTGCCGATCCCTAACATGATCCCGCAGAATGAGAGCAGAGCCACGGGCAGCATAAAGGTTTTGCCCAACTGCTGGAAAAATTCCCATAACGTAATTTTTGGTGTGGTTCTCGTCGTCATCAAACGACTCCTCGTAAAAGCTAGCTGACTAATGATGGCGAGAAGATAAAACGTTTTACCTAATTTTAGTGCGGTATAAATCACATTATCGAACGATAATAGGGCGTATAAATATATGTGATTGATAAAACGTTTTATCCGTCACGTTATCAGGGAGTTTTCCGTTTTTATGGCTATAGCCAAAAAAATAACCATCCATGATGTTGCGCTGGCCGCGGGCGTTTCGGTTAGTACCGTCTCATTGGTGCTCAGTGGAAAAGGCCGTATTTCATCCGCGACCGGCGAACGGGTGAATGCCGCTATTGAGCAACTGGGGTTTGTGCGTAATCGCCAGGCATCAGCGCTGCGTGGCGGGCAGAGCGGGGTAATTGGTTTGATCGTGCGCGACCTTTCCACCCCGTTTTACGCCGAGTTGACGGCGGGTCTGACGGAAGCTTTAGAAGCGCAGGGGCGCATGGTCTTTTTATTACATGGTGGCAGAGATGGCGAACAGCTGGCGCAGCGTTTCGCTATGCTGCTTAATCAAGGGGTTGATGGTGTGGTGATCGCCGGGGCTGCCGGCAGTAGCGACGACCTACAACAACTGGCCGCCGATAAGGGGATTCCGGTAGTGTTTGCGTCTCGGGCCAGCTACCTGGATGACGTCGACACCGTCAGGCCTGACAACATGCAGGCAGCGCAATTGCTGGTTGAACATCTGATACGCCATGGGCATCAGCGCATCGCGTGGTTGGGGGGGCAGAGTTCTTCATTGACCCGCGCAGAGCGTGTCGGCGGCTATTGTACGACGTTGCTAAAGTATGGTTTACCGTTTCATAGCGACTGGGTGCTGGAGTGCTCATCCAGCCAAAAGCAGGCCGCAGAGGAGGTGACCGCGCTGTTACGTCGTAACCCAACGATCAGCGCAGTGGTGTGCTACAACGAAACCATAGCCGTTGGCGCCTGGTTTGGCCTGATGAGAGCAGGGCGTCAGAGTGGTGAAATTGGCGTAGATCGCTACTTCGAACAGCAGATCTCGTTAGCTGGATTTGCCGATGTAGCGGAAAATGCACTGGACGATATCCCCATTATTTGGGCCTGTACGCCCGCGCGTGAAATGGGATATACCCTTGCTGAGCGCATGCTACAGCGCATTGGGCACGATGATGGTCATTCGCGTAACTTAACGCTTTCCGCCCGTCTGGTGGTGGCAAAATAAAAAAGGCCCGATAAACACACGGTTATCGGGCCTGTTGTCACGCGTATTTACTGTTGCGGAATAGCCGGGGCATCCGGTTCGCCGAGAGAAGGCATACCGAACATGCCAACAAACTCATCCAGCGACATTTTTTGTCCGTTTAAGGTAACCTGGCCGTTTGCGTATTGCAGGCTGGAGCCGATGACGTTGTCCTGCATCGTTGTAATACGGAACATCTGACCCATTGCCGCCAGGCCATTCACCTGTTGTTTCGCCAGATCGGCCGCTTGTTCCTGCTGATAGCCTTCAATTTTGGCAATCTGCGTCATGAACTCAGTCGCCATATCAACCGGAATCGTCAGCTTAGCATCCAGTGATTTGACCGAACGATCCACTTCCTGAGCCAGCGTTTGTGGTTCCTCAGTATTTGCTGTCGGATCTTTTAGCAGCAGTGACAGATTAAATGCAGTTTCACCTTTTGCATTTTTCCAGCTCAGCGGGGCTATGGTGATAGCCGGCTCGCCTTTCATCAGAATCGGCAGCGCATTGAAGAAGGCTTCAGTGACTTTTTGCTGATAAAGCTCAGGATTTTGTACCACATCAATCTGCGCCATCAGCGCCTTGGTTTGGGCGCTATACTGCTGACTGAACTGGTGTAATGCTTCACCGTCAATCTGGCCAACTTTCAGCGTCAGTTTACCGCTACCCATATCCTGACCCTGCAATTTCAGACTGTTCAGCGTGTAATCCAACTGGCTGTTGACAGTTTTACCGTCGTTGATCAGATCGGATTTACCATCAATACCCATGCCTTCCAGAACCGCCAACTCTTTACCTTCGACGGAAATCGACAGTTTATCGAGTGACAATTTCTGGTCGCCTATGCGCTCACCAAAGCTGGCAATACTGCTGGAACCCTCAGTTTTCAGGTTATTGAAAGTCATTTGTACTTTCTGGTCATACTCGTTGACCGCATTGACCACGCCGCTTTGCGCATTGCCTGTCAGCGAGACAGCATTACCTTCTTTGTCTGCTGTAAACTGGAATTCCCCGCCACTGAAGGCTACTTTTTCGTCGCCTTTCTCATAGTTCAGTGGTTTGAGGGAGAGATCGGAACGGGTATCGCCGCTGTAGCTGATACGGGAGTTAATGACAAATGGCGACTCACCTTTAGCAATATCAAACAGCGGTTTGGTAACGTCGTTATTGACCAGAGTCGTTTTCACGGAGGCCATAGCCGGGACCAGATTCAGTGATTTCAACTGAGCCAGCGGGAATGGACCGTGATCGACGGTTTCATTCAGGACGATACTTTGCCCCGGTTTTAGCCAGGAATCTGCCTGCCCGGCGATTGGTTTCACCACCAATTGCAGTTGGCTATTGAACACCCCGCGCTGGTAGTTTTGATAACTCAGTTCAATGCCCGCCTCAGGGGAGAAACGTTTTAACTGATCGTTTGCCTGTGTCACCATCTCGGCGAGATGCGTTTCAAGTTTCTTACCTGTGTACCAGGCGCCGCCCGTCCAGACGATACCCAGCGCAACCACCACACCCGCAGCTACCAGCGATTTTTTCATTTCGATATCCATAAAATAAAACCAGGCGTTTGAAGACGCCTGGAGGAGTGACATGTCTTTAACTCACTACAGCTTAGCAAGAGTTGTTAAAAATATCAGTATCTTGCTATAGCTTGTTATAAACCCGGGCTAAACGACCTGCGCCACTGATGTTAACCGGCGATTCATTCGCACCAATAAAGGCCGATTCACCCGGTCGCAGAACCAGACGTTGCTCGCCTTTGCTCAGCACGGCTTCACCCTCTATGCAGAACAAAATAGCCGCACTTTGCTGGCTGATATCTGCGCCACTGGTAGTAAGCTCATGCAGGGAGAACGCAAAATCGTCAACCGGGATCGGGAAGTCCAGTTCACCATCAGATTCAACCGGCGTGGTCAGTAACTGGTTTGCTGGCTTGGCGACAAACTTCACGTTGGCGACCAGTTCCGGGATATCAATATATTTTGGCGTCAGTCCGGCACGCAGCACGTTGTCCGAGTTAGCCATCACCTCAAGCGCCACACCTTGCAGGTAAGCGTGCGGGGTTTCGGCAAATAAGAACATAGCCTCGCCTGGATTGAGTTTCACCACATTGAGCAGCAGCGGGGAGAAAAGCCCACTGTCGTTCGGGTAGACGTCAGCGATCAGACGGATGGTTTGCCAGGGTTCACCCTGCTGGCTGTTCAGCGCTGATTTCAGGATCGCCAACGCATGGGATTTCTCCTCATCCTGCATATTCAGCAAGCTGGCGAAAAGATAGCTCAGACGTTCCGCACTCGGTTCTTCCAGGAAATGTGCAATAGCTGGATGTGCGGCGGAAACGGGTTGTAACAATGCAACAATGTCAGAGAACTCGCGGAATGCGTTCATCGCCAGGAAAGGCGTCAAAGCAAATACCAGTTCTGGTTTGTGGTTAGGATCTTTGTAGTTGCGCTCGGCGGCATCCATCGGGATCCCCGCGGCGTTTTCTTTGGCAAATCCAATTTCAGAATTGTGCTTGTTAGGATGAACCTGAATCGAAAGTGGTTGAGCAGCGCAGAGTACTTTAAACAGGAAGGGCAGTTCACCAAAACGTTGCGCTACGGCTTCGCCTAGCAGTGCGGATTTATCGTGCTCGATAACGTCGCGCAGAGCAACCGTCTGACCGTCAGCGCCCAGAACCTGCGAACTGCTTTTCGGATGCGCGCCCATCCACAACTCAGCCATCGGTTGCTGAGTGGGGTTGGCAATGCCATAGAGTTCCGTTAACGCCGTTTTACTTCCCCAGGCGTAGTTCTGCACTGAGTTGATGAGTTTTTGCATTATCAAGCCCTGTTTCAATGTTGAATTTTCTACGGCTATTAAACCAAGAAACCCTGAGGGAAGTAACCTGCACATGTAAAAAGTCGTACTTGTCTCAGTTTTTGTTAAAAAAATGTGTAGGATATGGTGACTCGCTTTTAATACCCTGAGTAATTCCGGTTGCAGAAAGCTCTTCCTTCTACAACCGGATCTGCGGCAGGGAAGCAGGGCAATGGAACATCTGCCCAGAGAATAACCAGACCGAGCAGTAAGTGAGAGCACAATGTCAAACAAACCCTTTCATTATCAGCATCCTTTCCCCCTCAAAAAGGATGATACCGAATACTATCTGCTGACCAGCGACTATGTCTCTGTTGCCGAATTTGAAGGGCAGGAGATTGTTAAAGTTGCACCGCAAGCCTTAACCCTGCTGGCTCGTCAGGCCTTTCATGATGCGTCGTTTATGCTGCGTCCCGCACATCAACAGCAGGTAGCTGATATTCTGCGCGATCCGGAGGCCAGCGAAAACGACAAATATGTGGCCCTGCAATTCCTGCGTAACTCTGACATCGCGGCAAAAGGCATTTTGCCGACCTGTCAGGACACCGGAACTGCGATTATCGTGGGTAAAAAAGGTCAGCGTGTCTGGACCGGTGGGGGCGATGAGGAGGCGCTGGCACGAGGCGTCTATAACACCTACATCGAAGACAACCTGCGCTATTCACAAAACGCAGCGCTGGATATGTATAAAGAGGTGAACACCGGTACCAACCTGCCAGCACAAATCGATTTGTATACCGTCGACGGAGATGAATACAAATTCCTGTGTATTGCCAAAGGTGGTGGTTCGGCGAACAAAACCTATCTGTACCAGGAAACCAAAGCGCTGTTAACGCCGGGCAAATTAAAAAATTACCTGGTTGAGAAAATGCGTACGTTGGGCACTGCGGCCTGTCCGCCGTATCACATCGCGTTCGTAATCGGTGGAACATCGGCAGAAGCCACGCTGAAAACGGTCAAACTGGCTTCTGCAAAATACTACGACGAATTGCCGACAGAAGGTAACGAACATGGTCAGGCATTCCGCGATGTAGAGCTGGAAAAAGAGCTGCTGATTGAGGCGCAGAATTTGGGGCTTGGCGCGCAGTTTGGCGGGAAGTACTTCGCGCATGATATCCGCGTGATCCGCCTGCCGCGTCACGGCGCGTCGTGTCCGGTTGGAATGGGCGTTTCTTGCTCAGCCGATCGAAATATCAAAGCCAAGATCAACCGTGAAGGTATCTGGATCGAAAAACTGGAACATAATCCTGGCAAATTTATACCGGAAGAGCTGCGCCAGGCGGGAGAGGGCGAAGCGGTGCGCGTTGACCTCAATCGTCCGATGAAAGAGATTCTGGCTCAGCTTTCCCAGTATCCGGTTTCCACGCGTCTGTCGCTCAACGGTACAATTATCGTTGGCCGTGATATTGCGCATGCGAAACTGAAAGAACGTCTGGATAACGGCGAAAGTTTGCCGCAGTATGTTAAAGATCACCCGATCTATTACGCAGGTCCGGCAAAAACGCCGGAAGGCTATGCCTCTGGTTCGCTGGGGCCAACCACTGCCGGACGTATGGACTCGTATGTTGACCAGCTTCAGGCCGCTGGTGGGAGCATGATTATGCTGGCGAAAGGCAATCGCAGCCAGCAGGTGACCGATGCTTGCCATAAACATGGCGGCTTCTATTTGGGCAGTATTGGCGGCCCCGCCGCGGTGCTGGCTCAGGGCAGTATCAAGAGCCTGGAGTGCGTGGAATACCCGGAACTCGGGATGGAAGCCATCTGGAAAATTGAAGTAGAAGATTTCCCGGCATTTATCCTGGTAGATGACAAAGGCAACGATTTCTTCAAGCAAATTCAGACGTCGCAGTGCGCACGCTGCGTTAAGTAACGTCAGCCGCCCTTCGGGGCGGTTTTTTTTACCGCACGAACCACCAAACGACAGCTTTATCCTCGTTAATACTCATAAGACCAATGCAAATGGGCAATGTCGAAACATAACCTAATCAACTGTTAATGTAAGGAGCAGGTAATGGTAACGGTACGCCGCGAGAATGATTCAATGGGGGCGATTGATGTTCCTGCCGATAAGCTTTGGGGCGCGCAAACCCAACGTTCGCTGGAGCATTTTCGTATCTCTACGGAGAAAATGCCGGTCTCGCTGATCCATGCGCTGGCGCTGACGAAACGCGCCGCGGCAAAGGTTAACCAGGATCTGGGGCTGCTGGCGGAGGATAAAGCCAGGGCTATTATGCAGGCTGCAGATGAGGTGTTGGCAGATAAACACCGCGATGAGTTTCCGCTGGCCATCTGGCAAACCGGCTCAGGCACGCAAAGCAATATGAACATGAACGAGGTGCTGGCAAACCGGGCCAGCGAATTGCTGGGCGGCGTGCGGGGGATGGAGCGAAAAGTACACCCCAACGATGATGTCAATAAAAGTCAAAGCTCGAACGATGTCTTCCCGACCGCAATGCACGTTGCCGCACTGCTGGCGCTGCGTAAATCTTTGATCCCACAATTAAATGTGTTGACCAAAACGCTCAGTGATAAGTCCCACGCTTTCGCCGATATCGTTAAAATTGGTCGTACACATCTGCAAGATGCAACTCCACTTACGCTTGGCCAGGAGATTTCCGGCTGGGTAGCAATGCTTGAACATAACCTCAGACACATTGAAAACAGTTTACCGCATGTGGCAGAACTGGCGTTGGGGGGAACCGCGGTAGGTACCGGACTGAACACTCATCCCGAATACGCCCGCCGGGTCGCGGATGAATTGCGGGTCATTACCTGCGCGCCGTTCGTTACCGCTCCGAATAAATTTGAAGCGCTGGCCACCTGCGATGCCCTGGTTCATGCCCACGGAGCGCTAAAAGGGCTGACAGCGTCGCTGATGAAAATCGCCAACGATGTACGCTGGCTGGCATCTGGCCCGCGCTGTGGTATTGGCGAAATTTCAATTCCGGAAAATGAACCGGGCAGCTCGATCATGCCGGGTAAAGTCAATCCTACCCAGTGTGAAGCGCTGACCATGTTGTGCTGCCAGGTGATGGGTAATGATGTCGCCATCAATATGGGCGGGGCGTCAGGTAACTTTGAGCTCAACGTCTATCGACCGATGGTCATCCACAACTTCCTGCAGTCGGTACGCCTGCTGGCGGACGGTATGGAAAGCTTCAATGAACATTGCGCGACGGGAATCGAGCCCAACCGTGAACGAATAGATCAACTGCTCAATGAGTCGCTGATGCTGGTGACCGCGCTCAACACCCATATCGGTTACGATAAAGCGGCTGAAATTGCCAAAAAAGCGCATAAAGAAGGGCTGACGCTAAAAGCCTCCGCTCTGGCGCTGGGATATCTAACCGAAGCGGAGTTCGACAACTGGGTACGTCCGGAGCTGATGGTTGGCAGCATGCGGCCAGGCAGTTAATCCGCAACGTAAAGGTGCAGCCGGGGAATAATCAATCTCAACGGCTGCGCCTGAGGTTTAAAGCGATGCTGAACGTTATCGGCATCGTAATTCTGTAACTCGCCGATATCCGGTACGGTCATACCGTTGTCGTCATTAAGCAGTGCAATTAGTGGCGTCGGGCAGGCATATTGCACCTGTTTTTGCTCTCCTTTGTACCAGACTCGGGCAATAGGCTGCACTTTTACCGGCCTTTTAATTTTCAGGCGGGCCTGCTGCGGTAAGGCGGCGATATCCTGATATTCGCGTTCAAGCTTCGCCTGCCATTCTTCACGTGTCCAGGGATGTACGCTGCGCGGTGAGGTCAGGCTTTTTTCCAGTTGCTGCAGTACTTCATCACGTTTCAGGTTTTTAATAATGTGCTTGTTAGCCCAGCCGAATCGCAGGGTGGCAGGATCTCTGACAACGGTGAGCGTGCGATAGGCATTCAGTGTAATCAGCCCCGGCAGGTGGCGATGCACCCATTCGAAACGTGCTGCCGGCGCCAGCCCTGATTCTACTGTAACAATACGCTCGAAGGTGGTTTTCAACTGGTTTATACGCTGGATTTGTTCTTCCAGAGCACATTGCCCCGCATTATCAACCTGGTAGCACAATACACCCGGTAGGCGGACGGCCGCTTTGCTGCTGCGGTTTTCGGACTGCTGCTGAATAAACAGGTGAAGGTAATGGCGCAGTGCCAGCGCTTCAGCCTCTTTGCCTAAATGCTGCTTAACATCAATGCTCTGCAGAGGGGCATGCTCTGCCTCTTTGACCACTTCCGGTAACGAGAATACGCGGGCAATCAGCAGCGTCTGCTGCAACAGGTTTTCGTTCAGAAGCGCCAGTTCTTGTTCCATCTGGCGAAAGGTGCCGTTCAGGCGGTCAACGAGATCGTAACGGGCCATAGATTTACCATTTTAGTTACAACATACTTTTTATAGCACAACATTCACCGCCTGGCCACCGAGCAGAATAGGTCAGGCAGCCGAAATTTCAGGAATGTTATGCCAGACGGGCCAACGGAAAGTAAACCGGGCGCCGCCAAGTTCACTTTCATCACAGACGACCGTCCCTCCCATAGCCAACGCTATTGAGTGGACGATGGCTAACCCAAGCCCACAACCCCCGGTCGCCCGGTCACGGCTGGGGTCAAGGCGTACAAACGGTTCAAAAACCTGGTCGCGAGCGTCTGGTGCAATACCGGGACCGTCGTCTTCCACTACCAGCGTGGCTTGATTGCCGTTCAGCAGCAGACTGGCTTGCACCGTTGACTGGCAATAGCGCAGGGCATTATTCAGCAAATTATCCAGGACCCGCTCCATCAGGCGCATATCCAACGCGCCGTAGTCGCCAGTTTCGAGATGACGTAATTGCACCGCACGGTCAGGATTTACGCTTTGCACATCCTCCAGATGGGTTGTCAACCAAGCAGGCAGGTCCGGTACGCTGAGTTTCAGTTCATTTTGCGGGCGATCCAGGCGGGCGTAGGTCAGTAACTCTTCGATCAACGCTTCCAGTTGGCCGATATCACGATTCAGCGCCTGAGATTCCTGCTCGGTGAGGTTATCACTCATTTCCAGCCGGTAACGTAAACGTACCAGCGGGGTACGAAGCTCATGGGCAATACCATCGATGAGCTGTTTTTTACTGGCGATCAGCGCATTGATATTGTCGGCCATTTGGTTAAACGCTACGCCCAGGCGCTCAAAGCTGGAACCGCTGTCAAAATGAAGGCGTTCACTCAGATGTCCTTCACCAAAACGTTGTGCGGCGGATTCGAGTCTGAGCATTTCCTGCCAGTGCGGGCGCATCCAGATCAGTACCGGGAAGGCCAGTGAGATAGCAATAAACGCCATCAGCGCGATGTCCAGCAAGCGCATTTGATGGAGAAAATAGAGGTAGGGAACCGGACCGACGGCCAGCACATAATGGCTGCGAGGAATGCGTTGAATGAAGGTGTATTGATCGTCAAGTGCCACAATATCGCCTTCGCGCAAACGCTGCATGGTTGGGGCATCCAGTGTGTACTTATTCAGCGGTTCAACGCGCAGGTCAAATGAGAGGTTTAAATCCATCTCCTTCAGCGTCTTACCCCAGTCGCGTGGCGGGATTTCGCGTAGTTCACTGCGCATCAGGTACAACGAGCTTTTCATCAAATCGTCGAGCGACTGTCTGCCTGCACGTTCTGCGGTGAATTTGTATACCAGACCGACCAACAGGGTCATCACCAAAAAGCAGACAAACAGCAGGAGGTAAAACTGCACAAACAGTTTCTTCATAAAAAATCACCGAACGCTCAATAAGTTAGCGAGTGCACGTGTCCCACAGGGGAAAAGTGAGCACAGTGGTATCCGCCGATGCGTGGGTTCAGAAAGGTTCTCCGATCACCATCCGGCGTGCTTGTCCACGCAGAGTACACTGTATATCTCTTTTCTGCATTCTTATGGCTCCTACGGGCGCGGAATGGCCTTTCGCTGGATCACGCATTGCTTTCTACGCTGTAAGTTAATCAAAATCGGGAAGGGGTTGTTCTGGCGTATGTCACGACCGCACCTAAAAGGTTACTTCGTTTCTCAACGTAGATGGTGTTGTTATATTCGTAGTTACCTTCGGGATAGCAAATTCTTATGTTAGTCCCGAGATCCGGATCGTCAACATCAGCCCCCGAACAGCTTTTAGAACTTCCTGTAGCATAGACGTATGTGGCGGTATAGGACGAGGGGACACCCGGAATGAACCAGGTTATCGCCATAACCATGATCACTGAAAACAGCACCATGGCAATGCTGATGCCACCAAATAATTTCAGATAGGTTTGGAAGGGACTTTTTTTCATTATCCCATTACCTACCAGAAATAAGGTAATTAACAATGACACTGCCAGAGAAATAAGCATGAGGTATTTGGATGTGAGCGGGTAGAGAAATGTCGCTCTGTATATCGTTACCTTCCACCAGTAAAAGAGAAATATTGCGCCGAGAGATGAGACGGTAACAAAAAACAAATATGGATATGAGTATTTTCTCATCCTTGTGACTCCAGAACAATTTCTCCATTTGGGTTTAATAAATTACCATTTGTTTTGAATAATGAAAACGGCTCTCTTGTTTGAATTGTTAGGTACGCCGCAGACCAGAGAATTTGCGCTATCTTTGGGGATATAGGCATAATAATAAAAGGGATATTCTCACCCGTGGCAGGGATGACTGACCTTGCGTATAATGTGTGCCGATACTTCCTGAAAAGTGCTGTGACTGAAAATATGAATCTCAATCGCTGTTGTTATTCGCTTCTCATTTTCGCAGCGGTCGGCTGCATTTTCACCGCTTATCCTCTTGTTATATGGTTTCTACTCGCCAACGTTTTGACGCTGCTGTTATACGGCGTGGACAAAATGGCGGCACGCAAGGACTGGCGCAGAGTGCCGGAATCCACATTGCTGGTGTTTGGCGTTGTGGGCGGGTGGGGCGGCGCGATAGCGGGTCAACAAATCTTTCGCCATAAAACACAAAAGCAGCCTTTCAAAACCTACTTTATTATCAGTGTGATAGTGAGTGTTTCTGTGATGGGCATGATTTATAAGTTCTATCCATTTTTCCTTCCTGAGCATGGTTGGTGAATAAACTGCGGTTTATTTGAGGCAGGAAATATATTTTTCACCTGAACGGCGCACAATTTCATCGGCATTTTGCGTAATATCTTTACCTTCAAATGCGCCGTAAAGTTGCTTAAATTTCACTGTTCTCAGGCGTTGGATGATGTCGCTGACGGTGGCGGCTGGCAACGGTAGCATATTGGGGTAGCTCCACATAAATGAGACTGCATGGGCACCTGGTGTAACTTGAACGATGTCGCCAGAAAGCACCACGCCTTCGTCACGCGCCCAGTGCAGGACGCAGCCGCCAGCAAAGTGCCCGCCGAGACGTATCATCGTGACGTCACGGGTTAACTCAATGGTGTCGCCATCCCAGAATCTAATCCACGGGCTGTCACGCATTACCCACCTTCTGTCGCTGGCATGAAGGTAAATCGGCGCGCTAAATTCCGCAGCCCAGTCCTGCATGGTGGTGTAGTAATGAGGATGCGAAATCGCGATAGCCTTAAGGCCGCCAAGGGACGTTATTAGCGTTTTTGTGGCATCGTCGAGCGTGGCAATGCAGTCCCAAAGAATATTTCCTTCTGGGGTACGCACAAGAAACGCGCGCTGATCAATTGCAAAATCAGGAACGGTGCGGATGCTGAGGAGGGTACTGTCGTGTTGCTTCCACTTATTTGTATGCGATGCACACAGGGTGTCAAAATCGATCCATTTCTGCCCGCTTGTGGGGACATATTGACGTTCATCCAGGCAGATATCGCAATGTTCCGGATGGGCGCCAGTTACCTCATAGGATGTTCCACAGGTTTTGCATAACGTGATCATCGTGTCCTCCTCATATACCGAACACAGTCAGCATGGCACACAGATACACAAGGATGTGCCTGTTAGTGCTCTACCCGATAAGTCAGTGATGATGGAAGTGAGGGTTGTGGCTCAACCAAAAGAAAACAGGAATAATGCCAACACGGATCCTTTTGATTACCATCTTCCAGAGAAAAATGAGGATATTGTTTGGAAAATCGTCTGTTCAACACCTGGCTCAACCGTTGGGGGCTCACTCCAGATGGTGAACCGTTTGAAACGCACACATCGCAGCTTTTGCCTGTGGTGGTGGTCAAGGACGGGCAGAAAGCCATACTAAAGATCACCGATGATGACAGTGAACGGATCGGCTGTGAACTCATGGTCTGGTGGAACGGAAATGGCGCAGCGAAAGTACTTGCTCATGCAGCAGGGGCGATTCTGCTGGAACGTGCGACAGGGACAGAGTCTTTAGCGGACATGTCCTGGACTGGCAACGATGCGCAGGCCTGTCGCATTATTTGCCATGCTGCCAGTAGACTCCATCTCTCCCGAAATGCGTCTACGCCTGCGTTAACACCTCTGCACCATTGGTTTCGCGATCTGGCTCCTGCCGCGAAAAAGCATGGCGGTATCCTGACGCGTTGTGCTGCGGTGGCAAACGTACTGCTATCCTCACCCCATGATGCGGTCGTATTACATGGCGATCTACACCACGGCAATATTCTTGATTTCGGAACGAGAGGATGGCTGGCTATCGATCCCAAAGGGCTGGTGGGCGAGCGTGGCTTTGATTACGCCAATATCTTTACTAACCCCGATCTTGCCGAACCTACCAGACCTGTCGCCATTGAGCCGGAAAGATTCACGCAACGAGTCAACATTGTGTCTGAAATCGCCAGAATTGAACGGCAGCGTTTACTGATGTGGATTGTTGCCTGGTGTGGGTTGTCGTCCGTCTGGTTTCTGCAAGAGGGTGACAGCGCAACGGTACCTCTGCGTATTGCGGAGCTAGCGATGGCAGAACTTGCTTCAGGTGGTAATCAATTTTGATCTACGACACTGGGTTAGTAATTCTTAAGAGTTATCATTAGCCTGGTAAACGTTGTATTAATCAATTAATGAACGGCGGTGTGGTGTGTTGTTGAGCGAAAATTTGACAGGCCGGAAACAATGAACGCATTGTTTTCATTATTAAAAAAACGCCCGAATATTCTTTTGTTGATGGTCTTACTCATCGGGGCAAACATCGTAGCGTGGCTGTGGGCTTTCACCGCGTTTAGCAACAATACTTCCTTACTGGCACTGAGTCTGATTGCGTGGTGCTATGGTTTGCGCCATGCCGTTGATGCCGATCATATCGCCGCGATAGACAGCGCGACGCGTAAACTCATGCAGCAGAAAAAACGTGCCCTGACAACGGGGGCCTGGTTTTCTCTGGGACACTCTACCATTGTGGTGCTAGCCAGCATTGGCATTGCGCTAACTACCAGCGTGTTTAAGCAACATATGGCATGGTTTCAGAATGTCGGTGGTCTGATAGGAACTACGGTTTCTGCCGTATTTTTGCTGATTCTGGCTACCATCAATCTCATTATTTTCTGCCAGGTCTGGAAGGCATTCCGCCATCTTAAACGCACCGGTACTTACGATGGCACTACGGAAGACATTACAGTTTCAGGCCCTCTGAACTGGCTTTTCCGCTCAGCGTTTCGGCTGGTAGGTAAAGACTGGCATATGTATTTTGTCGGCTTTCTGTTTGGTCTGGGTTTTGATACCGCCACTGAAATTTCTCTGCTGGGAATTTCTGCTTCAAGCGCGTCCAGCGGCATGTCGATTTGGTCAATTCTCGTGTTCCCGGCGCTGTTTACCTGCGGTATGGCGTTAATTGATTGTCTCGACAGTATTCTGATGGTTGAGGCCTACGGATGGGCGTTTAATAAGCCGCAACGTAAGCTCTATTACAATATGACCATTACCGGGACTTCCGTGATTGTTGCGCTATTTATTGGCGGGCTGGAGGCGCTGGGACTTCTCTCTGACGCGTTTTCGCTTCAGGGTGGTTTGTGGGATACCGTCAGCAATTTGAGTGACCATATGGGGAATGTCGGTTTTGCGATTATTGGCGTCTTTATCGGCTGCTGGATTATCTCCGCCGTAAACTACCGTTGGAAAAAATACGACGGACTGACGTCTAGTTAGTTGGCTATCAATAATAGGGTTAAATAATATTAAGTGACAGTGTAACGCCAGATAATTAATAGGGCCGATCAAAGTGACCGACCCGGTTGGATTACTTCTGCGGCGCGTCGTCCCAGGCGTGCGGTGCGAACAGATAACCTTTGTTGCGTACCGTTTTGATTCGATAGGGTTCAGTCGCGTTATCGAGCAGTTTTTTGCGTAAGCGGGAAATCGCGACATCGACGCTGCGATCCATGCCGTCATAACTTACGCCACGCAGGTTTTTTAGCAACGCATCACGGTCCATAATCTGCCCGGCATGGGTTGCCAACTCCCACAGTAATTCAAAATCAGCGGTGGAAAGAGAGATTTGCTCGCCGCCGAGCAGCACGGAGCGGTTGGTGGGATCGATAGTGAGTGTGCCAAAGCGCAGCGTTGTGTGCGGTGTGATGGTTGCCGCTTGAATGCCTTTAGACTGTGCGGAGTGTTCATTCTGGCGCAGGTGCAGGCGCAGGCGAGCCAGCAGCACAGCTGGTGGCGTTGTCTTCAGGATATAGTCACAGGCGCCCATTTCCAGCGCCAGGATATGGTTCATGTCGCTGTCCAGCGAGGTGAGCAGAACAATCGGGCCTTGCCAGCGTCCGCGTAAATCGCGGCAGATAGTCATCCCGTCTTTGCCCGGCAGCATGATATCTAATAACACCAGATCGGGTTGAACGTGCAGGATTTTCTCCTCGGCCAAATCACCACGAGGTTCAAGGATAACCTCAATATCATGCCGGGCCAGATAGGCTGCAATCAGTGAGCCAACTTCGGGATCATCTTCAACAAATACGATGGTGTTCATATCATTCATTTTGAATATAAAACGCCAACATACACCGCCCCGGTTTTTCCTTCCATTAATCTTTTCTAAACAAGAACGCTTCCGTTATGCTAGAGGCTGATGTTATTGATGTGTTAAGGCAGAGTGATGGGACTCGTTATAAAAGCGGCGCTCGGTGCGCTGGTGGTGGTGTTGATAGGTTTGCTGGCGAAAACAAAGAATTACTATATTGCTGGATTAATTCCACTGTTCCCGACGTTTGCGTTGATTGCCCACTACATCGTGGCCAGTGAGCGTGGGATCGAGGCGTTACGTACAACCATTGTATTCAGTATGTGGTCGATTATTCCCTATTTTGTCTACCTTGTTTCACTGTGGTATTTCACCGGGTTTATGCGCTTACCCATCGCGCTCGGCGGTGCAGTAGTGTGCTGGAGCCTGAGCGCGTGGTTGCTGATCTTTTGTTGGATCAAACTGCACTAACGTAGATGACGCCCGCCATCAAGGGCAAAACTACGTCCGGTGACAAAACAACTGGTTAGTAGATAGTCAATTAAATCAATGACCTCTTTTTCACCAGGCGCGGTTTTCATCAGTGATTTGTTTAGTGCCTGCTGGCGATACTCTGCATCGTCGCCCTCGTTAAACAGGATAAGTGAGGGGGCAATCGCGTTCACTTTCACTTCCGGTGCCAGTTTGCGCGCGAACGAACGGGTCATATTATCCAGTGCCGCTTTGCTGGCAGCATAAGCAATGTGCTTGTCGCTGCCACGCTCCACAACATAATCCGTGAAATGGATGATGTCGCTGGCTGCGTGCCCATGACCGCGTAGCAATCCTTCCAGCGCGTGGTTGAGCAGGTAGGGCGTATTGACGTGGATCTGCATCATACGTGACAGTACTTCGCTAAGCGGTGTGCCGGGTTTTTCGGCGACCCAGGCGCTGGCATTATGCACAATGGCGCGCAAGCCATCCGTCTGCGCTTTGACCTCATCAGCAAAGGCCAGTACGCCTTCATCCGTGGAAAAGTCAGCCGGGATACAAATCGCGCCCGCTTCTCGCAGGCCGTCAATGGCAGGATAGTGAGTTCGGTAGCTGACGATAACTGGCTGTTTTTGGTTCAGAAAGTGCCATGCGACGGCGAGGCCGATACGACGACCACCTCCGGTGATAAGAATTGGCAAAGGAGGTTTTTTACCCATTGTTATACTCAGGCTCCGTTAAAAACAGCATCTTACAAGAGAAAGGGTGTAAGTGGTGTAGTGATCAGTACAAACTCATGTGTACACAGTAGCACACAGGAATAAAGTTGTTGGGGTTTGTTACAGCATCCTGATTTAGCGGCGAGCACATTTTACTCGGGCTATAGTCGAAGGAGTAATAGAGAGGGGGGGGGTTAACGTAATAGAATGATTAGTCATTAAAAAAGGGAACCAGAAAACAGGCTCCCCATTTTAACTAGGTCTTCCTAAGCTCTCTCAGCTTATCCATTATTTTATTAAATTCTTCTGTAAACTTTCTGTGATCTCTTTCTTCTGCTTCTTGCAGAATACGCTCTGCTTCAATCCTTCTTGCTTCAATCAATCTCTGTTCTCGTTCTTTGATCTGAATCTTCAATCTCTGTTCAAATTCTGTTATGTCGATGGAAGCAACAATCACCGGATTCTCTAAGAGTTGGTAGAGTGGGGAAAATAAATCTGAATACTGATCTACAGCGTCTTCTGGCGGGGGGGAACGATAGAAGGTTAAACCTTTTCTCCATCGTGATAGTTGTGCATAGTTCAGCTTAGGTTTCTTGCCTGTACCTTCATACGCCTCTTTCACAGCATCTAACACAGCGGCAGGTTTTACGTCCTTGCTTATCTTTAACGCTTCTTTCATTCGGCGTTCTTGTGGCTGTGTGCTGTCTCCGAGTAAGATCAGATTTACGTTCTTCATTGTCTACCCTTAAATGATTAAGGAAGCATGATAATACACACAGCCTCTTGTGTTCAATCTGATGGCTTCCAATTAGGAAAGATAGCTATCATCATCTCTATTGCTTTCTGTTTTGCCCGTGTTGCTGCCTTCTCTGCAAAGGCTTTTAGTTCAGCTTGTGATTCTTCTTCGATACGTTCGACGATACCCGCAAAAATGGCTTTCTGATTGTCCTCAGAAGCGATAGAAGCAATAACCTGATTTTGTTGTTGTGACGCTCTCAGTTCCGCTGTGAGACGGGCAACTTCTTCCTTTAGCTTTTCTTCTGTGCTCTTACTGGGGGACTGCTGAAATCGTGCGGGAATTTCTCCGAGATCATCGGCGAAAAACTTGTTTAACCATCGTTCTTGTAAACGGCAACCAGCAGATGCATTTAACCATTTGAGGAAAAAACGGAGATTTACATGACCTTCTTTTACAGCAAGGCGTAGTTTTTCTAATTCAATACCACGCTGAACAGAGACACCAGCTTCATTGTTTGGCTTCTTGAATGGTTCAAGATCAATAAGTTTTAGAAAATCTGCTGCTGTTAAAACTGACATAATTATTTCCTCTAAAAAGGCTGGATTGCTCCAGCCTCATTTAGTTTAGATATTCCAATACAAGATGACACTATCACCGAGTTTATCGTTATACACGGTAGTCGCTGGAGTGGCTGGGGTAATCGTTGATGCTGGAACAACGTGAACCACGACAGGAGGATTTACAGGCGTCGCAGGAGTCAGAGGAGTTACGGGTACAACGTGTACGACAACTGGAGTTGGTTGTGGTTGTGGCGGAGTGATATCGGTGATTGTTTTCACTTCACCCGTTTTCAGATTTTCTGCCTTCTCTGCATAGTGACTAGGGCCATATGCCCCAACAGTTGCTATGCCAAGTGAGTTGACTGAAGTTTCGATTGCATAACCATCTTCTTTAGCTACGCCCTTAGAGAAACCATACCCAACAGTCTCATTTCCAACATAACCACGAAGGTGAGTGATTGTGAGATCACCTTCTTTCACCATAACATTATGAGTACGCATGGTTGGTGCAATCACTGTTGATGCTACACGAGTCAGGTCAGCGTTTTTGAGCGCGTGGGTAGTTTTCACTGCGTTGGATACATCGTTGTATGCAGTGACTGTACCAATAGCTTCATCACCTTCTTTAGTGCCGTGAATCGACAGGCCGCCAACGCCTTCAACATAGCTATGGTCGGAGAAATGCGTTACATCACCGTTCGTCACGTCAACGGTGTGGGAACGCATTTCAGGCGACACAACAGTTGATGCTGTTTTGGTCACACCATCACGAGTAACTGTTGAGGTACGAACCACACCTGTTTCTTGACTGATTGTGGTTGTCGCAGAATATTGTTCATTAACACCGTTGTAGGCAATGTTTTTAGTAACGACACCATCTTTCACACTGATGGAACGTGTCGTGTTATCTGCAATGGGGTGATCGCTCATATTGATGGAGCCTTTAGAGAATCCTGTGAAGCCACCACCTGCATTCATGCGCTCCGCAAAGTGACCACCAAACGAATGACCACTAAAAGCATGACCAATGTTACCACCATGGCCATGGCCACCAAAATTGTGACCGCCCATACCTCCATGGCCACCGTGACCATGAGCAAAAGCAGACATTGGAAGAACTATTAATACTGCAACCACTGATTTCTTAAACATTTTAATACTCCATTTAGGATTAATAGGGGGTGTCATCATTAATTCTTTATTTCTCATTTTGTTTGTCCCTCAATGACTAAATACTGCCGATTACATAATTAATCGATGCAGTAGCAGCTATTAATAAACCTTTTTTATTTCCGACATAATTGACGAGGGGAGTGTAGCTGGTGGGACCAGCGCACGGGTTGCATTATCATCAAACACAAACACCAACACAACTGCATGATAAACTCAACACAAGATAAATCACAAATAGTTAATTGTGTGATGATTAATTGTTCTTTTATTTATCCATATATTATGATGTGTATGTGTTCGTTAAGTGTTTCTTTTTTATCTTTTATCAATATGAAAAGTGAACAAAGAATTGAGAAGGTTATGATGTGTTTCTGTATGTTATGTTGTGATTCATAAGAAGATAAAGCAGGTGATCGTGACTGACTGTTGCGCCGTAAAGCAGTTTGCGATTGTGAAGTGTAGAAAGAGTAACTCGAACTCAATAGGGGGATCACACCTTGTGATGAGTCATCATCTGGAGAGCCGTGATAAGCGCTTCACACGCAGCAACAAATAGTGTGGGGGGCAAGCATGAAGGGAGAGCGAGAGCGATTATTTTCGATTAATCAGCGTTAACCATGATATCCCGATAATCCTTTATCAGGATATTCATAGTCTGATATTTTCCGAAGCCAGCGATGGGTATAACGTTAGCCTATCAGCATCCAGGTAGCTGGCACAGCAGCAACAAGCAGCAGGCCGATCAGCGCCATCTCCTGGCGTTTTAATACGTTTTCATGCGTGTGCGTTTTACGGGCATAAAGGAAAACCAACAGCCCTGGCGCATACAACACTACAGACAGCAGCAGATGCATCGGACCTGACGCATACAATAACCAGATGCCATAAATACTCGCGCCGATACCGACAGCCTTATGAATCGGACGGGTGGCAATTTTTAACAGAAATGCGCCGACCAGCAAATAGGGCACCAGAATCATCTCTGAGGCGATTGTCAGTAACGTATTGTAGTCGGAGCCTGTGAGCCAGATTAGCACAAGACAGATTTGTACACAGATGTTGGTTAGCCACAGCGATGCCGATGGCGCACCCTGTGCATTCTGTCGCGCAAAAATACGCGGAAACGCTTTGTGCGTGGAGGCGAGGAACGGCACTTCCGCCGCCATAATCGTCCAGCTTAAATAGGCACCGCACACGGAAACAATCAGACCCGCGGCAATAATAATTTCGCCCCATGGCCCCATCATTTTAACCATCAGACCGGCCATTGATGGATTGCGGATCTCTGCCAGTTCTGGTCGCGCGACAACGCCGAGGGATAGCAGGGTGACTAACAGGTAAACGCCCAGTGCGGCGAGTACAGCTAACAGCGTGGCGCGACCAACATCGCGTTTATTTCTGGCGCGGGCAGATACCACCACCGCGCCTTCCACACCAATGAAAACCCACAGGGTGATGAGCATGGTGTTTTTGACCTGCTCCCAGACAGGCACGCCCAACGCGACGCCGGTAAAATCGAGAGTAAAGGTGTCGAGCTTAAACAGCATGAATGCCAGCACGATAAAGAGGCCTAGCGGCAATAGTTTTGCCAGAGTAGCGACCAGGTTAATGCTGGCCGCGGTTTGTACTCCCCGCAACACCAGAAAATGGACTATCCATAACAGTACCGATGCGCCGACAATCGACTGCCAGGTATTACCGTCGCCGAACAGACGTAATTCCGGTGTGTCGGTAAAGAAACTGAGCGCAGAGAAGACGATGACCAGATACGAAACGTTAGCGATAACAGCGCACAGCCAGTATCCCCACGCAGAGCAGAAGCCAATCAACTCGCCGAAACCTTCACGTGCATAGGTGAAGATACCGCCGTCCAGTTCAGGACGGATACGCGTCAGGATCAGCATGGCAAAGGCGAGCAAAAGAATACCCGCACCGGTAATCGCCCAACCAATTAGTAATGCAGCCGGGCTGGCTACTGCCGCCATATTTTGTGGCAGGCTGAAAACGCCAGCGCCGAGCATTGAGCTTAAAACCAGCGCGGTCAGTGCGCTCAGACCCAATTTCTTTTCCATTTGTATCCAGTTACAAAAACGAGAGTGAGAGAATAATTATTTTGGCAAACCGCATAAAAATGGTGAAAGCCACTAAGGCGCGGGATTTTACGGAGAGAAGAGAACGCATGCAATGGGGATAGAGAGATTTGTGACTAATAGTGTGAAAAGTTGTCTTAATACTGCTGTTTTTGTTTTATCTGGAAACAGAACTGCGCGAAATTATCAGGTCTACAAGGACTGTAGACCTGATAAGGCATTGGGTATTACTTATACAGATCGGCGCTGATCGTCACGTTGTTACCACGTTCTGACCACTGGCGGGTAATGTGATAGTACTTCGCGCCTTTCTTCGCTGCGCGTTTTGCTACCTGATAAGAGACTTCCGTCATGTTGCCGTAGTTACCGGTGAACTTGATGCTGTCGAACGGTACCATCATGGCGGCGGTCGCTTTGTTCAGCTCTTCAACTTTGGTTCCATCCGGCAGCGTGACAGTGTAACGTCCGCCTTTAGTGGATTGCGTTTCGAAGAAGCGGCCAACTTCAGCACTCGGAGAAGCGGTAGTTGCTACGCCCGGGATCTCAACTTTCTTCGCGGCTTCGCCACCTGCTGCTAATGCGGCACGACCAGCATCTGAATCTGCTGGGATCGCATCAGGGCTTTGTACAATGCGTTTTTTCGCATCAGCTTTATAGATGAATGCAGTAATACGCTGGTTGCCGCCCTGGTTGGCATCGACCTGACGCACGATATAGAAGGAGTAAGCACCTTTCTCTTTCGCTGCTTTGGTGATGGCATCGTTTACTTCAGGCTGGCTACGGTAGAAACCTTGCACTGTAACGGTGTCGTAAGGTTCTATCAGAACGGCCTGATCTTTTGGCAATTCCATAACGCCGTTAATGACACGGTTTTTTGACGCTTCCGCTTTTTTAGCGTCGGCTTTATAGACGTCGGCAACAACGCGCCAGTTACCGCCGCTGCCAAAATCTGAGGTATCAACAACATAAAAGGAGGCTGCACCGTCTTTATCTGCACGGCGTGAAACGGCAGCAACCGCATCACCGATAGCATTAAAACGACCGGTGACCACAATGCGGTCATAGGGTTTCAGGGCAGCCGCTTGCTCCGGCGTCAATTCTGTCGCTGCATTTACAGAAAAAGCAGTCGCAGAAATTAGTGCGGACGCCAGGAGAGTGTTCTTAAGCTTCATAAAAATAATCCTTCGCCTTGCGCAAACCAGGTACTGGTATTGTTATTGACTAGAAACGTCGCTGATTATTGCATTTAAATTGTGTCAGTGTCTGCGTCATTTTTCACTCATCGTGTCACGTTAGGTAACAACAGCGATAACATTTTGTGATATGCCGAAAATTTCGGCGTTTGGTGACCAAAACTGATAAAGTAGTTGAATTTCATAAGTTAATTTAATGTTAATTAATTGTTTTTGGCAGGTACGTAATCATGTTTTGCCGCTTCGCTTGAGCGAATTATCAGCCTTTGTGGGCTATTTTTAGGGCATTTTATCTGTCTGAGGTTCGATTCATCTCTATTTTGCGAATTTCATAATAAATACTGTTTTTTGGCGCTAGATCACAGGCGTCATTTTCAGTAGGTTATACAGAGTTTGTTACTGTTTTATTTTATTGAGGTAACACTGACCTCTTTCGAGAGTGCGCGCATGCCTCGTGCGAACATTGATAAACCATCATCATAATTACAGATGGAAGGGAACATTATGCGAATTGGCATACCAAGAGAACGGTTAACCAATGAAACCCGCGTTGCAGCCACGCCGAAGACGGTTGAGCAGCTGCTTAAACTGGGTTTCAGCGTCGCGGTTGAAAGCGGTGCAGGTCAACTGGCGAGTTTTGACGATAAGGCGTTTGTACAAGCAGGCGCAGAAATTGTTGATGGAAATGCAGTCTGGCAGTCAGAGATCATCCTGAAGGTCAATGCGCCGGAGGAGGCGGAAATTCCGTTACTCAATCCGGGCACGACGCTGGTGAGTTTTCTTTGGCCCGCGCAAAACCCTGAGCTGCTGCAAAAACTTGCAGAGCGCAACGTGACGGTCATGGCGATGGACTCCGTGCCGCGTATTTCGCGCGCACAGTCGCTGGATGCCTTAAGCTCGATGGCGAACATCGCCGGGTATCGCGCTATTGTTGAAGCTGCACATGAATTCGGTCGCTTCTTCACCGGCCAGATCACCGCCGCAGGCAAGGTTCCACCTGCCAAGGTCATGGTGATTGGTGCGGGTGTGGCAGGTCTTGCGGCGATCGGTGCGGCAAACAGCCTGGGTGCTATTGTGCGTGCTTTTGATACCCGTCCGGAAGTGAAGGAACAAGTGCAGAGTATGGGCGCAGAGTTCCTTGAACTGGACTTTAAAGAAGAAGCGGGCAGCGGCGATGGCTATGCCAAAGTGATGTCCGAAGCGTTCATCAAAGCTGAAATGGAACTCTTCGCTGCGCAGGCGAAAGACGTCGACATTATCGTTACCACAGCGCTGATTCCGGGCAAACCGGCCCCGAAACTGATCACTCGTGAAATGGTCGATTCGATGAAAGCGGGCAGCGTAATTGTCGATCTTGCCGCGCAAAACGGCGGTAACTGCGAATATACCGTGCCTAATCAGGTGACCACCACCGAGAACGGGGTGAAGGTTATCGGCTATACCGATCTGCCTGGCCGTTTGCCAACGCAGTCTTCCCAATTGTACGGCACGAACCTCGTCAACCTGCTCAAACTGTTGTGCAAAGAGAAAGACGGCAATATCACTGTCGATTTTGACGACGTGGTTGTACGTGGTGTCACGGTGGTTCGCGAGGGTGAAATCACCTGGCCTGCGCCTCCGATCCAGGTTTCTGCTCAGCCGCAGGCAGCGCCAAAAGCCGCACCTGCGCCGAAAGAAGAGAAAAAACCTGTCTCTCCGTGGCGCAAATATGCGCTGATGGCGCTGGTAGTGATTTTGTTTGGCTGGCTCGCCGACGTCGCGCCGAAAGAGTTCCTTGGTCACTTTACGGTGTTCGCGCTTTCCTGCGTGGTGGGTTACTACGTGGTCTGGAATGTGTCACATGCGTTGCATACTCCGCTGATGTCTGTGACTAACGCCATCTCGGGGATTATCGTGGTTGGGGCGTTATTGCAAATTGGCCAGGGTGGCTGGGTGAGTTTCCTGAGCTTTATCGCGGTGCTTATTGCCAGCATTAATATTTTCGGTGGCTTCACCGTGACTCAGCGCATGCTGAAAATGTTCCGGAAAAACTAAGGGGTAACATATGTCTGGAGGATTAGTTACAGCTGCATACATTGTTGCCGCGATCCTGTTTATTTTTAGTCTGGCGGGGCTTTCGAAACACGAAACCTCTCAGCAGGGTAACAACTACGGCATCGCCGGGATGGCGATTGCGCTGATTGCTACGATTTTTGGCCCGGATACCGGCAACGTTGCGTGGATCCTGGTAGCGATGATCATCGGCGGCGCGATTGGTATTCGTCTGGCGAAGAAAGTCGAAATGACCGAGATGCCGGAGTTGGTGGCGATTCTGCACAGCTTCGTCGGTCTGGCTGCGGTACTGGTGGGGTTCAACAGCTACCTGTATCACGATACGGGCCTGGAGCCGATTCTGGTGAACATTCACCTGACGGAAGTGTTCCTGGGTATCTTCATCGGTGCGGTGACCTTTACCGGTTCTGTGGTGGCCTTTGGCAAACTGCGCGGCAAGATCTCCTCTAAACCGCTGATGCTGCCGAATCGTCACAAAATGAACCTAGCGGCGCTGGTTGTTTCTTTCCTGCTGCTGGTGGTGTTTGTTCGTACCGAAAGCGTGGGCCTGCAGGTTCTGGCGCTGCTGGTGATGACCATTATTGCACTGGCTTTTGGCTGGCATCTGGTGGCGTCCATTGGCGGTGCGGATATGCCGGTTGTTGTTTCAATGCTTAACTCCTATTCAGGATGGGCGGCGGCGGCGGCGGGCTTTATGCTGAGCAACGATCTGCTGATCGTTACCGGTGCGCTGGTCGGTTCTTCTGGTGCGATCCTGTCTTACATTATGTGTAAGGCGATGAACCGTTCATTTTTCAGCGTTATTGCGGGCGGCTTTGGTTCTGACGGTTCTTCTACCGGGTCTGATGAAGAAGTGGGTGAACATCGTGAGATTACTGCGGAAGACACAGCAGAAATGCTGAAGAACTCGCACTCCGTGATCATCACCCCGGGCTACGGCATGGCAGTGGCTCAGGCACAGTATCCGGTCGCGGAAATTACTGAGAAACTTCGCGCGCGCGGCATCAAAGTGCGTTTTGGTATTCACCCGGTAGCAGGGCGCTTGCCAGGTCATATGAACGTGCTGCTGGCGGAAGCCAAAGTACCTTATGACATCGTGCTGGAAATGGATGAGATCAACGATGATTTCGCCGATACCGATACCGTGCTGGTCATTGGTGCCAACGATACGGTAAACCCGGCTGCGCAGGATGACCCGCGCAGCCCGATCGCCGGCATGCCGGTGCTGGAAGTGTGGAAAGCGCAGAACGTAATTGTGTTCAAACGTTCAATGAACACCGGCTATGCAGGTGTGCAGAACCCGCTGTTCTTTAAAGATAACACCCATATGCTGTTTGGCGATGCCAAAGCCAGCGTGGATGCGATCCTGAAAGCGTTGTAATTGCCAGTAAAAGTAAGACGGCCTCTGCGGAGGCCGTTTTTTTAAACATCCAGTTTACGCTGGGTGATCCATTCCACACGAGCCGGATCGCGATGCGAGAAGAACGCACTGGTCCCGCTGTCCATCGCGGCAATTTGCGTCATCTCTTCCGCCGTTAGGGCAAAGTCCAGCACCTGAATATTCTCGGCCATCCGCGTTTTACGCACGGTTTTCGCCAGCGAAATAATCCCACGTTGATAAATCCAACGCAGCACGACTTGACCAACGCTTTTGCCATATTTTTCACCAATAGCCGCTAAGACTGGGTTCTGAAACAGGTCATTGCGTCCTTCAGCGAACGGTGCCCAGGCTTGCGGTTGAATATTCCGGCTCTGCATCCAGGCCACGGCATGCGGCTGCTGATGAAAAGGATTCACCTCAATCTGGTTAACGGCTGGAATAATGCGATTGAAAGCGATTAAATCCGCCACACGATCCGGATGAAAGTTACTCACGCCAATCGCGCGGATTTTCCCTTCTTCATATAATTCTTCCATCGCGCGCCAGGCACCGTGCACATCGCCATAGGGCTGATGAATCAAATAAAGGTCAATATAATCCAGTTGAAGCCGTTGCAGAGAACGTGCGAATTGCGCCTTTGCGCCTGCATAGTTGGTATCCTGTAACCACAGTTTGGTAGTCACAAAAAGCGCCTCGCGGGGGACTCCGCTTTGCTTAAGAGCATTGCCGACCTGAGTTTCATTCTGGTAGGAGGCAGCGGTATCAATCAGGCGATATCCTGTATCAATGGCATCCCGTACGGCTTGCTCACATTCGCTGGCATCAGTCATTTGATAAACGCCAAATCCGAGCAGGGGCATCTCAACACCGTTATTCAGAACTGTTGTATTCATTGGGTTCTCCTGAGCATCATCGTTGCATTGGCTGCAGATTAGCAAATCTGTGTTGATACGATTAGTCTGTGAAATTCGCATGGACCTATGAGTAGAATTCATTTCTGAAAGGTAATTGTTGGAAGTCAGTCACAAAATATGACGCATATGATTTCACCATTCATGATCTCAGTTCATAAACTCATGCGGTTTTAACCGTCTAATCACGGCAATACGTTGTCTATATACTGCGACCTGACTTTTTAGAACATGACAGGGCACTATGCGTACACGTGAACATGCCTCACCGGTAACTACCGCAAGCCAGACCGGTCTTACTTTTATTCTGATCCTCAGTGGCCTGATGGCCTTTACATCGCTTTCTACCGATATTTATCTTCCAGCAATGCCGACGATGGCCGAGGATTTACATGGCAATGTTGAGCTGACGATTACTGGTTTCTTAATTGGTTTTACTATCGCACAGTTGATTTGGGGGCCGATTAGCGATCATATGGGGAGGCGCAAGCCGCTGTTTATCGGCATGGTGCTATTTATCATTGGTTCCGCAGGGTGTGCGCTGTCTACAAGTATCACGCAAATTGTTTTCTGGCGGGTATTTCAGGCGCTTGGAGCCTGTACCGGACCTATGCTGGCGCGAGCGATGATCCGCGATCTCTTTGCACGTACTCGTGCGGCGCAAATGCTCTCGACCCTGGTGTTGGTGATGGCGATTGCGCCAATCGCCGGACCGTTGATTGGCGGACAAATTATTCGCCTGAGCACCTGGCATTCAATTTTTTGGCTGCTGGTGGTGATTGGTGCGCTGATGTTTATCTCCCTAAACTGGCTGCCCGAAACATTGCCGGAAGATAAACGAGTGAAAGCCTCTTTGGCTGGCGCATTTCGTAATTACCGCTCGTTGTTAACGAATGGGCGTTTTATGCGCTATACCCTGAGCCTGACGTTTTATTACGTCGGTGCGTACGCGTTTATTACCGGGTCACCGTTTGTTTATATTAGCTATTACCATGTTGATCCACAGCATTACGGCTGGTTGTTTGCGCTAAACATTATCGGTGTTATGGCGATGAGCGTGGTTAACCGTCGTCTGGTTCAACGACATGCTCTGGAACAACTGCTGAAATATGCGACGATGCTGGCGGCGCTGGCCGCAGTGGCGCTTGCACTGCTGGTTAAGCTGGAGTCAGGAGGAATTGTTGCCATTATCGTTTCCATTTTTCTGCTGTTCTCGATGAATGGCATTATTGCCGCGACGTCGACTGCCGCGGCGTTGGACGCGGTACCGAACATTGCGGGTTCAGCTTCGGCGCTGATTGGCGCGTTGCAATATGGCAGCGGTATTATCTCATCGTTGCTGCTGGCCGCCTTCAGTGATGGCACGCCCTGGACCATGGCGTGGATAATAGCGCTATTTACGCTGTTAAGCGCCGTTTTGGCTTTCCGCGTGAAACGATAAAGGAAATGCCCCGTAATGGCGGGGCGAAAACTCATTCTTTGTTCAGATCGCTAAGCAGCACGGCAATGCTTTGACCGCCGTTGGTTTGCTCAAGCGCGATTTTCACGATGATGGTCAGCGGCACAGAAAGCAGCATCCCCACGGGACCGAGCAACCAGCCCCAGAAGATTAACGACAGAAATACCACCAGCGTAGACAGCCCCAGCCCGCGGCCCATGATCCGCGGCTCGAGGATATTCCCGAATACCAGGTTGATGACCAGATAGCCTGCCAGAACAACCAGCGCATCATAAAGACCGCTGAATGCCAGCACCTGAGCGATAGGGGGAATGGCCGCCAATACAGAACCGATATTAGGGATGTAGTTCAGGGCGAAGGCCAGTAATCCCCAGACAAAGGCAAAGCGCACATCCAATGCAGCAAGCATGCCCCAGGCGACCAACCCGGTCACAATGCTGATTGCCGTTTTAAGCACCAGATAGTGGGAGACGCTGTCGATGGCGCGTTGAATCGCCGCCATACCTTCAATGGGGCGACTCATCATTTGTTTGAGTTTGTTGGGCAGTTGCGGTACTTCCAGCAGCATAAAAACTACCGTCAGTAGCAGTAAAAATATCGATGACATAGCATTTGAAAGCTGCGCCAGTAAATTGGTCACCAGCGTCATTGCCGCATTCGGATCGATATATTTGACGATCTCGTCCACGGAAACGCCGATCCCTGCGCGTTGTAACCATGGTTCAAGATTTTTCAGTGGGATAACCAGTGAAGAGCGATATTGCGGTAGCGTTCGAGCAAGTTCATTTAAGGATGTACCTAAATACGCCAACAGCAGCACCATTAACATTACAATAATAACGATAAGCAATGACACCGCAATTACGCGCGGTATGCGAAGCTTGACCATCCGCTGCACCACGGGATTGAGCACAACGGCTATAAATAACGCCAGAATAAAGGGGACGATGATATCTGCGGCAAAGCGAATACCGCTCAGGATGATAACCAGCATGCCCAGCATAATGACTATTTTTAGACCGTTAAGCGTGATGATCGGTTTCGCCATGTGTATTCCCGCATTTTTCATTTTTGAATCTGCATAATAATGTGATTTGCGTCGAGCCGTTATAACAAAAATCAAACGGGGCAGGTAAAGAAGTGAAAAGACTTTGAGTTCGTCTTGAAGCTATGATACAAATCATCTGTGTTTAACTACCGAGGACAATTATCATCCGCGATGATGAGAAGCAACACTGCGGATAATTGTAATATTATGGACAATATGTTCAGGATGTTTTTGCGTTTACCTACACTTCTTCGTACCTCCTCCACTTTCTTGCTTGCGGGTGAGCAACACTGGCGCAACGCGCTTTAGTCCCTTCTTCTGCCTGAGCTGGCGCTGTGCGCTGAGCTAACTAATTTTTTTTTTTGGTTTACTGCATGCAGTAGGCCTAAAGGACAATATTCTCAAGCAGGAGAAGCATCATGTTTTACTGGATATTATTAGGTCTGGCCATCGCGGCTGAAATTACTGGTACGCTGTCAATGAAATGGGCAAGCGTTGGCCATGGTAATTCAGGCTTTATTTTAATGCTGGTAATGATCGCCTTATCATATATTTTTCTTAGTTTCGCTGTTAAAAAAATTGCCCTTGGTGTGGCCTATGCCTTGTGGGAAGGTATCGGTATTTTATTTATTACGCTGTTTAGTGTGTTGTTATTTGACGAAACCTTGTCCACGATGAAAGTGGCTGGACTGGTCTCGCTGGTATTAGGCATTGTGCTGATTAAGTCTGGTACTCGAAAACCTGCCAAAACGAGCAAAGAGGTGACCCATGCAGCAGTTTGAGTGGGTTCATGGTGCCTGGCTTGGCATGGCCATCGTGCTGGAAATAGTCGCTAACGTCTTTTTGAAATTTTCTGATGGATTTCGCCGCAAAATTTATGGCGTGTTGTCGCTGGCTGCCGTGTTAGCGGCCTTTAGCGCGCTGTCGCAGGCGGTAAAAGGTATTGACCTTTCTGTTGCCTACGCTTTGTGGGGCGGGTTTGGGATTGCCGCGACGTTAGCGGCTGGTTGGGTGTTGTTTGGTCAGCGCCTGAATAATAAAGGCTGGATCGGCGTGGCGCTGCTGCTGGCCGGAATGGTGATGATTAAACTTGCCTGATATCCGTGCTGCCCGTTAATGCGGGCAGCATATGTTACTCCTGCGCCAACTCTTCCAGCTTATCGCGAAAACCGGTCACGGATATGGCGCGATTATCGGCTCGCCAGCGATCTTTCGCCGCCGGAGCGGAGCTTTGTACGCCAATCAACTGCCAGCCTGAATCTGTCTTCAGCATCAACGGTGAACCGCTGTCGCCCGGGAGCGTGTCGCACTGGTGCGACAAGACGGTATTCTGCGCCCAGCCGGTCACCACACAATCCTGATGGGTGTACAAATCGTCCAGATGATCTTCCGGATAGCCCGACTGTGTGACTTTGCGATCGGCGGTTTTCAGCGCCGCGGTTAACGCCGCTTTATCACCTTCAAATAATGGTAGGGGCGTGATTCCGGAAGGCGGGTAACGCAGCACCACCAGACCAAAATCCCACGGGGCTGCTGATGGCGGCACAATCCAGCCATCGCCATCGGCTTTCAAACGCTTACCTAGTGAGGGATCAACCCGCCCTTCGATTCCATGGATTTCATAGCGCCAGACACCCTTTTTCGACACAAAGCGTAACGCGACGGCCTTATCCGGTTTGCCTTTCGGTGGAGCGAGCAAGCAGTGTCCGGCAGTCAGGGCCAGATGCGGTGAAATGAGCGTGGCGGTACACAGATTACCACTGGCGGTTTCCAGTTGTCCGATAGCGTCCCACGGTGATTGCGTTGGGTCCGTTACTTTCGTGCGATCGTCATGACCAAAAAACAGCGTTTTTATGCTTTCTGCTTCAGCGGTGGTCGTTGCTGGCTGATCCGCATGCGCAACAACAGGAAAAAAACAAATTGAGCCCAGTAATACAGCAATGGTTTTATGCATATCACACTCTGGTGGGGAATTATGATTATAAACAGCAAACCCTCAGTTAATACTATAGACGGGACGGCGAGAAAGTGGGAGTAAAATCAGATAACTACACTTAGGAAAGATAAAAATGCATGGCAATGAGGGCGCAAATTATCAGAGTAATAAGAATGAACTCAAAGCGGTAATGTGACACCATTTTACCCTCCGAAAGGCGGCGCTACATCAGGTTGATCTAGCGCCGTATGCTATGGCGTGGGGGACGCCATAGTGACTACAAATGCGTTATGCTGCAGGTTGAGCTGCTGGTTTAGCGGTGTCGTGTTTTACGGCTTTTTTGGTGTGTTTTTTAGCGGCCTGAGCTTTCTGCTCTGGTGCTTTTTGTTCTGCTGCTGGCTTGGTTGCTGCTTTTTTGGTGTGTTTTTTAGCAGCCTGAGCTTTCTGCTCTGGCGCTTTTTGTTCTACAGCCGGTTTAGTGGTGGATTTTTTAGCGTGTTTCTTGGCAGCCTGCGCTTTCTGCGGCGCTGCTTTGTGCTGTTTTTTATGATGCGTGGTTTTTGCCGGCGCTGCTTTGGTGGTTGCAGCAGCAGTCGGAGCGGTAGTAGCAGTTGTTTCAGCAGCAAAAGCAGCAGAAGACAGACCCATAGCAGCGGCAACAACCAGAGCTAATACTTTTTTCATTCTCATACCCTCGATTTGGTTTTTCATTCAACCCCACTGCGGGGCCGTTGAAATAACTATATCGCTGTAAACACAGGGCTTCCGTGAGTCATTGGTTTCGGCGTGTAACGATATGTACAATGACTCACGGTATGAGATTACAAATAGCGGGCTTCCAGATGAGAACGGAAATAACGGCTGCTGAGCGGCTCTCCGGTTGCCTGGGTAATAAGCTGTTCAGTAGTAAAGCGGCTGCCATGCTGCCAGATGTTCTGACGTAACCAGTCAAACAGGGCACCAAACTCACCTTGGGCAATAGACTGATTCAAATCAGGCAATGCGCGGTTAGCGGCACTGAACAACTGCGCTGCATACATGGCGCCTAAGGTATAGGAAGGGAAGTAGCCAAAGCCGCCGTCAGTCCAGTGAATATCCTGCATACAACCGTTACGGTAGTTTCCGATCGTTGACAGCCCCAGCCAGGCCTGCATTTTCTCGTTCCACAATGCCGGGATATCATCCACTTCAATATCGCCATTAATAAGCGCACGTTCGATTTCATAACGCAGGATCACGTGAGCGGGATAGCTTACCTCGTCGGCATCAACACGGATAAACCCGGGTTTGACCTGCTGGTTCCAGGCGATGAAATTGCTTTCTTCAAACGCTGCCTGATCGCCAAAGTGGCGCGTTACAGCCGGAATCAACCGCATCAGAAAGGCTTTACTGCGTCCCAGTTGCATCTCAAAGAACAGACTCTGGGACTCATGAATGGCGGTTGAGCGTGCCAGAGCAATAGGTTGCCCAGACCAGCTGCGTGGCAGGTTTTGCTCATAGCGCGCATGACCGGTTTCATGGATCACGCCAAACAGCGCGCTGAGTAATTCGTTTTCATCATAGCGGGTGGTAATGCGAACATCTTCTGGTACGCCGCCACAGAAAGGATGTGCACTGATATCCAGCCGACCAGCGGTAAAGTCGAAACCTAGCTGTGCCATTGTTTCAAGACCCAGCTCTCGCTGTACAGCTGTTGGGAAGGGACCTACCGGGGCGATGAGCGACTGCTGAGACTGCTTTGCCACCACCTTGTTTAACAGATCGGGCAGCCAGCTTTTAACGTCTGCGAAAAGGACATCCAACTGAGCGCTGGTCATTCCTGGTTCAAAGATGTCCAGTAGCGCGTCATACGGCGAACAACCTTTAGCTTCTGCGCGCAGTCGGGCTTCTTCGCGGCTGTACTTCACAACTTCTTTCAGGTTATCGGAAAATCCTTCCCAGTCATTAGCTGGTCGCTGGCTACGCCAGGCATGCTCACAGCGGCTTCCCGCAAGAGATTTTGCTTCTACCAACGATTCGGGCAACAAGGATGCCTGGTGATGCAATCGCGACATTTCGCGCAGGTTCGCCTGTTCTACATCGTTGAGAGCTTCCTGTTGCGCTGCGGCGATCCACATTGCCACTTTCGGATCGGTTAACAGTTGGTGCTCAAGCACGCTCAGCTCGGCCAGCGCTTCGCCTCGGGCTTTACTGCCTCCTGGCGGCATCATGGTAAACATGTCCCAACTGGCGATTGCCGAGAGGTGGGAGAAGCGAGAGAGCCGCTGGAACGTGCGGGTGAGCTGATGGTAATTATCATTGTTACTCATTTTTTGTTCTCGTTCTGTTTAGGTGTGGTTAAGAAGTTTACCGTGATTCACTCACTTTTCATAAACACACCTTTGTACCCAGTTTTCCGTAACAGCTTTTTATAGCGAAAAGCCAGCAGAACTACAAAACAGATGGCGTAGATAATAGGGAGTGGTGATAGCACTTTTACCGACCACAGATAATGCAGCGGTAGCAAAATGGCGGCCAGGTAGACGTAGTTGTGCAATGTTTGCCAGCGTTTGCCCATTTTACGCTGAGCGGCTTGTGTCGAGGTCAACGTCAACAGGAATAAGATAATCCAACCGGCCATACCCAGCATTAGCCATGGGCGTGAAACCAGTTCACGACCCAACAATTCCAGGTTTTGTATACCCAGTTCCAGCAGAGCATAGCTGGTTATATGCAGTGTGGCCCATGCAAAGCACCATAAACCTAACAACCGCCGGGTACGAAACAACAAAGGCTGCTTTGCATAGCGCGCAAGCGGCGATACCAGCAGGGTAGCCAGCAAAAACTTCAGCGCGGTAATGCCCGTAAAGTGCTGGATATCTTTTCCCGGGTCGGCACCCAACCCGCCATGCTGTGCGGCCCAGAAGAGCCATAGCAGGGGTATAAAACCGGCGAGATGCAGCAGCACTTTCAGACCGGTTATCTGTTTTGCAGTCAACCTCACTTAAAAATACTCCCGAAGATCCATGCCCTGATATAACGATGCCACCTCATCGGCATAACCATTAAAAGGTAACGTGGGCTGTCGCTGTACATCGAGAATGCCACCCGAACCGATAAAACGCTCAGTAGCCTGAGACCAGCGAGGGTGATCGACCTGCGGATTTACGTTGGCGTAAAATCCGTATTCATTCGGTGCTGACATATTCCAGGTCGTCGGTGGCTGTTCACGCGTCAGCTTGATACTGACTATCGATTTAATGCCCTTGAAGCCGTATTTCCAGGGTACGGTCAGGCGTATCGGCGCCCCGTTTTGCGGCGGCAATGCTTTGCCATATACTCCTACGGTGAGAAGTGTGAGCGGGTGCATAGCCTCATCCAACCGAAGACCTTCGACATAGGGATATTTCAACCCACCGCCAATAAAGCGGTCTTTCTGACCCGGCATTTCATCAGGGGCGTAGCGTGTTTCAAAAGCGACGTATTTGGCGTGACTGGTTGGCTCAACCAGTGCCAGTAATTTATGCAACGGAAAACCCACCCACGGCACAACCATCGACCAGGCCTCAACGCAACGCATCCGATAAATACATTCTTCTAATGGAAAGCGTGTGGTCAGCGCATCATGATCCAAGGTTAAAGGTTTGTTGACCTCACCGCTGATGGTTAACGTCCAGGGATCGGTTTTCAGGCTACCGGCATTGGCGGCAGGATCGGCTTTATCCAGACCAAATTCGTAGAAATTGTTGTAGCCCGTCACCTTGTCTTCTGGCGTCAGAGACAGGCTGTTTTGCCAGCGTTCGGGCTTTGTGAACTCAAGCGCTTTGCCTGCGGGGGCGGGTGGACGATCGTTGCCTTTAAACCAATCCAGCAAATTAGCCTGTGTAGGAGAGGACAGCGTGGCCGCAGCAGCACCTATCCCAAGTGCTTTGAGGATCTGTCGTCGTTGCATAAAAAATACTGACTCGGCTGTAACATCTGCTTCCCGAAGTGGACGTTTTTTTAGCATGACTTTTCCTTCTTATTTTCATATTAAGGAAAACAAGCGACGTTTCCCTGTTGATGTCTGACGTGTCTATAACGACATACTGCTCGCATGCGTATCCCTGGATCCTCACGAAAAGTTAAAAATTTTGTGATAACTTCCGCCCCTTGCCTGAGGTAAGCTTTCAGCACGACGAGAGGGGGATGACACTGATGGCAGGCGCGAAAAAGATATTTTTGGTGGAAGATGACAGCGATATTGCCTCACTTTTGCAGCTTAGCCTGAAGGATGAGGGTTACGAGATTGTTCATGAGGCAGACGGAGCTCGTGCGCTTGAACAACTGGAGAAACACGTCTGGGATGCCGTTATCCTCGATCTGATGCTGCCGGGTGTCGACGGGCTGGAGATTTGTCGTCGCATTCGCCAAATGAGTTTTTATTTGCCCGTCATTATCATCAGCGCCCGCACCAGTGAAACGCACCGTGTATTGGGGCTGGAAATGGGTGCCGATGATTATCTGGCCAAACCTTTCTCGGTGCTGGAGTTGATGGCCCGGGTAAAGGCATTGTTTCGTCGTCAGGAAGCGATGAGTCAGAACCTACGTATGGAGGCGGGGATTATCGCCGTTCATGGCGTAGAGATTGACCCATTAGCCCGGGAAGTCCGGCTGCATGGTAAATCCCTCGATTTAACGCCGCGCGAATTCGATCTGCTCTATTTTTTCGCCCGTCATCCAGGCGAGGTCTTTTCGCGTCAGGCGCTGTTAGATCAGGTGTGGGGCTACCAGCATGAAGGGTATGAGCATACGGTGAACAGTCATATTAATCGCCTGCGGACCAAAATTGAAAAGGATGCTGCCGAGCCGGAAATTATTCTCACGGTTTGGGGACGAGGCTATAAGCTTGCTGCGGTTAACGCGGAGCATCAGCCATGATTTATCGCCTGTCGCTGAGCCAGCGTCTGACCCTCGTCTTTACCGCCATTATGCTGATTTGTGCGGTTACCGTCAGCGCTGTCCAGATCCGCAGCAGTAAACAGTATGGCGACGCCATGGTGCAAAGGCTCTCGCTGGAGCTGGCGAGCAAGATTGTCAAAAGTGAGTCGCTTATTGATACCAGCGGGCAGATAAATCGCCAGACCTTAAAAGGATTATTTAATCACCTGATGACGCTCAACCCCAGCGTGGAGCTGTATCTGATTTCACCGTCAGGTGACATACTTGCTGATGCCGCACCGCCGGGGCATATCCAGCGGCAGAAAATTAGCGTACAGCCGATACAGGATTTCCTTAACTCAGATGCGTTGCCCGTCTATGGCAACGATCCGCGTAGCAGCCAGCAAAAGGTATTCAGCGCCGCGCCAGTTTTATATAACGGTGAGCTACATGGCTATTTGTACATTATTCTGCAGGGCGAAGATCTGAATATGCTGGCGAATACCGCCTGGCAAAAAACGCTTTGGAATACCGTGGCCTGGACGTTAATACTGGTTTTATTAGCCGGTGGAATTGCAGGTTTTCTGGTGTGGCGATGGGTGACGAATCCAGTAAAAAGGCTAACCGGACAGGTGGTAAAACTGGAGAAGGACAGCATTACCGTCATCAAACAATTGGCACAAAAAAATCCCGAACCGGCACCGGAGAATGAAATAGCGCTGCTGAACAATGCGTTTATCGAGTTGGCGCAGAAAATTGCCCAGCAGTGGGATTTATTAGCAGACAGCGATCGTCAGCGCAGAGAGTTTATTGCCAATATTTCGCACGATTTACGCACGCCGTTGACTTCACTGTTGGGGTATCTGGAAATGCTGTCGCTGAAAGCCGATACGATGACGCCGGAGGAAAACCGGCATTATCTTAGCATCGCGCTGCGCCAGGGGCATAAAGTTCGCCATCTGTCACAACAGCTGTTTGAGCTGGCAAGGCTGGAGCATGGCGGTATAAAACCGCAGCGTGAACGTTTTGCTATTGGTGAATTGATCCAGGATGTGGCACAGAAATTTGATCTCCCTGTTGCCACGCGTCATTTGCAGTTGCACCTTGACGTAACGGGGCCGTTACCGCTGGTGAATGCCGATTTATCGATGATAGAAAGAGTCGTGACGAATTTGCTGGATAACGCTATCCGTCATACGCCTGACGGAGGCGAAGTGCGGCTAAAAGTCTGGCGTGATGAAGACCGTTTATTCGCCGAAGTGCAGGACAGTGGGCCAGGGGTAGAAGACGCTGTGCGAGAAGTATTGTTTCAGCGCCCGACCGCGTTAATTCCCCGTGAGCAGCGGGCCGAGCGCGGCGGCCTGGGCTTACTGATCGTGCGTAGAATGCTCGAACTGCATGGAGGAGATATACATCTGGTTAACTCAACGGCAGGGGCCTGCTTCCGTTTCTCGTTGCCGTTGGCGGATTCTCCTCTGAGTAGTTGACGGTGAAGTTCCGGAGTAAAGAGGGTTTTGGCATTGTACTCATGGGCATTGCGTAAAAGTTGGTAGGTTGTCAGTGATAATGAGAATTTTTATCATGCATAGGTAATTCATCAACTTATCTTCGATGAGCGCAAGGAGATCGTATGTCACAGGATGCCGACAACCTGTATATCGCCAGGACTAAAGCAGTTGCTGGCTGCTTTTCAATGTTTTTACTGATGTTTGGCCTCACGTTTACCCCGTTGTTTTTCCCCGCGAGTCAGGACCTGCTTCCCAAAGGGTTACTTTTTCCGCTGCTGTTTGCGCTGGAATTTGTTGTGCTGGTTCCGCTGTATTATTTCTTCTTTAGAAAAAGAGAGGGACTGGGCAAAGGCATTTTCAACGCCAGGTGGTTTGCCATTTTGTTCGCGGCGCTGCTGTTTATTCAGCTTATCCTGCCATTGATTTTGGGTCTCAGACAAACTGAAGCGTGGGTGACCAGCCAAATATCCTTAAGTAGTTATGCGTTGTGGTTATCTACGTTGACCCTGATATTTATCGCGCCAGTTTATGAAGAAATTGTTTTTAGAGGCTGTTTATTCAACGCGTTCCAGTACTGGTTCAATAATAAAACCTGGCTGTCGTCAGTGGTGGTATCGGTCATTTTTGCCATCATGCATACGCAGTATGTGGATCTACGCACGTTGCTGATGTTGTTTCTTGTGTCGCAGGTGTTGATCCTGGCCAGACTGAAAAGCAACGGTCTGTTGATGCCAATTTTGCTGCATATAGTGATGAACGGGACGGTTGTTGCTCTGCAGATGGCGGCTCAGACGTTACAGTCAGGGTGATGAAGGTGATGCCCGGAACCCGGGCATCGTGGATTATACGTGCAGACGATGGTGCAAACGCGCACCGACCAGCAACGCCAACACCAGCATCAGGGCGATAAATCCGCCCACGCCGTTCCAGCCATAGCTGTGCCAGAACACACCGCCCAGCGTACCGGCAATACTGGATCCCAGATAATAGCTGAACAGATACAGGGAAGAAGCCTGGCCTTTAGCGCGTTTTGCTCGTGGTCCAATCCAACTGCTTGCTACGGAGTGCGCGGCAAAGAACCCGGCTGAAAAGAGCAGCATCCCGGCGAAGATCAGCCATAGCGATGTGAACAGGGTCATCAAAAGTCCAACCAGCATCACGCCTGTTGAAAAGAGCATTACTGGGCCACGACCATAACGAGTGGTCATAGAACCCGCCTTTGGCGAACTCCATGTCCCGGTCAGATACGCCACAGATAACAAACCTACAACCGCCTGGCTGAGCTCCCACGGGGAGAGCATCAGGCGGTAGCCGATATAATTAAACAGCGTGACAAACGATCCCATCAGTAAAAAACCTTCCGCAAACAGCAGCGGCAAACCTTTGTCGCGCCAGTGCAAACGGAAGTTGATAAACAACGTTTTCGGGCGCAGCGATGTGGGTCTGAAATGACGGGATTCCGGTAAGATTTTCCAGAACATCAGCGCAGAGGCAAGGGCAAAACAGCCGATCGCCGCCAGCGCGATACGCCAGTTAAAAAAGTCGGTAAACACGCCGCTGATCAAGCGACCACTCATTCCGCCAATTGAGTTACCGCTGATATACAGGCCCATTGAGAAGGCGACGAAACTGGGATGAATTTCTTCACTCAGATAGGTCATCCCTACCGCTGCGACGCCGCTCAGTGAAAGTCCTATCAGAGCACGCATGATTAAAATACCGTGCCAGCTGGTCATCATCGTTGAAAGCAGCGTACAACAAGAGGCGAGCAGCAGCGCGGTAACCATCACCGGCTTGCGGCCAATAGCATCTGAAAGTGGGCCGGTAAACAGTAACCCTATCGCCAGCATCGCCGTCGAGATGGAAAGCGAGATACTGCTGCTTGCGGGAGAAACCCCAAACTCGTGCGAGAGCACTGGCAGTATGGGTTGTACGCAATAGAGGAGGGCAAAAGTCGCCAGTCCGGCGGAAAACAGCGCCAGCGTGACGCGCATAAATGGGGATGTTCCGCGTTTGATAAATCCATCCGGCGGGGTAACTATCTGTTCATCAACATCGCTTGTTGGCGCGGTATCGACAGTTGTTGTACGGCTCACTTGAAATCCTTGCTCATTCAATTACGTCTACAGGACCAGCCTTAAGAGTATGAAAATCACAATATTCTGTCTAATATATTAATAATCTCAAATAATATTTTAAAAATATGAATATCGAACTGCGTCATTTACGTTACTTTGTGGCCGTTGCCGAAGAGTTGCATTTTGGTCGGGCGGCGGCGCGGTTAAACATTTCGCAACCGCCGCTAAGTCAGCAGATCCAGATCCTTGAACAGCAGGTTGGCGCCCGGTTACTTGCCCGAACTAACCGTAGCGTGGCACTGACCTCTGCCGGAAAGCAGTTTCTGGCGGACAGTCGGCAGATCCTCGGGCTGGTTAATGAAGCCGCCGCCAGGGCTGAGCGTTTGCATCTGGGAGAAGCAGGGGAATTACGTATCGGCTTTACGTCGTCCGCGCCGTTTATCAAAGCGGTTTCAGATACGTTATCTCTGTTTCGCCAAAGCTACCCGGCAGTGCATATGCAAACCCGTGAAATGAACACGCGTGAGCAAATTGCCCCGCTCAATGAAGGAACGCTGGATTTGGGACTTCTGCGTAATACGCAGCTTCCGGAAACGCTGGAGCGTGAAATCATTCTGCATGAACCACTGATGGCGATGATCCCACGCGCGCATCCGTTGGCGCAAAAACCCGTGGTCACGTTGGCCGAGCTGGCGAATGAGCCATTTGTCTTTTTTGACCCCCATGTGGGGACAGGGTTGTATGACGATATTCTGGGCCTGATGCGTCGCTATGGACTGAAGCCGACGATTGCACAGGAGGTTGGCGAGGCGATGACTATCATTGGGCTGGTGGCCGCAGGATTAGGGGTTTCTATACTTCCTGCTTCTTTTAAACGGGTGCAACTGTATGAAATGTGTTGGATCCCGATAGCGGAAGAAGATGCTGTCTCGGAAATGTGGTTAGTGTGGCCAAAGCATCATGAGCAAAGTCACGCCGCGCAACGCTTTCGCGAGCAGCTTCTGGCGGCCGTTAAGAGCGGTTAATTTAGTTTAAAAATGGGCGAAAATGTGCAGTAAATCACAAGGCTAAGTAAAAAGTTGACGGAAGCCATTGAAGTGCTTCACCATAGCCCGCAGATTATTTCGGAGCGCGAAAATAAAGGGAGTAAGTGGTGGTTGCTGATAGTCAGCCTGGGCATATCGATCAAATTAAGCAGACCAATGCGGGTGCGGTTTATCGCCTGATTGATCAGCTGGGTCCGGTATCGCGTATTGATCTCTCCCGCCTGGCACAATTGGCGCCTGCCAGCATTACCAAAATTGTCCGCGAAATGCTCGAAGCGCATCTGGTGCAAGAGCTGGAAATCAAGGAAGCGGGTAGCCGTGGTCGTCCGGCCGTTGGGCTGGTTGTCGAAACGGAGGCCTGGCACTACTTATCCATTCGTATCAGTCGTGGCGAGATTTTTCTGGCGCTACGCGATCTGAGCAGCAAGCTGGTGGTTGAAGATTGTCTGGAAATGGCGCTGGTCAGTGAAACGCCTCTGCTGGAACGCGTTATTACCCAGGTCGATCAGTTTTTCATCCGCCACCAGCAAAAGCTGGAGCGCTTAACCTCCATCGCCATCACCTTACCCGGTATTATCGATACTGAAAACGGTATCGTTCATCGCATGCCATTTTACGAAGATGTCAAAGAGATGCCGTTGGGCGAAGCGCTTGAGAACCATACCGGCGTGCCGGTGTATATTCAGCACGATATCAGCGCCTGGACGATGGCCGAGGCGCTTTTTGGCGCATCGCGCGGTGCGCGCGACGTCATTCAGGTGGTGATCGATCATAACGTGGGTGCAGGGGTGATCACTGACGGCCATTTGCTGCATGCAGGCAGCAGTAGCCTGGTGGAGATTGGTCATACGCAGGTCGATCCCTACGGTAAACGCTGCTATTGCGGCAACCATGGTTGTCTGGAAACAATCGCCAGCGTCGATAGCGTGCTCGAATTGGCGCAGGTGCGCCTGAAGCAGTCAATGAGTTCTTCTCTACATGGGCAACCGTTAACGGTAGACGCGCTGTGTCTGGCGGCCATGCAGGGTGATTTATTGGCGAAAGATATCATTAGCGGCGTTGGGACCCACGTCGGTCGAATTCTTGCCATCATGGTGAATTTGTTCAACCCGCAAAAGATATTGATTGGCTCTCCGCTCAGTAAAGCGGCAGATATCTTGTTCCCAACCATCGCTGACAGCATTCGCCAGCAGGCGCTTCCGGCTTACAGTCAGCATATAGTCGTTGAAAGTACGCAGTTTACCAATCAGGGGACGATGGCGGGTGCGGCACTCGTGAAGGACGCGATGTATAACGGTTCTTTGTTGATTCGTCTATTACAGGGTTAACATTTTTTAACTGTTGTACGAAAAATTGCGCTATCTCAAGCTGATCCTGGTCGTCATACCTTAGACTTTCTCCACTGTTTTATTTTCCTGACTTATATTTTCAAAGCATAACGGTGGAGTTAGTGATGCTGAAGCGTTTCTTTATTACAGGTACAGACACTTCTGTTGGGAAGACCGTGGTTTCCCGCGCATTACTACAAGCGTTAGCGTCAGGGGGTAAAAGCGTTGCGGGTTACAAACCTGTAGCCAAAGGCAGCAAAGAGACGCCTGAAGGTCTGCGCAACAAAGATGCACTGGTACTGCAAAGTGTGTCATCTATCGAGCTGCCCTATGAGGCGATTAACCCAATTGCGTTGAGCGAAGATGAAAGTAGCGTGGCGCATAGTGGTCCGGTCAATTACACCCTGTTATCCAACGGTCTCGCAAGCCTCAGCGAAAAAGTCGATCACGTTGTCGTGGAAGGCACCGGAGGCTGGCGGAGCTTGATGAACGATCTGCGTCCGTTATCGGAGTGGGTGGTGCAGGAACAACTGCCGGTGCTGATGGTAGTGGGTATCCAGGAAGGCTGTATTAATCATGCGATCCTCACCGCGCAGGCGATAGCCAGCGACGGACTGCCGTTGATTGGCTGGGTTGCGAATCGCATTAACCCGGGGCTGGCGCATTATGCGGAAATCATTGATGTGCTGGGTAAAAAATTACCTGCACCGCTGATCGGTGAACTGCCTTATCTGCCTCGTGCAGAGCAGCGTGAGTTGTCGCAGTACATCCGCCTGTCAATGCTCGGCAGCGTGCTGTCGGTAGATAGAGTCGTGGCGTAACGTACGCGAGAGCACCGACGCCAGGACACAGGCGATCAGTAATCCGGGGAGCAGGCGATACTCCCCGGTCATTTCACAAACCATCAACGTCGACATTATTGGTGCATGCGTGGTAGCCGCCAGCAGCGTGGCCATCCCCGTTAATCCCAGCAAAATGGCAATTTCATCCGAGCCCGGAAGCCATAATCCCCATACCTGACCCAGCAACATGCCCACCGACAAGCCGACAAACAGCGTTGGCGTAAACACGCCACCCGGGGCACCGGATCCACTGCTGGCAAGCACCGCCAGTAATTTGCAGATAAAAATCCCGCTAACCACGGCCAGCAGCGGTGGTGAAAGTAAATATGACTGCACCACGCTGTAGCCATTACCCCAGACCGTAGGCGTGAGCAATGAAAGCAGGCCAACGATCAACCCGCCAAGCGCCAGTTGCCACGGTGGCGAGAGTTTTAAGCGCAAAAATACATTATGGCTGGCGGTCATCAACCACATGAAGAGCGGTCCGCAGATGCCAGCAGCCAGACCGGTGCTGACAATCATAACGTATTCCAGAGCATGTAATTCCCGCGACAGGTGCACGGTATACAGCAGCGCATTGCTGTCGCTAAGCAGATTGGTGGTGAGTAATGCGACTACGGCGGACACCACTACCGGTCCCAGTGAGGCGAGGATCAGCGTGCCAAACAATACTTCGGCAATAAATAAACTGCCCGCCAGCGGGGCATGATAGGCTCCAGCCATACCTGCAGCGGCGCCGCAGGCAATCCATAACTTCCATTCTGTACGCGGGGTAAAGCGTTGAGCAAAGCAGGAGGCCGCCAGCGCCGCCAGTAAAATCATGGCACCTTCACGTCCGATGGCGCTCCCGCTGGCAACCACCAGTAACGATGCCAGCGATTTCACCAGGCTTGCACTGACGTCAAATTGTCCGTCGGTTTGCAGGGCTTCCATATAATCAGTGGGAGCCTGCGGACGTAAACGGTTAAATTTTTGCCAGCCCCACAGTAGTAATCCAGCCGCCAGACCGCCGAGTGCAGGTGTCAGCATACGCCTTAAGGGCGAAAGGTTTGTCGCTGCGTTGACCAGACTCCCTGTGTTGTTGCTCAGAAACAACCATTCGAGAAGTAGCATGGCATGACGAAATCCTGCGACGGCCAGCGCAGCAAGGACGCCAATCAACGCGGCGATCAGCAGGCGGCGGAACATGGCACGCAGGTCAGGGTAAGCATGTAAATGATGCATGAGTGGCCAGACTGGAAAATTCAGACGCTCTATTTTGCGGCTATTAGGTAACAGAAGCAAAAGCTCAGCGTGCGCAACAGGATGCACCACAGGCAGGACGCATCCTACCTGTGACGAAACTAACGGAACAAAGGCTTATCGGCTACCGGGATCAGTAACTGTGATTGCCACTGTGCCAGCGTCAGACGCGCCAGCTCACCCAGCGCCTGGTAGAACGGATGGTCGGCTTTTTCGATAAACACATTAAGGAAGCGCGATGACCATGGGAACAGATGCCAGGCCAGCAGTTGCTCGCACTCGGTGTGGCGTTCGTTCTCGGCAAGCCAGGCCGTCAGCAACAGCAGGGAACCAAAATGATCTTCTGGCTCATTTTGCTGCATGGCAAACTGGATGCCGTTGTCCCGCATCCACTGACGTAATGCCAGCGTGGAGTCGCCAAACAACACGTTTTCACGATCCAGCCAGACGGATCCCCATGGCGGAGAAGGGAGCGCATAAGGTCCAACAAACAGACGTTGCCAGGCCTGCGGGAGAGACTCATCGGCCTCAGCCTGAAACTGAGCGACTAACGGCGAAAGCGTTGTCTTTTCAAGCGGCCACTGCGCCTGCCAGCCATCGGTTCTTAACGCACTGACCAGTGCCGAAGCTTCCGCACTGTCTGGGGCATAGTAAAATAGCGCGCCGAGCACGCGCGCTGCGGTAGAAAAGTTGTCACGTTGTGAAAAATGGGTCATGCAAACAATCCTGAACAGTGCGGGTTGCCCCGCACCCGAAAGTTAACCTGCGACAGCCATTCCGACTGTCATATGTAAACCGTAAAACAAACCGCGGCCAATGATTTCACCGACAAGCACCAGAATTAACCCGAGCGCCAACCCACCAACGGACGGTCGTTTGCGACGGATCAACGGACATATCCAGCAACCCAGACCCGCAGCCAACAGCAGCACACGCCAGACCTGTAAACTGCCGTAGTCGGGAACCAGCGCGCTGGCGGATTGTACCGAACTGTGGATCTCGCCGAGTGACAGTCCCTGCAGCACAATAACGGCCACCGTAACCAGCAGAGCCAATACGCTGATACCGGCGAATCTGACGACGTTAAAAGAAACACCTGCAGAACGCAGCAGCAGAGCGGCAAATAGCGGTCCACTGAGCAGCATCGTCATGAAAAACGCCAGTGTAGTATAGCCGTTATACCAGGTTGGGACGGTGTCTATCTGGTAGACGTTGGTCATCGCAAAGACAAATACCAGGCCCAGCAACATGCTCAACAGCAGCCAGATTTTACCTAACGCTGCGGGCATTTTACCGAGAAACGCCACCAGCCACCACAGGCCACCGACGGCGAAAAACAGCGAACCGCTGGCGATTTCGTTACTTAGCGCCGATGCGCCAATTCTGTTCAGCGAGTTAAACGCGCGCAGCGGCGAACCTAAATGCATAACCGAGGCGAGAAAGGCGATGCCCATTACCAGCCAGAGAAAAAACATACTGCGAACGATACGTTGTTTTACCAGCTCGTCTTTAGCGGTCAGCCAGCCGTAACCACTGACGATCAGCGCCCCGGCTACGCACTGGCCCAGCACCGTGAACAGTACCAGCGGCCATTCATGCCATCCATTTCCCATTTTACACCTCCTTTGGATTAGCCAGAAAACCCGTGGTATCCCCGGTCGGGCGGCAATTGGCGTTTGGTTTGATCACAATATTTGGTTTGGTGAAGTGCGCACCCGGCAGCGGGGCGACGGCAGCCAGTTCACCATGTTTTTTGCGCAGTTCGTCGATGGGGCCAAAATCCAGCGCACGCAGCGGACAGGACTCGACGCAGATGGGCTTTTTGCCGTCTGCAACACGATCATGGCAGCCATCACACTTGGTCATATGTCCTTTTGCAGCATTGTACTGTGGCGCACCGTACGGACAGGCCATATGACAGTAGCGACAGCCAATGCATACGTCTTCATCGACCACCACAAAACCATCCTCACGCTTATGCATCGCACCACTTGGACAAACCTTGGTGCAGGCCGGATCCTCGCAGTGGTTACAGGAGATGGAGAGATAGTAGGCAAAAACGTTCTGGTGCCAGACGCCGTTGTCTTCCTGCCAGTCACCACCTGCGTATTCGTAAATCCGCCGGAAACTGACGTCAGGAGTGAGGTCTTTGTAGTCTTTGCAGGCCAGTTCGCAGGTTTTGCACCCGGTGCAACGACTGGAATCAATAAAAAATCCATACTGAGTTGTCATGGGTTAGTCCTTAAACCTTCTCGATTTCGACCAGATTAGTGTGCTGTGGGTTGCCTTTTGCCAGCGGTGAAGGGCGCTGTGTTGTCAGCGTATTGACGCAGGCGCCATGGTCAATTTTGTCGCCGGCCATATCAGCATCGTGCCATGCACCCTGGCCCATTGCGCTGACGCCAGGCAGGATCCGTGGCGTCACTTTGGCCGGAATACGTACTTCCCCGCGGTCGTTAAAGACCCGCACCATATCGCCATTTGCAATACCACGTTTTTGGGCATCGACGGGATTGATCCACACTTCCTGACGACAGGACGCCTGCAGAACATCGATATTGCCGTAGCTGGAGTGCGTACGGGATTTGTAATGGAAGCCAAACAACTGCAGCGGAAATGCGCTGCGTTTGGGATCGTCCCACCCTTCAAACGTGGAGGCGTAGACGGGAAGTGGGCTAATTACTTCATCCTTCTGCAACTCCCATGTGTTGGCAATTTTCGCCAGCCGGCTGGAGTAAATTTCAATCTTTCCAGACGGTGTTTTGAGCGGATTGGCCTGCGGATCGTCGCGGAATTTTTTATAAGCGACAAAATGCCCGTTAGGATCTTTGCGTTTATAGATCCCCATTTTTTTCAGTTCGTCATAAGAAGGGAGCGCGGGGTCCTTGGCCAGCATTTTTGCATACAGATACTGGAGCCACTGTTCCTGAGTACGGCCTTCCGTAAACCGTTGATAGATATCATTGCCAAGGCGTTTGGCGACTTCGCTCATTATCCAGTAGATCGGTTTGCGTTCGAACTTCGGTGACGTCGCGGGTTGAATAAAAATGAGGTATCCCATGTTGCCCGCATAGTCGTTAGGAATGATGTCTTCCTGTTCGACGGTCATTAGGTCCGGCAGCAGAATATCGGCATATTTCGCCGAGGAGGTCATGAAGTTTTCGATGACCACTATCATTTCGCATTTCGTATCATCCTGAAGGATCTCATGCGTTTTATTGATATCTGAGTGCTGATTAGTAATGGTGTTACCCGCGTAGTTCCAGATAAATTTAATCGGTACATCGAGCTTATCTTTACCGCGCACGCCATCGCGGGTTGCGGTCATTTCCGGACCCCGGGCGATGGCGTCGGTCCAGCTAAAGCAGGATATTTGGGTTTTGATGGGATTATCCGGCAGCGGCATGCGTTCAATCGTGATGGTGTAGGTTGATTCTCGTGCACCGCTATTGCCGCCGTTGATGCCAACGTTGCCAGTCAGGATTGGCAGCATTGCGATCGCGCGCGAAGTCAGTTCGCCGTTAGCCTGACGTTGTGGACCCCAACCCTGACAAATATACGCCGGTTTTGTACTACCGATTTCTCGTGCCAGTTTAATGATGCGCTCGGCCGGGATCCCTGTGACATGCGAGGCCCATTGGGGCGTTTTAGCGACACCGTCATCGCCATTGCCAAGTATATAGGCCTTGTAATGTCCGTTAGCGGGGGCGTCAGCGGGTAGGGTTTTCTCGTCATAACCGACGCAATATGTGTCAAGGAATGCCTGGTCGACGAGATCTTCGTTAATCAGGACCCAGGCGATTCCCGCCACCAGTGCGGCATCGGTTCCCGGACGGATAGGGATCCACTCATCTTCACGACCCGCAGCGGTATCGGTATAACGCGGGTCGATGACGATCATGCGGGCGTTAGAACGCTCCCGGGCCTGCTCAAGGAAGTATGTTATGCCACCGCCGCTCATGCGCGTTTCGGCAGGGTTATTGCCGAACATCACCACCAGCTTCGTGTTTTCAATGTCGGAGGTACTGTTGCCGTCATTTGAGCCGTAGGTGTAAGGCATTGCCGCCGCGATTTGTGCGGTACTGTATGTGCCGTAATGGCTCAGGAATCCGCCATAGCAGTTCATCAATCGAGCGACCAGCGAGGCATAAGGGGAGGAGCGAGTAATATTGCCGCCGACAATGCCAGAGGTGTAGTTGATGTACACGGCCTCATTACCGTATTTTTGTACGGTATTTTTTAAACTGGTGCTGATGGTATCCAGCGCTTCCTGCCAGGTTATGCGTTCGAATTTACCCTCACCGCGTTTGCCCACGCGCTTCATAGGATAATTGAGACGATCCGGATGATTGATCCGTCGACGGATTGAGCGTCCACGTAAACAGGCACGCACCTGGTGCTGACCATAAATATCGTCTCCGGTCGTATCAGACTCCACCCATACGACCTCGTCATCTTTGACGTGGAGTTGCAGGGCACAACGACTGCCGCAGTTCACGGAACAAGCGCCCCAAACCACTTTCTCTTCAGCCGGTTGTATCGCCTGTTGTACCGCAGCAGCTGCGGTGCGCATCCCAAAAGGTAACGATAACCCGCCAGCGGCAAGCGCCAACGAACCTATAGCCGAGGATTTCACTAACATCCTGCGGCTAATGCCTCCATATTGCTCAGTATCAGACATAACTCACTCCATTATAGTTATCGCTATATATTAATCTCTACAGCGAAATTAATAGCATGCTAATAATAGAGTGAGTTTACCCATTTATGAGTATGACATCTTAATGCATATCAAACTGGAGTAACCCTCCGCGTACGGAGGGTATGATTTATTGCGGTTCGGCGACGTGCCCGTCCTGTGCAGGCGAGCTGTTGGCAGGGGCGTTTCCACTGTTAGTCCGGGTGTAGAGAATTTTGTGCGTATCGTTTGCACAATGTCCTACCACCAGTGAATCAGGTTGATCGGCCTGATCGTTGGGGACAATGTTCAGCGTAAAACTGGACTCTGCGACGCCATTATTGATGATGCGCTGCTCGATATCGCTTTTCACGCGTTCACATGACGCAGGTGCGGCCAGAACCTGTGGGGATGCAACTGCCAGTAAGATCGCGGCAATTCCTGTTACGTATTTCATCATCAGCTCCTTTATGATCGACATAGACTAAGATTAGCATTTCTGGTGTAAATAACTGTATTTGCTAATATGATTGAGAATTATCTTCTTATCCCGGTGAAAAATGTGAAGAAACAGACCCTGTTAGGTTTCCTGTGTGTCGTGCTGGTCGGGTGTGATAACGCCAAAGGGCTGGTTTCCTTTACGCCGGAAATGGCCAGTTTTTCCAATGAGTTTGATTTCGATCCGCTGCGCGGGCCGGTGAAAGATTTCAGTCAAACGCTGCTCAACGACAAAGGTGAGGTCACCAAGCGCGTCGCTGGTACCCTGTCACAGGAAGGGTGTTTCGATACACTTGAACTGCACGATATCGAAAACAATACCGGTATGGCGCTGGTCCTGGATGCTAATTACTATCGGGATGCCGAAACGCTGGAAAAACGGATCCGTTTACAGGGCAAATGCCAACTGGCGGAACTGCCTGCTGCAGGTGTGGTGTGGGATACCGACGATAACGGTTTTGTCGTTTCCGCCACGGGGAAAGAGATGACGGTGCAGTATCGATATGATGCCGAAGGCTACCCGCTGGGCAAAACAACCGTCAGTAAGGACAGCACTTTGCAGGTTGATGCTAAACCGTCGGTTGACCCATTGAAGAAGTTAGATTACACCGCGGTGAGTCTGCTCAACAATCATCCGTTAGGCAATGTCAAACAAACGTGCAAATACGATGAATACGCAAATCCGATCAACTGCCAGCTTGTTATCGTTGATGAGAGCGTGAAGCCGGCAGTTGAACATCATTACTCGATTGAAAACACAATCGACTACTACTAGTCGTGTTTACTGAGCGGTAGGCGGCAGCAGATTAGGGCCTGCCGTTTTGTGCTCTGCCAGATACTGCTGCTGGAAGATACACATACGAATCGTGTTGCGGTATTGGCCGTTGATAAAGAACTCATGGATCAGCTCGCCTTCCACCATAAAACCGAGTTTACGGTAAATGTGGATAGCCTTTTCGTTCTCTTTATCGACGATCAGATACAGCTTATAGAGGTTGAGCACGGTAAAGCCATAGTCCATTGCCAGCTTTGCTGCCCGTGAGGCCAGACCCTTCCCCTGATATTCCGGCGAAATAATAATCTGGAATTCGGCCCGGCGGTGTACATGGTTAATTTCAACCAATTCCACCAGTCCGGCTTTTTCACCGTCGCACTCCACCACGAAGCGGCGTTCGCTTTGGTCGTGGATGTGTTTGTCATACAGGTCTGACAGCTCAACAAACGCTTCGTAAGGCTCTTCGAACCAGTAGCGCATTACGCTGGCATTATTATCAAGCTGATGGACGAATCGTAAATCTTCACGCTCCAGCGGGCGCAACTTAACACTGAGGGCGCTAGTCATATCGTATCCTTTCAATATCCTTCAAAGTGCAATGATTATGGGGCAACGGTGCGGCCAGTACGGCGGTCGAGGCAGCGCAGGGTGTTAGGTTCCCAGTACGCATTAATATTAGCGCTCTGCTCGCACTTATCACGGCTATCAAAGGCCGTATCGGCTTTGTCCCACTCTTTCTCTGCACGTTTATTGACTTTCTGGCGAAGCTGACGCGTATCGTTCCATTGTTCCTTTTCCATTGCGGCTTGTTGACGACTTTGCGCACTGTCTCCGGATTCAATGACCAGTTTACTGGTTTCAGCAAATACGGAAGAGGTGTACACAGCCGCAGCCAGCGTCAGCATAGCCGTCAGGCACAGGCGTTTGGTCAGTGTAATTTTCATGGTGAATTCCTTTTATGGGAAAGGGTAAAAACGATAAAACAGGGTTAAATTCTACACTATTCCAGTTTGCGGGCATACCCACCCGGTGGATATGGATACGCTAACGAGATTCTGTCGTATCATGGTTAAACCGAAGGTAACTGAATAACATCAATGCTTAAGACCACATTTCTTTTTTTCATCACCGCGTTATGCGAAATCATTGGCTGCTTTTTACCTTGGCTTTGGCTTAAGAGAGGAGCTACAGCCTGGTTGCTGATACCCGCCGGGGTGTCACTGGCTTTATTCGTCTGGTTGCTGACACTGCATCCGGCAGCCAGCGGGCGTGTATACGCAGCCTATGGCGGTGTTTACGTGGTGACCGCGCTGCTATGGCTACGTATTGTCGATGGTGTAAAACTCAGTTTATATGACTGGTCTGGCGCGCTGGTGGCGTTGTGCGGCATGCTGATCATTGTGGCTGGATGGGGGCGCGCATAGCGCCTTTTTTGTGATCAAACAGCGTTTTTTTGATCTTCATACTTGTATGGTAGTAGCTCAGTTGAGTAAATTTCCTGCATCACAAGAACAGATGTAGGGAATAAGAAATGAAGATTGTTGGGGCTGAAGTGTTTGTCACCTGTCCTGGGCGTAATTTTGTAACGTTGAAAATTACGACAGAAGATGGGATCACCGGGCTGGGAGATGCCACGTTAAATGGACGCGAGCTGTCCGTGGCGTCCTATCTGAAAGATCACGTGTGTCCGCAGCTTATTGGTCGCGATGCGCATCGTATTGAGGACATCTGGCAGTTTTTCTACAAAGGCGCTTACTGGCGTCGTGGTCCGGTCACCATGTCGGCGATTTCTGCGGTGGATATGGCTCTCTGGGATATCAAAGCGAAAGCGGCGAATATGCCGTTGTACCAGTTGCTCGGCGGTGCTTCTCGTGAAGGGGTTATGGTCTACTGCCACACCACAGGCCATACCGTTGATGACGTACTCGAAGATTATGCGCGTCATAAAGAAATGGGCTTTAAAGCGATTCGCGTACAGTGCGGCGTGCCGGGTATGAAAACCACTTACGGTATGTCTAAAGGCAAAGGACAGGCCTACGAACCCGCCACCAAAGGGCAATGGCCGGAAGAGCAGTTGTGGTCAACGGAGAAATACCTGGATTTCACACCAAAATTGTTTGCTGCCGTGCGTGACAAGTTTGGTTTTAACGAACATCTCCTGCACGACATGCACCACCGTCTGACGCCAATTGAAGCGGCCCGTTTTGGCAAAAGCATTGAACAGTACCGTTTGTTCTGGATGGAAGACCCAACGCCAGCTGAAAACCAGGAGTGCTTCCGCCTGATCCGCCAGCATACGGTCACGCCGATTGCGGTAGGGGAAGTGTTCAACAGCATCTGGGACTGTAAACAGCTTATTGAAGAACAACTGATCGACTATATCCGCACCACCATCACCCATGCGGGTGGTATCACCGGTATGCGCCGGATTGCCGATTTCGCGTCGCTGTATCAGGTTCGTACCGGTTCACATGGACCTTCCGATCTGTCGCCTGTGTGCATGGCCGCCGCGCTGCATTTTGATCTGTGGGTGCCGAACTTCGGCGTACAGGAATATATGGGCTATTCCGAGCAAATGCTGGAAGTGTTCCCACATAACTGGACCTTTGATAACGGCTATATGCACCCAGGAGACAAACCTGGTCTTGGGATCGAGTTTGACGAAAAACTGGCAGCGAAATATCCGTATGACCCGGCATATCTGCCCGTTGCTCGCCTGGAAGATGGCACGCTGTGGAACTGGTAAATATAAATTTTACGTACGAAAGATGTTGATTAACCCAATACCCTACAGAAGGTTAAACTTATGGTTAGTTCAGTCGATATTAAAAATAACGTAGATAATAAGCCTATTATTCGTCGAGTGGCTTCAGCATCCGCAATTGGTACTGCTGCTGAGTATTATGATTTTTTTGCATACGGGACTGCAGCTGTACTCTTTTTTGGTCATCTATTTTTCCCGAGTGACGATCCGTTAATAAGTACTCTCGCTGCTTTTGCAACCTATGCTGTTGGTTTCCTTGCAAGACCATTAGGAGGAATCGTCTTTGGGCATATTGGCGATAAGGTTGGGCGTAAAAAAGCACTGGTTATTACTATATTAATTGTTGGTTTGGGGACGTTCTGTATAGGGTTATTACCTACATATGAGAAAATAGGTGTCTGGGCTCCAGCTTTACTTATTTTTATTCGTGTATTACAGGGATTTGGCGTTGGAGGTGAGCAAGCTGGTGCAGTACTGATGACGGCTGAATATTCTGAACCCAAACATCGTGGATTTTTTTCCAGTTGGGTTCAAATCGGTGCGCCGGTTGGTTTCCTCCTGCCGTTAGCGCTCTTTGCGCTGTTAAATGCCACACTTTCTCCAGAGGCAATGATGGATTACGGGTGGCGTATACCGTTTCTGTTGAGTCTGTTGCTGGTTATTGTTGGACTGTTTATCCGCTTAAAAATTGATGAATCACCTGTCTTTGCTCAGATTAGGGAGACAAAAGCAGAAGAATCACGTCCATTAGTTGAAGTTATCCGCGATTTTCCTGGCATTGTTGCCAAGGGGGTCTGCGCGAAACTGATTGAAGCTTGCACATTTGCAATGTTCACAGTGATTGTTTTGGCTTACGGAAAGGCAAACAATCTTGATGCTAATATTTTGATGGAGACAATGATCGTTGCGGTCATAATAGAAATAATTGCAATACCGTTGATGGGGTCGCTATGCGATAAAATTGGACGTAAACCAGTCTATATTATCGGTGCGCTGCTGCAGGTCGTTATGATTATTCCTTTCTTTCTTGCGATTAATCAGGATAGTTTTTGGCTTACACAAATAGTAATGATCCTGGTACTGAGTGTTGGGCATAGTATGTGTTATGCACCTCAGGCTTCTTATTTTCCGGAGCTTTTCCCAACTCATATTCGCTGTAGCGGAATAGCTTTAATTTGGCAACTGGGGTCGCTAATAGGCAGTGGCATTCTTGGACTGGTAGCAGTAAAAATTCTGCAAGTAACAGGTGGACATTACTATGGACTTGCAACCTATGTGATTGTACTTGGAGTTATCTCAATTATTGGTTTGTTGATGATGCCGGAAACCGCTCCGCAAAGACTTAAGCGTGAATACCAGCAGTGGCAGAAACATTAATATCCTTTGGCGGCAGTATGCCGCCAAATTCACTGACTTTGGTATATAACTCAACAAATGATGTCATACCAATCATAAAAAGCTTAATGCAAATCAAAACATACAACCATACAGGCGTTACTCTGGAACAGTCCTGATTTCATTTATAAGTAGGCCATACCATGCAAAACAAGCTCTTAGCGGCTAAGGCTGCACTTCCTGACTACGATCGTACAAAACTGGTTACGCGTATTGTTCATCTGGGATTTGGCGCGTTTCATCGCGCACATCAAGGTGTTTACGCTGACATTCTGGCCGCCGATCACGGCAGTGACTGGGGCTACTGCGAAGTGAACCTGATTGGCGGCGAGCAGCAGATTTTCGATCTGAAACAGCAAGATAATCTGTATACCGTTGCAGAGATGTCTGCTGATGCCTGGACTGCGAGAGTCGTGGGCGTGGTGAAAAATGCATTGCATGCGCAGGTTGATGGTCTGGAAAGCGTACTGGCAGCGATGTGTGAACCGCAGGTCGCGATCGTTTCCCTGACCATCACCGAGAAAGGATACTGCCATTCTCCGGCGACCGGCCAACTGATGTTAGACAACCCGATGATTGCAGCCGATCTGCAAAACCCTAAACAGCCTAAAACTGCGCCGGGCGTGGTGGTTGAAGCCCTGGCGCGTCGCAAAGCTGCGGGTTTAGCCGCCTTTACCGTGATGTCCTGCGATAACATGCCAGAAAACGGTCATGTGATGCGCAATGTTGTCATTGCATATGCCCGAGCGGTAGATATGGAACTGGCCGCGTGGATCGAACAACATGTGACATTCCCATCAACAATGGTTGACCGCATTGTCCCTGCAGTTACGCAGGAGACGCTGGACAAAATTGAACATATCACCGGTGTACGCGACCCGGCAGGCGTGGCATGCGAACCGTTCCGCCAGTGGGTAATTGAAGATAACTTTGTTGCCGGCCGTCCTGAATGGGAAAAGGCCGGGGCGGAACTGGTAGCTGATGTCATTCCGTTTGAAGAGATGAAACTGCGTATGCTCAACGGCAGCCACTCTTTCCTTGCGTATCTTGGGTATCTGGCGGGATATCAACATATTAACGATTGCATGGGCGATGAAAACTATCGTCTTGCTGCACGTGCGCTGATGTTGCAGGAACAAGCACCTACGCTGAAAGTAAAAGGTGTTGACCTACAGCGCTACGCCGATCTGTTAATTGAACGCTACAGCAATCCGGCGCTGCGTCATCGTACCTGGCAGATCGCCATGGACGGTAGCCAAAAACTGCCGCAGCGTATGCTTGATTCCATTCGTTGGCACATTGTGCACGGTAGTGACTTTGCGCTGCTGGCACTGGGTGTCGCTGGTTGGATGCGTTACGTAGGTGGTGTGGATGAACAGGGCCAGGCGATTGAAATTAGCGATCCACTGTTGCCGGTGATCCAGAATGCGGTGCGTAGCAGCAGCGAAGGCGAAGAGCGCGTTCAGGCGCTACTGGCAATCGATGCTATTTTTGGCCGTGAACTGCCACAGGTTGAACTGTTCAACCGTCAGGTCACACAAGCGTATCTTACTTTACTGGCTGAAGGGGCGAAGGCGACGGTTGCGAAGTATGCAGCAAAACTGAAGTAACGAAGATTATGCTTTATGTCGCCATCTGGCTTGCAACGGCCAGATGGCGCTGTGTTTTCTGGCATTCACACCAATTAGTTCATGCCTAAACGAATCAGCTCGAGGGGGGCGTATTTGCCTTCACATCCTTCGATTTCCACTGTTTTCCCGCGGCGAATCTGCTCAGCGGTCAGGCCATCGGTATCTATTGCTGTAATGCGGCCTGTGAGTCCGGTGTCGCTGATCATGACGCGGCTGCCAGTGGTGATTGCGTTACGGTTACGATCGTATGTTTTCATGGTGTTTTCTCCTTTCCAACTTACCGTCAAAGCCCGTGGGCTTTTAGTCCCACGTAACGGGCGCAATATAAATACGCTTCTCGTTAATGATTTTTTTTGTTTTCGATCAAAATCACAGCTTTTTTTATGCAGTTATGCGGGAGAGGGGAAAACGCAGGAGAAACTCACCCCGGTGTGAGGTGAGCGTAGTATTAATCTTCGCTGAACCAGTCGCTATTTTCCTGACGAATAAGCTGAACGGACTCACCAATTTCCTGAAGATGGAGCATCATTGCGCGCTCGACCGCATCGCCGTCATGCTTCTCAAGGGCGGCAAAGATATCGTGATGCTGGCGTAGCAGCATTTCAGGCGGGGAAATATGATCCAGGCTCATATAACGAACGCGGTCAATTGTAGCCTTTATATTCTCAACGGTATCCCAGGCGAGTTGGCACTCGGCGATTAAAGCCAGTTTCTGATGAAACTCATCATCAAGCTGGAAGAAATCATTAATCTGTTTTCGGTCAATTGCGATGCGCTGCTGATGCAAATTCTGTTCAAGCTGATAGCACTGTTGATCGTTGATCAGCGATGCGGCGCGGCGTACCACGGCACATTCAATTGCCTGGCGAACAAAACAGCCGTTTTGCACCTGCGACAGCGAAATTTTATTCACGTAGCTGCCACGCTGCGGGCGGATCTGAATCAGACCGTTCTCAGCCAGTTTGATGAATGCTTCTCGTACCGGCTGGCGTGACACATTAAAGCGTACAGAAACCTCTTTCTCCGACAGCGGTGTACCGGGTGCGATCAGACAATGCACGATATCACGGCGAAGAATACGGTAAATCTGTTGATTTACTGGCTGTGTAGGGTTGAGCTGCGTTTCTACGGTCATTCATTCTTACTTTTTAGAGAGTTAACCCGGATATTTTATCACTTCTTTCTGGCTATCTATACCCGGCACAAGGCCGGGCAGAGAAATTAGCCCCGGTGGATACTCAGCCCGGCAAAAGACTGTGTGACAGGCATCATTTCAAGGGTGTTGATATTGACATGAGCCGGTAAAGAAGCCACCCACCATACCGCTTCTGTAACATCTTGCGGAGTCAGCGCCGTGGTATTTTCGTAGGCTTTTTCAGCTTTGGCGTCATCACCTTTAAAACGGACATTAGAGAACTCCGTACCGCCAACCAGACCCGGCTCGATGTCGGTAACGCGAATTGCAGTGCCGTGTAAATCAGTACGTAAATTCAGGCTAAACTGGCGAACAAACGCTTTGGTCGCACCGTAGACGTTACCGCCAGCGTATGGCCAGCTGCCCGCGGTAGAACCGATATTGATAATATGACCGCGGTTGCGTTCAACCATGCCTGGCAGAACGGCACGGGTCATATAAACCAGCCCCTTGTTGTTGGTGTCGATCATATTTTCCCAGTCTTCAATGCTGGCCTTGTGAGCAGGCTCAAGGCCCAGCGCCAGACCCGCGTTGTTGACCAGAACATCAATATTGCGCCATTCAGCAGGAAGGGCGTCCAGCATCTCTTCAATCGATGCACGATTACGTACGTCCAGTTGCGCGGTATAGAGGCGGTCACCCAATTCCTCTTTCAGTTCCTGCAGGCGCTCCTGGCGGCGTCCGGTGGCAATAACTTTATGCCCATTCTCAATAAAACGACGCGTAATGCACTCACCAAAACCTGCGGTTGCTCCGGTTACTAAAACGATCATCTCACTGTTCCTCAACGCTTTTTATGTCGTACTACCATAGCACGTCATTTCCGTTCAGAGCTATTCCTGCGTAACGCGATTGCGGTTGATTCCTGGGAAGTCTACTCTGGTAAACAAATCGTTTTCAGGAGTGAAAGATGTCGTTAACGAATCCTTTTTTACGTCACAGCACGTTGCCGTACCAGGCACCGCAGTTTGATCAGATAGAGGTGCAGCACTATCGCCCAGCGTTCGATGAAGGCGTGCGGCAAAAACGTGCAGAGATCGAGGCGATTGTGCAAAACCCGCAGGCCCCTGATTTTGCCAATACGTTGCTGGCGCTTGAACAAAGCGGCACGCTGCTCACACGTGTAACCAGCGTTTTCTTCGCGATGACGGCGGCGCACACCAACGATGAACTACAGCGCCTTGACGAAGAATTTTCCGCAGAACTGGCGAACCTTGCCAATGATATTTATCTCAATGGCGCGCTTTTTTCGCGCGTTGAAGCGGTCTGGCAACAGCGAGGTTCGCTGGGGCTGGATAGCGAATCATTACGCTTGCTGGAGGTCATCCACCAGCGTTTTGTATTAGCCGGCGCGCGTCTGAATGAGGTCGATAAAGCGAACCTTAAAGCGCTCAATACAGAGTCCGCCACGTTGACCAGCCAGTTTAATCAACGTCTGCTGGCGGCGAACAAGTCCGGTGCTCTGGTGGTGGATGATGCACGTTACCTGGACGGACTCAGCGCAGAGGAAATTGCTGTTGCCGCCGAAGCTGCAAAGGAGAAAGGGCTTGAAGCGCGTTGGGTTATCCCGCTATTGAACACGACTCAGCAACCGGCGCTTGCGGCGTTACGCGATCGCCAGACCCGTGAGAATCTGTTCAACCGCGCATGGACGAGAGCAGAAAACAATGACGCTAACGATACTCGGGCGATTATTCAGCGACTGGTCGAGATCCGGATGCAGCAGGCGAAACTACTCGGTTTTGCCAATTACGCCGCCTGGAAAATTGCCGATCAGATGGCAAAAACACCGGAAGCTGCACTCAATTTCATGCGGGCGATTGTTCCCGCTGCGCGAGCCAGGGCATTGGATGAACAGGCCGAAATCCAGAATGTTATCAATCACGAACAGGGGAAATTTAACGTCGAGGCCTGGGACTGGGCATTTTATGCCGAGCAGGTTCGTCGTGAGAAATATGCACTTGATGAGGCGCAGCTCAAACCTTACTTTGCCCTTGATACGGTGCTGAACGAGGGCGTTTTCTGGACAGCTAATCAACTCTTTGGCATAAAATTTATAGAACGGTTCGACATTCCTGTTTATCACCCGGATGTTCGGGTATGGGAAATATTCGATCACGATGGCGTAGGGCTGGCGTTATTTTACGGCGATTTCTTTGCCCGGGAATCGAAAAGCGGTGGTGCCTGGATGGGCAATTTTGTTGAGCAATCGCAACTCAATGAAACCCGGCCGGTTATTTACAACGTGTGTAATTATCAAAAACCGGCAAAAGGTCAGCCTGCATTATTATTGTGGGATGATGTTATTACGTTATTTCATGAGTTTGGGCACACGTTGCATGGCCTGTTCGCCACACAGCGCTATGCCACGCTTTCAGGGACCAACACTCCGCGTGATTTTGTTGAGTTTCCTTCTCAGATCAACGAACACTGGGCGAGTCATCCGCAGGTCTTTGCTCGTTTTGCTCGTCATGTTGATACCGGGGAGCAAATGCCGCAGGCGTTGCGGAATAAGATGCAGCGGGCCAGCCTGTTTAACAAAGGTTACGACATGACCGAACTGCTCAGTGCCGCATTGTTGGATATGCGTTGGCACAGTCTGGAAAAGAGCGCGTTATCTCTTTCGGTCGATCAATTTGAACAGCAGGCGCTGGCGGCTGAAGGTTTGGATCTCAAGGCTGTGCCGCCTCGTTATCGCAGCAGCTATTTTGCCCATATCTTCGGCGGCGGCTATGCCGCAGGGTATTACGCCTATTTGTGGACGCAAATGCTGGCCGATGACGGCTATCAGTGGTTTGTAGAGCAGGGCGGATTAACTCGCGAAAACGGGCAGAAATTCCGCGAAGCGATTTTGTCCCGCGGTAACGGTACTGATTTAACTGAACTTTATCGCCAATGGAGCGGGCGTGATCCAAAAATGGAGCCAATGCTGGAACATCGTGGTTTGAGCGTCTAAGAGATTATTAGCCAGAATATTGAGCCGGGCGTGATGCCCGGTTTTTTACTATTTTAAAAGATGGCAATTTTTAGGGTTTTATATGAAAGTTGACAATAATAGTTATCAACAAATGATGATGAAATATATTCAGGAATGCTAGTTTAATAATGATGATGCCTTTGGATGTTTGATAAGATTAGCGTTCATGTACGGGCAGGTTTCTCAGGTAATTGTTAATGAAAATAGGGGTTCTAATAGCTGTGCTTGTTATGTCCGGATGTGCAGATAGTACAATTGTGCAATCCAGCGTCACTCCGTTTACGCCACATGTTTCACGCTCAAATGCTGAAATCATCGCACGGTATAAGGAAGCGCGTGAATCCGGGTTTTCCCATGGTTCTGCGTATCAATATGCCAGAGGCGACAAAACCTACACATCCGATCAATTAGAGGTGATTGGGCTTAATGAAATGCTGAATGAACCGTTATTGGTTTGACCGCTTTAGTGACAACGCTATGCCACACCAGATGGTATAGCGTAATATCCTGTTAATTATGATTTATTAATTACTATTAAAAAATTTACATAAATTTTCTTTTTTATCGTTAAGATAATTCCATCAGAAACGCTCGAACAGGGAGGGAGAACGTGATGATGAGAAATATGAAGGAAATAGATGCAATTTTGATTGAGTTGAACAAGTCCATTGATGCCCACTACAAATGGTTAGTGACAATGTTCCGCTGCGTGGTGTCTTCAGATGTTACGCAGCCAGATATTATGGGTGAAAACTCGCATTTTGCTTGTCGATTTGGACAGTGGCTTAATAATCAATCACGGTACAATGAGGATGATTGTAGTTACGTAAGCAAGATAAGCGCCACCCACGAAAAGATGCATTTATCAGGCAAGAAATTGCTAATGGCTATCGTGGAGAATCGTAGCCATTCATGGCATTTCGACAGTTTCCAGGACGCGCTGCTGGCATTTACCTCATCTGTAATGGACTACAAAATATATTTATTGAGTATCCGCAGTAATATCGACGCATTAACAGGTTTACCTGGCAGAAGAATGCTCGATGAGTCTTTTGATCGGCAGTTGCTCGATGCCGAACCGCTTAATCTTTATATATTGTTGTTAGATATCGATCGTTTTAAATACGTTAACGATACCTACGGCCATTTGGTGGGTGACGTGGTATTGCGGGCTCTGGCATCAAATTTATTGTCATGGACGCGATATGATGAGGCGGCGTACCGCTACGGTGGAGAAGAGTTCATTATCATCATCAGAACAAAAACGGACGAGCAGGCATGCCAGGCGGGTTTGCGACTTTGTCGTCTGATTGGTCAGAAAAAAATTCCCTACACTGAGGGAGAGATCGGTATCACGGTGACGGCAGGCATAACCCGGGTTCAACAGGGTGAAACGCTGGATACCGCGCTTGGTCGGGCCGACAGGGCGATGTATCAGGGGAAACAGACCGGCAGGAATCGCTGCATGTTTATAGATGAAAATGAGCAAATTGCGTTGGTGGACACCAATGACGGAACCTCGTATCCCCTCAGTGCGTGAGTTTTCGAAAAACGCTTTGAGGTAGTTGCGTTTCGTTTAACTTTCATTGGGGTTGTCGGTGATAGGTTAGCTGACTATCCGTTATCTTCGCAGGGAATTGCCTGATAGCGTATAAAAGCAAAACACAAATCTATCCATGCAAGCATTTACCGCTGGTTTATCCGGCGGTTTTTTTTATCTGTAAATCAGGAAAAAGGCACAGCGAGTGCGATTCAGGTAAAAAAATGGCCCCTTGTGCAGTTACGCTACAAGGGGCCGGGTCGGTGCAGGAGTATCTCCGTTCATCAATCATCCCATCTGTGGCTAAAATACGCGGCCAGGAAACCGGAAAATAAAATAATTCCCAGAACAGCCATAAAAATATTCATATTACCCAGCATAGTAAATGCTCCTTTATCTGTGAGTTTCCTCTCTTACCTTAAGTTCACCTCGCTTATGACTATAGTAGCAATTCAATCTTAAACAAAGGCTGAACTGTGTGATTATTTCGACTGAAAAGTAAATTTTTGACATGATCACGTCGAATAAAATAAATAATAGTGACGAGACACATTTATCTGCGCACAAATAACCCTGTTTTTAAACCCTGAGACGCTGTTATGACGGTGTGCTGCTGATACAGATTGTTGCACGTTTATAATGCAGAGTTGTCTCATGGTGGTTCAATTTCTCGTTTGATTAATCCTTTTGGCGGGGAAATGTAATACTGATTTATGTGCGTTAGATGCTAATTTATTGATTTTATATGAGGTTTTAATATCTGGCATCGTTTTTGCCTTATCACTTCTGAACACCCTTAATTTGCACCGTTTTGTCTGCCCGGCTGCACCGGAGCTTTCAGCAAGTCTAATTTCAGGAGTGAAACTATGCAGCGTCGTACATTTTTAAAAGCTTTTGCACTTTCTGCCTCTGTTGTCGCAATGGGCGTGAGTTTTAGCGTTCAGGCAGCCGACACCATTAAGGTTGGCATCATGCATTCGTTATCCGGCACGATGGCTATATCCGAAACGCCGCTAAAAGATGTGGCGTTGATGACCATCGATGAAATAAATGCTCAGGGCGGTGTGTTGGGTAAAAAGCTGGAACCGGTGGTGGTTGACCCGGCCTCGAACTGGCCGTTATTTGCTGAAAAAGCAAGACAACTGCTGAGTCAGGACAAGGTGGCGGCAGTTTTCGGCTGCTGGACATCGGTTTCGCGTAAATCGGTTCTACCGGTATTTGAAGAGTTAAACGGTCTGCTGTTTTACCCGGTGCAATATGAAGGAGAGGAGATGTCGCCTAACGTCTTCTATACCGGCGCAGCCCCCAATCAGCAGGCGATCCCTGCGGTTGAGTATCTGATGAGTGAGGACGGCGGTAGCGCGAAACGCTTCTTCCTGCTGGGCACGGATTATGTTTATCCGCGCACGACCAACAAAATTTTACGCGCCTTTTTGCACTCAAAAGGGGTCGCCGATAAAGACATCGAAGAGGTGTACACCCCATTCGGACACAGCGATTACCAGACCATTGTCGCCAGCATTAAAAAATTCGCCGCAGGGGGAAAAACGGCGGTGGTATCAACCATCAATGGGGATTCTAACGTACCGTTCTATAAAGAGTTAGCGAATCAGGGGCTGAAAGCCACCGATGTACCGGTGGTGGCTTTTTCCGTGGGTGAGGAGGAGCTACGCGGTATTGATACCAAACCGCTGGTGGGCAACCTTGCCGCCTGGAACTACTTTGAGTCCGTCGATAATGCGGCCAACAAAAAGTTTGTCGCTGATTACCGGGCGTATGCCAAAGCGCACAAATTACCGAATGCTGATTCGGTGGTGACGAACGACCCAATGGAAGCCACATATGTTGGCCTGCATATGTGGGCGCAGGCGGTAGAAAAAGCCGGAACTACCGATGTGGATAAAGTTCGTGCAGCTATGGCGGGGCAATCCTTCGCTGCGCCATCAGGTTTTACCCTGACCATGGATGCGACCAACCATCACCTGCATAAACCCGTCATGATTGGCGAGATTGAAGGCAACGGCCAGTTTAACGTGGTGTGGCAAACCGATGAGCCGGTCCGCGCCCAGCCGTGGAGTCCGTACATCGCTGGTAATGATAAAAAATCTGAACAGCCTGTGAAAACCGCCAGCAACTGATCTAACGCCCTCCTGCGGGAGGGTAATGCTTTGGAGAACGCTCATGAAAGCTATGCGCTTTATTCGTGGTGTGTTGTTGCTGATGTGGTTTTTGCCGTGGATAGCCCAGGCCGCAGATGCTGATACCTTTACCGCCGCCAACCGTGCTCAGCAGGCCGCCTTGCTTGAACAATGGGCGGTGAATCCTGACGTTCAGCGCATCCCGCTGCTCAGCGCACTGCGAGATGAGAACCTGCTGACCGATAACACGAAAAATGCCTTCATCATGAACGGCTCGCACGTACAGCCGTTAGGAACAGCGATAGCCCCAAACGGCGAGCTAAAAAAAATTCGCCTGACTAACCGCCTGCGTAATCTGGTAGCCGGAGCGTTGGCTGTCCATCAGCTTTTAAGTGACAGTGTCATGGTAAGGGAGGAGGCAGCTCGTACATTACAGCGTGAGGCGCAGCCGGACATGCTGCCGTTTTTACAACAACGACTGGCTCAGGAGTCAGATGGTGATGTGAAATCCGCACTCGCTATTGTACTGGCAAATCTGCAATTGGGTAGCACCTCGCCGGAAGTCAGGCTTCAGGCAATCGAACTATTAGGGGCGTCAAATGATCCTGAAACTCAGGCGCGCCTGCAGCCATTCACCAGGGCTGAACATGAACCCAATGCCCGAGTGCGTGCTGCCGCTGACGAAAGTCTGAATTCCATCTCGCATCGCATGAAGGTTGGGGATCTTCTTGGGCAGGCTTTCATGGGACTGTCACTGGGTTCTATTTTGCTGCTTGCAGCATTGGGTCTGGCGATAACCTATGGATTACTCGGCGTCATCAATATGGCGCATGGCGAGATGTTGATGCTCGGGGCGTACTGTACCTGGATGGTGCAACAGTTGATGGGGCAGTTTTTCCCGCACGGGTTAGCCTGGTATCCGGTTATTGCACTTCCGGTCGCCTTTTTGCTGACTGCGGCAGTAGGAATGCTGCTCGAGCGTGGGGTGATACGCCATTTATATGGCCGTCCGCTTGAAACGCTACTGGCGACCTGGGGTATCAGCCTGATGCTCATCCAGTTGGTGCGTATGACTTTCGGCGCGCAAAACCTGGAAGTCGCCAATCCGGCATGGCTTTCCGGCGGCATTCAGGTTTATGCCAATCTGATATTGCCGTGGAACCGAATAGTGGTGCTTGGCTTTGCCATGCTGGTGCTGTTCTTCACCTGGCTGCTGTTGAATAAAACGCGCCTCGGGCTGCGCGTGCGTGCCGTGACGCAAAATCGCAATATGGCGGCCTGCTGCGGCGTACCTACCGGACGAGTCGATATGCTGGCCTTTGGCCTTGGTTCAGGAATTGCCGGACTGGGAGGTGTGGCGCTCTCGCAACTAGGTAATGTAGGGCCGGAGCTGGGGCAAAGCTACATTATCGATTCGTTTTTGGTGGTGGTACTGGGCGGCGTTGGACAGCTTGCCGGGAGCGTGGCTGCGGCATTTGGGCTGGGGATCTTCAATAAAATTCTGGAGCCTCAGGTGGGGGCGGTTCTCGGCAAAATCATAATCCTGGTGTTGATCATTCTGTTTATTCAGAAACGACCTCAGGGACTGTTCGCGCTGAAAGGGAGGGTTATTGACTGATGACGATGCCAATGACAATAACGCTGTCGCGTAAAGCGCCGCGTGCAACACGCGTGCTGGGTCTAAGTTTGCTGCTGGCGTTGATTATTCTGCCGTTTCTTGCACTGTTACCTGCGGAGCATCCGCTGGCCATATCGGTGTGGACGTTGACGCTGGCCGGGAAAATTCTCTGCTATGCCATTGTGGCCGTTGCGCTGGATCTGGTGTGGGGTTATGCCGGAATGCTCTCGCTGGGACACGGTATCTTCTTCGCGCTGGGGGGCTATGCGATGGGAATGTACCTGATGCGCCAGGCTTCCGGCGAAGGATTACCGGCCTTTATGTCGTTCCTGTCGTGGAGCGAGCTGCCCTGGTTTTGGTGGGGGACGCAACATTTTCTCTGGGCGATGCTGCTGGTTGTTCTGGTGCCGGGCCTGCTGGCGCTGGTATTTGGTTGGTTTGCCTTCCGTTCAAAAATCAAAGGTGTCTATTTCTCCATCATGACCCAGGCCCTGACTTTCGCAGGAATGCTGCTGTTTTTCCGCAATGAAACCGGCTTTGGTGGAAATAACGGTTTTACTGGTTTTACCACCATTCTGGGGTTTCCGGTGACCGCGACGTCCACCAGGATCGCGCTGTTTCTGGCGACGGTAATGCTGCTGGTGCTGGCAATATGGCTGGGACTTGCGCTGGCCCGCAGTAAGTTTGGTCGTATTCTGACCGCCGTGCGCGATGCCGAGAACCGTCTGATGTTCTGTGGTTACGATCCGAAAGGTTTCAAGTTACTGGTGTGGACGCTTTCCGCTGTACTGTGCGGCCTGGCCGGGGCGCTTTATGTCCCGCAGGTAGGGATTATCAACCCCAGCGAAATGTCGCCGACCAACTCGATTGAAGCGGCGATTTGGGTTGCTCTCGGCGGACGTGGAACCCTGATCGGCCCGGTATTTGGCGCTGTACTGGTGAACGGTGCTAAAAGCCTGTTTACCGTCATTATGCCGGAATACTGGCAGCTGTTTCTTGGCCTGATCTTTATTGGCGTTACGCTTTTTTTACCCCGTGGTGTGATTGGCCTGTTTCGCAAAGGAGACAAATAATGCAGCCGGATGAAGGACTTTTTACTCGCCAGATGCCGGGCGATCGGTTTCGCGAACAAACGGACCCGGTACTCCAACTGGAAAAAATTAACGTTAATTTCGACGGATTCCAGGCATTAACGGATCTCTCGCTCAATATTGGCGTCGGGGAGCTGCGCTGTATTATTGGCCCCAACGGCGCCGGGAAGACGACGTTAATGGATGTCATAACCGGTAAAACCAGACCGCAAAGTGGTCGTGCGATATACGATCAGTCGACCGATTTAACAACGCTGGATCCCATAGCCATCGCGCGTCAGGGGATTGGACGGAAATTTCAAAAGCCCACGGTATTTGAAGCATTAACGGTGGAAGAGAACCTGGAGCTGGCGCTGAAAAATGATAAATCTGTCTGGGGGGCTCTACGGGCACGACTCTCAGGCGAACAACGGGATCGTATTGATGAAGTACTGGCGCTGTTGCGGCTGGGTAATGAGCGGGCCCGCCGCGCCGGTCTGCTTTCGCATGGGCAAAAACAGTTTCTCGAAATTGGCATGCTGCTGGTACAGGAGCCGCATTTACTGCTACTGGATGAACCCGCGGCGGGGATGACGGATGCGGAAACGGAATACACGGCGGAGCTGTTTCGCCAGCTTGCCGGAAAGCACTCTCTGATGGTTGTTGAGCACGATATGGGATTTGTTGAAACCATTGCCGATCGCGTCACAGTATTACATCAGGGACGTGTCCTCGCTCAAGGGAGTCTTCGCGATGTGCAGGCCAACGAGCAGGTTATTGAAGTCTATCTCGGGCGTTAAGGAGTTCATATGCTGCAGGTGAAAGAACTGAATCAATATTATGGTGGCAGCCATATTCTGCGCGGGGTGAGCTTTGAAGCGCGTATCGGTGAGGTGACATGCCTGCTGGGGCGTAACGGCGTGGGGAAAACAACACTACTAAAGTGTCTGATGGGACTTATTCCGGCCCGTAGCGGAAGCGTGCTCTGGCAGGATAAAAATGTCACTCACTGGAAGCCGCATCAGCGGGTCAGGGCCGGTGTGGCGTATGTCCCACAGGGGCGTGATATTTTTCCGCGTTTGACGGTCGAAGAGAATCTGCTGCTCGGTCTTTCCCGTTTTTCAGCTCCGGAGGCCCGGCATGTGCCGGATGATATTTACGCGCTCTTTCCGGTTTTACAGGAGATGAAGCATCGGCGTGGCGGAGATTTGTCCGGCGGGCAACAGCAGCAACTGGCCATTGGACGAGCGCTGGCAAGTCGCCCACAGTTGTTGATTCTTGATGAGCCAACTGAAGGGATCCAGCCGTCGGTGATTAAAGAGATTGGTCAGGTGATTTCTCAACTGGCGCACCGGGGGGATATGGCTATATTGCTGGTGGAGCAATTCTACGATTTTGCGCAGCAGTTGGCCGACAAATACCTGCTCATGTCGCGGGGCAGCATTATTCAAAGCGGCGATGGTAAAAATATGGAGGCCGAGGGCGTTCGGGGACTGGTTGCAATCTGAGGTATGCGACAGAGCGGCTTCGGCTCTGTCGCTATACTCATCAGCAGACCACCGTCTGCCCCCAGGGCTTGGCGCGCATGCCTTTTATCATGAGCGCCCAGGCAAGAACGATCGCCACTATCAGCGCGACAAACAGCGACCATGGCGGCAATGTGGTTAAAATGACGCCGCTGACTAATGGGTTAACCGCTGCGCCAAGCCAGCCCAACGACTGGGCGGAAAAATAGCTGGCTTTCATGCCTGCTGGCGCGATGTTGTCGATAAGCATGTATTCACCCGGCGCGTAAATGACTTCGCCGATAGTGAAAAACGCAGCAGAAATTCCCCATAACAACAGACTGTTGCCGGAGAAAGCGAAACCGACCAGGCCAACGACAAAGAAGACTGTACCCACTGTCATCAACGGGCGGATATTCGTGGCGGTGAGCCTGCGGCCAAGTGCGTATTGCAGTGATACTACGATGGCGGCGTTAACGGGCAGGACGACTGCTACCACTTTCTCGGCAAAATCGCCATCCGCTACCACCATAACGTATTGCGAAATACAGGACGCAAAAGCACCGCCAACAAACGATGCCAGAAAGGCCGATAACGTAAACCAAAATAATGCCCGGTCGCGCAGGAGTACCGAAGGGGACCACACCGCGGCGTTTAAACCTTCTGATGGTGCTGTCGAACGTTTTACCCAGGTCTGGATAAACACCAGTGGCAATGCTGAACAGGCGGCAGCCAGCCAGAATGGCAGGTTAATGCTTTGCATCACCAGTAGAGTGCCCAGCGGTGGACCAACGGTCCAGCCAATATTCAGCACGGTATAGTTAAGCGAGAAAATTTTAGTCTTGTTGGTGGCTGACAGATTATCGGCAAACCAGGCCTTCAGCACCGTGGCGAAGACGGAGTAGGCACAGTTGATCAGGGCAAAGAGTAAAACCACTACCACCACGTTATGCACCAGCGGGATTGCAATAAAGCCAGAGGCAAAGCCACAAATTGCCAGCAGCATATAGCGTTTTTTATCGAACTTGTCGGCCAGAATACCAAAGCCAAGGCTGAACACCACGCCAATGGTCAGCGCGACCGTCATCGCATAGCCGATCAGGTCAACGCTCAGATGATACTGCCGACTGAGGTAAATCGTCATAAATGGCAGAGTGGCGCCACGGCCAATTGTTAATAATAATGATGACGCGAGTAACGCGAGAGTGGACCTTCTCAAGGAGATATTCATTTGCCTGCCCGACAATGCTGTTGTTATGTTTTTTTTAGATATAAGAAACAAATAGCATGCCAAAACTGTGATGTACACTCAATAAGTTGTCCGAAAATGCCTTGCGTGGCCTACCTGAAATAATGATCTGTTACGGCACAACGATTTCCGTTACTTTAACTTGTTTACAAAAATTTAATATTTGCAGGGGCGGTGGTATGTCGCGTAAAGACGGGTTGTTAGCGTTACTGGTTGTCGTGGTTTGGGGACTGAACTTTGTCGTTATTAAAGTGGGTCTGCACAATATGCCACCGCTAATGTTGGCGGGATTACGTTTTTTACTGGTGGCGTTTCCGGCAATACTCTTTGTTGCCAGGCCGAAAATCCCACTTTCGTTATTGCTCGGCTATGGCCTGACCATCAGTTTTGGGCAGTTCGCATTTCTCTTTAGCGCTATCAAATTCGGCATGCCTGCAGGGTTAGCTTCTCTGGTATTGCAGGCTCAGGCGTTTTTTACCATTGTTCTGGGCGCATTTGCTTTCGGTGAGCGCCTGCAGGGTAAACAATTGGTTGGGATTGCGCTGGCGGTATTTGGCGTGCTGGTGCTGATTGAGGCCAGTCTGAATGGTCAGCATGTTGGCATGCTCGGTTTTATGCTGACGCTGGCGGCGGCGCTAAGCTGGGCCTGCGGCAATATCTTTAACAAAAAAATCATGCAGCATACATCGCGTCCGGCCGTTATGTCGTTGGTGGTATGGAGCGCGTTAATTCCCATTGTTCCGTTCTTCCTGGCATCATGGCTTCTGGATGGTCCAACGCAAATGACCCACAGTCTGGTGGAGATAGATATGACCACCATTCTTTCACTGGTTTATCTGGCGTTTGTGGCGACCATTGTGGGTTACGGTATCTGGGGTTCGTTACTCGGACGCTATGAAACCTGGCGTGTCGCGCCGTTGTCGCTGCTGGTGCCGGTCGTTGGACTGGCGAGTGCGGTCGTGCTGCTGGATGAAACGCTGACCGGATTGCAACTGCTCGGTGCGCTACTGATCATGGCAGGGTTGTATATCAATGTGTTTGGCTTTCGGTTGCGTAAGGTTGCATCGGTGAGGGGCTAAAAAAGCCCCGCAGTGGAGTAATGCTCGTCAGTTAAGCATGTATGGTGAACATGTGATTATTGCTCATGGTTCCGTTCACCTCAGCGGTGTCATTTCTCTGAAGCGTAGATACCCGTGAACGTGCAAGGGAGACTCACCGCCGTCTCCCTTGCATCCCAGGCTCCCGGCGGGAAAATCGTCGCTGCGCGAGTTATTCGTCTTATGTCGTCTGCCTGTCGGGTCGGGGCCGAGCCTGCGTCCCTGCGGGCCGTCCCCTCTGTCCGCATCCCTGCGGACAGACCCGGTCAGCCGTCAACACTCATCGATTTTCAGCCGGACCGGGGTCATCGCTTCAACGCACTGACTTCCAGTTATATCCGTATTGCTGTTCAGAGATATTCAAATAAAAGCGTAGGTGGTGAGGTGTGGACTGGTCCGGCTGAAAATTGCCGACGTGTTTCCGTAAGGCCGGGAGAGCCAGCATGGATGCTGGCTCAGGGCGCGCTTTGCAAGGACGCTTCCTCGCGCCCGGCCCGGTAGCCTGGAGGAATAAGCGGAGGGTATTGCGCAGCAACAATTTTCCTGCCGGGAGCCGGGATTGTAAAGGGCGTGGCGGAGAACGCCCTTTACACGTTCACAGGAGTCAGTGTTTTAGAGAAGCAATGCACATGAGGTGAACGGAACTCTTTCTCCTAGATAGCATGTTATTTACCTCCGCCAGCACAGGTTGATGCTTACTGAAACTGAGGCGCTAACTGACAGGCATTACCGCAGTGGCGGGGCAATATAATTACAGGTTGCGCATATTGTAATAAGGCACACCTAATTCGTCGGACTTGTCGCTGCCTGCACCCATATGATTAAAATCGAACGGGGACTGATCGTGCGCAGGGGGCATAATCATCGCGTCGCGACTGTTCTGGGTGGCAGGTTGCGCGGTCTGTTCCGCCATGCTCTGGCCCGAAACAACAAACATCAGGGCCAGCATTGCATAAGACAGAAGTTTCATGATTTCCTCGATTACGTCGTTAACTGGCGATTAGCAATTACATTGATTGAGTGGAAGCAAATAGCGTGATTCGCCGTGCATATTCGTCATACGGTACTTATGCGGCGGAACATCAAAATAGTTTTTGAATGTCCGGGTCAGCGTCTGCTGAGACTCAAAACCGTAACGCTCTGCCAGATAAAGAATGGGCTCGTTACTCTCTTTTAATTTTTGCGCTATTTCAGTCATTTTACGGCTGCGAATGTATTGACCCAGTGAATGGCCGGTTTCTTTTTTAAACATCCGTTGCAGGTGCCATTTGGAGTAACCTGAACGCTCAGACACTTTTTCCAGCGAGAGCGGCGATTCAAGGTTATTTTCGATCCAGTCCAAAATGCTATGAATAGTGATTGTGTCAGTATTGCGTCTGGACATCGTCATACCTCTTTCTGTTTACGGCAGGATTCTCTTAAGCAAGTGCTCAAGTGTGGCTACTTCATCCGCCGTTAAGTTTTTTGTTAATTCCTGGTGCAGGTCTTGCCCTACTAATTGATGACACTGCTCGCAAATTGCTGCGCCATGCTCAGTGAGTTTCACCAGCACGCCACGCTTGTCATGTGGATTCGGAAGCCTTTCGATCCAGCCTTTACAGGCCAGTCTGTCCAGCATCCGCGTCAGGGCGCCAAGGTCGACAGACAGCACTTTTTTCAATTCGACAGGGGTGATGCACACCGCGCAACGGATGGAGCAGAGCACCTTGAACTGCGATGCCGTGATATCCAGCGGTGACAGATAGTCGTTTAGCAAACGATCTTTTTTCTGATTAACCATATAGATCAAACGACCCAGTGGGATGATTTCGTTAAACAGATCACTGGTGTTTTTCACAATGGTTGCCCTGGCAAGTAGTTAGTCACGGCTGATATTATTGCTTAGGCAAATATAAGTCAAATGAATGAGTCAGCAAATGCCACGTTTTGTTAAATCATCAGACTCAACATCCGATGAGTGAAATTTTAACGATCTGATAATTATGGTTTATACGCGTGGATGAAAAATGAATCCTTACATCGCGAAAATGGCTTATCTCGCGGATTTCACCGTATACTTGCCGTTGACGATTAACGCACAGGAAAGATGACATTATGATGGACTTGTTTAAAGCGATAGGACTTGGGCTGGTAGTCCTGTTACCGTTGGCAAACCCGTTAACCACCGTAGCGTTGTTCCTTGGCCTTGCCGGCAATATGAACAGCGCAGAGCGTAACCGTCAGTCACTCATGGCTTCCGTTTACGTGTTTGCCATCATGATGGTGGCGTACTATGCCGGGCAACTTGTGATGAATACCTTCGGGATTTCGATTCCCGGGCTACGTATTGCGGGTGGGTTAATCGTTGCGTTTATCGGCTTTCGGATGCTGTTTCCGCAGCAGAAGGCGCATGATTCTCCGGAAGCGAGAAGCAAGTCAGAAGAGCTGGAAGACGAGCCGACTGCCAATATCGCCTTTGTACCGTTGGCTATGCCAAGCACTGCCGGTCCGGGGACGATTGCGATGATCATCAGTTCCGCGTCAACCGTGCGTCATGGTTCCGAATTTCCGGACTGGGTGATCATGGTCGCACCGCCGATTATTTTTGCGGTTGTTGGGATTATCCTGTGGGGCTGTTTGCGCAGTTCCGGGGGGATCATGCGCCTCGTCGGCAAAGGTGGTATCGAAGCGATTTCTCGTTTGATGGGCTTCTTACTGGTGTGTATGGGCGTGCAGTTTATTATTAACGGCGTGCTGGAAATTATTAAAACCTACGCTTAGAACGCTGTGCCCGGTAATCGTTAATGTCTACCGGGCACATTTTTCACGAATGCTGAGGCTGTTCTTCCAACGATACCGGCCATTTACGAAAGATAATCACCGACCATATCAACGCGGCAACGGCAGGCACTGCGCCGACGTAACCAATTGTAGACATCGACCAGTGTAAACTCACCTGATTGCCTACCAGCGCACCAGCGCCAATACCGATATTAAAGATACCTGAGAATAGTGCCATTGCGACGTCAGTCGCATCCGGAGCAAGCGCCAGCACTTTCACCTGCATTCCCAGACCTATCAGCATGATTGCGACGCCCCAGAAAATACTCAGGACAGCAAGGTGCATTTCGCTGTCAGCAGCCGGAAGTAACAGCACCAGGCATACCGTCAACAGGGCAATGGCACTGCTAATCAGCACGGATGCATGCAGATTCCCCAGCTTACCGAAAATGACGCTACCGACAATTCCCGCGCCACCCAGAACCAGCAACAGCACGGTAGCAAAGTTTGCGCTCAGACCCGCGACGGTCTGCACAAACGGCTCGATATAGCTGTAGGCCGTGTAATGTGCGGTGACCACAATCACCGTCAGTAGATACAGACTCATCAATGCCGGACGATGAAATAACACCGGCAGGCTTTTTAAAGAGCCGGAGTGCTCACTGGGTAGTTTGGGCAGGAGCTTAATCAGGCAAAGCAGGGTAACTAACGCCCCCATACCGATGGCGAAGAAGGTCGTGCGCCAGCCAAAATACTGACCGACGATACGTCCGATTGGCAGGCCAAGCACCATCGCCAGCGCGGTGCCGGTGGCAATCAGGCTGAGAGCCTGTGCACGTTTACCGGCAGGGGCCAGGCGGATCGCCAGCGATGCGGTAATCGACCAGAAAATAGCGTGCGCAAAAGCAATACCAATACGGCTAATTACCAGCACGGTAAAATTCCATGCCAGGAAAGAGAGCACATGGCTGGCGATAAACACAACAAACAGACAGATCAGCAGTTTTCGGCGCTCCACCTGACTGGTAAGTAACATAAAAGGGAGCGACATCAGGGCGACAACCCAGGCGTAGATCGTCAGCATGATCCCGACCTGAGCGGTCTGCATATTGAAACTTTGTGCGATGTCGGACAGCAAGCCGACAGGAACAAACTCGGTGGTATTGAAAATAAAACCGGCAATGGCAAGCGTAACTACCCGTAGCCACGCGACCTTGCGGGAAACAGTGTCTGTTGTCATATCAAATAAGAGGATTAGCTGCGAAAAGGTAAGGCCACGATCTTAAAACGTTTGCTGGCGAAAATACAATCATTTTGTGATGTGGATCTCATTTCATTGGCAGGGCGCCACAATGTGCTGCCGAACATTCCTCGGATTTTTAAGTATTTCAATAATAATGAAATTCCGGGCGTATGACTTCACCCGGATTTACAGGTATTCATGTTCTTTGAGGATTGCCAGTTACTCCGTGCTCTGTGATAACTGAGGGTTCAACACCTCAATAAACGCTTCCAGCTGACGTGTCATTGCACCTCTGCGCCAGACCAGCCATGTATTCAGCCAGCGCCAGTTCTCGCTTAGCGGCCAGGCGTTGACCTGATGATGCCCAGGCATGCTCTCCAGCATCGAACGCGGGATCAGTGCGATACCCGCGCCGGCAATGACGCAGGCCAGCATGCCGTGATATGACTCCATTTCATGAATGGTGCCGGGCATGGCGCGATCGGCATGAAACCAGCTTTCAAAATGGCGGCGATAGGAACAGTTGGCACGAAAGGCGTAAATACTGCAACCGTTGACGTCGCTGGCCCGCTGAATGGGGGGATGGCCGTGCGGCGTCACGATCATCATCTCTTCACGGTAGACCGGCATTCCTTCAAGTCCCGGATGGGTAATTGGGCCATCGACAAAGGCCGCGTTCAATGTACCGTCGAGTACGCCGTCCAGCATTGTGCCTGAAGGACCTGTCGCCAGCGCGAACTGAATTTTGGGGTAACGCTGGTTATATTCAGCCAGCGTGGCGGGGATGCGTACTGCTGCTGTACTTTCAAGCGAGCCGAGAGAGAAGAGTCCTTGCGGCTCATCCCCGGCGACGACCATCCTGGCTTCCTCAACCAGTGCCAGGATCCGCTGGCTGTAGCGCAAAAAGTTGTGCCCGGATGGGGAAAGCCGCAGGCGCTGGTTTTCACGAATAAACAGATCAACGCCCAGGTCGGCTTCAAGCTGACGTATACGGGTGGTGAGATTGGATGGCACGCGATGCACCTTCGCGGCGGCCTGCGTAATACTGCCAGTCTCCGCGACGGCATTGAACATTTCCAGCTGCGTCAGATCCATAATCTTCTCTATTCGTGAATGGTATGGTTAATATTATTCATTTTTCAGAAAGAGTAAATATGCTCATGATATAACCATACCCTGCGATAAAGAGAGGCACTTATGACTATCACAGCAGCAACACATGCGATTTCCATTGACCCTGCCAGCGGTGAAAGGCTGACGGCGACGCCGTGGGCCAGCGCGGAAGAGATTGATCATGCGCTGAACCTTGCCGCGAATGGCTATAGCGAATGGAAACATACTTCCGTTGAGCACCGTGCGCAAACGCTGCGCCAGATCGGGCAAGCTCTGCGCCATCGTGCGGAAGAGATGGCGGAGTGTATCTCATGTGAAATGGGTAAACCCATTAAGCAGGCGCGTGCTGAAGTCGCCAAGTCAGCTGCATTGTGTGACTGGTACGCCGAGCATGGACCGGCGATGCTCAATCCGGAACCTACGCTGGTGGAGAATAACCAGGCAGTGATTGAATATCGTCCGCTAGGAACCATTCTGGCGATCATGCCGTGGAACTTCCCGCTCTGGCAGGTAATGCGAGGTGCCGTCCCGATTCTGTTGGCCGGAAATGGTTACCTGTTAAAGCATGCGCCTAACGTAACCGGCTGTGCTGCAATTATTGCGCAGGTTTTCGCTGATGCGGGTGTACCTGCGGGGGTTTACGGTTGGGTGAATGCCGATAACACCGGGGTCAGTCAGATGATCAATGACCCGCGTATTACGGCGGTAACGGTGACAGGCAGTGTACGTGCTGGGGCGGCGATTGGCGCTCAGGCTGGGGCCGCTCTGAAAAAATGTGTGCTTGAACTGGGCGGCTCCGATCCGTTTATTGTCCTCAATGATGCTGACCTCGATCTGGCCGTTAAGGCGGCGGTCGCTGGGCGTTATCAGAACACCGGGCAGGTTTGTGCGGCAGCCAAGCGCTTTATTATCGAAGAAGGGATTGCGGCAGAGTTTACTTCACGCTTTGTGGCCGCTGCGAGCGCGCTCAAAATGGGGGATCCGCTGAACGAAGAAAACGATCTGGGGCCGATGGCGCGATTTGATCTGCGTGATGAGCTGCACCAGCAGGTAGAAGCCACCCTTTCCGAAGGGGCACGGTTACTTCTCGGCGGGGAAAAAATTGCGGGTCAGGGCAATTACTATGCCGTGACGGTACTGGGCGATGTCACTCCAGAGATGACGGCGTTCCGCCAGGAGCTGTTTGGTCCGGTTGCGGCAATTACCGTGGCGAAGAATGCTGAACATGCCTTAGCGCTGGCGAATGACAGTGATTTCGGCTTATCCGCCACGGTGTTTACTGCGGATGAAGCGCTGGCGCAGAAGATGGCGTCACGCCTGGAGTGTGGTGGCGTATTTATCAATGGTTACAGCGCCAGCGATGCCCGCGTTGCGTTTGGTGGTGTGAAGAAAAGTGGCTTTGGCCGCGAACTTTCTCACTTTGGCCTGCATGAGTTTTGTAACGTGCAGACCGTCTGGAAAAACCGCCTTTGATGGTGTGGGTGCCTCCGCTGGGGGCACCTGTCTTATTTCTGCAATTTTTCTGTCATTTACTCTCCGTACACTCGCAGCTAACGCTTTGATACAGAAGAGTAATATGAACATAACGCAAATTTTCCATCGTCTAATACCCCGTCAGTTCGGTCTTTTAACCGGCATTTTTTGCATTATTGCGCTGTTCTCTGTTTTGCAGGTCGTGTCCTCCTTGATGCTCTCGGCCTCAGTCAGCGACGCACAGCATAATGAAGGGCGTAATCAACTCGCGCTTTTGCAGCAGGCAAAGGTCGATGAAGCGCGGGTGGCGTTATTATCTGCCAGCGATTTACTTAACCGTGCGGGAATTTATTTTATGCAGGATGCCGCCACCGGTTCGGACGGGAGTTGGCGTCCGTTAATGGAAGAGGCGTATCGGGCGCTGGCGCAGTCAAAAAGTGCATGGGATGCCTGGCGGGATATGAAGCCGCAGTCGGATCCGGATCTAACTGAGAGCTATCAGCGTTTTTATAGCGGTATTCAGGAGCAGGCGGATGGGCTGATGCAGTCAGGTTCCATTGATGCGTTTTTTGCCGTACCCGTGCAGGCCTTTCAGACAGACTTTAACGGTAATTACGCGCGCTTTCAGCAGGACAGTGGGCGACATGCGGAAGCTGGGCGTCAGCAGCTGTTGACCAGTCTTGAGCGTTTACAGAATCTATTTTTGTTTATTCCTCTGGTGCTTGTGATTATCGCCTTTCTGGTCTGGCGTAGTATGTTCCGTTGGGTGATTATGCCGCTGCGACGGCTGATCGATCATATCGATATTTTAGCGGCGGGGGATCTTTCTCGCCCGGCCCCGCAGGTGAGTCAGTTTAATCGGGAAGTGACGCAATTAAGTTCGCGTATTGCTGCAATGCAGCAGGGGCTCTGCGCGCTGGTACGGCAGGTGAATGATGCCACCACCGCAATGGTAGGAAATATCAACGAACTTGCGCAGAACAATAAACAGCTATACCAGCAGTCGGCAAAACAAAGTGAAGAGTTGAGCACTGTGACATCGCATATTTCGGTTCTGGAAACGCATGTTGAGGATAACAGTGGCTTTGCTGAACTGGCGAATCAACGCGCAGTGCAGGCGCGTGATATTGCGGCAGGTGGAGACAGAATGATGGCGACGGTAAATGCGTCAATGCAGGCGATTGTGACTCGCTCGTCTGAAATGCGAGGGATTACAACGCTTATCGACAACATTGCATTTCAGACAAATATCCTGGCTCTTAACGCGGCAATCGAGGCAGCACATGCCGGGGAGCAAGGGCGCGGGTTTGCCGTAGTTGCGAAAGAAGTTGGGCTGCTGGCGCGAAAAAGTGGTCAGTCTACGCAAAACATTCAGACACTGATTAAACACTCGTTACAGGGCATTGAAGAGGGCTTTCACGCGGTTAACGGACTGGATAAGAATTTGCAGCAGGTTATCGCACTGGTGGAAAACCTCGGCGCGTTACTGAACGATATTTCGACTGCAACGTTAAATCAGGGGAACAGTATTCACCAGTTAACCCGTCAGCTTCATGTCCTGAACGGCGAAGCCCGACAAACCAGTGATCTGGTGAATGCTGCATCTGATTCTTCCTTACAGCTTCACCATGAATCTAACCAGCTTATGCAGGCAGTGGCCAGATTCCGCCTTCCGGCCTGACGCTGCGTATTCAGCTCTGTTATACTCGCAGGCCTTTCATACCTGCGAGCAAGGAGCATGTTGTGGCCAGGGCCATGGACAATTCAATTTTAGAGACCATTGTGCAGCAGGTTCGTCCGCTGATTGGTCAGGGTAAAGTCGCTGATTACATTCCGGCATTAGCCTCCGTCGACGGTTCAAAACTGGGTATTGCTATCTGTACCGTTGATGGGCAGCACTATCAGGCGGGAGATGCGCAAGAACGTTTTTCTATTCAGTCGATTTCAAAGGTGCTTAGTCTGGTCGTGGCGATGCGTCACTATCAGGAAGAGGAGATCTGGCAGCGCGTCGGCAAAGATCCTTCCGGTCATCCTTTTAACTCCCTGGTGCAGCTGGAAATGGAGCAGGGTATCCCTCGCAATCCCTTTATTAATGCCGGGGCGCTGGTGGTTTGCGATATGCTGCAAGGGCGTCTAAGCGCACCGCGTCAACGGATGCTGGAAGTGGTGCGGGCATTAAGCGGCGTTTCGGATATCGCCTATGATGCGACGGTCGCGCGATCGGAGTTTGAGCACTCGGCGCGTAACGCCGCTATTGCCTGGTTGATGAAATCCTTCGGCAATTTTCACCATGACGTGCCCACCGTTTTGCAGAACTATTTTCACTACTGCGCGCTGAAAATGAGCTGTGTGGAACTAGCGCGGACTTTTGTCTTTTTGGCAAATCAAGGGCATGCCTTTCATCTTGCTGAGCCTGTGGTCACTCCTATGCAGGCCCGGCAGATCAATGCGCTGATGGCGACCAGCGGCATGTATCAGAACGCAGGGGAATTTGCCTGGCGGGTCGGGCTTCCGGCGAAATCAGGTGTGGGTGGCGGCATCGTGGCGATCGTGCCACACGAGATGGCGATTGCTGTCTGGAGTCCGGAACTGGATCCGGCGGGAAATTCACTGGCCGGTATCGCCGTGCTGGAGCAATTAACACAACAGCTGGGGCGCTCGGTTTACTGATGAAAACGCTCGATCCTCTTTTTGCCCGGCTGGCGAAATCAACGTTTCGCTCGCGGTTTCGTCTTGGTCAGAAAGAAAGGCAGTATTGTCTGGATAAAGGGGCGCCAGTTATCGAGCAACATGCTGCGGATTTTATAGCTAAACGACTGGCACCTGCGTTTCCCGCCAATGATGGAAAACAGACTCCTATGCGTGGTCACCCGGTATTTATTGCTCAACATGCTACGGCGACGTGCTGTCGAGGGTGTCTGGCGAAATGGCATGATATACCTCAGGGTGTAGCGCTAAACGATGAACAGCAACGTTACGTTGTCACGGTTATTTACCACTGGTTAGTGCTCCAAATGAACAAGCCATAGATAACATTATCCTATGATATGCCCCCTTGTGTTGTGTAATTGTTAAAAGCAGTATGAAGGGGTCAATCTAAGGAGAAACCATGGCTTCCGGCAAACCCTGCTTTGTGCTGAGCGCGGCACAGATTCTGTCGAGAATCGACGAGCTCAGCGATGTTCTTGAACAGTGCGTCAATGACGGCGCCTCCATCAGTTTTATGCTGCCCTTTAATCGCGAAAAATCAGAGCCTTTCTGGATGAAGGTCGCGCAAAGTGTTTCTCGCGGTGAACGGATCGTTCTTGGTACGCAGAATGCGCAGGGGGTGCTTGTCGGTACCGTCCAACTCATTATCGATCAACCCGAAAATCAACCTCATCGTGCTGATGTCGCCAAACTGCTGGTTCACCCTTCAGCGCGACGCGGTGGCCTGGCCCGTGAATTGATGAATGAACTGGAAAGTTGCGCGCGTCAACAAGGTAAAACGCTGCTGGTGCTTGATACGGCGACGGGCAGTGGTGCGGAGTTGTTCTACCACAATTGTGGGTGGAAAAAGGTAGGGGTGATACCTGACTATGCCCAAATGCCCGATGGGATGCTGACCGGAACCACACTTTTCTATAAAACGCTCTAATTTGTCGCCGGGGATTGATCAAAACAGGGTTTCAATGTATTAAAGTTTGCTAACCTATTGGACCAATTCAATCAGGTTGTATGACTAATCATAAAGGGAACCCATTGTGCAAACACTAAATCGTCGCGATTTCCCCGGTGCTCAGTATCCTGAACGCATTATTCAGTTTGGTGAAGGAAACTTCCTGCGCGCCTTTGTAGACTGGCAGGTAGATCTGCTCAACGAGCATACCGATCTGAACGCTGGTGTGGTCATTGTTCGTCCTATCGAAAGTTCCTTCCCGCCATCGCTGAGTACGCAGGATGGCCTCTATACCACTATCATTCGTGGTTTGAATGAGAAGGGCGAGGCCGTCAGTGATGCCCGTCTAATTCGTTCAGTTAACCGTGAAATCAGCGTCTATAGCGAATACGATGAGTTCCTGAAGCTGGCGCATAATCCTGATATGCGTTTTGTGTTCTCTAACACCACGGAAGCAGGTATCAGTTACCACGCGGGCGATAAGTTTGACGACGCGCCAGCGGTTAGTTATCCGGCTAAACTGACGCGTCTGCTGTTCGAACGCTTCAGCTATTTTAACGGCGCATTGGATAAAGGCTGGATTATCATCCCTTGCGAACTGATTGATTATAACGGTGATGCGCTGCGTGAACTGGTTCTGCGCTACGCTCAGGAATGGGCGCTGCCGGAAGCGTTTATTCAGTGGCTGGATCAGGCCAATGCATTTTGCTCCACGCTGGTGGACCGTATTGTTACCGGCTATCCGCGTGATGAGGTAGCTAAGCTCGAAGCTGAACTGGGCTATCATGATGCTTTCCTCGATACCGCAGAACATTTCTATCTGTTTGTCATTCAGGGGCCGAAGTCATTAGCCGCAGAACTACGTCTGGATAAGTATCCGCTGAATGTCCTGATCGTGGATGACATCAAACCGTACAAAGAGCGCAAAGTGGCGATTCTCAACGGTGCTCACACCGCGCTGGTCCCTGTTGCCTGGCAGGCAGGGTTGGACACCGTGGGCGAGGCGATGAATGACGCTGAGATTTGTGCTTTCGTGGAGAAAGCGATCTATGAAGAGATCATTCCGGTACTGGATTTACCACGTGATGAGTTAGCTTCTTTCGCCAGTGCGGTAACCGGTCGATTCTGCAACCCGTATATAAAACATCAGTTGCTGTCGATTGCCCTGAATGGCATGACCAAATTCCGCACCCGTATATTGCCGCAACTGCTGGCAGGGCAACAGGCCAGCGGTAAGCTGCCGGCGCGTTTGACGTTTGCACTTGCCGCGTTAATTGCTTTTTATCGTGGAGAGCGCAACGGTGAGTCTTATCCGGTTCAGGATGATGCGCACTGGATAGAGCGTTTTCAACAGCTGTGGTCCCAGCATCGCGATCGCCAGATAAGTACCGAAGCGTTGGTCAAATCTGTACTGGGTGTCAAAGAACACTGGGAACAAGATCTGACGCAGGTTTCTGGACTGGTGGAACAGGTCTCTGCCGATCTGGATACCATTCTGGCAAAAGGTATGCGTGAAGCCGTTAAGCCACTGTGCTAAGACGACTACCGACAACCCGGCTCAGGCCGGGTTTTTTCTGGATATACATTAGTTACAACATACTGTGTGGTTTATATCATAAACCCGGTCTGTGACTTAGGTGCAGCTTCATTTTAAGCAGAACAACAGTTGTTGGGATAATGTTGCGATTAACTTGCAACATTGATCGCTATCGCGTCTAATGTGACGGATTTCACATTTTACCGAAGATAACCATGATCGTTCGTCCCCAACAACACTGGCTGCGCCTGATATTCGTCTGGCATGGTTCAGTATTATCTAAAATATTCTCACGGTTGCTGCTGAACTTCCTGCTCTCCATCGCCGTTATCATCATGTTGCCCTGGTATACGATGTTGGGTATCAAATTTACCCTGGCACCGTTCAGTATTCTGGGCGTGGCGATTGCTATCTTTTTAGGTTTTCGCAATAACGCCTGCTATTCACGTTATGTCGAAGCCAGACACCTGTGGGGACAGTTGATGATTGCTTCCCGATCACTACTTCGTGAGGTGAAAACCACCTTACCGGATGACGCTGAACTGGGGCAGTTTGTTCGTCTGCAAATCGCATTTGCCCACTGTTTACGCATGACATTACGTCGAAACCCACAGGCAGAGCCGTTGGCGAAATATCTCAGCGAGAAAGATCTGCAGACGGTATTTGCCGCACAATCGCCAGCAAACCGCATTTTGTTGCTGATGGGGGAGTGGTTGGCCATACGCAGACGTGATGGACAGCTGTCCGATATATTATTTCATAGTTTAAACAACAGATTAAATGATATGTCGGCAGTACTGGCAGGTTGTGAGCGAATCGCGAATACACCCGTTCCGTTTGCTTATACTTTGATCCTTCATCGCACTGTTTATCTGTTTTGTATCATGCTGCCATTCGCGTTGGTGGTGGATCTTCACTACATGACGCCGTTTATTTCAGTGCTTATTTCCTATACTTTTATCTCACTCGATGCGCTTGCGGAAGAGCTTGAAGATCCGTTTGGTACTGAGAACAATGATCTGCCGCTGGATGCGATTTGCAATGCAATCGAAATCGATTTACTGCAAATGAACGATGAAACCAATGTGCCAGCAAAACATATGCCGGATAAACATTACCAACTAACTTAGTTTCGTTCTGTTTCCCACCATGCTGGCCGCATATCAGAAAACGAATGAAACTCCGGCGCCAGATCTTCATCATTAGGATCGTCAAAAGCGCCGGCTAAAAGCGCAATGACCGGAGCGTCATCGATGGCGCCCACGGAACTACCGCACTGAGGGCAAAAAGCCCGGCTGGTAGTTTCAGATGAGCGCCAGGTTGTCGGTTTTCCGGCTTTTCCCGTCCATTCTACATTTTCTGCATCAAACTCAATCCAGACGACAGTCGGGGCCCCCGTATGTTTCCGGCATATATCGCATGAGCAGGTATGGGAATTATTAGGACTGCTGGCAGTGAAGCGGATCGAGCCACACAGACACCCACCGATGTAGACTTTAGACATAACAACCCCCGTCAGAAACATGTGGCAAGACACTAGCAGATGCCTGACATAGCCACTAGATCCTTATGATAAAAAGGCGAGGGCGCGCATACTCGGTAGCCCTGTCCTGTGATCTGTCTGATGATAAACGTTTAACTATTGCGTCTGGCAACAATAAACAACCGCGGAAATGCCAGCAAAATATTGCCGTTTTCCTGCAACGGATATTGATCCTGAAGCAGTTCATGGTAGCGAGCCAGGTAATGACGCTGCTCGCTTTCGCTCAAATCCTGCAACCAGGGGCGTAGTCCCGTTGAGCTTACCCAGTCGATAATCGCCTGATGCGAATCCATAATGTGATAATACGTTGTACGCCAGATATCCACATCACAACCCGCTTCGGTTAAAATATCATAGTAGGCGTGAACGCCAGGAAGCGGAGCACGCCCCCGGTCGGGGTAATCTTGTTCATAAGCCACTTCGCGCATCAGTACATGCGTGGGCTCCAGCCAGTTATCCGGCATTTGCACGGCCAGAACGCCGTTGTGACTCAGCTGTGAGACCAAATGTGGGAATAATTCATAGTGATCGGGCACCCACTGTAACGACGCATTTGCATAAAGCAGATCCACGGGATGCTCGGGCTTAAACTGGCTAATATCCGCTTCGATAAAATGGCAGTCAGGTAATGCGTTGCGTGCTTCATTCAGCATAGCAGGTGAAGAATCGACACCTGTTGTCTTTGCCGTGGGCCAGCGCTGATGCAGCAATGCCGTACTGTTTCCCGGACCACAACCAAGATCAACAACTGAGCGGACATTTTCTAACGCCACACGGCTGAGTAATTCTGCTGCGGGTCTTGAACGTTCAGTTGCATATTGCAGATAAAGCGAAGGGTTCCAGTCGGCCATGTATAAATCTCCAGTATGAGAGGAAAAGTCGGAAAAGGACGGTATAAGACCTTGCCGATGAGCCACTTATTTTAGAAGATTATATGAAAATGAATGATAAGGGCAGGAATATGCTGGAAACATCAAGGTTGATATTACGACAGTGGGAGGCTAAAGACCGAGCCCCTTTTGCTGCACTCAATACCGATTCTGACGTGATGCGTTTTTTCCCCGCGCCGCTACAGAAAGCTGAAAGCGATAACCTGGCCGATAGATTTAGTGAAGGTATTGCAGAACGCGGCTGGGGATTTTGGGCCGTAGAGCTAAAAGAAACACACCAGTTTGTGGGCTGTGTGGGGTTGCATCCACAACCTGATAAATTTCATTTTTCACCCTGTACCGAAATTGGCTGGCGCCTTGCTAAAGCATACTGGCACCAGGGTCTGGCGTTAGAAGCCGCGCAAGCGAGTCTTGCATTTGCTTTTGACGTACTGGCGCTAAATGAAGTCGTTTCATTTACTTCTGTGCTGAATAAACCGTCAGAGAATCTGATGATACGACTTGGTATGAATAAAACAGAAGAGTTCACGCATCCCGCGTTGCCGCCAGATCATCGATTGGCACAACATGTTCTGTATCGTCTTTGCCGATAATTAATCAGTCTATTTTGCTCCTTTTCTCATATCAGAGAAAATAACTAAGCCAATTCCAGCCAAAATAATGACGCTTGCGAGAAGGATTCTGACGGTGAGCGTTTCGCCCAAAAATAGGATCCCACCGAGAGTGGCCAGACAAGGTACGCTGAGTTGAATAGTACTGGCCGTTGTGGACCTGAGTAAGGGGAGCAATGAATACCAGAGCAGATATGCACCTCCCGATGTAATTGCACCAGAAAGCACGCCCAGAACTAATCCATATATATCAATATGAAGATGAGAGCGGAAGAACAGAGGGATAATCAATGCGACCGGGATTGCCAGGATGAAATTCCCCCCGGTTGAGGCAGCAGCATCCGTGATTTTTTTCCCTGTGATACTGTAGAAAGCCCAGGCTAACCCAGCAATAACCATCATTATTGCAGCATACAAGGAAGGGCGTTCTGCACCAGGAAGCAGCAATATGGCTATTCCAGCCAATGCCCCGAGTATACCTGTTATTTTTAAAATTATGAGCTTTTCTCCCTGAGCTATCCCCCATACTGTCATGACGAGCTGAACGGTACCAAAGAGCAGCAGGGCACCAGCACCGGTGCTGAGAGAAACATAGGCAATGGAGAATGAAAAAACATAGATACAAAGGAGCAGGGCATTTAACCACTTGAACTCAAATTTTCTGCTGTCAGATGTTATCGCAATAAATAAGAAAAGGGCAATTGCGCCACTTATCAACCGGAGGCTGCTGAATGAAATAGCATCAGCATGCATCCCCTTCAATGCGAGTCGGCAAAGTACGGAGTTGCCGGCAAATGCGACCATTGCGATGATGATTCTGATGAGCAAGATAACGTCCTTTAGTCGATACGATAATTAGCGCAAGATGCAGGTGTTGTCTTTAAAAACAGGTGTGTTGATTAACATAATTGCCAACATCAACGACTCTATTCGTGTTGGGATCGACATTAAGAACGACAAAACGCATTTGCGGGCAGAACAGCTCTGCACTTTTCTTGCTGCATTCAGTTTGTAGCCATCGATGCTCACCCTGTTCGGTTACAACCGTGTTCACGTTTCCGTATTCGCTGCACACAAAACCTTTTTCAGTTGCTCTTTGCCTTGCTGCCTCCAGGCTCAGACCAATAACATTCAGCTCATCGACCTCTTTGGCATGTGTGCTGTCGGAAACACGGGTTAATGTGCAGCTCGACAGCGTAGAGGTAGAAAGTAGTAATAATATGATACGTAAGAAGATGTTATCGTCTTTTAGGAACATGGACTGATGCCTTAAACAGATCGTTATGGTGATGATTTCACGACGCACTGCGCCGGGTCAAATACGGTCTTCCAGTCCTGTTTCATATCAACCACGGTCCAGCCATGCGATTTCGCCTGCGTTAATCCATCAACAAGTTTTCCGCTTGCGGGTGGGTGACTATCATAGGCGTATTCACGTGCGGCATCGGTATGATGGACCAGCAGTCCGAAGGTTTTCGCGTCCGGATTGGCGGCCGTGTACTGCAGCATGGCGAGATCGCCATCGCTATTGCCAAATGCGCCCACGGGGCGCTGCCCCATAAACAGGTGGATCGCCACGGGCTTGTTCGCCGCGTCATCATTGAAGGCTCCCGACATCGTCTTGGTGATTGTTGTCCCATCTCCGGATAACGCGAACTCGCCGAGCGCGAACGATCCGATCACCTGTTCTGGCGGAATACCATACATTTTTTGCGAGAGCACGCGCATGAAATCTATCCCGCCGCCGGAAACAATCCAGGTTTTAAAGCCATTCTCTCGTAGATAATCCAGCAACTGACGCATAGGTTGATATCCCATCTGGTCATACTGGCAGCCAAAACGTGGGTCTTTATGCGTTGAAACCCAGTTGGCAACCCGCTGAGTAAAGTCCTCCGTTGTCATGCCACTGTGCGTGAGCGATAGCAGGTGCATAAGCCCTTTTTCTCCTGAACCGACGACGCTTTTGAGGTCGTCTTTCAATACGGCCTGCACCAGCGGATCGTTCGACCAATTGGGATTTTCTGGGGCAAGACGTTTAATCTCGTCCAGCGCGAACTGGATCTGAAACGTCATCGGCGCTTCCGGCCACAGTGTCCCGTCATTATCAAATACGACGTAGCGTTTATCAGTGGGAATAAACGTTGGACGATCGGGGTTGGTGGCATTTTGTACCCATTCTTCAATAGCGTGTTTGGCTGCCGTGTCATTCCATGCGGAGAGGGGCTCAGCCGCGGCGGTGCTGCAAAGGCCGCATAAAGCCAGTGTAATTAACGTATGCTTCATTGTGAGTTCCTGTTATCTGGGGTTTGTCCCGGTAACGAAATCGGCTGCCAGAATCGGCACCAGCGGTGAGATAAATAACGCGTGCTACGCAGCAATGTGCGGCGGAAAATAAACATAAGAACGAGTAAAGCGAGGCCGCCCGTCAGCAGCAGCACGGTCGACCAGGTGAAGGTGTCGCGGCTGCCTTTTAACACAGATTCTGCCCCAGCGGTGCGTGAAGCGGCAACGGTATATTTACTGCCGGGCAGTTCAGCGATTTGCCATTGCTGATGGGTTGTATCCCACCAACGTAATTTAATCGGCGGTAGTGTGATTTCTCCTACATCAACCGGTAAATAGCGGAGTGTTTCCACGCGTTCAGCGCCTGTAATGTCACCGCGCCCCGACGTCAGCATACGGTTTTCTGGTGTCAATCGTTGGGTGTGCGTGCCGTTTATAGCATACAGCAACTGTGGGATCTGAGCGGGCATCACATCGGTAGCATTGGCTGTGACGACGCGTTCGATTACGTCACCGGCGCGCAGCGTTTTATCTTCACCACTGCGGTAAATATTGACCTTCTGGCTGAGAGAAAAGCTGGAAGCGGGCAGAAAACGGTCCGGTTGTTGGACTCCTGTCGGCCAGCTAACCGCCGTTTCCAGTGCAGGCAGTTTGACCGTAACGGGTGCTTGCCCGGATGCGGTTAATGTCATTTCGAAAGCCGGTAAATCCAGCTTACCCTGATCCCATGCAGTGATTTGGCGTTCCATGCGCACGCCGCTCCAGCTTGTACCGCCATCGTGACGGGTCAGCAATTGATTCGGTGACGTGCTGGTTAGAATATCGCCATTTTCTACTGGGAAATCGGGCCACTGCGGCGGCGGGTTAAACCAGGAATCTGTCCAGAACGTTACCGCTACCCGCACCGGCTGGCCAGGGACAACGTGTTCTGGGGCGATCAATTCGCGGGAGACCGTCATTGCCGCCTGGCAGGGAAGTACCGCCAGCAGTAATAACCAGATAAGCTTCATTGGTCTTCTCCTGGCTGGGTTCGGTAGAGGCTTTCTAACAGCCCAGAAGGTGAAACCGCCAGATTTTCATACCACTGATTCACCTGTGGATTCCCTCCGGCAATGGGCTGAATATCCTTTTGGTCTGCCCCCTGGTGGGGCTTCAGGTCGTGCTTAATTTCATCGGGTTTGTAATCTTCTTCTTCTCCCTGAGCCGATTTATTTTCGCGCTCCTTTTGTCGCAGTTGCATGATGATTGCGGCGATTTTTGCGCGGTTACCCTGCGCCAGTTTCCAGTCCGGGCGCAGGCTTAATGCCCGATCATAGCTGTTCAACGCCTGTTGCCACTGTTTTTGCTGGGCGTAGCTATTGCCTGTCCAAAGCAGCGCTTCCGGGGTTTGTTCCGCCTGTCGGAACGCGGCGGTAGCGGCGGGATAATTTCCCGCCCGATACCATGCGATACCTTGCCGGAGTGGATCGTTAAAATGCTGGGCAGCGCGTGCGTAATCCCCCCTGGAGAACGCACGCTGCCCCTGCACATCGGGGCTTACCCAGGCATCCAGCCAGGCGGCGTGGCCGGAAGGCTGCCAGAACAGCAGCGGCGCGACCAAAACCCAGCAAAAGAGCTGGCGTCGCCAGATTAACAGCAGGGCAAGTATTGGGATCGTTAGCATCCAGCCATCGCTCCGCCAGTGTAAATCGCTGCGGGCATTGTTTTGCGCGGTGACACTTTGCTGGATGTGGCTCTGTACCACGGGCAGGTCTTCATCATCGGTGGTTACCAGCGTGACCGGAATTCCGTCGTCGCGCATCTGCTCGAAGCGCGAAACGTTCAACCGTGTATCCGTACCGCTGGCGGCATATTTCTCGGGCAGCGCGCCCCCTTGCGCGGTTCCGGGCACCCAGATTTGTAGCGGCGTATTTTGTTCACCAAGCCATCTGGCGTCTTCCGCGCTTAAGGTATCGGTCACCAGGATAATGCTGCGCGGCGCGGCGGGCATATTGTGCATTGCCAGCGAGACCGCATGTTGTAATCCAGAACCTTCGCCAGAGGGTAATAGTGCAGGCGTTTGCGCATGCAGGAACAGCGAGTAAAAGGCCGTATCGACGGTAAGTGGAGTGGTAAGCCAGGCCCCGGCGTTATAGACCACCAGGCCAAAGCGTGTTCCCGGCATGCGTTCCATCAGCGACATGATTTTGGTCTGCATCCGCTGATGTCGGCTGGGAGGCAGGTCGCTGGCAAGCATCGCGGTATCCTGCTGCAAAATCACCATCACGTTGCTTTCTGGCGTCAGGGCGGCGGGAAGCTGACGCTGCCAGCTTGGGCCTGCGAGCGCGATAACACCAAGCATCACCAGCCACGGCAGCGCCCGACTGAGTTTACGTTGTCGCCCGACGATCAGCGCGTTTGCTAGCGGCTTATCCATAATGCGTGACCAGGCGCTACGCCCGGCAGAGGGTAACCACCACAGCGCGATGGCAGGAATCAACAGCAGCAAACACCAGGGGTATAAAAAGTGAAAATCACTCATGCCATTCTCTCCCTGAGCGCGCGATAAATATTAAAAGCCAGCAATAAAACCAGTGCGGCAGCGAGAGGCCAGGCAAACAACGGTATTCGCCATGACCAGCCAATACTCTTCACCTGCACCGGCGTGATGGCGTCAATTTCTTGCCAGACCGCATCCAGCGACGCACCGCTGTTCTGCGCCGTCCATGCGCGCCCGCCGGTGGTATGGGCGATATCCTGCAAAAGACCTAAATCCACCTTGTCATCGCCGCTGCTGTTGACGTCGCCAAAAGCGATGGTGTGGACCTGTACGTGATGGCTGGCCGCCAGCTGTGCGGCAAGGCGAGGTGTCAACTGCGAAGCTGTGTCGTTACCGTCGGTCAGAAGAATGGCCAATTTGCTGGCTTCATTATCACCGCTGGAATCTAACAGTTTCACCGTCACGCCCAACGCGTCGCCAATCGCCGTCTGTTGCCCCGCCATGCCTGGCGCAAGCTGATTGATACGGGTTTCCAGCGCCTGTTTATCCTCACTGACGGGCGCAAATGGCCAGGCGCTGTTAGCAAAGATCACCAGACCGATACGATCTGATTTGCGGGCGGCCACGAATTTTTTAACCGATTCCTGCACCGCCTGTAACCGGGTAATGCCCCCCGCAACATCGTTTTTTTCCATTGATCCAGAAACGTCCAGAATCAGCATGATGTTGCGCATTGGTTTTTCAATATGTTGTGGCGGAGTCAGCAATTCCGGGCGGGCAAGCGCGCAGACCAGCAGCACCCAGACCAGCCAGAACAGCCCGGTCGATAACTTTCCGCTGTGGGCAGGCTGGCTATTGAGCTGGAGTTCATTGATCAGCCCGGGCAAAAAAGGGACCCGAACATACTCTTTAAGTGAGCGCTCTTTGGCCATCACAAAGTGGCCTACCAACGGTAGGATAAGTAGCAGCCAGGCCCATGGCCAGGCGAACGCCAGGCGTGAGAAGTATTCAGACATGGGGTAGTCCTTCAAGCCAGGTGCGAAGCTGCACACGCAGCCGCGCGGTATCGGCATCACTCAACTGGTTGTCTGGTTGACAGTATCGTTCGCAAAGACGTTGGCGCAGCGCATTATCCAGTGGGACGGACGGGAGCCATTGGGCAGGGTCCAGCGCACCGCTAACCTGTTCACGCGGCTGATGCACCAGCAAAATACGTTTGATCAGCAGCAGCCAGCTGTCCACCGTTTGTGGTTGAGTGAGGGCCGTCAGGGCCTGACGACGCCACAGATTACGGCGCCATCTGGCGACGCGAATGATGAGAAAAACAAGTATCACGAGGAGCACGACGCCGCCCAGAGCGAACCATCCCGGCGGCAGGGGAAACCATGACGGTGAATCGGGGAGAACCGGTTCCGCCAGTTCGGGTACCGTAAATCCTTTCTCCAGCATCTAAACCCCTTTTTGTAGCTGTCTGAGCAGATCCCCGGCGACAACAATCTGCTTCACCTGGACGCCAAGCCGCGTGAGGCGCGACGCCTGTGCCGAAAGCCGCGCAGTAATACTCTGTTTGATGCCGTCCTGTAGTTCAGGCGAGAGTGAAAATGCCGCCTCTTGCCCTTCATAACGGGCCGCCAGTCGCCCGTGAGCAGGCAGGCGCAAATGCAGATCGTCGAGCATCACGAACGCGCTCACTTCTCCCCGACGGCGCAGGGCCGCCAGCAGTGCATCGCATTCACTATCCATATCGTGAAAGTCGCTGATTAACGCGACCCAGCAGCCGGTTGGAATCAACGGCAGGCTGTGGCGCAGGATGGCTGCCAGCGTGAGCGGATGGGGAGCTTCATGCGGATAGTTGTCCGCCACGGCGTGGTTGTACTGCACTAAATCGTCGAGAAATGCAGGGAGTGAAGCGTTTGGCGCACGGCATTTGCGCAGGGAAAAGTCCTGGTCACCAAAGACGATACCGCCTAAACGATCGCCGTCGTGCCAGCTGCGCCAGGCCAGCAGCCCGGCGGTTTTAGCCGCAGCGACGGATTTTGTCTGCACGCGCGTCGAAAAAAACATATCCCGCCGCTGGTCGACCAACAAGAACACGGGACGTTCTTTCTCTTCGTTATACAGGCGAATCCACGGCGTACGCATGCGCGCGGTGGCCTGCCAGTCAATCAGCCGGACGTCGTCGCCGGGCTGATAGCGACGTAGGCTGTCAAAGTTCAGCCCGCGACCTTGCTGTCGTGATGTGCGCTCTCCGCCAAGTGCGCCTGGTGGGATCTGCCCTGGCGGATTGGCAATGGCTCGCGCATCGCCAGCGAGCTTCAGCAGCGTATCGCGGTCAACGCGAACGGCACTGTTCATCACGCTACCACGGCATCAAGGAGCATCCGTACGGCATCATCCGGCGTGCAGTTGTCGGCGCTGGCCTGGTAGCTGAGCATCAGGCGGTGGCGCAACACGGCCGGGGCTATCTTTTTAATGTCTTCTGGCAGCACCGCATCCCGACCTTCCAGCCAGGCCTGCGCGCGACCGCAACGCTCAAGGGCCAGGGTGCCGCGGGGACTAATGCCAAAGGTCAGGTACCCGGCCAGCGTATCGTTCACCGACTGCGGATGGCGGCTTAAGTCCACCAGATTGACGATATAGTTTTCGACAGTAGAGGAAACATGAACGGCGGAAATAGCCTGCCAACATTCGGCAATTTCTTGTTGGCTCAGCATCAGCGCATCGGGTTGTTCAGGTGCGGCCGGTGTGGCGTTCGTCAATTGTTGGTACTTTTGCTGCTGTTCTCTGCGCACCAGTTGCATCACTTTCTGTTCGTTTTCTTTAGACGGGTAATGCACCAGCACCTTCATCAAAAAACGGTCCAGTTGGGCTTCCGGCAGCGGCCAGGTTCCTTCCTGATCCACCGGGTTTTGCGTGGCAAGGACCATAAAAACACCGGGCAGAGGCCAACTGTTGCCCGCCACCGTTACGTGACGTTCTTCCATGGCTTCCAGCAGAGCGGACTGCACGCGCGCCGAGGCGCGGTTAATTTCATCGGCGAGAATGATATTGCCGAACACCGGGCCAGGGCGGAAGCGGAACTGCTCCTCTTCGCGGGAAGCGTTTTGCTGATAGATTTCGCTGCCGGTGATGTCTGAAGGCAGAAGGTCCGGCGTGAACTGAATACGGCGGTAATCCCCCTCAACGTGGCGCGCAAGCTCACGCACAGCGCGAGTTTTCGCCAGACCCGGTAGGCCTTCCAGCAGAACGTGTCCATCACAAAGCAGGGCGATGATCAGCATGCGCACCAGCTCTTCCTGACCGAGAACCTGCTCATTCATGCGTTGTTCAAGCTGTAATAATTTTTCTCGATTTATCATCGGCGTAGCCCTGCAAAATCACGTTTAAGTAAGGTTGTGATGCCCACCAGAATCGGCTCGGAATAGTTAAAAAAGGCTTTAATGCCCGGGCAAAGGTAGTTCAACCCCAGCTCGCCATCCGGTGTGCGGACAATGCGGTTTTTCGGGCATTCGCCCCAGCACAGCTTCAGATAAGGGCAGGTTTTGCAGTAGTTGGGTAGCGTGTCGCGTTTGCCCATGCCGAAGGCTTTTTGCCGTTCGGAAAAAGCCAGGTGTGAAAGCTGGGCATGTTCAATATTGCCGATCTGGTACTCGGGATAGACGTAGTGATCGCAGGAAAAAATATCGCCGTTTTTCTCGATCGCCAGCCCTTTACCGCAGAACTCTGAATGGGTACAGATTTGAGCAGGCATTCCCATCGTCTGCGCGACCGCCGTTTCGAACAGATTGACCTGTACGCGGCCCAGATCGTTATTAACCCACTCTTCAAACACGGCGATCAGAAATGTGCCCCAGTCCTCCGGGTCAACTGACCAGTCGGTGACGATCGAATCGAGATCGCCAGGGCGCGCGCGGCGGCTACCGGTCAGCGGGATGCTTTCGTCCTGCCAGAACTGTGGTGCGGTTTGCTTGAAATCGACCGGTTCGACGCACGGGTTAAACTGTACGTAGGTTGCGCCCAGTTCACGGGTGACGAAGCGGTATACTTCCAACGGAAAGCGGGCATTGGTGCGGTTTACCGTGACCAGGGCGTTAAATGGGACGCCGTGACGCTTGAGGGCCTCAACGCCCGCCATCACTTTGTCGAATGTCGGTTTGCCGCTACGGGTGACACGGTAGCGGTCATGCAGTTCTCGTGGGCCATCAATTGACAGCCCCACCAGAAATTGATGTTCTTTAAGAAATTCAGCCCATTTGTCGTTCAACAACACGCCATTAGTTTGTAAATCGTTCTCGACGCGCTGGCCGGGCTTCTGGTACTGCTTCTGAAATTTGACTACTTTCTGGAAGAATTCCAACCCCATCAATGTGGGTTCGCCACCTTGCCAGGAAAAGACCACCTGGTCGCCGTCCTGGCCATCAATGTACTGGCGAATGAAATTCTCTAGCACCTCATCGCTCATGCCAGTATGTCTGTCCTGATGCAGCAGCTCTTCTTTGTGCAGGTAAAAACAGTAGGAACAGTCAAGGTTACAGGTCGAGCCGGTGGGCTTGGCCATCACATGAAAGCGGCGCTTGTATTCTGGCCCTTTGCCGTCATATTTTTCCGCCGACGGAAGCGCTTTAACCGGTAGTGTGGTGCTGTACTTCATATAGCAGACCCCTAACAAGAAAACGTCACTACTCTTCAAAAAACGGGCAGGCTGTCTGAACAGCCTGCCCGGAGGCTTAGGTTATTTATTGATATTAGAGCCTTGTTCCAGCATCGCCGAAGCGTCGGAAATGGTGAACGAACCCGGTTTCTGACGCGGTGGGAACTCTTTGAAGGTTTCCAGCATCTCTTTCGCGTATTTCTGCGCGCCGCCCATCAGGAACAGACGGTCGTAGAACCAGGAGTTGTAGCCCATACCGTCGCTGCCTTTCTCCAGCGGATCGACTTCAAGGTCAAAGATCAGTGGCGTACGCAACTTGGTGAATGGGTATTTCCACAGATCAAGACCGGTATGCTCCTGAATCATAAAGTGAACTTTCCAACGCTCGTAGCGCATAGCCAGCAGATCGCCGTCATCGCTCCAGTAGAAGAACTCTTTACGTTGATTCGGGCCCTTGCCCTGGAGGTAGTCGAGCTGGTTGTAGCCATCCAGGTGCACCTTGTAGGTAATGGACGGCGTTTTGTAGCCTTTTAACAGCTCGTTTTTAATGTTCGGATCGCCCGCAGCCGCAACCAGGGTAGGGAACCAGTCGTTACTGCCGAAAATGCCGTCAACGATGGTGCCTGGCTTAACGTGGCCCGGCCAACGAATCATCGCAGGTACGCGGAAACCACCTTCCCAACCGGTGTTCTTCTCGCCGCGGAAAGGCGTTTCGCCTGCATCCGGCCAGGTTGCTGTCATCGGGCCGTTATCGGTGGTATAGACGAGGATCGTATTGTCTTCGATGCCGAGATCTTTAATCTTCTGCAGCACTTCACCAATCATCTTGTCATGTTCCACCATGCCGTCGGCGTAGGTTCCAAGGCCCGTAGCACCAATGCTCCCGTCTTTCAGGTGCGTTTTGTTATGCATACGGGTGGTATTGAACCAGGTGAAGAATGGCTTACCGGCTTTAACCTGACGTTCCATGAAGTCGTTGTTGGCCGCGAGCGTTTCTTCGTCCACGGTTTTCATACGCTGGACGGTAAGCGGACCGGTATCTTCAATCTTGCCATCGGCGGTGCTCTTAATGACGCCACGTGGGCCAAACTCTTTGCGGAAGGCCGGATCTTTCGGGTAGTCCGGGTTCTCCGGTTCTTCTTCGGCGTTCAGGTGGTAAAGGTTACCCATGAACTCATCGAATCCGTGCGCGGTTGGCAGGAATTCATCGCGATCACCGAGGTGGTTTTTACCAAACTGGCCAGTAGCGTAGCCCAGTTGCTTCAGGATGTTCGCAATGGTCGGATCTTCTTTTTGCAGACCCTGCGGCGCACCCGGCATCCCCACCTTACTCATCCCGGTACGGAACGGCATTTGTCCGGTAATGAATGAAGAACGGCCAGCGGTCGAGCTTTGCTCAGCGTAGTAGGAGGTGAACTTGGCACCTTCGGCAGCGATGCTGTCGATATTTGGGGTTTTATATCCCATGGTGCCCTGATTGTAGGTACTCAGGTTCCAGTATCCGATGTCATCGCCAAATATAACGACAATATTTGGTTTAGATGAGTCTTGCTTTGGCGCATTTTCCGGTGCGGTAGATGTCGCCGGTGCAGCATGAACAGTGGACACAGCGCCAGCTGCTAACGTTAGCACACTGGCAATCATCGTCCTTCTAAAAGGGACACTTTTATGCATGGTGGGGAACTCCGTTCATTAGGTAAGCCTTTTGAGTATAGACACGAAAAAATCCTCCAAATTTTTTCTAATGGAGGTTAATTACTTTCACAAGATAACTATTCGAGAATTCCTGCAAAAATATGAATAATGCAGGGCATATCTTTCGCATCGTGATTAATTTAATGCAGCTTAATTAAGGCGGAGGGGTTATTCCATCTGGAAGTTATTTAATAATAAATTATGGAAGAAGTTATGATTATTGGATTTCAACATAATGCTGAATCGATGCAACACATACTGTCAGTTAATTTCACGCACCAGGGCGCGATGCAAGCCACGCGGATACATAGCTGCCAAACGCTCTATTCAGGTCAAAGAGGTGCTATTTCTTTACGAATGGATACGCTGACTGACCCCGTAGGGAAACGTTATTTACCTTTTTATCAGAGGGGATAATCGAACGCTTATATTTAGTGATGAGGAAAAGAACCTTTGAAAGGCAATGTCATCTTTCACATGAAATGAAGACCTCTTTATCACTAACATTGCGTAAGTGAAAGGCTGGTCTATGCTAAAAAAAGCAATCAAATTTGCGTTGGCTTTTTGAATAATAACGATAATTCTCGTGTTTTTGGTGGCGAATATGAACAGGATTGTGATCGCTTTTTTAATGTGCTTTCTTTCCTCTTTGGTTGTTAACACATATGCGGCGGAACCTCGTCAGGAGCCCACCGAAAAGGAACGCGCGCGAACGGTTTATATTTTTCATCAACCGATTGTCATGCTCCAGGCGAAATTCGGCCTTACTACGCCAGAAGAGCGGGTGCTGCGCATCCGCAATACGCTACGAAATTTCACTGAAGCCGATGTTCGCGAACCGCTACAGGTTGTATCGGTCACGCGTTATAACCAGCCGGGAAGGCTTATCGTGATGAACGGTAAACCGGTGATGTTGCTGACACAAGGCGATCTCGACGAAGGAGACGATCTTACGCTCGACCAGGCGGCGCAGCGCGTACTGGCGCGCATGGAGGCGCAGCGGTCTGCATTGAGCGATCAGTATAACAGCAGCTGGCTGGCGCTGTCGGCGGTGAAAACGGTGGCTGGTCTGGTGGGACTGGTACTGTTTTGGTTCGGTGCATACCGTTCCTGGCGTTGGGTCAGACGCGTTTATCGTCGTCGCATTTTTGAGAACAAAAGCTGGATCCCCCAGAGTTGGCGGCGTTTTATCGGCGCTATCGAGACACGCCTGTACGCACTGTTGATGATCCTGCTGGGTATCGTTGCACTTTACGTTTGGCTGAGTTGGGTCTTTAGCCTGTTTCCCTGGACGCGCGTCTGGGGAGAGTCCCTTGGTGACTGGTCTGTACGCGTAGTGCGTGATATTGCATTGTCGATTGTCTCAGCGTTACCTGGCTTGATGATCGTCCTGATCATTTTTCTCATCACGGCGTTCATCCTGAAGTTGCTTAAGGTGGTTCTCAACCAGGTGGAGGCAGGGCGTTTGCAGTTGCCTGGAATTCATCCAGAAACCGTGGGCGCAACCCGTAAGTTAATCTCTGTAGTGGTGTGGCTCTTTGCGCTATCTGCAGCCTATCCCTTTTTGCCCGGTGCCAATTCACTGGCGTTTAAAGGTATCAGCGTTTTCTTTGGCCTGATGCTCACGCTGGGGTCGGCCGGGGTGATGAACCACGCAATGAGTGGACTGGTTTTGATCTATTCGCGCGCGCTGCGCAAAGGCGACATGATTCGGGTAGCGGACAACGAGGGATTGGTAAGCGAAATTGGTATGCTCGCGACCAAAATTATTACTCGTGAAAATTACGTGGTCACCGTGCCAAATGCGGTAGTGGTTAGTGGAAAAATTACTAACCTTAGCGCGCAAAGCACCAACGGCGGCGTCAATCTGACGGTTGGCGTTACCATTGGCTACGACACACCCTGGCGCCAGGTCCACGCAATGCTGGAGTTGGCAGCCAAGCGGGCCAAAGGAATCGATCTTTCACAGCCGCCGTTGGTGCGTCAGCTGAGTCTGATGGACTGGTATATTTCCTATGAATTGCAGGTGCGCCTGCTGCCGGATGTATCTCTGGCAGATGCCCGTAATGAACTGCACAGCAATATTCAGGACGTCTTCAACGAATTTAACGTGCAGATTATGTCTCCGAATTTTGTGCTACAGCCAGAAAACAGCGTGATGGTGGCCAAAGATAATTGGTATACCGCACCCGCAACACCGCCAGAAGGCGGGAAATAATGCGTTGGCTTTTTCTGCTAATTCCTCTGCTGTGCTGGCGCGCTATGGCGACAGGGCTTATTGATCCTGAAGACGGCATGGTGGACATGAGCCGTTATTTACAAGAAAACCCGTACGGTTTTCTACCGATTCCGCTGGTTATTACCGAACCGGCCGTTGGTTATGGCGGCGGCCTGTTCGGTCTGTTTCTGCATGGCAAGGGACGACAGGTTGATGGGCAGTTTATTCCCCCGGCCATGAGCGCGTTTGGCGGTGGCGGAACGCAAAACGGTACCTGGTTTGTAGGTGGAGGGCATCGCCACACCTGGCAGGATGACCACATTCGCTATCTGGTTGCAGGAGGCTATGCCGATGTCAATCTGGATATATATTCCGGTGACGTATTGGGCTTTGGCAATAACCAGGCCGTGGAAACCGAAACTCGCAGTTATGGCGGTATGCAAAAGCTTCTCTTTCGCGCAGGGGATTCTCCCGTTTTTTTGGGAGCATCACAGTTCTGGGCAAAGATGGATATCTCTGCCCGCAATAATCCGCTCGTCAACCAGGTATGGCGGCAGCTATTGGGTGAAAGCAGCATCACCTCTGCATTGGGGCTGGTAGCGGAATACGACACAACTGATAACTTCTTTTGGCCCGGACGCGGGCTTTCTCTTAGCGGCGAGTATCAATTCTACGGCCACTATCTTGGGGGCGACTATCGCTATGACCTGCTGACGCTCGAAGGCAAGTTTTTCCTGCCACTGAACGCCGACTGGACGCTTTCACTTGCAGGGGACTATCAAACGCTGTCGCAGCAGGATAAACATCTGCCACCAATGGCGCGCCCTTATATCGAACTTCGTGGTATCTCTCGCTATCGCTACCAGGGGGATGACGTGAGTACCGTTCAGACGCAGTTAGCCTGGCAAATGTCGTCGCGTTGGATTGTTTTGGGTTTTGTCGGTGCTGGAAGTGCGGCAGACAGTACATCAGAGCTTTACCGTAGCGCAGAAGTGGCCTGGGGCAGTGGTATTCGATATTTGATTGCGCGCGAATACGGACTGCGTACCGGTGTAGATGTCGCTTTTAGCGATAACGAACAAGCAGTTTATTTTAATGTTGGCTCTGGCCTGTAGGGATGAGCGGAATGAATGAGGACAAATAATGAAATGGTTCCACGCGGTTGTTCCGTTGCTGTGGGTTTCCGGCGTGGCCAGCGCAGCTGAAACTGATGCCAGCACGTTTCCGATTTGGGGCGAGGAGGCCAGGGCGCGGGGATATGCCATTCCGCTACCGTTTGGCATCAACCTGAGCTATATGAACATGCGGCAAAATATTGATGTCGATAGCATCAGTTTTTCCGGACTGGCGCTTGGCAATCACCCGATTCCTGTCGATATGTTCAATATTGATGCCGGCCATACGCGTGAACAGAGCAAAACTGAAAACCTGCGTCTGGACATGTGGGTCTTCCCGTTTTTGAACATTTACGGGCTGGTAGGGCACACACGCGGATCGTCGGTATCGAATGTTTCAGTAGATGCAGACCCTTCGCGCTACACCGGTGTTGACCGCATTATCGCATCATCTGTGCATCAGCTTTATCAGAGCGGTGAGCTACAGGATATTGATTTTGTTCTCGATTTTAAAGGCACAACCTGGGGAACCGGTATTACTTTGGCAGGAGGATACGAAAACTGGTTTGCCCTGGTGGATACCAACTATACCCGTACTGATTTTGACATTCTGGATGGCAAAATTTCAGCCCTTACCGTGTCTCCCCGTGTTGGATATCGCTTTAAATTTCAGGGGCCGGTGGGCGAATCGCATCTGAGCGTCTGGGTGGGGAGTATGTACCAGAACGTGCAGCAGGAGTTCAGGGGTAGCCTCTCCGATCTGCATATGCCCGCTGAGCTTCAGCCACTGATCCAGGCCGTAAACCAGGATGGCAACGGGCGATTTGATGTTAAACAGAATCTGACTTCTCCGTGGAACATGCTGCTGGGGACTCAGTTTGAAATGACACCACAATTTAACGTCCTGACGGAGTTTGGATTTAACGAACGCAATAGCTTCTTTATTGCCGGTGAATATCGCTTCTGATGAACGGTTATCGCGTCATGTTGACATCGCTATTGGCTCTGACGACCTGGTCTGCGGAGGCGTTAACATTGGATCAACCCTCAATTGACGCTTTCCTCGGGAAGCTGGGTGCGGATAACCAGTACGATCCGGCAAAAGGGGTGAACTGGAGCGTGTTGCCGGGGCCATTTTACACTCCAGAGCTGAAGCTGGGTCTTGGCATGGCGGTGGCGGGGATCTACCGGGTGGATGCGGCAGATAAAACAACTCAGAACTCTTCTGTTTCCTTGACAGGTTATGTCAGCGCCAGCGGGGCGTTGGGAATGGGGATCAGCAGTTATACCTTTTTTACCGACGACCGTTGGCGATTGTTTGTGGACGGCTCAGTGAACAAAGTGCCAACGGGTTTTTGGGGCATTGGCTACGACGCAGCCCAGGGTAATGAACAGGATTACACCAACAACTCCGTGAGTTTGCATCCTGTATTGATGCGAGAAATCGCTGAACGCGTTTATCTCGGCGCGGGTTGGGATTTTTCTTCTATGCAGGCGGACGTTGACGATCCGCATCAGGGGGACGTGTTCAGCCTAAATAATGCGCAGACATCGCCGTTATCGTCTGGACCCAGTGTAAGTCTGAGTTACGACACGCGTGACGTTGTCACGCGGCCACAGCATGGACACTATTTTAAGCTGGAGTACACCTGGTTTGATCCGTCTTTTGGTTCAGATACTCATTTTACGGCAGCACAGGTTCAATACGATCGTTACCTTTTACTTGATGACAGGACTGTGCTGGCGTTCGATTTATGGGGACGTTTCACTCGTGGAGACGTGCCGTGGGATCGTTTATCAATGGCCGGAGATGACCGCCGTCTGCGGGGGTATTACCAAGGGCGTTATCGGGATAAGGATGTGGTAAGTGGGCAGGTGGAATATCGAAAAAAACTCAACTGGCGACATGGTTACGTGTTGTGGTTGGGCGCAGGAGCTTTAGGCAGAAACATTGACGATATGGGACATCATCCGATCTTACCTAATGCGGGTGTCGGTTATCGCTTTGAAGTGAAGCCCGCCATGAATATCCGCCTGGATTTAGGTTTTGGGAGAGAGAGTGCAGGATTCTATTTTCAAATTGCGGAGGCATTCTGAATGGCTAAAGGATTTCTGTTTTTACTGCTGGTAGCCGGATTTGCCTGCGCGGAAGTTCCTGGCCTCACTCTTAAACAAGCGCATAAGGCATATCCCGTTGTCGGCCATTTAGCACCGCCGGAGTCACTACGCCCATGCTGCGCGTTTGGCTATGATCTTCATGTCAGGGCGATAGGTGTGCCGATCCCTGTCTACCAGATTGGCAATGTATTAACGTTAGATTCACTGGGGCGTCATCACTATAACGATAGTGCGTTGGGGGCCGTGAAAAATATCGTTGGACTGAGTGAGGAAAAAAACGGACTGCTTTATACCCACCGTGGGGGTTTTATCGACATAGCGCACGTTCGCGATACGGCGGATAACACCTTTTACCTCTTTTCTCGTATTTATCCAAAACTTGGTCAACAGTGGCGTTTTTTTTACAGCGAAGAATTGGGCGTCAGACGGATACAGCTACACGGTTTCACACCTCCTGCAGCAATGGCGCAGCGTTACACATTGGCCGCCTGGTTGGCGGGGAATCTGGCCTTTGAACTGGCTCAATGGCACGAAATTGCACAGTGGTATGGATTCGAGTCTGTTCCCGGTTTTTCTGAGCAGATTTCTGCATTTTCCCCGGAAGATCTCTATTCAAATCTACTGGGTGCTCGTATCGCCATCAACGTGATTTTACAGGGCAGGGTGGAATCCATTGCGGCCTACAACGCGGCGGTGGATCGCGAACTGCAGCGGGTTTTACTGCAACTTGGCGTCGCAACCCGGACTGAAACTGAGCGTAAGTTTCGCGAATTGGACGGTGACTGGTGGAACAGTAAACGTAGGGTTCCAGATAAATTTCTGGTGTTAAAGCGTAACTATAATCTTGAGCATAACCGGTTACCAACCCCAGTTTCGTACGAGAACGCCACGCCACTGCAACTGACTTTTCCCGCCGTGATCGAAGGATATCGGCTTGCGCGCCTGGGTGAGTTACAAATTTACCCGGGCACTTCCATGCAATCGCTTCCGCGACCGAAAACTTATTACGCACCAGATAGTTTTCAGTCCCTGGCTGACACAGCGAGTGAAGCAGACAAAATTCAGCTCGAACGTATGCACAAGTCACGCTTTTAATCCTGTGCTTTTGCCTGACAATTTAAATGCTGCGAGCTACGCTTTTACAGACGCTAACTACTTCAATAATGAAGAAATTCTGCAGGTGGCATATGAAAAAATTGACCTTGATTTATCTTAGTCTTTTTTGTTCGCCGTTAGCACAAGCTAGCGCACTCTATTTTTATGAAATAGGCACCGAAGATACGGCTTTGGCAGGGGCGGGGCAGGCAGCGCGTGCGCAGGATGCCTCCACCATCGTGACTAACCCCGCAGGAATGACGCGACTTCCGGATCATATGTTCACCGGTGGATTACAGGCAATGGATGGTGATGTGTCCTACACCCTTGAAGACGAGACGGGGCGTAAAAGCCCCGGTGACATCATGCGCTTCTTTCCAAATGCCAGCGCATTCTATGCCCAGAAGGTGAATGACGATCTTTATGCTGGTATTGGGCTATACGGAAATTACGGTCTGGGGATCGATTTTGGCAATTGGTCCGGCGACCGGCTGATTAAGAAAAGCACCATGGTTGCGATGACGCTCAGTCCATCGCTGGCTTATAAGCTTAGTGACAGGGTTTCCGTTGGGGGCTCTGTTAACGTCAATTACGGTTTTCTGTCACTTACTCGAAATGTTGATGGCAACGATGAAAAAGAAAAGGATCATGACTGGGCGATGAGCTATCGTCTGGGATTATTGATGGAACTGACCGATCAAACCCGGGCCGGTATCGCCTGGACCAGCAAAACTGAGTACGATTTTGATATTGACGGCAAAGCGCGTTTCCCGAACTTACCGAACGTGGAATACGATTTGCCTATTTCTGCGCAGGTACGTGCTCCACAGCAGATTATGTTAAGTCTGGTTCATGACATTAATAAACAGTGGTCAGTGATGGGCGATCTTGGCTGGCAGGACTGGAGTCAGTTCGGCGCGCCGCAAATAACGGTGGTCGGGCAAGAAGTTGATAAGTCCAGTCGTCTTAAGGATTCGTGGCATACGGCTTTAGGTGTGCAATTTCGACCTACGGAACAATGGCGTTTGAATGCGGGCGTAGCTTTTGATAGTACGGTCTATAATTCGCAAAGCGATGTGGCGCTGACGTTGCCGACCGGTGATGAATGGCGATTTGCTACCGGAGCGCAATATCAAATTACACCACAAAGCAATATCGGTGCTGCTGTGTCGTATCTGCATATGCAGTCGTCCCACGTACAGTCACCATCAATTTATCAGGGGAGTTACGATAATCCGTATCTGTGGTTTGCCAGTGTGAACTACAGTTATCAGTTTTAATGTTCAGTGAAGTGAGAGTCGCGGTGGAATTGTAGAAGACATAAAACAGCTATTTGCATAACCAGCTGTAGTCGAGAGCCATCATCCAGAACTGTTAGCGCTGTTGAGGCAACTGTGCTTGAAAGGGTTTTGAGGCGTCATTATTGAGCAGCACAAGGATGACCATAAAACATCAGATTCAGCCTTTATCTACGTTAGTGCGCATAATGTATATTATGTTAAATACAATTTGATACGTACTCAGTTAAGTCCCCATGTGGCCCACGTTGGCCATTGACCTCCTCTGCTCATTACAATCATGAAAGCCTGAGAAACAGAGTTCGTTCCTGCAGTTGAGATGCTTTGAATCCGTGGTGAAGATAAAAACGTTTAGCTTCGTCTGTGAGCGCATGCACCATAACGGCACGCACGCCAATATTTTCTGCCACTTTGTAACACCGCAGTACCGCATCGTGAAGCAGATCGGCCCCTAACCCTTTTCCACGAACAGAAAGATCTACGGCCAATCTGGCAAGGATAATTACGGGGATTGGATCTGGCATGTTACGCCGAAGATTGCCTGTTGCTTCTGTGTGGTTGACGCTACCAGTGGCCAGTGAATAAAAGCCAGCGACTTTTCGCGTGTCTGTTTTGCAGACAACAAACGTCCTGGCTGCGCCGAGAGCCTGATTTTTTAGCCCTTTTTGCTTTAACCAATCATCGAGAACAATTTCTCCGCTGACAAATTCCGCCAATTGATGAATGTGAGTTAGCGGCTCTGGTGCGGTTACAAATCCCACTGTGGTTTCCTTGCCAGTAGCTTCCTGATAGCGGGATCTTCGGCAACCGGAGCATCAAGCATCTCGATAAACTCAGCGTATTGTTCATCATTAAAATTAAACACTCGGCGATCGAGAATAACGTTCTCTGCCGCCTGGCAGGCCATTTCCAGAATAAAGTCTGTACGCGATTTATGTAGAATCTCTGCGGCCGCATCAATAAGCGCGCGTTGGGATTCTTTAGCTCTAAGGTTGAGCTGGACATCTGATTTCATTATTAAGCCTCTTGTATAGCAATTGCTTTACAAGCATACCATAAGGCTTATGTATAGCAACTGCTATACAGTCTCTTACAACTCAATACTCTGATAAGCAACAATAAAAAACCCGCCAGTGCTGGCGGGTTATGGCATGGTTTGGCTCTAAAGTTAAGGCGTTACCATGTTAAACCAGAAATCAAAGCTATCTAAATACCCGAGGAACTCATCAAGCTTGGCATGATTGCCGGAAATTTGTACATCACCCTTCTCTTCTGCCTGTTGCAGCGATTCTTCCTTGAGAATAATTTTGTTCAACGTTGCACGGTTAAGCGTAATGGAGGCATCAGCATTGCTGGCCTGTGCATCAGCGCTATGGTTAAGAACACCGTTTTCCAGTTCCAGTTTGTATTTACCGCCGTCAGCACCTAAATCGACGTTGAAGACTGCCTGCGCATTTGCTGCTTTTTCTCCGTTAATATGTACCGCGAGATAATCAAAGAACATCTCAGGTGACATGGCCTTAACGGTATCCGGGCTGGCGGTATTTGGTGTCGCGCCTTTTACCACACCGTTGCGTAATTCTTGTGCACCCGTCAGATAAAAATTACGCCATGGACCGGACTCAGCCTGGTAACCCATTTGTTCAAGGGCATCGGCTTCCAGATTACGGGCTTCTTTATTGCTCGGATCAGCAAAAACGATATTGTTAGTGACTTGCGCCACCCAACGGTAATTGCCCTGGGCGTAATCCGTTTTCGCTTTTTGCATGATTGCATCGGCGCCGCCCATATAATCGACATATTTCTTCGCGGCATCAACGGGCGGTAATTCATTCAGTGTTGCCGGATTACCATTGAACCAGCCGAGGTAAAAGACATACGTTGCTTTCACATCATGGCTGACAGAACCATAGTATCCACGGCTGGCCCATGATTTTTCCAGGCCAGACGGCAGTTTGAAGTTAGCGGCGATTTCGTCACGGGTCAGCCCCTGGTTAGCCATGCGCAGCGTCTGATCGTTGATGTAACGGTACATATCACGCTGACTTTTCATTAACTTCACCACATTTTCATTACCCCAGGTCGGCCAGTGATGCTGAGCAATAATAATGTTTGCCTTTCCACCCCAGCGGCCAATAACGTCATTGATATATTTTGACCATGCCAGCGGATCGCGGATCTTCGCGCCACGTAATGAATAAGTGTTATGCAGCGTATGGGTGACATCCTCTGCAGCTTCGATCATTCCCTTCTCTTCTACATACCACAGCATTTCAGAAGGTGCTTCCGATCCCGGCGCCATCATGAAATCATAGGTTAGACCGTCGATAACTTCTTTCTGCCCGGTGTGGGTAATATAGTTAGTGGGTTCAATCAGCGTCACCGTACCGGCGGAGGTTGTCGTTCCCAGACCCGCACCGACCTGACCTTTTGCATCCGGTTTCAACAGATTGCCATACATGTAACTGGCTCGGCGACTCATGGCGTTACCTGCCATAATATTTTCAGATACAGCTTCCTTCATAAAACCAGCCGGTGCATATACCTTCACTTTACCGGACTTCACATCCGCTTCATCAATCACGCCGCGGACGCCACCGTAGTGGTCAACATGGCTGTGCGTATAAATGACGGCAACAACGGGTCTTTTACCGCGATTCTTATAATAAAGGTCCATTCCCACTTTCGCGGTTTCTGCCGAGACAAGCGGATCAATGACCGTAATACCCTCTTTCCCTTCCATAATTGTCATATTCGAGAGATCAAGATTACGGATTTGATACACGCCATCGGTGACCTGGAACAAGCCGCCAATATTGATCAACTGCGACTGACGCCACAGGCTTGGATTAACCGTGTCGGGGGCTTTTTCGCCCTCTTTGATAAAGGCATATTGCTGAGGGTCCCAGACAACATTTCCCTGCTTCCCTTTAATCAATTCATTGGGAAGCGGAGCAATAAAACCTTTATGAGCGTTCATAAAATCGGTTTTATCAGTGAATGGCAATTGACCATATAAGGCGTCATTCGCACTTTTGGTCTGAGCAGTCGCATCTTTTGCCCCTTCCTGTGCCAATACAGGTAGTGATATTAATGATGTTGAACACACACCAGCCAAAGCCAGATAACTTACTAGTTTATTAAGTTTCATAAATCCTCGCTAATAATATATTATCAAGAAGAAAGAAACCCTGCTGCTCTGATTGCTGAGAAGCTTCCTTAATACTGTATTTATCAGGTTTCTATGATCTAATGCTCGTAGGCTAACATGGTCTTCTGAAACAATGTAATGCAATGACATTTATTTTTAAATTTCCTTTTGTTTTTATTTAAACAAAATAGCTGTAGACACCTGACTGTATAAAAAGATAATGGCTGGCATCCATTGTCTTTAGAACACTATATATGCGCACTCTCTATCTACTTCTCATCACTGGGATACTTTCTGGCTGTAATACTTCTCCCCCAGAGAAAGTTGTTAAGATCAATAAAATGGTGATCCCTGTTGTTCAGGCACAACCCGAGTCAAAATCAAGTAGTGACTCGGCATCCCTGTCCTTATATCAGGATAATAAACAGCAAATTGAAAACGTCGTGAGTTCGTTAAAAAATGAATATCTTCATGAGGTTAAGCCAAGAGAGATGTTTGACGTTCATAGCCAGGCATACCAGGTTTATGCTTCTTTAACCAAGCTCGAACAAATGCAGCAAATGAACAATTTTTATTATAAGGAGCATAATCAAACAGGACTGTTAAGCATTAATCAGTCCGTGAACTCTCTTATTGAATAACAAGAAGTCCTCCTCAGAGAATGATGAGGAGGTTTTTTTACGATTGATATATGGCATGCTACTACAATAGAATATTAAAGTTAGATAATCGATTTGTAACTTGTTTGTGGGTTTATTTAAAATCGCTCAGGCAATTTATTGATGGAAGTAAGATACCCTCCGCGTTCAAAATCAATATACCCTCCTTTTTTTAACGCAGATACAACATTTAAAACACTGCTGCGCGATAAGTGGGTCCGATCCTGAATATAATCCAAAATAGAAACTCGCTTGCGCGTCTCTTCCGGCAACAAAATCATCTCTTCGAGGTGGTTACGTATCACTGAATAAGTACGCTGCTGTACGACTAAATCATCACGATAAAAGAGATAACCCGTATGATATGAAAGCACTGCCGCCGCATCTTCCCACAAGCCTTGTTGATGAAAGAGTTCTCGTGCTTTATCGGCATCGACGCGTAATAAGGTTGATTCAGCTTCAGCGCGCAATAAATGGCCGTGTACCGGTTGGATCATTTCGGCAATACCGAACAGATGGGGTTCATAGACGGTCACGATTAACAGACCATCAGAAGAACGTAAAATGGACAGCTCCCCTTGCAAAAAAAGGTAGAGTTGAGGCTTATTCTTGTATTTCCACATGATACGCCGCCGCGGCACAACCTTCATCTTTTCTGCAATCGGTTCAAGTGCTTGCATTAAACGTTGTATGCTTTGTTCTGGGCGTACCGGAGGTGAAATTTGCATAATCAAACCTGTATTATTTAGATTGAAAACAATATGCTTTTACCTATATTCCATGAAGGTAGTACAGATTCATATTAAAACCATAAATAGCTCAATAATAAAAGTACAAATTTGTTTTTATTTAAACGAGCGTGTGTGATACGACCACCAGCAGACGGTTACCAGACACTGTCGGATAGATAATCCGCTATGGTGACTATTAACAATGCGTGAGATATTTAATCGGGAATAACGGCGCTAGAATTGATAGCTGTAGTTGACACTGGCAAACCATAACCACGGGTTCTTATACTGGCCTGCAAAGATATCAGATTTGACGTTGGACGACTGCATGTGCAAATACTCAACGGCAACGCCAATATTGCTGGCTGGCGTAATCTGGTACTGTGCACCGGTGGCAAGTCGCCATTCATCGCCGGTTGGCATCGAAAGCGCTACATCACTTTGCGATTTGTACGGTGAACTGTCATACGCAATACCGGCATTAATGCGCCACTGCTCATCGGGATGATATTGCACGCCCAACGCTGTATGCCATGTATCTTTCAGACGATTATCACGATCGCTTTGCTGACCATTTATTGTAATCTGCGGGCTGCCAAACTGACTCCAGTCCTGCCAGCCAAGATCGCCCATCACTGACCATTGACAGTTGATATCGTGAACCAGACTAAACATCACCTGCTGCGGAGCACGGACTTGTGTGGAGATCGGCAGATCATATCCAATATTAGGTATATTGGGAAAACGCGCTGTCCCGTCAATATTGAAATGATAATCAGTCTTGCTGGTCCAGGTTACACCCGCCCGAGTATTGTCAGTTATGTCCATTAATAACCCAAGGTGGTAATTCATCGCCCAGTCATGATCGCTTTGTTTCTCATCGTGGCCATCGACATCTCTGCTTAGCGACAGAAAACCATAGTTTAGCCCTGCAGCTGCGCCAACCGACACCTTATCACTTAGTTTCCATGCAACGGCGGGACTCAGCGTCATCGCAACCATGGTACTTTGTTTAATTAACCGATCCCCTGCCCAGTTGCCGAAGTCGATACCTAACCCATAGTTGCCGTACAAACCCAAACCGGCAGAAACGGTATCACTCAGCCGTTGCGTATAAAACATGCTGGCATTGGGGAAAAGCGTCATTACATTACCGGGGCTTTGTCTGCCATCTGTCGTATTATTCAGCGTATAGGGAATATCTCCGCCCATCGCCTGTAATCCTCCGGTGACCATATGGTCAGGTAAACGAGTCATCCCCGCAGGGTTCGTTAACAGCGTAGAGGCATCCTGAGCACGAGCGGCCTGCCCTGCACCAGCCAGTGCGGTATCCTCCGTTCCGATTTCATAGAAATAGAGCGCACTGGCGTGACCGACCGACGAAAAGATCATCCCGGAGAGAAAAATTATATTTTTTTTCATTGTATTACCTGTTTGGAGAGGTCGTTCTTTACTAAACGTAGGGTCAGCTATCACACGGTATTGATTTATGCTAATAGCATAATCAGGCATCAGGAATGATGTCGTGTTAAATTTCATCCAATATTAAATTTTATAATTCAACACAATGACATCTTAAAAGTCGACTTAATGAGAACTCTTCTTAATAAGTGATTTGACATGAATTCTAATGTAAAGAAATGAAAATTTAATCTTTTCATAAAAAAGTATGAGTGAAGTCGTCAACGGAAAAACCATAGTTATGATCATCACATAACTGTAATATGCGTTTTAAAAAGTAAAACCTTTACAGCCTTGAGGAGACCTTGTCTTCTCAAAACTGCGCGTCTCGAATATACCTTTAATTTCAATGGGGCACGATGATCATCAACCGCTCAAACCTAATATATAAGTGAGGTGCATATCTTACTGTGCTAACTAAATTTCAGGAGAATAATGCTAATCAAGTCGTAGATACTTCATTTTTTTAAATATGGAGTTTTAATCATGCAATAACAATCAGGTATCTTATACGACTCATTCTTCTGTCAATTTTTGTAAGTGGAAGAAAAGAGTGATGATAGCTAATACAGGTAAAGATAGGGGTAATGACTTATGGCCTCACAATATGACTTTACTGTCACTCTGCACGATCTTGCTTTTATTCTTAAGCAGATCAAAATATCCGAAGCGGCAACTAACCCGGATGGCAGCGTTAATGCTGAATTGCTTAGAGAATTAGTTTCCAGTCCGCTATTGCCTTATGGACTTCGCACGGTAGATGGTTCATGGAATAATCTTCTACCGGGTCAGGAGTTATATGGCTCTGCCGACCAGACAATGCCGAGATTAACCGCGTTAAACTGGCAAGATGCGGACCAAATGACCAGTTATATCCAAATTGGTGGCACCGTTATTGATGCCGACCCACGTATTATTAGTAACTTAATTTCCGATCAAACGGCATCTAACCCAGCCGCACTGGAGGTATTTAACGCGTTAAAAGATGCTCCCGGCGGGGGGACTATTACAGGAGACGGAGAAACGTTATCCATTCCTAACCAGTCTCCCGATATCGGTCTCTCCCCTGCTTTTAACGGCTGGATGACCTTCTTTGGCCAGTTTTTTGACCACGGTCTGGATTTGATTCCCAAAGGAGGCAACGGTATCGTTTTCATTCCGCTACAGCCAGATGACCCTTTATATGTGGAAGGGTCGTCAACAAACTTTATGCTACTAACCCGGGCTACGGTGGATGAAAATCGAGAGACAGTAAACCTGACGACCCCCTTCATCGACCAAAACCAAACCTACACCTCCCATCCTTCACATCAAATTTTCATCCGCGAATTCGTCATTATTGATGGGAAACCTGAGCCTACCGGGAATTTATTAGGCGGTGCGAACGGTGGACTGGCGACCTGGGCCGACGTTAAAAACCAGGCTGAAACCCTGCTTGGCATTAAACTCACCGATCAGGATGTGTTTAATGTTCCCCTGCTGGCGACGGATCGCTATGGTAATTTGATTTTAAGTGAAAATGGAAAGGTACAGATTGTTACCACCGGCGGACTGGTTGAAGCCAACGGCGGTCTGTTGCCTGAGGGAACATTCCGCACCGGCCATGCGTTTCTTGATGATATTGCGCATACTGCCGCGCCAAAAGCGGGTCTGCTGGCAGATGATGACACTGCGATTGGGGGCGAAGGAGCGCAACCGGCAGGAACCTATGATAACGAACTGCTCGATCGTCACTTTATTACCGGTGACGGGCGTGGGAACGAAAATATAGGTTTAACCGCGGTGCACGCCGTTTTTCACAGCGAGCATAACCGTCTGGTTGAGCAATATAAAACAACACTGCTGGAAACCGGTGATATCGACCTCATTAATCAGTGGTTGATGCCCAATCATCAAATCACGGAATTACCTGCCGATACCAGTACGCTGGTATGGAACGGTGAGTACCTATTCCAGGCAGGCCGCTTCTCCACGGAAATGCAATATCAGCACCTCGTATTCGAGGAGTTTGCCCGTACCGTACAACCCGCCGTCGATCCGTTTGTTTTCTCCAACACGGCGGATATAAACCCGATGATCTTTGCCGAGTTTGCGCATGTGGTTTACCGTTTTGGGCATTCAATGCTGACAGAAACCGTGGCGCGCACCGACATTGATATGCAAAGCGGCGATATTGACCTGATTTCAGCATTCCTGAATCCGGTAGCATTTAATCAAATCAACGGGGCCACCGTCACGGACGATCAGGCTATTGGCGCAATTGTGCGTGGTATGACGCGTCAGGTGGGTAACGAAATTGATGAATTTATTACCGATGCTCTGCGTAATAATCTCATCGGCCTGCCCCTCGATTTAGGCGCGCTTAATATAGCCCGTGGCCGTGACACCGCAATGCCGACGCTGAACCAGGCCCGCGAGCAGTTTTTTGCATTAAGCGGTGATAGTCAACTGAAGCCTTATACCAGTTGGGCTGACTTCACTACCTACCTGAAAAATCCCGCTTCAATCATTAACTTTATGGCCGCCTATGGTCAGCATGAGCTGATCCTCAATGCCACCAGCCTTGAAGGTAAGCGTGCAGCGGTAAACTTCCTGTTGTTTGGTGATGCTAACAATGCCCCGCCTGCGGATGCGATGGATTTCTTTAACAGTACCGGAGCGTGGGCAACCAAAGAGACCGGCCTGAATATGGTCGATTTCTGGATTGGCGGGCTGGCAGAGCGCAAAAATGAATTTGGCGGCATGCTCGGCTCAACCTTCAACTTCGTCTTTGAAACACAAATGGAAATGCTTCAGGACGGCGATCGTTTCTACTATCTGAGCCGCGTTCAGGGATTGAACTTACTCAATGAACTGGAGGCCAACTCGTTTTCCGCACTAGTAATGCGTAACAGCGATCTTGGTGATGAGGGATCCTCCCACCTGCCCGCAAATCTGTTCCAGACACCGGACCATATTTTTGAAGTGAACCGCGTGCTGCAAACGGAAATCGACCCGAAATGGGGTAATCCGCTGAAGGATCTGCTCTCGCCGTTGTTGGTGCGTCGCGACCCAGGTGTGGATGTTGACGGCGATAGTTTTGCCGATGGCGGGTATCTGAAATATACCGGCGATGGGCATGTGGTGCTTGGAGGGACGGCAGGCAATGATACGTTAATCGGCGGTAAAGGGATCGACAGTCTGTGGGGTGATGGCGGAGATGACCGACTGGACGGCGGCGACGAAGCAGACGTGGTCCATGGCGGTGACGGTGATGACATTATTACCGATACCGGTACGCCTGTTGGTGATGCGGACTTCCTGCACGGTGATGCCGGACATGACGTTATCTTCTCCGGTAACGGAAACGATCTGGTCTTTGGTGGCAGTGGTAGCGACTTCGTGGTGGTCGGCGAAGATGCACAGGAGGTCTTCTCGGGTCAAGATAACGACTTTGCGCTTGGCGGCTCAGGTGGTGATTTCCTGATGGGCAACGAAGGCGATGACTGGCTGGAAGGCGGTGACGGGTTTGACACGCTGGCGGGTGACAACTCCGAGTTGTTCTTCAACAGTACCATTATCGGTCACGATGTCCTCAACGGTCAGGGTAACGACACCGACTACGATGGCGAAGCCGGTGACGACATCATGGTTCAGGGCGCGGGGATCCAGCGCAATAATGGCATGGCCGGTTTCGACTGGGCTATCCATAAAGGCGACCCAAATGGCGCTAACTCTGACCTTGGGATCCCTATTTTCGTCAACCAGCAGGAGTTTATTCTACGCGACCGTTTTGATCTTGTTGAAGGGCTGTCGGGCTGGAAATACGACGATATCCTGACCGGGACAGAACAGCCGATAGGTACTGCGCCTGTTCAGGGCGTTCCCCTCTCTAACAACCTGACCCAGGAAGGTGCGGATCGGATCACCGGTTTACAGGCTATTCTCGGCGTAGAGCGTTCTACAAATCCGGACGCGGTGCTCCTGAATCCTGATGATGGTAGCGATATTTTACTCGGCGGTGGCGGTAGCGACCGCATTATGGGTAAAGCCGGTAACGATATCATTGATGGTGATGCATGGCTCAACGTGCGTATTGCCGTTACGGGTATGGCAGGGCTCACCAGCGCCGAAGGTATGGCTGAACTGAAATCGTACATGCTGGCCGGCACGCTGAAACCGAATCAACTGTCGATTGTGCGAGAAATCCTGCATGAAGGTAACGGCACGGAAACTGACGTCGCGGTGTACCGTGATGTCAGCAGCAACTATGTCTTTACCCGTATGGCAGACGGTAGCCTGCGCGTCGATCACGCCACGCCGGATGCCGCGCTGAACCTGAATGATGGCATCGATCGTCTGTTGAACATCGAAAAACTGGAGTTTGGCGATGGGAAGCAGCTGTGGGTGACGGGGCAACAAGCGACGGGCGATCTTACCATCAGTAACCCTAACCCTTCGGTGGGCGACCTGCTGCGCGTCAACGTGGCGAACTTGCTGGATGGTAACGGGCTTGCGGCGGATGTGGCCATCACCATGACCTGGCAGGCATTCGTCAACGGCCAATGGCGAGATCAGGCAACCGGCGTTGAGTTCAGAGTGCCTGGTGCTATTCAGGGCGCACCGCTGCGTGTGGTAGCCAGCTTTAACGACCGCATGGGTGACGCTGAAACCCTGGTGTCGGCACAAACTCAGGCGATCCTACCGCGAAATCAGGCCACGACTGGTGTGCCGGTAATTAACGACCTCACCCCAACTGAAAGCCTGACGCTGACCGCGGTGGTTTCAGGCATTGCTGACGCCGATGGTCTGAGCGGCGGTAATTTCACTTATCAATGGAGAATGAGTTCGCCAACCGGATTCGTCAACATTAACGGTGCGACTTCCGCCACCTATACGCCGGGCCAGGCTATGGTTGGCAGAACGTTGCAGGTGGTCGTTACCGTCGTCGACGATGAAGGCAACCCCCCTGTTGTCCTGACGTCGACCACCACCCAGCCCGTGGGCGATCTGATTGTGGGTACCAACGGGGCTAACACCCTCGTCGGTACTGCCTGGAGCGATATCCTACGCGGTGAAGGCGGTAATGACACCTTACTCGGCGGTGCAGGTGACGATCTTCTCATTGGCGGTGCGGGAAACGACAACCTCTCTGGTCAGGCGGGGCAAGATATTCTGCAAGGTGATGCCGGTAATGACACGCTTGATGGCGGGCTTGGTGCCGACAGTATGACCGGCGGCACGGGCGATGATACCTACATTGTTGATGATTTCGGTGATGTAGTTATCGAAGGTGTGAATGGTGGCACGGACGTTGTCCGAACCAACCTCAGCAGCTACGACCTCACCGATAACGTGGAAGAACTGGTATTTACCGGCAGTGGTAGTTTTATCGGTACCGGTAATGCCATTGCGAACACCATTACGGGAGGGACCGGTAACGACTATCTGTTCGGCATGGGCGGTAACGACCAGTTGTTTGGTGGTATCGGGAATGACTTCCTCGATGGCGGAGATGGCGCTGATAATCTGCAAGGTGGAGTTGGCAACGACGTCATGATTGGCGGTGCGGGCGCGGATACCCTTTCCGGCGGTAGCGGGGACGATATTCTTAATGGTCAGGAAGGTAACGACATTCTGGACGGTGGTGCCGGGAGCGATATCTTTGCCTTTGGCGCCAACTTTGGGCAGGACCGAATTACCGGTTTTGACAGTAACCCCAACGGCGGGCAGGACTTCCTTGATCTCGTCTTGTTAGGTATCAACGCGGGTAATTTTGCCAGCAGCGTGTCTATCACCGGAAACAATGGCAACACCATTGTGACTATCGGTACAGATACCATCACATTGGTGGGCGTCAACTCAACCACCGTGAATATTGGTGACTTTTATCTGGAAATGCCCACTACCCTTGCCAGTAACAACGGCAATAGTTCATTGATCGTATAAGGAGAAGACTATGTCGCGCCAGCATACGCCAACAGAACTGAATGATGCATTAAAGGGAACGAAGCCCACTTTTCTGATGCTGTTGTTTTTTAGTTGTGTGATTAATATGCTTATGCTGGCGCCGGCAATTTATATGCTACAGGTATACGACCGTGTGCTGGTCAGTAAAAATACCACCACGCTGTTAATGTTGACCTTATTGATTGTCGGCTTGTACATCGTTATTGCCATGATTGAATCTGCCCGCGCGCAGGTTATGGTCAGACTTGGCAACCGGCTTGATATAAAGCTAAGCCAGTTGGTCTTTAACGCAGCCTTTAAAAGAAAGATGGTTACCGGCGATAACAACCCGGCGCAATCTTTAGCCGAGCTGGATCAGGTTCGTCAGTTTCTTTCCGGGAATAGTCTATTCGCCTTACTGGATATTCCCTGGACGCCGATATATCTGTTCATCGCCTTTTTGGTCCATCCCCTGCTGGGATACCTTTCTCTCGGCGGAATAACGTTATTATTCATTCTGACGCTGGTATCTGAAATCTCTACCAAGCGCCCGATTCAGCAAGCGCACGCCTTAACCATTAACAATGCCAGCAAACTGAATAAACAGCTGCAAAACGCCGATGCCATTGAGGCGATGGGGATGCTTTCGACCCTGAAGTCCAACTGGCAGGAGCAACATAACAAAGTGCTGGCACTACAAACGCAGATTGCCGACAAAACGGCCGGGTTAAGCAGCCTCAGCCGCTTTGTGCGGGTGTTGCTGCAATCTATTGCGCTGGGCGCAGGGGCTTTACTGGTGATCGGCGGCCATATTACTCCGGGCTTGATGATCGCCGCCTCGATCATTCTTGGCCGCGTCCTCAACCCGGTAGAACAAGTTATTGGCAGCTGGAAGCAGTTCGTGCAGTTTCGTAGCGCGTGGCATCAGCTCTCAACCTTGCTGAAGGAGTATCCTGCACCGAAAGAGGTACTGACCCTGCCGCGTCCGAACGGCAACATCAGCGTCGAAAGCGTCTTCGCCGCTGCCCCCGGCCAGCCTTCCCCGCTACTGCGTAATATCTCATTCCAGCTGGAGCAAGGTGAAGTTCTGGGGATTATCGGCCCCTCAGCCTCAGGGAAAACCTCGCTGGCAAAGGTTCTGGTTGGCGTCTGGAAACCGATATCAGGGAAAGTCAGATTAGACGGCGCAGATATTTGTCAGTGGGATAAAGCGCTGCTGGGCCCGTCTATTGGCTATCTGCCGCAGGATGTGGAACTGTTTGACGGTACCATCGCGCAAAACATTGCCCGCTTCGCGCAGAATGACAGTGAGCTTATCGTCGCCGCCGCATTACTGGCAGGCGTTCATGAGATGATCCTGCGCTTGCCACAAGGTTATGACACGCTGTTGGGCGCAGGCGGATACCAGCTCTCCGGCGGACAGCGGCAGCGTATCGGGCTGGCACGCGCCGTGTATAACAATCCTGCGTTCATCGTGCTTGATGAACCGAATGCTAATCTTGACGACGCGGGTGAATTTGCACTCGTTAAAGCCATCAATACCCTGCGTACACAGGGACAAACTACCGTCATTATCTCACACCGTCCGACGCTGCTCGGCGTGGTCAATAAGGTTTTGCTGCTTAACGATGGCGCCATACAGGAGTTTGGTACCCGCGATCAGGTTTTTGCCCATTTGCGTCAGGCCAACGTACTGAAACCGGTGGCTACGCCTTCTCCATCCACGACTGAACAGCAACGTGAGGCCTGATGATGAAAAAGAATCCCCACAACACGGCATCTGCTGGCGTAGATACCAATATCTGGTCGCCGATTATCCGGGGCGTGATCGTCATTGTGCTTGGTGTCGGTAGTTTTATCCTCTGGGCAGTGCAAGCTCCGTTAGATGCGGGCGTGGTCGCTGATGGTACGGTAACCGTATCGAGTAACCGCAAAACCATTCAGCATCTGAGCGGCGGTCGGGTAACGGATATCTTTATCAAAGAAGGCGACTTCGTGAAGAAAAATCAGGTTCTCGTCCGGTTGGATAAAATGCAGCTCGAAATGCGTTTCAGCGCGTTAAATGCCCAGTATATTTCTGCAAAAAGTATCGAAGATCGCCTGTTGGCAGAACGCGATGGCCTGGAAGCGATCCGCTTTAATACGACGCTGACGCAGCAATTCTCTGGCAATAAACGGCTGACAGAAGTCAGAAATCTGCAGGCCAAGCTTTTCGATACGCGTCGCAAAACGATTCAGGACGAACTGTCGATGATTGAGGAGACGCTCGATGGTCTGGTTGGGCAAACGGATAATCTCAATAAAATAAAAGGTTATCGCGACCACCAGTTTTCTCTGATTAACCGGGAGTTGGGGGCTATTCGCGCGCTGAGCGAAAAGAACTATTACCCCAAAGCGCAATTACTGGTGCTGGAGCGCGAGGCGGCTGAAATATCTGGCAGCGTTTCAGAAGATATTCTTAACATTGCCAAACTGAAATCGCAGCAAAACGAATTAAAAATTAAAGCCTACCAGGTGCGTCATCAATATTTACGTGAAGTTGAGTCTGAACTGACGGAAAACCAAAAAGAAGTGGCAATGCTGGAGGATGAACTGGTGTCCACCCGTCACGAGCTGGATAACACCGAGATCCGCTCACCGATTAACGGTATCGTGCTGGATGTTAAAGTCAGTACCGTGGGCGGCGTCATTCAACCCGGCGAACATCTTATGGATATTGTCGCCGCCGGACAACCCATGCAAATTGATGCCAAAATACCCGTGCATGCCATTGATAAACTGGTCCCCGGCTTAACCGTTGATGTGCTTTTCCCTGCCCTTAACCATGCCCTGTTGCCGTCGGTTCCGGCCCGGGTTCTGACTATCTCGGCGGACCGCTTAATTGATGAAACCACTCAGCAGCCTTACTACCTTGCGGAAGTACAGGTTTCAGCAGAGGGCGCGCGTTTGCTGGGCGATTACAAAATTAAAGCGGGAATGCCTGCCAGCGTGACGATCAAGACCGGTGAACGAACCCTGATGAGTTACCTGTTTAAACCGTTGATTGCCCGTCTGGAACTGGCTTTTAAAGAGTATTGAGCCATCCATTGCCGGTATGGCGTACGGCTTGTCGCGCCATACCGCTTTCTGCCGTTGCTGGCAGCTTTGCTTTCTTGTAACCTTCTTCCCGTCACACTACTGACAAAATCTGGAACCACTGAACTGGACTTCATATGAATGCTCATATTTCTAAAGACCCTTTACATGGCGTAACGCTTGAAATGCAGGTCAATGCCCTGGTTGAACGTTATGGTTGGGCTGAACTGGCGCAACGCATTAATATCAACTGCTTTAAAAATGAACCGAGCGTTAAATCCAGTCTGAAGTTTCTGCGCCGTACGCCGTGGGCGCGGGCAGAAGTTGAAGCGCTGTACCTTGATTCGCTGCATGACCTGGCCTCAAACAACATCCCCGAACCGGCCTTCGATCCCTGGGCTAACAGCCGTAATAAAAAGAAATAAGAGCAAAATCAGATGGCAGCATCCGGTTTCTTTTCAGGAAATTATCAAAAAAAATTGGCGAAGATTCTCGCCCGTTCTCGTGCCAGACTACCGCTGACCAACATGAAATGGTTTGCTGTACTCGTGGGCAGTATGTTGTTACTGGGCAGCTGTTCTTCACAACCGCCCGGCCCCAAAACCGCTCCGCTACCTCCGGTGAGCAAACCACAGCAGAGCAAGGAGCCAGTGCGCGGGATCTGGCTGGCGACGGTTTCACGTCTTGACTGGCCGCCTATCTCATCCGTGAACATCAGTTCGCCTGCCGTACGCATCAGCCTGCAGCAAAAAGCGCTGACGGATAAGCTGGACAACCTGAAACGGCTTGGTATTAACACCGTTTTTTTCCAGGTTAAGCCCGATGGGACCGCATTGTGGAAGTCAAAGATTCTACCGTGGTCAGATACCCTGACCGGTACGATTGGCCAGGATCCGGGTTACGATCCGCTGCAGTTTATGCTCGATGAAGCGCATAAACGCGGAATGAAAGTTCATGCCTGGCTTAACCCCTACCGCGTGTCCGTAAACACCAAACCTTCGACGGTCACTGAATTAAACAGCACGCTGTCACAGACGCCGTCCAGCGTATACGTCCTGCATCGGGACTGGATCCGCACTGCGGGCGAGCGTTTTGTGTTAGACCCCGGTATTCCCGACGTGCGCGACTGGATCACCAGCATCGTGGCGGAAGTGGTTGAGAATTACCCGGTTGACGGCGTGCAGTTTGATGATTACTTCTATACCGAATCTCCCGGCTCTGCGCTCAACGACAGCCAGACCTTCAGAAGATACGGCCAGGGATTCGCTTCCAAGGCTGACTGGCGTCGCGATAACACGCAACGGCTGATTGCCCAGGTATCGCGGACCATCAAGAAACTTAAGCCTGAGGTTGAATTCGGCGTCAGTCCTGCGGGCGTGTGGCGCAACCGTTCGCACGATCCAGCGGGCTCCGACACGCGCGGCGCGGCAGCGTATGATGAGTCGTATGCAGACACCCGCCGTTGGGTGCAACTAGGTTTACTGGATTACATTGCACCGCAACTCTACTGGCCTTTTGCCCGTGACGCAGCGCGTTACGATGTACTGGCAAAATGGTGGGCAGATGTCGTGAAATCAACCAACACCCGCCTCTACATTGGTGTAGCGCTGTATAAAGTTGGTGAACCATCGAGAAAAGAGCCAGACTGGACGGTAAAAGGCGGTGTGCCGGAACTGAAAAAGCAGCTCGATTTAAACGAATCCGAACCGTACATCAACGGCACGATCCTATTTCGCGAAGATTATCTTAATCAACCTCAAACGCAGGAAGCCGTGACCTATATTCGTAATCGTTGGGGACGTTAATAGTTGTCCTGAGTGGGAAGTCTGAGCCAGACGCTCACGTAGCGGGTAAATTTCCCCACAAAAACGCCGGCGAACATGCCGCCTGTAATGATAGCCAGAGCGCTCATTGCGGGTTGACGTAAAACGTCGGGAGCAATGGCGTTAAGTACGCCAAGAACGTACTTAACGCCGAATGCCAGCAGCATAAATGGCAATGCGGAATAATCTGCCGGACGATGAATACTCCGCGGTGCGCTACTGCGGCTCAAACGGTCTGGGTTAATTAATATGTAGCCAATTATCGCGCCGCTGATAATACCTATCGTCCACTGGATATAGGTAATGAGGGTCGGGTCGCGATAAGTTATTAAATCGTAGATATCCCAGAACAGAAAAATAGCCGGGATCAGCGCCAGCTTTTCCAGCGTGACGGTGGCGGGTGTTCTGGCTTTAATCCCTCTGTAAAGTAGAAAGGCAAACAGCAGATACACCCAAACTGGCGTGTGTTCCAGCATACCCAAGACAAATTCAGCCATAACATTGCCCCGCTCAGATTTAATTCTTCGCTAAGTGTAGCGGCTGTATCTGCGTTACCGGGACATTAACCGACGGACATTATCATCAATTTGTTTCTGAATCGTCTTCAGCGTGGATTGCGTTATCTGATCGGGGTATTTGTCCCTGGCGATAGCGCTCAATGCCGTGGCAAAGTGACAGACTTTTTCGATTATGCCGTTAACATGGTCAGCAGATAACTCAGCTTCCTGAACGCCAAGCGACTGAAGGTGCTTTCTTTCGATATCCAGCGCCTCTCCCAGCACGTCCATTTGGTGATACCCGCCAGGCCCTTCGCACCAGGTGACATCGTAAGCCGGAGCCAGAGTCCAGTCTCCATCGGCTGACATTAAATAGGCAAAATTCTTCGGATGATCGTCGCGGTTGTTAAATGCCACGTTGAAAACCACGCGTTCGAACGCTTTTGCCTTTTCTCTGACATCATTGGTACAAATCTGCGTGGCGCGCAGAAAATCCCGGTAGTCTAAAGCGCCGGGTATCTGGTAATTTGCCCCGGTAAGTGCCGCCAGGCTCTGCATAGGAATACGTATCGACTGGTCACGGTCGAAACGGCGAGTGGCAAATGCCGCCTGTCCGCCGGGCAGATTGAAATACGCAGTATCGGGCGTGGTGATCCCACATTGGCGCAAGCATTCAGCATAAACCGCTTCGATGGCACATACCTCAGCATGCTCATGCCTGGCGGGAAATTTAATCAGCCAGCTTTCGCTCCCGGGTAGCGGCGCCGTGGTGAATTTAGACGTGACAGTGTCACGATAAAGTAACGCCTTAGGCCTTGCTCCCTGTGGCGAACCGCCCATCTGGAGTAGTTTTTGCAAGAATTCCCCGCCTTCGCCGCTCAGGACCTCCTGAACCTCAGCGGCCAGTTGTGCGAGAGGAACATCCTCTTTTGACAGCGTCTCGACATCTGACTGAACGGGCTGAAATGTCATGGCGCCCATCGCGTTGTTGCCGACCCAGGTTAAGCGCTCCAATGGACCGATGCGTGCTGCGTTGAGCCCGCGGCGTTTAAATAGTCGGTCCATCAACAGCATGCCCCAGCCGTCAGGTAGCGAATCATAGACTGGCCCAGGTAATCCCAACTGATGAGCCGGGAAATCCCTGCGTAAACGGGGACCGTTCAGCGGTAACATCAGTCGGGACAGTTCCAGCCCCTTACGTAAGGCCTCTTCACTGTATTCAAAGGCGATCAACGGACGTCCGGTCAGGGCTGTGGAAGACACCAGTTTGCCCCACAGCCATTTCTCACCCCAGCCTTCATAGAAGACATCAACTTGCTCAGGCATCAGAATTTTTCCTTTTGATCCGCTGACGTGCCGCGCTCTTTTCGTAACGCAAAATATCATCCAGACTATCAATCCTGGGTTTGAATAACCCCTCCAGTGCATCGCCATAGCCTAACACCATCGCGACTTTGACCAGATTCTCAAATCCTACATTTTTCCCCGCTTCCAGATTCGACACGGTATTCACACCGACCCCTGAACGCGCGGCGACATCAGCCTGCGTCATTTGCCGGGCGAGTCGTTCTTTACGTAATCTGTCGCAAAGCAGTTTGACGATATCAGCTGCAGTATTTAGCGTTAAATCCATAATATTGGCTCTTATTGGGATAAAAACGACTTTACACCCAATATTATAGAGTTAAGTTGGGAATGATTCAAAATCTTATAAGACACAATAAAAGGGAGTTAAACCGGAAAATCTTGCTTAAGGTACATTATACTGGAGTTATCCGGGCACAAGGTCTGTACCCGGATATGGTGTGGTTATCCGGCAACGCCAGGCTCAGGTAATCTGAATGACGAAACCAGCATTGCCAGTTGTTCCGCCTCCTCTTTCAGCGCCTGCGTCCGTGCTGCGGCATCATCAATTAATGAGGCGTTTTGCTGAACGGTGCTGTCCATTTCGGTAACGGCCAGCGTAACTTCGGAAACGCCCTTACGTTGTTCTTCACCCGCAACGCGTATTTCCCCCATCAACTGGCGCACCTGACGCACATTGTTGACCAGTTCTCCCAGACGCTCACCGGCATTGTGAATTTGCTGACTTCCGCTACCAACATGAGAAACGGATTCATCAATCAACGTTTTAATTTCCTGGGCGGCGGTGGCACTGCGCTGAGCCAGCGTGCGCACTTCGGAGGCCACGACGGCAAACCCTCTGCCAGCATCGCCCGCTCTGGCTGCTTCAACCGCGGCATTCAGGGCGAGAATATTGGTCTGGAACGCAATGCTGTCGATGACCGCGACAATTTCCACCATTCTGCCGGATGAGGCGCTGACGTTATCCATTGTTGAGATCACGCCCTGCATCACATCGCCGCAGCGGTTGGCCGTTTGCGCGGTGCTATCGGATAGCTCATCCGCCAGTTGTGTATTACTGGCGTTTTGCTGAACGGTCGCATTTAACTGCTCCATAGCCGCCGAACTCTCTTCCAGCGCAGCGGCCTGCTGCGTTACGCGAGATGAAAGCTCCATATTACTGTCAGCCAGGCTAACGGCGTTATTCGCTACCACTGTGCTACTGCTTCTGACGGTGATCAGGATGGCCGAGATTTTATCGACGAACAGGTTAAACGCCTCGGCGATAGCCGAAATCTCGTCTTTGCCACGAACATCCAGACGACGGGTAAGATCGCCTTCTCCCTGCGCGATGTCATCAAGTGCCTGACGGGTATCATCGAGACGCGAAATCAGTCGACGAACCACCAGCCATGATCCCACCAGCAACAGCGTCATGATAGGGATCAATACTTCCAGAACGTCCTGCATCATCACTTTGGCAAGACCGACAATACGAGATTCCGGGGTTGCAAGTCCTACGACCCAGCCGGTATCTGGCATCGGGAACAGCATTACCTGTGACGCGGTATTCAGGACGTTGTCGTTTGCCAGCGTGATAGTCTTCACCCCATCTGTCGGGCGCAAAGATTTCAGACCGTTTTGCACCGGGATAAGCCACTGCGCGCTTTGCGCCAAATCGTTAATGGTTTTATATTTTGCCAGGTCGGCCTGCGGGAAATAGAGAATTTGTCCCTGCTTGTCTACCACAAATGCGTAACCACCGGTGCTGTTTCCCTGCTGCTGCATGAAAGTGGCGACGTTATCCAGACGGATATCAGTGGTAGCGACACCGGCAAACTTGCCCGCCTGTTGATAAGGCACGCTGCATGTCACCATGTTGACGCCTGAACTGGCATCCTGGTAAACGTCAGACCATAAACAGCTGTTTTGTGAATGGCCTTTGGCCAGTTGATACCAGCTTTCATTGTGGTATCCACTCGATCCTTCGACGTTATAATCATTGGAATACACCAGCTTTCCTTCAGCATTCCGCGCCCAGAAAAAGCTTCTTTTCTCCACACCTGCGGTGAAGGCGTCTGGTTCTGGCCAGATGCCGCCGCCGGTTATAATCGAGTCTTTACCTTCACCAATAAGATGCGGAACAACGCTTTGGTACAGTGATTCATCGTTAGGCAACACTTCAGCCAGTCGCGACAGGCTGACGGTCTCACCTTCAATTCGGGACAATACGGTACTCAACTGACGGGTTAAACCTTGCCCTGTTTCTTCGATCAGAGCGGTGTTGATTTCAACGACGCGCGGCTGACCGCGCCAGAGCATAATCACCACGATAACAAGGGTCGTTACTGCAAGCAGCAGAATGCCGCCGATGGTTAAACGCGTTGAAATACGAGTAGGATACCAGGCCATACAAACTCCTTCTGCAAAAGGCTAACTTTTATCCAGTATCGGCACAGGCGTTTATATCTTTATAAAGTTTTCTTAAGTATCACAAAACAAATTAGTGACAGCGTCACAAATAACAAAACCCAGCACTTTGGCTGGGTTTTAATAACGGTTTAATCTTATTTAGATAATTCTTTTTTGATTTCGTCTTTTATTTTACTTAATTCACTCTGCGGATGTTTCTTACAAAGTTCAACGGTCAGAGGAACTGCAGTCGTAACGGTTTCGTTATAGTCGACGTAGTCACCACCTTTGAAGTCTTCGTCTTCATTGAGCACCCAGAAGGCCACCGGAGCCATAGTTTGTGGGTTTAAATCAATAAACTCCTGGCAGTTCATGCCTTTCGGAGTCACTTCAGTTTTAGCGTTATCTGTTGCTGCATTGACGCTGACACTGGTTAACAGCGCTGCGACCAGAATACCTGCTGTAGAAAGGGAGAATTTATTCATTGTAGTACTCCATTTATAATATAAATAATATCTACACTTGCGCTTAACACCGTTAATGTAGCTCGCGAAAAATAATACCCCTACCGTCATAAGAATAAAGATTGCTGTTATTGATATGGCTGAAATTTATATTTCCCATTACTGATTCTTATGTCTGAGGGATAAATGTTGCCCACAATGTGATCGTTCCGACGAAATCAGCAGATTCATACCCCTCTTCCTCTACCGTTGCACCAAAACTGAACTACGCTGCACAAATGTTGATCATTGGTTAATGAATATCGGTTGGTTTTTAACAAAAACAGTCGGCGTGCCGCTGTTACGCACATGGCACGCGTCCTGCATTGTTAATTCGCTAACAGAAATACGGTATCTGACAGGCAACTAACAGCGAGAAGGTAATGACAGCCAAACCAGAGTTATTTACCCGCATAGAGCAAACCTTTAGCCAGCTGACGCTCAGCGAAAAGCGCGTGGCCGGGTGGCTGTTAGCCCATGCTGTGCAGATCCCATTTGAAACCGCAGATGGCATCGCCAAAGCAACCGGAACCAGCGGCATTACCGTCGGACGTTATCTGCGTAAACTGGGCTTTCGTAACCTGGAGGATGCAAAAGCGAGTCTGCGTGAGCTTCCCGTTGTTCCGTATCAGCCCTGGGGAATGAATGAACGACTGGACTCCTGGCACCAGCAACAAAGCCTGCCGGATCGGGCACAGCAGTCGCTGTTACTGGAGATCGACGCCATTACCCACGTCTATCAACTTGCCCAGGGTGAGACGTTTCAACGCATTGCACAGCAGCTGGCGCATGCGGAAGCCGTATACATCCTCGGGATCCAGTCCACCCGCGGGATCGCCAACGCCTTTTTTAGTCACCTGGAATACCTGCGACCTAAAGTCAGCTACTCCGAAGGCCTGTCCGGCAGTTGGGTAGAGTCGCTGAACTCGGGATTCAGCCAGCCTTACGTGGTTATTACCGATATGCGCGCCTACTCCGCTATTTCGCGACAATATTGCCGCGTCGCCACAGAACGCTGTATTCCGCTGGCGCTCATTACCGATGTGTGGTGCCCATGGGCCAGGGATTATTCCATTGATTTACTTCAGGTAAAAACTGACACCGGGCATTTCTGGGACTCACTGGCACCGGTGAGCTGTCTGTTCAACTTATTACTTTCTGCGGTGGTGGCGCAACTGGGTGACGCCCTCGCAGGACGCCTGCAAACCAATCGCCAGTTACAACAACAATTTGGTCAATTCGAACAATAAACAGGAAACGTGCTATGTCAGAACTCCCAGAACTGGTCGATCTGTCGGTGATATTTCCGTCGCTGCATATCGATCTTAAATACGCTACTGCCGACAACATTACCGGCGCACCTATCTACCGGGAAGCGCGTTGTCTGTTGCACACTGAGGCGGTAACCGCGCTGGCTAAAAGCATCAGCATTGCGCAACTGGCCGGCCTGCAGCTTGTGGTGTACGACGCGTATCGCCCCCAGCAGGCGCAGGCGATACTGTGGAATGCCTGTCCCGACCCGCAGTATGTTGTTGATGTCGCAATTGGTTCCAATCACAGTCGCGGAACGGCCATTGACGTTACGTTGATGGACGATCGCGGCCATCTCCTTGATATGGGGGCCGGTTTTGATGAAATGCATGACCGTTCCCATGCCTGGCACCCGTCTGTACCTCCGGCAGCGCAGCGTAACCGCCTGCTGCTCAATGCCATTATGTTTGGCGGTGGTTTTGTCGGTATTAACAGTGAATGGTGGCATTTTGAATTACCTGATGCCGCTCGCTATCCGCTGCTTGACGATCAAATAGATTGTTACACTGTCACGCCTATAACAACACAACATCCCCTTTAATTCTGGAGCCTGGTTATGAAGACTACACCTGCGTTAAACGCTTTTTTCCGCCCCGCTCTGATAGCCGTTGCGTTAGCGTTTGCCCTGCCCGCCGCACAGGCTGCCGTTCCCAAAGATATGTTGGTGATTGGTAAAGCCGCCGATCCGCAGACGCTCGACCCCGCCGTGACCATCGATAACAATGACTGGACGGTTACCTATCCCTCTTACCAGCGGTTGGTTCAATACAAAACCGACGGAGGTAAAGGCTCCACGGAAGTTGAAGGTGATTTAGCCAGCGGCTGGAAAGCCTCTGACGATCAGAAAGAGTGGACGTTTACCCTGAAAAACGATGCCAAATTCGCCGACGGAACGCCGGTAACGGCAGATGCGGTAAAGCAATCCTTTGAACGTTTGCTCAAAATTGGTCAGGGACCTGCGGAGGCTTTCCCAAAAGATCTGAAGGTCGACGTCATTGACAACAACACGGTGAAATTTACCCTCAGCCAGCCGTTTGCCCCGTTTCTGTATACGCTGGCAAATGACGGTGCCTCAATCATTAACCCGGCCATCTTAAAAGAGCATGCCGCAGATGATGCCCGCGGATTCCTGGCGCAGAACACGGCAGGCTCTGGTCCCTTCATGCTGAAGAGCTGGCAAAAGGGACAACAACTGGTGCTGGTACCGAACCCGCATTATGCCGGGGCGAAACCGACATTTAAACGTGTCTCAGTCAAAATAATTGGTGAAAGCGCCTCCCGTCGCCTGCAACTGTCACGTGGTGATATCGACATTGCCGATGCGCTTCCTGTTGACCAGCTTGCCGCTTTAAAACAGGAAGGCAAAGTGAACGTGGCGGATTATCCCTCATTGCGCGTGACCTATCTGTATCTCAACAACAGTAAGGCCCCGCTCAATCAGGTGGATTTACGCCGCGCCATCTCGTGGGCCACCGATTATAAAGGCATGGTCAACGGGATCCTGAGCGGCAACGGGAAGCAAATGCGTGGCCCGATCCCTGAAGGCATGTGGGGTTTTGACGACAAGGCCATGCAGTACAGCTTTGATGAAGCCAAAGCCAAAGCAGCGTGGGACAAAGTTGCCACCAAACCTGAAAGCCTGAGCTTCCTGTACTCCGATAATGACCCTAACTGGGAACCTATCGCACTCGCCACCCAGGCAAGCCTTGGCAAACTGGGCATTAAGGTGAAACTGGAAAAACTGGCAAACGCCACCATGCGCGACCGCGTGGGCAAAGGCGATTACGACATTGCCATTGGCAACTGGAGTCCGGATTTTGCCGACCCGTACATGTTTATGAACTACTGGTTTGAGTCAGATAAGAAAGGCTTGCCGGGTAACCGTTCGTTCTATGAAAACGGTGAGGTCGATAAACTGCTGCGCAGCGCGCTGGCCACGACCGATCAGGTGGCCAGAACCAATGACTACCAGCAGGCGCAAACCATCGTGATTGATGAAGCGGCCTACGTCTATTTATTCCAGAAAAACTATCAGTTGGCAATGAACAAAGACGTCAAAGGATTTGTATTCAACCCCATGCTGGAACAGGTCTTCAATATCTCCACCATGAGTAAATAAGCCACGTTTATGCGGAGCCGCTCTGGCTCCGCAAGGGGAAGCTAATGACGTTCTGGAATATTTTACGCCAGCGATGCTGGGGACTTATTCTGGTGGTTATCGGTGTTTGCGTAATCACCTTTATTATTTCACACCTGATACCTGGCGACCCCGCGCGGCTGCTGGCGGGCGATCGCGCCAGCGATGAAATCGTCGAAAATATTCGCCAACAGCTGGGGCTGAATCAACCGCTGTATGTCCAGTTTTTTCGCTATGTCAGCGATATTTTTCACGGCGATTTAGGCATATCCATTCGCACCGGACGTCCGGTACTGGATGAGCTGCGCATTTTCTTCCCCGCGACCCTTGAATTGGCTTTCTGCTCTTTGTTGTTGGCGCTGGTGATAGGTATCCCGCTGGGTATTTTATCTGCGGTCTGGCGTAACCGCTGGCTTGATCACCTTGTTCGGCTAATGGCAATTACCGGTATCTCCACGCCTGCATTCTGGCTGGGGCTGGGGGTTATCGTGCTGTTTTACGGTCATCTGCAAATTTTACCCGGCGGTGGGCGTTTAGACGACTGGCTGGATCCACCTGCTCACGTCACCGGTTTCTACCTGATTGATGCTCTGCTGGAAGGAAACGGCGAAGTCTTTTTCAATGCGCTTCAGCACCTGATTTTGCCATCGCTGACATTGGCTTTTGTACATCTTGGGATCGTTGCCCGTCAGATTCGTTCCGCCATGCTGGAGCAACTGAGTGAAGATTACATTCGCACCGCGCGCGCTAGCGGGCTGCCGGGCTGGTACATCGTGTTGTGCTATGCATTGCCTAACGCACTTATCCCATCAATCACCGTCCTCGGCCTGGCGCTGGGCGATCTGCTCTACGGTGCGGTATTGACCGAAACGGTCTTTGCCTGGCCTGGCATGGGCGCCTGGGTGGTGACCTCAATTCAGGCACTCGACTTCCCGGCGGTAATGGGATTTGCGGTGGTGGTCTCGTTCGCCTATGTGCTGGTCAACCTGGTGGTGGATTTACTCTATCTGTGGGTAGACCCTCGAATTGGACGTGGAGGTGCTGAATGATGCTCACACAAGAAACACCGACCGCCTCTCAGACTGCACGCCGCCGCACGGACTGGGCCAAACTGTTCTGGATGATGAAAAGTAGCCCGCTGACGCTGGTTGGCGGGGTCATCATCGTATTGATACTGCTGCTGATGGTGCTGTCGCCGTGGATAACACCCCACGATCCGAATGCCATCAATTTGAGTGCGCGCCTGCTGCCCCCGTCAGCCGCTCACTGGTTTGGAACCGATGAAGTCGGTCGCGATCTGTTCAGCCGCGTTCTGGTAGGAAGTCAGCAATCTGTCGTTGCGGGTCTGGTGGTAGTGGGTATCGCCGGGGGATTGGGCTCACTGCTGGGTTGCTTGTCGGGTGTCATGGGCGGGCGTGCCGACGCGATAATTATGCGGATGATGGACATTATGCTGTCCATTCCTTCGCTGGTGCTGACGATGGCGTTGGCCGCCGCGCTGGGCCCCAGCCTGTTTAACGCCATGCTGGCGATTGCAATCGTCCGTATCCCTTTCTATGTACGCCTCGCCCGTGGTCAGACGTTAGTGGTACGCCAGTTTACTTTTGTACAGGCTGCCCGGACCTACGGCGCTTCACGCTGGCATCTGATTAGCTGGCACATTTTACGCAATTCTCTGCCGCCGCTCATTGTGCAGGCATCACTGGATATCGGCAGCGCGATCCTGATGGCCGCCACGCTCGGGTTTATCGGTCTGGGCGCGCAGCAGCCCAGCGCTGAATGGGGGGCGATGGTCGCAATTGGCCGCAATTACGTGCTTGATCAGTGGTGGTATTGTGCTTTTCCCGGCGCCGCCATTCTGATTACCGCCGTGGGCTTTAATCTCTTTGGCGATGGTATTCGCGATCTGCTGGATCCGAAAGCCGGAGGAAAACAGTCATGACACAACCCGTACTGGAAATCGAAGATTTGCATCTGAGTTTCCCCGGCTATAAAGCTGACGTGCATGCGCTGAACCATGTATCACTGCACATCAACCGCGGAGAAATCGTTGGTGTGGTGGGTGAATCCGGTTCCGGTAAGTCCGTGACCGCCATGCTCACCATGCGTCTGCTACCGGAGGGAAGCTATCGTATTCACCAGGGACGCGTTTCGCTGCTGGGTGAAGATGTGCTCAACGCCAGTGAGAAACAAATGCGCCAATGGCGCGGCGCACGTGTCGCAATGATCTTTCAGGAGCCCATGACGGCACTGAATCCGACCCGCCGTATCGGCCAGCAAATGGTGGAGGTGATCCGCCATCATCAGGCGTTAAGCCGCACGGATGCCCGCCAGAAAGCCGTCGCTCTACTCGAAGAGATGCAAATCCCGGACGCGCCGGAGGTCATGAAACGATTTCCGTTTGAGCTTTCCGGCGGTATGCGCCAACGCGTGATGATTGCGCTGGCCTTTTCGTGCGAGCCGGAGCTTATCATTGCCGATGAACCGACCACTGCACTGGACGTCACGGTGCAACTGCAGGTGCTGCGTTTGCTGAAGTTAAAAGCGCGCGCCAGCGGAACAGCGGTGTTATTTATCAGCCATGATATGGCGGTGGTTTCACAGTTATGTGACCGGTTGTATGTCATGTATGCCGGGAGTGTGATTGAGAGTGGCCCGACGCAAACCGTTATTCAACGCCCGACTCACCCCTATTCCATCGGCTTGCTGAAATGTGCACCGGAACACGGCGAACCGCGCGCATTGCTGCCCGCCATTCCCGGCACCGTGCCGAACCTAACCTGCTTACCTGCCGGATGCGCGTTTCGCGAGCGCTGCTTTGCCGCTGGTCCTCGTTGTGAAGAAACGCCGGCGTTAAGTAGTCAGGGAGGTGCAGATCAACAATCTGCCTGCTGGTATCCGCAACTGGAGACAACACATGTCTGATTTTTTACTGGCGCTGCAGGATGTTCATGTCAACTTTCCTGCACGTAAAAACTGGCTTGGCAAGGTTACGGAACGGGTGCATGCGCTCAACGGTCTGGATTTACAGATTCGTCAGGGTGAAACGCTGGGGATTGTTGGCGAATCCGGCTGTGGAAAAAGTACGCTGGCGCAACTGTTGATGGGCATGTTGAAACCCAGCCAGGGAAGCTATTCTCGCCGTGGTGATAAGCAGCATAACGGTATGCAAATGGTCTTTCAGGACCCTCTTTCATCACTGGATCCGCGCTTACCGGTGTGGCGGATAATTACCGAACCGGTGTGGATCCAAAAACGGAGCCCGGAGCGTGAACGACGCATGCTTGCCGAGGATTTGGCACGGCAGGTGGGGATTCGTCCTGAATATCTCGACCGCTTGCCGCACGCGTTTTCCGGTGGACAGCGCCAACGTATTGCTATTGCCCGGGCGCTATCGTCAGAGCCGGATGTTATCGTCCTTGATGAGCCAACTTCAGCACTGGATATATCCGTGCAGGCGCAAATTCTCAACCTGCTGGTGTCGCTACAGGCGCGCAGAAACCTGACCTACGTATTGATATCGCATAACGTGTCGGTGGTCCGCCATATGAGCGACCGTGTGGCGGTGATGTACCTCGGGCAAATTGTTGAGCTGGGCAATGCCCAACAGGTTCTCACTCATCCCGCCCATCCGTACACACGATTATTGCTGGACTCGGTACCTAAAACGGGCGCACCGCTGGCGGAAGATTTGGTGTTACGTAAAACCGAGCTACCGGGAAACCGAACGTTGCCCCAGGGCTGCTTTTTCCGTGACAGATGTCCATTGGCAACCCAAGGTTGTGAGAAGAAACAGGCATTGCTGAAGAGTGATACCGGATGTGACGTTCGCTGCTGGCGGGCGGTTACATGACCTGAGCTGTTGAGAAAAGTCAGGTGCGATACGCCTTTTTCAGTGAATCCACCAGCACCTCGGAAGCGGTAGATAATTTATGATGCGCCGAACGCAAAACCCCGATCCGACGCTGGATCACCGGCGTATCCAGATCGATACAGGTTGCGCCTAACTCTGTCATTTGCGTGCGGCATAGTGCAGGTACGGCGCTACCGCCCAGACCGTTAGCCACCAGACGGCCAACGGTCACCAGTTGATGGCTCTCCAGCGCTACTTCCAGCGTATGTCCGCTTTGCACCAGTTGTTCTTCCAGCATCAGCCGCACGGCGGACGGGCGTTGCAGGGTGATAAAATCCAGCGTCAGCAGTTCGCGCCACGCAATACGATCCCTGTCTGCCAGTCGACAGGTTGGCGGCACAATCGCGATAAAACGATCCACGCCGAGCGGCGTGAAATGCAGATGTCCCGAATAGTCCGGCTCGAAGGCTATGCCCATCTCGACCCGGCCTTCACTGACCATTTCAATCACGTGTTCATTGATCACATCGTGAACCGTTACGTTGATACCGGAATAAGAATCACGAAATGTTTTCAGTACCGATGGCAGGACGTTAGCGGCAAATGAGGGCATGGCGGCGATCGATATTTTACCGCGCTGCAGCGTAAAGCGCTGGCGCATGGCTTCTTCCGTATTCTCCCAGTCCGCCAGCAGTTGTCGCCCCATATTCAGCAGCGTTTCTCCCTCCTGCGTCAGGGTCACTTTGCGAGTTGTTCTTAACAGTAACGCCCCGCCCAGCGAATCTTCCAGTCCTTTAATCGCCAGGCTTAACGCGGGTTGCGACATATTCAGTCTTTCGCTGGCATGAGCAAAATTCAGAGTGTGAGCTACCGCTAAAAATGCGCGTAACTGTTTGATGCTCATTCCCATTTCGCATTCCTTTAACTTGTTGAATACCTTTAATTAACATTAAATTGATAAAAAAACCCAATGAGTGAGTCACAAATTTAAAATTAACAAATCATTTTTCACCCCCAATGATGTCGGCAAGGACAACTGGGGAGGCAAGTGTATGGCTGGACTGGATAAACGTGTTGCCACTTATCAAGAGGCGCTGGAAGGACTGACCGACAACATGACGCTGCTGGCAGGTGGTTTTGGTCTATGTGGGATCCCTGAAAACCTGATTACCGAAGTACGCCGTCGGGAGGTTCAGGGACTTACCGTTGTATCAAACAACTGCGGCGTGGATGGCTTTGGCCTTGGCGTACTGCTGGAAACGCGTCAGGTGCGCAAAGTGGTCGCGTCCTATGTGGGGGAAAACGCCCTGTTTGAGAGACAGGTGCTTAGCGGCGAACTGGAAGCCATCCTGACGCCACAGGGTACGCTGGCAGAGCAGTTGCGCGCGGGCGGCGCGGGAATCCCGGCATTTTTTACCGCGACCGGATATGGAACCCCCGTGGCGGAAGGGAAAGAGGTTCGCGAGTTTGCCGGACGCCCTTACATCCTTGAGCAGGCGATAACCGGTGATTTTGCGTTGGTTAAAGGCTGGAAAGCCGACTGGTACGGCAACATCATCTATCGCCACACCGCACAGAATTTTAATCCGCTGATGGCCGCCGCCGGGCGCATTACCGTCGTGGAAGTCGAAGAGATTGTCCCTCCCGGAGAACTGGACCCTGCTGCGATTCACACTCCCGGAATTTTCGTTAACCGCATCATTCAGGGGCAGTTTGAAAAACGTATTGAACAACGCACCCTGCGCCAGAAAGGAGCCTGACCATGTTAACGCGTGAACAAATGGCGATGCGCGTCGCCCGCGAGCTGCGCGACGGATATTACGTCAACCTTGGGATCGGCATTCCCACGCTGGTGGCAAATTACATCCCTGATGGCATGGACGTGATGCTGCAATCAGAAAACGGTTTGCTGGGTATGGGCCCGTTTCCCACAGAAGACGAAATTGATGCCGACATGATCAACGCCGGGAAACAGACAGTGACGGCGCGCAAAGGCGCGGCGATTTTCGACTCGGCGCAATCCTTCGCCATGATCCGCGGCGGCCACGTTGATCTGACGGTGCTCGGTGCGTTTGAAGTCGATGTTAACGGCAATATCGCCTCATGGATGATCCCCGGAAAAATGGTGAAAGGCATGGGCGGCGCGATGGACCTGGTTGCCGGAGCTGACAATATCATTGTGGTAATGACCCATGCTTCCAAAAACGGTGAGTCCAAACTGCTTCCCGCCTGCACCTTGCCGCTGACCGGCGTGGCCTGCATCAAACGCGTGCTTACCGACCTGGCTCTGCTGGAAATTGCCGACGGTGCGTTCATTCTGCGTGAACGCGCACCGGGCATTAGCGTGGATGAGATTGTCGCCAGAACAGCAGGCAAGCTGATCGTTCCCGAAACTGTCCCCGAAATGCACTTTAGCTGAGGAGCTGACCATGCAGGATGTTGTCATTGTCGCGGCAACGCGCACCCCGATTGGCAGTTTTCATGGCGCGCTGGCACCACTTTCCGCGGTTGAGCTTGGTTCAGTGGTGATCCGTTCGCTGCTGGAAAAAACGGCTGTGGTGCCTGAGCAAATTGATGAGGTGATTTTAGGTCAGGTTCTGACTGCGGGCTGCGGTCAGAATCCGGCCAGACAAACGGCGTTACGGGCAGGACTGCCGGTCACCACGCCCGCGTTAACCATCAACTTGGTGTGTGGTTCGGGTCTGAAGGCGGTGCATCAGGCGGTACAGGCGATTCGCTGTGGCGATGCGCAAATCGTGATTGCCGGGGGCCAGGAGAGCATGAGCAATGCGCCCTATTATCTCGACGGCGCGCGGGCCGGTCTGCGGTTGGGTCATGCCAGTATGAAAGACAGCGTGGTGCATGACGGCCTGTGGGATGCGTTCAACGACTATCACATGGGTATTACTGCCGAAAATCTGGCGGATAAGTTCGTAATCAGTCGTGAGCAGCAGGACGCTTTTGCCCTGCACTCCCAGCAAAAAGCTGCCGCCGCCATTGAAGCGGGTCGTTTTAACGCGGAAATCACGCCGGTCAGCGTCCCACAGGGCAAAAAGCCGCCACGTGTGGTGGACCGTGACGAACAACCTCGCCCGGATACTCAGGCTGACAAGCTGGCGCAACTTAAACCGGCGTTTCGTCCGGGTAACGGCACGGTGACCGCCGGAAATGCATCATCCATCAATGATGGTGCCGCCGCGGTGATGTTGATGAGCGCCGCCAAAGCGGCGGAACTCAATCTGCCAGTGCTTGCCCAGGTGGCGGGCTACGCGGTTTCTGGCGTCGATCCCGCCATTATGGGCATTGGGCCGGTAGAAGCGTCACTCCAGTGCCTGAAGCGTGCTGGCTGGACGCTAAATGACGTGGATCTTATCGAAGCCAACGAAGCCTTTGCTGCGCAAGCGCTGGCGGTTGGCGAATCCCTGAACTGGGACAGCAACCGGGTAAACGTGAACGGCGGTGCGATTGCGCTGGGGCACCCGATTGGCGCATCAGGTTGCCGAATTTTGGTAACACTGCTGCACGAAATGGCTCGCAGCAATGCAGCTAAAGGGCTGGCTACGCTGTGCGTAGGTGGCGGTCAAGGTGTGGCGCTGGCGGTAGAACGTCCGCAGGGGGTAGCTCATGCAAAGTAAGCCTATCTGCGTTCTGGGCGCGGGGTTAATGGGTGTCGGCATTGCTACCCACTTCGCCCGTTTTGGTTACGATGTCTGGTTATACGATACCGATAGCAGCCGAATTGCAGAAATAAGCGGAGTTGCTGGCGGTATCCTGGATGAGCTGATTGTCACTGATCAATTTGCAATTGGTGAAAAAGCGACGGTCGTGGCTCGCCTGCACGGCACAACCTCGCTACAGGATATTGCCGCATGCCGGTTACTGATTGAAGCGATCCCGGAGCGGCTCGAACTTAAACACGCACTGTATGCGCAACTGGAAGAGCTGATCGCGCCGGAGGCCGTTATTGCCAGTAATACCAGCGGCCTGCCGCCGGATGCGTTGGCAGAAAAACTCGCCCATCCTGAACGGTTGCTGATCGCCCATTTCTGGCACCCGCCACATTTTATTCCGCTGGTCGAAATTGTACCTGGCACCGCAACGAAGCCGGAGTATCTCCATGAATTGCAACAACAACTGATCGCGATGCAACTTGAGGCCGTGGTGCTCGACCGCGCAGCACCAGGGTTTGTTGGCAATCGACTGCAGTTTGCTCTGCTGCGTGAAGCGCTACATATCGTTAAAAGCGGCATCGCCAGCGCAGAAGTGGTTGATCAGGTGATGCGCGCCTCGCTCGGACGTCGCTATGCAATGGTCGGTCCGATGGAGGCTGCTGATATGACCGGACTTTCTACGGTGCAGGACATTTGTCGGCATCTGCTTCCGGAACTGGCAACCGGCAGCGACATGATGTCGCTGGTCGCTGACAAGGTTGCCAACGGTAATACCGGTGTGCGCAGTGGTCAGGGTTTTTATCACTGGGATGATTCGCGCAAGGAATACATCCAGCAACGCAGGGAGCATCAACTGCGCTTTGCCCTGAAACCGTAACTTCTCTTTCTGTACCCCACTATAACAATGATATTGAGGAGTCATGATGAGTGTATTAATCGCCCTGGCAGCGTTGGGCCTGCTGATGCTGGCAGCCTATCGCGGATATAGCGTTATCCTGTTTGCCCCCATCGCGGCATTAGGTGCTGTATTGCTTACCGAACCCAGCGCCGTCGGCCCTGCTTTCACCGGCCTGTTTATGGAAAAAATGGTCGGTTTTGTGAAGCTTTACTTCCCGGTGTTCTTGCTGGGGGCAGTGTTTGGCAAGTTAATCGAGTTATCTGGGTTTTCACGTTCCATTGTTGCCGCCGCTATCAACATTCTCGGCCGTCGCCATGCCATTCCGGTTATTGTGCTGGTATGTGCGCTGTTGACCTACGGCGGCGTATCGCTGTTCGTCGTGGCGTTTGCGGTGTATCCGTTCGCGGCCGAACTGTTCCGTCAGAGCAATATTCCTAAACGCCTGATCCCGGCAACCGTTGCGCTGGGCGCGTTCTCCTTCACCATGGATGCCCTGCCAGGCACACCGCAGATCCAGAACATTATTCCGACCAGTTTCTTCGGTACCAACGCCTGGGCCGCGCCGTGGCTGGGTCTGATAGGTTCCGTGTTTATCATCGTTGTTGGTCTGGTTTATCTCGAACGTCAGCGTCGTAAAGCGCAGGCAAAGAATGAAGGCTATGGGACTGAACTGTTAAACGAGCCGGAAACGCCGGATAACATTAATCTGCCGAACCCGATCATCGCGATCTCTCCGCTGATCCTGGTTGGGGTATTTAACCTGCTGTTTACCCGCTGGATCCCACAATGGTATGGCGCCACGCATCAGCTTGAACTTCCGGGCCTTGCCAAGCCGATTACCACCGAAGTCGGTAAAATCACCGCTATCTGGGCAGTGGAAGCGGCGCTGATTTCTGGGATCCTGCTGGTGGTGCTCTTCGGCTATCGCAACATTAAAGGTCGCCTGGCGGAAGGCAGCAGAACGGCGGTTGGCGGCGCGATCCTCGCGGCGATGAACACCGCGTCAGAGTATGGTTTTGGCGCAGTGATCGCCGCCCTGCCAGGTTTCCTTGTACTGTCAAAAGCACTGGCGGCTATTCCTGACCCGCTGCTCAATGAAGCTATCAGTATCACTACGCTTGCCGGGATCACCGGTTCGGCGTCTGGTGGGATGAGTATTGCCCTTGCCGCCATGTCTGACACCTTTATCGCGGCCGCTCACGCTGCCAATATCCCACTTGAAGTCTTCCACCGCGTGGCGTCTATGGCCAGCGGTGGTATGGACACCCTGCCGCATAACGGCGCAGTCATTACCTTATTAGCTATCACCGGTCTCAGCCATCGTCAGGCGTATGGCGGAATTTTTGCTATTACCGTCATTAAAAGTCTGGCCGTACTGTTTGTCATCGGCGTCTTCTACACCACCGGAATTGTTTAAGGAGAATCATCATGAACTTAACGGGAAAAACCGCCCTGGTTACCGGCTCGACCAGCGGTATCGGATTAGGTATCGCACAGGTGCTGGCGCAAGCGGGTGCCACCCTGATCCTCAACGGGTTTGGTGATGTGGATGCCGCCAAAGACGCTGTTGCGCAATATGGCAAAACACCAGGCTATCATGGCGCAGATCTGAGCGATGAAGCGCAAATTGCCGACATGATGCGCTATGCCGAGAGCGAATTCGGTGGCGTTGATATTCTGGTCAACAATGCGGGGATCCAGCATGTATCCCCGGTGGAAACCTTCCCGGTTGATAAATGGAACGCGATTATCGCCATTAATCTCTCTTCCGTTTTTCACACCACGCGTCTGGCACTTCCTGGTATGCGCGCGCGAAACTGGGGGCGCATCATTAATATCGCTTCTGTTCACGGCCTGGTGGCCTCAAAAGAGAAATCTGCCTACGTAGCGGCGAAGCACGGCGTGGTGGGATTCACCAAGACCATCGCACTGGAAACCGCGCAGACGGGTGTCACCTGCAATGCGCTGTGTCCCGGCTGGGTGCTCACGCCGCTGGTCCAGCAGCAGATCGATAAGCGTATTGCCGAAGGCGCAGAGCCTGAGGCTGCGCGTGACGCCCTGCTGGCGGAAAAGCAGCCATCGCGCGAATTCGTCACGCCGGAACAGTTAGGTGAGCTGGCACTATTTCTGTGTTCAAACGGTGCGGCGCAGGTGCGCGGCGTGGCGTGGAATATGGATGGCGGTTGGGTAGCGCAATAACATCATCAGGTGCCGGATAAGACTGACTTACATCCGGCGCAATCGTAGGCCGGATAAGACGCAGTCGCATCCGGCACGCCACGATTAAGACTTCAGCTGATAATCCAGCGTAATTTCCGCGTTCAGTACCTGCGATACCGGGCATCCGGCTTTTGCTTTCTGGATGATGCCGTCAAACGTGGCGGCGTCTATCCCCGGCACGCTCACCTGGCTATGCAACGCGACTTTAGTGATCGCAAACCCGGCATCTACTTTATCCAGAGAAACATCGGCAGTGGTGTCAATGGCATCTGGGGTAAACCCCGCTTCACCCAGCATCAGCGAAAGCGCCATCGAGAAGCAGGCTGCATGGGCCGCGCCAATCAACTCTTCAGGATTGGTGCCTTTCACACCTTCAAATCGTGTATTAAACCCATACGGTTGCTGATTCAACACGCCACTTTCGGTCGACACAGTGCCTTTGCCGCGCTTAATGTCGCCTTCCCAGTGTGCCTGACCTTTCTTATGGATAGTCATTACCGCTCTCCTGTATTGTCGTCGGAGTTACTAGTATAGGACGGCTGAGAAAAAGCATGTTACATACGGGATAGTTCTCATTTGCCGCTTAAGCATTGACCTTTCAGATAAAATGACCGACCATCCAGTAAGCCGTTATGTTGAACATCGGCTTTATATCAGGTTGTATTTCGTCCGTTCTCATACGGGCTCGCCCTTGAAACCAGTAACAGGATTAAGGAGTTAGAATGAAATCGAACCGTCAGGCCCGTCATATTCTCGGACTGGACCACAAAATCTCAAATCAACGTAAAATCGTGACCGAAGGTGACAAAACCAACGTGGTCAATAATCCTACTGGAAGAAAGCGCCGCACTGACGGCAAGTAGCCTTTCGCACGTCTGACTGAGTAACGAGATAAACACCATTGCAACCGCAGTGGTGTTTTTGCTTATAAAACCCCTTAACCCATTCACAATGCTTTATACTTCGCCCGTTTCCCTGGCGGACAGGCCACATACGATCATAAAGAGCGCCAGGGACGGTTATTCAAAAAAGAGTGAGTGACATGGAAAACGAAACCAAAAAACTGCGTTCCCTTTACATCCCCTACGCTGGCCCGGTACTGCTGGAATTCCCTTTACTGAATAAAGGGAGCGCCTTCAGTGTGGAAGAACGCCGTAACTTCAACCTGCTGGGGTTACTGCCGGAAGTGGTCGAGACGATTGAGGAACAGGCTGAACGCGCCTGGATCCAATATCAGGGATTCAAAACCGAAATCGACAAACATATTTACCTGCGCAACATCCAGGACACCAACGAAACCCTGTTTTACCGACTGGTGCATAATCACCTGGATGAAATGATGCCAGTTATCTATACCCCAACGGTCGGCGCGGCCTGTGAGCGTTTCTCTGAGATTTATCGTCGTGCGCGCGGCGTGTTTATCTCTTATCAGAACCGCCACAATATGGACGATATCCTGCAAAACGTCCCTAACCACAATATCAAGGTCATCGTTGTCACCGATGGCGAACGTATTTTAGGTCTTGGCGATCAGGGGATCGGCGGGATGGGTATTCCAATCGGTAAACTGTCGCTGTATACCGCATGTGGCGGAATTAGCCCGGCCTATACTCTTCCGGTGGTACTGGACGTGGGGACCAACAACCAGCAACTGCTGAACGATCCGCTGTATATGGGCTGGCGCAATCCGCGTATCACTGATGATGAATACTACGAATTCGTTGATGAATTCATCCAGGCCGTGAAGCATCGCTGGCCGGACGTGCTGTTGCAGTTTGAAGATTTCGCCCAGAAAAACGCTATGCCACTGCTGACCCGTTATCGTGATGAAATTTGCTCGTTTAACGACGATATTCAGGGCACCGCGGCGGTTACCGTCGGTACGCTGATTGCGGCTAGCCGCGCGGCCGGTAGCCAGTTGAGCGAACAAAACATCGTCTTCCTCGGCGCAGGTTCCGCCGGTTGCGGGATCGCCGAGCAGATCATTGCGCAGATCCAGCGTGAAGGTTTAAGCGAAGAAGCGGCGCGTCAACGCGTATTCATGGTCGACCGCTTCGGCCTGTTAACAGACAAAATGCCGAACCTGCTCTCCTTCCAGACCAAACTGGTGCAAAAACGCGAAAATCTCCAGCATTGGGATACCCAAGAAGATGTGCTGTCGTTGCTCGATGTGGTCCGCAACGTTAAGCCGGATATCCTGATCGGCGTTTCCGGACAAACCGGCCTGTTTACCGAAGAGATCATCCGCGAAATGCACAAGCATTGTCCGCGTCCGATCGTCATGCCGTTGTCTAACCCCACTTCCCGTGTTGAAGCTACACCACAGGATATTATCGCCTGGACCGAAGGTAACGCGCTGGTTGCGACCGGTAGTCCGTTCGCACCGGTACTGTGGAAAGATAAAATTTACCCAATCGCCCAGTGTAACAACGCCTATATCTTCCCGGGTATCGGCCTGGGTGTGATTGCGTCTGGCGCGTCGCGCATCACTGATGAAATGCTGATGTCGGCGAGTGAAACGCTGGCGCAGTATTCACCGCTGGTGTTCAACGGTGAAGGTCTGGTGCTACCGGAACTGAAAGATATTCAGACAGTTTCTCGCGCCATTGCCTTTGCCGTCGGTAAAATGGCTCAGCAGCAAGGTGTGGCAGTGAAAACCTCCGCCGAAGCGCTGCAACAGGCAATTGACGATAATTTCTGGCAGGCAGAATATCGCGACTACCGTCGTACCTCTATTTGACGGTTTGCCCGGCGGCACACTGCTGCCGGGCGTTCAACACTTGCGCTTTTGCGTAACTTACGATTACACTTTCACCACCGATTAACATTCTGAAAAATAAAAGGAGGATACTTATGCTGTACTGTGAACGTTTTATCGTTTCACATGCTTTTGGCGATCGCCAGTGCTCAAGCGTTATCGGTATCGTGCTGCGATAACTTCTGCTTGAGCGAAGCTAACTTCTGAATCCCCTTCTCTCGGGCTTACCGGGTTATCGTCAGCGATGTTTGACGGGGCGTTTTCACGCCTGTAACTCTTGAGTAAGCAACAATGAGCACATTACTAACCGCACAATCCTTACACGTTGATACGGCATTCGGCACGCTATTCGACGATCTTTCCTTTACCCTGAAAAAAGGCGACCGCATCGGGCTTATCGGTTACAACGGCTGCGGCAAAAGCACACTGTTAAAACTGCTCGATGGCACGATCTCGCCCACCAGTGGGGCAATCGCGCAGGCGAATCACTGCCATCTCGCGCGTGTAGAACAACATCTACCTGACGATATACTGCCGCTTACGCTGCAGGAAGCCGTTCTCGCTCAACTTCCCGAGCATGAACGCGCAGCTCAGCAGTGGCGGGTTGAAGCACTGCTTGCCGAAATGGGTTTTACGCCAGAGAATTTATCTCTTACAGCGCAAACGTTGAGCGGTGGCCAGCACACGCGCTTGCTATTAGCGCGGGCGCTGATGCGTAATCCTGACCTGCTGCTGCTGGATGAGCCGGGTAACCACCTGGATTTGCCTACATTACTGTGGCTTGAGCAGTTCTTACAGAACTGGTCTGGTAGTTTTGTGGTGGTTTCCCACGACCCGCAGTTGCTGGACGCGGTGACTCACGGAACCTGGATCTTGCGCGATCGCACCCTCCATGCGTTTGATCTACCCTGTAGTGCAGCGCGTCAGGCTCTGGCAGAAAGAGATGTCAGCGATGCTCTGCGCCACAAGGCTGAGCAAAAAGAGATAGACCGGGTGACTGCCAGCGCCAAACGGCTGGCAACCTGGGGGCGGGTCTACGACAACGAAGATCTCTCCCGCAAGGCCAAGCAGATGGAAAAACAGGTACAGCGCCTGAAAGAGGTGCAAACAGAAGTAACGTCAGGAAGTCAGTGGACACTAACATTGCAGGGTGATGCCCTGCGTGCAGATCGTTTGCTGGAGATGACCAATCTGTCTGTAGCCCCTGCTCCCGGTGCAGATACACTGTTTTCCATTGCCGGTATCCGGTTAAAAAGCGGCGATCGCGTGGCGATTGTCGGGTGTAACGGTTGCGGGAAATCATCGCTGTTAAGGCTTATCTGGCAACAGTTTCAGTCACAGCTGGCATCACCTTCACTGGTGTTACACCCGCGCGTTACCCTGGGTTATTACGACCAGACGCTGCATCAGCTTGCCGATAACGATTCATTGTTTGATGCGCTGGAAGCGTTTGCCCCGCAGCCAGAGATTCGCAAGATGGCGCTGATTAGCGCGGGATTTCCGTGGGTTCGTCATGCGCAGCGAGTCAGCACGTTAAGCGGCGGTGAGCGCTCCCGGTTACTGTTTGTTGGGTTGACGCTTGCGCGCTACAGTCTGCTGATGCTCGATGAACCGAACAATCATCTGGATATGGAAGGCAAAGAGGCGCTGGCAGAAACGCTGCAAAGCTATAACGGCGGCGTGTTGCTGGTCAGTCACGACCGGCAGCTTATCAGCCAAAGCTGCAACCGGTTCTGGTTAATCGACAATGGCGAACTCAGTGAATGGCACGATCTGGAGGCGGTCAATGCGCGTATTCGGGAAACGTCCGCGGAGATAACCGTTCCCAAAACGGTGGCCGAAGAGAAAACTGAAATAAGCGGTGACAGCGATAGATTGCTGGAACAACTTCTCGATCTTGAGCAGCGTCTGGCCGACGATCTCGCCCGCAAGCCGAAACATCAAAAACCGTTGTTACAGGCGCAATGGCGCAAGGAGATTGAACGTCTGAACGCACAACTGGAGTAATCTTTATTGCCGGATGGCGCAAGCTTATCCGGCCTACATCAGCAAAATGCGCGTGTAGGCCAGGCATCCGGCAATTCTTGCGTGACGCTTTCCAGTTATTCCCCTTCTCCCTTTTTCTTTTTGCACATTCGCCGCACAATTTTAAATATCGCAATCTTGGTGTTGCGTTTAACGGAACACTGATGGTAGTGTTCCTCTTGAAGGAACAAGGATGATACGGATGATCATGAACTTCAGGCACAAGGGATTGCGCGATTTGTTTCTTCATGGACGAACATCAGGCGTTATGGCGAAACATGTCCGACGATTACGACACAGACTTGCCGTTATTGATGCGGCAAGCAAGGTTACAGAGATCAATATGCCCGGTTATAAGCTACATCCTCTGGTGGGGGAACGCGACGGCATATGGGCAATTTCTGTTTCAGGTAACTGGCGTATTACGTTTGAATTCGTCAATGGCGACGCGTACATACTGGATTACGAGGACTATCATTGATGAAGATGGCAAATCATCCCCGTCCTGGGGATATCATTCAGGAAGCGCTGGAAGAACTCAATGTCAGCCTGCGCGAGTTTGCCAGAGCTATGGAGATTGCACCGTCAACGGCAAGTCGACTATTAACCGGGAAAGCGGCTCTGACGCCTGAGATGGCGATTAAACTCTCCGTAGTGATTGGCAGTTCACCCGAAATGTGGTTAAACCTGCAAAATACCTGGAGTCTGGCAGAGGCCCAAAAAAGCGTGGATATTTCACGTCTGCGTAAGCTGGCGGTACAGTGATATAAATGCCGGATAAACTTTTGTCATCCGGCATACCATTTATTGCTGCGTTTTTTTCTCTTTCCAGGCATCCCAGGCCTGTTTGATCTCTTGCTTTGCCGTAGCGGCGTCATTGAAACCGTTTAATTCGACCTTCTTGCGCCCTTCCGGCAGATCTTTGTACACGCGGAAGAAAGATTCCAGACGTTGAACTTCAATCTTGGGCAGATCGCTTAACTCTTTGATGTCGTCATAAGTGGGGTCAATTTTACTGGCCGGAACGGCGACAATTTTGTCGTCCTTTTCACCGCCGTCGATCATCTTCAGGACGCCAATAGCGCGCAGCTTAATCAACGTTCCCGGAGCAAGCGGCGCACGGGTATAAAAAATGACGTCCAGCGGGTCACCGTCACCGGCTAAAGACTGGGTGAGTGAACCGTAATTGGCGGGATAGGCAACCGGCATTGACTGGAAGCGATCGGCAACGATAAAACCGGTTTTGGCGTCGGTTTCATATTTAATCATTCCACCTGCCGGAATTTCGGTTACGGCATAAAACTCTTCCGGGTTGTTCTCCGGCTGAGGAAATTCGAGGATGTTCTGTGCCTGAGCTGAAGCACAAAGAAACACGCTGACTGCGAGTAATTTTTTCACCAGATGCATTGTCTTTTAACTCTTCTATTATCGGAAAGACAACACCTTACGTTCAGCAGATGACAGAAACATGACGTTTTTTTGGCAAAAAAATGGCGCTACCGATGTAGCGCCATTGCGTAGAGGGAACATCAGGGATTAGTTAACCCCCTCCTCGCTCTCTTTTTTCGCTTCTTGTCTTTCAACTTCGCGATACCAACGTGGGTGATGTTTCTTCGCCCAGCGACGGCTCACTTTCCCTTCAACCATGCCTTTAATCGATCCTTTCACCCAGAATGCCATATACATATGGATGAGGATGGCGTGCATCAGGATAATCCCCGCAGCCGCATGGATCAGCAGGCTATAGCGCACGACCTGCATCGGGAAGAACTGTGCAAAGTACGGACGCCAGATAATGATACCGGTAATCAGCAGCACGAAAATCATGCTCATAATCGACCAGAACATCATTTTCTGCCCGGCGTTGTATTTGCCCACATCCGCCACTTTGTGTTCATTGCCTTTCAGTACTTCCACAATGTTTTTCAGCCACGGAATATCTTTCTTATCCGGGATGTTGTGGTGCACAAAGCGTACAAACATGAACATCAGTGCCACGAAGATCAGTATGCCGAAGAACGGGTGCAAAATGCGTCCCATCTGCGGCGTACCGAAGGTTTGCGTCAGCCATTGCAGAGTCGGGAAGAAAAATGAAATCCCCGACAGCGCTACCAGGAAGAAGCAGATCACCACCGTCCAGTGACAGGCGCGGTCGATAAATTTCGTGCGCACAATCATTTTCGACTTACTCATGATGATCCTCCTCGTCGTCGTCCACTTCCTTATTCGGACCAATACCAATGTAGTGGTAAATCAGTCCGGCGAAGGTGGCGATAAATCCGGCAGCGGCCAGCGGCTTCAGCGCCCCTTTCCACAGATTGATAGAGGTATCTATCTGCGGGTCTTTTGGCAGGCCGTGATACAGTTCAGGCTGGTTGGCATGATGCAGAACGTACATGACGTGCGTGCCGCCCACACCTTCCGGGTTGTAAAGACCGGCATGTTCAAAACCGCGTGCCTTCAGTTTGGCCACACGCTGTTCACCCATTTCCAGCATTTCCTGCTTGGTGCCGAAATGTATTGCCCCGGTCGGACACGTTTTCACGCAGGCAGGTTCCTGCCCGACGCTGACACGGTCCACACACAGCGTACATTTATACACGCGGTTATCCTCTTTATTGAGGCGCGGAATATTAAATGGACACCCGGCAATACAGTAGCCGCAGCCAATGCAGTGCTCTGACTGGAAATCGACAATCCCGTTGGCGTACTGGATGATGGCCCCGGCAGACGGGCACGCCTTCAGGCAGCCCGGATCTTCACAGTGCATACAGCCGTCTTTACGAATCAACCACTCCAGCTTGCCGTTCTGTTCGGTTTCGGTAAACCGCATCACCGTCCAGGACTTGGCGCTGAGATCGGCGGGGTTGTCATAAACCCCGACGCAGTGGCCGACTTCATCGCGGATATCGTTCCACTCTGAACATGCCACCTGACAGGCCTTACAGCCTATGCAGGTGGAAACGTCGATCAGCTTCGCGACCTCTGCTTTGTAATCACGAGCCTGAGGTGGCGGCGTGATGGAGTTTGTTGCGGACCGTTTGATGATGTCCTGCGTTTCCATAGACATATGTTCGCCTCCCTTACGCCTTCTCGATGTTAACTAAAAACGCTTTGTATTCCGGCGTTTGCGAGTTTGCATCACCGACGTTCGGCGTCAGGGTGTTGGCGATAAAGCCTTTACGCGCGACTCCTTCAAAGCCCCAGTGGATTGGGATCCCAACCGTTTCTACCTGCTGACCGTTGACGTTCAGGGTACGCAGACGACGAGTGACCACGGCAACTGCGCGAATAAATCCACGTTTGCTGCTGACTTTCACGTGATCGCCGTTGTTGATCCCCTTCGCTGCCGCCAGTGTTTCGCTGATTTCCACAAACTGCTCTGGCTGGGCAATCGCATTCAACAATGCGTGCTTGGTCCAGGTATGGAAATGTTCGGTCAGACGATAGGTCGTCCCGACGTACGGGAAGTCCTGTTTCGTGCCCATACGGAGTTTATCCGCTTCGTACAGACGCGCTGCCGGGTTGGAGATCACATTCGGGTGCAGCGGGTTAGTGCCCAGCGGCGTTTCCATCGGCTCGTAGTGTTCCGGGAACGGACCTTCCGCCATCTTATCGATAGCAAACAGACGCCCCAGCCCTTCCGGCTGCATGATAAACGGATTGGTGCCACTGCCCGGTGCTGCGGTATTGAAGTCAGGGATATCGTTCCCCGTCCACTTCGTACCGTTCCACTGGATAAGCATGCGTTTTGGATCCCACGGTTTACCCTGCGGATCCGCCGAAGCGCGGTTATACAGCACGCGACGGTTCAGCGGCCATGCCCAGGCCCAGCCCAACGTATTACCGAGGCCTGACGGGTCGGCGTTATCGCGATTGGCCATCTGGTTGCCCTGCTCGGTCCAGCTGCCGGTATAAATCCAGCAGGATGATGACGTAGAACCATCATCGCGCAGCAGCGCAAAGCTGTTGAGCAACTGACCTTTCTTCGCAACCAGCACGCCGTTGGCATCATAGAGATCTTCCAGCGCATAGCCGTTGTTCTCTTTCGCCACTTCTTCGGAGTGCGGTTCGTCCGGCTGCTTATAGTTCCAGCTCATTTTCAGAACGGGTTCTACAGCTTTACCGCCTTCAGTGCGATACATGTCGCGCAGGCGGTGGTAAATACCGGCAAGGATCTCGCCGTCGTTGCGGGCTTCACCCGGTGCGTCCTGACCTTTCCAGTGCCACTGCAGCCAGCGGCCGGAGTTGGCGATGGAACCGTCTTCTTCTGCAAAGCAGGTAGAAGGCAAACGGAAGACTTCGGTCTGAATCGACGCCGGATCAACGTCGTTTGATTCACCGTGGTTCTGCCAGAACGTTGAAGTTTCGGTCACCAGCGGATCGATAACCACCAGATACTTCAGTTTGCTGAGGCTCTGCACCACTTTGTTTTTGTCCGGGAAGGACGCAACAGGGTTAAAGCCCTGACAGATGTAGCCGGTGACTTTCCCGCTATCCATCATGTTGAAGTATTTAATGACATCGTAGGACTGATCCCACTTCGGCAGCCACTCAAAGCCCCAGTCATTTTCTTTCTGCGCTGCATTGCCGTAGAAAGATTTCATCAGGCTGACGAAGAACTTCGGATAGTTGCCCCAGTAGTTAACCTGATCGGCCAATGTCGCTTTTGGCGTGTTTGCGGCCAGATAGGTTTGCAGGTCTGTCTGTTTCTCTGACGGCAGCGTCAGGTAGCCCGGCAGGCTGGTAGAGAGCAGACCTAAGTCGGTTAACCCTTGAATGTTGGAGTGGCCGCGCAAGGCGTTGACACCGCCACCTGCCATCCCCATGTTGCCGAGCAGCAACTGGATCATCGCCATGGTGCGGATGTTCTGTGCCCCGACGGTATGCTGAGTCCAACCCAGCGCGTACAGGAACGTGGTGGTGCGATCGGCTGCACTGGTGGAAGCCAGCACTTCGCAGACTTTCAGGAAGTCTTCTTTCGGCGTACCACAAATGTTTTCCACCACATCCGGCGTGTAGCGGGAAACGTGCTGTTTTAGCAGGTTCCAGACACAGCGAGGATGGCTTAACGTTTCATCGCGTTTCGCGTAGCCGTTTTCATCGAACTGGTAGTTCCAGGACGATTTATCGTATTGGCGTTTTTTCGCGTCGTACCCGCTGAACAGACCGTCTTCAAAAGCATAGTCATCCCGCACCAGCAGGCTGGCGTTGGTGTAATGCTTAACGTATTCAACGTTAATTTTGTTGTTTTCAATCAGGTACAGCAAGACGCCGGACAGGAACGTAATGTCCGTGCCGGAACGAATTGGCGCATAGATATCCGCCACCGAAGCTGTACGTGTAAAACGAGGGTCAACAACAATCAGCGTGGCATCATTGTTGTTTTTAGCTTCCATCGCCCAGCGGAATCCCACCGGATGTGCTTCAGCGGCGTTACCGCCCATCACCATCACGACGTTAGCGTTTTTAATATCAACCCAGTGGTTGGTCATCGCACCGCGACCAAATGTTGGAGCAAGACTTGCTACCGTTGGTCCGTGTCAGACGCGCGCCTGGTTGTCTACTGCCAGCATGCCGAGTGAGCGCACAAATTTTTGCGTCAGCATGCCGGTTTCATTACTTGCCGCAGATGCACACAGCATCCCGGTTGAAAGCCAGCGGTTTACCGTTACGCCCTGCTCATTCTTCTCAATAAAGTTGGCGTCACGGTCATTTTTCATCAGCTTCGCGATACGGGTGAATGCTTCATCCCAGCTGATACGCTGCCATTTGTCGGAACCTGGTGCACGGTATTCCGGGTAACGCAGACGGTTTTCACTGTGCACGTAATCCAGTAATCCTGCGCCCTTAGGGCATAATGCCCCACGGCTCACCGGATGATCCGGATCCCCTTCAATATGGTAAATCGACTCTTTGGCGTTTTTTGCTCCATCTCCCAGGCTATACATTAATAGCCCGCAACCTACGGAACAGTATGTGCAGGTGTTTCGGATCTCTTTGGCGCGTAACAGCTTATAGTTTCGCGCCTGAGCCAGTGCCATTTTGGGTGCAAAACCCAGAGCAGCTACTGTTGTTCCCGCCATACCGCCCGCGCAGATTTTAAAAAATTGTCTGCGGCTGACGTCCATTGCTTTCCTCTTTTTTGCAGGGATTCGTACAGGACATCTCTCAGATCGCGCCAGCGCGGCATAATTGAAAGATGACATGTACAACTTCGCGACGAAACTATCAGCTATATCCATATTTTTTTTGCGTCAAATCAATAACGAAACGGTTCCGCTACTAAATAGTGCACTTTGTTTAACCTTTGTACCCATAAGGGGGTAGGTGAAAGGTAATTAGTTAGCGCGCTACAGTGTAAAAGTGCTATAAATTTCAGCTTAAATTTTTGCCAGCACCATGGACAGACAATCAGAATGACAAAACAAAAAGCGACGTTAATTGGGCTCATTGCCATCGTGCTCTGGAGCACGATGGTCGGGCTAATGCGTGGGGTAAGTGAAGGGCTGGGTCCTGCGGGTGGCGCAGCTATGATTTTTTCGTTAAGCGGCCTGTTGCTGATTTTTACCGTTGGCTTTCCGAATATCAGAAAAATTCCTGTGCGTTATTTAATCGCGGGTAGCGTGCTTTTTGTTACCTATGAAATATGTTTAGCGCTGGCTCTCGGTTATGCGGCTACTCGTCACCAGGCTATTGAAGTCGGTATGGTCAATTATCTCTGGCCGAGTCTGACGATATTGTTTGCTATTTTATTTAATGGTCAAAAAACAACCTGGCTGGTAATCCCTGGATTAATTATCGCATTGACCGGGGTTTGTTGGGTATTGGGTGGCGAAAATGGCCTTAATCCTGGTGAAATTATAAACAACGTTGCCAGCAGCCCGCTGAGCTATTTCCTCGCCTTTCTTGGCGCATTTATCTGGGCAACGTATTGCACGGTGACCAATAAATACGCAAAAGGCTTTAACGGTATTACCGTATTCGTTTTACTAACGGCTGCAAGTTTGTGGGTTTACTATTTTATGACTCCTCAACCAGAAATGAATTTCAGCACTTCGGTGACTATTAAAATGTTCTCAGCGGCATTAACGTTAGGATTTGCCTATGCGGCGTGGAATATTGGCATTTTGCATGGCAACGTGACCATCATGGCCGTAGGTTCCTATTTTACCCCAGTGCTATCCTCTGCTCTGGCTGCTGTGTTACTCAGCGCCCCGTTGTCGCTATCTTTCTGGCAGGGTGCATTGATGGTTTGTGCGGGTTCGCTACTTTGCTGGTTGGCAACACGCCGCGCCTGAAAAAAAATCCGGGTTTTATCGCGCAAATCTAAAACCCGGCTACACTGTAATCAAATTAATGAATAATAAATGTTCATTCCACTTGTGGTTAATGTTTATTTTTGTTTAATTTAATGTTAAATAATTGGTGATTAATCAACTCCCGAAAATATTGCATGCTTATCTATATTCCTCAGTATGTATATATTATACCTGCGTGACTAACGCCATTTAAACCATAGACGGCACAATAGTCCCCTACGTAAATATACCCATTCAGATTTGTCACATATAAAGATTAATACAATCAGCTATATTATGTAGATCTGGATCACACAAATTCAAATATTTCGCAATATTATGAAACTTATTATTGAACTTATACCACTGCGTCATTTAAAAATAGTTTGCCATTGACGAACCCCTTCGTTTAGCAATGGTTTAGGAAACACACCAAGAAAAAATTATAAGGATTATTTAGAATGAAACTTAAATTAGTTGCAGTGGCAGTGACTAGCCTGTTGGCGGCAGGTGCGGTAAACGCAGCTGAGGTATATAACAAAGACGCAAACAAACTGGATATCTACGGTAAAGTTCACGCTCAGCATTACTTCTCTGACGACAACGGCAGCGATGGCGACAAAACCTACGCGCGTCTGGGCTTCAAAGGCGAAACTCAGATCAATGACCAGCTGGTTGGTTTTGGTCAGTGGGAATATGAATTCAAAGGTAACCGTACTGAATCCACCGGTGGTTCCAACAGCGACAAAACTCGTCTGGCATTCGCTGGTCTGAAATTCGCTGAATACGGTTCTTTCGACTACGGTCGTAACTACGGCGTAGCATACGACATCGGCGCATGGACCGACGTCCTGCCTGAGTTCGGTGGTGATACCTGGACCCAGACTGACGTATTCATGACTGGCCGTACTACTGGCGTTGCAACCTACCGTAACACCGACTTCTTCGGTCTGGTTGAAGGTCTGAACTTTGCTGCTCAGTACCAGGGCAAAAATGACCGTGACAACCTGAAAGAAGCTAACGGTGACGGCTTCGGTCTGTCTACTACTTATGAGTACGAAGGCTTCGGCGTAGGTGCTACCTATGCGAAATCTGACCGTACCGACAAACAGTCTGTAGGTAACGGCGGTTTCATGGCTTCCGGTAAAAACGCTGAAGTATGGGCTGCTGGTCTGAAATATGATGCGAACAACATCTACCTGGCAACCACCTACTCCGAAACCCGCAACATGACCACCTATGGTGGCTCCGGTGTTACTGGTATTGCAGATAAAGCACAGAACTTTGAAGCTGTTGCTCAGTACCAGTTCGACTTCGGTCTGCGTCCGTCCATCGCTTACCTGAAATCCAAAGGTAAAGACATCAACGGTTACGGCGACCAGGATCTGGTTGAATACGTAGACTTGGGTGCTACTTACTACTTCAACAAAAATATGTCCACCTTCGTTGATTACAAAATCAACCTGCTGGATGACAACAACTTCACCAATGCAGCGAAAGTGTCAACTGACAACATCGTGGCTGTTGGTCTGAACTACCAGTTCTAATTTTGTTGTAGTCTGAATACAAAGCCAGTCCTCCAAGGGCTGGCTTTTTCTCTTAATGTAGACTCGGTCATAAGGAGTATGCCGTGCAGACATTCACTGGTCGTTGTCTTTGCGGACAGAGTCATTTTACCGTTGACGTCGAAATGCTGGATGTCTATGCCTGCCACTGTACGCTGTGTCAGAAATGGTCAGGCGGCATCGCCATGTATCTGGAAGCCAGCGCTCACCCGCTGATGTCGCCAGAATCGGCAGAACCTTCGCACTTTCCTTCTTCAAATCGTGGTGAACGGTTCTTCTGTTCCGGCTGCGGATGCCCACTGTGGTTTACGTTGACGGACAGCGATCGCTACTTTATTCCATGGACACTTCTGGAACTTAATGAGGTAGATCGCCGCCGCCTGATATTAGCGGCAGAGATCTATACGGAAACACAGCCTGCGTTCTGGAGACTGACGGGGCAATACGCTCGACTGAGTGGGAAAGAAGTCGAAGAGATGGATTACCCCTGTCATTTAGCTCACTAGTTATTAACGTTGTACCTTTGCCAGACTGAACCACATTCCTATCGCTAATATGATAAGCATGCTGCCGGCGCTGCTTAAGGCCACGCTATGTGACCAGGTGAACGCTTCTCTGGCAGCCGTCAGCAATGCCTCACTCAGTGACGACGGGAGCGAGTGCGCCAGTTGTACCGCCTCCCCCATTGACGATGTGGCTCGTTCTACTTCCTGCGGATTAAGTCCGGCTGGCGGCAGAATCGATGCAGAAAAGCTACGGCTCAGCAGTAAGCCAAAGATAGCGATCCCAAGTCCTGCCCCCAGTTCATAAGCCATTGTCTCGATGGCGCCAGCGGCCGCGGCTTTTTCCGCCGGCGCTGCTGCCATGATAGCCGCCGTTGAAGCCAGGAGCGCACTGGCGGCGCTGAAGCCGAGCAAAGCCATCAAAATCCAGGCTTGTATCTGTTGGCTACTGAAATCCGTCATCGCCAGGCCGTAAAAACTGACGGCGCTCAGCGCCATGCCCGCCGTTGCCACACAACGTAATCCCAGGCGTGAAACCAACATACCGGCAATCGGTCCGCTGAAACCACTTGCCAGCATCACAGGCAGCATGAACAATCCAGCCCGATACGGTGTTAAACCGTGAACAAACTGTAGTTCCTGAGCCATCAGCAACTCAAAACCCACCAGCGTTATCATCGCGGTCATCGCCATCACTACACCGCTCAAGATAATGCGATGCGTGAACAGACGCATGTCAATCATCGGGCGGGCTGCCGCAAGCTGGATACGGACAAACTGCCACAACAGTAAAGCGCCGGTTAACAGCGTCAGGGCGATGGCAACGGTCGCCGTATGCCCTTTCAGCGCGGTTTTAGCGCTGTAAACCAACAGCAGAATGGCAACAATCAGCATTATCGCATGACCAAAATTTAACGATTGATCGCGACGTCCGGCCTGGCGCGGCACTAAGCGTGCGGTTAAAGCCATTACCACTAGGACAATCGGCACATTAATTAAGAATACAGACCCCCAGTAGAAGTGCTCCAGCAGCATCCCGCCAACCAGTGGGCCAAACGCCGCACCGCCGGAACCGACCGCTGCCCAGACGCCGAGCGCCATATTTCGATGCCGTTGCTCAGAGAACGTGGCGCGAATACCCGCCAGCGTTGCCGGAACAATCATCGCCGCGCCAATCGCCAATACCGCCCGGGTGGCAATCAGCCAGCTTGCGCTATGAGCAAAAGCGGCCGCCAGCGATGCGAGACCAAATAATCCACCGCCTAACAGCAGCAGACGTTTAAAGCCGATGCGATCGCCCAGCGCACCCATTGGCAATACCATACCGGCCATTACCAGGGAATAAATATCAATGATCCACAGCAGCTCGTTGCCACTGGCACCCAGCGTCATACTCAGCGTGGGCGCGGCAACGTGCAGCACCGTTGCATCAATCGCAACAGGGATGTAGACCAGCACAATAATGACTAACGTTAACCACTGACGAAACATAAAACTCCCTAACGAAACCAAAACTGGACACATGTCCAGCTTTAGCGATCCTACGGAAAATTGAACATATGTCCAACTTTTTGTTAGACTGCGATCTATACGGGTACAGGAGGAATGATGAGCTATCTAAATCGGGATGAACGTCGGGAAGTGATTCTGCAAGCAGCAATGCGTGTCGCACTTGAAGAAGGATTTTCCGCCATGACGGTTCGACGCATTGCTGCAGAAGCTCACGTCGCGACGGGCCAGGTACATCACCATTTCGCCTCTGCCGGCGAACTCAAATCCCAGGCATTTGTGCGCCTGATCCGCACCCTACTTGATGCCGAACTGGTCAGCGAAGACGCCAGTTTCCGTGAGCGACTGCATGCGATGCTAGGCAGTGAAGATGGTGGTCTGGAACCCTATATTAAGCTATGGCGTGAAGCACAGGTTGTTGCGGGTAAAGATCCGGAAATTAAAAGCGCCTACCTGTTGACCATGCGAATGTGGCACGAAGAAACCGCCAACATCATTACACAAGGACAGAAAGCCGGTGAGTTCTCATCCGCGCCTGATGCCGCCGACGTCGCATGGCGCTTAATCGCATTAGTCTGCGGCCTGGATGGTATGTACATATTAGGTATTGAGGAAATGGCCGATCCTGCATTCGATCGTCATCTTGATCGTATGATAACGCAGGAGTTATTTATTTGATGTAATAGATGGATTAACAATACATCTTTTATGTTTACAATTAGTAACACTTAAGCAACATGTAATTCTCCCATCACGCCGCGTTATTGCGCTTTTTTATCTATTCTTTCAGTCAATATTCCTAAAACTTTTCAATAGTTTCTAAAAAGAAGCCGCGCGGCGCTGCATGCGTTTATTTCTTTTTCATGAACGGCATGTGCATGGAGAATAATATGTCATCATCAAATGAGAAAAATAATCGTTATCTTTTAACTGACTGGAAACCAGAGAACCCCGGCTTTTGGGAAAATAAAGGCAAGCACATTGCGCGCAGAAACCTCTGGATATCAGTGAGTTGCCTGCTTCTTGCGTTTTGCGTTTGGATGCTGTTCAGTGCCGTAGCCGTCAATCTGAATAAAATTGGTTTTAATTTCACCACCGATCAACTGTTTTTATTAACGGCATTGCCATCTCTTTCTGGTGCAATATTACGCGTGCCCTACTCCTTTATGGTACCTATATTTGGTGGTCGTCGCTGGACCATTTTTAGCACGATTATTCTGGTTATTCCCTGCGTCTGGCTCGGATTTGCCGTGCAAAATACCGCTACTCCGTTTGGAGTATTTATAATCATTGCGCTGATGTGTGGTTTTGCTGGCGCTAACTTTGCCTCCAGCATGGGCAATATCAGCTTTTTCTTCCCCAAAGCGAAGCAAGGTAGCGCATTAGGCGTTAACGGTGGTCTCGGCAACCTCGGCGTCAGCGTGATGCAGTTGATCGCGCCACTGGTGATCTTTCTGCCCATATTTACCTTTTTGGGCGTACAGGGCGTACCGCAAGCTGACGGCTCGTTATTGTCGCTGGCCAATGCAGCATGGATATGGGTGCCGTTACTGCTGATAGCCACCGTGGCAGCGGGCATGGGAATGAACGACATTGCCAGCTCGAAGGCTTCAATTGCCTCCCAGTTACCGGTACTCAAGCGTTTTCATCTGTGGTTATTAAGTCTGCTGTATCTCGCCACCTTCGGTTCATTTATCGGTTTTTCGGCAGGCTTTGCCATGCTGGCGAAAACCCAGTTCCCCGACGTGAATATCCTGCAACTGGCGTTCTTCGGCCCCTTCATCGGCGCGCTTGCACGATCGGCGGGTGGTGTTATCTCTGACAAGTTTGGTGGTGTGCGTGTCACCCTAATTAACTTCATCTTTATGGCACTGTTCAGCGCCCTGCTGTTTCTCACTTTGCCCGGCTCGGGCGAAGGTAGCTTTATCGCGTTTTACCTGGTGTTTATGGGCTTGTTCCTGACCGCGGGTCTGGGCAGCGGTTCAACCTTCCAGATGATTGCGGTGATCTTTCGCAAAATCACAATTTATCGGGTGAAGCTGCATGGTGGTACTGAAGAACAGGCTCAGCGGGAAGCGGTAACCGATACTGCAGCCGCCCTGGGGTTTATCTCCGCCATTGGCGCTGTGGGGGGCTTCTTCATTCCTAAAGCGTTTGGCTCATCGCTGGCATTGACCGGCTCTCCGGTGGGTGCCATGAAAATATTCCTCGTGTTTTACATCGTCTGCGTGCTGGTGACCTGGTTGGTCTATGGCCGTAAATCACAAAAAAAATAACAAAATGGATACCGCAGGATCGGACATTTAGGTTGGCCGGATTAGGCCTGGAGTTCGATTCACCGTCGGCAATATTATCGAAGCAGGAGTTATGTCATGAGTAAACTGTTAGACCGCTTTCGCTACTTTAAACAAAAGGGCGATACGTTTGCCGAGGGGCATGGGCAAGTAATGCACACCAACCGGGACTGGGAAGACAGCTATCGTCAGCGCTGGCAGTTCGACAAAATTGTGCGTTCTACCCACGGCGTTAACTGTACCGGCTCATGCAGTTGGAAGATCTACGTTAAAAACGGGCTTGTGACCTGGGAAACGCAGCAAACCGACTACCCGCGTACTCGTCCTGACCTGCCAAATCATGAGCCCCGTGGCTGTCCACGCGGCGCCAGCTACTCGTGGTATCTCTATAGCGCTAACCGCCTGAAATATCCGCTGGTGCGTAAACGCTTAATCGAATTGTGGCGCGACGCCCTCTCCCGCCAGCCCGATCCGGTGCTGGCCTGGGAATCCATTATGAACGACCCGCAAAAATGCCAGAGCTACAAGCAGGTACGCGGGCGCGGTGGATTTATCCGTTCGAACTGGAAAGAGCTTAATCAGTTGATTGCTGCCGCCAACGTCTGGACGGTGAAAACCTACGGCCCGGATCGCGTGGTCGGCTTCTCCCCGATCCCGGCGATGTCGATGGTTTCCTATGCCGCCGGCACACGCTATCTCTCGCTAATCGGCGGAACCTGTCTGAGTTTCTATGACTGGTACTGCGACTTACCGCCCGCGTCACCGATGACCTGGGGCGAGCAGACCGACGTTCCTGAATCCGCCGACTGGTATAACTCCAGCTATATCATCGCCTGGGGCTCTAACGTGCCGCAGACCCGTACCCCGGATGCGCACTTTTTCACAGAAGTACGCTACAAAGGCACCAAGACGATTGCCATTACGCCGGATTACTCGGAAGTCGCTAAACTGTGCGATCAGTGGCTGGCCCCCAAACAAGGGACAGACAGCGCGCTGGCAATGGCGATGGGCCACGTCATCCTGAAAGAGTTCCACCTCGACAATCCCAGCGATTATTTCCTCAATTACTGTCGTCGCTATACCGACATGCCGATGCTGGTTTTACTGGATGCCCGCGAAGATGGCAGCTACGTGCCTGGACGCATGATGCGTGCTTCAGACCTTGTCGATGGCCTGGGTGAAAGCAACAATCCGGAGTGGAAAACGGTAGCCTTTAACAGCGCTGGCGAACTGGTTGTCCCGAACGGATCTATCGGTTTTCGCTGGGGGGAAAAAGGCAAGTGGAACCTGGAACCACTGGCGGCTGGCGCTGAAACTGAACTTTCTCTTTCGCTGCTTGGTCAGCATGATGAAGTGACCGGCGTGGCATTCCCCTATTTTGGCGGCAACGAAAACCCACATTTTCGCAGTGTAAAACAAGAACCGGTGCTGATCCGTCAACTACCGGTAAAACATCTTACCCTCGCTGACGGTAGCCGTTGCCCGGTGGTGAGCGTCTATGATCTGGTGCTGGCGAATTATGGCCTCGATCGTGGTCTGGATGACGTTCATAGCGCGCAAGATTACAGCGAAGTGAAAGCCTACACCCCGGCCTGGGGCGAGCAAATTACCGGTGTGCCACGCCGTCATATCGAACAGATCGCCCGTGAGTTTGCCGATACGGCGCACAAAACGCATGGCCGTTCGATGATCATTCTCGGGGCTGGCGTCAACCACTGGTATCACATGGATATGAACTACCGTGGCATGATTAACATCCTGGTGTTCTGTGGCTGTGTGGGACAAAGCGGCGGCGGCTGGGCGCACTATGTGGGTCAGGAGAAATTACGACCGCAAACCGGTTGGTTGCCGCTGGCCTTTGCGCTGGACTGGAACCGACCACCGCGTCAGATGAACAGCACTTCGTTTTTCTATAACCACTCCAGCCAGTGGCGTTATGAAAAACTCACCGCGCAGGAACTCCTCTCTCCGCTGGCCGACGCGTCGAAGTTTAGCGGACATTTGATTGACTTTAACGTACGTGCAGAAAGGATGGGCTGGCTGCCGTCTGCACCACAGCTTAACCTCAACCCTTTGACCGTTAAAGCAAAAGCCGAACAAGCAGGGCTATCTCCTGCGCAATACACCGCACAGGCGCTGAAGTCAGGTGATATTCGTTTTGCCTGCGAACAGCCAGATAACGGCCACAACCATCCGCGCAACCTCTTCGTCTGGCGCTCTAACCTGCTCGGCTCCTCCGGTAAAGGGCATGAATACATGCTCAAATATTTGCTGGGTACCGAAAGCGGGATCCAGGGGGAAGCGCTCGGTTCAAGCGAGGGTATTAAACCTGAAGAGGTTGAATGGCAGGCCGCGGCGATAGAGGGCAAGCTCGATCTGCTGGTCACGCTCGATTTCCGTATGTCCAGTACCTGTTTGTTCTCCGATATCGTTCTGCCAACCGCTACCTGGTATGAAAAAGACGATATGAATACCTCGGATATGCATCCGTTTATTCACCCGTTATCTGCGGCGGTCGACCCGGCATGGGAATCGAAGAGCGACTGGGAAATTTATAAAGGCATCGCCAAAGTATTCTCTGAGGTATGTGTGGGACACCTTGGACAAGAAACGGATGTGGTGTTGCAACCGCTGCAACACGACTCTCCGGCAGAGCTGGCGCAGCCGTTTGACATTCAGGACTGGCGCAAAGGCGAATGCGATCTCCTCCCGGGCAAAACGGCACCGAATATCGCCGTTGTGGAGCGAGACTACCCCGCCACCTACGAACGCTTTACTTCACTTGGCCCGCTCATGGACAAACTCGGTAACGGTGGGAAAGGTATTGCGTGGAATACCCAGGCGGAAGTCGATTTCCTCGGCAAGCTGAACTACACCAAGCGCGAAGGCCCGGCAAAAGGACGCCCGCTGATTGACACCGCGCTGGATGCATCTGAGGTGATCCTCGCCCTGGCACCGGAAACAAACGGTCAGGTGGCGGTGAAAGCCTGGGAAGCGCTGGGGGCGATGACCGGACGCGACCATACGCACCTGGCGTTGAACAAAGAAGACGAAAAGATCCGTTTTCGCGATATCCAGGCGCAGCCGCGCAAAATCATCTCCAGCCCCACCTGGTCCGGGTTGGAAAGTGAACATGTTTCCTATAACGCAGGCTATACCAACGTCCACGAGCTGATCCCATGGCGTACTCTGTCCGGTCGCCAGCAGCTGTATCAGGATCATGCGTGGATGCGAGCGTTCGGTGAAAGTCTGGTGGCGTATCGTCCACCTATCGATACCCGCAGCGTCAGTGAAATGCGCGAGGTTCCGCCTAACGGCTTCCCGGAAAAAGCGCTCAACTTCCTGACGCCGCACCAGAAATGGGGGATCCACTCTACCTATAGTGAAAACCTGCTGATGCTGACGCTGTCGCGCGGCGGACCTATTGTCTGGATCAGCGAGACCGATGCCAAAGAGCTGGGCATTGAGGATAACGACTGGATCGAAGCCTTCAACGCCAACGGTGCGCTCACCGCGCGTGCAGTGGTGAGTCAACGCGTGCCACCGGGAATGACCATGATGTATCACGCTCAGGAGCGAATCATGAATATCCCTGGCTCAGAAGTGACCGGGATGCGCGGCGGGATCCATAACTCGGTGACCCGCGTCTGCCCGAAACCCACGCACATGATAGGTGGCTATGCGCAGTTGACATACAGCTTCAACTATTACGGTACGGTCGGCTCTAACCGCGATGAGTTCATCATGATTAGAAAAATGAAAAATATTAACTGGCTGGATGATGAAGGTCGCGATCAGGTACAGGAGGCGAAAAAATGAAAATACGCTCACAGGTAGGCATGGTTCTTAATCTGGATAAGTGCATCGGCTGCCACACCTGCTCCGTCACCTGTAAAAACGTCTGGACCGGGCGTGAAGGGATGGAATATGCGTGGTTTAACAACGTCGAGACTAAACCGGGGATTGGCTATCCAAAAAACTGGGAAGATCAGGAAGAGTGGCAAGGCGGCTGGGTTCGCGATGTTAACGGCAAGATAAGACCGCGTCTGGGCGGTAAGATGGGCGTCATCACCAAAATTTTCGCCAACCCGGTAATCCCGCAAATCGATGATTACTATGAGCCGTTTACGTACGATTATCAGCATCTGCATAGCGCGCCGGAAAGCAAGAATCAGCCCACCGCGCGTCCGCGTTCGCTGATCGATGGTAAGCGGATGGACAAGATTATCTGGGGTCCAAACTGGGAAGAACTGCTTGGCGGCGAATTTTCAAAACGTGCCCGCGACCGTAACTTCGAGAAGATGCAAAAGGAGATGTACGGCCAGTTCGAAAACACCTTCATGATGTATTTACCGCGCCTGTGCGAGCACTGCCTGAATCCAAGCTGTGTCGCCACCTGCCCAAGCGGTGCTATCTATAAGCGTGAAGAAGACGGCATTGTGCTGATCGACCAGGATAAATGTCGCGGCTGGCGCTTGTGCATCAGCGGCTGTCCGTACAAAAAAATCTACTTTAACTGGAAGAGCGGTAAGTCAGAGAAGTGCATTTTCTGCTACCCACGTATTGAGTCTGGCCAGCCGACGGTATGTTCGGAAACCTGCGTTGGACGTATCCGTTATCTCGGCGTATTGCTGTACGACGCCGACCGCATCGAAGAAGCGGCCAGCACCGAGCATGAGACCGATCTCTATGAGCGTCAGTGCGATGTATTCCTCAATCCGCACGATCCGGCGGTCATTGAAGAGGCGTTAAAACAAGGTATTCCGCACAACGTCATCGAAGCGGCCCAACGTTCGCCAGTCTACAAAATGGCGATGGACTGGAAGCTAGCGCTGCCGCTGCACCCGGAATATCGCACCCTGCCGATGGTCTGGTATGTACCGCCATTGTCACCGATTCAGTCGGTCGCCGACGCGGGCGGACTGCCGCACAATGGCAACATTTTGCCGGCGGTTGAGTCGCTGCGAATTCCGGTTCAGTACCTCGCCAACATGCTCAGTGCGGGTGATACCGGTCCGGTGCTGCGCGCGCTGAAACGTATGATGGCCATGCGTCACTATATGCGTGCGCAAACAGTGGAAGGCGTGACGGACACCCGCGCGATTGAGGAAGTAGGTTTGACCGTTGAGCAGGTTGAAGAGATGTATCGCTATCTGGCCATCGCCAACTATGAGGACCGCTTTGTGATCCCGACCAGCCACCGTGAAATGGCGCGCGATGCCTTCCCGGAGAAAAACGGCTGCGGATTTACCTTCGGTGACGGCTGCCATGGCTCAGATACCAAATTCAACCTGTTTAACAGTAGCCGTATTGATGCCATCGACATCACCGAAGTGCGCGATAAAGCGGAGGGTGAATAATGCAAATCCTGAAGGTTATCGGCCTGCTGATGGAATATCCCGACGAGCTGCTGTGGGAGTGTAAAGACGACGCGCTGGCGCTTGTGGCCAGCGATGCTCCCATGCTTACCGAATTTAGCCAGGGATTGCTCAATGCGCCACTGCTGGATAAACAAGCGGAATGGTGCGAAATCTTTGACCGGGGCCGGGCCACCTCTCTGCTGCTGTTTGAGCACGTGCACGCCGAGTCCCGCGACCGGGGTCAGGCGATGGTTGATCTACTGGCGCAGTATGAAAAGGTCGGGCTCCAGCTTAACTGCCGCGAGCTGCCGGATCATCTACCGTTGTATCTGGAGTATTTAAGCGTGCTGCCGGAGGCCCAGGCCAAAGAAGGACTGCAGAACGTTGCCCCGATTCTGGCTTTGCTGGGCGGGCGCTTAAAACAGCGCGATACGCCGTGGTATCAACTGTTTGACGCCCTGCTGCTGCTTGCCGGAAGCCCTCTTTCAAGTGACAGTGTCACTAAGCAGGTTGGTGCTGAAACCCGCGATGATACCCGTCAGGCGCTGGATGCGGTGTGGGAAGAGGAACAGGTGAAGTTTATCGAGGATAACGCCACCGCCTGCGACAGTTCACCGTTACAAAACTATCAACGACGCTTTAGCCAGGACGTGGCGCCGCAGTATGTCGACGTCAGCGCGGGAGGCCCGAAATGATACAGTACCTGAACGTCTTTTTTTACGATATCTACCCGTACCTGTGCGGTACGGTGTTTATCCTCGGCAGTTGGCTACGCTATGACTACGGGCAATACACCTGGCGCGCCTCTTCCAGCCAGATGCTGGACAAACGCGGCATGGTGCTGTGGTCAAACCTGTTCCACATCGGCATTCTGGGGATCTTTTTCGGTCACCTGTTCGGCATGCTAACGCCGCACTGGATGTATGCCTGGTTCCTGCCGATTGCGGTGAAACAACAGATGGCGATGATTGCCGGTGGGCTTTGTGGCGTACTGACGCTGGTTGGTGGCGCAGGTTTGCTGGTGCGGCGTCTGACCAACCCGCGCATTCGTGCAACGTCTTCCACCGCTGATATTCTGATCCTTTGCGTTCTGCTGATTCAGTGTATCCTCGGCTTAACCACCATCCCGTTCTCCGCACAGCATCCTGACGGCAGTGAAATGCTGAAACTGGTTGGTTGGGCGCAGTCAGTGGTGACTTTCCAGGGCGGCGCATCTGCGCATCTGGATGGCGTGGCGCTGATTTTTCGCGTGCACCTGGTTCTGGGGATGACTATCTTCCTGCTATTCCCGTTCACCCGTCTGGTCCACGTATGGAGTGCGCCGTTTGAGTACTTCACTCGCCGCTATCAGATAGTGCGTTCCCGCCGATAATTGAACTCTGATGCCCGGTAGCGCTTGCGCTTACCGGGCCTGCATCGCTATCCCGCTTTTTGTACGTTATGATGCTTCTCCATTTCAGGGAGAACACTAATGAAACCACAGGTTTACCACGTCGATGCCTTTACCCCGGTCCCTTTTCGCGGCAACTCAGCAGGTGTGGTTTTACATGCTGATGGACTGAGTGACGCGCAGATGCAGCTCATCGCTCGCGAGCTGCGTCATTCAGAAACCGCATTTCTGCTGACCAGTGACGACAGCGATGTTCGCATCCGCTATTTCACCCCGACGGTCGAAGTTCCTATCTGTGGGCATGCTACCGTCGCCGCGCATTACGTGCGGGCCAGGGCGCTGAGTCTGGGTAACTGCACGGTCTGGCAAACCTCGCTGGCCGGACGTCATCGCGTGGATATTGACGCTACCGGGAACGACTATCGCATTAGCCTTGAGCAAGGTGAACCGGGTTTTGAACCTCCGCTGGAGGGCGCTGTTCGTGCCGCGATTATTGATGCGCTGCACCTGAGCGAAGACGATATGCTGGCAGGATTGCCAATTCAGGTTGCCACCACTGGGCATTCGAAAGTGATGATTCCACTGAAGCCCGAGGTGGATCTCGACGCCCTTTCCCCTGATTTACCGGCTTTGACCGCTATCAGCCAGCAAATTGGCTGTAACGGTTTCTTCCCTTTTCAAATCCGCGAGGGCGAAAACGCCACTGATGGCCGCATGTTTTCACCTGCTATTGGTATTGTGGAAGACCCGGTTACCGGCAATGCCAACGGTCCAATGGGCGCATGGTTGGTCCACCATGGGCTGATGGCGCATGATGGGAAAACGTTACGTGTTCAGGGGCATCAGGGCCGTGCGCTCGGGCGCGACGGGATTGTTGATGTGACGGTGACTATCCGTGAAAACCAGCCGGAAAAAGTCACCATTACCGGTTCGGCGGTGATCCTGTTTCACGCAGAATGGGCGATAGATTTTTAATTGTTCCCGAAGGCCGGATAAGGCGATGACGCCGTATCCGGCATGACTTCCGATGCCCCTATTTCCCCGTCTCCGGATGCGTATAAAACGCCGCCATGACCGTCGCCAGCTCATCTTCGGTAAACCCATGCTTCACGTCATCCACACCCAGTCCAAATCGTTCTTGCAACAACGCATACAAACTGGCGACATCAGGCAAATTAATCTGCTCTACCGCATGTCCATCCTGATAATGGGTAAAGTGAAAATTGGTTAACGTTAATTTCCCGCCGTCGGGCAGATGACGGCACATCAGCAGATGATGGCGAAAATGTGATTGCGGCCAGTGTGCGGACCAGAAGTTGCCCATCAGATAATCGCTCTGATGCTGCACGACCAGATCGAAACGATACATTGACTGCCAGTGTTCGTGATGACGGAACTGGAGGATCCAATCTTCACCTTCCTGAATCAGCCGATATTCGCCGTGTGGCGTCTTCTGCTCAGTGTTGGCCTGCAGACGAATTGGTGCTGTCAGAGTTTGCCCGCCAAAGCCAACGTCGGCGATCCACTGCTCTCCCTGCAATTCAACCAGCAACAAACGATGCGTGCGCGGCGGCAGACTTGATGGATTTGCCAGTACCACGCGACCGAGAAGGCTACGTACGTTAAAACCGATTTCGCGTAGCGCGCGTTCAAACACGCCGTTCTGTTCAAAGCAATAACCGCCACGACGCGCCGTTACCAGCTTCTCTTCCAGCGACAAATCGTCAAGCTGCATCTCTCTTGGCAGTAATACATCCAGGTTTTCAAAGGGAATTGCGCTGTTGTGCAGTAGATGTAGCGCTTGCAAGGTTTCAAGGTTGACGTTGGCCGAACCTGACCAGCCAATACGGGCAAAATAAGCGGTTAAAAAAGGCGTCATACGGAGTTCCTGTTCGATTAATGCAGTACTTATAACGTATTTTTCGTTTTACGCTGTCGATTTTGTGCGTTGTTAATTCCTGTGAGGCGACAAAATCGCTAATACCGTTAATATCTATGTTTATTGTGGTGTGTTATCTCTCAGCCAAGGAGCATCCATGAGCCATTTTCGTCCGATCGAATTAAAACATGCCAGCCGGCTACTCAATCATGGCCCAACGATATTGATAACCAGCCGGGATGAGCATACCGAGCGGCGAAATGTGATGGCTGCGGCATGGTCAATGCCCGTGGAATTTGAGCCGCCGCGGGTAGCAATTGTTGTTGATAAGACCGCCTGGTCGCGGGATCTCATTGAACGTAGCGGTAAATTCGGCATCGTTATTCCGGGTATCGCCGCCGTCAACTGGACCTGGGCCGTAGGCAGCGTTTCCGGTCGCGTGGAAGATAAATTCAACTGTTACGGCATTCCCGTGGTGCAAGGACCCGTGCTAGGTTTACCGCTGATAGAAGCGAAATGTCTGGCCTGGATGGAGTGTCGCCTGTTGCCAGCCACGGCGGCACAGGAAAAATATGACACTCTGTTTGGGGAAGTGGTCTCCGCTGCCGCTGATGAGCGAGCCTTCGTGGAAGGACGCTGGCAGTTTGATGATGGCAAGCTCAATACTCTGCATCACCTTGGGGCAGGAACGTTTATCTCCAGCGGGAAACGCATTATCGCAGGTGAATGATAGTATGCTAACGGATGGCAGTTCTGCTCTGTCATCCGCAACTGCTTTCTTAAAACTTCTGAAAAACCAGTTAGATAAATTACTCTGCCTTCCTTGCCTAATCATTCATGTGAATTATAGTTAATCTTGCACTAACTCAAATACCTAATCAAAACGCTATCCGTCAAAGCAGCATCCCCAACTGTACTTTTGAAGTGTCAGAGAGGTTTTACGATGCAACTTAATAGAATCGCACAAAGTTTTATACTTGCTGGGTTACTCACATCGTTTTCTGTTCCTCTTATGGCCGCTGAAGCCCCCAAAGACGCTACAGCCGCCACGCAACAAGCCAACAACGCGCTTTACAATCAACTGCCCTTCTCCGATAACACCGACTTTACCGACGCCCACAAAGGCTTTATCGCCCCACTCCCGCAGGACGTGATCAAGGGCGAGCAGGGAAATGTTATCTGGAATCCGCAGCAATACGCGTTTATCAAAGAAGGCGATAAAGCCCCGGATACGGTAAACCCGAGCCTGTGGCGTCAATCTCAGTTGATCAACATCAGCGGGCTGTTTGAAGTAACGGATGGTGTTTACCAGATTCGTAACCTCGATCTGTCAAACATGACCATTATTGAAGGTAAAGAAGGCATCACCGTTGTTGACCCGCTGGTCTCGGCAGAAACGGCCAAAGTCGGGATGGATCTTTACTTTAAAAACCGCGGTAAAAAACCGGTTGTTGCAGTGATTTATACCCACAGCCACGTTGACCATTACGGCGGCGTACGCGGCGTTGTCGATGAAGCCGACGTTAAAGCGGGCAAAGTGAAAGTTTATGCGCCAGCCGGCTTTATGGAAGCAGCGGTCGCTGAGAATATCATGGCCGGTAACGTCATGAGCCGCCGCGCGAGCTACATGTACGGCAACCTACTCAAACCTGATGCCAAAGGCCAGGTCGGCGCGGGACTGGGAACCACGACCTCCGCGGGAACCGTTACCCTGATTGCGCCAACAAATATCATTGAGAAAGATGGACAAAAAGAGGTCATCGATGGCCTGACCTATGACTTCATGCTGGCCCCGGGTTCCGAAGCACCGTCGGAAATGCTGTGGTACATCGAAGAGAAGAAACTGATTGAATCCGCAGAAGATGTTACCCACACCCTGCACAACACCTACTCCCTGCGCGGAGCCAAAATTCGTGAGCCGCTGCCGTGGTCCAAATACATCAACGAAGCGATTGTGCGCTGGGGTGATAAAGCCGAAGTGCTGATGGCGCAGCACCACTGGCCAACCTGGGGTAATGACAAGGTGGTCAGCCTGCTGAAAAGTCAGCGCGATCTGTATCGTTACATCAACGACCAGACGCTACGCATGGCTAACGAAGGTCTGACCCGCGATGAAATCGCTGCCAACTTTAAGCTGCCGGACTCACTGGCACATACCTGGGCTAACCGCGGTTACTATGGCTCCGTGAGCCATGACGTTAAAGCGACCTATGTGCTCTATCTCGGCTGGTTTGACGGCAACCCGGCAACGCTGGATGAGCTGCCGCCGGAAGAGTCTGCGAAGAAATTTGTCGACTACATGGGTGGTGCGGACGCCATTTTGCAGAAAGCAAAAGCCGACTATGACCAGGGCAACTACCGCTGGGTGGCACAGGTGGTAAGCAAAGTCGTGTTTGCCGATCCAAATAACCAGGCCGCGCGTAATCTGGAAGCAGATGCGCTTGAGCAACTGGGTTATCAGGCTGAATCCGGCCCGTGGCGTAACTTCTACCTGACCGGCGCGCAAGAGCTGCGTAACGGCGTGGTCAAAGGCCCAACCCCGAATACCGCCAGCCCGGATACCGTTCGTGCTATGACGCCGGAAATGTTCTTCGATTATCTGGCAGTGCATATTAACGGACAAAAAGCGGGTGATGCGAAGTCGGTGTTTAACATCGATCTTGGCAGTGATGGCGGTAAATATAAGCTTGAGCTGGAGAATGGCGTCCTGAACCATACCGCCAATGCCGAAGCGAAAGATGCCGACGCCACTATCACGCTTAATCGCGATACGCTGAACAAAATCATCCTCAAGGAAGTGACGCTGAAACAGGCACAAGACAGCGGTGACGTGAAGATAACCGGTGACGGCGCCAAGCTTGATGCCATGCTCGGCTATATGGATAAGTTCGAATTCTGGTTCAACATCGTTACGCCATAAGCACAACGAAAACGGGCGGAAATCCGCCCGTTTTTTCTTACATACTGTAGCCAGGTTTTTTAATTAATCTCGCCATCTGCGGCACAATTTCCTTATCCCACACGGCCTGCCACGCCTCTGGCTCAACTTCATTGAGCGCCACGCTGACTGAACTGTCTTTGCTTTGCAAATGACGAATAATAACCTCGGTAATATCCGCCGCCAGGGCGGTTTTCTGTTCGTCGGTAAGAGAGCGAGGAAAACATTTAATATCAACGTGCGGCATAGCAGATTCCTTATTGTTTTGGGTTGCAGGTAACTTATGCGGACTCTCGTTCTACCAGATGAAAACCGACATCAATAATATCGTCTTCACGCGGAATTTGTTCGATACGATCGGCAAGCAGTGAGGCAGCACGTTGCCCGATGGCCCGTCTGTCGACGCTGACGGTGGTGATGGCGGGCCGATTGCTGGCAGCAAAATCCAGATCGCCAAAACCGATTACCGCCAACTCTTGCGGCACGCGTATACCGCGACTTTCGGCCTCCATGATCGCCCCCTGGGCTAGCGTATCAGAGCTACAGACAATGACATCAAACTCGCGATCCGCCAATAGCTGCGTTAATCCAGAGCGTCCCAATGCCAGAGAGGCCGGTAGCGGGACGTCCACCTGTGCGTCAGCAGCAATACTATGACGACTCAACGCATCGCACAGTCCTTGTTTACGCTGGCCTGCCCGGCGATCGGCAGTCCATAACAACCCCGGACGTCGATAGCCTTTATTCAGCAGATAGTCTGCCACCGCTTGCCCGACCTTTTCATGCGAAAAACCGACCAGCATATCGATGGGTGTTGGGGTTAAATCCCAGATTTCCACGACCGGGATGGCCGCATTAAGAATCACTTTTTTCAGCTCAGCGGTATGATGAATACCGGTGAGTACTACACCATCCGGGCGACGAGAAAGCAGCGTCGCCACCAGCTCCGCCTCTGTTTGCGGCGTATAACCCGACACGCAGAGCAAAATGTGGTATCCGCGTTCTGCCAGTTCATCACTTAATGACTGGATGGTATCGACAAACATATTGTTGTTAATTTGCGGAATAACCACGGCGATAAGCTTGCTGCGACGCGACGCCAGTCCCCCAGCCAGTGCGTTGGGAATATAGCCGGTGGCGCGCACCGCCTGCATCACTTTTTCAACCGTTTTCGGGCGCACCAACTGCGGGGTATTCAACGCCCTGCTCACCGTCATGGGTGACAATCCCGCGGTACGGGCAACATCTTCCAGCGTGGGAGCGCGCGGTGGTTTGGGATTTTTCACTGTCGATGCCCTTGTCAAAAATCGCTGATTTATCCTGGCATTATTCATCATGATTTTGGCTATTGCCAGCGTTGCTCAGTGATAACGCAGGGAAAACAGCAGCTTAGTTAATTATCGCCACTCACAATGATAGCGCAATCACAATGATTTGTGCATTTCTCCATAAAGTACTGGAATGTGACGTCGTTTATAATTTACCACCCTTCTCTCTCTGAATTTGTGAGCAATTGTTCAAATCGCAGTCAATTCGCTGGCACAGTGATTGCGCTAACATTAAAAATGATAGCGCAATCATTTGTTATCACCAGGAGAGAACAATATGTCTTTAAGTGCCAATTCCGATGCCGTGACCTATGCCAAATCGGCTAACGCTAAAACCGCAGCAGAAACCGGTGACCGTATTGAATGGGTAAAACTGTCTCTGGCTTTCCTTCCTCTGGCAACACCCGTGAGCGATGCCAAAGTGCTCACCGGTCGCCAGAAACCGCTAACTGAAGTCGCCATAATCATCGCCGAGATCCGCAGCCGCGACGGGTTTGAAGGCGTGGGATTTAGTTACTCCAAGCGGGCTGGCGGCCAGGGAATCTATGCGCATGCCAAAGAAATTGCCGATAACCTGTTAGGCGAAGATCCAAACGATATTGACAAGATCTACACCAAGCTGCTGTGGGCTGGCGCTTCCGTGGGGCGCAGCGGCATGGCGGTACAAGCCATCTCCCCTATCGATATCGCATTATGGGATATGAAAGCCAAGCGTGCAGGATTGCCGCTGGCAAAACTGCTTGGCGCGCATCGGGACTCCGTGCAGTGCTACAACACCTCCGGCGGATTCCTGCATACGCCGCTGGATCAGGTGCTAAAAAACGTGGTTATTTCCCGTGAAAACGGCATTGGTGGTATCAAACTCAAGGTTGGTCAGCCAAACTGCGCCGAGGATATTCGCCGCTTAACCGCGGTGCGTGAAGCGCTGGGGGATGACTTCCCGCTAATGGTCGATGCCAATCAGCAGTGGGATCGGGAAACCGCCATCCGTATGGGACGTAAAATGGAGCAGTTCAATCTAATCTGGATTGAAGAGCCGCTGGACGCCTACGATGTTGAAGGTCACGCCCAACTGGCCGCCGCGCTTGATACCCCGATTGCCACAGGTGAAATGCTGACCAGCTTCCGCGAACATGAACAGCTGATCCTCGGCAATGCCAGCGATTTTGTGCAGCCCGATGCACCGCGTGTGGGAGGGATTTCACCGTTCCTGAAAATTATGGACCTGGCGGCTAAACATGGTCGCAAACTGGCTCCGCACTTCGCTATGGAAGTTCACCTGCATCTGTCCGCTTCTTATCCGCTTGAGCCATGGCTGGAGCATTTCGAATGGCTGAACCCGTTATTTAACGAACAACTTGAGCTACGCGATGGCCGGATGTGGGTTTCCGATCGTCACGGTCTGGGCTTCAGCATCAGCGAGCAGGCGCGCCGCTGGACGCAATTAACCTGCGAGTTTGGCAAACGTCCTTAATTAATTTGGCGGGTAAGCAATACCCGCCCTCCTCCCCTACAAAAACGCTCTCAAGCTTATGAAAGGAGTGGGTGATGAACACAATAATAAAGCGTACAAAAGTGCGTTACGGCATTCTGATATTTCTGTTTCTTGCGACCGTATTTAATTACGCCGATCGCGCGACGTTATCCGTCGTGGCGCCGATTATGAGCAAAGAATTAGGTTTTGATCCTGAAGCAATGGGGCTGGCCTTTTCTGCCTTCGGTATTTCTTATGTCATTATGCAACTACCCGGCGGCTGGCTGCTGGATCGCTATGGCTCGCGTCTGGTATACGGCTGCGCACTGATTGGCTGGTCGCTGGTGACTATGTTTCAGGGCACCATTTATCTGTACGCCAGCCCGCTTGTCGTATTGATTATCTTACGATTACTGATGGGTGCGATTGAAGCTCCGGCCTTTCCGGCCAATAGCCGATTAAGCGTGCAGTGGTTTCCTAATAACGAACGGGGCTTTGTTACCTCTGTCTATCAGGCCGCGCAATATATCTCGTTAGGGATTATTACGCCGCTAATGACGATTATTTTGCATAATCTCAGTTGGCACTTTGTGTTTTATTACATTGGGGCAATAGGCGTTATTCTTGGCATCTTCTGGTTGGTCAAAGTCAGAGACCCTATGCATCATCCAAAGGTGAACCAGCAGGAAATTGACTATATTCGGGAAGGCGGTGGTGAACCGTCGCTGGGTAATAAAAAAGAACCACAGAAGATTACCTTTGCGCAAATTAAAAGCGTCTGCGTCAACCGCATGATGATTGGCGTATATATCGGACAGTTCTGCGTGACATCAATTACCTGGTTCTTCCTGACCTGGTTCCCTACTTATCTGTATCAGGCGAAAGGCATGTCGATCCTCAAAGTGGGGTTTGTCGCCAGTATCCCTGCCATTGCCGGTTTTATCGGTGGATTATTAGGCGGTGTTTTCTCCGACTGGCTTTTAAAGCGCGGCTACAGCCTGACGATTGCCCGTAAGCTGCCGGTTATCTGCGGAATGCTGCTTTCCTGCGTCATCGTTATCGCCAACTACACCTCGTCAGAATTTGTGGTGATCGCGGCGATGAGTCTGGCGTTTTTCGCCAAAGGTTTTGGCAATCTGGGATGGTGCGTACTTAGCGATACCTCGCCAAAAGAAGTGCTCGGTATTGCAGGTGGCGTTTTCAATATGTGCGGCAATATGGCCAGTATCATCACGCCACTGGTGATCGGCATCATTCTGGCGAATACCCAGTCTTTTGATTACGCCATTCTGTACGTCGGTTCGATGGGGCTGATTGGCCTGATTTCTTATCTGTTTATCGTGGGTCCATTGGATCGTATTACGCTGACCCCTTCTGTCGCGTAATTTAAAACTTATGGCGATAGTTCGCCCGCTGTTCCGGGATTTGCACTCCTGCGGAACAGCGTTTTTTACTCAAATAATCTTATTGCTTTTCAGTACGGTACGCAGCCTCGGATGCTGACAAACCGCATCGGCGATGGCGCTAATATTCGGCGTGTTGTCCTGAAACCAGTCATGCCCTGGTCCCCAGGTGCGAATAACGGCAATGTAAATGTCCAGCAGTGTTAGCTGATCCCCAAATGCGTACGGCTCGGCGCTTAGCTGGTTGTTCAGCCACATATAGAGGGATTTACGGTACTCAATACAGTTCTTTTTCAACTGCGCCGGGGCGTCCGGTACCCATCGGTCAGGATAATCGGCATAGGTAAACGTGGGATAGACATTTGCCACCAACCATATCAGCAAACGCTGAAACTGCTGGCGTTCGGCATGTCCAACGGGGGGTGAAAGTTCAGGGCGACGATCGAGGATCATCAGCGCGATCGCCGCCGTTTCCGTCATCACGCTGCCATTTTCCAGTACCAGCGTGGGCACCTGGCATAGTGGATTCATTGTTTTAAGCAACTCCCGCGAAGGACCATCGCTGTCAAAACCGTCCACATCAATAAAGCTGTAAGGGATCTCCGCCAGTGTGAGCATCACTTCACTGATGGCCGATCCCCAGCCCGGTACCCCATAGACCTTAATCATGCTGCAACCCCCAACGTTAAAACCCTAAGTGTAGAGCAGCATTCGGCAACCTATGCAGACATGATTATTACTTTCATAATAACAATGGTCGAATACCGGGAGAGAATAAGCAATGCGTTCCAGTATGTTTGAATACATGAACATTTTTGTACAGGTTGTTGAGCAAGGTGGATTTGCCAGAGCCGCAGATGTGTTACATCTGCACCGCCCTGCGGTGACCAAAGCTATCCAACATCTTGAAGACGATCTGGGGGCAAAGTTGCTTAACCGCACGACTCGTAAAGTGAGTCTGACAGAAGAAGGTGATGCCTTTTACCAACGCACAAAAATCCTGCTCAGTGACGTTGATGACATCATGGCTTCTTTTTCACCTGCCCGCCCGCCGCGCGGAAAACTCAGGGTTAATGCACCTCTGTCGCTGGCGCACTCCGTGTTAGTTCCTGCGCTGAAAGATTTCCAGTCGCGATATCCTGACATCGAGATGGTACTCACCTCCACCGACCGTAGAATCGATATGCTTGCCGAAGGCATCGACTGCATGATCCGTATTGGCGAGCTACAAGATTCGACCTTGATCTCCAGGCGGCTTGGTGAGGTCAAAATGGTGACCTGTGCTTCACCGGATTATCTGCAAAAACAGGGGGTGCCGCAGGTACCAGAGGATTTATCCCGACACCAGGCGCTTAACTTTTTTAGCGAGCGTCATCGCGAAGCGCTGGAATGGACCTTCGTCAATAGAGGTAAAACCGAATCGTTCACCCCCGCAGGGCGGATAAGCGTTGATAACTCCGATATTCTGTTGACCGGCTGCTTATCTGGACTCGGCATTATACGTGGCGTTCATGCTGTCCTTGCACCCTATCTTCAGTCAGGCCAGCTTGTTGAGGTGCTGGCCGATTATACCGGAGAATCAAAACCAGTTTCGGTGCTTTACCCGGACAGACGTCATCTCGCCCCTCGGGTTCGGGTATTCATTGACTGGTTATGCGAACTTTTTAGCCAACAAAAACCGCGGCTTCAGGGATTATTATAAAATAAGTAATAGTGAAGTTCCGCAACAACGGTTTTTCACTCTCATCTGAGTCGTTAAATTGTGCAGACCCAATACAGAACAATTTACTGAGGTCTGCTATGTCTAAGGTCGTAGTTTTTAATCAAATTGGTGGCGCTGAAGTCCTGAAGATTCAGGAGATGCAGGTTCCCGCGCCTGATGCAAATGAGGTTCAGATCCGCGTGCGGGCTATTGGTATCAACCGTGCGGAAGTTATGTACCGCACCGGACAGTATATTTACCAACCTAATTTCCCGGCGCGACTGGGTTATGAAGCTGCCGGAGTCATTGAATCAGTGGGAGACAACGTACGTGAGTTTGCACCTGGCGATTACGTTAGTGTCATCCCGGCATTCAGCTTTCATCAATATGGAATGTATGGTGAAGTCGTTAATGCCCCCGCTCACGCGGTCGTAAAGCATCCACAAAACCTGAGCTTTACCGAGGCTGCTGCCAGTTGGATGATGTATGTGACCGCTTTCGGTGCGCTGGTTGAATATGCGGATATTAAGCCCGGTGATAACGTGCTGATCAATGCTGCTTCCAGCAGCGTCGGACTGGCGGCAATTCAGATTGCTAACATGCGGGGAGCAAAACCGATTGCGATGACACGGACCAGTGAGAAACGTGATCAGCTGCTGCAACTGGGCGCGGCAGAGGTTATTGCAAGCCAGGAGCAGGATCTGGTGACCGAGATTCAGCGGATTACTGAGGGTAAAGGAACCCGCGTGGTGTTCGATCCGGTCGGTGGCCCAGCGGTGGCAAGAATTGCCCAAGTGATGCCAGCCGGTGGGCTCTTTTTCCAGTATGGTTCGCTTGATTCACGTGACCTTTCTATCCCGGTCATTGAGATACTCGGTCGCCATCTGACCTTCCGCGGCTATGAGATTTTTGAAATCACCACGGACGCAGAAAAACTTGCGCGGGCGAAACGGTTTATCTTTGAAGGATTGCAGTCTGGCCAGCTCAAGCCGCTGATTGATAAAACCTTTGCCTTTGATGATATCGTCGAAGCACATCAATACATGGAAGCCAACGGCCAGGTAGGCAAAATCGTCGTCACTCTGTAACCTCTGTGCGGCACAGCCTTGTGCCGCAATGTGTCTCAAAGCACTTTCGACAAAAACTGCTGAGTGCGCGTGTGGCGTGGATGATTCAGCACTTGCTCGCTGCTGCCCTGCTCGATGATTTTGCCATCGACCATAAACACCACCTGATCCGCCACTTCCCGGGCGAAGCCAATCTCATGCGTTACCACAACCAGCGTGGTTCCCGACTTCGCCAGCGCTTTAATGACATCCAGTACTTCACCGACCAGTTCAGGATCCAGTGCAGATGTAGGCTCATCAAACAGCATGACACGCGGATTTAACGCCAGCGCACGGGCAATAGCGATACGCTGCTGCTGACCTCCGGATAAGTGACGCGACCAGGCATCGGCTTTATTCCGTAACCCTACCGCATCAAGCAGAGTTAATGCCCGCTCGGTGGCGGTTTTACGCGTTGCCAGTCCGTGCGCAATGGGCGCTTCAATCAGATTCTCCAGAACCGTTAAGTGCGGGAACAGATTAAAGTTCTGGAACACATAGCCGACGTTAACACGCTGGCGCAAAATTTCCGCCTCTTTCAGCTCATATAGCTTGTCTCCCTGCCGACGATAGCCAATGTAATCGCCATCGATTTGAATAAACCCCTCATCGACGCGTTCCAGATGGTTGATGGTCCGCAAGAGTGTGGATTTCCCTGAACCGGACGGGCCAAGAATAACCGTTACCGTACCGGGAGGGATCTCCAGCGACACATTATCCAGCGCTTTGTGGCGACCAAAGTATTTGCTAACGCCGGTAATAGAAATATGGCCTTCAGGCGAGCGGGACATGGACGGCCTCCTGCTGTGGACGTTGACGACTGCGTTTTTCTGCACGACTCACCCGGGCTGTGTTGATCGCTGAACGTCGTTCGCTGCGTGCCAACGCACGTTCAACCAGGTGCTGAATTAACGACAGGACGCTGGTGATCACCAGATACCACACCGCACCCACCATCAGCAGCGGGATCACTTCCTGCGTGCGGTTATATATCATCTGGATGGTGTAGAACAGCTCCGGCATTGCCAGCACATATACCATCGCCGTCCCTTTCGCCAGGCTGATGATTTCATTGAATCCAGCAGGCAAAATGGTGCGCAGCGCCTGCGGCAGAATAATCCGCAGCGTACGTCGCCCTGCTGGTAAGCCCAGTGCTGCCGCTGCCTCGTACTGACCGTGATCGACCCCTAAAAATCCACCCCGAATAATTTCAGCGGTATAGGCGCTTTGCACCAGCGTCAGGCCAACCACCGCAGTGGAAAACTGACCGAGTACATTGATGGTCTCAAAACTTCCCCACTGAATGGGAGTGAACGGAATACCAATCGTCAACGTGTCGTACAGATAGGAGAAGTTGTACAAAACGATCAGCACCACAATCAGCGGTAACGAACGAAACAGCCAGATGTACCCCCATGCCAGACCGTTCAACAGCCAGGAAGATGAAAGCCGTGCCAACGCCAGCAGACCGCCGATGACAATACTCAACAGCGTCCCGATCAGCGTCAGTAACAGCGTTTGCCCGAGGCCGGACAAGATAACCGGATCAAAGAACCAGCGGGCAAACACGCTCCATTCCCAGCGCGGATTAAACGCCACGGACTGAAGAATTACCGCAAGGGCAAATAAGGCAATGACCGCGCCTACGGTACGCATGGGATAACGTGCCGGTACGACTCTAATGCTATCTGTCGTTTTCATTTTCTCTCCTCAGGCGATTCTGGCCTGACCGGCAATAGTCAGCAGTTTGGTAAAGCGCAGTCGTCCATCAAACGGCGGCAGGCTGTACTCTTCGGGATCGCGCGTCGTATCAAATTGCGGATCGTAGCCCTGGCTTAAATAAAGTCTGACGGCCTCCGGCTGGCGAAATCCCGTGGTCAGATAAATCCGGCTGTAGCCTGCGAGCAGCGCTCTACGTTCCAGTTCCTGCACCACCCGCGCCGCCAGCCCCTGCTGACGCAGGCTGCTTTTTGTCCAGATACGCTTAATCTCGGCGGTGTCCTTGTCGTAAGGTTTGTAAGCCCCGGTGGCGATAATTTCGCCGCGGCGCTCCAGTACCACAAAAAGTCCCTGCGGCGCCAGATACCATTCGGTCAGTTCCACTTCAGCGTCGCGAGAAAAGTAATCGCCATAGCGGGCGGCATATTCACCGAACAGACCGTTCAAAATGGGCTGCAGCTCGCTGGCTTCCGGTGAGAGCACGCGAAATTGATCGCTCACGATGACCTCCTTAGTCGCCTAAACCGGCCGGGTTGATTTCAGATTGTGGAATGCGTTCCACCCCTTCTCCCCAGCGATTCAGCACCTTGTCATAGTCGCCGTTGCCAATCACGCCGTTGAGGGCGGTTTGTACCGGCAGAACCAGACCGCTGTCTTTTTTCAGCGTCACAGCGATATGTGCCGCTTTTGGCCAACCGCCATCAACGCTACCCACTAATTGCGTTTTACCGTTGAGTGCAGCTTTCCACGCGCCGATTACATTAGGACCGAAGTAGGCATCGGCGCGGCCCGACTGTAGGGCCAGGGTTTGCGCGGCATCATCTTTGGTATACACCGGCGTAAACGGCTGTAACCCTTTCTTCATGTTCTCATCGTTCCAGGCCAACAGAATGGCTTCCTGATTAGTCCCCGAACCGACGATAATGCGTAGTCCTGCGATATCTTCCGCCTGCTCGATTTTCTTCAGCTTGCTACCGGTTTTGACATAAAAGCCAAGAGAGTCCTTCCGATACGTCGCGAAATCGAATTTTTCTTTGCGTGCTTTGGTGACGGTAATATTGCTGATCGCGGCATCGTATTTGCCGGAAGTGACGCCCAGCGGCCAGTCTTCCCATGACGTAGGTACAACGTTAAGTTCCAGCCCCAAACTGTCAGCCACCAGACGCGCGATATCCGCCTCGCTGCCGATCAGCGTTTTATTGTCATCGGCAAAGACGGTCAGCGGCGGCTGGCTGAGCCCGGCAATCGCCACGGTGAATTTACCCGGTACGGCCAGGTGCAGGTTTGCGGGCAACTGCGCAATCGCCTGCGGATTCTTTGCTGTATTGATCGGCGCTTTATTGGCTTCCAGGCTTACGCCGGTGCCGTTAATCGTCACCTCATTTGCCCAAACGGTCGCGCTGAAAGCCAGTGACAGCGCGAGAAATACTGATTTTTTCTGCATAGCGTTTTTCTCTTATTGTGTGAATTGATTTGCAGGTATCGCTAATCCCAGGCTTGCGCGCAGGGTCGTACCGGGATATTCATGGCGGAACAGGCCGCGCGCCTGAAGCACGGGGACAACCTGTTCGACAAAACGCGGGAAGGTATCCGGCGTTCCGCCCTGGATGATAAAACCGTCTGCGGCTTTTTCGTCGAACCACTGCTGCAAGCCGTCGGCAACCTGTTGTGGCGTGCCGCTGAAACGCGGACGTGGACTGGCCGCTTCCAGAGCAACCTGACGAAGTGTTAAACCACGCTCGCGTGCGTTGCGTTTGATCTCATCAGTCGTACTGCGAAAGCTGTTTTGTCCGAGAGAGCCCAGATCCGGGAACGGTGCGTCCAGCGGATATTGGGCAAAATCATGATGTTCAAAGTAGCGGCCAAGATAGTTCAGCGCGTCAGTAACGGAGACCAGCGCAGCGGTAGTCTGATACTGCTGCTCAACGTCCTCTGCGCTGTCGCCAACAATAACGCTGACGCCCTGGAATATATGCAGTTGATCGGGATGTCGTCCGGCGACTTCCAGCTGGCTTTTTACATCCTGATAGAACGCTTTAGCCTCTGCCAGCGACTCCTGATGGGTAAAAATGGCATCAGCATGCTGCGCCGCTAATTTCTTGCCATCTGCTGAAGCTCCCGCCTGAAATATAATCGGACGGCCTTGTGGTGTACGCCCAATATTTAATGGCCCAGCGACCTGGAAATAATTTCCATGATGATTAAGCGTATGCAGTTTTTGCGGATTAAAAAATTCCCCACTTGTTTTATTACGGGTAAAAGCATCATCTTCCCAGGAATCCCACAGCCCTTTCACTACCTGTAAATATTCATCAGCAATACGATAACGCTGGGCATGCTCTGGATGCTGAGCGCGAGAATAGTTTTTTGCCGATCCTTCCAGAGGCGACGTCACCACGTTCCAACCCGCGCGCCCCTTGCTGAGATGGTCCAGGCTAGCGAACTGCCGTGCGGTCGTAAACGGCTCGCTGTATGATGTGGACATCGTGCCAACCAGCCCCAGATTCGTGGTGATACTGGCCAAAGCGGATAATACTGTCAGCGGCTCAAAACGATTTAAAAAGTGTGGGATTGATTTTTCATTAATATACAGACCATCGGCGACAAAAATAAAATCCAGCTTCCCTTTTTCCGCAATAAGCGCCGTCTCTTTGACAAAATCAAAATTAATACTGGCATCAGCCTGAGCCGCCGGATGGCGCCATGCGGACATATTTCCCGATGCGCCATGTAGAATAGTGCCGAGCCGTAGTTGCCGATTTTCAGCCATAATAACCCCTACCCAACAGGTAAACTTAAAGGTGTGCGAATGCCGTTTTTGCTAACTGCGCAAAGTAGTGCGCGGCAGGTTCAATTAAACGCTCGTCCGGATTAAATCCCGGGTGATGTAATCCGTATTCACTGGCGCTGCCAATACTGACAAATGCGCCAGGTGTATTTTGCAGGTAGACGGCAAAATCCTCCCCGCCCATATGCAGGTCGGCATGGTGGGTGGTATAGCCTGACTGTTTCGCCACCGCGGTGGCAATATCGGCCCAACGATCATCATTTACCAATGCGGTTGGTCCCGCATGCCAGATTACGTCGATTTGTGCGCCAAAGGCGTGGGCAAATCCGGCGGCGATGTCATTAACGCGGGCCTTAACCTGCTGCTGTACCTGGGTTCGGTGCGTTCTGAGTGTCCCTTCCAGCTCAACGGACTCCGGCAGTACGTTCCATGTGTTTCCCCCCTGAATACGGGTCACGCTGAGCACCACCGAATCCAGCGTGTTTATGTCGCGGCTGGCAACGCTTTGCAGCACCGTTACCAACTGGCTGGCGAGCAGGATGGCATCTTTACCTTCATGCGGACGCGCCGCATGTGCGCCCTTGCCATTAATGCGCAGTACGAAGCGGTCGACATTGGCATAAAATGCGCCGCCGCGTGTGGCAAATTCGCCCACTGGCAAACCGGGCTCATTGTGCATACCGAAAATAGCCGCTACGTTTTGCAGCGCACCGGCGCGGATCAACGTTTTTGCGCCGCCGAAACTCTCTTCAGCTGGCTGAAACAAAATACGTACTCGCCCCGGTAAGGTTATTTCCTGCTGTTTTAGCAGCAGTGCTGCACCAAGCATGACGCTGGTATGGACGTCATGCCCGCAGGCATGCATCACGCCCGGCGTGAGTGAACGAAACGGAACATCGGCGCTTTCTTCTATCGGTAGCGCGTCGATATCCGCCCGCAGCGCGATGACATCTTCTCCCTGACCAATTTCCACGACCAGACCGATTTTCAGCTCGAACGGCAGAATGTCGACGTCCGCAGCATGCAACCAGGCGTGAATGCGCGCCGTGGTTGCTTCCTCCTGCAGGGAAAGCTCCGGATGCTGATGTAGTTCACGACGCCAGTCGATAAGCGTTGAGCCGAGAGTCATCAGAGCACCTCCACGGCGTTATGGGCTTGCGCTAACAAACGCAGCGATGTCAGACGCGCATGCCCTTGCGCCACTGGCGTGTCGATAATGAACTCGTCAATGCCAAATTGCGTATGCAGAGCATTCAGCTTTGCCATCACCTCCTGAGCGGTGCCGTGTAGCAACGCCTGCTCACGACGCGCGATTTTGCGTGGTGGGCTGCCAGACTGAGCGGCAAACGCCAGCGCCTGTTCTTCGCTGGCTACCGTGACACGTTGACCATCTTCCAGCTCCACGCCCCAGATTTGTACGTTTTCCGCCAGTTGCGCAGCGGTGTCGTAACTGTCAGCCACAATTACCTGCACGGCGACTATCGTCGGGCGTGCACTGTGGGTCTGCCAGAAGGACAAAACGTCATGCAATAACGCTTTGTCACCATTGAGGTGCGCTGCGAAGATGAAATTCCAGTCGGATTGCGCTGCTAACTGCGCGCTTTGCACACTGGCTCCCAGTACAAACTTTTCCGGTGGTATCGGTGGAATTGGCGTCGGGAATACCGTTTCCCCGCTTTCCGTTCCACGCAGCACCAGCCAGTCGTTAAGCAAAGAAAGCTGGTCGGCAAAACTGCCTTTTTCTTCCTGATGCAGCCCATGCTGTAACGCCTGGGTCGACAGCGGTAAGCCGCCAGGGGCTTTCCCTACGCCGAGATCAACACGTCCAGGAGCCAGCGATGCCAGAAGATTGAAGTTTTCCGCCACTTTGTACGGGCTGTAATGTTGCAGCATTACGCCGCCGGAACCTACGCGGATATGCTGGGTTTGCCCGAGGATCCAGGCGATCACCAGCTCCGGCGATGGGCTGGCCAGCTGTGCCGTATTATGGTGTTCCGCGATCCAGAAACGATGGTACCCCCACTCTTCTGCCAGTTGCGCCAGGCGCAACGTACGGGAAAGCGCGGTCGCGGCAGTTTCACCTTCACCGATGGGGCTTTTATCCAGAATACTCAGGCGATATGACATGTTACGAGCCTATGTTTGTTAACATGTCTTTATTATTAATTTATCAAATAGCCATACTGAAACATTTAATTCACATTTGCTCAGCTAAAAAGTAGATAACAGCCCCTGTCGCTGCCAGGGTTAAAATTTGGATCGCCCAGTACTGGTTGTAACACTAAACAGAAAAACACCCGCAATTAATAGCCTACAAAATATAATAGGGTCGTTGGCATCACGGTAATAACATCAAAATCATTTCATGCCAGTTTTCTTTTTACGAAAAGGTTTTTTAACGCGATTTACGTTAAGTCAGTTTAAACGACTTGTCACGTTATGCGCTTGTATTAATTGTTTCACTTTTATGACACAGGATGAATGATTTACATAGGAATTTTTATTTTAACTACTTCCACAGAATTGATGATTAGTAGAGAATGCAACGTTCTTATTAAAACGGTTTAAAACAGATTTTAATATCCCCCGATTTTATTGCGGGGATTTTTGTATGGATTATACATAGCACCATGGGACCTCTATGAAAAGTAACATGCCCGTTACACAAATTGAGCACGCACTTAACGATAAAGCGACGCTGCTTTCTACGACAGATAAAGAAAGTCATATTACCTACGCCAACTCCGCGTTTATTGATGCCAGCGGATTTAACGAACACCAGTTAATGGGCGAACCACATAATATTATTCGCCATCCCGATATGCCTCCCGCGGCGTTCGCCGATATGTGGTACACGCTACAGCAGGGAGACAGCTGGACGGGGATGGTGAAAAACCGTCGACAGAATGGCGACCATTACTGGGTTCGCGCCAACGTTACGCCAGTCTGGCACAATGAAAAACTCACCGGCTACATCTCGGTGCGTACCGTTCCTTCGCGCGATGAAATAACTCAAAGCGAAAGCTTATATCAAAAAATTAATAATCAGCAGCTTAAAGGGTTTCGTCTTTTTAAAGGCATTATCATTCGTCGCGGAATATTGTCATGGGCATCAATGTTTAAATGGCTGAGTATTAGCCAGCGCGTCAATTATTCTTTAGGGGTAATCGCCCTGCTCGCTGTGCTATTTCTCTTCGCTTCTGTTAATCCATTTATTCAGGCGGGAGGGTTATTGTTCTTATTTCTGATGCTTGCTATTTACCTTAAGTATCAAATTTGTCAGCCAGTTAATACGCTACTGACGCAAATGAAGAAAGTGGTATCCGGGAGAAAACCTGATAACTGTCATTTAAATCGGGTGGATGAGATCGGAATGCTGATGCGTCTGATTAATCAGTCCGGGCTTAATCTGAATTCCCTGGTCGATGATGTCAGTACGCAAATATCCGGTATTCGCGCCATCAGTCAGCGGGTATCAAAAGAAGGTACGGCGCTGCACAAGCGTTCAGAAGAAACCTCCGCCGACCTGCAACAAACCGCTGCCGCCATTGAAGAAATTGGTAGCGCGGTACAGCAAACTGCTGAGACTGCGGCTCATACTATGACCATGGCCGATAAAACCAGCGCCAATGCGGCAGAAGGCGGCGATATTATGAAACAAACTATCGCCATGATGCAGGCGATATCGCGTGACAACGGGCAGATAGTCGACATCATCGGCGTTATCGACAGCATTGCTTTTCAGACTAATATTCTGGCGCTCAATGCCGCGGTTGAAGCAGCACGAGCCGGGGAGTCCGGGCGTGGTTTTGCCGTTGTGGCGGCAGAGGTCCGTAATCTGGCGCAGCATTCGGCGTCTGCAGCAAAAGAGATCAAACAGCTGATTGAGAAGAATGTCGCTAACGTTAACAGCGGTGTCAAAATGGTGGAGCAAACGGAAACGCATCTCACTGGGATGATTGGCGATGTCCTGCAGATGTCGATGATGATCAAAGATATTAGTCTGGCGACGCGTGAGCAAACCCAGGCGCTGGATCTGATTAACGATTCGATTTCACGCGTTGGCACCATGACAAACAATAACGCCGAGATGGTGGAGCGTGTCACCGATGCTACCGCCGATCTGACTCAACGTTCATCGCGCTTACAGCAGGCCGTTCAGGTCTTTGGCGTATCAGCATAACCTTACGGCGCTTATCGGGTGAATGTCTCGATAAGCGCACACCTCTCCACGTATTTACGCCCTTCTCTTTTATTGGCTGAATCGAGGCCACACCGCGCCAGTGCTGGCTGTACAAAAATGCTGAATTCTTGTTATCGGGGCTTTGCGGAACCGAACAATTGAATGTAGGATGCTCGGCCGGCAGTTTTCCCCCATAACACAATGAAGGTTAAGGCTGTTTTCGCCGCAGCAGGTGCGGCAAAAAGGATTTTGTATTTTTGTCAGGTCAACAGGAAAAGTAATGAACACAAACAACACGCAAGCCGCGGAACAACATGCGGCGAAACGACGCTGGTTGAATGCCCACGAAGAGGGGTATCACAAAGCGATGGGTAATCGACAGGTACAAATGATCGCCATTGGCGGCGCAATTGGTACCGGGTTGTTTTTAGGGGCTGGCGCACGCTTGCAAATGGCGGGTCCTGCTTTGGCGCTGGTTTATCTGGTGTGCGGTATTTTTTCGTTCTTTATACTGCGTGCGCTTGGTGAACTGGTTTTACATCGCCCTTCCAGCGGCAGCTTTGTCTCCTATGCTCGCGAATTTTTAGGTGAGAAAGCCGCCTATGTGGCTGGCTGGATGTACTTCATCAACTGGGCGATGACCGGCATTGTCGATATCACCGCGGTGGCGTTGTATATGCATTACTGGGGCGCATTTGGTGATGTACCGCAGTGGGTGTTCGCCCTCGGCGCGCTGGCCATTGTCGGCACCATGAACATGATCGGCGTGAAGTGGTTCGCGGAGATGGAGTTTTGGTTTGCGCTGGTCAAAGTGCTGGCGATTGTGATTTTCCTGGTGGTGGGTACCGTCTTTTTAGGCACTGGAAAGCCGCTGGATGGTAACGCCACCGGTTTTCACCTGATCACCGACAACGGTGGATTCTTCCCACATGGCCTGCTGCCGGCGCTGGTACTGGTCCAGGGGGTGGTTTTCGCGTTTGCCTCCATTGAACTGGTGGGAACCGCTGCTGGAGAATGCAAAGATCCGCAAACCATGGTGCCAAAAGCGATCAATAGCGTTATCTGGCGTATTGGTCTGTTCTATGTGGGTTCTGTCGTGCTGCTGGTTCTGTTACTACCGTGGAATGCCTATCAGGCGGGGCAAAGCCCGTTTGTTACCTTCTTCTCCAAACTGGGCGTGCCGTATATCGGCAGTATCATGAATATTGTGGTGCTCACCGCGGCGCTTTCCAGCCTTAACTCTGGGCTGTATTGCACCGGGCGTATTTTACGTTCCATGTCGATGGGCGGATCGGCGCCTAAATTCATGGCTAAAATGAGCCGTCAACAAGTACCCTGGGCTGGGATCCTCGCCACGTTGGTCGTCTATGTCGTCGGGGTATTTCTGAACTATCTGGTACCGTCGCAGGTGTTTGAGATCGTGTTGAACTTCGCGTCGTTGGGCATTATTGCGTCGTGGGGCTTTATCATGGTCTGTCAGATGCGTCTGCGCCGGGCCATAAAAGAAGGTAAAACGGCAGACGTCAGCTTTAAACTGCCGGGCGCTCCGTTTACCTCGTGGCTAACCCTACTGTTCCTGCTGAGCGTACTGGTGCTGATGGCGTTTGACTATCCAAACGGCACCTACACCATCGCGTCATTACCATTGATTGCCATCCTGCTGGTTGCAGGCTGGTACGGCGTACGTAAACGCGTCGCGGAAATCCACCGCACCGCGCCGTAATGGCTGAAGGCCTGACTGGTTAACCCTTCAGGCCTTCATTTTTAGTTCGCTTCAATCAACTGCGCTACATCGTTGCTGTTAATTTCCCGCGCATTTCCATCCTGATCGGTATAGCTGGTCATTCCCGTATCTTTATCCAGTTTTGGCTTACCCTGGGTGGTGATGGTTTGTCCGCTTTTGGTCGTCATGACGTAATCGGTGGTACATCCTGCAAGGGTAAACAGCATTACGCCTGCACAAAGACAGATAAATGGCTTTTTCATGGTATTCCCGTGTTATTCAGTTAGCCGTTGAGGGCGTAGTGTAAGTCCCTGAAGTGACTCGGGCTACTGGCGGGGTGTAACGAGGCGTATCGTGGGGTTTAGAGAAATGACAGGAGGGGTTTCCCCCTCCGGATGTTTTATAGCGCAATACGAATAACATCGTCCGGCTGAGTGGCTTCCTGCTCGCGGGTAGATTTCTGTTTCACGCTGACGTACAGGGTTTTACCATCGGCGGAGAGCGCCAGGCTATTCGGGAACGTTGGGGTCTCGAATGTTTTGACGACTTTATAGCTTTTCGCGTCGATCACACTCACTTTACCGGCCTGGCGATGAGTCACGTAGGCTTCATTACGCGTTGGGTTGAACAACACGGCCAGGGATTCCGGCGCGGCTACTTTTGCCAGTACATTGCCATTACGGGTATCGATTACCAGCACTTCCGCCGCTTTAGAGTCGGTGACAAATGCGCGGTTGCCCGCTGTGTCCAGGCTCAGGTTGATAAAGAAATGCTCTTTCCCGTCATCCAGCAGTTTTTTGCGGCTGAGAATTTTGTTAGTGGCGGTGTCAATGGTAATAAATTCACCGTCGGCATTGGCGGTGTACAGGCGTTTAGCCTTGCTGTCGACAGCCAGAGCGGTGCTCATTTTGCCGGTATTCTGGATGGTGTCCTTCAGCTTGATCGTCTCACCGTCCACCACCCAAATCACGCTCTCTTTACCAATACCGCTAATGTATACCGTGTTGGTGGCATCATCGGCGACCAGCTCACGCGGCTGCAGCGGGCGAACGTCTTCAGAACGCTTACGCGCATCCAGCACCAGACGTCCTTTCACCGCACCGGTTTTGGCATCCATCGCCGTAACCGCGCTGTTTACCGTGTTGCCGAACCATAGCGTTTGCGTGGCGTTGTTGATGGTGGCACCAAATGGTTTGAGATCGTTATGAATCACCTGGGTCACTTCGAGGGTGACCGGGTCAAGACGATAAACCACCCCGCCGGTATCCAGTTTGCGGCTCTGTGAGGTCGCCAGCCACAACGCGTTCTCTTGCTGGCTGTACGCCATTTCATAGGCGCCTTTGCCGACGGCTTTGCGCAGCAGTTCTTCTGCAGCCTGCGTAGTAAAAGATGATGCAACGAGCAGTGAACCTAACAGTAAAGAACCACGCAGACGCGGCGAAAACAGATGACGTAAAGACATGACGACTCCCTTTGATAAATTCGTTTGTTACTGCTTCACATAGCTTCAATGAGCAAAATCATGGTTTTGCCTTTTTAAGAATGAGAATAGTAATCATTATTTATCTCAATGTGGAGTGTTTATTCGCTTTCGGGTAGTAACCTTCTTATTTTCTCCATGAATACCAGATAACGACATTGGCATTTTACCAGGCCTACATTTTGTACGAAGCAGGCCTGGTTACAGGCATTCACCGTCTTCCACCTTTACGCATCAATCCTCAGCAAGACGAATCACTACCTTGCCGAAGTTTTTGCCGGTCAGCAGACCGATAAAGGTTTGTGGCGCATTTTCCAGACCGTCGGTCACCTGCTCGCGGTAGTGGATTTTGCCCTCTTTAACCCAGCGCCCCATCTCCCGCTGAAACTCATGAATACGGTGTCCATAATCCTGACCAATGATAAAACCCTGCATGCGGATACGCTTTTTCAGCAGCGTTGCCATTAACAGCGGTAATCTGTCAGGTCCGGCCGGAAGCGACGTTGCGTTATAACCGCTGACCAGGCCACAAAGCGGGATGCGCGCTGAGGTGTTGAGTAACGGCAGGACAGCATCAAATACTTTTCCTCCGACGTTTTCGTAATAAATATCAATACCCCGCGGACAGGCTTTTGCCAGTTGTTGCGCAAAATCTTGTGCGTGGTGATCGAGACAGACATCAAACCCCAATACCTCGGTGGCATGTCGGCATTTCTCTGCCCCACCCGCCACACCGATCACCCGACAACCCTTAAGCTTACCGATCTGCCCGACCGTTGCGCCAACCGGCCCGGTTGCGGCAGCTACCACCAGCGTTTCCCCCGCTTTTGGCTGACCGATATCCAGCAGGCCCATATAAGCGGTAAACCCCGGCATACCCATAACACCCAGCGCCCAGGAGGGATGCTCGGGATGATCGCCAAGCTTCACCAGCCCGTTTCCGTCGGAGATGTCATAGTCCTGCCAACCGCTGTAGCTCAATACCCATTCGCCTGGCTGGTAGTCCGGATGGTGGGATGACACCACGCGACTTACGGTACCCCCCACCATAACACCACCAATCTCTACTGGTGGTGAGTAAGATGGCTCATCGCTCATGCGGCCACGCATGTAGGGATCAAGGGAAAGATAAACGGTGCGCAACAACATCTGGCCTTCGCCCGGTGTTGCGACTTCATCTTCTTCAAGACGGAAGTTCTCTGGGACTGGCGCGCCATGTGGACGGGAAGCCAGTACCCAACGACGGTTACGATTAGTCTGTTGACCCATGATGTACTCCTCTGCTTTTGGCATGAATCCATCAATAGTAGCAGCCTGTTCCTGCTATTTAGCTGACGACGTGGTTTAACCGCACAACCAGGTAAACGCAGGGTTGCGCGGTTTCATTGATAAACCGACAGTCATTCGGCGGGCCAAGTTCCAGGCAATCACCTGCCTGCATTTCATGGCGTACGTCCCCTTCGACAAAGACTAATTCTCCCTGCTGTAACCAGATAAGTTGTCTGGCCTGCACATAGGAAGAGGCTGGCATCGGGATATCACTTCCGGCGGGTAATTCGATCTGCACCAGATCGATAGGCAGATCGCTGCGCGGTGAAACATGGCGACGCAGATAGTGACTTTGTGGATCGTGCCAAACAGGCTGATCGACGAATCGCAGCAGCTTGCCCTCCTGCATTTCAGCCCGCGCAATCAGGGTAGACATGCTGATGCCAAACGCGCCGGAAAGCCTGCCCAGCAGCGTAGCCGTTGGACTACTCTCGCCGCGCTCTATTTTATGGATCATGGCCCGCGACACACCCGCGCGCTCGGCAAGTTCCGTGAGTGACCAACCGCGAGATTCCCTCTCAATGCGAATTCTTGCACTGATCCGTTGATTTATGCTGTCTTCAATAGTATTCATATTGTAATACTATAGTGAACAACCCCTGAGGTTCAACATGTCAATTCGATTTGCCAGCAAAGAAGACTGCGCCGCCATTGCAGAAATCTACAACCATGCGGTACTGCATACGGCGGCTATCTGGAACGATCAAACGGTCGATGCCGAAAACCGTATTTCCTGGTATGAAGCCCGCCAATTGATGGGGTATCCGGTGCTGGTGAGTGAAGAGAATGGCGTGGTTACGGGATACGCCTCCTTTGGCGACTGGCGTAACTTTGATGGCTTCCGTCATACCGTTGAACATTCGGTGTATGTTCATCCTGAACATCAGGGAAAAGGGCTAGGACGGGCACTGCTCAGCAGACTGATAGACGAAGCCCGCGCATGCGGCAAGCATGTGATGGTGGCAGGTATTGAGTCTCAGAATCAGGCATCACTGCATCTGCACAGCTTGCTGGGTTTTAAAACCACCGCGCAAATGCCGCAGGTTGGAACCAAATTTGGGCGTTGGCTGGATCTGACCTTCATGCAGTTACAGCTAGACGATCGCCGCGATCCGGATGCCCGTAGATGAACCAGACGCTGACCCTCTCCTTTCTGATTGCCGCAGGTATTGGTCTGGTGGTGCAAAATACCTTGATGGTACGCATCACCCAGACATCCTCGACGATCCTCATCGCCATGTTGCTTAACTCGCTGGTCGGGATCGTGCTGTTTGTCAGCATACTGTGGTTTAAGCAAGGAGCTGTGGGATTTGGAGAACTGGTATCCAGCGTGCGCTGGTGGACACTCATCCCCGGATTGCTGGGATCGTTCTTTGTTTTCGCCAGCATCAGTGGGTACCAAAATGTGGGGGCCGCTACCACTATCGCGGTGCTGGTGGCTAGCCAGTTAATCGGCGGGCTGGTGCTGGATATTCTACGTAGTCACAGCGTGCCGCTGCGGGCGCTGGTAGGTCCGGTCTGTGGCGCGGTGCTGTTGGTCATCGGGGCGTGGCTGGTGGCGAGACGTTCATTTTAATTGCCTGACGGCGCTTCACTTATCAGACCTACAGAACGTGCCTGTAGGTCGGATAAGTGAAATATCAGAGGATTGTGCCGCCTTTGGTCAACTGTTCGCGACGGGCTTCCATATCTTCTTTATGCTGACGGCCATGATGTGCGATAGCCGTACGCAAACGCTGTTGCTGGGTATAGCGATCTTCCCGGCTCAACGCGACATCATCGCTGAGCTCAATCAGCAATTCATTCATATGCGTAATGACGCTCTCTTCAATGGCGGCATCAACACGTGCGCTGACCTCATCCAGATGCGACATAACCTCTCCTTAACTCATTAATTTAATTTTGCTTTTGAAAAATCACTGCCCATCAGGCTGACGCTGTATCCGCTGACGTTGCTGCGCGTAGCATAGAACGTTTTACCGTTTGCCAGGGCTATCCACGGAGCCTGCTGGTAGAAAATCTCTTGCGATTGCTGGTAAAGCGCGGCGCGCTCTTCCGGTTTACTCACCAGCTTCGCCTTTTGAACCAGCGAATTATACTCTTTATCGCACCAGCGCGCGGCGTTAGATCCGGTTTTTATGCTGTCGCAGCCCAGCAGCACATCGGCGAAATTATCCGGATCGCCGTTGTCTGACATCCAGCCAAACAACGCGGTGTCATGCTCACCTTTACGCATTCCGGAGAGATATTCCCCCCACTCGTACGACACAATTTTCGCCTTCACGCCCACCTTTGCCCAGTCGCTCTGGATCATCTCAGCAATCCGTCGGGAGTTCGGGTTGTAAGGGCGCTGAACCGGCATTGACCACAACGTCGCTTCAAAGCCGTTTTCCAGCCCCGCCTGCTTCAGCAGATCTTTCGCCTTTTGCGGGTCGTAAGCGTAATCCTGCAGATCTTTATTGAACCCCATCATATTCGGTGGAATCGGCGATTTTGCCACCGTACCGGAACCTAAGAAGACGGCGTTAATAATGGCCTTTTTATCGGTCGCGTAGTTTAGCGCCTGGCGCACCAGCACGTTATCAAACGGTTTTTTCTCGGTGTTAAACGCCAGATACCCGACGTTTAGCGCTTCAACTGAATGCAGCGTCAAATCTTTATTCTTTTTAATCTCGTCAAATTGTACGGGGGCTGGCGCCGGGATTATCTGGCACTCATTGGTTTGCAGTTTTGCCAGCCGCGTCTGGACGTTTGGCGTGATGGAGAAGATCAGGTGCTTTGTTGGAACGGTGCCATCCCAGTAGTTAGGGTTAGCGAGATAGCGGATTTGCGAGTCCAGCTTGTACTGTTGCAACACGTAAGGCCCGGTGCCAATCGGCCAGTTATCGACGTTTTCCGGGGTGCCTTTTTTCAGCATCGCATCGGCATATTCCGCAGAAAGGATAGAGGCAAAATCCATACCCCAGTCGGCAAGAAACGCAGCATTAGGTTCATTGAGGACAAACTGAACGTGATAATCATCGACCTTCTTCACTTCTTTAATCAGTTTATCCAGACCGACATCGTTAAAGTATTCGTAGCTTCCCTGAGAAACTTTGTGATACGGATGATCGGCATCTTTCTGTCGTAATACCGAGAAAATCACGTCATCAGCGTTGAAGTCGCGGGTCGGTTTAAAGAATTTATTGCTGTTGAATTTCACGCCCTGACGCAGGGTAAACGTGTAAGTCTTACCGTCCGGGGAAATCGTCCAGTCCGTTGCCAGAGACGGTATCGGGGTATTCTTTACCGGATCAAAGTTGATGAGTCGGTTGTAGAGCACTTGTGAACTGGCCACAAATGAGGGACCGGAACTGGCAATTTGCGGGTTAAATGACTCCGGCGATGCTTCAGAGCAGTAGATGATGGTGTCAGTATTGGCCGCGAACGCAGCGCCTGACGGTAAGACGGTGCTGAGAGCCAGCGCGAGTAACGTTTTCCTTGCAATCATGGTTATAAGCCTTCTTATTTTATTATTAACCGAGATATCAGAGCATAGCTGACAAAAACTGACCAATAACAAATCACTATCAGGTTATTCTAATCCGGTGTATTTCGCTGAATAATTCATCACCCTAAGCGAATTAATTTCCCTTAAGTCTTTTTCAAAACGTCAAGATTTTTCCCGGCACTCTATGCCATGAAAATTAGCCCCTTTTTGCCTCTCTTTCGCCGTTTGCTCGCTTTTATAAAACGTAAAGTAGATACGTGAAGAAGTCTAAGGGGTAACAACGTGGCAAAAACTCTCTTGCGCAGCGGCAATTTGGATGACTATCAGGCCGTGGGCGGCGGTGGTCAGGCCGTGTTTGATTCAGCATTGCAAATTCGTGAAACGCTTCGTCTGCGTAAACAGCAGGCGATGGTGGATTGTCTGGCGATCCCACAAATTAACGACAACGGCGATCGGGTTGACTGGTATTCCCCGATAGAAGGGAAAGCCGTGGCGTGGAAAGCCGCTGATGAAGAGGCTCGTTTTCGGGCACTGCGCTATCTGGGAAGCACGCTGGAAAACGCGGCGGCCCTGAGCCGTAAAAGTCTGCAATCGGGGAAAACCTCGCTACAGCTGTTTGGCTCGCTGCTCGAAAAAGCCATCCAATTTCCCGGTGAAAATCACGTGTTTCTGGTTGATGGCAAACCCGTTATTACGTTCTGGGGCTTCGTCAATTTGAATGAAAATCCCCGCGACGATGTGCTCGACTGCCTGCGCATTGCCGATGTTCCTCCTGTGGTTACCGTAGCAGAGCCAGAACAGGAAGAAGAAATCGCACCGGAAATTACCTTTGCCGAGGCCGATGCCCCCTTACTGACGCCGGTCGTTGATCTGCCAAAACCGGCTGAACCAGAACCTCAACCCCCGGTCATTGTTAACGAACCTGAAGTTACTGCGCCGCCGGTACAGGAGAAGCCCATACGCCGCCTGCCGCTGTGGAGCCTGCCCGTTGCCGCAGTGATTATTGCAGCCATTGTTGGACCGCTGCTGTGGAAGCAACAGACCATCCAGCCCGTACCCGCAGCCGCCGCTGTTGAAGTCGCTAAGGTTGATATGGCACCGCTGCCAGCACTGACGTCTGCACTGCCCCTGCATCGTGCTGAAGTGACTCCCGCTGCGAAGAAAGAGAAACCTGCCGAAGGACCAGTGGTGATCGCCGCAATTCCAAAAGATGCGCTGGTGATGGATGCCAACCAGATGAAGGCAGGAACGACGCGTTTTCTCAACGGTAACTGGCGCGTCATGGTCGATGTTAAAGATCCGGTGAGCGGCAAAGCGCCGTCGCTGCGCTATCAGATCCAGGCCAATAAAGGCACTGCGCGCGTGGTTCATGGTGACAACATTGTTTGTCGTGCCGAGATTTTCTCTGGTTTGCACCAGTCGGGTGAATTAATGATTAAGAGTCGCGGCAATGCCCGTTGTACCGACGGTTCACGTTATCCGATGCCTGAAATTACCTGCAAAGCGGGAACCAATGACGTCGCCGCCTGTACCGCGCGTTATGACGATCACGCGGAAATCCCTCTGACGATCAAAAAGATAGGTGCCTGATTTTATGTTGGTGAATCTGTGTGATTACAAACAGAGCGTGACGCTCATCGCCAATAGCGGTGTGCAATTTCTGGATTTCGGCCTCACGCCGCAGGAATCTGCGCACCATGGACGCTTTGTGCGCAAAACGGCAAACGGTCCGCTACTGAGACTAGACTTCGATCTGACGTCAGGACGCTATACCCTACCGGGCAGCACCGGCGCGCAACCCGAAGTGGTGAAGCCGGAAAGTACTCAGACGCTGCACTATTCGCTGGACGTGCTCGACGGCGTCTGGCTGCCGCTGCCGTTTTTGCGCTTTAACCCGCCGCGTACGTTTGTTGAAGGCCCGGATAACTGGGCACGCGTGCAGGTGCGAAAGCTGCCGCAGCCGGACAGCGCGGGCAACACCCACCGTGTTACCGTAGCGCTGGACAGCCAGCTTACTGAAAATGCCCCTGCGGCGTTAACCCCCAACGAAAATGATCTGCTTAACGGTACACGGTTTGCGCTGGCCTGGCATGACAACGAAATTGCTGATTTCCTTGACCAGACCTGGATTGACGGCTGGTTGCGCGAATCTTTTATGCACCATGTCACCCAACATGAGAACCGCTCAGAACAAGAGATCCAGCAGGCGCTGCGTAACTTTGAATACCAGGCGCACTGGCTGAATGTGCTGACCCTGTTAGGTGAGCAGCTTTCCGTCCCGGAAGTGAAACTGGTTACGCACACCCTTAGCACACCCGCCATTCCCGTCGATCTTATTTTGGATATCGGTAATACCCATACCTGTGGTGTCCTGATTGAAGATCACGGGGATGCCAATGACGGGCTGCGTCAGACCGCTGAATTGCAGGTCCGTTCGTTAAGCGAGCCGCAGTTCCTCAACGATCCGCTATTCACCAGTCGGCTGGAGTTTTCCGAAGCGCGGTTCGGTAAACAGCACTTTTCCGTTGAGAGCGGACGTGATGACGCCTTTATCTGGCCGTCGATTGTACGTGTGGGTGATGAAGCCCGTAAGCTGGCGATGCAGCGTATGGGCACCGAGGGCAACAGTGGGATCTCAAGCCCGCGCCGCTATCTGTGGGATGAAACGCCGGTGCTGCATGACTGGCGCTTTAGCCAGATGAATGGCAAAACCCAGCGCGAACCGCTGGCTACCGCCTTCCCGCTGATGAACCTGATGAACGATGACGGGCAGCCGCTGTTCAGCCTGCCGCAGGACGATCGTCTGCCAGTGTTCTCACCACAATACAGCCGCAGCACGCTGATGACGCATATGCTGTGCGAAATACTGGCCCAGGCGCTGGGGCAAATTAACAGCGTAGCGACGCGTTTGCGCCTCGGATTCCCGGCGTCTCCTCGTCAGTTGCGGACGCTGATCCTGACCCTACCGTCGGCGATGCCCAAACAGGAGCGCGAGATTTTCCGCCTGCGCATGTTTGAAGCTATTGCCCTGGTCTGGAAAGCAATGGGCTGGCACCCGCAGGATGAAGACTTCACCACCCGTAAGCAGCAGGAAAAGAGTGTGGTTCCCGTACCTGAAATTCAGATGGAATGGGATGAAGCCAGTTGCGGGCAACTGGTGTGGCTGTATAACGAGGCTATCTCACACTACGATGGCCACACCGAATCGTTCTTTAACGCCCTTGCCCGCCCAGACCGTTTGCCGGAGCCTGGTGAGACTAAAGGCCGTGCACTGCGCGTGGCATCGATCGACATTGGCGGCGGGACAACGGATATGGCCGTCGTTCATTACCAGCTTGATGACGGCGTTGGCGCGAACGTCAAAATTACCCCGCATCTGCTGTTCCGTGAAGGTTTTAAAGTTGCGGGCGATGACATGCTGCTGGACGTGATTCAGCGCTGCGTGTTGCCTGCACTGCAAACCCGCTTACAACAGGCTGGCGTGACCGACGCCGCCGCATTGCTGGCCACGCTATTTGGCGATTCCGGGCGCATCGATACTCAAGCAATTCTGCGTCAACAAACGGCATTGCAGCTCTTTATGCCGCTTGGTCATGCGGTCCTCTCTGCCTGGGAACAAAGCGATATTAACGATCCGGTCGCCGGACTACATGCCACCTTTGGGGAACTCCTGAGTCAACAACCCACGCGCAACGTGATGAACTACATCCAACAGGCTATCGATCATGCGTTGCCAGCAGGGTCGCCAGCGTTTGATGTTCTGAGCGTGCCGTTACAGGTACAGTTCAGGCAGTTACAAGAAGCACTATTGGCGGGGCAATTTACCCTGACTTCCCCACTGCACGCGGTTTGTGAGGCCATTTCACATTATCGCTGCGATATCTTATTAGTGACCGGCAGGCCCGCCTGTTTACCGGGTGTACAGGCGTTGATCCGCCATCTGCAACCTGTTCCGGTTAACCGTATGATCTGGATGGATAACTACCGCGTGCATGAGTGGTATCCGTTCAGCCAACAGGGGCGGATTGGTAACCCTAAATCCACCGCTGCTGTAGGCGCTATGCTGTGCAGCCTGGCGCTGGATTTGCGTTTGCCACGTTTTAACTTTAAAGCTGCCGATATAGGCGCTTACTCGACCGTACGCTTTCTCGGTGTGCTGGATAATACGGTCAATACCCTGCGCGATGAGAACATCTGGTATCACGATATTGATCTGGATAAACCTGGGGCGAAGCTGGATGCCCGGTTGCATTTCCCGTTACGTGGCAACGTGACGTTAGGATTTCGGCAACTGGCAAACAGCCGCTGGCCTGCCACGCCGCTGTATACGCTCAGCATAAACTCTGCCGAACTGGCAAAAACTATCGCCGGAGATGGCGTGTTGAATGTTCGGCTGCAGCTACGCGGCGGCAGCAAAGAAAGTGGCCCGGAATTCTTCATCCTGAGTGATGCCTGGTTACAGGATGGCACCCCCGTTGCCGCCAATGCCTTAACGTTAAAACTGAATACGCTGGCAGACCGTCGCCATAGCGGAAGCCATTACTGGATTGATAGCGGGAGCGTGTACCTGAAATGAGTAAGATGTTAAATACCGCGCAGGCCGCCATCGAGTGGGTGGTAGATACCCGTCAACGTGCGGCGCGTCTTGATGATGAAGCGGATGCCCTGCTGGCACAGCTTACGCTAGCCGCAGTGAGTGAATCTGCGTTGAAGGAGACCTTTTCATCGCAAGGATGTATAGGGTTATACGGACACTCACAATCGGCAAAAGCACATCTGCTGGCGGCATTGTGCTGCAATGCCACTGGCAAAGTGAATATTGTTACCCCGGATCGCAGCTTTGATTATTTCTCGCATATTAATCCGGGCCATGCACCAACCAATATGGCGATCCGCTTTACGCGCGATGAAAATCCGCATGATAGCGAATGGCCGTTGCGTCTGCGATTACTCAGTGAAGCCGAACTGGTACAGCTATTTATCGCCCAGTTCAGCGCGCTCCCGGGCAACCGACAGGTCGAGAAATCGATTATTGAGGCGCGCCTGGAAAAATGGCAAACGCTGCGTCAACGTCACCCGGTGCCGGGCATTACCGCACATGATGTTGCGGCAATTGGTCGTTTCTGGCGCTCCTGCGTACCGGCAAACCAGCAGCAAATTGACGATGCACTATGGTATCAGTTTGCCACGTTGCTGCCCGCACTTGACCTGACTACCCGGGCAAACGCCTGGGCGTTACTGTGGGGAGAACAACCAGAGCTGACGCAGCAGTGGCTGGCGCTGGCGCACACGTTGCAACAAACCGGACACGCGCAAGAATTAGCGGCCCCGCTGAGTCTGCTGGTTGATCATTTTGGTTTACCGGCCGAAAGTTTCCTGACCCAGGTGGCATTGACCAGCAATAATGAGACGCAAAGCGATGTGGTGGTTCATCCGATTGAAAATCATCAGTTGCTCAATGCGGTCAGTCTTTCTTTGTCGTCACTGGCGCTGCTCACGCGCGAGCTGGTCCTGACGGTTGAAGACTCGGTGCTGGAGAATGTCGATCTGCTCGATATTCCCCTCGCCCCGGATGCTCATCCTAACCCACTGTGGCAGGCAAAATTAGGCTGGATTCTGGAACATTATCGCCAGCACCTGCAACCGGATGTGCTCTTAATCTGCAACGCGGTCTCTGCCCGCGCCCAGACGCCCGCCATCACCCGCAAGCTGTTGGGCTGGGTCAACGATACCCAACCTGTTCATGATGCCGCATTACCGGGCGTGGTTTGGGCCATTACCCCGCAGGATGCGCGTTTTAGTACCCAGCAAAACCTTGATGAATCCGTGCAGCAATTGATGGGCAAGCCCGGGCTGCATTGGGGTACGTTGCAGGCGCTGGATAAACATAGCTTACAACGTCTTGTCGAATGGCTGACTCAGGCAACCTCACCACAGCAGCGCCAGGCCAGGTTGACTTCTCTACGCGAGCAGCATCAACAGCGCATCCGCGAAACGCTGATAAGCTGGATTAATCCCGCTCAAGCTGAATCGGATAGCCACGAGTCGGTGATCCGCCAGTTACAGGCGCAAGCGGCAAAACATGGCGAACTGCTGGATGGTTTGCTCCCGCCGATGCGCATTTTTGAGTCGCTGCTGCGTATTCAGCAACCACGCGAGGAGCAGGTAAGCGGTTTATTTAATGAAGAGATTGACCTGTTTGCCGAAGTGCGTGACACACTACACTCGCCGGAAAGTCAGGAGACCGGATATCAGGCACACAAAATGTGGATTAACCACGTGCGCCAGTGGTGTCGCGATGAAAATAATGCCCGCCGTTTACGACTCGATCCCCGTACGTTAAGGCAGGTTGCCGACATTCTCGTCACCACCAGCTATCGCCTGGAGATGCCACAACGCTTACAGCGCATTATGCAGCGAGAAAACGTCTGTGCCGCGCAGCTACACGCCGATATTGGTGATTTTATTACCTGGCTTGGATTTGCCGACGTTGCTGAGGAACAGCGCCCTGCCAGCAGGATCCAAAAAGGATCGGCTATTTTTAGCGCGCCGAAGCAATCGCCGATGCTACGCCTGACGAAGCTGGATGAACAACCCTCGCATGGTGCAAGCCGTTACGTTTACGACTGGCTGGTTGCCTTGTACACCCGTGCGAATGAGAATGCGGGATATCAGCACCCACAGGATGTCTCTGAAACCGACAAAAAACGATTAGATGCCCTGCTTTTCTCCTGAAACGGCGTATACGCCGTCATCAGAAAAGAGAAAACATCAGCGCAACGGGAAAACTCATCGGCCAGGTCGCCCCGACTAATACCGCGCTAAGAAAGCGGATCCGCTTTTTATCGCGGGAAAGAAACCAGGTGATGATTGCCGTGATGACGGCCATCACCGCATAAAAAACCAACATTTTTTGGTATAGGGACATTTAAGGCATCCTGGCCAGAAGAGAAAATCGCGCGCAATATGCTATTTTTCATGACTCACATCAAGTTTTATTAATTAATTTAAGAAAAACGGCTGTAAAACAACCCATTTTCATTATGTTCAGAATTCGTACTATTGCGGATAGTTATAAGCCGTACTATACCCATAAGGGTTAAAACGAAAGGTGGCAAAAATGAATGTTTCCAGTAAAACTGTGGTGCTGATAAATATATTTGCTGCTGTAGGACTTTTCAGTCTGATATCCGCAAGGTTCGGCTGGTTTGCTTGATGTAACGCTTCTTGATTAATTGCAGCGTCCGCTGGCAGAGAGGATCTTCTCTCTGCCATCAGTAAACAATCTTCCCACTCTGCTATCACTGGGTAAATTATCCTTAATATGTAATACCCCTAATCCTTCTGCGGCATTATATTGCCCGAATAACGGCCAGGTGTTGTGCCGGTATGTTGATGGAAGAAAGCAATAAAAGCACTGTCGCTGACAAACTCCAGATATTGCGCGACCTGGCTGATATGGCATCCATCAGCCAACATTTCCATGGCTTTTAACAACCTAAATTGCTGCCGCCAGTCCTGATAATTCATCCCGGTATCCCTGATAAATATTCGGCTGATCGTCCTCTCGCATGCCCCAACCTGTCGGGACAATTGATTCAGTCGTGGTGGCAATTCACCCATGCGTAATCCCTTGAGCCACACGTTGAGCCGTGGATCTGAGGGGTACTGCAATGTCCAGTTTTCACTGCGGGCGGCACGCATTTCCTCACAAAAAACGGCAATGAGGCTGGACTGCTGTGCGGCAGGCATTTCCCATGGCCAGAAGGCCATACGTTCTATCACTTCAAAAAACAGCGGATTAACTTCGACTATCTGCAGCGGTAACTCAGATAACGGCAATGTGGTAGAAAAGTACAAAGAGCGATATGCCATCACACCACGCATTATGGCGCGATGTACCGTGCCTGCCGGGATCCAAACCGCACGACGTGGCGGTAGCAGACACAGGGCCTGCTCCAGTTCAATCGTAATGCTTCCCGCCGCCGAAAAAAGTAGCTGATGACGAAGATGACTGTGCCGCCCGGAATCATGTACGCCCATATCGGCAGCAATACCGATTACCGGTTTATCAAAGCTATCCGCATCAAAAGCATCATCAGGGGCAATTTTCATTATCTGTCTGATATTTGATATTTAAAGTCCTGATAATGGTAATACGACATATCCCTTTCAGCAATAATGCCCGCCTGTTTTCTGTCTCTCTGGATATTGCTATGAACACACTTCGTCGCCCATCGCTGTGGCTTCTTACGCTACTGATTATGTTTCCACAACTGGTGGAAACCATTTACAGCCCGGCATTGCCGGGTATCGCTACCTCTTTTCACGTAAGCAGTGAGCGCGCGGCTCAAACACTCTCCGTTTATTTTGTTGCCTTTGCCGTCGGCGTAGCGATGTGGGGTTGGCTAAGTGACTGCATCGGACGACGTTGGGCGATGTTGGCAGGGCTTATCTGCTATGGAACAGGTTGCGCATTGGCCGTTGTTGCCACCGACTTCAGCGTTTTGCTGCTGGCACGGATGATCTCCGCCGTCGGTGCGGCTGCGGGGTCGGTCGTGGTACAGACCATGCTAAGGGACAGTTATGAATCAACTGCGCTATCCCGCGTCTTTTCCGTGATGGGGGCCGCGCTGGCATTGAGTCCGGTTTTTGGCCTGCTAAGCGGAGGTTGGTTAGTGAGTCTGTACGGCCATACCGGTGTCTTTGTTGCCCTTGTGCTGTTGGCGTTGCTACTGCTAATACTGACAGCGACCATGCTGCCAGAAACCCGGCCCGAACATACGCTCAGCCCGAAGCTTGCCGCGCTATTTTCCCGCATGATGCGGGACAGTGAGTTGCGGAAAAACACCATGCTGGTTGCCCTGCTGAACACCATGCTGTTTAGCTATTACAGCCTGGCACCGTTTCTTTTTGGGCAATTAGGATGGAGCTCCAGGGCCTTTGGCTGGACGGGGTTGCTACTTGCGTTTGCTTCTCTGTCAGGTAGCCTGCTGAACCGAAGACTGTTAACGACAGGTCTGACGCCGGAGCGACTTGTACGTTATGCCTGTGTGCTGGCAGCGTTGTCAGGTCTCGTCGCGTGGTGTTTACAGCACTCCGCGTGGATCCTGATTCCGGTGTTCGGCGTGGTGATTGCCTATGGTATCGCCATTCCCAATGTGCTGAGTCAGGCGCTGCGTCACTACCGTGAACAGGCCGGTGCCGCAGGTGCTTTGTTCGGATTAAGCTATTACCTGTTACTTGGGATGATGCTGGGTTTAGCAGGCATGGTGCAGCAACTGGGGCTGGTTCTGAGCGTCTGTGCCCTACTCGCCTGGCTTTGCAGCCTGGGCCGCAGATAAACCCGATGGCGATCCTGAAAGCACAAAGCCCCGGCTATATGCTGGGGCTTTGTTGTATCAATTAGCCTGACCTCGCGGATATTTCCAACTTACCGCCGTCCGATGGCGACGAGGCCAGTGGCGCGAATAGTATAGACACACGTATGCCAATATTTAGCTATCCGTGCCCCATTCGCCGATCGCGCTTAAGATATTACTCATGCTTGATCATAACATGGCGAATAACCGTGTAATCCTCCAGCCCATAAACCGACATATCCTTTCCATAGCCGGACTGTTTTTGCCCACCGTGCGGCATCTCGCTAACCAGCGTGAAATGGGTATTGACCCAGGTGCAACCATATTGCAGGCGAGCGCTAAAGCGATGCGCTCGCCCAACATCCCGGGTCCAGACGGAGGATGCCAGGCCGTATTTCGAATCGTTGGCCCATGCCAGCACCTGATCTTCATCATCAAATACGGTCACGCTGACCACCGGACCGAAAACTTCCCGCTGTACGATGGCATCGTCCTGCTTCGCCCCAGCAAGCAGCGTCGGGGCAAAATAGTAGCCTGAACCATCCACTTTTTTACCGCCGGTGATGACCTTAATATGGCCCAACGCTTTAGCCTCATCGACCGCTTTAGTCACGCGATCGAGATGTGCCTGCGAGCTCACTGGTCCCAGCTCGGTCGATTCATCATTCGGCGGACCGATTTTCAGGCTGGCAACGGCGGCGCCAAGTTTCTCGACCAGTGCATCATAAATGCCTTTCTGGGCATAAATTCGGCAAGCGGCGGTACAGTCTTGCCCGGCGTTGTAATAACCAAAGGTCCGCACGCCACTCACCACTGCATCCAGATCGGCATCATCAAAAATGATCACCGGAGCTTTTCCGCCCAGTTCCATATGCGTACGCTTAATTGACGGCGCGGTGTGCTGAATAATGTGTTCACCGGTTGCAATGGAGCCGGTCAGCGAAACCATGCGCACTTTTTCATGACCGGTCAGCGGATCGCCCACCGTTTTACCGCGGCCAAACAGCACGTTAATCACGCCAGCCGGATAAATGTCTTTGGCGAATTCGGCTAATTTAAGCGCCGTCAGCGGGGTAATTTCTGACGGTTTAATCACCACGCAGTTCCCCGCCGCCAACGCTGGAGCCAGCTTCCACGCCGCCATCATCAGCGGATAGTTCCACGGCGCAATAGATGCCACCACGCCCAGCGGATCACGGCGAATCATCGAGGTATGCCCTTCCAGATATTCACCGGCCGCCTGTCCTTGCAGGGTACGCGCCGCACCGGCGAAGAAACGGAAAACATCGACAATAGCGGGAATTTCATCGTTGAGAACACAGTGCAGCGGTTTACCGCAGTTAAGTGATTCCAGCTCAGCGAAGGTTTGCGCGTTATCAGCAATAGCATCCGCTAGTTTCAGCAGCAGTTCAGAGCGGACTTTCGGCGTGGTTTGCCCCCAAGTGGCAAACGCGGCGTCTGCCGCACGTACAGCGGCATCAACCTGCATGGCTGACGCCTCAGCAATCTCCAGAATGAGTTCACCAGTGGCAGGGTTATAGACTGGCTGCTTTTCACCTTCACCGTTGACCAGCTCGCCATTAATCAGTAATTGATGTTGCATAGCAATTTCCCATATCGTCGTTTATTTACCGTTTCCGGCGAGAGTGTCGCCTTCACGCGTTAGCCACCAGGCCCCTAAAATTGGCAGTGTTGTCACCAGCATTACCAGCAATGCCACAACGTTGGTGACCGGCACATCCCGTGGACGGCCCAATTGATTGAGCAGCCACAGAGGAAGTGTTCTTTCATGTCCGGCGGTGAACGTTGTCACGATGATTTCATCAAACGACAAGGCAAACGCCAGCATCCCCCCCGCCAGAAGTGCCGATGCCAGGTTTGGCAGCACGACATAACGAAAGGTTTGCCAGCCATTGGCGCCAAGATCCATAGACGCTTCGACCAGACTCCATGAGGTACGGCGAAAACGCGCCACAACGTTGTTAAACACCACCACCACGCAAAATGTCGCATGGCCCACCACGATCGTGAGAAAACCCGGTTCCAGGTTGATGGTTTTAAACGCGGTCAACAGCGCAAGGCCGGTAATAATGCCCGGCAGCGCGATCGGCAACAGTAGCAACAGCGATATTGCACTTTTGCCAAAAAAGTCCCTACGCCACAGCGCGGCCGCGGCCAGCGTCCCCAGAACAAGGGCAATAGCTGTCGACAACGCAGCGATTTTAAGTGACAACGTCACAGACTCCAGAATATCGCTACGCTGCGCAGCAACGCTAAACCACTTCAGCGTTAATCCCTGGGGTGGAAAACTAAAAGCAGCCTCCTCAGTATTAAAAGCATAGGTGGCGATGATGAGGATGGGAAAGTGCAGGAAAATAACCCCGCCCCATGCCGCCAGTTTGAGTAGCCAGGGTGCGCGTTCAGAGTGCATCGAAAGCTCCCAGACGCTTCACGAACGCCAGATACAGTGCGATTAACACAATCGGCACCAGAGTAAATGCCGCCGCCATCGGCATATTGCCGATCGCCCCTTGTTGCGAATACACCATGTTGCCGATGAAATAGCCCGGCGGTCCCACCAGTTGCGGCACAATAAAGTCACCCAACGTCAGAGAGAAGGTAAAGATCGAACCCGCTGCAATACCCGGTATCGCCAATGGAAGCACCACATAGCGGAAGGTTTGACGCGGACGCGCGCCCAAATCAGCAGAAGCCTGTAACAGCGACGGCGGAAGTCTCTCCAGGGCGGCCTGTACCGGCAGGATCATAAACGGCAGCCAGATATAGACGAACACCAGGAAACGCCCTAACCCTGAAGTTGACAGCGTATTGCCGCCTACCGCAGGCAATGTCAGGAACGAAAGCAGCAACGGCTCCAGCCCAAGGTGGGTTAAAAACCACTGCGCCACGCCGTCTTTAGCCAACAGCAGCGTCCACGCATAGGCTTTAACGATGTAGCTGGCCCACATTGGCAACATTACGGCAATGTAAAAAAAAGCCTTCATTTTGCCGCTGGTATAGCGAGCCATATACCACGCCATCGGAAACGCCAGAATCGCGCTGGCGATGGTGACCGCTACCGCCATCGTCAGAGTGCGCAAAATGATGTCGTAGTTAGCGGGATTAAACAGCGCCTGCAAATTCGCCAGCGTCAGGTCTGGTGTGACCGACATGGTGAAATCGTCGAAGGTATAAAAACCTTGCCACAACAGCGTCAGTAATGAGCCAAAGTAGACGATGCCAAACCACATCAGCGGTCCGAGGAGCAGCAAAAATAACCCCAGCCCCGGATTACGCCAGAAGTAACCTGAGATCCGGTTCAGGTTGGTCGACTGTGGAGGCGAATGTAAGACGTTCATAGCCATTCACCTCTCCTCAACCAGCGGTACCATCACGTCGCGTGACCAGGATGCCATCACCTGCTGACCTGGCGACAACGTTGACGGTAGCATTTCTCCCGTCAGGTTCGCCTGGCTAACCAGCAATTTTTCCCCTCCGGCGAGTTTTAGCTCAAACCGCGTCGCCGCCCCCTGATACTGCACCGCCTGAATAACCCCCCGGGCCTGAACTTCTCCTCCGGTATCATTCAAGCGAATGTGTTCCGGACGCAGGGAAAACATCCCCTGTAGCCCACAAACGTTCGCCGACATCGTCGCATCGAAGACATTTGACGTCCCGACGAAACTTGCCACAAACGGCGTACGTGGACGCATATACAGTTCACGCGGAGAATCTACCTGTTCAATGCGACCGTTATTAAACACAGCAACACGATCGGACATCGACAGGGCTTCACCCTGATCGTGGGTAACAAAAATGAACGTGATGCCAAGAGATTGCTGTAATTTTTTCAGTTCCAGCTGCATCTGTTCACGCAATTTAAGATCCAATGCCCCGAGCGGCTCATCCAACAGCAGGACGCGCGGCTCATTGACCAGCGCCCGGGCAATCGCCACGCGCTGACGTTGCCCACCGGAAAGCTGCGACGGTTTACGCTCATGCACAAAACCGAGTGCGACCTTATCCAGCGCTTCACGTGCTTTCGCGTGGCGCTGTTTTTTATCGATGCCTTTGACCATCAGCCCGTAGGCGACGTTGTCGAGAATCGACATGTGCGGGAACAACGCGTAATCCTGAAATACCGTATTGACGTCCCGTTCCCAGGGCGGCAATTCGCTGGCCTGCTTACCAAAAATGGTAATTGCGCCGCCTGACAGCTGCTCAAACCCGGCAATCAGGCGCAGACAAGTGGTCTTGCCGGAGCCGGATGGCCCCAGCATAGAGAAAAACTCACCGTCGTTAATCGCAATACTTACCCCATCAACTGCACGAACATCCCCATACAAACGCGAGACGTTATGAAACTCCACTGCGTACGTCATAAAACCCCCAGTGGAATTAACGACCGCCCATAATGGCGATGTAATCCTGCGTCCAGCGACTGTAAGGAACGAATTTTCCACCTTCGGCAATCGGCGTTTTCCAGAAGGCAATTTTGTCAAAGTAGCTATAGCCGTTGGTTTCACAACCCTTTTCACCCAACAGAGGGCTGGCTTTACAACCTTCAGGTACCACTGGCAGAGAACCAAACCAGGCCGCTACGTCGCCCTGTACTTTCGGGGTTAATGACCAGTTCATCCATTTGTAAGCACAAACCGGGTGTTTCGCTTCACTGTGCAGCATGGTGGTATCAGCCCATCCGGTAACCCCTTCTTTTGGGAAAACCGTGGCAATTGGCTGACCTTCGCCTTTCAAGGCGTTAGCCTGATAAGGCCAGGCGCTTGACGCCACCACGCCTTCGTTTTTGAAATCGCTCATTTGCACGGTGGTATCGTGCCAATAGCGATGGATCAGCGCGTGCTGATCGCTCAGGACTTTGATTACCGCCTGATACTGTTTTTCAGTGAGCTGATAGGGATCGGTAATACCCAACTGCGGCTGAGTGGCTTTAACGAATAACGCGGCATCGGCAATATAGATCGGGCCATCGTAGGCCTGAACGCGCCCTTTATTGCTTTTCCCATCCTCAAGTTTTTGCTCAACAAACACCACGCTCCAGCTATCCGGCGGCGTTGGAAAAATTTTGGTGTTATACATCAGCAGGTTTGGTCCCCACTGGTACGGTGTGCCGTAAACTTTTCCGCCAACGTTAAACCATTCGCCTTTTACCACGCGTGGATCGATGGTTTTCCAGTTAGGGATCAGCGCGGTATTAATTGGCTGAACGCGTTTTCCCATAATCAGGCGCAGTGAGGCATCACCAGAAGCGGTAACCAGGTCGTAGCCGCCTTTTGCCATCAGGCTGACCATTTCATCAGATGTGGCTGCCGTTTTTACATTAACCGCGCAGCCAGTATCTTTCTCAAACTGTGAGACCCAGTCATATTGTTTATCGGTTTGCCCACGTTCGATATAACCCGGCCAGGCAATAATATCCAGGCGGCCTTCCGGTTTATCTAATGATGTGGGGGGTTCGGCTGCCTGCGCAGTCATCAGCGTCATACTGAGTGCGCACAGGCTACTGAGGGCAAACTGCTTGCTCATAACGTCTTACTCCTGTCTAAAAAATATTGAGCGGCAGCCTTGCCGTAAATATATGTCCTTTTCTAAAAATAGTCGGGGTGTTGTAAGCGTTCCTGTTGGCGCAAGGAAATTTAATCAGGTTGTGAGCTAACGCTCATTACGCTACAGACTCTGACCTGGGGGTAATCTTCTGGAGTATAGACAAGGAGTTAGACGCAGAGGTGGCAATAGTATTAACTATTGATATTTTGTATGGACGCACCCGATATAAATAATACCGTGGTTCAGCATTCACTATTTCGAAAATAAGAACACGCTATTCATTTATATTGAATAGCGCGTTATGGTTTATTTCATCATTTCACGAATTAATTTACCAAGCTGTTTTACGGCCTGCTCTTCGCGATCTCCCCAGTGCCATGCCGTATTAAAACGAAAAAAACGTGTCCAGCTTCCCGAGGTCGAGAACATTTTCCCCGGCGCAATGCTGATGTGGTGTGCCAGCGCATGGGTACTGAGCACACCGGCATCAAGCGGTTCCGGCAGTTCCAGCCACAGAAAATAACCGCTGTCGTTGTGGTGAATTTTGACTTCCGCCGGAAGATGACGCAGCAGCGTTTGCCAGGCCTGTTGTTTACGTTCCGCCAGTTGCCGACGCAAGCGCCGCAGATGCGCGTCATAGCGCCGGGTTGAAAGATAATCAACAAGGGCAAGCTGCATGGGCGAACTGGTAGATAAGGTGCTCATTAGCTGGAGTCGCTGAATACGCCGGGCATGTTTCCCTGCTGCCACCCAGCCAATACGAAATCCTGGTACCAGACACTTCGAGAAGGACGAACAATGCAGAACGCTGTCGGCGCGATCCCAGGCTTTGGCGGGCAACGGTTTTTCGCGGCCAAAGTACAGCTCGCTGTAAACATCATCTTCAATCAGTATTACGTGGTATTTTTCCAGCAAGGCAACCAGACGCGCCTTTTTCTCTGCGCTGAGCGTAAAACCCAGTGGATTTTGGCTGTTTGTCATTAGCCAGCAAGCTTTTACCGGGTACTCCTGCAACGCCTGCTCCAGCGCGGTGAGATCGATCCCCTCTTTTACGTCGGTGGCAATCGAAAGCGCCTTCAGACGTAATCGCTCCAGGGCCTGCAACGCCCCGTAAAAACAGGGGTTTTCGACAATTACCCAATCACCCGGTTCGGTGACTGCTTGCAGGCTCAGGTTGAGGGCTTCCATCGCGCCGGTGGTGATGACGATTTCATCAGGTGAAATGGTCATCCCCTGTTGAGCATAGCGACGGGCAATGGCATGACGCAGCTCAGCATTCCCCGGCGGCAGGTTTTCAATCACGCTCATGGCGGTGGCAGTTTTACTCACCTGCGCCAACGAGCGATTCAACTGCTGAAGTGGAAACAGCCGCGGGTCGGGGAATGCGGAGGCAAAGGGCATCACTGACGCATCCCGGCTGGCCTGCAACATATCAAAAATGTAGGTATTGATATCCACCGCTTCATCGCGCATGACCTGCACCTGTGGCGCAGCAAATTCACGTTCGGGGCGCGCGGCGACATAATAGCCAGACTGCGGTCGGGCAATAATCCGCCCCTGGCTTTCCAGCAACTGGTATGCGTGTCCGACGGTCATAAAACTCATTCCGCTGCTGACCACCTGCTCACGCAAGGATGGCAAGCGATCGCCTGGCTGCCATACGCCAGACGCAATTTGATCGCGAATTTGCTCTGCCAGTCGCTGGTACTTTTTCATTTTTCGTCCTGATTACCGGTGTCGGTGACAACCACTGTGTATATCAGTTTACATAATCAGGGTATTTTATTTAACTGTTATAGTTAACAGTTTTACAACATCGGTAATGACAGTTCTTTGCCTACGGCGCGTATTTCAAGAAGAGAACGCTATTCAATGACAGGAATCAAGCTTCCGGATTTCATATCAGCGAGTGCAACTTATAACAGCGCTGCAACTGTTATGGTTAAAAAGAACTGTTCTGTTTCTGCCTTCCATTGCTCCTCAGACTTAGAATTGCGCTAAATCAATTTTGCCTGCGGAGTTAAGCATGTTCGGTCTTGACGCGTTTCACCTGGCAAGGATCCAGTTCGCGTTTACGGTATCCTTTCACATCATCTTTCCGGCTATTACTATCGGGCTCGCCAGTTATCTGGCTGTGCTGGAAGGGCTATGGCTAAAAACGAAAAATCCCATTTGGCGATCGCTGTACCATTTCTGGTCGAAAATATTCGCCGTAAATTTTGGTATGGGTGTAGTTTCCGGGCTGGTGATGGCTTATCAGTTCGGCACCAACTGGAGTGGTTTTTCCGAGTTCGCCGGGAGTATCACTGGGCCGTTACTGACCTATGAAGTATTAACCGCCTTCTTCCTCGAAGCTGGTTTCCTTGGGGTGATGTTGTTTGGCTGGAATCGGGTTGGTCCAGGACTTCATTTCTTTGCCACCTGCATGGTCGCACTGGGTACCATTATTTCAACCTTCTGGATCCTCGCCTCCAACAGCTGGATGCAGACACCGCAAGGCTATGAAATAGTTAACGGCCAGGTCGTTCCCGTCGACTGGTTCGCCGTTATTTTCAATCCTTCGTTCCCCTATCGTCTGCTGCATATGTCGGTTGCCGCCTTCCTGAGTAGCGCGTTGTTTGTTGCTGCCTCGGGGGCATGGCATTTGCTGCGCGGGAATAACACACCAGCAATTCGAGCGATGTTTTCGATGGCGCTGTGGATGACATTAATCGTCGCTCCACTGCAGGCCTTGATTGGCGATATGCACGGTTTGAATACGCTGAAGCATCAGCCGGCAAAAATTGCTGCGATTGAAGGACACTGGGAAAATCGCCCCGGTGAACCGACTCCGCTGCTGCTGTTCGGCTGGCCGGATATGGAGCAGGAACGCACCCGCTATGGGCTGGAAATCCCGGCGCTGGGCAGTCTGATCCTGACCCATAGTCTGGACAAACAGGTCCCGGCCCTAAAAGAGTTTCCTAAAGAAGACAGGCCCAACTCCACTATGGTGTTCTGGTCGTTTCGCATAATGGCCGGGCTAGGCATGCTGATGATCCTGTTGGGCGCGTTTGCCCTGTGGCTGCGCTATAAGCAGCGTTTATACACCTCGCGCCCTTTTCTGCGCTTTGCCTTATGGATGGGTCCTTCCGGTCTGATTGCCATCCTTGCCGGTTGGGTGACCACTGAAGTTGGCCGTCAGCCGTGGGTGGTTTACGGTCTGCAACGTACGGCGGATGCGGTTTCTGCACATGGCGATTTACATATGAGCATCAGCCTGCTGTCCTTCTTTGTGGTGTACAGCTCAGTGTTTGGCGTGGGTTACAGCTACATGATCCGCCTGATCCGTAAAGGGCCACAGGAAGATGACCCGACTATTCCGCCAACAGGCACGCCTGCCCGGCCGCTTTCAGCCGCCGTCCTCGATTCTCAACCGGAGGCACATCGCTAATGGGTATCGATTTATCAGTTATCTGGTTTGTAATTATCGTCTTCGCCACGCTGATGTATATCGTGATGGACGGTTTTGATCTCGGGATTGGCATTTTATTCCCAGCGATTCAGGACGCTGACGACCGCGATGTGATGGTCAACAGCGTCGCCCCGGTATGGGACGGCAATGAAACCTGGCTGGTGTTGGGCGGAGCCGGATTATTCGGCGCTTTCCCCCTGGCCTATGCGGTGATTGTCGATGCGCTGACGATTCCGTTGACCCTGATGCTAATCGGTCTGATTTTTCGCGGCGTCGCGTTCGAGTTTCGCTTCAAAGCCACACCTGCGCACCGACCATTCTGGGATAAAGCCTTTATCGGCGGTTCAATCCTCGCGACATTCACGCAAGGTGTCGTGGTGGGTGCCGTACTCAACGGATTTTCCGTTACCGGACGCAGCTACAGCGGCGGTCCTTTCGACTGGTTGACCCCGTTCACGTTGTTCTGCGGCGTTGGTCTGGTCGTGGCTTACGCCCTGCTGGGGGCGACATGGCTGGTGATGAAAAGCGAAAATCCGTTGCAGGATAAAATGCGCAGTGTGGCCAAAAAACTGCTGCTGGCAATGTTGGTTGTGATTGCCATTATCAGCCTGTGGACACCACTGGCACATAGCGCGATTGCCGAGCGTTGGTTTAGCCTGCCCAACCTTTGGTTCCTGATGCCGGTTCCGCTGCTGGTTGCGCTTATCAGTCTCTGGCTGTGGCGTTCGCTGGGGCAACATAACTGCCATACGCTGCCTTTTGTATTGACACTGGGGCTGATTTTTCTCGGGTTTAGCGGGCTGGGGATCAGTATCTGGCCACATATCATTCCACCGTCTATTACGCTCTGGCAGGCAGCGGCTCCGGCACAAAGTCAGGGCTTTATGTTGGTTGGCGCACTGCTGATTATCCCGATAATCCTGGTGTACACCTTCTGGAGCTACTACGTTTTCCGCGGCAAAGTTCAACATGGTGAGGGGTATCATTGATGCAACAAACAATCTGGAAACGCCTGATGTGGCTGGTGATCCTCTGGGGCGGCAGCGTGCTGGCCCTGGCCGCCGTTGGTATGTTCTTTCGTCTCCTGATGACGGCCGCCGGATTTAAGTCCTGAATCTCGCCCTGATAACACCCGGTCAGCGCGCTGCACTGCCCGGATGTTACAAATCCCAACATCGACTAAACAAAAATGTAAAAAACATCGAAATGGCAAAACAGAGATTGTCATTAACCCGATTAAAATATTGAATAGTCACCGGGCGAAATTATCGCCAATTCCGCAGCTAACGTACCAGAGGGTGCATGATGTTTAAGAAAGGGTTAACGGTGTTATTGCTGGCCAGCGCGCTTTTTTCCGGTCAACTTTTCGCTACTAATCAGGGACATGAATATCTTCAGGTGCAGGATGCCGATCATTTACTACGACACACGGCCGACAGCGATGAACTTCGAGTGACGGCGGAAGAATCCGCCGCCGATCTTCGTGAGCACCATCACTGGCAAAAATCACGCAAACCCGATACACATCTGAGCTAACGATTAACCTTTGCGCTTTGGCAGTGTCTTCATCAGTTCTTCTGGACTGACCGAAGCCACGACGCTGCCCGGCAACGGCATCTTCAGAATGTGGTGCTTCATCTTGCCGATTACGTGCATTTCGCACGGTCGGCAATCAAATTTCAGCGTCAGGACTTCATCGCCGTTAACCAGTTGCATCGGTGTTGCTTTCCAGCTTTTGATGTTACCTTTCGCCTGTTTCGGACACAGGTTAAAGGCGAAACGCAGGCAATGTTTGGTGATCATCACCGGCACTTCGCCCTTTTCTTCATGTGCTTCATAGGCTGCATCAATCAACTGAACGCCATAACGGTGATAAAACTCACGCGCTTTTTGGTTGTAGACGTTAGCCAGGAAACTCAAGTGCGTTTGTGGATAAACCGGCGCTGGCTGAGATACCGGTTTGCGGCTACCGCGCTGATAGCTTTGCAGGCGCGCTGCATCCAGCATATCAACGGCTTCACGCCGGAACTGATTTAGTTGACCGTTTGGCACAAACAGCGCGCCCGGCAGATTCACCTGAATATTGCGGGCGTAGTACATCGTCTGACCAAGTTTTGCCAGTCCGTCCTGTAGGTTACTCAACGCTTTTTCCGCATTGTTCGCTTCCTCAAACTGGCCGTCCAACGTATGGGTGATACTCACGCCTTCTTCACTGGTGAGCGTCAGAATCAACTGCTCCTGCCAGCCGCCGAGCTCAATATCGATCGCAACACGGCGTTCGCTGGAAGTTTTTGTTAACGCTTGCTGCCAGTTATGATCGAGGTTGCGATTCAGCGGATGATGCGGACGCACTTTGTGCAGGTCGGCGGGCATTTCATTCGGCCATACCCGATAACGATTGTTCCCCATTTTTTCCACGGTGTTGGCGCGAAATCCAACAACCTCACGTTTGATTAACACGTTCAGGCCATCCCCGTTTGCCAGCGGTTCAGTCACCTCAACATCGAGATGATCTTTCGCCACCTTCAGGACTTCGCCGACCGGCAAACCGATAAACTTTGGTGAGTCGAATGCGCCGATATCCCCTTTACGGGCATTCACAAAATAATCGGTGCTGCCGCGATGGAAGGTTTTCTCTGTGGATGGGGTAAAGAAATGTTCGGTACGTCCCGCTGATGAACGGGCCAGATCGCCGCGTTCTTCAATGATGGCGTCGAGCATCTGGCGATAATGCGCGGTAATATTCTTCACATAACTCATGTCCTTATAGCGCCCTTCAATTTTGAAGGAACGCACACCTGCGTCAATCAACGCACCCAGGTTGGCGGTCTGATCGTTATCTTTCATCGACAGCAGATGTTTTTCATAGGATACCACGCGCCCCTGATCGTCTTTCAGGGTATACGGCAGACGGCAAGCCTGGGAACAGTCGCCGCGGTTAGCGCTGCGTCCTGTTTGTGCATGTGAAATATAACACTGCCCTGAATAGGCAACGCACAGCGCACCGTGAATGAAAAACTCAATGGTCGCATCGGTAGCCTGATGGATAGCGTTAATCTGCTCAAGGCTCAGTTCGCGCGCCAGCACAATCTGGGTGAATCCCACATCGGATAGAAATTTCGCCTTCTCAACGCTGCGAATATCGCACTGGGTGCTGGCGTGCAGTTCAATCGGGGGAATATCCAGTTCAAGAATCCCCATATCCTGCACGATCAGGGCATCAACGCCGGTCTGATACAGATCGGTAATTAACCGTTGTGCGGGCTCCAGCTCATCATCATGCAAGATCGTGTTTAGCGTCACAAAGATTTTTGCCCCGTAACGATGGGCAAAAGGCACTAATTCGGCAATATCTTTCAGGCTATTACTGGCGTTATGACGCGCGCCAAAACCTGGTCCACCAATGTAAACGGCGTCTGCGCCGTGCAAAATGGCTTCGCGCGCAATGGCGGTATCCCGAGCCGGGCTTAACAATTCAAGGTGATGAGGCTGCTGGCGCATACAGTTGTTACCATCCACAAGCGGTAAAAATGGCGGTTATTGTAGTCACAAGCGCGGCGTTTCGGAATAGTTTTCCCGATTAACCGCGTGGGTAATGGATCAGCGAATGAAAATGAACCGTTTGCTCGCTACTGTTACGGTAGCTATGTGCCGTATCTCCGGCGAAACGGACACCCTCACCGGATTTAAAGGTGCGCCACTGCCCCTCAATACACATATCCAGCAGGCCACTAATCACCACCACGTGCTCAATTACGCCGGTTTCATGCGGAGTAGATTCACTGAGCGCGCCGGGTGCCAGCAGTATCGAAAAATGATCGAAGCACAGTTGCGGATCCCACGGGAACAACGGTGTGACGACCATCGCCTGCTGCTGGGGATCGAATGTTAGCGTGCCGTCTGACTCTGGTGGTGAAATAAAGGTTGAAAATGGGACGTTCAGTCCGGTGGCAATTTTCCACAATGTCGCCACCGTTGGACTGGATTCGTTGCGCTCAATCTGCCCCAGCATCGCTTTTGAGACGCCAGTTTCCTCCGCCAGACGCGAAAGGCTCCATTCACGCTGGTGACGTAGCGTCTTGAGCGTTGTGGCCAGATAGTGGGTTAAGTTGTCCATTTTTCTCCTTCGTCGCTCTCCTTTCTCAGGGCTACAGCTTAGCACTTGTACGCTATAACGCACAGTGTTACAGTGACTGACCGTTATAACGCACGCGGAGTTGCTATGCGCACATTTTCCATCCCCCTGCCTACAGTTTTGTCGGGTTTTGTGGCGGTCCTGGTCGGCTACGCCAGTTCAGCGGCCATTATCTGGCAAGCGGCGCTCGCCGCAGGTGCGACGACCGGACAAATCGCAGGCTGGATGACCGCACTAGGGCTAGCAATGGGGGTCAGTACGCTGGCGCTGACATTGTGGTATCGCGCCCCTGTACTTACCGCATGGTCAACGCCCGGTGCCGCGCTGCTGGTGACGGGCCTGCAAGGGGTATCGATTCAGGATGCTATCGGTGTTTTTATCGTAGCTAATGCATTGATTGTGCTGTGCGGTATAACCGGGCTGTTTGCCCGCCTGATGAAAATTATTCCCCACTCGCTGGCATCGGCCATGCTGGCCGGGATCTTGCTGCGTTTTGGTTTGCAGGCGTTCAATAGCCTGAACAGTGAGCTTATCTTGTGCGGCAGCATGCTGCTGGCGTGGTTGGTACTAAAAGTAATCGCCCCACGGTATGCCGTTATCGCCGCAATGTTGGTAGGTATAGCCATCGCCCTGGTTAAAGGTGACATTGTCACCGATGGTGTTAATCTGTCACCGGTGTTGCCAGCGTTTATTGCACCACACTTTTCATTAGCCCACAGTATCAGTATTGCGCTACCGCTGTTTCTGGTCACTATGGCCTCGCAAAATGCCCCCGGTATTGCGACCATGAAAGCATCTGGATATTCGTTACCCGTTTCACCCCTGATTGTTTTTACGGGTCTGTTGGCACTGCTATTTTCGCCGTTTGGCGTCTATTCCATCTGCATCGCCGCCATAACCGCAGCAATTTGCCAAAGCCCCGAAGCCCATCCAGATGTAAATCGACGCTGGCTCGCCGCAGCCGCAGCGGGTGTCTTTTACATTCTGGCTGGGGTGTTTGGCGGTTCGGTCACAGGACTGATGGCAGCCCTGCCCGTAAGCTGGATCCAGATGCTTGCTGGTCTGGCATTACTCGGCACGATTAGCGGTAGTTTATTTCAAGCCTTACATAATGAAGCAGAACGCGATGCGGCCATCGTGGCTTTTCTGGTTACGGCCAGTGGTCTGACGGTATTTGGCGTTGGGTCTGCATTCTGGGGGCTGGTCGTCGGCGGTATTTGCTACTCAGTGTTGACATTATTTCGCCGCGCGTAGCTGCGTTGGCGTTTTACCCGTCACTTGTTTAAACCGGTTACTGAAATGGCTCGCCGAACTGAACCCACAGGCCATTGCAATATCCGACAGGCTGCGTGATGAATAACAGACCAGTTACTGCGCCAGCACCATACGGCGTTGCATGACGTACTGATGAGGCGCCATATTCATCGACTGGCGAAACATTCTGGCAAAATGGAATTCACTTAGCGCTGCTTCACCTGCCAGATCGCTCAACGTTATGGGATACGCCAGATGTGCTTCAATATAGGCCAGCACGTTGCGTAATGTGGCAGGCGCAAGCCCTCCGGTGACGACGGGAAGTCGCCATTGCACATTGCTGTAATGCTGGATCAGATGCGTTAACAGTAGTGCAGATGCCGCGCTAAGCGTGAGGTGATTGGCCGGTTGCTGCCAGTCATTACCAAGCAAAAACTGACGGTAAACCGCCGTGATCCCCGGGTCACTGCCAAACGTATGCTCGTCCAGCGTGAAGCTATAGGGGCTTTTGTCCCAGACTTTTTCACCCACTTCGCGCAAATGCGCGTCCGTACAATAGAGATGAACAAAGGAAAGATCGTCACGAATATCCCAACTGGACTCACTCTCTTTCGGCATCAGGCAAAAACGGTCTGGTCCCCCGCCATTCTTCCAGCCTCCCGCCGTCTTGTGGTAACTCTCGTAACCATCTGCGATGTATAAACTGAGCGTATGGTGATCGCAATATTGGGTGATGGTATCGCGTTTGTTCGACCAGGCCGCCAGTTGGATCCCTGAATGTAACGCAACCGATTCATGCAGCACGGCATTATGTTTGCGCAAGTTTTCAAAGGCACCGTAGGGCTGAGACATACCATCACATTCAAAATAAGTTAGCAGGCTTTCAGTCTATATCAGCTACATATCGTTAACAGCTGCCTTTTCACTATTACGCTAAAAAAAGCGCAAGATTTTGCAAGTCCACCGCAAGCCGATGAAAGCCTCCTGCATTCCGTCGTGACACAGTGTAAGTCTGAATGAATAAAGAGAGAGTCGTATGAACGCACTGTTGTACTGCCTGGTAGTGGTTATTTGGGGAACGACATGGATTGCGATTTATTTGCAGCAAGGTCCGGTTTCTGCACCGGTTTCTATCTTTTGGCGCTTCGCCGTTGCCAGCTCGGTGATGATAGTGATCCTGTTGCTAAGCGGTAAATTACGCAAACTGTCTGGCCGCGATCATCTGTTTTGTCTGTTACAGGGCGGATGCGTTTTTTGCTTTAACTTCTGGTGTTTTTATACGGCTGCGGCGTGGATTAATACCGGCCTGGAGTCGGTGATTTTCTCGATGGCCGTCCTGTTCAATGCAGTCAATAGCTTCATCTTTTTTGGGCAAAAACCACCGCTGCGCTTCTATATTGCAGCGGGTTTGGGACTGACGGGCATCGTGACTCTGTTCTGGCAGGATTTGCTCAACAGCGGGTTTAATCATTCACTGTTACTGGGCATCGGTTTGAGCGCTCTGGGAACCTTCGGCTTCTCACTGGGAAATATGATCAGTCTGCGTCACCAGAAAAAAGGGTTAGAAGTGTTAACGACCAACAGCTGGGCCATGCTGTACGGCACATTGCTGATCGCGGCCATTGCGCTGGTGCGCGGCGACAACTTCACGCCACAGTGGACATTCAGCTATCTTAGCGCGCTGTTATATCTGGCTATTTTCGGCTCAGTGATTGCCTTTGGCGCTTATTTCACGCTGGTAGGTCGCATTGGTCCCAGTAAGGCGGCATACAGCACGCTGCTGTTCCCGCTGGTGGCGCTGACGCTGTCAACATTGTATGAAGGATACATCTGGCAAGTTAATGCGATTGCCGGATTGGTGTTGATCTTACTGGGAAATCTGGTGATGTTTGCCCGACCGGAAGCGCTGATGGGTAAACTACTCTATCGTCGTCGTGTGGCATAAAAAAACGCACCATCCTGAGATGGTGCGTTCATCATTTTTATTGTGGTTTTTTGTTCACATCAAACATGGAGGCATCGGTCGCCATGTCATCAACAACTTTCTTCAACGTTTCGAACGCCATCGGCGTGCTTTCGTTGTTCAGGTCTTTACCTTCACCCTTACGTACAACTTTAATCACCGGTTTATTGGTCGCTGCATCAATCAACTCACCCTCGAAATAGAGGTTGGTATCCATGGTACGGTGACCCGTCGCCATTTGCGTTCCCGCAACGAGCAGTGCAACCGGGACCACTTCATAGAACTGCAGTCCTTCTTTGCTGGTCGCAACACCGGTAATCGCTCCGCGGAAAATCAGGCTACGTGGCCCTGGGGTTGTAACCAGAGGTTTACGCTGACCGATCGCCGCTTTCAACTTCGTATTGGTATAGGTCAGTAATTGATCAAGAACCTGCTGCCCTACCTGTGTAGTAGGTTTAGGAACCGGATAATACGTTACCGGGTTATACACGATGTTGTCATATTTGGATTCGTTGTAGCTCGGATCAACCCAACGGAGTACCGTTTGTCCCGATGCTGATTTTGTTTCCTTCAGATCAGAATAATTTTTTAAAAACCCAGAATATTTCTCCGGTTCGGTCACTTTTGACGCACAGCCGGATAATGCCAACAAGCCAGTAAGCACTGCAACTTTAAATAAAGTTTGAGTACGCATGAAACGATCCCTTTAGTTTTCGCAATGATGCAAAAAAAGAATAGCAAAACAGAATCATTTTGGATGCACTAAAAATGTTCAGATACATTAAAATTGGAAAGTAACGCACATTTTTATTTCTACGTTCAGCACGAAAAAACGCTGAACGTAGAAAGAGTTAACCCAGACGGGAGAATCAAACAGTTTTACGTGCCAGCATTGTGGCAAAGCGCAGTTTAATTCGATTACCGTTTTCATCTGTACGATGAAGTTCACCTACGTCTTCGTTATATTTCAGCAGATCCCACCCGCTGTAATAACGACGTAATTCTCCAGATTTAAACGCAAACGGAAAACCAACGGTGCACGGAAAATCTTCGGTATCCATCGCCGCGACGATTAAGTTGTATCCACCCGGTTTAGTACAACGTTGCATATTCTCAATAAGGCCAGGGATTGTTTTGGCTTCAAGGAACATCAACACAACGGTAGATAGAATAAAATCGTATTCCCCCTCAAAACGTAACGCATTAAGGTCAGCGACCTTCGCGTTCAGGTTGGTCAGCCCCTCAGCCGCTTTGATGCGCTCAAGGTTAGCGATGCTCATGGGGTTTTTATCCCATGCGGTAACGTCATAGCCATTTGCCGCCAGGTACAGGCTGTTTCGGCCGTTACCGCAGCCCAGATCTAACGTTTTACCTGGCGCAACCACTTTTGCCGCTTCAACGACATCGGAATGCGTACGGGTTAAATCATATTTTTCAGTAAAGTAGTTTTCGTCGCAAAGGGTCATTATTTATCCTCAGATTTCAGTAATGCAGCACGCTCCGTGCGGATGAGCAGTTTCCCCTGCATCAGCAATGCAAACGTACGTATCAGTAATAATGCAATGATAAAATTGGTAAAAATAAACAGTGGGATAGACAGCGTATGAAAAAATCCTGATTCGCTGCCGTGTCCAAGATGCAATCCCGTTGTCGCCAGGGCCGACACGCCAAACGAGAAGCTCCAGAAAGACGCATTAAATGGCTGTGACAAATACCACGGCATAAGGCGTAGCATGAACAGAAGTTGCAGCAAACCATAGCCGAACAACATTTTGGCTAACGTATCCCCCTCGCCACCGTTGACGCTAAGCCAGGCGCTACAGGCGACCAGCGCGGGTGCCAACTGAATACCAAGTGAAGTCCGTAAAACCGTCGGCAGCTCGCCGCAGCTTCGTAGACGTTGCAGAATCACTGGCTCCAGGCTGAGCCATGAAAATACCCCGGCGCCCAAAAACACCAATCCGGCATCGTTGAACCCAAGTGCACCACAGGCCATGGCGCTGATAAAGTTATTGGCAACGGTTGGCAGATACAGACCCGGCGTGGTGGCCTCTTCCGGATGCTCCCCACGCCACAGCCCTGCCGTTTGCCAGGCTGCGTATGCCAGCTGTATGACCACGCCAATACTGAATAACCCAATCGCCAGCGGTCGATACCACGGAACAAATCCAATCGCGACCAGCATCGTGGTGGCCGGAAACAGACTGACAAAGCTACTCATCACCGGATGACGAATTTCCGCCAGTACGCTATGCGGAAAACGCAGTAAACGGCTCAGAAAGGCCAGCGTCAGCAATCCCCAGATGAGCATTGCAAGGATGACTAAGCCATCACCAATCCAGTGGCTCACCGGCCACACCTGGCTGGCGTAACGCCACGCAAATCCCATCCCAATTGTACCCAGTACCATGCCAAAATAACCGGCCGGAAGATTGAGGACCCGTTCACTCTGTTTGTTCTTACTCATTTTGTTTATTTTTTAAAGTATATTTGAAATGCATTTTATGGAATATCTGCCGGTTTAGCCAGTGCAGAAAACTTTGCTACGTTTAACTAAGGTGCGCAACATGGAAATGAGCTATGACCAAATACCGTCTAAGCGATGAATCTCGCTCCTTTAGTTACCAGGATAATGGCAATAAAAAAAGTGTATTACTACGCCAAATCATCGCACTCATTGATTTTAATGATGTTAGATCCGGTACGCTCGGTGGCTGGATTGATGATGAAAGCGTTCTGTCGCAAAGCGGTAATTGCTGGATATACGATGAGAATGCGCTCGCCTTTTCCGGCGCGACGATAACCGGAGACGCTCGTATTACACAGGCAAGCGTGGTCAGAGATGGCGCGCAGATTGGTGATGCCGCCTGGATTGACCGAGCAGAAATCAGCCATAACGCGCAAATACGTGACAACGTCACCATTCAGGATTCTGTTGTTCGCGGTGAGTGCCTCATCTGCGGTGATGCACGCATTGTGTGTGACTCTGAAATCATTGCAGCCAGAGGGTTAACCCGTGAAAGCGACCAGCTCCTGCAAATTTACGAGCGGGCGGCAGTCAGTAATTCACGCGTGGTGCATCAGGCGCAAATCTATGGCGATGCGATGATCAATTATGCCTTTATAGAACATCGGGCTGAAGTTTTTGATTTTGCACGGATAGAAGGCAACAAAGAGAATAATGTCTGGATCTGCGATTGCGCCAAAGTCTATGGGCATGCACGCGTCATCGCCGGAACGGATGAAGACGCCATTCCTACCCTGCGCTACAGCTCGCAGGTGGCGGAACACGCGGTGGTTGAAGGTAACTGCGTGCTGAAACACCACGTGTTGGTTGGGGGGCATGCGCAATTACGTGGCGGACCGCTCCAGCTTGACGGTCACATCCTGATTGAAGGCTATGCCTGTATTCTGGGTGAAGTGCTGATCGAGCATCATATTGAGATAACCGATCAGGCCCAAGTTGAAGCCTTTGATGGCGATGCGATCCATCTGCGCGGGCCAAAAGTGATCAACGGCGAACAACGTATCACGCGCACCCCTATCGCCGGTTTATTCTGAAGAGCCATCAATGATGCGGGCGTAGAGATTCACGTCATGGTAATCGCCATTAAGGAACTCCGCCTGTTGCATACATCCCTCCAGTCGGAAGCCATTGCGCAGTGCAACCTGGTTGCTCTTGACGTTATCTACACGACATTTAATCACGAAGCGGCGAATCTCCTGGCGCTGCGCATAATGACGAATCATTGCCTGTAGCGCCTGAGACAGAATGCCTTTGCCCTGGTGCTCTTCATCCAGCCAATAACCAATATAAGCGGCTTTGTTCAGCGGCTCTATCTGGTTAAACGAGATAACGCCAGCCACCTCCCCTTGTTCGAAAATAAGGAACATTTTGGCGTAGCCGCGCTGGTGCAACATCATATTCCCCTGCACGTTCTTACGCGTGTCGTCCTCAGATTCGACAAACTGCGGCCAGTTCAGTGACTGTTGGAGCCAGGTTTTATTTTTAAGCACCAACTGATGCAGAGGGGTGACGTGGAGTTCTTCTACCGCCCGCAGTTCCAGCGCGTCACTAACGATAATTATTTCTGACATGTTTATCTCCTTTGCGATCGTAAACGGGGCATTTCTGACTGGCAGTAGCCGATATTACTCTGTTTAGCACCGAGGATGTCTTATTTTTATGCTGTAACAGCAATCACTTAGAAAGAATCTCTGGCGTGGAACCCGTTACTCTGGTGATCCGGGTATCCCCTGATGGATAGACCGTAATGATGACAATAACACTTTCATTCTATTGCTAAGGAGCAAGCATGGCAGCACCTTTGGGTCGTTTAGCACTTATTCCGCTTTTACTGATTACCGCCTGTCACCAACCTGTTTCCACCACGCAAGCGGGCCCCGTTCCCTTTGCCGTCAATAAGCAACAGGTCGTGGATAATACCACGCTGGAAATTTCCCGTAGCGCGCTGGAATATAACATTCATAAAGTTCAGCAACTGCTGGGAGATAAAACCCGGATGTGCGCCATTCTTAAAGGCGACGCGTATGGCCACGATCTCTCACTGGTAACGCCAGTGATGATGCAAAACGGCGTACAATGTATTGGCATCGCCAGCAACGAGGAGATTAGTACCGTTCGCCAGTCAGGCTATACATCGCAGCTCATGCGCGTGCGTAACGCGACGGAAAAAGAGATGCGCCAGGCGGCGGATTTCGATACCGAAGAGCTTATTGGTAATCTGGATATGGCTAAGCGTCTAAGTGCAATCGCTCAAGAGAAAGGTAAAACTATTCGTATCCATCTGGCGCTGAACTCTGGCGGTATGTCGCGTAACGGTCTGGAAGTCAGTACCGCTGCAGGTCTGGAAGAAGCACGCGCTATTTCCGCATTACCCGGCCTGAAAATTGTCGGCATCATGTCGCATTTCCCGGAAGAAGATGCGGCAGTGGTAAAACGCGATCTGGCCCGTTTCAATACGCAATCAGCCCAGGTACTGAAAATTACCGGGCTTAAGCGCGAAGATGTCACCCTGCATGTCGCGAATACGTTCGCTACCCTGACCGTTCCAGAATCCTGGCTCGACATGGTGCGTGTTGGCGGTATTTTCTATGGCGATACCATCGCCAGCACCGAATACAAACGCGTCATGACGTTTAAATCTGCCATCGCGTCGGTAAACCATTACCCCAAAGGAAACACCGTCGGGTATGACAGAACCTATACCCTTAAACGTGATTCCGTTCTGGCCAATATCCCGACAGGTTATGCCGATGGTTATCGGCGTGTGTTCAGTAATGCGGGGCACGTGCTGATCCGCGGCCAGCGGGTTCCGGTACTGGGTAAAACATCCATGAATACCGTGATCGTCGATGTAACCGATTTGCCGCAGGTTGCATCCGGTGATGAAGTGGTGCTGTTCGGTAAACAGGGAAATGCGCAGGTTAGTGCAGAAGAAGTCGAAGAAATTAGCGGCGCGTTGTTCACTGAAATGTCGATCCTCTGGGGGGCGACGAACAAACGCGTGATGGTCGATTAACACCTAAAACAGGAAGGGCTTCCGTTTCTCGCAGGAAGCCCTTTTACACAGCAAGCGCCGTTCTACTTAGCTCTCACTGACACTCTCTTTTTGCAATATTTTGAGCAGATCTTCCTTCAGGTGGAGTTTCTGTTTCTTAAGACGAACAATGTCCAAACTATACCCCCGACCATCCGAACCTTCCAGTCTGGAGATCTCATGATCAAGGCTGTTGTGTTTTTCGAATAAGGACAGAAAGCGAGGGTTCTCGGATTTCAGTCGGGAAATAAGGTCTCTGTATTCTGGAAACATACTTTCTCCCTGTTAGTGGACAAGAACGTGTATAAGAAATACACACCCACAGAGTACCCATTTGCCATACAGAAAAATGCGAACAGGATCGAGTAAATAGTGTACAGAGTCGTTATGAGGATGAATGCAGATACGGCTCCCCATCAGGAGAGCCGTAAAGGGCGTGATTAACGCATCTCGCGGTCGTCAACGTACTGACGTTTATCCGGCGCTGGCGGGAAGTACTGATACAGCCAGGTTTCGCTGATGGCGTCACCCTGACAACGCAGGAACATACGCATATCTACCGGATCGGTTGAGTCAGAAGTCGGATACCAGTCAAACTGAATGCGATAACCGTCGATAGGCTCCACGTAGAGGATCTCAATCTGTTTCGCTTCACCGCTGGAGAGCGTAATCACCGGTTCAATGCCTTTCGGCGCAGCAGCTTTTAGATCGCCACCAACGAAGTCAACGGCAAAACGACGCGCCCATTTTTCCGGGTAATGCTCGCCCGGTGCCCATCCTTCCGGGAAACCGCCCATGCCTGTCCGGGTCGCCATCACGCGAGCCAACGGTGAACGCACCGGCGGCTGAGCGCTCCAGTACAGGCGATATTTGAATTCCAGCTCATCGCCAGCTTTGATCTTCTTGTCCGGCTGCCAGAAGCAGACAACGTTATCCAGCGTTTCGCCGGTCGTCGGGATCTCCATCAGACCGATGGTCCCCTTGCCCCACTGGTTGCGCGGTTCGACCCACAGGCTTGGGCGCTTGTTATACCAGCCCATGATGTCCTGATAATGGGAGAAGTCGCGATCGAGTTGCAGCAAGCCAAACCCTTTCGGGTTGTTATCGGTATAGGCGTTGAACTGCAGCTTTTGCGGGTTATTCAGCGGACGGCAGATCCACTCGCCATTGCCCCGCCACATCGCCAGACGATCGGAGTCATGGATTTGCGGGTGAATAGTGTCGCACATCCGACGCTCGTTGTTGCCACAGCTGAACATGCTGGTCATCGGCGCAATGCCGAGCTGCTTGATGTCTTTGCGCGCATAGATGTGGTTTTGTACATCCATAATCACCTGCGTTTTCTCGCAGTGGATCACGAACTTGAATGCGCCGGTTACGCTTGGGCTGTCGAGAAGCGCATACACGGTAAAGGAGGTTGCGCCCGGTTTAACCGTTTCGAACCAGAAAGAGGTGAAATCAGGAAACTCTTCTTTGCTGTCGGTGTAGGTATCTACCGCCAGACCACGGGCCGATAAACCGTACTGATAGGTGTCATCCACGGCGCGGAAATAACTGGCGCCCAGGAAAGAAACGACATCGCGGCGGGCCAGTTCTGGCGCTTTAAACACGCGGAATCCAGCGAATCCGAGGTCAGTCTGCCCTTCCAATTGTTTGGTATCCACACCCGCGTCGTTGTATTTAAACAGTTCCGGACGGAAGTGAATTTCACGCGCCATATGCGTACTACCATCAACCGAGAACATGCGTACACGACGACGGAAGCCCATTCCCACGTGGAAGAACTGCGCATCAAGCTGACGATTTTCAACATTGTTCCAAAGAGACTGCTCTGCGTCATATTGAATGCTGTTGTAGGCCTGCGGCGTCAGTTTCGCCAGCGTGTCCGGTAACGCGCGTGGTGCGCCGCCCCAGGGTTTCTGTGCTAAGTCATGGGCCATCGATTGCAGAACGGAAAAATCAAAACGTACGGTTTTTCCGTCTGCAATGTCAGACTCTGCCGCAAAGGCGGCGCGGGAAAAGAGTGATGCAATACCACTGGTTCCGCACACGGCGGCCATTGCCATTGAACCTTTAATAAATCGTCTGCGATTCATGCCTGAAAGTGAGTCCTTCTGGTCGTGTAAATGGTCCCGCGCCGGTCAAAATCTGCGGCATGAGAGTGCACATTTCTGACCGCTCACTCTAGACAAAATTCATTAATAATCCAATTGTTGGTCGCCGATTATCTGTACAAAATCGAAAATATTTTATGTCGATGGGAACAGACCGAATCCCATGTAAATTCCATTAAAGTAAACCACACCGACGTTTACTTCGCTCTTGAGCCTCCTGATACAGCGCAAACTCATCATAAACCGCGCAACCCAGCGCCTGTTCAAACGCGTCGCGGCTGGAATTTCCGTGGCTGCGAGCCTGTGTTTCATTGCCCAAATTGGACTGGAAAATTCCTGCGGCGCTCACCGGTAAAAAATCTTCGTAGGTGATGGGTTGCGCAACCAGCCAGCCCCGTTCAATAAGCGGCTGCGGATCGTCATCAGGGCGAATCGCCTGCCGATGCGCTTCACCCGATGGCGTCAGACGATAGCGGAACCAGGCTAGCCCCTGCTGGCGCAGCAGGAATTCGCTGTCCGGGAAGGCTTTAAACACCTCCTGAAGATGTAGCTGGTGCGTCAGATTGTCTTTCCCCGTTCCCGCTTTATTCAGCAATTCGTCGTACAACGCCCTACCTTTCGGCGTCAGGGCCACGCCGCGCTGTTCGATCTCACCAAAACGTGCCGTGTGAGTGCCGCGCATTTCACCGGCAAACAACACCGGTTCTTCCAGCGCTTTGAAACTGGTCTGACGCAATAAAATGGGCACCTCGCGGCGCGGCGGCCCTTCAATCAGTATTTTCGGTTCAATGCCGCATTCCGGCATCATCGACTGCACCCGGTCAATATCCAGCGTTCGCGGTGTCAGATGGTTGATATGACAACCGGGGAAGCACACCACATCGGCAATCAGCCGGTGTTCGTTGTGTAATGCGTGATAGGTCGCTTCATCGACCGTGGCATGCTGATGCCAGCGGAATGTTTCCAGCGCTTCATGCACAAATTCTTGCGCCTGTTCAGATGTAAAACTGCCCTGCGCATCAAATTCATCCAGCAGTTCGTGGCAACGGCGAGTGAAAATATCGCGTTTCGCGAGGATCTCAGCGGCTTTTTGCCGCAGCGCGGCGTTTTCGATTAGTTCGAGCCGTAATAACGAGGTGAATACCCGAAACGGGTTGCGCGATAGCGAGGCATCGTCGATGGGACGAAAGGCAGTGGAATGTACAGGGACGCCCGCCTGGGAGAGATCGTAATAACTCACCGGATACATGCCCATAACGGCAAACATCCGGCGCAGCGTAGAAAGCTCCTGCGCGGTACCCACTCGAATGGCACCATGACGCTCAACGTTTAGCCGGGCCAGTTCATCCGCATTCGCCAGTTTTTCATGCAGCGTCGGATTATTTTCCAGTACCGCCAGATTCACATCAGCGACAAGTTCCAGCAACGTGCCGTACTGCGGGACTTCCTGCTGGTACATTGCTGACATTGCCTGCGAAAATTGTTCCCGAATCTCATCTGCCGTGATGGTGTTCGCCATAATGTCATGCCTCCAGTGAATATTACCTGGAGTGTAGAAAACGCCGCTGACTCCGGTGGGAAGAATTTACAAAGTGTGACACCGCGTAAACTTCCCACCCATACAAACGATGAACAGTACCTACTGGCGTGGTTTCAAATGACTTTCCAGCCAGGGCAGCATCTGTTTTTTACGGCTAAGCATACCTTCTACCTTGCAAGGCTGCGGGATGTCTGAAAGTTCTGATCCAGCAAACCATAGGCTAGTGTCACCCAGATTGATGTCAGTGAGCATCAGCACGACTAACGCAGCATTCTTTTCTTCTGCATAGCGCGCCATTTCCTGACGGAGATCGTCCAGCACCGCATCCACCTGTTGCAGCGCATAAAGTTCAAGCTGCGCGACACAGACTGAATGTCCATGGATGGTGAAGGTTTTAATGTCTTTCTGCAAAAGTTCCCGGGCGCTCATCCCTTCCACGCTTGTTTTAGCTGACAGCAGGTCGCGACTGAAAGCGTCAAGATCCACTCCAGTTTTTTGGGCCAGCGCATCAACCGCCAGGCGATCGTCAGTGGTCGTCGTTGGTGAACGAAGTGTGACAGTGTCACTCAATACGGCGCCGAGCAATAAAACAGCCTCAGCGGAAGATAACTGGTTGCGTTCATCCTCCGTCATCAGTTGCCACAGCAGGGTTGCACTACTGCCGACAGGCTTCACCCACACTTCCGGTGGCAGACGGGTGACTAACCCACCAAGTCGGTGATGATCGATAATTCCCACCACGTTACTTTCTGTTAACGATTCCGGTCCCTGGGCCGGCTCGGTGAAATCGACCAGCCAGACATCACGATCGGTCAGTTCAAACGTCAACCGTTCAGGCATCGTCAGCCCCGCATGCTCAAAGATAAACTGCGTTTCGCGGTTAGGCTCGCCCAAACGCCATGCCGTCGCCTGCTGGCCACGTAAACTAAGCCAACGCGCCGTCATTGCGGCGGTGCAGATGGCATCGCTATCGGGATTAAGGTGCCCTATTACATGTATCATTCATCAGTGCCTTGTGAAGAGAAATCGTTCAAAAGTAAACAATCACCAAAGTATAACGACTGGCCACACTCCCTTCCATGATCCCACCACCCAGCAATGCTGTACAAAACATAAGCAAAATAAATCAGTTGTAAGTAAAACATGATAAATGTTAATAATATTTTGCTATCAGGTTATCAAAAACAAACAACTTTACTTGTCACCGATACGGCTCTGTTTTTAACATCGCTTATGGAAAAAAATGTTCTGTTCAATCAGCGCATTCGCTTGCGCCACCTTCATACTTTTGTCGCCGTTGCACAGCAGGGAACGTTGGGGCGCGCGGCTGAGACCCTTAACCTGAGCCAACCGGCTCTCTCCAAAACGCTAAATGAACTGGAGCAACTGACCGGTACCCGGCTCTTTGAGCGTGGCCGCCTTGGCGCGCAGTTAACGCTGCCCGGAGAACAGTTTCTTACCCACGCGGTAAGAGTGCTGGATGCGCTCAACACCGCCGGACAAGCGTTAAATCAGCGCGAAGAGTCGCAGACTGATGTCGTACGGATCGGGGCCTTACCCACCGCGGCACTGGGCATTCTGCCTGCGGTAATTGGTCCTTTCCACAAGCAGCAAATGGAGACCACGCTACAGGTCGCCACCATGAGCAATCCGATGATTCTGGCAGGTTTAAAATCCGGGGAAATCGATCTTGGCATTGGTCGCATGGCCGATCCGGAATTGATGGTCGGTCTGAATTATGAATTGTTGTTTCTGGAATCACTTAAACTGGTCGTGCGCCCTAACCATCCGCTGTTGCAGGAAACCATCACGTTAAGTCGGGTAATGGAGTGGCCGGTGGTGGTTTCGCCAAAAGGAACCGCGCCTCGCCAGCACGCAGAAGCATTGTTGCAAAGTCAGGGTTGTAAAATGCCGCCAGGCTGCATTGAAACGCTGTCAGCATCGCTTTCCCGCCAGTTGACGGTTGATTACGACTATGTGTGGTTTGTCCCTTCAGGTGCGGTTAGAGAGGATTTACGCCAGGCGACGCTGGTGTCGTTGCCGATACCTACCCACGGTGCGGGTGAACCCATCGGTATTCTTACCCGTGTCGATGTGCAACTCTCTCAGGCCGCGCAGATCCTTATCGCCGCAATACGCAAAACCGTACCGTTTTGATGCCAAATATTAAGGGACCATCAGGTCCCTTAATTTATTGTTAAAACGTTTCCCAGTTATCGCCACTGCCCGTTGCCGTCTGCGGACGCGAATGGTCAGGCGTAGTGCTTACGGGAGGGCGTTTAATTGCACTCGTTCCCGTTAAGCGAAATGTACCTACGGCTTCCGTTAAGCGCGCCGCCTGCTCTTCGAGAGAGGCCGCCGCAGCCGATGCTTCTTCAACCAGCGAGGCATTTTGCTGCGTAACCTTATCCATTTCTGATATCGCCTGGCTCACCTGTACGATACCCCGGCTCTGCTCATCAGAGGCCGCCGCGATTTCCAGCATGATATCGGTCACGCGTTTTACCGCGTCGACAATATCCGTCATCGTATTGCCCGCCGCGACGACTTCTCCTGAGCCCTGGTCAATCAGTCGGACCGATTCGCTGATCAATCCTTCAATCTCTTTTGCCGCCTGAGCGCTGCGGCTGGCCAACGTACGGACTTCACTGGCGACCACGGCAAATCCACGCCCCTGCTCTCCTGCCCGCGCCGCCTCAACCGCCGCGTTCAGCGCCAGGATATTGGTCTGGAAAGCAATGCTATTAATTACGGCTGTGATTTCGGAGATTTTCTTCGAACTCGTTGAGATATTACCCATGGTTTTCACCACGCCAGAAACCATCTGACCGCCCCGGCTGGCCTTACCGGAAGCATCTTCCGCCAGCTTGCTTGCGTGATGCGCGTTGTCGGCGTTTTGCTTCACCGTGGCGGTCAGCTCTTCCATGCTGGCTGCCGTTTGTTCAATCGCTGCGGCCTGTTGTTCAGTACGTGAAGACAAATCGGTATTACCCGCCGAAATCTCACTGGTACCGCGGTATATTTCTTCCGCACCCTGACGTACCGTACCCACCGTTTTCCCCAGCGATCGTTGCATTGTCTGTAGGTGACGGCTCAGACGGCCAATTTCGCTACGCCCGGTCGGTTCATCTTGCATCGTCAGATCGCCCGCGGAAATTTGCTCAATACGCTTGGCCGCGCGTAGCAGAGGGTGAATGACGGTACGACGCAGAACAATGAACGTCATTACGGTTAGCACCAGCGCCAGGACAAATGCGCCCAGCATAAAAGCCATACCAAGCTGTGTCCGTTGGTGCGCCTGCTCTCCTAACTGAATCGCCCTGGCGGTGCGGATGTCGATCGCTTTCAACAATACCTTGTTGTAAGCAGTATCCAGCGATCTGGCATGTTCGTTTTCATGGTTGATAATGGCTTCAAACATACCGTTTCTGGCGTACTTCAACATGGGCTGTAAACCGTCGGTATAGGCTTTGAAGCTGGCGCTCAGTTCAGCATCTAGCGCTTCATCAGCAGACGTTTTTACCGCACGCGACATATACGCGTTAAAACCGTCCTGCGATTGCTTAATACGTTTTTCTGCCTCGGCGATATTGGCCTTCATATCATCCATTTCGGCGATACGGCTCGCCGCGCCGGCGTGGATCATGTTGATACGCGCGGTGCGTAAGTGGTTAGAGCTGTTAGATAACCCCATCCTGACCTGAATCTCATCGGTCACGTCGCGCTGATCGCGATCGGCCTGCATAAGAAAATAGCTTGCCAGCCCAGAACTTAGGGCGAACAGCAGGAGAATGCCACCGAGAATGGAGGAAAACAGCGGAACCAGCCGGATTTGATGCAGAAAGCCCAGTTTATGCTGGGCTTGCATCGATGTAGTGTTGTCCATGACCGTCGACTCTCTTGTAGGGTTTATGCGTGAAAACACGCCCGTTAGATAGTCATCGGCAATCCGGGAAGTTTACTTACCGTGAAAAGCGCCGGATTCGTCACACTTTCACAACATAATTCTAAAAAATTCAGGAAAGTGCCAGCGGTTAAATCCGCTGGCCAATGAATCAGTTATCGCCAAAGTGGATAACGGTACGGATGGACTTACCCTGGTGCATTAAATCGAACGCTTCGTTAATCTGCTCCAGCGGTAAACGGTGGGTAATAAAGGGATCCAACTGGATTTTCCCGCTCATTGCTTCTTCAACCATGCCAGGAAGCTGAGTACGCCCTTTCACACCGCCAAACGCGGAACCGCGCCAGACCCGCCCGGTAACCAGCTGGAACGGACGCGTTTTGATCTCTTGCCCTGCTCCCGCCACGCCAATGATGATGCTTTCGCCCCATCCTTTATGGCAACATTCCAGTGCCGCGCGCATCACGTTAACGTTGCCGATACATTCAAAGCTAAAATCCACGCCGCCGTCGGTCAGCTCAACGATCACATCCTGAATCGGTTTGTCGTAATCCTTCGGGTTGATGAAATCGGTCGCGCCCATTTCACCTGCCAGCTTAAATTTTTCCGGATTGGTATCAACGGCCAGAATACGCCCGGCTTTCGCCTGCACCGCTCCCTGAATTACCGCCAGACCAATACCGCCCAGACCAAATACGGCGACGGTGTCGCCTTCTTTCACTTTTGCGGTGTTATGGACTGCTCCGATACCGGTGGTCACGCCACAACCCAGCAGACACACTTTGTCCAGCGGGGCCTGCGGGTTAACCTTCGCCAGAGAGATCTCCGCGCAAACGGTGTATTCGCTGAAGGTGCTGGTGCCCATATAGTGATAAATCGGCTCACCGTTATACGAGAAGCGCGTTGTGCCATCCGGCATCAGACCTTTGCCCTGGGTCGCACGTACGGCCTGGCACAAGTTGGTTTTACCCGATTTACAGAACTTACACTCGCCGCACTCTGCGGTGTACAGCGGGATCACATGATCGCCCGGCTTCAGACTGGTGACGCCTTCGCCTACTTCAACCACAATGCCGCCACCTTCATGGCCAAGTACCGCCGGGAATACGCCTTCCGGATCGTCGCCAGAGAGCGTAAAGGCGTCGGTGTGGCACACGCCGGTATGGGTAATTTTAACCAGCACTTCACCTTTCTTTGGCGGTGCGACGTCGATTTCGACAATTTTTAACGGTTGGCCGGGGCCGAATGCAACTGCTGCACGTGATTTCATTTGTCTCTTCCCATTATTGCGAGGTGATGATGTTATTTTAGATAAGCACGCAGAAGATGGCCGATTTCAGCCATGCGCACGGCACGCTGGTCTGGCGTAGTTTCCCCACTGACCAGCTCGTCTTTCAGATGGATCTCAACCATTTCGCCCATCAGGCCATTTGATGCACCGCGCACAGCGGCAATTTGCTGCAGGATTGCCAGACACGGTTCGCCAGATTCCAGTGCACGCTCAAGCGCATCAACTTGACCGCGAATACGGCGTACACGGGTGAGAATGCGTTTCTTGTCTTCAGGTGAATGCGGCATACGCCCTCCAGATACTATAGGGGGGTATACTATCAGATTTGTTATTTCATTGTAAAATATAAGACTTATTTAATATCAGTAGATTAGGTTAAGTCACTTTCAGCCATGTGTGAACATATGCAGCCTTTCGGTGCCCCATACGTGCCCTCAAGGGTGCTGCTCGATGAATACAATGCTCTTTTTATTCCAGCATTTTCAAAGCCGATACCAACTTATGTGCAAGACGAGACAGGATTTAAAAATGGCATTGCTTTATTTTTTCTGCAATGAAAGTATCACCATCAGATTCTTAACATGTTTAACTAGCCAATTTAATTTTTTATACAATAAATAATTAAATAACAATATTCATTAATAATTGTCTGCATGAATAGTATTTGGTTTTATATTTCCTTCCGTGTACATTCCAGAAATATCAACTCAACCCTATACCCATAACCGCCCAAAGAGCCAGCATGATAATTTTATTTGTTTTCGCACTATTAACTATTACCGTTATAATTCATACGTTTTGGATGTTATGGGTAATGGAAAAACTACGTATAAACAAAACGTCAACATTTCACTTCATATTCAGAAATGTAATTGTTGTTGCAACTGCTCTTATGGCACACCTCGCAGAAGCAGGCGTTTTTGCAATTTTTTACATAATTTCTGGTGCGCTGGAAAACTGGGAGTCGGCCAGTTACTTCTCTCTCGTAAGCTATGCAACTCTTGGCTATGGTGATGTGACATTACCGGCAGAATGGCGATTGATTGGCGCAGCTGAAGGGCTTGTCGGTGCCCTCATGGTAGGCTGGTCCGTAGCCGTACTGGTAGTATTTCTTCAGCAATTAAAATTCATGTTTAAAAAATAATAAAGTGACAATTTGAATGTGCGGTTCGGCGATCTGACAGAAACACGGTGGCGTAGCATCTCGTGAAGCCCCTGTCGGATCGCCAGAAACAAAACGACTATTGATGATTATTATCATATTAGTTTGAACAACACACGGATGGGTTTTAATTGTGTAAGATGCTCCCAAAGATTATGTAAATTAATAAGACCTGCCTGAGCTAATATTGCTATCGTGATCATCAATGTGGACGCGGTAATCACAAGCATCAAACGACTAATATTTTTCTGGATCCTGATCTGCTGCTTTTCCCGTTTATCTTCAGATTCCCATGAAACAATTGTTGAAATAGCCTTGCCTTGTATATAATATTTTTCATCACTAAATCTGACATCTTCTGTAATTACAAGTGACTGGAGAAGCAGAAAGACCTTCCTCCTGAAATCTTCATTCTTGATATGTTTATACCAAAGCGTCCCGTACAATAGATCAATAACCTCATCACATGTTACTCCAGTGTGAGTTTTCTCTGGCGATTGATGTACATATTCGTTCACCAGCATCTGTAGCAACATTATACGATCAAGTCCACTCAACGCCTTGTTACTGGTGAATGAAGAAAAGAGATTGCTTTTTGCTCTCGCCAGAGCATTTTTTGCATAAGCAATACGCGTAAAATAATTTATTGCAAAAAGAAAAATCGAATCAAACCTTAACGGACCTTGCTTTCTCCAATGAATAATCTCAACATTCATTTTTTCAATATCATTGAGTGGAAGGTTTATTTTCTCCATATAGGCGTGCTGCTCAGCATGCCATTTTTCAAGCACAACATTTTTGCCTCTTAGATTCACAAGCTGATATTTTTCTTGTTTTACATCCGAAAAATAAACACCATAGTAATTATATACTTGATCATCCACATGATTTTTCAGAGTAAACCGTGGCAGAAAATAACGCCATAATCTACCTTTAGCTCTCGAAACTAAGGATTCTATGAACATAATTACGCTCTAACACCTTTAATTTGTCACAGTTAATGATAGTTCACTGTGCGAATAAAAAAGCCCTCCCCATTCAATAATGAGGAGGGCTTTTTTACACCGATTTAGTGCTTATCAGTGATCTCAACAACGACATGGCGATCTGGAGCAAGGCAATTAATCAGCTGCTGTCCGGTCTGCCCATCACAACTGGATCCCGTGACAGAATCACTCGAACCATGTCCTTGTGCAGTAATATTTGCAGCTGGCATGCCTAACGCGACTAATTCATCGGCAACAGCCTGCGCGCGCTGGGCTGACAGTTGCTGGTTATAATCTGCGGCTCCGGTGCGATCGCTATAGCCAATAACAACGGTCGCTTTGTCTTTGGCCGGTTGCAGACCGGGATTTCGGTATAACTGCGCAATCGCCGCTTTCCCTTCTGGGGTTAATGCTGCTGAATCATAACCAAACATCACATCAGATTTTAAGTTAAAACGCTGAGGTTCAGGCGCAGGAGTTGCGGCAACTGCCGGTGCAGGCGTAACCTCCGCGTCGTCATGCTGGCCAAAGCGATATGACACCCCAGCGGTAACGGAACTAACATCACTTGATACGCCAATCTGGTTTTCATTACCCACATTGCTCACCCATTGATATTCCACGCGGCCAGCCCAGTTCTTGTTAAAGGCATATTCCGTACCAACAGCCACAACCGGACGCACACCAGTATCAAAGCGGTTATTGCCTTTAATATCTGACTCTGCGCGATATCCCATTGCCCCTGCACGACCGTAGAGATCCCAATCATCAGTCAAACCATAACTTGCTTTCAGCGATAATTGCAGACCCTGGCTTTTCATTTGAGAACCAGAAGAACCATTTTTACCGTTGAATTGCATATTACCTAAATAATCATAGCCGCCTTCAACTGCCAGCCATGGAGTAATCTGGTAGCCTGTAAATACCCCGCCACCGACGTTATCGCTATCAAAACCAACATCACCATATTTATTACCATTAGCCCCCGTTTGCTGGCTTGCGCTGGTATCAAAGTAATGTGACCAACCAAATTTCCCACCAGCATACCAGGTTCCCGCATCCGCTGCGGCAAATGCCGTAGTCGCGGTCAGCGCATTTGCAATAATGAGTGTAATAAGCGTCTTTTTCATAAATTTCCTATTATAGACTTGCCGTTTGTCAGTTAGTTATCTGTTAGTCGGCGCTACAATAAGATTTTTAATGAAGGCTGATAATCGTTTTTTTATTTATTTCTGGACAGTTTTAGAATCGCTCTGGACGCTTATTTACGATAACAATAGCTATCCCACCCGCAGTAAATCGCTATATCTCGTTGTATAACGTGGTGAAAGCATATCTCGCTTCATCGCCCACGGTTGTTGTATACCTTGCCCGGCAAAATAGAGTGTTCCTTTACCCTTTTCAGCATTGAGTGTATCCAGAACGGCCATCAGCTTATCGCTGTTATGCCGTGGGGCGTTGTCATCAAACAGATTCAACTGCGCAACGCCAGAACTAAAAAAATCGCCCAGCATGACCCCTGCTTTTTGATAACGCAGCCCCTCCCGCCATATTGCGTCCAGGCTACGTGTGGCCGCCCTTATAATTTCCCGACTATCCTGGGTTGGTGTCAGCAGTTTTATCGATGCGCTGTTACCGTAATACGGTTCATTCAGAGAAAATGGGCTGGTTTTGATAAACGTAGAGATAAACCGGCAGAACTGGTGCTCTCTGCGTAATTTTTCCGCAGCACGTGCAGCATAGGTACAAATAGCCTCTCTCATCGCATTGTAATCCGTGAGTTTTTCACCAAACGATCTTGAACAAATGATCTCCTGCTTAACTGGCGCAAACTCTTCCAACGCCAGGCACGGTTCACCGCGCAATTCCCGCACAGTGCGCTCAAGCACAACGTTGAAATGTTTGCGGATAAAGCGAATATCGGTATCCGCCAGGTCGCATACTGTTTTAATACCCATGGCGTCCAGTTTTTTACTGATACGGCGTCCGACACCCCAGACTTCATCAACCGGGAGCGCAGCCATCAGCTTACGCTGACGCTCAATATTCGAGAGATCCACCACCCCGTCAGTCTGTTCCTGCCACTTTTTGGCAGCATGGTTCGCCAGCTTGGCCAGGGTTTTGGTCTGGGCGATACCGACCCCAACCGTGAGGCGTGTTTTCTGTAAAATGGTTTCTCTGATTTCACGACCAAAATCTGTAAGATCCCTGCAGTTTCGCACGCCGGTTAAATCACAAAAGGCTTCATCGATACTGTACATTTCCACGCGCGGAGACAGCTCCTCCAGAATCGACATTACCCTGCTGCTCATATCCGCATACAGCTCGTAGTTCGAACTAAAGCAGAACACGCCGCAGCGCCTGAACAGATCTTTCTGTTTGAAGTATGGTGCTCCCATATTGACGCCAAGCGCCTTCGCTTCCGCGCTGCTGGCAATGACACAACCATCATTATTTGAAAGAACAACAACGGGTTTACCTTTCAGGTCCGGTCGGAATGCCGATTCACAACTGGCATAAAACGAATTAACATCCACCAGCGCAAACATAATCAGCCCGCGGATTTAATGATAAATGTCACCACACCAAATATATCCAGTGTGTCCTCGCTGCCGATCATGATCGGCGCGTAGGCGCTGTTCTCTGGCTTCAGCATCACCACCGGATGCAATTGCAGGCGCTTAACGGTGAATTCGCCTTCAATAGCAGCAATCACAATGTCTCCGTGGGCCGCTTTTCTGGCACTGTCGACTACCAGCAAGTCGCCAGCACCGATCCCTGCCCCCATCATGGAGTCGCCAGACGATTTAACAAAATAGGTTGCGCTGGGATGCTGCACCAACAGGTCGTTAAGATCGATACGTTTCTCAACGTAATCCTGCGCAGGAGAAGGAAAACCGCAGGGCACGAGATCGCTAAATAGCGGGAAGTGTTTGATTTCGGGGTGTTCTACTGGCTGGAAAAACAACATAATAATCTGCCTCTCATATGACTGTATTTATATACAGTAGTTTTAATGAGGACAGTGATCAAGTGACAGACGTGGCGAACTGAGCGTTGTTTAACCATCTTGCCGGTAAGCGTTTATGCTATCTGGAAAAATAATTTTCGGTTTTATTCCACAGAGGAAAGTACAAATTTTCGCGACATGTACTCAGCCGGAATGATAACGACTACGGCGCCCTGAAAGCGCGTATAGTGGCGTACTAAAATCATTAAAACGGACACATTATGACCACCGCAGGGAAAAGCCATCCGCTGGCCATTGGCGGCCTCATCACCTTAACGCTCATCTGGAGCTACAGCTGGATCGCGATGAAACAGGTCACGCACTACATCGGCGCGTTCGACTTTACCGCACTACGCTGTTCTTTTGGCGCATTATTGTTATTCATCGTTCTGTTACTGCGTGGCCGAGGAATGCGCCCGACACCTTTCGGCTATACGTTAGCGATCGCCTTACTACAAACATGCGGCATGGTTGGATTATCACAATGGGCGCTAGTCAGCGGCGGTGCAGGTAAAGTAGCCATACTGAGTTATACCATGCCATTCTGGGTGGTGATTATGGCCGCCATTTTCCTCGGTGAACGCATGCGGCGTTTACAGTATTTCGCCATTGCCGTGGCAGCTGCGGGATTATTGCTGGTTTTACAGCCATGGCAACTGAACTTTGCCTCAATGCAGAGCGCGCTACTGGCGATCCTTTCTGGGATCAGTTGGGGGGCGAGCGCGATTGTCGCCAAGCGAATGTATACCCGCCATCCGAATATCGATCTGTTAGCGTTGACCGCATGGCAGATGCTGTATGCCGCGCTGGTGATGAGCCTGGTGGCCTGGCTGGTTCCACAGCGAGATCCAGACTGGCAACCTGTCGTTTTCTGGGCATTAGCTTATAGCGCCGTGCTGGCGACGGCGCTGGCATGGAGTTTATGGCTGTTTGTGTTGCGTAACTTACCAGCCAGTATTGCCAGCTTAAGTACGCTGGCGGTACCTGTCTGTGGCGTTCTGTTTTCCTGGTGGTTGCTGGGTGAAGAACCTGGCGTTGTTGAAGGCTGCGGTATTGTGCTGATTGTTGTTGCGCTGGCTATCGTCAGCCTGAAAAAACGCGTCTCCCAGGTTCAAAGCGTACGAAAAGCACCACCCTGCGAAAATTAATCGGCTAAAAAAATGCCCCGCATTTGCGGGGCGTTACCTCAGGAGCGTTTACGCGGCATCATGCGCAACAGCGTATTATCCTTCCAGAAATAGTGATGCATCAGGGCGGCAACGGCATGCAGACCAATAACAAAATAACCCAGGTTTGCCAGCGTCACGTGCCAGGACTTCAGCATATCCACTAAATCAAAGTTAGCCTCCGCCGCATGCGGCATAACGATGCCGAATGCAATCCACGGATTACCCCGGTTGTACATCATCACCAGCCCAATAATAGGCAGCACAATAAACAACAGATAGATAACCAGATGCCCCAGATGCGCCATGCCGGTCATCATTGGCTTTGGTTTTGGCACAATCGGCGGTGCCGGATATTTCAGCCTGACCAGCAGACGCGCCACCATCAGCGTTAATATCGTGATACCACAGGATACGTGCACCATGTTGAATAAGGGACGATAGCTGCGCGGGAAAAATCCGCGAAACTCCATGGCGCTATAGGCCACAATAACTAACAAAAAGACCAGCCAGTGAATACCGATTTGCAGGCCAGAATACTTATTCCCCATAACACTTCCTGAATAAAAACAATAATGCGTCAACATAACGGGCTTTTGTTAAAAATTCATTAACTTTTGTTCACCCATTTTCAGTCGCTTACGCTTAACAGCAAGAACCGCTATTGCCGAGGATGCCTGTCTGGACTAAGCCTGGTAAGGAAAATATGTCGTACCGCCTCATCCTGACAGGAGAAAACCATGAGTAAAATTGGCATTAACGGTTTTGGTCGTATCGGTCGTCTGGTATTGCGTCGGCTACTGGAAGTCAAAAGCAATGTGGAGGTTGTGGCCATTAATGACCTCACCTCGCCCAAAATTCTCGCCTATCTGTTAAAGCACGATTCAAACTACGGCCCGTTTCCCTGGAGCATCGACTTTACCGAAGACGCGCTGATTGTCGACGGTAAAAAAATCGCAGTCTACGCAGAAAAAGAGGCCAAAAATATCCCGTGGAAAACCACTGGCGCTGAGATAATCATCGAATGCACCGGTTTTTATACCTCGACAGAAAAAGCCAACGCGCACCTGGATGCAGGTGCCAAAAAAGTGCTGATATCCGCCCCGGCTGGCGACATGAAGACCATTGTCTTTAACGTCAACGACGACACAATGGATGCGAACGATCGGATTATCTCGGTCGCATCGTGCACCACCAACTGCCTGGCACCGATGGCGAAAGCGCTGCACGATAGCTTCGGTATTCAGCTTGGCACTATGACCACCATCCACGCCTACACGGGAACGCAGTCGCTGGTTGATGGTCCACGCGGGAAAGATCTGCGCGCCTCGCGGGCAGCAGCAGAGAACATCATTCCCCATACCACTGGTGCCGCCAAGGCCATTGGTCTGGTTATTCCGGCGTTGAGCGGAAAATTAAAAGGCCATGCCCAGCGTGTTCCGGTGAAAACAGGATCTGTCACGGAACTGGTATCGATATTGGGGAAAAAAGTCACTGCTGAAGAGGTCAACAACGCGCTGAAAAAAGCCACGCAAAATAATGAGTCGTTTGGTTATACCGACGAGGAAATCGTCTCGTCAGATGTCATTGGCTCGCATTTCGGTTCGGTATTTGATGCAACACAAACCGAGATTACCGAAGTGGGCGATCTGCAACTGGTAAAAACCGTCGCCTGGTACGATAACGAATACGGTTTTGTCACCCAGCTTATTCGTACGCTGGATAAATTTATCAAGCTCTAATGTTCTGGCGGAGGCCTGCCTCCGCCCTCTTTCATTTCCCGCGAATTCAATACGTTGTGAGTCTCTCCCCGTTTTCAATTCACTGACTGTGCTATAGCTAACCTTTGCCACTGAGGGAGCATAGTAATGGAAGCACTGAGTCGTGAAACGTTAGAAAACATGATGGAGCAAGCCGTTGCCCACGCAACCACCGTCTCATTCTGGCCGCAGAGTGAAGCCCCCGGAGCAAAAAACAGCGATGCGGTCTTTACGCCAGAACCCCGACATACAGGAACATCTCAGTATGATCGTGCTGTCACCGGTATTCGCGCCCCGGAAATTACCGTTTATGCCCCCGAAAAACCTAACGGCGTAGGGATCCTTGTTACACCGGGAGGTTCTTACCGTCGCGTGGTGATGGATAAAGAAGGCAGCGTACTGGCACCATTCTTTAACGCCCGCGGTTATACCCTGTTTGTGATGACCTACCGCATGCCGGGTGATGGCCATGAGGAAGGTGCAAACGCGCCGCTGGCCGATGCCCAGCGCGCCATGCGCTACATTCGCGCCAACGCCCATGAATGGAAAATTAACCCTGATCGTATCGGTGTGTTGGGCTTCTCTTCCGGTGGTCACGTAGCCGCCAGTCTGGGAACCCGGTTTGCCGAACCGGTTTATACACCGATTGATAGCATAGACGAGCAACCAACGCGTCCTGCGTTCATGGCGTTGGTCTACCCGGTGATTACTCTGCGTGAAGACATCGGCCACCCGGGCTCTCGTCTTGAGCTGGTTGGCGCTACGCCCGAAAAGGAAGATCTGCGCCACTATTCTCTGGAAGAGCGAGTGGATAACACGACACCGCCGACATTCCTGCTACACGCCATCGACGATCCGGCGGTGAAAGTAGAAAACAGCCTGGTTTTCTTTAATGCGCTACGTGGGCTGGGCGTTCCGGTCGAAATGCATCTGTTTGAACGCGGTAAGCACGGATTTGGTATTCGCGATGCGCAAGGGTTACCGCTGGCCATCTGGCCGGAAATGATGATGAACTGGATCGCCACCAAAGTGTGAGAATTGCGCCGGGTGGCGTACAGGCTCACCCGGCGAAAAACTTAAGACTGCAAATACACTACCTGTGTTTGCAGGTATTCATTCAGACCGTGTTTACCATCTGCCCCGCCAATCCCGGACTTGCGCCAGCCAGCGTGGAAGCCCTGCATCGCCTCGAAGTTTTCGCGATTAATATAGGTTTCGCCAAACTTCAGCCCCTTAATCGCCTTCATTGCCGTATTCAGATTCTGCGTATAGATCGATGAGGTCAGTCCGTAGTCGCTGTCATTGGCCATCGTCAGCGCCTGTTCCAGCGTATCAAATGCCACCACCGGCAGCACCGGACCAAACGTCTCCTCGTGCATAATCGCCATATCCTGGCGCACGTCTAACAGTAACGTCGGCGGATAGTAATAACCTTTACCGGCAATGGCTTTACCACCCAGCACCACACGGGCGCCTTCCTGCTCCGCTCGCTCGACTTTTTGCTCTACACGCGCCAGCGCAGCGGCATTAATCAGCGGCCCCATCGCAATGTCATTGCGTTCGGCCGGATTGCCAAACTGCACGGCTTTCATCGCCTCACCCAGACGATTAACGAACTGGTCATAGATACCTTTCTGAACGTATACGCGCTCGGCACAGTTGCATACCTGTCCGGTATTGATCACCCGCGAGTCAACAATAGCCTTCACCGCCAGCTCAAGGTCAGCATCGTCCATCACGATAGCTGGGGCCTTGCCACCCAACTCCAGACAAACTTTGGTGATGTTTTTGGCCGCTGCGGCCATAATTTTCTCACCTGCACCGACGCTACCGGTCATGCTCACCATGGCGACCTTCGGGTTTCCGGCCAGCTCCTGACCGACCGTTTCACCGCGTCCCAGCACCAGGTTAAAGACCCCGCGCGGTAAACCAATGTCATCAACAATTTTGGCAAAGGCGATGGCGTTATTCGGTGTGAATTCACTCGGCTTAACGACAATGGTATTTCCCGTCAGCAAGGCGGGAGCCAGTTTGCGGGCAATCAGGAAAAACGGGAAGTTCCACGGCAGAATGCCCGTCGTCACGCCCAGTGCACGCTTAAACAGCAGGATATTCTCACCCGGACGATCGCTTTGCAGGATCTCGCCTTCATAGCGACGCGCCCACTCCGCCATGTAATCGATATAGTCGGCGGTAAACGCGACTTCAACGTCAGCCAGTTGTTGAATTTTTCCACCTTCCGCCACAATCAACGCGCTGATTTCATCGGCTCGCTGGCGGATACCTGCAGAAATTTTGCGTAACCAGTTTGCCCGTTCAATGGCAGGAAACGCTTCCCATTGCGGCTGAGCGCGATCCGCGGCATCGATCGCTTTACGCGCGTCTTCGGCACGCCCATCGGGAATACGCGAGATAATCTCTTCCGTGGCCGGATTGACGACATCAATCCAGGCGTCATCGTGCCAGGTCACAAACTGCCCATCGATATACATAGGATGTTGTACGGGTACTGACATGCGGCTCTCCTGTGATTGATTTGTTTTTAACAAGTAAAACTATTGTTAATTAATATCAATCATGCATGACGCATTATCGCTGGAGTGGCGGTTCTGTGAACTGCTTCATAAAAGCGTCTGGAAAAGTAAGAATGAAGAGAAAAACTAGGTGGGATTTCTGCCCGTTTGCCGTAAAACGCCGACAAACGGGCAGCAAGAATTACAGAGAACGGCTCTCCAGTAAGTCGGTCAGCGCGGTATCATTTTTTAGCTGCTGCCAGGCTTGCTCGACGTCCTGGGGGATATCGACATGTACGATAAAATCGTGTCCACAGGGCCCGTAGCCGGTTGCATCATCACGCAGGCGCGGAAGTTCACCAGTAATGAGAGAAAGATAGCGTTCTACCAACCACAGACCTTCTGCGGCGGGCACAAAATCCACGCCGTTGTGCTGTTGGGCCAGTTCAGGAATGAAACCAGGGAAACTCAACCAGCGCGGCGCATGCGGTTCATCGCGGGTGACACGCTGAAACGTAGCCATTGTGCGGCGTTGCATCGTGGGATCCTGCACCACTATGACGGTATGAATACTTTCTGCCGCCTGATTCAGTAATGCACAGCTAAACCGGGCATTCTCACCGCAGTTTGTCGACTGATCTTCCACCCAAATTTTCTCACCCGGAATTTGCCAGAACTGGTGAGCAATATCGGCAAGGATCGCCGCTTCCGCGCGTCCGGTAGTACGAATGATGTTATAACGCGGATGCTGGGCAATCGCATCATACAGAAAGCGCGTGGAATGACCGATGCCACCGCTAATCAGCAAGGGAACCTGTTGCTCTTTCGCGATCCGACAGGCGGCGTCGATGGTAGGAATAACCGCGTTTCCTGCCAGAATCACGCAATCTGACTGAACGGTGATATTCCCCGTAAAATCATTCTGCGCCAGCCATCGCCCTACGGTATTGATAGCCGCAAGGGTGGTTGCGGAAAGTGTCGGAAACTGACTCATATTGATGACTCCTGGTGTTTATCTTTACCGGGTACAGATGCCGGATGGCGGCTACGCCTCATCCGGCCTACGGTCCTGCACCGATTTATCCCGAAATCTGCTCCATCGCCTGCAGAATACGTTTATCGGAGATCGGATACGGCGTACCAAGCTGCTGGGCAAAATAGCTGACGCGCAGCTCTTCTATCATCCAGCGGATCTCTTTGACATCGGCATCTTGACGGCGCGCGGGAGGCAGTTTATTGAACCACTGCTGCCAGGCCTGCTGCACACTGTCCACTTTCAGCATCTGTGCACGGTCACGGTGCGGATCGATAGCCAGTTTTTCCAGACGTTTTTCAATAGCCTGCAAATAACGCAACGTATCGCCCAAGCGTTTGAAACCATTGCCGGTAACAAACCCGCGATACACCAGTCCGCCCATTTGCGATTTGATATCCGCGAGACCCAGCGCCATGGTCATATCCACGCGCCCTTTCAGACGTTTATTGATATTAAACACTGCGGTCAGGATCTGTTCGACCTGCTTCGCAATCTCCACCACCGTATCGTTCAGTTCAGCCCGCACTTTCTCATGCAGCGCGGTAAAGCCTTCTTCAGTCCACACCGGGCCACCGTTGGCGTCAATTAACTGATCCACACCGCAGGAGATACAGTCGTCAATCAAATCCAGAACTTTACCGTATGGGTTAAAGTACAGCCCCAGCTTGGCTTTATTGGGCAGCTTCTCATGCAAATATTTGATTGGCGAAGGAATATTCAGCAGCAACAGGCGGCGTAAACCGCACCACATCGCCTGCTGTTGTTCCAACGGATTATCAAACAGTTTGATGGCAACGCTGTCACGCTCATCGACCAGCGCCGGCCACGCTTTCACCTTATAGTTACCGCGCTTTTGTTCGTAACTTTCCGGAAGTTGACCGAAGCTCCAGATGTGCAACCCACTCTGTTCGATGCCGTCATCGGCCACCGCAGACAATGTTTCCTGAACTTTACCCTTCAGCGCATCCTTCAAATCTTGCAGCGAACGCCCTTCCTGTAGCTTCTTATTTTTATCATCCACCACCCGGAAGGTGATTTTTAGATGATCGGGCACCTGATCCCAGTGCCAGTCTTCACGGTCAACGGTAACGCCGGTCATGCGGCGCAGTTCACGCTCCAGCGAGTCCAGCAGCGGCAGTTCCAGCGGTGTGACGCGGCCTAAAAACGCTTCCGCATAGTTCGGCGCGGGCACAAAGTTGCGTCGTACCGGTTTTGGTAACGACTTAATCAGGGCAATCACCAGTTCGCGGCGCAGCCCCGGGATTTGCCATTCAAAACCGCTCTCTTCGATCTGATTAAGCAGCGGGAGTGGAATATGTACGGTCACACCGTCCGCATCGGCTCCAGGTTCGAACTGGTAGCTCAGGCGCAGCTTAAGGTTACCCTGATGCCAGAAGTTCGGATAATCCAGCTTACTGATTTTCTCCGCACCCTCTTTGATGAGCATGCTCTTTTCAAAGTTGAGCAGATCCGGTGTTTCACGGCTGACCTTTTTCCACCAGCTATCAAAGTGACGAGCAGAAACCACGTCATGGCTGATGCGTTGGTCGTAAAACTCAAACAGCGTCTCATCATCGACCAGAATGTCGCGACGGCGTGATTTGTGCTCTAACTCTTCCACTTCAGCCCGTAACTTCAGATTGTCACAGAAAAACGCATGGCGCGTTTGCCAGTCGCCTTCCACCAGCGCATGACGAATGAACAGTTCACGCGACAACGCGGGATCGATCTGGCTGTAATTTACCTTACGGGCCGCAACAATCGGTAAGCCGTAGACAGTGACTTTTTCTGTCGCCATCACAGCACCCTGCGCGCGTTCCCAGTGCGGTTCGCTGTATGAACGTTTGATCAGATGCTGCGCAACTGGTTCCACCCACTCGGGATCGATACGTGCGGCAATACGTCCCCACAGGCGACTGGTTTCCACCAGCTCTGCCACCATCGTCCACTTCGGCGGTTTTTTGAATAAACCTGAACCCGGGAAGATCGAGAAGCGAGCGTTACGCGCCCCGGTAAACTCCTGTTTATCGGTATCTTTCATCCCGATGTGCGACAGTAAACCGGTCAGCAACGCGACGTGGATCTCCCGATATTCAGCGGGTTCGCTGTTGACCGGAATACCCAACTCTTTCACCACCTGGCGCAGTTGCGTGTAGATATCCTGCCACTCACGCACGCGCAGGTAGTTCAGAAAATCAAGTTTGCACTGGCGACGGAACTGGTTTGACGACAGCGCTTTTTGCTGCTCGCCGAGATAGTTCCACAGGTTCACAAATGCAAGAAAATCAGACTCTTTGTCATGGAAGCGGCGGTGCTTCTCGTCGGAAGCTTGCTGCTTGTCCATCGGGCGCTCGCGCGGATCCTGAATGGACAGCGCTGAGGTGATGATCATCGCTTCGCGCACACAACCATGTTTTTGTGCTTCCAGCACCATTCGCGCCAGCCGTGGGTCTACCGGAAGTTGCGACAGCTGACGGCCCAACGGCGTTAACTTGTATGCAGTTGCCTGTTCGTCGGTGGTTATCGCCCCCAACTCTTCGAGCAGGCGTACACCGTCCTGAATATTGCGCTTATCCGGCGCTTCAACAAACGGGAACGCCGCGATATCGCCCAGCCCCAACGCGGTCATCTGCAAAATAACGGATGCCAGGTTGGTACGCAGGATCTCCGGGTCGGTAAACTCCGGGCGCGACAGGAAATCGTCTTCGGAATACAGACGAATACAGATCCCTTCCGAAACACGACCGCAGCGACCTTTACGCTGGTTAGCAGAAGCCTGCGACACCGGTTCAATCGGCAAGCGCTGAACTTTGGTGCGGTAACTGTAACGGCTGATACGCGCGGTGCCCGGGTCAATTACGTATTTGATTCCCGGAACGGTCAGCGACGTTTCCGCCACGTTGGTCGCCAGCACGATACGGCGACCGCTGTGCGACTGGAACACGCGGTTCTGTTCGCTGTTTGAAAGACGCGCATACAGCGGTAGCACTTCGGTATGGCGCAAATCCAGCTTATTCAGCGCATCGGCGGTATCGCGAATTTCACGTTCGCCGCTCATGAAGATCAGAATGTCGCCAGGCCCTTCACGCCCCAGTTCATCTACGGCATCAAAAATTGCCTGCAGTTGGTCACGCTCAGTGTCATCTGCATCTTCAACAATTGGACGATAGCGCACTTCCACCGGATACGTTCGGCCGGAGACTTCGATAATCGGCGCGTTATTGAAATGCTTTGAAAAACGTTCAGGATCGATGGTCGCCGAAGTGATGATAATTTTTAGATCCGGGCGACGCGGTAGAAGTTCTTTCAGATAGCCGAGCAGAAAATCGATATTCAGACTGCGTTCATGCGCTTCATCGATGATAATGGTGTCGTACTGCATTAGCAGCCGATCCTGTTGGATTTCTGCCAGCAGGATACCGTCCGTCATCAGCTTGACCATGGTGTTATCACTGACATGATCGCTGAAACGAACCTTATAACCGATACAGCCGCCCGGCTCGGTCTGCAGCTCTTCCGCAATACGGTTCGCCACGGTGCGCGCCGCCAGACGACGCGGCTGGGTATGGCCTATCAGCCCTTTTACCCCGCGCCCCAGTTCCATACATATTTTGGGTAACTGGGTGGTTTTCCCCGAACCGGTCTCACCGGCGACAATCACCACCTGATGGTCGCGAATAGCCTCCAGAATATCCTGTTTTTTCTGGCTGACGGGCAGGTTTTCCGGGTAGCTAATTTCCGGACGCGCCGCTTCACGCAGCACAACTTTACCGGCTGCCAGCTCAATCTCTTTCGCCATCTCCTGGTAAATGGCCTGTTGTGCATCAGGATTTTTAACCTTCTTCACACCGTGCAAGCGGCGGGCAAAACGCTGTCTGTCACGCAGCATCAGTGAGTCCAGCTGTTGCTGCAACATGTTGAAGGTTAATTTTTGTTGTTCTGTCATAGCGTTAAAAGGCAGTGCTCTGCCGGGTTAAATCTCTTTTAGATGATGGGTATAGAGTACCACATCGGCGCTTTTCATGTGTTGTTCAATAATTTCGAACATAGGATTCGATATATTGCGCTATCACTGCGACAGGATTGTGAATAAAGTGTCAACAAGCAACGGGGCACTACCCCTTCAAACACATAAAAGGAAACACCCATGAGCAAGGTATTAGTTCTTAAATCCAGTATTCTGGCAGGGTACTCTCAGTCTGGTCAGTTGTCTGATTATTTTGTTGAACAGTGGCGTGAAAAGCACTCTGCTGATGAAATCACTGTCCGCGACCTGGCTGCAAATCCTGTACCGGTACTGGATGGCGAACTGGTGGGTGCGATGCGCCCGAGCGATACACCGCTGACGCCGCGTCAGCAAGAAGCGCTGGCGCTGTCCGATGAGCTGATTGCTGAGCTGAAAGCGCATGATGTGATTGTTATCGCCGCGCCGATGTACAACTTCAACATCCCAACGCAGTTGAAAAACTACTTTGACCTGATTGCCCGTGCAGGTGTGACTTTCCGTTATACCGAGAAAGGCCCGGAAGGTCTGGTGACAGGTAAACGCGCGGTGGTGCTGACCAGCCGTGGTGGTATCCATAAAGACACACCAACCGACCTGATCACGCCGTACCTGAACGTATTCCTGGGCTTTATCGGCATCACCGACGTGAATGTCGTCTTTGCTGAAGGTATTGCTTACGGCCCGGAAGTAGCGTCTAAAGCACAGTCTGATGCGAAAGCCGCTATCGACAGCGTGGTAGCTGCCTGATAATTCCCCCTCTCACCATCCGGTGGGAGGGTTTCTCCGACACTTACTTCTTTCCCTGCATTTGTATCTGTTTGCCGTGAATGCGATTGATATCACGCCAGATGGTTGCATAATCCCTGCATTTCGCCAGATTCTCTTCCCAACAATGAAGCAAAAACTGTTCAGGCTCCGCGACATCCCGGCTTAACAGTTTGAATACCCAACGATTCCAGACATACCACTTGAGAAGCCACATGATTTCACCCCACGACGCGACCGGTGTTGGACTATATCAGCATCCATTTTATGCCGTGTGGCAACTATTGCGATGTCGATGAATAATCCAGCGTTGTGTCCCTCTGGCTGTGTGAAAAAGCGGTTTACTCTTTTCTCAACCACTTACCATTAATACCCTGCACATACTCTCCCGGTTTAGCACGAGCAACCAGCTTTTGCCCGGCCATTTTTGCCACTTCATCTGGAGGAATATTATTGCTCTCAGCCAGTTGCTGATAGCTGGCGTTGCGCGCTTTATTAATCTCACTCACCAGCGCCTGCGTTTCGGCATCGGTTTTCAATGCAACCAGATAGCCATTGAGCGTTTCCCCTACTCGCCCCTGAGTTCTGGCTTCATTCAGGGTCAATGCCCACGTATTGCTGCTGAGTAAACTCAGGACGACCAGCGCCACTGCAAACTGTTTTCTCATCATGACCTCAGAACAAATCGCTGCGCGATTTCAATAAACTTTCGACGTCTTTATCAACTTTGATATGGATCTCATGCTCGATTTTGACGTTCATATTAATGGTGATGGGCTCTTTTGGCGCAGCCACTTCGATTCTGGGAGTACATCCTACCAGCAGAGATGAAGTCAGCAGACCTAGCATGGCAGCTATCGTTTTCATTGTTGTTCCTCACATTCCTTGCCTTCCGGGCAATGGGTTTCCGGCAGCGCTGCATTTTGTTCAAGCCATGCCTGTAAATTGTCGCCAAAACGCAAACTGCGCCATAGCGTAAAGACGTTTTCCTCGTGGGTATAATTCAAATTAACCGTACCTACTTTGCCATCTACCCGACTATTGCCAGTCACGGTTGACTGCATGGTTAAGACACCGAGGTTATCCAGATTTATTTTCGTCCACGAATGGCTTATTTCCATATAACGCAGCCAGTTAATGGCTGCCCCCGCCGCCATGTTATCTTTGACGACCGCATCCGCTGTGTCCTTATCAATACGCAACGTCATCGGTCCTGGATTAGTCAACCAGCCGTCTTTTATGATCCATTTTTCGTTATCCAGCCATAATGGCAACGCGCCACTGACCGGGCCAGACATGGCGAACTGTTTGGGGTTAACCGCACTGATAAGCTCGCTGGAAGAGATATTCTGCACCCGCAATAAGGCCGGGTCGTGCTGCGGCATCCGCAGTTGCTGCATGATGATTTTGCCACCCAGCAGGTCGGCACTGACATCGCTCAACAGTAACGGGTTGTTTTCACTCCAGGGGTACGCCCCCTGCAAATCGGCGGCGATATTCTTCACCGTCACCTGATTCACCACTTCCGCAATACGCAGTGAAATAGGTCCACGCGTACCCAGTTGCCATGCGCCTTCACTGAACCGGAAAGGCAATACAAAATCGACACCGTTGATTTGGTTATCGGGCATCCAGGCGCTACCGCCTTTTAACACCCCATGACCGCCTGCTTCAAAGCCCTGCTCCGGGGCTGCCGAAAACGCGACCTGCGCATACAGATCACCTTCACGTAGCTTCATTTTCCAGTCAGGTGGAACCAGAGGTTGGAATACGGTGAGCGATTGTTTTGGCCACCATGCCTGTCCGCGCAGGCGGATACCGTCCCAACGACCATTCAGCTGTACGGGCCCAATCGCCCCTGCGTGAAGCTGGCCTTTGAACTGGAAAATTGTCGGATCGCTACCTTCCACGCTGAACTTCAGCGTCGATGGTGGTAACACGCTTCCCCCGGTGAAGGTGGTGTTCCCTGCGTCCAGCGACAGCGCGCCGCTAAATGTCGGTTTGGTTGCATCCCGCACCCAAACTATCGGTTCGTCCATCACCAGACGCGGATTTTCCACCTTCATCGTGCCGTATTGCAGATGATCAAATCCGGTAGAAAGATCAAATAGCTTCAGGGTGTTGTCATGCCATTCTCCCTTACCCGCTACGTCCCAACGGGCATGCATCGGCGTAAAGCTGCCTTCCCCCCAATATCGCCACTGCCAACGACCGGCATCAGGAAGAAAATCATTTGCCAGGCCATCCAGATGCAGTTCAAAGCCCCCCATCTGGTTTTCATGCGCACGTAAAATAGCCTGCAGACGCCCATCCACACCACGTTGCGTGACTTTTACGCCTGCCAGCGGCCAGCGAATCTCGTCAATATCCAGCGAATCAATCACCCGCCCACGTGAGCGCAGCAGCGCTCCTGGCTCAAAAGCCAATTGTGGATCGTTCAGACTTCCGCTAAGTCTGGCGGGCAATTTCGCGTAGAAGATCAGATCGCCCTGTTTCGCTTCACCGGTCAACAGTAGCGGCATCTCGCTACTATCCATGCCAAGCTTACCCGGCCCCAGCGTTAATACGGCATTTCCTTTACCGGCGTCGCCATGCGTCAGAACGTTCAGACGCCCGCTCACCACCGCGTTTTCCAGTCCGGCCTGCCAGTTTTCAACTTTTATGCCCAACCGCCCGCTTAACGGGAATCCCTGATAAGGCCAGTTCCAGCGTCCGTCGCTGATGGTCAGTTGCTGGCGTGTTATTTCCCACGGAAGGTCAAGCAGCGGATCGGCATTATCACGCGCCATGACGATCAGTTGTCCGCTGTTTTCTTGCCACTCCAGTTCGGCGTCCACAAGCGTGGGCTCTTGCGGCAGACTTAACGTCGCAACCGCATGACCGCTTACCGGTAGTCCATCGGGCACCAGTGGCATAGTAAATTCACCGACTAGTTTTACCGGCGGCTGGCCTTCAAATGCCGCAACATCCAGCTCCGTTACCGTGAGGTTTTGCCCGTGCAAACGCCCCTGAAATTTAACTTTTTCACCCTGGTAACGCAGCTGTTGAGTAGCGGGAGTGAGCGAGAGTGACAGTTTTCCCTGCCATTCCTGCCATGGAGAAAGAATAAGTTTGTCGATGTTAATCCAGGTATTGGGCAGCATTGACTGCCATTCAGCCAGCGTTTTAGGCGCTGCTGGCGACGGCTCTGCCTGCGGCAATTTGGCCAGGCAAGCTGAATCCAACTCAATGGTCCCGACATTCAGCGACCAGCGGCTGGGGTGAGACAGATCCGCCTGAGTGATGCGTGCTAGTGGGCAATCTTCAACAAGATAGCGGAGTTCAGGTATATGCAACCCATGCCGTGTCAGCCGCGGGCTCTCATCCAGCGCGATGCGTGTTCCAACGGGTAACCAGATACCCACCAACGTAGGCACCCACAGGCCAAGCGTCATCACTAGCGTCAGCGGCACGAGAATCAATAATAAGAGGAGTGCCAGAACGGCTTTATATTTACCCTTCATGGGTAGTTAATATCCTGATTTAGCAAAAATTTAAGCCGGTTTAGGCCTGTATTGTGGCATGTTTAACTGGATATGCCCACATTAAGGATAGATAACCGATTTCCAGGCACGCTGTTACACGTGCCGTCTGGGATATTAAGATTCAGACTCAATGAGGCCTAAGTTGTCCATCGCTATGTTTAGGTCCGATACGACCTGCTTCTATCAGAATTTCCTCAATGAGTTCTTCGAGGCACTCCCTACCATGATGATCGCAGACCAGATGTACCTGCCGGGAAATCTCATCAGGTTTCATACCATCGCATAATGCCGCCTTGAGCATTAGGGTGGCCCATCGTTTTGCTTCAGAGTGAGTCAGCATAACCCCTCCCGATAATTGCTAACTGTATAAGCGTAGCTGTCCGGATGTGATTCGGCTGGCTTTTTACCTGCCGCGATATTCGGGGGTTGAGTTGGATAGAAAAATATCCAGTTGTTGAAATCGCCTAACCTGCCCACACTAACAACAGATGCGCTGACATTATTCATTACGCCTATGACTATCAATAACTTTTTAGATTTTGTAAAATAATTTGAATTGGATTAATGTGACGTCAAAATCACTGGAGAAAGTCTTATGAAACTCGCCATCTATAGTACAAAACAGTACGACAAGAAGTATCTGCAGCAGGTTAACGAGGCTTTTGGTTTTGAACTTGAATTCTTTGACTTTCTGTTGACGGAAAAAACAGCGAAAACCGCCCATGGCTGTGAAGCTGTGTGCATTTTCGTCAACGACGATGGCAGCCGCCCCGTTCTGGAAGAACTGAAAAAGCATGGCGTGAAATACATCGCGCTGCGTTGTGCCGGGTTCAATAACGTCGATCTCGACGCAGCAAAAGAGCTGGGTCTGCAGGTGGTTCGTGTTCCAGCTTATTCACCAGAGGCCGTCGCTGAGCATGCGATTGGCATGATGATGACGCTGAATCGCCGAATTCACCGCGCCTATCAGCGTACCCGTGATGCCAACTTCTCTCTTGAGGGGCTGACCGGTTTTACTATGTATGGCAAAACCGCTGGGGTGATCGGTACCGGTAAAATCGGTATTGCTGCGCTGCGGATCCTGAAAGGTTTTGGTATGCGTCTGCTGGCGTTCGATCCTTACCCGAGCGCTGCTGCGCTGGAGTTAGGCGTTGAATATGTCGATCTTAAAACGCTGTTTGCCGAGTCCGATGTCATCTCTCTGCATTGCCCGTTAACACCGGAGAATTATCATCTGCTCAATCACGAAGCCTTTGAACAGATGAAAAACGGCGTGATGGTCATTAACACCAGTCGTGGTGCATTGATCGACTCACAAGCCGCTATCGATGCGCTGAAAAACCAGAAAATTGGTTCTCTGGGTATGGACGTGTACGAGAACGAACGCGATCTGTTCTTTGAAGATAAATCCAATGACGTCATTCAGGATGATGTATTCCGTCGTCTGTCAGCCTGCCATAACGTGCTGTTTACCGGTCATCAGGCATTCCTGACCGCAGAAGCGTTAACCAGCATTTCTGAGACCACGCTGCAGAATCTGGCCCAAATCTCTAAAGGCGAGACCTGTCCAAACGCCCTCTTCTAATTCCTGTGCTCCCCTGGCGTCAGGGGAGCATTTTCAGACAATCACCGATGATAAAACATTCAGTATCATTATTATATTGAATGTATTCCCGTCACAAACGTAGAGAAATTTAATGAAGAAAGTTGTCACGTTGATTGCGCTCAGCATGCTGATGGCTGGCTGTGTGAGCAATGGAAAAGTTTCCGTCAATCGCGAACAGTTGCAGCATCACCGCTTCGTTTTGCAAAGCGTGAATGGTAAAGCCGTCACCACCACCAACAACCCACCTGAGTTAAGTTTTGGCGAAAACATGACGGTATCAGGAAAGATGTGTAATCAATTCCGCGGTCAGGGCAAGCTGTCCGACGGTGAGTTGAAGGTAAAAGATATGGCGATGACGCGTATGATGTGCGCCGATCCACAGCTTAACGCGCTCGACGGGATCGTCAGCGAAATGTTTAAGAAAGGCGCACAGGTCGATCTGACTGCTGACCAGTTAACGCTGGCGACAGCAGAACAAACGCTGACGTATAAACTCGCGGATTTAATGTAGGAAACGTGGTGGCTTAATAGCTCCCACAACTTCCGGCGGCAAGCGACTGCTCACTACAGCGTTTGCCGTTGGGTAGCGCACACATCCCGATAGCAGAACCATCCAGTTGACGAGCAACAGAGAGCGAACCGCCAATCATGGCGCAATTAGCTTCTCCTGAACTGGACATTGCTGCCTTCATGCCCGGTGCGACATGCGCGGCGGTTGCCTGCTGAACAGGTTCGCTGCTACAAGCCGATAATAATAACGCGGCACATCCTACCCAAAACGCTGCGCGCATCTTACTCCCCTCTGAATATTAACCAAACGACACAGCCATAAATAATAGGCAGCGGAAACACCGCCGTCGAGAGGCAAAATACGCATTTATGCGTACTGTTTACATTTTCTGGCAATTTTTTGCCTGCTCCTTTGATCAAACCATTCATTCTGTTTATTCCAGGGACACAAAAGCGAAAATCTGTCTTTAGCGCTTTTGCTAAAATAGAAGGATAACAACCAGGACTCGCCGCTGTTACGCGTGTCCCTCTTTTTGCGCAATGTAAGGGTGTCAGTATGATCACAATTGACGGTAATGGTGCGGTTGCTTCAGTCGCATTTCGTACCAGCGAGGTTATCGCCATCTACCCGATTACGCCCAGTTCGACGATGGCTGAACAGGCAGATGCCTGGGCCGGGAACGGGCTTAAGAACGTGTGGGGGGATACCCCTCGCGTCGTAGAAATGCAGTCAGAAGGCGGCGCGATCGCAACCGTTCATGGCGCGTTGCAGACCGGTGCGCTCTCTACGTCGTTTACCTCATCGCAGGGCCTGTTGCTGATGATCCCAACGCTGTACAAACTGGCCGGTCAGTTGACCCCGTTTGTACTGCACGTTGCGGCTCGTACAATTGCAACTCACGCATTATCGATCTTTGGCGATCATTCCGACGTGATGGCGGTGCGCCAGACAGGATGTGCGATGCTGTGTGCCAGCAGCGTTCAGGAGGCACAGGACTTTGCGCTGATTTCGCAAATTGCCACCCTGAAAAGCCGGGTTCCGTTTATTCATTTCTTTGATGGTTTCCGTACATCCCATGAAATCAATAAAATTGTGCCACTGGCCGACGACACGATCCTCGGACTGATGCCGCAGACGGAAATCGATGCTCATCGCGCTCGGGCGCTTAATCCTGAGCATCCGGTTATTCGCGGTACGTCTGCGAACCCGGACACCTATTTTCAGTCACGCGAGGCAACAAACCCGTGGTACAACGCGGTTTACGATCATGTAGAACAGGCGATGAACGATTTCGCCGCAGCGACAGGTCGCCAGTACCAGCCATTTGAATATTACGGCCATCCTCAGGCTGAGCGCGTCATTATCTTAATGGGATCGGCGATTGGAACCTGCGAAGAAGTCGTTGAAGAACTGCTGGCGCATGGCGAGAAAGTCGGCGTTCTGAAAGTGCGTCTGTTCCGTCCATTCTCTGCCAGACATTTACTGCGCGCGCTGCCGGAAACCGTACGCAGCATCGCCGTTCTTGATCGCACCAAAGAACCCGGCGCACAGGCAGAACCGTTGTATCTGGACGTAATGACCGCGTTAGCAGAAGCCTTTAACTGTGGCGAGCGAGAAACGCTACCGCGCGTGATTGGCGGACGTTATGGCCTTTCTTCCAAAGAGTTCGGTCCAGACTGCGTGATGGCGGTCTTTAATGAGCTGAGCAGCGCGAAGCCGAAACCTCGCTTTACGGTCGGTATCTATGATGATGTCACCAACTTGTCGCTACAGTTACCGGAAAACACCCTGCCCGGTACGGCTAAGCTCGAAGCGCTGTTTTACGGGCTGGGCAGCGACGGTAGCGTGTCAGCCACCAAAAACAATATCAAAATTATTGGTAACTCGACGCCATGGTATGCGCAAGGTTATTTCGTCTACGACTCGAAAAAAGCAGGCGGTCTGACAGTTTCCCACCTGCGCGTTAGCGAGCAGCCTATTCGATCAGCGTATCTGGTTTCACAAGCCGATTTTGTTGGCTGTCACCAGCTGCAATTTATCGATAAGTATCAGATGGCCGAGCGCCTGAAACCAGGCGGTATCTTCCTGCTTAATACGCCATACAGTGTGGATGAAGTCTGGGGTCGTCTGCCACAGGAAGTTCAGGCGGTACTGAATCAGAAGAAAGCCCGATTCTACGTGATTAATGCGGCCAAAATCGCCCGCGAATGCGGTCTGGCAGCGCGTATTAACACCGTTATGCAAATGGCCTTCTTCCATTTGACGCAAATCTTACCCGGCGACAGCGCGTTGGCTGAATTGCAGGGGGCGATTGCGAAAAGTTACAGCAGTAAAGGACAGGACCTTGTTGAACGTAACTGGCAGGCTCTGGCCCTGGCGCGCGAATCCGTCGCCGAAGTAGCACTCCAGCCGGTTGATCCGCACAGCGCAAACCGCCCACCGGTGGTTTCTGATGCCGCACCTGATTTCGTGAAAACCGTCACCGCGGCAATGCTCGCCGGTCTGGGTGATGCCCTCCCCGTATCCGCGCTGCCGCCAGACGGTACCTGGCCAATGGGCACCACGCGTTGGGAAAAACGCAATATCGCCGAAGAGATCCCCATCTGGAAGGAAGAACTGTGTACCCAGTGTAACCACTGCGTTGCCGCTTGCCCGCATTCGGCAATCCGCGCCAAAGTGGTTTCACCTGAAGCGATGGAAAACGCCCCTGCCAGTCTGCATTCTTTGGATGTGAAATCACGCGATATGCGCGGTCAGAAGTATGTCCTGCAGGTTGCACCAGAGGATTGCACTGGCTGTAATCTGTGTGTCGAAGTTTGCCCGGCAAAAGATCGCCAAAACCCGGAAATCAAGGCCATCAATATGATGTCGCGTCTTGAGCATGTTGAAGAAGAAAAAGTTAACTATGACTTCTTCCTCAATCTGCCGGAGATCGACCGCAGCAAGCTTGAACGCATTGATATCCGTACCTCGCAGTTAATCACTCCGCTGTTTGAATATTCCGGCGCCTGTTCTGGTTGTGGTGAAACGCCGTATATCAAACTGCTTACGCAACTGTATGGCGACCGCATGCTGATCGCTAACGCGACCGGCTGTTCATCGATTTATGGCGGTAACCTCCCTTCAACGCCATATACGACCGATGCCAATGGTCGTGGACCTGCGTGGGCAAACTCTCTGTTCGAAGATAACGCCGAGTTTGGTCTGGGCTTCCGCCTGACGGTGGATCAACACCGTGTGCGCGTCATGCGTTTGCTGGAGCAGTTTGCGGATAATATTCCGTCTGAACTGAATGACGCCCTGCATGCTGAAGCGACGCCAGAAGTACGCCGTGAGCAAGTCGCAGCGCTGCGCCAGCATCTGAAAGATGTCGAAGGTGCACAGCAACTGTTAACCGATGCCGACGCGCTGGTCGAGAAGTCCATCTGGCTGATTGGCGGCGACGGCTGGGCTTACGATATTGGTTTTGGCGGGTTGGATCACGTCCTGAGTCTCACCGAGAACGTCAATATTCTGGTACTGGATACCCAGTGTTACTCCAACACGGGTGGACAAGCGTCGAAAGCCACGCCGCTTGGGGCGGTTACCAAGTTTGGTGAGCATGGTAAGCGCAAGGCTCGCAAAGATCTTGGCGTCAGCATGATGATGTACGGGCATGTTTATGTCGCACAGATTTCTCTGGGCGCCCAGTTGAATCAGACGGTCAAAGCTATCCAGGAAGCTGAATCCTACCCCGGCCCGTCGCTGATTATCGCGTATAGCCCATGTGAGGAGCATGGCTATGACCTCGCGCTAAGCCACGATCAGATGCGTCAACTCACGGCTACCGGATTCTGGCCGCTGTACCGCTTTGACCCACGCCGAGCAGACGAAGGTAAGCTGCCGCTGGCGCTCGACTCGCGCCCACCGTCAGATGCGCTGGCCGAAACATTGCTTAACGAGCAGCGTTTCCGCCGCCTGAACGCCCAACAGCCAGAAGTTGCAGAACAGCTGTGGAAGGATGCGACGGCTGATTTGCAAAAACGCTACGACTTCCTGGCCCAACTGGCAGGCAAAGCGGAAAAGAGCGGTACCGAATAATACGTTTTTCTCAGTATTAGCCCGGAACCAAAAAAAAAAGCCCGAACAGTTGTTCGGGCTTGTCAATTTATTCGCTGGCTAATTAATAAGTGTCATCAATATACCAACGAAAAATAAAACGTGACAATAAAGGCATATAACACGCGCAGAATAGCCCAACAAAATTCAATTGTATAATTTTTATTTTATATATATTTTCATTAACTCATTCATGTAAACTATCACTATTTCCGTAGAATTATTTGTTTAAGGTTTTACTTAAGACGTAACAATTCATATTTATCTCTTTGCGGAACTTCTCCTTTAGCATGCTTTTACTCCCTACATGGGTGGTCACAGGTTAATAAAAAAACTAAAGGATTATTTCAATGAACAGAAAAGTATTGGCTCTTGTTATTCCTGCCCTGTTAGCTGCTGGTGCTGCTCACGCTGCAGAAGTTTATAATAAAGACGGTAACAAATTAGATCTCTACGGAAAAATTGATGGTCTGCGTTACTTCTCTGACGATGCCAGCAATGATGGCGATCAGACTTATTTCCGTGGCGGCTTCAAAGGTGAAACTCAGATTAACGATATGCTCACCGGCTATGGCCAGTGGGAATATCAGGTAAATGCCAACACTACTGAAAGCAACCGCAGCAACAACTTTACTCGTCTGGCCTTTGCAGGTCTGAAATTCGGCGACTACGGTTCATTCGACTACGGTCGTAACTACGGCGTTATGTACGACGTAGAAGGTTGGACCGATATGCTGCCAGAATTCGGTGGCGACTCTTACACCAAAGCCGACAACTTCATGACTGGTCGTGCGAACGGCGTGGCAACTTACCGCAACACCGACTTCTTCGGTATGGTGAACGGTCTGAACTTTGCGCTGCAGTACCAGGGTGCGAACGAGCAGAAAAGCGACGAGTACAACCAGGAAGGTACCGGTAATGGTACTGGCCGTAACGTTCAGAACTCTAACGGTGACGGCTTCGGTCTTTCCTCTACCTACGATCTGGGTATGGGCGTAAGCTTCGGTGCGGCTTACACCACGTCTGACCGTACTAACGAGCAGACCACTGCGGGTGGCGACGTTGCTGGCGGTGACAAAGCTGATTCCTGGACTGTCGGTATGAAATACGACGCGAACAACATCTACCTGGCAACCATGTATGCAGAAACTCGCAACATGACTCCATACGGTGATAGCGGCGTAGCCAACAAAACTCAGAACTTCGAAGTAACTGCACAGTACCAGTTCGACTTTGGTCTGCGTCCGTCCGTTTCCTTCCTGATGTCTAAAGGTCAGGACCTGGGCGCTAACGGATCTGACGGCGACAAAGATCTGGTTAAATACGCAGACATCGGTGCGACTTACTACTTCAACAAAAACATGTCTACCTACGTTGATTACAAAATCAACCTGCTGGATGAAGACGATAGCTTCTACACCAACAAAAACATCTCTACTGATGACGTAGTTGCTGTAGGTCTGGTTTACCAGTTCTAAGTTTGTCAGCCCGCTGGCAACGGCGGGCTATCCTTATTCTCTATGTAACTGTGTTTTATCTCATTCGAAACATTATATCTGTTGCGTTAAAACACATCTCTGATAGATGATATCTTGCATTAAGGTCTGTAGTAGAGGATACCTGCAATGAATCATCATCCTGTAAAATCATCCCGTATTGCATCCGTCGGCTATGACGAATCCTCTTGCACGCTAGAAATTCGCTTTCACCAGTTGACTACTCTGCAATATCAGCAGGTCCCTGCCCGTATTTTTCGTGATTTCCTGATCGTGGTCTCTAAAGGCCGATTTTACGATGGGGTAATAAAAGGCAAATTTCCTGAAATCAAAATAAAGTGATGCCAAAATGTGATCGTTGTCATTGTACATAAAGTGCCATTACGCGGTAAGCTTTAGGTGGATACTTAAACAGGAGGTTTTATGAACAGAACGATTCTTGTACCCATCGATATTTCAGACTCAGAATTAACTCAACGCGTTATTGCCCATGTTGAAGCAGAAGCAAAGATTGACGATGCGCAGGTTCATTTTTTGACCGTCATTCCGTCATTGCCCTATTACGCTTCCCTGGGACTGGCCTACTCGGCAGAGTTACCGGCCATGGACGATCTGAAAGCCGAAGCGAAATCTCAACTGGAAGAGATTATCAAGAAGTTCAATATCCCAACGGACAGAGTGCACGTTCATGTCGCAGAAGGTGCGCCGAAAGACAAGATTCTGGAGATCGCTAAAAAATTACCGGCTGATATGGTCATTATTGCCTCACACCGACCTGACATCACCACCTACCTGCTGGGCTCTAACGCCGCGGCTGTAGTGCGTCACGCGGAGTGTTCGGTACTGGTAGTCCGCTAAGCTGTCTGGCCCGCACATCGTTGCGGGCTTTTTGTTTCTACGCCTTATCCCCCACGATTCCTGTCCTAAATGTGCTGACATTTTTCCCGCCAGAACATTCAGCACGTTGCCGCAAAAGGCAAACTTACTTGTTCCTTTATTAAGCGCCTGTAGTTTCAGTTTTATGAAATTTGATAATGATCCACTTGTGCCAGCAACCTACGCCCCTAATGCGACAAAATCTACAGTTTATGCCGCAGGTGGAAAACCAGATAGTGAGATAAATATTCCGGAAATCAATGGGACTTGCATCAACTACACCTTAAGAAAAGATGCAGAGACAATGCCTTTTTATGTGGCATTCGATAAGAATGGGAATAAAAAACATTTTGGCTATATCTCCTGCCAACAGGCGAGAGATAGGGGAATATTTAGCCAATAAGGAAGAATCCTGGCAAGGAGCCCTTTAAACAACCCGTTAAGCAATGAGAGTATCATTACTATTTTTTAAATGAGGATATTCAAAAAGAATAAATCGGCCCGCAAAAAGATATATTACATAATGGACCCTATGTTTCTACGCATCTTTCCTACATGAGTATCCTAAATGACAGATCGATGCACAGATAATATCGATGGTAAGGTTCCCGCTTTCCTGCGTTGATGTATCGCTACATCGCGACAACATTACGTCCTCTCTTGAAACCCAGGTAAAAACAGAGTATATATACTGTATACATATACAGCAAAAGAGCGATGAGCAATGTTCGTGGAACTCGTTTATGACAAAAGGAATTTTGATGGTCTGCCCGGCGCAAAAGATATTATTCTCGGCGAATTGACCAAGAGGGTTCATCGGATCTTCCCCGATTCTGAAGTTCGGGTTAAACCGATGATGACACTTCCGGCGATCAACACTGACGCCAGCAAGCATGAAAAAGAACAGATAAGCCGAACGGTTCAAGAAATGTTTGAAGAGGCTGATATGTGGCTGGTTTCAGATTAAGCACCTTGAATCGTCATATTGCTTAAGTACCATCCGCTGTGACTGGCAATCATTCAATACTCGCACTATCGGACGTTTGCCGGTCGGCCGCAGCCATGCTCTTGCATACGGCATGGTTGCGGCAGTTTGCCACACCCTGCGTTTTTCGCTCCCTGACATTGCTCGTTGATAGTTCAGAACTGAATTATCTGTCGGTAAGTTGCTCCACAATTTTCTTCAGCGCTTCAATATCTGCTTTCAACTGATTAATTGCTTCCTGTCCGGGGCTATGTACCTTTATCCAATCATGCTGTTCGCTGTTTATTCTGGTCTGGTCACGAAGAGCAAAAATCTTACTACTCTATGAGTAGCATAGGTGCCAGATAGAACTCAGCTGTAAAACGTGCTGGTATTCGTCGCCGTAATCCGTACCATACGCGGCATACTTTTGCCTGCTGGCTGTAATCGGCTGGAGCGAACCCATCATTTATAGCTAATCAGATGGGGCATGAAAACGCGCAAATAGTGTACGACGTCTACAGTACATGGATTGAAGAAATGAATGACGATCGGGTTGCAATGTTGAATAGCCAACTAGCCCTGTGATTGAAGTTTGCCCATTATATGCCCCTTTTGGTTTTTGAGAACGGTAAGAATGCAAGATAATCAACAAGTTACAAAGAAAGAACAATACAACCTGAACAAACTGCAAAAACGTCTGCGTCGTAACGTGGGCGAAGCCATTGCCGATTTCAATATGATCGAAGACGGCGATCGCATTATGGTGTGCCTTTCCGGCGGGAAAGACAGCTATACCATGCTGGAGATCCTGCGTAATTTGCAGCAAAGCGCCCCGATCAGTTTTTCCTTAGTTGCGGTTAACCTCGATCAAAAACAACCCGGTTTCCCGGAGCACATTCTGCCAGAGTATCTGGAACAGCTGGGCGTTGAGTACAAGATTGTCGAAGAAAACACCTACGGGATCGTCAAAGACAAAATCCCAGAAGGCAAAACGACCTGCTCGCTCTGCTCTCGCCTGCGTCGCGGCATTCTGTACCGTACAGCAACCGAATTAGGAGCCACCAAGATTGCGCTCGGCCACCATCGCGACGACATCCTGCAAACGCTGTTTTTAAACATGTTCTACGGCGGGAAAATGAAAGGCATGCCGCCTAAGCTGATGAGTGATGACGGTAAGCACATCGTGATCCGCCCGCTGGCTTACTGCCGTGAGAAAGATATCGAGCGTTTCTCCGAGGCGAAAGGTTTCCCGATTATTCCGTGCAATCTGTGCGGCTCACAGCCTAACCTGCAGCGTCAGGTCATTGCCGACATGCTGCGTGACTGGGACAAACGCTATCCAGGCCGCATTGAAACCATGTTCAGTGCGATGCAAAACGTTGTACCTTCACATCTGAGCGATATCAATCTGTTCGATTTTAAAGGCATTAAGCACGGTTCAGAGGTTGTGGACGGCGGGGATTTAGCGTTCGATCGTGAAGAGATCCCGCTGCAACCTGCGGGCTGGCAGCCAGAAGAAGATGATGCTCAACTGGATGAGTTACGCCTGAACGTGGTGGAAGTGAAGTAAGCGTCTGTCAGGCCTACAACGTGCATAAGCGCCTGTAGGCCTGATAAGCGGAGCGCCATCAGGCGCCCCAACGGGTAGTTATTTCAATAACCGGACCCGGCAAGTCTTGCCTTTGATCTTACCGTTTTGCAATTGTTTCCACGCCTTGTGCGCTATGTTCTGGCGAACGGCGACATAGACGTGTGCCGGATGAACGGCAATTTTGCCGATATCAGCGCCATCCAGACCAATATCACCGGTCAGAGCCCCCAGAACATCACCAGGACGCATTTTCGCTTTTTTACCACCATCAATGCATAACGTCGCCATCTCTGCTTCCAGCGGCAGGATTGAGGCGTTAGCTGGCGCAGTTAGCCAGTTCAGCTTCAGTTGCAGCATTTCAGAAAGAATGTTGGCACGCTGCGCTTCTTCCGGCGCACAGAAGCTAATCGCCAGACCGCTGTTGCCGGCACGCGCGGTACGTCCGATACGATGGACGTGGACTTCCGGATCCCACGCCAGTTCGAAGTTAACTACCAGCTCAAGTGATTTGATATCCAGGCCACGTGCGGCCACATCGGTTGCGACCAGGACGCGCGCGCTACCGTTGGCAAAACGAACCAGCGTCTGATCGCGATCGCGCTGTTCCAGGTCGCCATGTAATGACAGTGCGCTTTGCCCTGCCGCATTCAGTGCATCGCAAACGGCCTGACAATCTTTTTTGGTGTTACAAAAAACCACGCACGATGCGGGTTGATGCTGGCTGAGTAGCTTTTGCAGCAGCGGAATTTTTCCGTGGCTGGAGGTTTCGAAAAACTGCTGTTCAATCGCCGGTAACGCATCGACCGTATCAATTTCAATCGTTAATGGATTTTGCTGTACCCGGCCACTGATAGCAGCAATGGCTTCCGGCCAGGTTGCGGAAAACAGCAAAGTCTGACGTGACGCAGGCGCAAAGCGAATGACATCATCAATCGCATCGCTAAAGCCCATATCCAGCATGCGGTCGGCTTCATCCATAACCAGCGTATTCAGGGCATCCAGAGAAACGGTGCCTTTTTGCAGGTGGTCAAGTAAACGACCCGGTGTGGCAACAATAATATGTGGTGCATGTTGCAGGGAGTCACGCTGTGCGCCAAAAGGTTGCCCACCGCACAGCGTTAAGATCTTGGTGTTTGGCAGGAAGCGCGCTAAACGACGCAGTTCACCCGCCACCTGGTCGGCAAGCTCGCGCGTTGGGCACAGTACCAGAGACTGCGTCTGAAACAGCGCGGCATCAATATGCTGTAATAGCCCAAGACCAAAAGCAGCCGTTTTGCCACTGCCGGTTTTAGCCTGCACGCGAACATCTTTACCCGCCAGGATTGCCGGTAACGCAGCAGCCTGAACAGGCGTCATTTCAAGATAGCCCAGCTCGTTAAGATTCTCGAGTTGAGCAGCAGGTAAAACATTCAGGGTTGAAAAAGCGGTCACAATTTAATCTCACGGTAAAAACTCACATTCAGCAGGCGCGTATCCTCGCAGATATGTGCCCGTGATGCGACAATTTAATCGGTTCTTCATCTGGCGGCGGATCCGGCATGGGCTGCGGACGAGGTATGGGATCGGGAATGGGAACCGGATCGGTCGGTAGCGAATCAGTGTTCGACGTTGCAATCAGACAGGTCATATACCCCTCCAGTCATTCAGGTTGACTCTTTTAGGGTAGACGCTGATTTCCTGCAGGCAAAAAAAAGCCGACTAATCTAAGTCGGCGTCGTACGAATCAATTGTGCTATGCAGTAATTCAAAAAAGGAAGTAAGACAATATGGAGCGCAACGCCCATCGCTTGACGTTGCATTCACCTGCGAGAGAGATATTGCCCCGAATAGGTAGATGGTTTATTGACTTCGCTCAAAAATCAGGACGTTTTCATGCGCAAAAGCCACTAAAAAACGTTGTTGTTACAACCATTTACTACGGTGCAACCATAAAGTAACACCACCAATCAGGACCACTAACAGAATACAAAAAAGTGAGAAACCAAACTGCCAACCACCGCCGGGGATACCGCCGAGGTTAACGCCGAAAAGCCCGGTTAAAAATGTGCTGGGAAGAAAAACCATTGCCATCAATGACATTGTATACGTTCGGCGAGCCAGAGACTCCTGCATCACCTGCGCAATTTCATCCGCCATAATACCGGTCCGGGCAATACAGGCGTCTATTTCATCCAGCCCTCTCCCCAGCCTGTCAGCGATATCCTGCATCCGTCTCCGATGGTCGTCGGTCATCCAGGGTAAACGTTCACTCGCCAGACGGGCATAGACATCACGCTGTGGAGCCATATAACGGCGCATCACAATTAGCTGCTTACGCAGTAAAGCCAAAAAACCACGCGGTGGGATCTGCTGATCGAGCAGGTTATCTTCCAGATCGATAATCTTGTCGTGCAGCTGTTCGATAAATTCGCTGGCATGGTCGGTTAGCGCATCACAAACATCCACCAGCCAACTGCCACAATCAGCCGGTCCCGTCCCTTCCTGGAGATCGCTGACCACATCATCCAGCGCCAGCACTTTGCGCTGACGGGTTGAGACAATCAGACGTTCATCCATATATAAACGCATCGCCACAAGTTGGTCAGGACGCTCGTCGGTGCTGCCGTTAATGCAGCGCAACGTGATCAAGGTACCTTCCCCAACTCTACTGACGCGTGGGCGTGTACTTTCGCCTGCCAGCGCATCACGCACATTGTTGGGAAGAAGAGGTGTTGTCGCCAACCATTGGGCACTTTCAGGATGTGTGTAATTAAGGTGTAGCCAGCAGGGATGCTGACTATCAATTACATCATTATCGCTCAGCGGTTTTACTCCACCTCGACCATCCAGCAGCCAGGCAAACACGGCATCCGGCACATTAACATCCGTTCCCTTAATGGCTTCCACAGCGCCTCCACAAACATTCAGCCTTTTTCGTTAGTCTAGCTGTCAGAATATGTTAAGCAATATCTCATTGTCCCATTGTGCTGAAATGATTCATAAAAGTCTCTGATAACAGGAAAAGCTCTGACGAATACGACGCTTGCTTCGAGATACCCGGTTAAGCCCGCTGCCATCTCGCTGACTCAAGAGTGTTACTTAAGCGAAATTTATGTGTCCGCGACTGGAGATCAATCACCTGGTTTTTCAGGATACCCGAGGAATCAGAAAGCTCATCAACCATAATGGCATTACTTTGGGTTACATTCTCCAGTTCGGCCAGTGCATGAGTAATTCTGATAATTCCTTTCTCCTGTTCCTGTGTAGTGGTTAATATCTCGCCCATCAGTTGGTTTAATTGACCGGCCCCACCGACAATATCATGCATATTTTTTTCTGCTTCACGCACAATAGCTGCACCTTGCTGAACATTTTGATGGGTTTGCGCAATCAGCTGCTTAATATTCTTAGCAGCATCCGCACTACGGTGTGCAAGCATTCTGACCTCACCGGCCACCACGGAAAAACCTTTGCCATGTTCACCGGCCCTCGCCGCTTCCACGGCAGCATTCAATGCCAGAATATTTGTCTGGAATGCGATACCATCAATTAGCGTAATAATTTCCGTCATCTGCTGTGCACATTCGGTGATTGAACGCATATTTGTCGCAACCTGCACCATTAATTCGCCACCCTGAATGGCACATTGCGTGGCAACTGTTGCCTGGACGCTGGCGATCTGCGTGTTGTCAGCATTATTTCGCGTATTAACGGCTATTTCATCCATATTAGCAGCCGTCTGCATCAATGCTCCAGATTGTTGTTCCGTTTTCACTGAAAGCTCGGCGCTGCGTTCCGCAAGCTGTTCAGAGAGCGCCATCGCCGTTTGTGAAGATGTTCTGATCTCATTAACGAGTGTTGAAATATTACTCGATAAACTATTGATGCCCGGTATTAGTCTACCCGCACAATTATTACCAAACTCAGGGGTACTGATCGCCAGATTCCCAGACGTCACTTCCTCAATGCTCCTTTTTACCGTATTGATCGGCATGACCAGGTATTTCGTCATATACCACCATAAGCATAATATAGAAATAACGCTTATCACATTCGTACCAATTATAATTTCCGACGTGGCCGAGAAAATCATCTCAACAATATTGAGAGCAACCGCCGAAATGAGCAGAAATAAAATAATAAAGGTTCTGACGCTAATATCATTTAACATTTTAGTCCTGTGCACTAAGAAATTATGTAGATATTATTTTTTATAGCACCTGCAATGCAGAATGCCATTGCTCTGCGACGAAAGCTGAACTTTCAATGAGAGCCTGCAATCCTTTTACTTAAGGCAAGAAATTACACCTTTTATTCCCGTTAGTTCAGTGTTTTATTCCATCAAATGGCTGTGATGGTGCCAGTCATCAGGTTATTGTGATGACAAGCACATGGAGAGCATAAAACACACAGAACTATAAATTTGGTGAATGTTTATATAAGTAATGGCTCGTTATTTTCACTATCTTCCTGTTTCCTCTAATACCAGTGTAAAAACATAAGAACATTCCCGGTTTTATCATGTTAACTGGACAAAACCTGCTAGATTTATTACCACGGCTTTTTTTCGATAGGTAGTATGATGTTGAACGTGTCGTGGGACCCTGTATTGATTGGGATTTCCTTTGTTGTCGCGTTTATTGCCTCTTTTATTGCTCTCGATAGTGCGGGCAAGGTGGCAATCTCCAATCGACGTGAATCAACCTTCTGGCGCCTGTCTGGCGGGGCTACGCTAGGGATGGGTATTTGGTCAATGCATTTTATCGGTATGCTGGCCATGAAAATGAGTATGCCGATCAATTACCATTTTTCGCTCACGGCATTTTCTTTCTTTATTGCGCTCATTTCTGCAACTCTCGCCATTAATATCGCCATTTCCGGTAATACGCTTTCAACAAAACGATTAGTCGTAGCCACAGGAATATTAAGCGCCGGTGTCGTCACCATGCACTACGTTGGCATGTATGCCATCATTGAGCACGTTGCCATCCTATGGAGTCATTCGCTGATACTGCTCTCAGTGATGATTGCCATCGTTGCATCTGGTGTGGGTTTGTGGTTGGCGTTTCATTTACGCCAAAATACCCGTCGAGCCCTGATCAATCGGCTTGCCGCCGCCCTTATTATGGCGCTGGCGATTGCCTCTATGCATTACACCGGGATGGGAGCGGCAACATTCACCCATTTTGGACACACGGTACACAATGGACTCAGCACACTGGAACTCTCTGTCTGGGTCTGCGCCGTCACGCTGGTTATTTTGGGTATCATGCTGGTGGTGTCGATGGTGGATTCGCAACTGCGTACCTCCCGACTGGCAGACAACTTACATCAACTTAACTGCCAGCTTGAGCATCAGGTCCACTTCGACGCACTTACTGGACTTGCCAATCGCACACAGATAGATGCCTGCTTACAGGCCTGTCTGCAGCATTCCAAACTGCATCAGCATCAATTTGCTCTGGTATTCATCGATCTCGATCGCTTCAAAGTCGTTAACGATACCTGGGGACATCACATCGGCGATCAGTTGCTGATCGCCAGTACGCAGCGAATCTACAGCTGCCTTGATGACACCATGACGCTGGCGAGGCTGGGGGGAGATGAGTTTATTCTTCTGGTTCCTGACTGTAATAAAGAGGATATCACCGCTCTGCTGACCCGGATTGCGGCTGCGATTGGCGATCCTTTCACGCTTTTTGGGTACACCATTCGGGTTTCGTTAAGTGCGGGAAGCAGTATTTATCCTGAACATGGTTCCACGTTGCATGAGTTAAAAGTAAAGGCTGATATGGCGATGTATCATGTCAAACAGGCCGGCAGAAACGGTTGGGCTATTTATAGCCCGGAAATGGAAGCTATCGCCGATACACCGCCGACATTTTTACAGGAACTGTCACAAGCACTGGAACACGATCAATTTGAGCTTTGGTACCAACCCAAATACACCGCCGGAGATCATTCCCTGACCGGTTTTGAAGCATTATTACGCTGGCATCACCCGGAACGCGGCATGCTGTTACCTGCTGAGTTTCTGCCTGCGCTGGAAGAGACAGGCCTTATCATTCCGGTCGGGAAATGGGTTATTCAGCAGGCATGCCAGCAGTTACATCAATGGAAGTTACAGGGCCATGCGGAATGGACCCTCGCCGTTAATCTTTCCCCTTCCCAGTTTGAACAACATGACATCGTTGATGTGGTTTGCAGCGCCCTTGCACAATATCAACTATCACCTGCATATCTCACGCTGGAATTGACTGAAAGTACAGCACTTAAAAATTTAAAACGTAGCGCTGAAGTCTTAAATGCATTTTCAGCTTTAGGGATCACCGCTTCTATTGATGATTTCGGTACCGGTTATTCAAATATATTGATGTTGAAGTCTCTTCCGGCACGGGAATTAAAAATTGACAGAGTATTTGTTAAAGATATCAGCGAGAACAGCAAAAATACAAAGATTGTGTCTACTATTATTGACATAGCCCACTCCATGAATATGCAAGTAGTGGCTGAAGGAATAGAGACCCAGGAGCAGGAAATACTCCTGACCCAGATGGGATGTGGCGTGCTGCAAGGTTTCTTGTTTGCAAAACCGTTGCCTGCGCATCAGATCCATGAATTGATTCCAACGGAAAGTAACATTAAGCAGCAGCGAATCGTACAGTCTTTGTCTCCTCAACAATCAATAACATTATGAGACTGTAATATAAAAAACAGATGCCATTAAACGGGCAACACAGCAGATAAAGATAACGGGATTATCGATGAGCACAACCGAGCTGCATTCACTGGATTTATTAACCCTGCCGGTGTGGATTGTTTCGCCGCATACCGAAGAACTGGTGTTCGCTAATACCGTTGCACGGGAACTGATGCAGGCCCCCTGCTTTTCTCTACTCCGCAAGGGCATATTTTCAACTCATGCCCAGAATGATTTAACCATGTATCTCAGCGATTTGAGAAATCATCACGACATTGTAGAAATCCTTACGGTTTGCCGCGAAGGTGAAGACGTCGCAATGGCCAGCCGCCTGTCCATCCGCTCTCTGCCGGAATCAGGTGACGTTATTCTTTTCGAAGGCATTGAAACACCGACTTCACAAGGTCTGAAAGCGAGCCGTTCAGCGAATTATCAGCGAAAAAAACAGGGATTTTACGCGCGTTTTTTCCAGACTAACTCGGCCCCAATGTTGCTTATCGATCCGTCCCGTGATGGGCTTATCGTTGATGCAAATCTCAGTGCGCTAAATTTTTATGGCTATAGCCATGATACGATGTGCCAGAAACATACATGGGAAATCAATACGCTGGGCCGTCATATACTCCCGGTGATGCATGAAATCGCCCATCTTCCCGGTGGCCATAAACCTTTGCATTTTGTGCATAAACTGGCAGACGGCACATCCCGTCACGTACAAACCTACGCCGGGCCAATCGAAATCTACGGTAATAAGCTCATGCTGTGCATTATTCATGATATTACCGAGCAAAAACGGCTGGAACAGGAGCTTGAGCGTGCGGCCCTGCGTGACGCCTTAACGGGATTGCTTAACCGCCGACATTTTTATCAGGTAACCGAGCCGGAACAGACCCACGCGATGTCATTGACACAGGATTACAGCCTGCTGTTGATCGACACCGATCGCTTTAAAAGCATTAACGATCTTTTTGGTCATTTAAAAGGTGATGAGGTACTTTGCGCTCTGGCACGCACACTTGAATCCTGTGCAAGAAAGGATGATCTGATTTTTCGCTGGGGAGGTGAAGAATTTGTGCTGCTGCTGCCGCGAACCTCGTTAGATATTGCCCTCAATCTCGCAGAAGTGATACGGGCGACGGTGGCCAAAGTGACTCTCCCGGGCCTTCCCCGCTTTACCGTCAGCATTGGCGTAGCTCGGCACGAAACAAATGAAAGCATCGATGAGTTATTCAAACGCGTTGACGACGCGTTGTACAAAGCCAAGAACGAAGGCAGGAACAGAGTGCTGGCCGCCTGATGTTTACGTCGTTCAGCGACTACGTTTAGCGTGACGCTCCCAGTTGTCCTGTTTTGCCTGTGCGGTTTTACGCAATGCCACATAACATGCCCCGCTGCCGCCGTGATGCGGCAGTGCGGCGCAGTATGCTTGCACGTCGTCAAATTCCGTCAACCAGCGCGCCACGTAGCTGCGAACAATATTGGCATGGGAGTTATCGTCACGTCCCTTGCCGTGTATCACCAGCACGTTACGCAACCCTTCCTGCTGCGCCTGCAGAATAAAGCTAAAGAGCATCTGGCGACATGTTTCAACAGGTTGGCGAATAAGATTAAGGCTCGCCTGCTGCGGGTATTTTCCGTTTCGCAGCTTGTCGGTCACGCCGTTCTGTAAACCTTCGCGACGAAACTCGAGCGGCACATTCAACGGGACAATATCGAGAAATCCCGTCGAGAGAAAATTATCCAGTTGTAGCGTATCGATACGCGCCGGAGTGCGAAGATTGCGCATGGGCTGCCAGTGCACATCGGCATGGTTTTTCAGCGGTTGAACATCCCCCATAGCGTCAAGAAACAGCGATGCATCATCAAGGTTCATGTTTCATCCTCCAGCGTATTGCGACGGGCATTATCATAACCGCGCACTATTATACCGACAACTATACCGGTAACGGTTTACGGTTATTTCCAATAATTAACCGGATCCTCCGCGCTGAACCGATCTACTCACGACAAGTTGATATCCGTTTTTAGGGGTATAGCTGCGACGGTCACTGGCGTGATAATGTGTAGTCTCGCTTGAATGCTGTAATGAGAGAAACGGATGCTTAACTTACTGGAAGACACCATCGACACGCCGCTGGGCCCGCTGTGGGTTATTTGTGATGAGCAATTTCGCCTGCGCGCAGTGGAATGGGATCAGCACAGCGATCGCATGGAACAATTGCTTGATATTCATTACCGTACAGAAGGTTATCAGCGCATTACCGCCAAAAATCCTGGTGGATTAAGCGATAAACTCTCTGAGTATTTTGCCGGAAACCTCAGCATAATTGACACGCTGGAAACGGCAACCGCTGGGACGCCTTTCCAGCGTGAAGTCTGGCAAGCATTACGCACTATCCCCTGCGGGCAGGTCATGCATTATGGTCAGTTGGCCGAACAGTTGGGGCGCCCCGGCGCTGCAAGAGCCGTCGGCGCTGCTAATGGCTCCAATCCAGTAAGCATTGTGGTTCCCTGTCATCGCGTCATTGGACGTAACGGCACCATGACCGGATATGCCGGCGGTGTACAACGAAAAGAGTGGTTATTGCGCCACGAAGGTTATTTGCTACTCTAGATTCCAGGCAATTAATGCCTTATTCATCACACTTCCGCATAATGCGACCCCAAATTAAGTGTGGTTAATCAAGCAGATACAAACATTCGCTCCAGTTATGCCTGAATTATTCTCTATTGGGAGTAGCTCAGGCTTACGTGCTCACCAAAAAGATGTTAAAATTGACAAATATCAATTACGGCTTGAGCAGACCTATGATCCCGGAAAAGCGAATTATACGGCGCATTCAGTCTGGCGGTTGTGCTATCCATTGCCAGGATTGCAGCATCAGCCAGCTTTGCATCCCGTTCACACTTAACGAGCATGAGCTTGACCAGCTCGATAACATCATCGAGCGCAAAAAGCCTATCCAAAAAGGGCAGACGCTCTTTAAAGCAGGTGATGAGCTTAAATCACTCTACGCTATCCGCTCCGGAACGATAAAAAGCTATACCATTACCGAACAAGGCGATGAGCAAATTACCGGTTTCCATCTGGCAGGTGACCTGGTAGGTTTTGACGCCATTGGCAGCGGCCATCACCCGAGCTTTGCTCAGGCGTTGGAAACCTCAATGGTATGCGAAATTCCTTTCGAAACCCTTGATGACCTATCCGGTAAGATGCCGAACCTGCGTCAGCAGATGATGCGTCTGATGAGTGGCGAAATCAAAGGTGATCAGGATATGATCCTGTTGCTGTCGAAGAAAAACGCTGAAGAGCGCCTAGCGGCATTTATCTACAATCTGTCTCGTCGCTTCGCCCAGCGTGGATTCTCGCCTCGTGAATTCCGCCTGACCATGACTCGTGGCGACATCGGTAACTACCTCGGTCTGACGGTTGAAACCATCAGCCGCCTGCTGGGTCGTTTCCAGAAAAGCGGCATGCTAGCGGTGAAAGGCAAATATATCACTATTGAGAACAGCGACGCGCTGGCAGTTCTTGCCGGCCACACGCGTAACGTTGCGTAATCTTTCCGCAAGCCTCTCTGTTATCCTTCTGTCAAATCGCTAAATTTTCCCGATTTATTGATCTGGCAGGAGGTTATTCCCTGTTTTAATAATCAACTTGTAATGTGTGCACCCGCCGTTTATCCATACTCAGACAAAGGAATGTTATGAATCATATTCACAGGGAAAGCACCTGCGCGCGTTTGCAATTAAACTCAAGCCTGGACCATGAGCTTGATGGCTATAAATGGGCACGCGACCATGTCGGTCAATCTGGTGCTGCCATCTACCGACTTTACGAAAAAGTGGATGCCCCTGAATTATATCTGAAGCAAGGTAACGGTAGCGTTGCCAATGATATTACGGATGAAATGGTCAGGCTCATCTGGTTGAAAGATTACATCCCGCTGCCAAACGTTAAGCATTTTTCCCGAACGCCTGACGTAGCATTGCTACTCACCACGGCAATACCAGGGAAAACTGCCTTCCAGATGTTAGAAGATCACCCTGATATGAGTGATGATATTGTTGATGCTTTGGCGACATTTTTGCGTCGGTTACATGCCATTCCAGTAAATAGCTGCCCCTTTAACAGCAATCACCAATTTCGTCTCACACTGGCACAAAACCGGATGAAAAATAATCTTGTTGATGCCGAAGATTTTGATGATGAACGCAATGGCTGGTCTATTGAACAGGTCTGGGAAAAGATGCACACCCTTTTGCCCTTCTCATCTGTTCCTGTTGTTACTCACGGTGACTTTTCACTGGATAACATTATTTTTTGTAATGATGAAATAGTGGGGTGTCTTGATGTGGGACGAGTTGGCATCGCCGATCAATACCAGGATCTCGCTATTCTCTGGAACTGCCTCGGTGAATTTTCACATTCACTGCAAAACAGGCTTTTTCAACAATATGGCATTCCTCAACCCGACGAGAAAAAATTGCAGTTTCACTTGATGCTTGATGAGTTTTTTTAAATTTACAGCGCATTACTGCCAAAGCGAGCGGAAGAGTCGGTGCACTACAGGCTGAGAAAAATTGTTTAAATTGAGCGGGATGTAGATAAAAGCTGGAGATTTCCCCAATTTATTGATCTGGCTAGAGGTTCTCCCCTGTTTCAAACCACATTATTGGGTTACTCTTTTAGTTACAAACTGCGATGACAGTTGTAAGGAGACCCTGTATGGCTATGTATAAAAATATGCTGGTCGTCATCGACCCTAACCAGGACGATCAACCAGCATTACGGCGAGCTGTTTATTTGCATCAACGGATTGGTGGCAAAATTAAAGCCTTTTTGCCGATCTATGACTTTTCCTATGAAATGACTACCCTGCTGTCGCCCGATGAGCGTACGGCAATGCGTCAGGGGGTCATCAGCCAGCGAACTGCATGGATACGTGAACAAGCGAAATACTATATCGAAGCAGGGATCCCTCTGGAGATTAAAGTGGTCTGGCATAACCGACCCTTTGAAGCCATCATCCAGGAAGTCATCAGCGCCAGGCATGACCTGGTCCTCAAGATGGCGCACCAACACGACCGCCTCGAAGCCGTAATATTTACGCCAACCGACTGGCATTTATTGCGTAAATGTCCAAGTCCGGTATGGATGGTGAAAGACCAGCCATGGCCTGAAGGGGGTAAAGCACTGGTTGCCGTAAACCTCGCCAGTGAAGAGGCTTATCACAACGCGCTCAATGAAAAACTGGTTAAAGAGACGCTACAGCTTGCAGAACAGGTTAACCATACCGAAGTGCATCTGGTTGGCGCCTACCCTGTCACACCAATCAACATCGCGATTGAACTGCCTGAATTTGATCCCAGCGTTTATAACGACGCAATCCGTGGACAGCATTTGCTGGCCATGAAGGCGCTACGCCAAAAATTCAGTATTGATGAGAAAGTGACGCACGTTGAAAAAGGCTTACCTGAAGAGGTCATTCCTGATTTAGCCGAGCACTTGCAGGCGGGTATTGTGGTATTGGGGACCGTCGGACGTACCGGTATTTCTGCTGCATTTCTTGGTAACACCGCGGAACAGGTTATCGATCATCTACGCTGTGACCTGCTGGTCATCAAGCCGGATGAATATCAGACGCCAGTTGAACTGGACGACGAAGAAGACGATTAACCACACAATGAAATGCCGGATGGCGATATCATCCGGCATTTTAAACGCCTAGTGTTGCTCCTCACCGCCGAGGAAATAGATACCAAGCGGGATAGCCAACAGAATCGTAAACACCATGCTGTAGACACAAATCATTGCAGATTGAATGGCGTACATTGAAGCGGTCCAGTCGGATAGCGGAATGTCATACTGTTCAATAACGCCACCGATCGTCGCTCGCGTCACGACCGACGCTGCGATAATAAACACTCCAAGCAGGCACAACAGAAACTTCCGTCCCTTCGCTGTTTTCAGCTTAGCCATGATCATAGTATTGTCCTTTTGCAGATGAAAACCTTGTTACTTTGCGCTAACAATACCATGACATCAACTGACTGTCTGCTACATAAACCGCATACAGGGTTGACGTCAGCGTTATTTCGCTGAAAATAGCGCTGATTGCATTATTTATCTCTCCTTTTGATTAATGATCTGACCGCCTTAACTGAGTAAAATATCTGGGGATTAGGATGTCAGATGATATTTAGCTAACACGGAGTTGCCAGGAAGAATCATGATCGCTGAACTGTTTATGAATAATGCGTTTAATTTGACGGTAATTCTTAGCTGCTGTGCCGCGCTGGTCCTGATGAGCGTCTGGTATCATCGTGGAGAGCGTCGCTGCAAAGGATTCATATTTCATGCCGCACAATTTTTTGTCTATGCCATTATCATTGGGACGTTTGGCAGCATTGCTAATAACGTTATCGAAAGTTACAGCCTGAAATTTATCTCCCCCAGCGTGGTCGACTTTATCTGCACCTCGTTGATTGCGTTGATCCTGACCATCAAACTTTTTCTGGTGATTAATCAGTTTGAAAAGGCGCAGATTAATAAAGGCAGAGATATCACCAGCGCGAGGATCCTGTCGCGTATCATCAAGATTACCATCGTGGTTGCCATCATTTTACTGTATGGCGAACACTTCGGTATGAGCTTATCCGGCCTGTTAACCTTTGGCGGTATTGGCGGTATCGCAGTGGGTATGGCGGGGAAAGATATTCTGAGCAACTTTTTCTCAGGCATTATGCTCTATTTCGACAGACCGTTTAGCATAGGCGATTGGATCCGCTCCCCGGACCGCAATATTGAAGGCACGGTAGCAGAAATTGGCTGGCGAATGACTAAAATAAACACCTTCGACCATCGTCCGTTGTATGTGCCAAACTCGATTTTCTCCTCCATCAGCGTAGAAAACCCAGGGCGCATGACCAACCGGCGAATTAAAACGGTGATCGGGTTACGATATGAGGATGCCGATAAAGTCGGTGCCGTTGTCGAGTCGGTCAGAGAAATGCTGCAAAACCATCCTGGAATAGACCAGAAACAAACTCTGTTGGTCTATTTTAATGAATTTGCCGATTCATCGTTGAATATCATGGTGTATTGCTTCACGAAAACCACCGTCTGGAAGGAATGGCTCGCGGTACAGCAAGACGTTTATTTAAAGATTATCACGATAGTCCAGGCAAACGGCGCCGACTTTGCATTCCCCAGCCAGACGCTGTATATGGATAATCCTGAAGCATCGCCATTGACACACTAACAAAAGAAAAGACGCGGAAATCCGCGTCTTTTTTGTACTTATTTCAATGAGGAAATATCAATTACAAAGCGGTATTTCACATCGCTTTTCAACATCCGCTGCCAGGCACGATTAATATCCTGAATATCGATCACTTCGACATCGGCGGTAATACCATGCTGACCGCAAAAATCCATCATCTCCTGCGTTTCCGCAATGCCGCCGATAACTGAACCCGCCACAGACCTACGCCCAAGGATCAGGGGAACCGTATTCAGAAACGGATCCAACGCACCAAGATAACCGACCAGCACCAGCGTACCGCTTAGCGCCAGGGTTGGGATATAAGGGTTCAGGTCATGAACGTAGGGCACAGTATCGATAATCAGATCAAACTGATTCGCTGTCGCTTTCATCTGTTCACTGTCAGTGGAAAGCACAACGTGACTGGCACCCAAACGTCTGGCATCAGCTTCTTTGCCCGGTGAACGCGTAAACAGCGTAACTTCCGCGCCCAGCGCATTTGCAAGTTTGATTGCCATATGCCCGAGTCCACCCAGACCGACAACCGCGACTTTACTGCCCTCGCCTACCTGCCAGTGGCGCAGAGGCGACCATGTTGTGATCCCGGCGCAAAGCAGCGGCGCCGCACCGCGTAAATCGATCCCTTCAGGGACCTTCACCACAAACTTTTCGGTAACGACAATTTTGTCAGAATAGCCGCCGAAAGTAGGCAGACCGTCATGACGGTCGATATCGTTATACGTTAGCGTGTTACCTTCTTCGCAATACTGCTCTAGCCCCTGTTCGCAGGCGCTACAGTGTTGACACGAATCAACCATGCAGCCGACCCCTGCGAGATCGCCCACTTTGAATTTTGTTACCGACTTACCAACATGCACCACGCGGCCAATGATCTCATGCCCTGGTACCATCGGATATTTAGCACCGCCCCAATCGTTGTAGGCGTTGTGAATATCCGAGTGGCATACACCGCTGTATAAAATATCGATAACCACATCATCTTCACGCGGATCGCGACGAACAAAATTATGGGGGACTAAATCTTCTTTCACCGCCAGAGCAGCATAACCCTTCACATTCATGACCATTGAGATCTCCTCAGGGATTAGGTGTTACCAGAACCAGCATAGTTCAGGGCAGCAGGTTGTACTCAGCGTCGCTAACCGGTTCCAGCCATTCGTTCGACGCGCCAGGGGCCGGGATTTCCACGGCGATATGGGCAAACCAACTATCACGCGCGGCGCCGTGCCAGTGTTTCATTCCTGCCGGAATGTGCACGACATCGCCGGTTTTCAGCTCACGTGCCGGTTTATTCCACTCCTGATACCAGCCTCTGCCACCGGTCACCAGCAATATTTGTCCACCCTCATGATGAACATGCCAGAAGTTACGACAACCCGGTTCAAATGCGACATTGCCAATTACCACGCCTTCCATGGAGAGCATGGTCAGATAGCTGTCGCCAGTGAAATACTTCGCATACGCTTCATTTTTCTCTCCACGTGGAAAGACGCTGTTACCATCAAATTGTTCGTTCATAGTGACTCCAGTATGGATAATGTCCGCGGTGTTCATACCAGACATTCATCAAGAACCGTACGGGCATTTTCCCCAATCCCGGCTCCACAGTGCTGTTCGAGTATCGTAATAAACTCACTGAGTTGCTCAGGGAGGATCCCGATGTTAAGGCATATCGCAAAATGGCTTTTCAGCTGGCTGTTAACGCCGCCCAGAACGGCCAGCGCCGAAACGGTCACCCATTCACGGTCCTGCCAGTCAAGTACATCTCGCTGAAAAATATCGCCAAACAGATGTGCTTTAAGCCAGACATCAATAGCGGGTGCAAAGTCAAACAGCGGACCGCTTACAGGCTGTCCAACCAGTTGCATCTGAGTTAGGCTCCCAGCCTGAACACTGTTCCAGTCTGCAGGTGGCGGCGTGGCCGTTCTACCTTCGTCGTCTGAAAGCCCTTTCTCGCTTCGACTTTTCACCACCGACATAAAGCAGGACAGACCGTTCAGGCTGCGAGGGAAACCGCAGTATGCGTAGAGCTGTAGCAGGATCTCTTTTACTTCATTGAGCGTGAGTCTCGCATCCAGTCCGGCGTTGAGCGCGACGTCCAGCTTTTCCATCTGTCCTGTGGCAGTGAATGCCGCAATGGGAATGATTGCCTGTTGTCTGGCATCCAGTTGGTATTGCATATTCGACTCTCCAAATGGTGGCAACATTGCACCACCGGGGGCTGAAAACAGTAAAATTATAGAGACTCGACGTGTCGGTGATTAGAGAGGAAAAGAAGGACAAACTTATGAGCTGTACTCATTAATAATCAGCAGCAGGTACTCTTTATTTGCAGGTAACTGATTGAAGACTTACGCCACAATCTCGATTAAATTGCCGTCAGGATCTTTTATCACCGCTTCGTAATAACCATCGCCAGTAGTGCGCGGACCTGAGACTAATATCCCCTGTCCCTGCGCTTGCATTGCAATGGCATCAACATTTTCATTGCCGCCAACAGAAATGGCGAGGTGTACCCATCCGCAACGATTATTGTCAGGTTGCTGCCCGATAAGACCCGGTTTGGTCATTAACTCAATCGCAATTTCCTCGCCAATTTTGACAAAATAAGATTCAAACCCAGGATTGGTTTTACTGCGGTATTTCTCGTTGATCTTGCCGTCAAAAAACGAGACCCAGAAGCGAGCTTGCTGCTCGAGATCCTGTGTCCATAACGCCATATGCGCAATCTTCATAGCGAACCTCTTCCCGTTGTATCCAGAATAGTACGGCCCCTGTAAGGGATGTTGACATCGTTAATCATAATGCACGATCATGCACTCTATTGCTCGATGTTTATTTCACCTGGAGTATCCATGCTCGATTACGCCGCATTCCCGGAACAGCGCCAGGCGCTTATCTTTCAGATCCTGCAAGAAAACGGCAGGGTCATTTGTTCTGAACTTGCTAACCGATTAGGTGTTTCTGAACACACAATTCGTCGTGATTTGCATGAATTGAGCAAAGATGGCGTGTGTAAAAAAGTCTATGGTGGCGCGGTCATTACACTCCCTGAATCCGAAGACATCGACGTACGCAAGAGTATTAATGTAGCCAAAAAGAGCAACATCGCGCAGAGATGTGCCCGACTGGTCAAATCTGGAAGCTGTATTTTTATCGACACGGGTAGCACCAATCTGGCAATGGCAGAAGCTCTGCCCGCCGAACTGGCGTTAACCGTGGTGACAAATTCACCGGAGATTGCCGCCGTTTTGCTAAAAAAACCGCTGTTTGAAGTCATTATGCTGGGTGGCGTGGTGCAGAGATCTTCAGGTGGGTGCGTGGGAGCTTCCGCCATCGCACAAGTGCAGGACATTTTATTCGATCAGGGATTTATTGGCGGCTGCGCGATGTCGCCTGAATCCGGCTTAACGGGATTTGATTATGCGGATTGTGAATTCAAAAAAGCGGTGATTAAACAATGTAATGAAACTATCGTCGCGCTAACGGCTGAAAAAATCCCAGCCGTCGCCCGATATGTCGTTACCGAAAGCAGCAATATCGATGTGATTGTTGTAGAGGACAACATCAGCAAAGAGTACGCCACAGCGTTCCAGGCGCACGACATTCGAATTTATACCGTCTAACCGCGGTAGGCCCGCTGAAAATTTACTGTGCTAAACGTCGCTCCTGGCGTCAGCGCGATGATCGCTGACAGATAATCCAGACGGATTTTTTGCTGGTTTTCAGATTGTTCCACTACCAGAAATTCTTCTTTTTCCACGGTGGTACACGTTGTCAGCGCTTTAGCATCAAAACATGTGCCATCCGTTAGTTCAATGCGCAACCAATAGTGGTACATGCAGGCGATTTCCAGATAATCATGAAGATCGCAATCTATCGGGTGATACTCTTCGGTCGTTTTCATCATGCTACCTTCCCCAACGTCTTGTATATTCGGGAAATCGCCAACGCAACTTCCCGAACTATCCAGCTATTTCAACGCTTCAATGGGAGCGCCGAAATTAATATGCAGCACATTGCCGTCAATCACCAGCGCCGGAACAGATTTCACGCCAGCCACTTCAGCCTCAGCAACCCGATCAGGTTGCTCTCCCAGATGAACCACATCGATTTCAACATCTGCAGACAAATGCTGCAGAAGTGTCTGTTCTGCGGAAACACAAACCGGGCAACCTGCATGATAGAAACGAGCTTTAGTCATGATACATCTCCTTTAAATTATAGTATCGATTCGATACTATAATTTATGCTACGCTGCTTTTATCCTTTGTCAATATAGTTTTTAATCGATACTATATGCCGAGGAGGATTTGTTATGCCCGACATGTCACTTTTCGACGTACTTGACCGGCTTTCCAGCCTGACAAGGATGTGGTTTCGCCAGCATCCTTTACTGGCGGATCTCCAGCCAGTACAACTTAGCGCGTTAATGTATCTGGCCCGTTGCAACCGTTATTCCAATACGCCGCTTGGCGTAACGGACTACCTTGGGCTCACCAAAGGTACCGTGTCACAATCGCTGAAGCTTTTGGAAAACAAAGGGTTGATTGTTCGCAAGCCGGATGACCGTGATAAACGTAGCGTCCATCTACACTTAAGTGAGTCGGCCAATACCTTACTGGACGCCCTGCTCCCGCCAACGTTTTTAGTGGAGGGTGAATCGGCAATGGGTGAACGGGCGATCGTGCTCAGAGAGCTGCTGTTAGAACTGTTACGCGGGATCCAGAGGACCAACAATGTGCCTGGCTTTGGACTTTGCCATAGCTGTCGCTTCCACCAAAAAATTGATGGTCAGGGATTTTGTAATCTGACGAAAGAGAGATTGAGTGAAGAAGATTCATTGCTGATTTGCCGGGAGCATCAGCCGCCGGAAACATAAAATGGCTGGTGCAAAATCACACCAGCCATTATCTCTGTTAGTGCTTAACGATATACATTGTGCGGCTATAGGCCACATCTTCAGGGTTAGTAATCGGATACCCTTTCAGCCACGGTTTAATTAAACGCCCGTTGGTATACTGATAAATCGGTGCAATAGGTGCCTGTTCCATCAGAATTTTCTCCGCGGCGTTATAATCGGCATTGCGCGCTTTCTCTGTATTCTCCAGAGTTGCCTGGGTCAACACTTTGTCGTACGCCGGATCATTAAAGCGGGAGATATTGCCCGTATGGGTCGATGTTAATAGCGACAAGAACGTAGAAGGCTCATTGTAGTCACCCACCCATGAGGCGCGGATCACATCAAAATTACCGGTATTACGGCTGTCGATATACGTTTTCCATTCCTGATTCTGCAGTTTTACGTCAACACCGAGGTTCTTCTTCCACATAGAAGCCACTGCGATAGCAATCTTCTGATGATTTTCTGAGGTGTTGTACAGCAGCGTCAGTTTAAGCGGTTTCTGTGGGCCATAGCCCGCCGCACGCAGCAGCGTTTTTGCCTGCGCGTTCAGTTCTTCCTGACTCATTTGCTCAAACGGTGAAGGTTCCGGCACAAATCCTGCCGTTACATCCGGCGTAAAATGCCATGCCGGCTTCTCACCTGTACCCAATACCTTCTCCGCCATCAGACGACGATCGATAGTCATGCTGAGTGCCAGCCGCACGCGTGAATCGGCGGTCGGTCCCTTCTGGGTATTGAAAGCATAATAATAAGTACCAAGCTGCGGCGGGGTGTAAACCTGACCCGGGATATCCTTCAACAGTTTCTGATACATATTTTTCGGGAAGGATTCCGTGATATCAATATCACCCGCAAGATAGCGCTTGGTCGCAGCTGACTCCTGGTTGATCGGCAGGAAGGTGACTTTTTGCAACACTGTTTTGGCGTTGTCCCAATAATGCGTGTTCGGCACCACTTCCAGTTTTTCGTTCACGACGCGATCTTTGAGCACATAGGCGCCGTTACCAATAAGATTGCCTGGTTTGGTCCACTCTTTGCCGCTCTCAACGTTAGCTTTTTGTACCGGATAGAATGCAAAACTCGCTGTCAGATTGGCAAACCAGGGCAGCGGTTTATCCAGTTGAACTTTCAATGTCCGTGCATCGACAGCACTAACGCCAAGTTTATCAGGCGTGGCTTTGCCATCGATAATAGCCTGAGCATTATTAATTCCCGCCAGCGCCGCAAACCAGGCAAACGGCGACAGCGTTTTTGGATCAACCAGACGCTGCCAGCTATAGACAAAATCCTGCGCCGTTACCGGCGTACCATCGGCCCATTGCGCATTGTCACGCAGCGTAAACGTCCAGATGCGGTTATCGTTACTCTTCCACTGGGTAGCGACGCCAGGCACGATCTCACCCTTCTCATTCTGGTTGACCAGCCCTTCAAATAGATCACGAATAACCTGTATTTCAGGCAGCCCGACGGCTTTTGCCGGATCAAGCGACGCCGGTTCGTCTTTTATATGACGCACCAGTTCTTGTTTCTCTGCCAGTACCGTTCCGCTGGGAACATCAGCAGCCCAGGATAAAGAAATGCTGCTAACCAACAACGCACAACAGGTTACTGAAACAGAATGCTGCATAAGATACCCTCAATTCCGGCTACTAAGTGAATGTGTAATTATTTGTATCGCCAGCAGGAAATGCAATTAACTTCCGACAAGAAAGTGATATTACACCTGAAAAGATAAGTGTGTGAAAACGATTTGATTATCCATACATTTTGCACAACACTGCGAGTAACAATCCAAGCATTCAGAGATGACTATGACCGTTACCCGTCCCCGTGCCGAGCGCGGCGCATTCCCACCTGGAACCGAACATTACGGACGTTCCTTGTTAGGCGCACCGCTAATCTGGTTTCCTGCACTGGCAGCCGATCGTGAAAGCGGCCTGATACTGGCGGGAACGCACGGCGACGAAAACTCCTCTATCGTTACCCTTTCCTGCGCATTGCGTACGCTTAACCCTTCCCTGCGTCGCCACCATGTGGTGCTGGCCGTAAACCCTGACGGTTGCCAGCTTGGACTGCGCGCAAATGCGAACGGCGTCGATCTGAACCGTAATTTTCCCGCCGCAAACTGGAAAGCGGGAGAAACGGTGTACCGCTGGAACAGTAGCGCAGAAGAGCGTGATGTGGTGTTGTTGACCGGCGAAAGTCCGGGTTCAGAACCAGAAACCCAGGCGTTGTGTCAGCTTATTCACCGAATTCATCCCGCCTGGGTAGTCTCTTTTCACGATCCACTGGCCTGTATTGAAGATCCCAGAAGCAGCGAGCTGGGTTCGTGGCTGGCACAGTCGTTTGAATTGCCTCTGGTCACCAGCGTAGGTTATGAAACGCCCGGCTCTTTTGGGAGCTGGTGCGCAGACCTGAATTTACACTGCATAACCGCCGAATTTCCGCCCATTTCATCGGATGAAGCGAGCGAAAAATACCTGCTGGCCATGTCCAATCTGCTGCGCTGGCACCCTAGAGATGGAGCTGCCCGGTCGTAAAATGCAGGGCTGGCTCCGCATCGCTGGCAAGCCAGGTAGGGCCATCAAGATCGGCAAAGTTAACCTGCGGCGTAAGCGGTAACGCCGCACCGATAGCCCGGGAGGTACACAGCATGCAGCCCAGCATCAGCGCAAATCCCTGCTCGCGGGCTTCCGTTGCCAGCGCCAGTGCCTCCGTCAGACCGCCTGTTTTGTCCAGTTTGATATTGACCATTTCATAGCGTCCGTGCAGCGCTTTCAGGCTACTGCGAGTGTGGCAACTTTCATCTGCGCAGATGGGCAGCGGATGCACAAAATTCTCCAGCGCGGCATCATCCTGAGCCGGCAGCGGCTGCTCCAGCATTGCCACCCCTAAATCAGCCAACAGCTGACAGCGTGCCGCAAGGCCTTCTGCCCGCCAGGATTCATTGGCGTCGACAATAATCGTAGCGTCAGGAACAGCCGCACGAATGGCAACCATCCGCTCACTAATCAAGCGAGCATCCAGTTTAACTTTCAGCAGTTTTGCGCCATTTCCCCACAGCGCAGCCGCGCTCGCAGCCATTTGTTCCGGCGAGCCAATCACCACTGTTTGCGCCGTCGTCACCACTTCCGCCAGTTCACTTCCCACCAATTCCGCCAGCGACTTCTGCTGTTGACGCGCACTCAGATCCCACAACGCGCAGTCTACGGCATTTCGCGCAGCCCCTGCTGGCAGCAGCTTTTGCAGCTCTTCACGCGTAAGTCCGTTTTCCAGCTGTGGCGCAATGCTCATAATTTGCGCCAGAACAGAGGCATCGCTTTCACCGTAGCGCGGGTACGGTGTGCACTCGCCAATACCTGTGACGCCATTTTCTGTCAATTCGACGACAACCACATGCGCTTCGGTCCTGCTCCCACGGGCGATGACAAAGGGAGTGTGCAGCGGCCAGGCTTCCTCATATACCTTAACTGTTCTCATTTGTTTTCCTTAATGCAGTCCCTGAAGCGGATATCCGCAAATAGCGTTTGCCGTGTTAACTGTTGATGGCATAAACTAGCCTCGACGTTAACTATATGTAAACAGGAAGATAACCATGTCACAAACCGTTCATTTCCAGGGCAACCCGGTTGCAGTTGCCGGCTCCATTCCTCAGGCTGGAAGCAAAGCTCAGGCTTTTACCCTTGTGGCTAAAGACCTGTCTGACGTTACGCTGGGCCAGTTTGCAGGCAAGCGCAAAGTGCTGAATATTTTCCCAAGCATCGATACTGGCGTTTGCGCGGCATCGGTACGTAAGTTTAACCAACTGGCGACAGAAATCGACAATACCGTCGTACTGTGTATTTCGGCCGACCTGCCATTCGCCCACTCTCGTTTTTGCGGCGCGGAAGGTCTGAGCAACGTTATCACGCTGTCCACCCTGCGCAACGCAGAATTCCTGAAAAACTACGGTGTTGAAATCGCTGAAGGCCCGTTGAAAGGTCTGGCCGCACGTGCCGTAGTTGTTATCGATGAAAATGACAACGTCGTCTTCAGCCAACTGGTCAATGAAATCACCAACGAACCAGACTACACAGCGGCGCTGGACGTACTGAAAGCGTAAGCTGCGTTTGCATACAAAAATGCCTCCGGATGGAGGCATTTTCATTTACGGCATTACTCTTCGCTTTTTTTCTGTTGGCTCAGGCCGTACTCGCGCAATTTATTGGCAATCGCGGTATGCGAAACGCCGAGGCGCTTGGCCAGCTTGCGCGTGCTGGGATAATTCATATACAGCTGCGTCAGCACGGAGCGTTCAAAGCGGCTGGTAATTTCATCCAGCGACCCTTCCATCACCTCTTCTCCGACCGCAACCGTTGCCGCATCATAATCCGGCAGTAAAATATCCTGCGGCCGTAGCTCATAGCCTTCAAGCTGGGTCAACGCCCGGTAGATAGCGTTTTTAAGCTGACGCACGTTGCCCGGCCAACCGTAACGGGTTAACACCGTGCTGAGATCGGCGGACAGCTTCGGACGCGGCACGCCCTGCTCATCGGCAAAACGCGCCACGAACAGTTCGGTGAGCGGCATAATATCTTGTGGGCAATCGCGCAGCGGCGGCAGGTTTAACGTCAGTACATTCAGACGATAATAGAGGTCTTCACGGAAAAGTCCTTTCTGCACCAGCTCCACAAGGTTCTTTTGCGTCGCGCAAATCACACGGACATCAACATGAACTTCGTGATCTTCTCCCACGCGACGGAACGTACCGTCATTGAGAAAACGCAGCAATTTGGTCTGCATACGCGGCGACATTTCGCCAATTTCATCTAACAGAACCGAACCGCCATTCGCCTGTTCAAAGAACCCTTTTTTACCTTCCGGCGCATGGCCAAACAGCTCGCTTTCAACCGCATCTTCAGGGATTGACGCGCAGTTCAGCGCCAGATACGGTTTCGATGCACGTGGGCTTGCCAGATGGCAGGCGTGAGCAAAGAGATCTTTGCCGGTGCCGGTATTACCAGTAATCAGCAGCGGTGCGCTCAGCGTCGCCAGCTTGCGCGCTTGTTCTACGACGTGTTTCATTTTGGCGCTGACGGCAATAATCTGGCTAAACGCGCTGAGATCCTGCGTTGTCATATTTTGCAGCTGACGTCCCATTCGGATGGTGGAGCGCAACATCACCACCGCGCCGGTCAGCATCTGCTCCTGATTTTCGCCCTGCAAATGGACAGGCGTAATTTCCATCAGGAAATTCTGCCCGTTAATCACGACATGTTCGCTATGGGAATCCTGCGGATTGCTTTCCAGCCAGCGCTGGAAGTTAAACCCATTGATTAACTGGGCTGCGGTATGGTTGCGCATCCGCTCCTGGGTGTGCGCAAAAAGTTGACAGCTCGCAGGGTTCGCCATCTCAACTTTGCTTTTCATATCAAGAGAAAGGACCGGCTCAGGCAACGCTTCAAGCAGCGCACTTAGCGCCAGATGTTCACGTTCAGAAGGCATCCAGGGCACGGTGCGCACATCCGTAACCCCTGAAATACGGCGAATTTCAGCCATCAGGCTGCTGAAGTTGGTGAACTCCAGCTCCGCAAAATTAAGGTAAATCCGTCCGATGGGGTCAATCTCGATACCGCGTAAATCAATGCTTCTCAGCACCAGTAAATCGAGCAGTTCGCGGGTCAGACCAAGACGGTCTTCACAAAAGACTTCCAAACGCATAGGAACCTTCATCAGGACAAGGGATTATGTAGTAAATGATAAGACAGTATTTGGTTCGCAGGAAGAACTCTGTCAACAAATATTGACAGCGCGCTGGAAAATTGGGCGCCGGGGCGTAAAGTTATACGATCGGCGCCTGTTTTTTAGCTAACTTTCGCGCTGAGATTTGTTCTTTTGTAAGGTCTCTTTCACCTGACCAATCAGTTGACGGCGAAAATCGCCCAGTCGTGGCTTATCATCATCGATCCACGGCAGCGGTCGGCAAAGTTCCATAGCTTTAATGCCCAGACGCGCCGTTAATAACCCCGCGCCAATGCCCTGTGCGGCACGCGTTGATAAGCGGGCGGCTAAATCCTGCGACATCCAGTCCATCCCTACTTCCCGCACCAGCTCACTGGCCCCGGCAAAAGCGATATTCAGCAGCACCAGGCGGAACAGGCGCAGACGGCTGTAATAACCAAGTTCAATGCCATACAGCGATGCAATGCGATTAATCAGCCGCAGATTTCGCCAGGCGATAAACGCCATATCCACCAGCGCCAACGGACTGACTGCAATCATCAGCGTGGACTCTGCCGCTGAACGACTGATCTCACGCCGGGCTTGCGCATCCAGTACCGGCTGCACAAGATGGGCATACAGGCTGACCACTTCGCGATCGTTCTGCGTTTCATGAATTGAGGCATACCAACGCTGTAGAGCCGGATGCGACTGATCGATACCAGCCTGCTGCGCCAGTTTTTCACAAAATGCACGACCTTTTCCGGTTCCATGGCTGTGGAGCAAGTCTCGCGCTTCATCACGTTCGTGCGCGCGCTGACGCAATCGCCACAATCTGCGCCACTCGGTCGCCACCGATCCGACACCTGCGCCGATAATCAATGCGCCTGCGGCACATCCTCCCAGCGCGACCCAGTCCTGAGTCTGCCAGGCGTTCATGGTCCACTGCACACCCTGAGCAACAACGCTTACGCCAAACAGCGCCAGCCCGCCCATCACCATCTTGCGCCACAGACTGCGTTTGGGGCGTAAGGCCGCATCAATGACGGCCTCCGCCTGACCTTCGTCTTCCAGGGGTTCATCCACTTTCGCTGGAGAAAAAGTCTGCGCCTCCGTCTCATTGAACATTTGCTGCGCTTTAAACGCCGTGTTTTGTTCCACGTCCAGCGGACCTGAGAAATCGATACGCGGTTTTAACGGCTCGCTCATCGCAATTTATCTCCTATTAAAAACTCCAGCGCGGCATCAAGGCGGATATGCGGTAAGGGTTTATCGACATCCATAACCTGCGGGCGAAACGCCTCAAACTGAAAGCCCTGGCTGTCCCAGAACGCCTGTCCTGGCAGTCGCGCGGGCACTTCCCCCGGATAAACGGTTAGCGGTTCGCCATCGCTCAGACGATTACCACGCAGCGCCGGGATCTTTTCACCTTTCACGTCGATCAAGCCGCTGGTGGTTGCCTGCACCGATGCCAGCCCCAGACAATCCATGCTGATACCTTCGAACGCCGCGTTTTGCCATGCGTCCTGGATCAGTTGCTGCAATAACGACACCATATTGGCGTGCTGATCGACCGTGACGTGGTCGGCTTTGGTGGCGGCAAACAGCAGCTTGTCGATCACTGGAGAAAATAGCCGACGAAACAGCGTACGCTGCCCGTAATGGAAGCTTTGCATCAACTGGGTAAGCGCCAGACGCATGTCGTTGAACGCCTGTGGCCCGCTGTTGAGCGGCTGCAGGCAATCGACCAGCACAATCTGGCGGTCAAAGCGCAGGAAGTGATTCTTATAAAACCCTTTGACGACCTTTTCGCAGTAATAATTGAATCTTTCGCGCAACATGCCCGCGTTGGTGTGTTTGTCAGCCTGCGCCAGCTTTGATTCCCCCCAGGCATCGACATCCGGCCACGGGAAGAATTGCAGCGCAGGCGCGCCCGCCATATCCCCGGGCAGGACAAAACGGCCCGGTTGAATAAAATGCAGGCCCTGCTGTTTACACTGATGCAGATACTCCGTCCAGGCGGCAGCAATTTCCGCCAGACGGTTTTCATCAGCAGGCGCCAACGGATCCAGCCCCTGGCATAACTGCCGCCATTTTGCCGACCATTCGCCCCGCTGCCCCTGCAATAATCCGGTCATTTGCCGCGACCAGCTCAGATAATCCTGGGCAAGCATCGGTAAATCGAGCAGCCACTCCCCCGGATAATCGACGATCTCCAGGTACAGCGTGGAGGTGTCTTTAAAGTGGCGCAGTAAAGAGTCATTGGATTTATAGCGCAGCGCCAGACGTATTTCACTCACGCCGCGCGTAGGGGTCGGCCAGGTTGGCGGAGAGCCGTACAGTTGCGCCAGTCCCTCATCATAGGTAAAGCGCGGAATGCCAAAATCGCGTTGAGGAACCCGTTTTACGCCGAGCAAACGCTCTTCGCGCACGCAGCTGAGCAACGGCAGACGCGCACCGGCATGAATATTGAGTAACTGGTTTACCATCGCAGTGATAAACGCCGTCTTACCGCTGCGGCTAAGTCCGGTGACAGCCAGGCGTAAATGCCGGTCTACGCCGCGATTAACCAGCGAATTGAGTTCATTTTTAAGTCGCTTCATCGCCATCCCGTTTTGCTGAAGGAACCGAAGAAATTATAACAAACAGGAAGTAAAGATAGGGGTCAATTCTTACTTATCAACTACCTGGGCGGTACCTGGCGGCATTATTCTTACCGCCAGGAGCAGAAGAACTGCGTACGGCTTATTTATTCTCTACTTTAGGAAGCGAGATCTGGTTGATGCCACCTTCATTCGTCACCTGCGTATAGCCCATTTCAGTCAACATATCCTTCGCTTGTCCCGATTGACGCCCGGAGTTGCAGTACAGCTTCACAGTGTCGTTCTTATCAGGAACTTCAGCTGCAATACGTGCCTTCATTTCTTTTAACGGAATATTGACGGCCCCCTGAATATGCTGCTGTTGGTACTGTTCAGGAACGCGAACATCGATCCAGTGTTCGGCTGCGTAAACCGGCATGCCGATGACCAGAGCCAACGCTAATACACCTTTTTTCAACATAATATCTTCCTGACTGATAGTTGGATTTACCTCTACACTATACGCCAGTTCTTAAGAAAATATTGCGACCGCATTATCACCGTCTGCAGGCGCGGACGATTGTTCCTCAGGTTACCCATGCTGCAGTTAGCCTGTTGATTTTTCTACCCGCATTTGATGTTCCTACCCAACAATTAGGTGAGCAAAGCTGTAATTTATTATTTAATCTGATTGCAGGTGAGAAAGGATTACAGAATATCACGATAGGAACACAAATATTGCTGACCGACTTCCTGATATAAAACCTGGGTATTAATGCCCTGCGAAATAGATTTTTTAGTTCACCCTCAATACCCGTGGTAACAACCCAAAAGAATTCTGACAGCCCCCAAATTATATTTGTGAGCTGCCGCAAATTAACTGAGGGAATGTTGATTAATTGTTGCTTGCTTTTGCTGATTCAAATATCAGGGTTGATTACCTGAATAGCGTTTCGACAATTTTGCCGCAGCCCGACTCAACACCGGTTCCAGAACCAACGCCAGCAGCATTTTTAGCGGGCGTCGGGCGACGGACTTCACCGCCCACCCTGCTACACCCGCCGGGCCGTAGCGCAGCGCGGTCAGAAGCACCAGCTTACCTGCTATTTTAAAGCCCGGCTTAACCCTTTGCCCGGCACGTTGCCAGCGATTGTTCATTTCTGTCCTCACAATTGACGGAAGCGACTACGTAAGGAAAAAGTATCGGACGTCACATAACGCTCCATTTCACGTAAACGCTTTTCACTAGCCGCCAGCTCGCGATCGACGGCATCCAACAGCTCACCGCTTGATGGCTGCTGCTCGCCGGAAACCACATTGTCCGGCATCGGATCCAACACAAAGGTCAGCACGATGTAGGCGACGAAGGTGAAAAAGGCCAGGCCAAAAAAGACTGACAACACCACCAGGATCCGTACCAGCTTCACAGGCACATCGAGATAATGCGCAATACCTGCGCAAACCCCCTTCACCATGCCCTGCTGCGGAATACGCCACAGTTTTTTGTTCAGGTTAACGCCTCCCATTAGCGGTCCCTCCAGTTTGGATGTTCAGCATCGAGGATGTCTTCCAGCGCCTGAATGCGCTCGCGCATCCGCTGTGCGTCATCGTTGAGTTCAACCAGGCGTTGCTGTTCACTTTGCGACAGTTCGCCACGACTGGAACGGTTGCTGTAGTGCAGCCAGAGCCAAATCGGTAAAACGAACAACACAAAGATGGTTAACGGGATAGCCAGAAATAGCGCGCTCATGAGTACTCCTTACAGGTGATGAGCGGCGGCGCGTTCGGGCGCCGCCAGATGTTATTATTGCTTGTCTTGCTGCATTTTGGCTTTAAGTTGCGCCAGCTGCTCGCTGATTTCATCATCTGCTTTCAGGTCAGCAAATTGCTGATCCAGAGACTTCTGTTTACCGAAGTTATGGCTTTCAGCCTCGGCTTCCATCTGATCGATACGACGCTCGAAAGATTCAAAGCGCGCCATCGCTTCATCGAGTTTACCGCTGTCCAGTTGACGACGGACATCACGCGAAGAACTCGCTGCCTGATGACGCAACATCAACGCCTGCTGACGAGCACGGGTTTCACTGAGTTTATTTTCCAGCTCACCGATCTCTTTTTTCATACGCGCCAGCGTATCGTCAACCAGCGTCACCTCATGCTCCAGAGAGGCAATTAAATCGGTCAGTTTCTGCTTTTCAATTAACGCAGAACGCGCCAGATCTTCTTTCTCTTTACGCAGCGCTAGTTCTGCTTTTTCCTGCCACTCTGCCTGTTGGGCACTGGCCTGTTCGATACGGCGAGATAATTGTTTCTTTTCTGCCAGCGCACGCGCTGAGTTAGAACGTACCTCAACCAGCGTGTCTTCCATTTCCTGGATCATCAACCGCACCAGTTTCTGCGGATCTTCAGCCTTTTCCAGCAACGCATTAATGTTGGCGTTCACGATGTCGGCAAAACGAGAAAAAATACCCATAATGTAATCCTCACTTACTGTTCTGATATCGGGCTATGCCCTGCTGTTTTCGTAATGCACTTGGCGTGCCAACTTTTTATCTAATTGATTCTAATAATTATATCTAATTTTACCTGTTGCGAAAATTAGGGTAAATTGGTGAATAACACTAACAAATGGTGAATTTCATCATGGCTGGATACAAAGATAATCTTCTGGGTGAAGCGAACAGCTTTATTGAAGTGCTGGAGCAGGTTTCTCATCTGGCACCGCTGGATAAACCTGTACTGGTTATAGGTGAGCGCGGGACCGGGAAAGAACTTATTGCCAACCGCCTGCACTACCTCTCCACCCGCTGGCAAGGCCCGTTTATTTCGCTTAACTGCGCGGCTCTAAACGAAAATTTGCTTGATTCCGAACTGTTTGGTCACGAAGCGGGTGCCTTTACCGGCGCGCAAAAACGCCATCCAGGACGTTTCGAACGCGCCGACGGCGGTACGCTGTTTCTCGATGAACTGGCAACCGCCCCGATGTTGGTACAGGAAAAATTACTGCGGGTTATTGAATATGGCGAGCTGGAGCGCGTTGGTGGCAGCCAGCCGTTGCAAGTTAACGTACGACTTGTTTGTGCGACCAATGCCGACTTACCTCGCATGGTCAGCGAAGGCACTTTCCGCGCGGACCTGCTGGATCGCCTGGCCTTTGACGTGGTGCAACTCCCACCGTTACGCGAGCGTCAAAGTGACATTATGTTAATGGCCGAGCATTTTGCCATTCAGATGTGCCGCGAGATCGGATTACCTCTGTTTCCGGGTTTTAGTGCCGAGGCCAGAGAAACTCTCCTCCACTATCGTTGGCCGGGCAATATTCGTGAACTGAAAAACGTCGTGGAGCGATCCGTTTACCGGCATGGAACCAGTGATTACCCGCTGGATGAGATAATCATTGACCCCTTCCGCCGCCACACTACTCAGCCGCAGGCGTCGGAAACTAAACCGATGTCTGTAGGTTTACCGCTGGATCTGCGTGAATTCCAGCAGCAGCAAGAGAAAGACTTTCTACAAACCAGCTTACAGCAGGCAAAATTTAACCAGAAAAAAGCCGCTGAATTACTGGGTCTGACTTACCATCAGCTTCGCGCTTTGCTGAAAAAACACCAGATTTAACGCACATTTGCAGATGTCATATTGGCGGATTTGACGCATAACCTCATCAGGGTTTACCATGACGCCATTACTGTATAAAAAAACAGGTACAAATATGGCACTGGCACTCGTTGGCGAAAAAATTGACAGAAACCGCTTCACCGGTGAGAAAATTGAAAATAGTACATTTTTTAACTGTGATTTTTCAGGTGCCGACCTGAGCGGCACTGAATTTATCGGCTGTCAGTTCTATGATCGTGAAAGCCAGAAAGGGTGCAATTTTAGTCGTGCGATGCTGAAAGATGCCATTTTTAAAAGCTGTGATTTATCCATGGCGGATTTTCGCAATGCCAGTGCGCTTGGCATTGAAATTCGCCACTGTCGTGCGCAAGGCGCAGATTTTCGCGGCGCAAGTTTTATGAATATGATCACTACTCGCACCTGGTTTTGCAGTGCATATATCACTAACACAAATCTAAGCTACGCCAATTTTTCGAAAGTCGTGTTGGAAAAGTGTGAGCTGTGGGAAAACCGTTGGATGGGGGCCCAGGTACTGGGCGCGACGTTCAGTGGTTCAGATCTCTCCGGCGGCGAGTTTTCGACTTTCGACTGGCGAGCAGCAAACTTCACACATTGCGATCTGACCAATTCGGAGTTGGGTGACTTAGATATTCGGCGCGTTGATTTACAAGGCGTTAAGTTGGACAACTACCAGGCATCGTTGCTCATGGAACGTCTTGGAATCGCGATTATTGGCTAGTCTTCAGGGAGCGGTGAATATTCCGCCCCCTGCACAGCTTTTTACCCTTCAGGCATCGCTGAAGAGTGGTGTGTGGAAATTTTCCACTCTTTACCGTCCCATGCATAAGTGAATGTGTAGCGGGCTGAAACCGTTGATTTGTCCGCGAAGGTAAATGTGTAAGTACCGGTGTCTATCGCCTTATTACACCCCAGGCGAATGGTACGCATGTCAATTTTCCCGGTCGGCTTTTTCGCAAGAAAATGCTCGAAATAATCAACACGTTCAGCGTCCGTTAAACGCGCTTTATTGGATACAGTAGGCAACAATACCGCATCGCTAAGATAATTTTCAGATACCGTCTGCGCGTTACCTGTTTTCAATGACTCGTTCCACTTATCAAATAGCGCTTCGATTTGCGCTTTATTCACCTTCACACAGTCTGGAGTCGACGCTGCAAAAACGGCTCCAGGCAATAGGGCAAGTGAAACAACAAGGCTCAGTAATTTATTCATACAATTCATTCCATTAGAAGTTAAATGGCAACAGAAAACCGTTCATAACCAGGATCAAAGCCAAAATGCATTTAATAACCAATGGAAATCATCACCATAAATGGGTGAGAAGATTAAGATGCCATGAAGAAAAAATGGAATTAACATATTGAAATAATTATAGATACTTTAGCTATTACAACTCATATAACGTGTACTGCTTCCTGAATGATTATAGTTCAGCATTGATAGTGACACTCTAAATGCTCGCTCCACACTTCGTCATCGATGCCATACTCCATCTTCCGAGCACACACTGATATCAATCAGTAAACAACGACAGGTACGCCCCCACGTTTATAGCAAGTCAGATGGGCCATGAAAATGCTAAGATAGTTAACAGAGTAGATTCAAAGTGGATAGCAGGTATGAATTTTGACCATGTCGCGGTGTTGAACTCGCGCTTATTGAGCCTGTTACTCCCAAAAACAAACGGTAATGGCAAATGTCATTAAGTATTAGTAAGATAGCCTCTTTATATAATCCATTAAAATTATGCGCCTGGTTTTATCATCTCTGATCGTGATGGCTGGATTTCTGAGTGGTCAGGCTGCTGCTGCGCCTGAGCAAGCTCCGCACGCTGATATCCGTGACAGTGGGTTTGTCTATTGCGTCAGCGGGCAAGTCAATACGTTCAACCCACAAAAAACGAGCAGCGGTCTCATCGTCGATACGTTAGCGGCCCAATTGTATGACCGACTGCTTGATGTAGATCCCTACACCTATCGGCTGGTGCCTGAGCTTGCTGAAAGCTGGGAGGTTCTGGATAACGGCGCAACCTACCGCTTCCATCTTCGTCGTGACGTACAGTTTCAGAAGACTGCCTGGTTCACCCCCACCCGCAAACTGAATGCAGACGATGTGGTGTTTACCTTCGAGCGCATCTTTGATCGCCACCATCCGTGGCACAATGTGAACGGCAGCAGTTTCCCCTACTTCGACAGCCTGCAGTTTGCCGATAACGTCCAAAGCGTGCGCAAACTGGACAACAACACCGTTGAATTCCGCTTAACGCAACCGGATGCCTCCTTTATGTGGCACCTTGCCACACACTATGCCTCCGTAATGTCGGCCGAATATGCCGCTAATCTGGCAAAACAGGATCGCCAGGAGTTGCTCGACAGACAACCCGTCGGCACAGGCCCGTACCAGCTTTCAGAGAATCGTGCTGGCCAATATATTCGGTTGCAGCGACATGAAAAATTCTGGCGTGGTACCCCCCTGATGCCGCAGGTCGTAGTGGATCTCGGCTCTGGTGGAACCGGACGCTTATCGAAATTACTCACTGGCGAATGTGACGTCCTGGCCTGGCCTGCCGCCAGCCAGCTCAGCATATTGCGTGATGACCCTCGCCTGCGTCTGACGCTGCGCCCGGGGATGAACATTGCCTATCTGGCGTTCAACACCAATAAACCGCCGTTGAATAACCCTGCCGTGCGGCATGCGCTGGCGCTAGCAATCAACAACCAGCGCTTAATGCAGTCTATCTACTACGGGACGGCAGAAACCGCGGCATCTATTTTGCCTCGCGCCTCGTGGGCTTATGATAACGAAGCTAAAATTACAGAATACAACCCGGCAAAATCGCGCGAGCAGCTAAAAGCGCTGGGGCTGGAGAATCTGACGTTACAACTTTGGGTCCCTACCAGCTCTCAGGCCTGGAACCCCAGTCCGCTGAAAACCGCCGAGCTGATTCAGGCAGATATGGCTCAGGTGGGTGTGAAAGTGAAGATCATCCCGGTAGAAGGTCGTTTTCAGGAGGCGAGATTAATGGATATGAACCATGATCTGACGTTATCCGGCTGGGCAACGGACAGTAACGATCCTGACAGTTTTTTCCGGCCGTTGCTCAGCTGTGCCGCCATCAATTCACAGACCAACTTTGCCCACTGGTGTAATCCGCAGTTTGACAGCATTCTGCGCAAGGCTCTCTCTTCGCAGCAGCTTTCATCGCGAATTGATGCCTATGACGAAGCGCAAAATATTCTTGCCCAAGAGTTACCGATCCTGCCACTGGCCTCTTCACTGCGTCTACAGGCTTACCGCTACGACATCAAAGGGTTGGTGCTCAGTCCATTCGGTAATGCCTCTTTTGCCGGCGTGTCCAGGGAAAAGAAAGATGAGGTGAAAAAACCATGATTATCTTCACCTTGCGTCGATTTTTATTGCTACTGGTAACCCTGTTCTTCCTGACCTTTATTGGCTTCAGCCTGAGCTACTTCACACCTCATGCGCCGTTACAGGGTGCATCGCTGTGGAACGCTTGGGTATTCTGGTTCAATGGTCTCATTCACTGGGATTTCGGCGTATCCAGTATCAACGGTCAGTTGATCTCAGAGCAGCTGAAAGAGGTGTTCCCGGCCACAATGGAACTGTGCATTCTTGCCTTTGGTTTTGCACTAATGGTTGGGATCCCCGTTGGTATGCTGGCCGGTATCACGCGGAACAAATGGCAGGACCGCTGCATCAGCGCATTGGCTCTGATGGGGTTTTCTATCCCCGTTTTTTGGCTGGCGCTGCTGCTGACATTGCTCTTCTCGCTGACCCTCGGCTGGTTACCCGTTTCCGGGCGTTTTGATCTTCTCTACGAGGTGAAACCCGTTACCGGTTTTGCCATTATTGATGCGTGGATCTCCGACTCGCCCTGGCGCGATGAAATGCTGGTCAGCGCTATCCGTCATATGGTGCTCCCGGTGCTGACGCTCTCCGTTGCGCCCACCACCGAAGTCATCCGCCTGATGCGTATCAGCACCATTGAGGTCTTTGACCAGAACTACGTCAAAGCGGCGGCCACGCGCGGTTTGTCACGATTAACGATTCTGCGTCGTCACGTCCTGCACAACGCCCTTCCGCCGGTGATCCCGCGTCTGGGATTACAGTTTTCCACCATGCTGACGCTGGCGATGATCACCGAGATGGTCTTTAGCTGGCCAGGTCTTGGCCGTTGGCTGATTAACGCGATTCGCCAGCAGGATTACGCGGCGATTTCAGCGGGCGTGATGGTGATTGGCTCACTGGTTATTATCGTTAACGTCATCTCTGATATTTTGGGTGCTATGGCTAACCCTCTGAAACATAAGGAATGGTATGCCTTACGATAGCGTCTACAGCGAAAAACGCCCGCCAGGTACGTTGCGCACCGCATGGCGCAATTTCTATGGCGATGCGACTGCGATGATCGGCCTGTACGGCTGTGCGGGACTGGCTATTCTGTGTATTTTTGGTGGTTGGTTTGCCCCTTACGGCATCGATCAGCAATTTCTCGGCTATCAGCTTTTACCGCCGTCATGGTCGCGCTATGGCGAAGTCTCATTCTTCCTTGGGACTGACGATCTGGGACGTGACGTTTTAAGCCGTCTGCTCAGCGGCGCGGCCCCGACCGTTGGCGGCGCGTTTGTCGTCACTCTTGCCGCCACGCTGTGTGGCCTGGTATTGGGCGTAGTTGCCGGTGCGACGCACGGCTTGCGCTCTGCGGTGCTGAACCACATTCTGGACACCCTGCTGTCGATCCCTTCTCTGCTGCTGGCGATTATTGTGGTGGCCTTTGCCGGGCCGCATCTGACACACGCCATGTTTGCCGTCTGGCTGGCGCTGCTGCCGCGCATGGTGCGCTCCGTTTACAGCATGGTGCATGACGAGCTGGAGAAAGAGTACGTCATTGCCGCTCGCCTGGACGGTGCAACCACACTGAATATTCTGTGGTTCGCCGTTCTGCCCAATATTACCGCTGGCCTTATTACTGAAATCACCCGCGCACTGTCGATGGCGATTCTGGATATCGCCGCGCTGGGTTTTCTCGACCTTGGCGCACAGCTGCCGTCCCCGGAATGGGGAGCCATGCTCGGCGACGCGCTGGAGCTGATTTATGTCGCACCGTGGACGGTGATGCTGCCAGGCGCGGCAATTATGATAAGCGTGTTGTTGGTTAACCTACTGGGTGACGGCGTGCGCCGCGCAATTATTGCGGGGGTGGAGTAATGCCATTACTGGATATCCGCAACCTGACCATTGAATTCAGAACCGGTGACGACTGGGTTAAGGCTGTTGATCGTGTCAGCATGACCTTGAATGAGGGTGAAATCCGCGGGCTGGTCGGTGAATCTGGATCAGGCAAAAGTCTGATCGCTAAGGCCATTTGCGGGGTTGCTAAAGATAACTGGCGCGTAACCGCAGACCGTATGCGTTTTGATGATATCGATCTGCTACGCCTTTCGGCGCGTGAACGACGCAAATTGGTCGGTCATAACGTCTCCATGATCTTTCAGGAGCCGCAGTCATGTCTCGATCCGTCCGAGCGTATCGGACGTCAACTGATGCAAAATATTCCGGCATGGACCTACAAAGGTCGCTGGTGGCAGCGCATCGGTTGGCGCAAACGCCGTGCGATTGAACTCTTGCACCGCGTCGGGATAAAAGACCATAAAGACGCCATGCGCAGCTTTCCATATGAGCTGACCGATGGCGAATGCCAGAAGGTCATGATCGCTATCGCATTAGCGAATCAGCCGCGTTTGCTGATTGCCGATGAACCAACGAACGCGATGGAGCCAACCACCCAGGCGCAAATTTTCCGTCTGCTAACCCGTCTGAATCAAAACAGCAATACTACCATTTTGTTGATAAGCCATGACCTGCAAATGCTCAGCCAGTGGGCTGACAAAATCAACGTGATGTACTGCGGACAAACGGTCGAAACCGCGCCAAGTAAAGATTTGGTGACCATTCCTCATCATCCTTATACTCAAGCGTTGATTCGCGCTATTCCGGATTTTGGTAGCGCAATGCCGCACAAAAGCCGCCTGAATACCATGCCAGGAGCTATTCCATTGCTGGAACAATTACCCATCGGCTGCCGTCTGGGGCCACGCTGTCCTTATGCACAACGCGAATGTATTGAAACCCCAAGACTGACCGGAGCAAAAAATCATCTCTACGCCTGTCATTTCCCGCTGAACATGGAGAGAGAGTGAGATGGTAGAAACCCTGCTCGAAGTTCGTAATCTGAGCAAAACCTTTCGCTACCGGACAGGTTTATTTCGCCGCCAGACCGTTGAGGCCGTTAAGCCCCTGAGTTTCACCCTGCGTGAACGTCAGACGCTCGCCGTCATTGGTGAAAACGGTTCGGGGAAATCTACGCTGGCTAAAATGTTGGCGGGTATGATTGAACCCACCAGCGGTGAGCTGCTGATTGACGATCATCCGTTAAAATATGGCGATTATTCATTTCGTAGTCAGCGGATCCGTATGATTTTCCAGGATCCGTCAACATCGCTTAATCCGCGGCAACGTATCTCGCAAATCCTCGATTTTCCGCTACGTCTGAATACCGACCTCGAGCCTGAGCAGCGTCGTAAACAGATCGTGGAGACCATGCGCATGGTCGGGCTGCTGCCCGATCACGTAAGCTATTACCCACATATGTTGGCCCCAGGGCAAAAACAGCGTCTGGGCCTTGCCCGTGCGCTCATTTTACGCCCCAAAGTCATTATCGCCGACGAAGCCCTGGCCTCTCTGGACATGTCGATGCGTTCGCAGCTCATCAATCTGATGCTGGAATTGCAGGAAAAACAGGGGATTTCGTATATCTATGTGACCCAACATATTGGCATGATGAAGCACATCAGCGATCAGGTATTAGTCATGCATCAGGGCGAAGTGGTAGAACGCGGCAGTACAGCGGATGTTCTGGCGTCCCCGCTTCATGAGCTTACCCGCCGCCTGATTGCAGGTCATTTCGGCGAAGCGCTTACCGCTGATGCCTGGCGAAAAGATCGTTAGCAAACGGCTGCCCTCCTCAACCGGGGGGCAATCTGCCATCAGTGACACAACGTGGGTAAGAGCAGCGTATCAACTTCGGTAAACGCGACTGACGGGTAAAGGGCACCACCTTGCATTGCCCAGACACCTGCGGTACTGGCCTCGTCGATAAGTCGTACTGTTTCTACTCCCTTCACCACAACACGGTCGCAATATTCCCTGATATTTTTGATAAGCACCGGGAACATCGGTTTTTCTACCTGTTCCAGGAAGAAACCGCGATCCAGTTTCACAACGTCAAAATGACCGCAAACCAGCGGACTGGCCCCTACGCTGCCGGAGCCAAGATCGCCCAACCACAATGCGTTTGGGCCGTCGCGAAGTGAATTAATCAGCAGATTTTTCAGGCACACGGTATTCGACAGAAAACGTTCTGAAAGTTCCAGTGCAATAAATGGTAGAGCATGTAAGGCCGACTTGATGGCTGGATCACCAATCGCCAGCAGTGCCATTTCGTCAATGAGGTTCAGGGTGCAAATAAGGCTGTTGCGCTCAAACCAGTCACGCTTTTCGGCAATTAGTCGAATTTGCTCGAGCATGAAATTACGCTTTTGTTCGCTATCCCACGCTGAAATGATGAAATCTGGATGCAACGGGTGAACCGTATCTGAAGTAAACCGGGCGTTAATCTCTACACCCAGTAATTTATCTGTTGTGTCTCTCATCGGTTCCGCGATGAAATGATAGTGCATAAGACCACTCCAATTGATCATAACATCCTGATAATGCACTTCTAATCACAATCAATCAATAATATCGATCAATGAATCGATATTGATCGATAAAAACAATATATCATAACAAGCTGAATATTGTCATATTTTTTGTTTTAAGAAAGTTCCTACCTTGCTATGTTTATTAACATCAGCTAGCAATGAAATAATACCATTTCAATGCCTTTGAAACCTCGTATTTTCTCTGATTCACCGACGTTAGATGCCTGAACGAAGCATAAGCGGAGGGGGATGATATACTCCTCACATGTAATGAAGTGACAGGTCACGTGAGGCGGATAACCATTCTCCAGGGAAAAAGCGTGGGATATAATTTCAGGCCAATTTCGAGTGCATTTAATGTGTCAATCATAACTCATTGATTGATAAAAGATAAGTGTTAACCAAAAGGATTAAAGCCATGGGTTTTTTATCAGGTAAGCGCATTCTGGTGACAGGCCTTGCCAGTAAATTGTCTATCGCATGGGGAATCGCTCAGGCGATGCATCGCGAAGGTGCCGAACTGGCGTTCACCTACCAGAACGACAAGCTGAAAGGTCGTGTGGAAGAATTTGCAGCGCAGTTAGGCTCCAACATTGTTTTGCAGTGTGATGTAGCTGAAGATGCCAGCATTGACGCCATATTTGCTGAACTGAGCAAAGCCTGGCCGAAATTCGACGGTTTCGTACACTCCATCGGCTTCGCACCTGCTGACCAACTGGATGGCGATTATGTGAACGCAGTTACCCGCGAAGGATTTAAAATTGCGCATGACATTAGCGCTTATAGCTTTGTTGCGATGGCAAAAGCATGTCGTTCCATGCTAAACCCTGGCTCTGCGCTATTGACGTTGTCCTATCTGGGCGCAGAGCGTGCAATCCCTAACTATAACGTTATGGGCCTGGCGAAAGCCTCATTGGAAGCAAACGTCCGTTATATGGCTAACGCAATGGGGCCTGAAGGCGTACGCGTAAACGCAATTTCCGCAGGTCCAATCCGCACCCTCGCCGCTTCCGGTATCAAAGATTTCCGTAAAATGCTGGCCCATTGCGAAGCTGTTACGCCGATTCGCCGCACTGTTACCATTGAAGATGTGGGCAACTCTGCGGCATTCCTGTGTTCCGATCTTTCTGCCGGTATCTCTGGTGAAGTCGTACACGTTGACGGTGGTTTCAGCATCGCTGCAATGAATGAACTAGAACTGAAATAATCTTCCAATCTTTCTGGGCGGCCCACTGTCGCCCATGATGCTCGTTTTTAATTCCCCTCTACCCTGTCCCATATATGCTTTTCTGATATTTATTATCACGTAACAATCTTTCATCCCCTCTTCTGCTTACGTCAGGATATTGCAGCGCAAACGATCCGGCGTAGTGGTATGACGACGTGTCCGGGTCGCCACTTTTTAGACCAAGGACCGCCCATGGAACAACGCCGAATTGAAGGCAAAAGCCACTGGTATCATGAGACGCAATCCAGCATGTATCCACAAGATGTTCTGCCGCTGGTGCCGGAAGCCGCTCATGTCGACGACTGCTTTTTACTGGATCTGGCGATATCTGATGACGCCCTTTTACCTTTTCAATCTTGGTTAATCCCTGCCCGTAAACTTGCACAGATCCTCTTCCCGACCCACGTAAATCTGAGTCAGATGCACACATTCAGTGCCTATGAACGGATGAGTACGGCGTTAACCGTCGCTCAGGTATATGGCGTCCAGCGATTATGTAATCACTATGCCGCGCGTCTAACACCGCTTCCTGGGCCGGACTCCTCGCGGGAAAGTAACCATCGACTGGCGCAAATCACCCAATATGCTCGTCAACTTGCCAGCTCTCCAGCCGTGATAGGCGCGCGCGATCGCCAGCATCTGGATGCAGTCGGGCTAACCACCAGCGATAGCATTCTGATGAATCAAATTATCGGATTCGTCGGTTTTCAGGCCCGTATCGTGGCCCTGTTTCAGGCCTGGTGTGGGCATCCGGTGCGCCGAATTCCGGGTCTCGATATACAACAATTCGCTCACGCTGCGCCATTTAATGCAACAAACACAACCTGGCACGCTGCGCCATTCCCGATAGAAAAACATCTTAATCATGATGAGTCGATAGACAGACGTTATCCCGAGGAACTGCAAGCGTTACTGCCATTACTGATACATTCCCCCGTCATTTTGGATTTACTCGGGTCACTCATTTCCAGCACGCAACATAGCGGAATACCAGTGCAGGCATTTTCATTGGCGACGCTGATGACTTCACGGATTAATGGCAGCGTGGCCTGTTTTAATGAACATGCGTATTCAGCTCATGAATTAACCGAGGCCATTACCTTTCTTCGTCAGGATGAACGTGAATTACAACGTTGGGAACAACGACATCCGGTTGAGCGCGTCACCCTACAGGCGGTACAATGGCTGACCCGGGCGCCCGACCGCTTTAGCACCGCACTGTTAACGCCTTTGTTCGATCAGGGAATCTCTTCAGAGCAGGCCATTAACCTGCTAGCCTGGAGTGGATTGTGCGGATGGTTGAATCGCTTGAAAATCGCGCTGGGCGACACTGATTAACCGATCCACTTACTGAAAGAGCGCTTGCTGCCACTGGCAGAATCGCGTAAAACTGTCAGCCGCTCTTTTAGCCACGAAAATAGACAATTATGCTTCAGGACAACCCGCTGCTAGCGCAGCTTAAACAGCAACTACATTCCCAGACGCCACGTGCTGAAGGGGTGGTAAAAGCCACGGAAAAAGGCTTTGGCTTCCTGGAAGTCGATGCACAAAAAAGCTATTTCATTCCACCGCCGCAGATGAAAAAAGTGATGCATGGCGACCGTATTGTTGCGGTTATCCATACAGAAAAAGATCGTGAGTCTGCTGAGCCGGAAGAACTGATCGAACCCTTCCTGACGCGCTTCGTGGGTAAAGTTCAGGGCAAAAATGACCGTCTGTCCATTGTGCCGGATCATCCGTTACTGAAAGATGCTATTCCTTGTCGTGCAGCCCGCGGCGTTGAACATGAATTTAAAGAAGGCGACTGGGCTGTTGCAGAAATGCGCCGCCATCCGCTGAAAGGCGATCGCACCTTCTACGCCGAGTTAACCCAATTTATCACTTTTGCTGATGACCACTTTGTCCCGTGGTGGGTCACACTGGCACGCCATAATCTGGAAAAAGAAGCACCAGACGGTGTAGCAACCGAAATGCTGGACGAAGGCCTGGTTCGTGAAGATTTAACCGCCCTCAATTTCGTCACCATCGACAGCGCCAGCACCGAAGATATGGACGATGCGCTGTATGCTGAAGAACAAGCTGACGGCACGCTACAATTAACCGTCGCCATTGCCGACCCAACAGCCTGGATTGCAGAAGGCAGCAAGCTGGATAAAACGGCTAAAATTCGCGCGTTCACCAATTATTTACCGGGGTTCAATATCCCGATGTTACCACGTGAATTGTCTGACGATCTCTGCTCTCTGCGCGCGAACGAAGTGCGCCCGGTTTTAGCTTGTCGTATGAGCATTACCGCCGATGGCACGATTGAAAACAACATCACCTTCTTCGCCGCAACCATCGAGTCTAAAGCGAAGCTGGCCTATGACAATGTTTCCGACTGGCTGGAAGGTACTGGCGAGTGGCAACCAGAAAACGACGCGATTGCGGAACAAATCCGTCTGCTGCATCGTATTTGCCTGAGCCGAGGAGAGTGGCGTCATAACCACGCGCTGGTCTTTAAAGATCGCCCGGATTACCGTTTCGTTCTCGGTGAAAAAGGTGAAGTACTGGACATCGTCGCTGAGCCACGCCGCATCGCAAACCGTATCGTGGAAGAATCCATGATTGCGGCAAATATTTGCGCCGCCCGTGTGCTTCGCGACAAGCTGGGCTTCGGTATTTATAACGTCCATATGGGATTCGACCCGGCCAACGCCGACGCTCTGGCCGCGCTGCTGAAAACCCACGGTATGCACGTCGATGCCGAAGAAGTACTGACACTGGAAGGTTTCTGCAAACTGCGCCGCGAACTGGATGCACAGCCATCCGGCTTCCTCGACAGCCGAATTCGCCGCTTCCAGTCTTACGCTGAAATTAGTATTGAGCCAGGTCCACACTTTGGGCTGGGTCTGGAGGCATATGCCACCTGGACTTCCCCAATCCGTAAGTACGGCGATATGATCAACCACCGTCTGCTTAAGGCTGTCATCAAAGGCGAAACCGTCGCTCGACCTCAGGATGATACCACCGCGCAGATGGCAGAACGTCGTCGCCTGAACCGGATGGCTGAGCGTGATGTGGGTGACTGGCTATACGCCCGTTTCCTGAGTGATAAAGCCGGAACTGACACCCGCTTTGCGGCCGAGATCATCGACGTCAGCCGCGGCGGCATGCGCGTACGTTTGGTTGATAATGGCGCTGTTGCCTTTATTCCTGCACCCTTCCTGCACGCCGTGCGTGATGAACTGGTCTGCAGCCAGGAAAGTGGTACCGTACAAATCAAAGGTGAAGTGGTTTACAAAGTCACTGATGTGATTGACGTAACTATCGCCGAAGTTCGCATGGAAACCCGTAGCGTTATCGCGCGTCCAGCAGCGTAAACTGACAAATCCAACGACCTTTCTCTTTTTTGAAAGGTCGTTTTCTTTTTTTAGCGGCCAAATTTCAACCACACACTACACTTCTCTTATCCAGTCAAAATTTTTTTTTACTATTTTTCAGTTCCGCTGGCTTTGCTTTTTATGGATTCTGGATTACATATAAATATATAAATAAAACAATACGTTCAGCCATAATCACCCTGAATGAATCATGGCTACCCTTACTTTTGAGGCTTTATGCGCTTTAAACGGGATAGTACACATCATGAAAGACGTCCGGGAGCTGGTTACGTTGTATAGCTATGTGGGCACTCATAACCCCTACTGGCGTTTGTCAGAGGATTGCAACATCCTGCATTTCTCTATTGACGAAACAGCAGACGCTGAGCAGACCATCGAATTATCACCCGAGCAGGCCGACCGCATTCGCGAGATGACGGTAATTACGTCAAGCCTGTTGATGACGTTACCTATTGAAGATGACGATATTCCGGTACATTTGGTCGGGCGGAAAATCAATAAGCGCGAATGGGCCGGCAGCGCATCAGCCTGGGATGACACCCCTTCCGTCGCACGCGATCTCGCTCAAGGTCTCTCTTTTGCCGAGCAGGTGGTTTCAGAAGCCAATTCCGTTATTGTCATTCTTGACCGCATGGGCAACATTCAGCGTTTTAACCGTCTGTGCGAAGAGTACACCGGACTCAGAGAACGTGAAGTCATTGGCCAAAGCGTATTCACACTGTTTATGAGTCGACGTGAAGCCGCAGCCTCCAGACGCAACATCGAGGTCTTTTTTCGCGAAGGCAACTCATATGAAGTCGAACGTTGGGTGAAGACCTGCAAAGGTCAGCGCCTGTTTCTTTTTCGCAATAAGTTTGTACATAACGGTAGCGGCAAGAACGAAATATTTCTGATCTGTTCCGGCACCGATATCACTGAAGAACGCCGCGCGCAGGAACGCCTGCGTATGTTGGCTAATACCGACTCCATCACCGGATTACCGAACCGTAACGCCATTCATGAGCTAATAAGCGACGCGATTGAGAACGCAGGTGATACTCAGGTTGGGATTGTATATCTCGATCTGGATAACTTCAAAAAGGTGAACGATGCCTACGGGCATATGTTTGGCGATCAGCTATTACAGAGTGTGTCGCTTGCAATCCTCAGTTGTCTTGACGACAACCAGCTATTGGCTCGGTTTGGCGGTGATGAATTTATCGTCCTTGCCACCGAAACGTCCCAGAGCACTCTGGAAGCTACCGCATCGCGCATTCTGACACGCCTGCGTCAGCCCTTTCGCATTGGCCTGATTGAAGTCTATACCGGCTGCTCTATTGGTATTTCCCTTGCTCCACAGCATGGTCAGGACTGCGAGAGCGTCATTCGTAACGCCGATACGGCCATGTACACCGCGAAAGAAGGCGGCCGCGGACAGTTTTGTGTTTTCTCTCCGGAAATGAATCAGCGGGTATTTGAATACCTGTGGCTGGATACTAACCTGCGCAAGGCGCTGGAAAACGATCAACTGGTTATCCATTATCAGCCAAAGATAACCTGGCGAGGCGAAGTGCGCAGCCTGGAGGCGCTGGTACGCTGGCAGTCTCCGGAACGCGGCCTCATTCCACCACTGGAATTTATCTCCTACGCCGAAGAATCAGGGCTTATCGTTCCGCTGGGTCGCTGGGTTATTCTGGACGTTGTGCGTCAGGTCGCAAAATGGCGCGCCAAGGGAATCAATCTGCGCGTGGCGGTAAACGTTTCTGCCCGCCAGCTCGCCGATCAGACGCTATTTACCGATCTCAAACAGGTGCTTCATGAACTCGACTTTGAATATTGCCCCATCGATGTCGAGTTAACGGAAAGCAGTTTGATTGAAAATGAGCAGTTGGCACTGTCCGTCATTCAGCAGTTTAGCCAGTTGGGGGCGCAAATCCATTTGGATGATTTTGGTACTGGATATTCGTCACTGTCTCAACTGGCCCGCTTCCCGCTTGATGCAATTAAACTGGATCAGACCTTTGTCAGGGATGTACACAAACAACCTATTTCGCAGTCGCTGGTACGTGCCATTGTTGCGGTCGCACAGGCACTCAATCTGCAGGTCATCGCCGAAGGTGTTGAAAGCGCGAAAGAGGATGCGTTTTTAACCAAAAATGGTGTCAACGAGCGTCAGGGTTTTTTGTTTGCCAAACCAATGCCAGCGGCTGCATTTGAACGTTGGTATCGACGACATCTGAATAAAAAAACGCGCTAATGCTGTGGGATCAAACGTCATTAATAGCCATAAATGGACATTACGTAACGATCCTATCTGCATGTAATCACAGAATATATAATATTCTTCTATCATTGATAGTTAATACTATTTTTCCCTTCTCTTTTGCCATGAAATTCTGCATCATGAAATTCAAACTCTATTGCTATTAGGATGATAACCATGTCTGATATCGACGCTCAGCGTCTGGCCGAACGCATTGATACCGTGCTGGATATCCTCGTTGCAGGTGATTACCACTCAGCCATCCACAATCTCGAAATTCTGAAGGCTGAGCTGCTAGACACGGCCAAAGAAGATGCCGAGTCTTTGCCCAAAAAGCACAAGGCTCCCTGGGAGATCTGATGACATTAACCCTTTAATGTCGCTGCTATAAGCATACTGCGTATGAAGCAGTTTCCGTTTAATTTCCGATACGATATCGCAATAAAATTAATATTATGAATTCCCGACAACAATCTATTTTGCAGATGGTGACTGATAAAGGTCAGATGAGCGTTGCCGAACTGGCAAAAATCACCGGTGTCTCAGAAGTGACGATTCGACAGGATCTGAACACACTGGAAAAACAGAGTTATTTACGCCGTGCGCACGGTTTTGCCGTTTCATTGAACAGTGATGATGTGGAAACGCGCATGATGACTAATTTTACGCTGAAGCGTGAACTGGCCAAATTTGCCGCATCTTTGGTAAGCCCTGGCGAGTCCGTATTCATTGAAAACGGCAGCAGCAATGCGCTCTTGGCCAGAACGCTGGCGGAGCAAAAAGATGTCACCATCATTACCGTCAGCAGTTATATAGCCCATCTGCTGAAAGAAACCCCCTGCGAAGTGATTCTCCTTGGCGGCATCTATCAGAAAAAAAGCGAAAGCATGGTGGGGCCCTTAACTCGCCAGTTTATCCAGCAGGTACATTTCAGCAAGGCCTTTATCGGCATTGATGGCTGGCAGGCTGACACCGGCTTCACCGGACGCGACATGATGCGTTCTGATGTGGTTAACGCGGTGCTGGAAAAAGGTGCAGAAGTTATTGTACTTACTGACAGCTCAAAATTCGAAGCCATTCACCCTTACACGCTGGGTCCATTAGAGCGATTCAGCCGCGTAGTCACGGATTCCAGACTCAGCGCCAGCGTACAAATGCAGCTCGAGCATTCAGGATTAACCGTCAATATCATTGATGCGCACGCATAAAATCTTCAGCAGATGATTTGTCAGTCGGCAAATCATCCCCTCTCTGAGAGTTATCTGACAGTCCAATTAAGACTTTTTACCTGTCGTTAACAGGATTAAGTCGTAAAATTAATGTTAGCGATATAACAGGAACGAACCTCCAATCTCAGGATAGTGTTTGTCATGCCTTCGCTAAACGGTTTCACGGAAATATCTTCGTTAGCCTAAATTTAGCGCTACTCTTAAAGAACACTGGATTCCGTGAATCAATAATTCAGGAGAAAGTATTATGTTAGTAACGAGCAAAAAAATGACCGCTGCCATTTTGGCAATTACTCTGGCAATGTCGCTGAGTGCCTGCTCTAACTGGTCCAAACGTGACCGTAACACCGCAATTGGTGCTGGTGCTGGTGCAATCGGTGGTGCAGTCCTGACTGACGGCAGCACGCTGGGCACGCTGGGTGGTGCTGCAGTAGGTGGTATTATTGGCCACCAGGTGGGTAAATAATTTACGGTTAAACGGCTCGATATAATAATACGTTTACTTTTTCAGGTCTGTATTATTAAAAAGCCACGGAAAAATTCCGTGGCTTTTTTTATTAACCGCCAGCCAATTTAACTTTCATTCCTTTGGCTTCCAGCAGCGATTTAATCAGGTCGCGTTTATCACCCTGTATCTCAATCACGCCATCCTTCACTGCCCCGCCGCAACCACATTTTTTCTTCAGTTCCGCAGCTAATTTGGTCAGTTCAGCATCGTCCTGATCTATTCCAGTAATCAGGCACACGCCCTTACCTTTGCGGCCACTGGTCTGTCGCTGGATACGGACAATGCCATCGCCTTTGGGACGCTCTGGGACGGCTTTCGGTTCATCAATACGCCCGGTGTCAGTTGAGTAGACCAGACGAGAATTTGAGTCGTTCATTTACGCACCTCGTTTCAGGGAGGCATTGATCATCTTCAGCGTCTGAGCCGGATCTGCCGACTGTGTGACCGGACGACCAATAACCATATAATCCACACCAACTGACTGTGCCTGTTCCGGCGTCATAATGCGACGCTGGTCGCCTGCCTCGCTACCTTCAGGGCGAATACCCGGCGTAACCAGTTTAAATGCCTGGCCAAACGCCTGCTTGAATCGCACTGCTTCCTGCGCTGAGCATACGACGCCATCCAAACCACAATGTTGGGTTAAACGCGCCAGCCTTTCCGCATGCTCCGCAGGTGACAACGTCACGCCAAGGTCGGCAAGATCGCTGGCTTCCATACTGGTCAGAACTGTTACTGCAATCAGCAGCGGCGCATCCTTGCCAAAAGGCACCAGGGCTTCACGTGCGGCGGTCATCATACGCGCCCCACCTGAAGCATGAACGTTAACCATCCACACGCCAAGCTCAGCCGCCGCCGCAACGGCATGCGCGGTAGTATTGGGAATATCATGAAATTTCAAATCAAGAAAAACGTCAAAGCCACGCTGTTGTAAATCGCGAACCAACTGAGGTCCAAAAAGCGTGAACATCTCTTTGCCCACTTTCAAACGGCAATCACGAGGATCAATTCTGTCGACAAAAGCTAATGCTTTATCACGATTGGAATAATCGAGAGCGACAACGACAGGAGAATCAGTAACAGCACGAGAAGAAGATGAAGCAGTAAACGTCATGACCAGACCTTCCTGAGGATGGGCGCCATCAGCGGCGCAAAATGGGTAAACGGCGTGCATTCTACCTGCGGCAATAGAAAATTAACAGGCGCGATTACATTTCTGCCAGGCGAATTTGGCAACGGAGGTTGAGGATGGATTGGTTACACATCATTAGTATGTTGTAACTAAAGTGAAGTTTTTTTAAAAATTACAGCCCATCAAGTCCGCGAATAGGCTTAATGGTTGACCATGAGCGACAGGATGGGCAGTGCCAGTACAGTGTATATGCGGTAAATCCGCACTTCTGGCAACGATAGCGCGGCTTGCTGCGCACCTGCTCCCCAACCATATCGCGCAGAACCATCAGGCTCTCTTTCGCGCGCCCTTCTTCTGCTTCGTTAAGATGGTAATCCATCAACTTGTGGAACACGCGCATCGTAGGATGGCGTTGTAGCTGGCGGGTAATATAAACCTGAGCGGTATCAGTCCCCTCACGCGCTTCAAGAATATCGGCCAGCATCAGCTCTGCGGCGGCGCCAGTATTCTCCTCAACGGCCCGACGTAAAAACTCGGCCCACTCATCGTTTTTCCCCAGATGCTGGTAGCAGCTTTGCAGCATTTCCAGCGTTTCGCTGACCAGTTCTTTATCCTGAGAAATCACGCGTTGCAGACTTTCAACGGCCTTCGCGTAATCGCCTTTCACCATGTACACACGGCCCATCATGATGGAAACACGTGCACTGTTTTTGTCTGCCGCAGCCCCTTTTTTCAACAGCGTCATGGCGCGATCCATATCGTCGCTGCCCATCTGCTGTAAGGCCAGTTCGCAGTAGAAGTGAGCTATCTCGATACGTTGTTTATCTTTACCGAGCTTCACCAGGCGTTCTGCAACATCAATCGCTTTCTGCCATTCGCTGGTTGCCTGATAAATTTGCAGCAGTTGCTGTAATGCACCGACGCGAAAATCTGTTTCATCGGTAAGCTGATTAAACATGTCTTCCGCGCGGTCGTACAGACCTGCGGCCATGTAGTCGCGCCCCAGCTGTTGTACGGCCAACAAACGCTGCTCGTAGGTTAGCGAAGCACTTTCCATTAACGTTTGATGGATGCGGATTGCACGGTCGACTTCACCGCGCGAGCGAAACAGGTTTCCGAGGGTGAGATGAGCCTCAACGGTGCCCGTATCCTCTTTTAGCATATCGAGGAACAGATCCACCGCTTTGTCTTGTTGGTTACTCAGGAGGAAGTTAACCCCGGCGACATAGTCACGGGAAAGACGGTTAGCTTCATCCTGCTTGGTTTGTTGCGCACTTCTGCGACCCATATACCACCCATAGGCAGCGGCTACAGGCAAAAGCAGAAACAACAACTCCAACATAAATAATTATTCCTTCACAACCGACGAATCGGCAGAAACCGCAACGTCGGTCGCAGGCGTAAGCTGGTTTTCCAGTCGTTTGATTTTACGTTCGGCACGCGCAAGAGACACACGAACCTTCAGCCAGAAAAGGCCGCAAATTAACCAACCAATCGCAAAACCTGCGGCAAACAATACAGCAAGCAGCGTAGAGATACGATACTCGCCCTGAGCCAGCAGGTAATTAAACGTAACCTGTTGATCGTTTTGCGCACCTAATGTCACCGAAATAACAAAAATCGCCAACACCAGTAAGAAAATGAGTAAATATTTCACATTACTTCCCGTTATGTGGTTTGAGCGAATAAATCGTGTACAACTTACCGCGTTGAGCCCTTTAAATTACCATTTTCACAACGAGTGCGAAACGGAAAAGCGCTTTCCCCTTTCTGATTTAAGGGCAAAATTCGAAAAATCAATCATGGCTAACTTTCTTGTTCACGCTGAGCGATTTCTTTTTCCTCCTGCACAGGCGGCGTTAATGGTCCGCATACCCGCTGCGCAAGCCATGTCGCCAGTGTTACCAGCAACCATGAAATCAGCGTTGCAACGACCAAATCACGGGGCCAGTGCATGCCTAATAGCAAGCGACTCCCCATAACACCCGTAGCCCAGATAAGTAAAAACACAATCGTCAGCGTACGTCGGCGTGGCCATAACAGCCCTACTGCCAGTAAAGCCCAGCTGGCGGCAAACATCGTATGCCCTGACGGAAAGGCAAAACCCGTTTCTTTTTGCCAGTGCTTACGTAGAAACGTCGGAATATCCTGTTGTTCTGCCAATTGCTCTTTAACTAAGTGACCACGATCTTTACGTTTTAAAGTGTAGAACTCATCAACCGGAATATGGTGCGTTTTTTCCAGCCACACGACAAAGGGCCGAGGTTCCTGCACCCTGTCTTTAACCCAGGACTTCACGCCCTGACCGACTAAAATTGCCGCAGCCAGGATCGCAAACAGCATTACCGCAGCTTTCAGACGAAAACGCAGACACCACAGAAACCATGCACAGAGAACAACGTGAGTGATAATGCCCCACGGCTGCGTCACCGTTTCCGTTATCCAGTACAGAGATTTTAGCCACCAAACGTTATGTCCCGGCTGCCAGCTCCAGCCCGATACCCATACGGCAACCGGCATAATAAGTAGCAGCCCGGCCCCGACCGCAGTGCGCTTTGCAATTGACAGCATTGCCTCTCCTTTCGTCGATAAGTCTCACAATCATAACTGAAAAAAGCGCATGCCGGGGAAATTGACAATTTTGTGCCATTCCAAAAGCGAATCCGTTGTCGCGATTAGGTGAACATCGTTGCCTTATGGCAAAATAGTGCAATATAGAACAGAAGCCAACAGGCGACGGCACGACAGTGCCAGCATAATCTGGAGAATTACATGCAGCTTAAACGTGTGGCAGAAGCCAAACTGCCAACCCCCTGGGGTGATTTCCTGATGGTGGGATTTGAAGAACTGGCAACCGGACACGATCACGTCGCACTGGTTTTTGGCGATATCACAGGCCAAACGCCTGTCCTGGCGCGTGTCCACTCCGAATGTCTGACTGGCGATGCATTGTTTAGCCTGCGTTGCGATTGCGGTTTCCAGCTCGAAGCGGCTCTCACCCATATTGCTGAAGAAGGGCGCGGTATCCTGCTTTATCATCGTCAGGAAGGACGCAATATCGGCCTGCTCAATAAAATCCGCGCCTACGCGTTGCAGGACCAGGGTTATGATACCGTTGAAGCTAACCATCAGTTGGGCTTTGCGGCAGATGAGCGTGATTTCACGCTGTGTGCGGATATGTTCAAGCTGCTTGGTGTGGACGAAGTTCGTTTGCTGACCAATAACCCGAAAAAAGTGGAAATTCTGACCGAAGCGGGAATCAACATTGTTGAACGCGTGCCGCTGATTGTGGGTCGTAACCCGAACAATGAACATTACCTGGACACCAAAGCCGCCAAGATGGGACATTTGCTGGGCAAGTAATAGTTGTTACCGTCGATAAAAAAGCCTGCTCTCGCAGGCTTTTTACATTCTAGCTCAACATATTACGAATCACGTAGTGCAGAATGCCATCGTTTTGGTAGTACGTTAGCTCCGTCGCGGTATCGATACGGCAGCGGCATAAAACAACTTCTTTACGTCCATCTGAGCGAACCATACTCACCGGCACTGTTGCACCCGGTTTGATGTTTTGCAGATCCGTAATATCGATCGCTTCCTCACCGGTTAGTCCCAGCGTTTTACGCGTGACGCCCTGCGGGAATTCCAGCGGCAAAATCCCCATACCAATCAGGTTAGAACGGTGAATTCGCTCAAAGGATTCAGCGATAACCACGCGAACCCCCAGCAAGCGCGGGCCTTTTGCCGCCCAGTCGCGACTGGAGCCAGAGCCATACTCTTTCCCGGCAATAACCGCCAGGGGAATATTCTCCTGTTGATATTGCATAGCCGCATCATAGATAGCCACTACCTCAGTTCCCGGCAAATGACGCGTCATCCCACCTTCCACGCCGGGCACCATCTCATTGCGAATACGAATATTGGCAAAGGTACCACGCATCATGACTTCATGATTCCCGCGTCGTGAACCGTAGGAGTTAAAATCTTTACGCTCCACGCCGTGGCTTTGCAGATAACGCCCCGCCGGGCTGTCCGGCTTAATACTACCTGCAGGAGAAATATGGTCAGTGGTGACGGAATCTCCAAGCATTGCAAGGATACGCGCACCATGAATGTCCTGGACCGGATCCGGCGTCGCCTGCATACCATCGAAGAACGGCGACAAGCGGATATAGGTTGAGTCAGACTGCCAGCCATAGGTATCAGCCCGATCAACCTGGATTGCTTTCCATTCCGGCGTGCCTTCAAACACTTCAGCATATTCTTTATGGAACATGGCGGTAGAGACCTGCTCCACGGCACGGGCAATTTCCTGAGCCGTCGGCCAGATATCTTTCAGATATACGGGATCGCCCTTTCTGTCATGCCCTAACGGATCTTTAGTCAGATTGATATTCATATTCCCCGCCAGCGCATAGGCCACCACAAGCGGCGGAGACGCCAACCAGTTGGTCTTCACGAGCGGATGGATACGCCCCTCAAAGTTTCGGTTGCCGGAAAGCACAGCACCAACGGTGAGGTCGCCTTTTTTGATAGCTGTCTCGATAGGATCGGGTAACGGACCCGAGTTACCGATACAGGTGGTACAGCCATAACCTACAAGGTTAAATCCCAGCTCATCAAGGTATGGCGTGAACCCTGCCTGCGCCAGATAATCAGACACCACCTTCGATCCTGGCGCCAGCGAGGCTTTCACCCACGGCTGACGTTTCAGACCAAGCGTCACAGCTTTTTTCGCCAGCAGCCCCGCCGCCATCAATACGCTTGGGTTAGAGGTGTTGGTACAGGAAGTGATCGCCGCAATAACCACAGCACCATCCGGCAACTGGTACTGGTGACCGTTCATTGTATAGTCCACTGGCTGGCTATCTTTCAGTGAGCTATTCACTTCGAGTTCATTACTCGCCGAAAACGCTTTCGGGACATCAGCCAGTGCCACCCGATCCTGCGGACGCTTCGGTCCGGCAAGGCTAGCTTCTACACTGCCCATATCCAGCTCCAGTGAACTGGTAAATACGGGTTCATCCCCAGGATTACGCCACATGCCCTGCGCTTTGGCATAGGCGCTGACCAGCTCAACCTGCTCCTCACTGCGCCCACTCAGACGCATATATTCAAGAGTGATGCTATCGATCGGGAAGAAACCGCAGGTTGCGCCGTATTCCGGTGACATATTCGCAATGGTTGCCCGGTCGGCCAGCGGTAAGGTGTCCAGGCCATCACCGTAGAATTCAACGAATTTACCGACCACGCCGTGCTTACGCAGCATCTGGGTGACGGTTAAAACCAGGTCAGTAGCGGTGATGCCTTCCCGCAGTTTGCCCACCAGTTTGAAGCCCACAACATCCGGGATAAGCATAGAGACGGGTTGACCCAGCATTGCTGCTTCGGCCTCAATGCCCCCAACGCCCCATCCCAGCACACCGAGACCATTAATCATTGTCGTATGGGAATCGGTTCCGACCAACGTGTCAGGATAAGCCACCCACTCACCGTCCTGTAACTCGCTCCAGACGGCTTTGCCGAGGTATTCAAGGTTAACCTGGTGGCAAATCCCCGTTCCCGGTGGCACAACGCTGAAGCGACTAAATGCCTGCTGTCCCCATTTCAGGAACACATAACGCTCATGGTTACGTTCCATTTCCAGGCGTACGTTTTCTTCGAAAGCATCATCATCACCAAAACGGTCCACCGTTACCGAGTGGTCAATGACAAGGTCCACTGGCGAAAGCGGATTCACTTTTGCTGTATCTCCGCCCAAACGTTTCACCGCTTCGCGCATGGCGGCCAGATCGACCACCGCCGGCACGCCGGTAAAATCCTGCATCAGAACACGAGCGGGTCGATAGGCAATTTCACGATCGGCATGGGCAGTCTTCAGCCAATGCGCGAGCGCATGAATATCATCTTCGGTTACGGAATTACCATCCTGCCAACGAAGCAGGTTTTCCAGTAACACTTTCAGCGATTTTGGTAGTCGGGTGATATCACCCAGTGATTTAGCGGCCAGAGGTAAACTGTAGTAGCGGTAGGTTTTATCTTTAACCTGCAATGTGTCCTTACTGGCTTCTCGTAGGGTCGACGACATAGCTCCTCCTTAAATGACAGGGTTGGATCCCCTGATTTCCTCAGGGTTAGTATTAAAGATAACACAAACAAAATGTAACGCTTTGATAACAACTCAAATTGATAAAAGTAGCGCGCGATACAAAAGCGCGAAGTGAGGTCAATGGTAGGGAAGAAGGTCTAGCCGTGTAGATTAATAGGATGAATATTCAGCAGGCAATAGCGCAATCGATAATACGTTGATTAGGTGGCTGATGGTGAATACATGGGATAAACAATTCGATATTTAAGGCCACGAGGTAATCGTTATTATTATAAAATACGTACGAATTATTGTTTCTGTTTATCATCATCGGTTAACAGGTCAATAAACGCCCGTTGTTCAGGAGAAAGATTCCAGGATTCGGGTATCTTTGGATCTTTCTCGGCTACGGTTTTGCTCTCTTGCTCATGGTCATGAGACGCTGGCGTCACGGTAGAGTGCTGCTCCGGTGCGGACATACTTACCCCCACACGTTCCAGGCCACGAGTGCGACAATAATCCAGAATATCGCAGAGCCAAGAAACACGGCGAACCAGGCTTTACGTTTCATCGCGGGATCCCGGCGTGCAGGCTGGTTTCCTGAAGGCATCGCTAACCTCATACTATCGAAATCACTTATCATTTAGGCACCAAACAATTGGTACAATTAATCATCAGATAGGAGGAATCCTAATAAAAAAGGCGAAAAAAAGCCAGTTAATTTTCGGACTCGATCTGATAAATAAATCAATTGTTTGATCAATTATGAATATTTGAGCGTGATTTTTGGCAAGCTGACTAATTTGAAACTACTTTAGAGAACTTTTTCCATAAATAATATATGGTTAATATATAGGAGGAGAAATAATGAATTCAGACTCCCCCGTCGGTATCACTTTATGCTTACAGATACCGACGAGGTAACAACCGTTATTATTTCTCAGGCAATTTAATATCTTTAAACATGGCTTCAATATCATCGTTGGAACGCAGCGCCACCGCCGTGTCCACCACATCACGCGTCAGATGCGGCGCGAAACGTTGAATGAAATCATACATGTAACTACGTAAGAAGGTGCTGCGACGAAAACCAATTTTGGTGGTGCTATGGCTGAAGATATCGTGCGCATCCACACGTACCAGGTCAGGATCGGAAACAGGATCAACCGCCATACTGGCAATTACACCCACGCCGAGACCCAGACGGACATAGGTTTTAATAACATCGGCATCGGTCGCGGTAAAAACAATACGCGGCTCCAGACCCGCACGGTTAAACGCGGTGTCCAGCTCCGAACGCCCGGTAAATCCAAAGGTGTAGGTCACCAGTGGATACTGTGCCAGTTCCTCAATAGAAACCGAGGATTTTCCCGCCAACGGATGATCCGGCGTGACGACAATCGAACGGTTCCAGTGGTAGCAAGGTAACATCACCAGATCGTCATACAGATGCAGGGCTTCCGTCGCGATGGCAAAATCCGCATTCCCTTTCGAGACGGCTTCGGCAATTTGCGTCGGCGATCCCTGATGCATATGCAATGAAACACGAGGATATCGCTCAATAAAACCCTTAATCACGTTCGGCAAAGCGTAACGTGCCTGGGTGTGCGTGGTGGCGATATATAGCGAGCCTTTATCCGGCCAGGTATGTTCGCCAGCAACGGACTTAATAGCATCTACCTTAGACAGTACTTCGCGCGCAATACGGATAACTTCCTGCCCCGCTGGCGTAACCTGGGTCAGATGCTTACCGCTACGGGCGAAAATCTGGATGCCAAGTTCATCTTCCAGCATACGAACTTGCTTACTGATACCGGGCTGAGAGGTATAAAGCCCTTCCGCCGTTGAGGAGACATTAAGGTTGTGGTTCACCACCTCAACAATGTAGCGAAGCTGCTGTAATTTCATGTTATGCCATCCCGATTCGCGCCATCAAATCATCGTTTCAGTGCAGGCTCGTGGGCGCTGCTAATACGATTTAATAATAAAAAGACTGTTAACTATAACCACTATATCATTTATATGTACGCTGTATAGGTATGACAAAAAATAATATGCCAGAAACAAAAAGGGCCGCTTACGCGACCCTTTGAGGAGAAATTCAGCCGAAACGCTGTTATTTCTTCCCTTCTACCCATTTACCGTCAACGAAGAACGCGGACCAGCCAGTCGCCTTACCGTCTTTCTCAGCGGCAACGTATTGCTGCTTGGTTTTACGGCTGAAACGAACCATAGACTTGTTACCATCCGGGTCTGTTTGCGGCGCATCTGCCAGATAACGCAGTTTTTCCGGCAGGCGATCGCGGAAGCGGTACAACTCTTCCACCAACGGCGCACGAGTCTCACGTGATTTCGGGAACGTATTGGCCGCCAGGAAGATACCTGCAGCACCATCACGTAACACGAAATACGCGTCAGATTTTTCACACGGCAGTTCCGGCAGCGGAACCGGATCTTCTTTCGGCGGAGCAACTTCACCGTTACGCAGGATCTTACGGGTGTTTTTACACTCGTCGTTAGTACACGCCATGTACTTGCCGAAACGTCCCATTTTCAGGTGCATTTCAGAACCACATTTTTCGCACTCTACGATAGGACCGTCATAACCCTTGATACGGAATTCACCCTCTTCGATCTCGTAGCCGTCGCAGGTTGGGTTATTACCACACACATGCAATTTACGCTTAGGATCGATGAGATAACTGTCCATTGCTGTACCGCACTTCTGGCAGCGGCGTTTGGCGCGCAATGCGTTCGTTTCAGCGTCATCGCCTTCCAGCACGTTCAATACTTCGTTTTCCGGCACCAGGTTAATGGTGGTTTTGCAACGCTCTTTCGGGGAAAGTGCGTAGCCGGAGCAACCAAGGAAAACGCCGGTACTGGCGGTACGAATACCCATCTTGCGTCCGCAGGTCGGGCAATCAATGCTGGTCAGCACCATCTGGTTCGGACGCATACCGCCTTCTTCAGGATCTTTCTCGGCTTTATCTAACTGCTGAGTAAAATCAGTGAAGAAGTTGTCGAGTACGCCCTTCCATTCGGCTTCGTGATTCGCCACCTGGTCGAGGCTGTCTTCCATCTGCGCGGTAAAATCGTAGTTCATCAGCTCGCGGAAGTTTTCTTCCAGACGATCGGTGACGATTTCACCCATTTTTTCAGCGTAGAAGCGACGGTTTTCAACGCGAACATAACCGCGATCCTGAATCGTAGAGATGATCGACGCATAGGTGGATGGACGACCAATGCCACGCTTTTCAAGCTCTTTAACCAGCGAAGCTTCACTGAAGCGCGCAGGCGGCTTGGTGAAATGCTGCGCAGGTGTCAGCTCGATAAGCGTCAAGGTATCGCCTTTGTCCACCGCCGGTAAGATGCGATCTTCATCGCCCTTACGCAGCGCTGGCATCACTTTGGTCCAACCATCGAAGCGCAGAATACGACCACGCGCTTTCAGACGGAAATCACCCGCACCTACGGTCAGGGTGGTAGAGTCATATTTCGCTGGCGTCATCTGACAAGCAACAAACTGGCGCCAGATCAGCTGATACAGTTTTTGCGCATCGGCTTCCATATCTTTCAGCGACTCCGCCAGTACGGCGACATCGGAAGGACGGATAGCTTCGTGTGCTTCCTGCGAGTTCTCTTTGCTGGCGTACTGGTTCGCGCTCTCCGGCAAATATTTTTTGCCAAAATTATCACTGATGTAATCGCGAACCATGGTGACAGCATCCTGGCTCAGGTTGGTTGAGTCAGTACGCATGTAAGTGATGTAACCCGCTTCATACAAGCGCTGCGCCATCATCATGGTTTTCTTCACACCAAAGCCCAGACGCGTGCTCGCAGCCTGCTGTAGCGTGGAGGTAATGAACGGTGCGCTCGGCTTGCTGCTGGTCGGTTTATCTTCACGTTCCAGGACGCTATAGCGCGCTTTTTCCAACAGGCTAACCGCGGCAAGCGTTTGTTCCCGATTTACAGGACGGAACGGTTTATCATTTTGATGCGTCACCTCAAGCGGCAACGCGTCACCGCCCGGCGTGGTCGTGTTAGCATCAATTTCCCAGAACTCTTCTGGAACAAATGCTTTGATTTCGCGTTCACGCTCAACCACCAGACGCACAGCCACAGACTGTACGCGACCGGCAGACAGACCACGCGCAATTTTTTTCCACAGCAGTGGCGACACCATATAGCCCACCACACGGTCCATAAAGCGGCGCGCCTGTTGCGCATTAACACGATCGATGTTCAACTCGCCCGGTTTTTCAAACGCCTGGCGAATAGCATTTTGGGTAATTTCGTTAAACACCACGCGGCTGTAGCGGGTGTCGTCGCCACCGATGACTTCCCGCAGGTGCCATGCAATGGCTTCCCCTTCGCGGTCAAGGTCGGTTGCGAGATAGATGTGGTCGGCTTTTTCAGCCAGTTGCTTCAGTTCAGAAACAACTTTCTCTTTACCAGGCAGCACTTCATAGCGCGCATCCCAGTTGTGCCACGGGTCAACACCCATACGGTTGACGAGAGCGCCACGTTCATCCTTTTTGGGCTTTTTAGCCGTTTTGGTGGAGGTTGAGTCGGCGCTCTTTTTAGTTGCTGAGCCACTGGTCGGCAAATCACGGATATGACCGACGCTGGATTTCACCACGTAGTCATTACCCAGATACTTGTTGATCGTTTTGGCTTTTGCCGGGGACTCAACGATGACAAGAGCTTTACCCATATTCACCTTTACCTAATTTGATTCTTCCAGAATGCGTCGCACGTTGATTCACCTTCCACTGGCGACGAGACATCGATATGGTCTCTGCGTCGGCGGATATCAACCCCTTAAACTGTTTCGCGCTTGTAATGTAACTCTCATGTAACTGAGTTAACAGGCTTTTTTTCTCACAAACGCTCTAGCACGACGAAGTATTGGTCGAATGTCAAGCAAATCTGTTGCCAGATTGACGAAAGCGTCACACTGTACCTGATAAAATGCGTTACGCAACTTTATTAGCATGCAAAAACAAATCTCGCCAGTTGTAACACTGTCGTAAAACCTTCATTTATGTCAGGGAATATTTGCCCATAAGGCGGGCTCAGCGTAGACTAATGTCCTTGTTTAAGGAGTAAATCATGCATAAAGACACTCAACCCATCGATCGCGAAACACTGCTGATTGAAGCCAACAAAATCATTCGTGAGCATGAGGACACGCTGGCGGGGATTGTCGCCACCGGCGTTACGCAGCGAAACGGCGTGCTGGTTTTCAGCGGAGATTACTTTTTAGACGAGCAAGGGCTACCAACGCCCAAAAGTACGGCTGTGTTTAATATGTTTAAACACCTGGCGCACGTACTTTCTGAAAAGTATCACTTGATCGATTAACTCGAGAAATAACTTGCCGGATGGCGGCAACACCTTATCCAGCCTACATTGATGCCTATTTGTAGGCCGGATAGGATATGTGAGCATCGCTATCCGGCAATGACAATTTTACATCAGTGGCTTCTGCCCCCGCTGCCACCAGCGCATCAGCAAACGATCGGCGCTCTCCGCCGCACTACCGGTAAAACGATCCATCAGCTTTTTACGCTGCAGATAGCGAACGTTCAACACTTCACGACCTTCCATCAGCCCGAGGATCACCTCATCGCTGGTATTGATCTCATCCACCAGCCCATTTGCCAGCGCCTGTTGACCAAACCAGTGTTCACCCGTGGCAACCTGCTCAATGTCCAGAGTCGGGCGCATACGATGGACAAAATCTTTAAACAAATGATGTGTTTCGTTCAGATCTTCACGGAATTTCTGCCGCCCTTCTTCCGTGTTCTCGCCAAGCAGCGTCAACGTACGCTTGTACTGTCCGGCGGTGTGCAGTTCGATATCAATATCTTTCCCTTTCAGGAAGCGGTTAAAGTTCGGGATCTGCGCCACCACGCCAATTGAGCCGACGATAGCAAACGGCGCCGAAACAATTTTATCTGCCACGCAGGCCATCATATATCCGCCGCTCGCAGCGACTTTATCTACCGTGACGGTCAGTGGGATCTGCTTATCGCGCAGGCGTTGTAACTGGGACGCAGCCAGGCCATAACCATGTACCACACCGCCCGGGCTTTCCAGACGAACCACCACCTGATCCTGAGGTTTAACAACCGCCAGCACCGCCGTCACCTCTTCGCGTAATGCGCTGACCTCATGGGCATCCATACTGCCTTTAAAATCAAGCACCCATACACGAGGTTTATCTGATGACGTACTGTCACCCAGTTTCGCCTTTGCCTTGGCGGCCTTCGCCTCCAGCTTCTGTTTCTTTTTCTGCGCCTTATGCCAGAATTTTTGCTGATGCCCATCCAATAAGGCCAGCGACAGATCTTCCTTCATCTCTTTATATTGATCGCTGAGGTTAATAACCCGCAATTCCCCACGCTGACGTTTGCGTTGTGTCGCGTTTACGATCAGCATCACCACCACTGCAATAGCCACCACGACAGTGACAATTTTTGCCAAAAACAGCCCATATTCAGACAACAATTCCACGAGACCCACCTTGGTTAAACAACGCGACTTCCGCTCAGTGTACAACAGGCGTGTCACCTCGTCTTGCTTCATACATCCAGTGCTTAATCAGTAAAAAGCATGACAAAGCGTTCATTTTGCGGTGTTATTGCCTTTGGCTGATTGAAAAAGAACAGGGTTTAAGGCATAAAGCCCAAAAGTTATTGCGAACGAGATGGCCAGGGCATCGCCGAGGAGTAGCCGTGCATTACCAACCTAAACAAGACCTTTTACAGGGCCGCATTATTCTTGTCACCGGTGCCAGCGATGGTATCGGACGCGAAGCCGCGCAGACCTATGCACGCTATGGCGCGACCGTTATCCTGCTTGGGCGTAACGAAGAAAAACTGCGTCAGGTTGCCCGCACTATCGCCGATGAAAACGGGACACAACCACAGTGGTTTACACTGGATTTACTGACCTGTACCTCTGAAGAATGTCACCAGCTTGCACAGCGCATTGCCGCACATTTCCCACGTCTGGATGGCGTACTGCATAACGCCGGATTACTCGGCGATATTTGCCCAATGAGTGAACAAAACCCACAGGTCTGGCAGGATGTGATGCAGGTAAATGTGAATGCCACTTTTATGCTGACTCAGGCATTGCTGCCGTTGTTACTCAAATCCGATGCCGGATCGCTGGTCTTTACCTCTTCCAGCGTCGGCCGCCAGGGACGCGCCAATTGGGGGGCGTATGCCACCTCAAAATTTGCTACCGAAGGGATGATGCAGGTTCTGGCTGATGAGTATCAAAACCGTCATCTGCGCGTAAACTGTATCAATCCTGGTGGAACACGAACTGGCATGCGAGCCAGCGCATTCCCCACGGAAGATCCACAAAAATTGAAAACTCCCGCCGATATTATGCCGCTCTACCTGTGGCTGATGGGCGATGACAGCCGCCGTAAAACCGGTATGACTTTTGACGCCCAGCCGGGCCGTAAACCAGGAATTGCCCAATGAGTGAAGAACGCTATCAGCAACGTCAACAGCGCGTAAAAGATCGGGTTGACGCACGCGTTGCCGCCGCTACGGACGAGCGCGGGATCATCATCGTATTCACCGGAAATGGTAAGGGTAAAACCACCGCCGCATTCGGTACCGCCACGCGCGCGGTGGGCCACGGTAAAAAAGTCGGCGTCGTACAATTTATTAAAGGTACGTGGCCAAACGGAGAACGTAACTTACTTGAACCCCACGGCGTAGAGTTTCAGGTTATGGCGACAGGATTTACCTGGGAAACGCAAAACCGTGAGTCCGACACCGCGGCCTGTATGGTCGTGTGGGAACACGGTAAGCGGATGCTGGCCGACGATAAACTGGATATGGTGGTGCTGGACGAGCTGACCTATATGGTGGCATACGACTATCTGCCGCTTGAAGAGGTCATCACTGCCCTAAACGCGCGCCCTGCCCATCAAACGGTGATTATCACCGGCCGTGGATGTCATCGCGATATTCTGGAGTTAGCGGATACGGTCAGCGAGTTGCGCCCGGTCAAGCATGCGTTTGAAGCGGGCGTGAAGGCCCAGATAGGGATTGATTACTGACAGTAGGCCGGATAAGGCGCTTGCGCCGCATCCGGCTCCACGCTAAGGCCTGATGGCGCTTTGCTTATCAGGCCTGGTCATGATTAACCGTTGTTGCTACGACCACCCGGACGACGGCTGCTAGCGACCTGTGAGTGGCGCTTCACCGCACGACGGATCTGATTTGCCTTCATGCGACGACGATCTTTCTCGACGGCAACTTTAGATGTCGTTTCCGGCTTCAGTTCCACCAGTTCACGCAGATAGTTGGTCTGCGCGAGGTCAAGCTCGGTCCAGCCACCACGCGGCAGGCCTTTCGGCAGCGGGATATCACCGTAACGAACACGAATAAGACGGCTTACCTGTACACCTACAGCTTCCCACAGGCGACGGACTTCACGGTTACGCCCTTCGGTCAGCGTGACGTTATACCACTGGTTGATCCCTTCACCACCGCTGAACTTGATCGTTTTAAATGCCGCCGGACCATCTTCCAGCTGTACGCCACGACTCAGATCGCGCAGTTTGGCATCATCAACCTGACCAAACACACGTACCGCATATTCACGTTCAACTTCACGGCTTGGGTGCATCAGACGGTTAGCCAGTTCACCATCGGTGGTAAACAGCAGTAAACCGCAGGTATTCACGTCCAGACGCCCTACGGCAATCCAGCGCGCATCACGCAGTTTTGGCAAACGATCGAACACGGTCGGACGACCTTCCGGGTCGTTACGGGTACACAGTTCACCTTCTGGCTTGTAATAGGCCAGAACGCGGCAGATTTGCTCCGCAGACTCTTTAACCGAAATCAGATGACCGTCGATACGGATTTTCAGACCCGGAGTGACTTCAACGCGATCGCCGAGCGTGGCAATTTTGCCATCAACGCTCACGCGACCCGCGGCAATAATAGATTCGATTTCACGGCGAGAACCGTGGCCAGCGCGCGCCAGCACTTTTTGTAACTTTTCGCTCATAGAGCTTCCTTTAGATGTCGCCTTCACAGGCGTCGAACAGGAGAATCAACGGCGCCAGTCAGCGCCATTTTAAGGCCGCGTAGTATAGCGGTTCGCGCCCTTATAAGAAAGGTTTAACGTCGCCGACGCCTTCACGTAACACTACCGGGGAATCGTCGGTTAAATCGATGACCGTGGTCGGCTGCTGACCGAGATAGCCACCGTGGATAATCAAATCCACCAGTTTTTCCAGACGGTCTTTAATCTCTTCCGGGTCTGACTCAGTAAATTCACTGCCCGGCAGCATCAGCGATGTAGATAGCATCGGCTCGCCCAGTGCTTCCAGCAGCGCCAGCGCAATCGGATTCGATGGCACACGCAGGCCGATGGTCTTACGTTTTTCCTGCAACAAACGGCGCGGAACTTCTTTCGTCCCTTTCAGGATGAAGGTGTAGTTGCCCGGCGTGTTGTTTTTAATTAAACGGAATGCCACGTTGTCGACAAACGAATAGGTCGACAGTTCGGACAGGTCACGACACATCAGCGTAAAGTTGTGTCCGTCCGGCAGGTGACGGATGCGGCAAATGCGCTCCATGGCGCCTTTATCTTCAATTTTGCAGCCCAACGCATAGCCGGAATCGGTTGGATACACGATCACCCCACCTTTACGCACGATTTCAACGGCCTGATTGATCAGTCGCTGCTGCGGGTTTTCGGGATGAATATAAAAAAACTGACTCATACTTTCCTCTCTGTGATCGCGGGCTGCTCCCAAAGTTGCCAGACGCCTTCTACGCCTGCGGGCAACCAAAGTTTACGGCCCAACTCAATCCATGGGCAGGGTAGATGAAAATCAGACCCTTGCGATGCCCACAGTTGATGCGAACGCGCAAGCGTCGCCAGATGGGTGCGTTCATTGGGAGACTGCTGGCACTGTGCTACTTCCATCGCGTCGCCGCGATGTTCAGCAAAATGTGCAACCAGTCTTTTCAGCCACTTAGCGCTAAGATCGTACCGCCCAGGATGAGCCAGAACAGCCTTACCGCCAGAATGATGAATGACATCAATAGCTTGTTCTATTGTACACCACTGTGGCGGAACGTAACCGGTTTTCCCACGGGCAAGATATTTTTTAAAGACATCCGCCATGGTTGTGGCTTTTCCACATTCCATCAGGAAACGCGCAAAATGGCCCCGCGTAACCGCCCCGCCATCAGCCAGGCGTAACGCCCCTTCCCACGCGCCGGGGATATGCGCTTTGTCGAGTCGTTCAGCAATCAGGCGTGCACGCTGCTGACGACGTTCCGTTTGTTGCGCCAGAAACTCACACATCATGGGATGGGCGATATCAATGTTCAGACCCACTATATGGATCTCATGGTTTTCCCAGACCGTTGATATCTCGACGCCAGGGATCAAATTTAAGGCTAAACCTGAACGTGAAATTTCTTCTCTTGCCGCCGCAATGCCGGCCGTGGTGTCATGATCGGTGATCGCCAGTGTACCGACTCGCATCTCTACCGCACGGTGTACTAAGGCTTCTGGCGTTAATCGCCCATCGGAGGCTGTAGTATGACTGTGCAGGTCATAAATCACTGCGTAATTCGTGTCGCTCAAGGCGGCTCCCGTTTCAATAAATGTCGTATCACGCCCATCATAGCGGTTTCGACAAATATACTGAAATCAGGTGTTGACTTTATTCCATCGAACTAGTTAACTAGTACGCAAGTTCACATGAAGAAGGTATCTGAGATGAAAGCAACATTTGTTCTGCACGGTTGGTGGCGCACTTCCTGATTTCGGGCAGTGTCTTACGTCTGCAATATGCAACCAGATACCCGGCCCGCCAAATGAGCGGGCTTTTTTTTGAACAAAATTAATGAGAATAACGATGCAAACTCAAAAACCGACACTCGAACTGCTTGCCTGCGATGCCGCCTACCGTGAGAATCCGACGGCGCTGTTTCATCAAGTGTGTGGCGCACGTCCAGCAACACTGCTGCTGGAGTCTGCAGATATCGACAGCAAAGACGATCTGAAGAGCCTGCTGCTGGTCGACAGCGCATTACGCATTACCGCTTTCGGTGACACTGTCACTATTCAGGCATTGTCCGCAAACGGCGCATCGCTGCTGTCGCTGCTGGATGTTGCCCTGCCCGCTGGCGTTGAGAACGAACAACAGCCGAATGGTCGTCATCTGCGATTCCCTGCCGTCAGCCCACTGCTCGATGAAGACGCCCGCTTATGCTCCCTGTCCGTATTTGATGCATTCCGTTTATTGCAGGAGCTGGTTAATGTTCCAGCGCAAGAACGTGAAGCAATGTTCTTCGGCGGTCTGTTTTCTTACGATCTGGTTGCGGGTTTTGAAGAGTTGCCACAGCTTGAAGCGGGCAACCGTTGCCCTGACTACTGCTTCTATCTGGCAGAAACGCTGATGGTTATCGACCACCAGAAAAAAAGCACCCGTATTCAGGCCAGTATTTTTACCCCCAATGATGCGGAAAAACAGCGTCTTAATGCTCGTCTGGCGCAATTGAGCCAGCAGCTTACCGAGCCTGCGCCGCCGTTGCCGGTCACTGAAGTCCCGCAGATGCGCTGCGAGTGCAATCAGAGCGATGAAGAGTTTGGCGCCGTAGTTCGTGGCATGCAAAAAGCGATTCGCGCGGGCGAAATTTTCCAGGTGGTGCCATCCCGCCGTTTCTCGCTGCCCTGCCCATCTCCGCTGGCGGCCTACTATGTGCTGAAGAAAAGTAACCCCAGCCCATACATGTTTTTCATGCAAGACAACGAGTTCACGCTGTTTGGCGCCTCCCCGGAAAGCTCGCTGAAATACGATGCCACCAGCCGCCAGATTGAGATCTACCCGATTGCTGGTACTCGCCCGCGCGGTCGTCGTGCGGACGGTTCGCTTGATCGCGATCTCGACAGCCGTATCGAGCTGGAGATGCGTACCGATCATAAAGAGCTTTCTGAGCACCTGATGCTGGTTGACCTTGCGCGTAACGACCTGGCGCGCATCTGTACGCCTGGCAGCCGCTATGTTGCTGACCTCACCAAAGTCGATCGTTACTCCTTCGTTATGCACCTGGTTTCGCGCGTGGTCGGCGAGCTGCGTAGCGATCTGGATGTGCTGCACGCTTACCGCGCCTGTATGAATATGGGCACGTTAAGCGGAGCGCCAAAAGTTCGCGCCATGCAGCTTATCGCCGAGGCCGAGGGTCGTCGCCGTGGCAGCTACGGCGGTGCGGTAGGTTACTTCACGGCGCATGGCGATCTGGATACCTGTATTGTCATTCGCTCCGCCCTCGTGGAAGACGGTATTGCCACCGTACAAGCCGGTGCCGGGATTGTTCTGGATTCTGTACCGCAGTCTGAAGCCGATGAAACCCGTAATAAAGCGCGCGCGGTTCTGCGTGCTATCGCTACCGCGCACCACGCACAGGAGACCTTCTAATGGCTGACATTCTGCTGCTTGATAACATCGATTCTTTTACCTATAACCTGGCGGATCAACTGCGTACTAATGGTCACAATGTGGTGATTTACCGCAACCATATTCCGGCCCAGACGTTGATTGACCGCTTAGCAACCATGAAAAATCCGGTGCTGATGCTTTCTCCAGGACCAGGCGCGCCAAGCGAGGCAGGTTGCATGCCGGAGCTGTTAACCCGTTTGCGCGGCAAGCTGCCAATCATCGGTATTTGTCTGGGACACCAGGCCATTGTTGAAGCCTATGGTGGATATGTGGGCCAGGCCGGAGAGATCCTTCACGGCAAAGCGTCCAGCATTGAACACGACGGTCAGGCGATGTTTTCTGGTCTGGCGAATCCGCTGCCGGTGGCACGCTATCATTCGCTGGTTGGCAGCAACGTACCTGCTGGATTGACCATTAACGCCCACTTTAACGGCATGGTGATGGCGGTACGTCACGATACCGATCGCGTCTGCGGCTTCCAGTTCCATCCGGAATCAATTCTGACCACCCAGGGCGCGCGTTTGCTGGAACAAACGCTGGCCTGGGCGCAACAGAAGCTTGAACAAACCAATACGCTGCAACCCATTCTGGAGAAACTGTATCAGGCCCAGACGCTGTCCCAGCAGGAAAGCCACCAGCTGTTTTCCGCAGTCGTTCGCGGTGAACTGAAGCCGGAACAACTGGCTGCGGCGCTGGTGAGCATGAAAATTCGTGGCGAACACCCGAATGAAATTGCCGGTGCGGCAACCGCGCTGCTGGAAAACGCCGCCCCGTTCCCGCGCCCTGATTATCTGTTCGCCGATATTGTCGGTACCGGCGGCGACGGCAGCAATAGCATCAATATTTCTACCGCCAGCGCCTTTGTTGCGGCGGCTTGCGGACTGAAAGTTGCCAAACACGGCAACCGCAGTGTCTCCAGCAAGTCTGGCTCTTCGGATCTGTTAGCGGCATTTGGCATCAATCTGGATATGAACGCTGATAAATCCCGTCAGGCTCTAGACGACCTCGGGGTGTGCTTCCTGTTTGCGCCGAAATATCACACCGGTTTTCGCCATGCCATGCCGGTACGCCAGCAGCTGAAAACCCGCACGCTGTTTAACGTGCTCGGCCCGTTGATTAACCCGGCGCATCCGCCGCTGGCGCTGATCGGCGTTTACAGCCCGGAACTGGTGCTACCGATTGCTGAAACGCTGCGCGTGCTGGGATATCAACGAGCAGCCGTGGTGCACAGTGGTGGCATGGACGAAGTTTCGCTGCATGCGCCGACCATTGTGGCAGAGCTGCACGATGGGGAAATCAAGAGTTATCAACTGACGGCAGAAGACTTTGGTCTGACGCCTTATCACCAGGAACAGCTGGCTGGCGGCACGCCGGAAGAAAACCGTGACATTCTTAGTCGCTTGTTACAAGGTAAAGGTGAAGCCGCTCATGAAGCTGCTGTTGCCGCGAATGTCGCCATGTTAATGCGCCTGCACGGTGAAGAAGATTTAAAAGCTAATGCGCAAACCGTGATTAATGTACTGCGTAGCGGTGCGGCCTATGACCGCGTCACTGCACTGGCAGCAAGAGGGTAAATGATGCAAACCGTTTTAGCGAAAATTGTCGCAGACAAGGCGATTTGGGTAGAAGCCCGCAAACAGCAACAACCGTTGGCCAGCTTTCAAAATGATGTTCAGCCTGGCTCACGTGATTTCTACGATGCGCTGCAAGGTGCACGCACCGCCTTTATTCTGGAATGCAAAAAAGCATCTCCATCAAAAGGTGTGATCCGTGATGACTTCGATCCGGCACAGATTGCGAGCATCTATAAACATTATGCTTCCGCGATCTCCGTACTGACCGATGAGAAGTATTTCCAGGGGAGCTTTGATTTCCTGCCTATCGTCAGCCGCATCGCACCGCAGCCGATTCTGTGCAAGGACTTTATTATCGATCCTTACCAGATTTACCTGGCGCGTTTCTACCAGGCGGACGCCTGTTTGCTGATGCTGTCGGTGCTCGATGATGAGCAATATCGTCAACTCGCCGCCGTCGCCCACAGCCTGAAAATGGGCGTACTGACCGAAGTCAGTAACGAAGAAGAGCTGGAGCGTGCTATCGCACTGGGCGCCAAAGTCGTTGGTATCAACAACCGTGATTTACGCGACCTGTCGATTGATCTGAATCGCACTCGTCAACTGGCACCGCGACTGGGTCACGGTGTGACCGTCATCAGCGAGTCCGGCATCAATACTTACGGTCAGGTGCGCGAGCTCAGCCACTTCGCCAACGGTTTTCTGATTGGCTCTGCGCTGATGTCGCATGATGATCTGCACACCGCCGTGCGTCGCGTACTGCTCGGTGAGAATAAAGTTTGCGGTTTAACCCGGGCTCAGGATGCAAATGCGGCATACGAAGCGGGCGCCATTTACGGCGGCTTGATTTTTGTCCCCACATCACCGCGCGCGGTCAACGTAGCACAGGCGCGAGAGGTCATGACCGGCGCGCCGCTGCAATACGTCGGGGTGTTTCGCAACTCAGATATTACCGACGTGAGCGCAACAGCGGCGGAGCTGGGACTAACTGCCGTGCAACTGCACGGTAACGAAGACCAGTCCTATGTTGACGCCCTGCGCGACTTACTGCCCGCACAGGTGCAAATCTGGAAGGCACTCAGCGTCAGCGAGACGTTGCCAGCCCGTGATTATCAGCATGTCGATAAATACGTCTTCGACAACGGCCAGGGCGGCAGCGGTCAACGCTTCGACTGGTCACTTTTAGGCGGACAATCGCTGGATAACGTTTTACTGGCTGGCGGACTCGGCGCAGATAACTGCGTTGACGCGGCAAAAACCGGCTGTGCCGGTCTCGATTTCAATTCTGGCGTAGAGTCACAGCCGGGCATCAAAGATGCACGTCTTCTGGCTTCGGTCTTTCAGACGCTGCGCGCATATTAAGGAAAAGGACATGACAACATTACTCAATCCGTACTTTGGTGAATTTGGCGGTATGTATGTGCCACAGATTCTGATGCCTGCCCTGCGCCAGCTGGAAGAAGCTTTTGTCAGCGCGCAAAAGGATCCTGAATTTCAGGCGCAGTTTACAGATCTGCTGAAAAACTATGCGGGTCGCCCAACCGCACTGACCAAGTGCCAGAACATTACTCAAGGCACCAATACGACGCTGTATCTCAAGCGTGAAGATTTACTGCACGGCGGCGCGCACAAAACCAACCAGGTGCTGGGTCAGGCGTTGCTGGCGAAGCGCATGGGTAAAACGGAAATCATCGCCGAAACAGGTGCGGGTCAGCACGGTGTTGCATCTGCTCTCGCCAGCGCACTGCTGGGGTTGAAATGCCGTATTTATATGGGCGCGAAAGATGTTGAACGTCAGTCGCCTAACGTTTTCCGTATGCGTTTGATGGGCGCTGAAGTTATCCCCGTTCACAGCGGTTCCGCGACGCTGAAAGATGCCTGTAACGAAGCGCTTCGCGACTGGTCTGGCAGCTACGATACCGCGCACTACATGCTCGGTACGGCGGCTGGTCCTCACCCCTTCCCGACCATTGTGCGTGAGTTCCAGCGCATGATCGGTGAAGAAACCAAGGCGCAGATTCTGGAAAAAGAAGGCCGTCTGCCGGACGCCGTTATCGCCTGCGTGGGCGGCGGTTCTAACGCCATCGGGATGTTCGCCGATTTTATTAATGAAACCAGCGTCGGTCTGATTGGCGTAGAGCCAGGCGGTCACGGGATTGAGTCTGGAGAACACGGCGCGCCGTTGAAGCATGGTCGTGTCGGGATATACTTCGGCATGAAGTCCCCAATGATGCAGACTGAAGAAGGACAGATTGAAGAGTCTTACTCTATTTCTGCAGGGCTGGACTTCCCGTCAGTTGGGCCACAGCATGCGTACCTGAACAGCATTGGTCGCGCCGATTATGTTTCAATCACCGATGATGAAGCACTGGAAGCCTTCAAAACGCTGTGTCTGCACGAGGGAATTATTCCGGCACTGGAGTCCTCCCATGCCCTGGCACACGCGTTGAAAATGATGCGTGAAAATCCGGAAAAAGAGCAGTTACTGGTGGTTAATCTCTCCGGTCGCGGCGACAAAGATATTTTCACCGTACACGATATTCTGAAAGCGCGAGGGGAAATCTGATGGAACGTTACAAAAACCTGTTTGCACAGCTGAAGGACCGCAAAGAAGGCGCTTTTGTCCCCTTCGTAACCCTGGGCGATCCGTCTGTTGAGCAGTCACTGAAAATCATTGATACGCTGATTGAAGCCGGTGCCGACGCGCTTGAGCTCGGCATTCCGTTCTCCGATCCGCTGGCAGATGGCCCAACTATTCAGGAAGCCACCCTGCGTGCGTTTGCCGCCGGCGTTACACCGTCGCAATGCTTTGAAATGCTGGCGCTGATTCGCCAGAAGCATCCGACGATTCCCATTGGGTTGCTGATGTATGCCAACCTGGTCTTCAGCAAGGGCATTGACGAGTTTTACGCCCAGTGCGAAAAAGTGGGTGTGGATTCTGTATTAGTGGCCGATGTTCCCGTTGAAGAGTCTGCACCATTCAGAACTGCAGCGCTGCGCCACAACATCGCGCCGATTTTCATCTGCCCGCCGAACGCTGATGAAGAACTGCTACGCCAGATTGCCTCTTATGGTCGTGGCTACACTTATCTGCTTTCACGTGCAGGTGTAACCGGTGCCGAAAATCGTGCAGCATTACCGCTGCATCATCTGGTTGAAAAGCTGAAAGAATATGGTGCGCCACCTTCTTTACAGGGCTTTGGTATTTCTGCGCCTGAACAGGTCGCTGGTGCTATTGAAGCCGGTGCTGCCGGTGCAATTTCCGGCTCGGCAATTGTGAAAATCATTGAGAAAAATGTTGCGGCACCGGAACAGATGCTGGCTGAGCTGAAAGCGTTTGTCAGCACGATGAAAGCCGCCACCCACCAATAAGCTAAATCAACCGCCAGAAATTTCTGGCGGTTTTATCCTTCTTTCGTGTGCTTCATTCTATACATAGCGCTATCCGCATTCTGAATGGCCACATCAAGTTCACCATTCACCTCTGCAATCCCCCACGATACTGACAATGGCACGGTATGGCCATCCACCACAAACACATGGCTGGTCACCTGCCCACTAATACGTTGCGCGATTGCTATAGCGTCAGTTGCCTGCGATCGAAACAGCAGGATCATAAATTCATCCCCGCCGGTACGAATCACAATATCGTGACTGGTGCGGGTGTTTGACAGCATCCTGTTGGCGATAATTTGCAGCGCACGATCGCCTGCCGCGTGGCCCCAGGTGTCATTGACGGCCTTGAACTTATTACAGTCAAGTAGCACCACCGAGCAGTGTGATAAATCCCGACGCTTGATGATGTCGAGAATTCGGCGGTTAAAACAGCCGGTCAGAGTATCGATATAAACTTTTAGGTCGCTTTCGTTTAGCCATGACTTTAACGAGAAGCTAATGATGATGAAAAAGAACGGCGCCAGCAGGATAACAATCCCGGCATGTGCGTCGCGCGCCATAAAACGGCCTAATGAAAGCGAATAGTGCAGCGCATATTTCTCTGAAAAATTGCGCACCATAAAGCGGGATTGACCGGTACATTTACCGGATAAACAGAGACTCTCATTGTTGGTCAAATTCACCAATTCTACGTTCAATTCTGGTGGAATTTGGTAGTCAAATGCCTGGGCTAACGCTTCCTGCAATTCGGACTTTGAATGGTCATAGACCAGATAAGCCACGATTTGGTCTGATATCTCTTTGCCAGACAGATCGTAGATATAACTCACCACGCTGTAAGCTTTTTCACCGGTAATTTTATCGGTATAGAAATTCGTTGAGCTGAGGGCTTTATTTTTGACGTTTTTCTGCAGCAGTCGGGTATAGAAATCGACGGGGGGATAGAAAAATTGCGTGATATCCCGCGCCATTTCAGAATTAGAGAAACTGAAATTGCGCGAATCGGAAGCCATAAACCAGTAAAAATAATCTGAGTTTTTGGCGATAATATAACGATGTGCATCAAAACTGCCCGGGTTTAGCTCATTGACCATACCGCGAATAAACTCCGCCGCCGTATACATACACAGCGCGTTGTGGCTGGTTTGCTGAGCAACCATTGTCCCCGTTGCCGAATGCAGCCGCTTTGGGTCGGCGTTAATTCCCCATTCATTCTCATCCCGGGGGGCGAATTGTGAAATATCACCGCATTGATCACCCGTTTTGATATGGTGGTAGCGCTCGCCAATCGCATCGGCGATCAGCTCGTTGTCGTTAAAAATGTCCATCATGCGCGCTTGCAGGCGGTTAACACCTTCGCTGGCAGCGGCCATTCGCTGTTCATAAATAATAAACAGAAACAACGACGTAAATATCAACGTAATGAGCCCTGATACCAGCAGTGCCTGCCTGTTTCTGAGCTTATCCTGCACAATCTTCACGAGTCCACCCTGATAGTTAACAGTATTGCCAAATCGGTTACCCGTTTATGTTGTTGCATAACAGCGTTGTACGTTGATAGAGAATGTTCGCCACCCCGATGCAGGTAAGTTGATGTAACCCGCAGCCGCGCGCTTAGGTTACAGTTTTATACAATAAAAGCACATAATTGTTAACATAAACGCAAACTAATCATCACCTTCAATAGGATACCCTGCCCGTCGAATGGCCTCGCGGCAGTCGTTTACGCCTGCGGCATAGCCCGCCTCAATCTCACAAACCGGACTGGCGCTGCAATAAGGTAGTGTAACTGGAGTCGCAATAAGTTTCTCCAGCGCCTCAATTTTATCCATGTAAAGCAATAACTCACGTGCAGCACTTACGGCAAACGCTGCCGTTTGATCTTCGGAGAACGGTTCCAGAAGTGCGATTTTTTGCTGTAGCAGATGGCGGGTCAACATCATCAGCAATATCCTCAAAATTGTTTTGCTTAAAGAGTAGCACTACATCAAAGGGGAGAAAGGTAGGATGGGATTGTTTAAACGATGGGTCTAAGTAAGGATATTGTCTGAAAACGGTAACAGACAGCTCCGTGCGAATCTCTGGCGAAGATCAGATATTTTTAGTTGATGACGATGGAGAATATCCGAGTTTGTAATAATAGTGCACTCATTGTTTCCATACTGTCTGAGACTGTCAATCGTTAGACTACTCTGAGCGTGAAGCGGACCATAATTTCTGATGTAAAGCTTCACTGATAATGTCGGGACAGTGATGAGTGAGAAACTCACGTTGTGCTTACACCAGGATTATCTGGAATGATGGAGTTAACATCTCAATTGTTCATAGCGGCGCTGAGTGGATGCAGGATATCGCGGGGCATATTGGACGTATAACGTTTATCGCGTACCTAAGAAGTTAAGACCAGAGGTTTTAATTATTACATTTTTAAGATAGTGGTTTTTATCTGTTTTTTAGAATTGCCATACCTGGCCAGACATTCTTATCCATAACAACTTTATGAGTTAAAAAAATCTGCCATATTGACAGATTCTTTTAATCTATCATTAGAGATTTGCAACGTTATGATATACTTTTTGAACATCATCGTCATCTTCAAGGGCATCAACAAGCCCTGCGAAGACTTCTAAATCTTCTGGTGAAAGTTCAATTTCTGATTGAGCAATCATCTCTAATTCTGTGGTAGAGAATTCAGTAATCCCTGCGGCTTTTAAAGCTGCAATGCCTTTGTGAAGATCTGTAGATTCTGTATAAATAACGATGTTTCCTTCTTCTTCGGTTACATCACGAACATCTACTTCAGCATTAAGCAAAATTTCAAAAATGTGGTCAGGGTCTGTCCCTTCAAATACAATCACTCCGGTATTATCAAACATATAGCTGACAGAACCAGCCGCTCCGATATTCCCGCCTTTTTTATTAAAAATTGAGCGGACATTAGCAATCGTACGGTTAACATTTGAAGTCAATGTTTCAGCGATAATCAGTGAGCCACTGGGACCAAAGCCTTCATAACGCCCTTGCACGAACGTTTCATCACTGCCGCCTTTGGCTTTATCAATGGCTTTATCAATAACGTGTTTTGGAACCTGCGCTTGTTTAGCACGTTCAATAACGAATTTTAAAGATGTATTTAATTCTGGGTCTGGTTCGCCTTGTTTAGCAGCAGCATAAATTTCGACACCGAATTTTGCATATACATTAGACGTTGCACCGTCTTTAGCTGTTTTTTTAGCAACAATATTTGCCCACTTACGTCCCACTGGAATGATCTCCTCAAAAATTCATTTACATAGCCGACAGGTAAATAACCTAGCATTACATTATATCATGACGTATAAATCCTCGTCTATTAAAAATAAAAATATTCGAATTTTACGATATGTTACTTTAAATTTATCAATAGTTAACATTATTGATAAATTATCCTCTGGTTCTTTTTTGTTCTTAATAAATGGTCCGCAGCAATAATGCATAAGAAAAGAGAAACAAAAGTAATATTCCAGACAAACACTTCTACTATTAAAGTTGCTGCTGCACTGCTTATAGCGAGGTATCGACACACAAATTTTGTCAGGCCAGATGAGCAAAATAATGGCCGATCAAGACAACGATACGCGAGGAAAAGAATGGAAAAAAACTGGCCATTTGACGACCAGTTTTGCAGAAGTGTTTTACAGTAAATATCAGAAACGATAACCCGCAGAGAACATAAACACCCACGGATCGAGGCGTACACTGTCTCGCTGCTGGACGCCACCCATTTTATAGCTTGCGGTGGTATCGATATCCATGTACCAGACCGACATGTTAATCAGCCAGTCGCGGTTAATCAGATAGTCCATACCGACTTGCCCTGCTGCACCCCAGGAATCTTTCAGGCTCAGGTCCGATAACCCCGTTTTTTTACCGTTATCGTTAAAGCCTTCATCGAAGAAGGTCGTGTAGTTCACCCCAACACCTACGTACGGACGCAGTTTACTGCTGGAGTCACCGAAGTACCACTGCGCCATTAACGTCGGCGGTAAATGATGTACGGTGGCAATATCACCCGTTGCAGCAGTGCCGATTTTATGGCGAAACGGCGTAGCTGCCAGTAATTCAACACCGATATTGTCGGTTGCCATGTAGGTAAATGTCAGACCCAACTGCGTGTTATTGCTGACATCAAAGCCACCTAAGCTGCCCAGCGTACCACCTGCACCTTCCGTCGGCCTGACGGTGGCAGAACCCGCACGAATAAAGAATTCTCCAGCTTCATGCGCAAATGCGTTACCAGAGAGAAGAGTTGTTAAAGCCAATGCTGCAACTGTTAATTTTTTCATGTCCGCTCCATCGTTATGGTTATAAAAGCGGAACGAATATACCCACATTGGAGTAATAAGTGATCTAACATGGATCACATTGACTTTGATAATTTAACATTTATTGATCCAGATTAAGTTAGAACTTGCATTCAAAATCCTGGTTAAATTAATTCAGATCAATTTTGATATATTTTCAATGTGCAAGTACCTCCAGATCATTGCTGATGGTTGATGGATATCTGCGCGTGATGCGCAGATAACAAACAGCGTTCATGCACGACGCTGAAGTCATAGCCAAAAATTACTGCAGCTTTACAAAGATATGCTTTTCCATACATCGCGCGATGCTGCCACTGTAGAGTTATCCAGGGTACAATTGCCCGCAAATGAACACCTGCAAAACTCAAGGAGAGTGCATGTCTATCACGGCGAAATCCGTTTACCGTGACACGGGAAACTTTTTCCGTAATCAATTCATTACCATCTTGCTGGTATCGTTGTTGTGCGCGTTTATCACAGTGGTGTTAGGGCATGCCTTTTCCCCCACTGACGCACAAATTGCGCAACTCAGTGAAGGCGATCAGTTAACCAGCAGCGTGGGGCTGTTCGATCTGGTGCAAAACATGACCCCGGAGCAACAGCAAATTTTGCTACGCGCATCCGCAGCGTCGACGTTTTCCGGTCTGATTGGTAATGCCATCCTCGCCGGGGGGGTCATCCTGATGATTCAGCTGATTTCAGCAGGTCATCGCGTCAGTGCGTTACGTGCCATCGGCGCCAGTGCGCCAGTGTTACCGAAGCTGTTTATTCTGATTTTTCTGACTACTCTGCTGGTGCAAATCGGTATTATGCTGGTTGTTGTACCCGGTATTCTGCTGGCGATCCTGCTGGCACTCGCACCGGTGATGTTGGTACAGGACAAAATGGGTGTCTTTGCCGCGATGCGCAACAGTATGCGTCTGGCGTGGTCCAATATGCGACTGGTTGCGCCGGCAGTGATCGGTTGGTTGCTGGCAAAAACGCTGCTGTTGCTTTTTGCGCCAAGTTTTGCAGTACTTACGCCGAATGTAGGCGCGGTATTGGCGAATACGCTGAGCAATATGATCTCCGCCGTGTTGCTGATCTATTTGTTCCGCCTGTACATGCTGATTCGCCAATAAACCCTGAACGCATTCCGGGCTTGTTCCCGGTGCTTTTGATGACGGAATCGAAGAATGAAGCAGTTTCTTGATTTTTTACCGCTGGTTGTCTTTTTTGCTTTTTATAAGCTTTACGACATCTATGCGGCAACCTCGGCGCTGATTGTCGCGACGGCTGTAGTGTTGATTTACAGCTGGGTTCGCTATCGCAAGGTCGAGAAGATGGCGTTAATCACCTTTGTCCTGGTGGCCGTATTTGGTGGCCTGACTATTTTTTTCCACAACGATGAATTCATTAAGTGGAAAGTAACGGTGATTTACGGGCTGTTTGCTGGTGCTCTGCTGGTTAGCCAGTGGGTGATGAAAAAGCCGCTGATTCAACGCATGTTAGGTAAAGAGCTGACCCTACCGCAGTCAGTGTGGTCGAAACTTAATTTAGCCTGGGCCGTCTTTTTCATCCTGTGTGGCCTGGCGAATATCTATATTGCATTTTGGCTACCGCAGAACATTTGGGTCAACTTCAAGGTGTTCGGCCTGACCGCCCTGACTTTATTCTTTACGCTGCTGAGTGGGGTCTATATTTACCGTCATCTGCCGCAAGAAGATAAATCATAATTCATGCTCGCCAGATCTGCGGATCTGGCGAATTTTTATCCCCTCGCGTTCCATTGTGCTGACAACCTGACTTACATCTGCCCTGCACGCCGCATCCCCTCTGTTCTCAACGCACAAATTCTAGTAGCATCGCGCCTGTAATCTTTCTCTATAGTCGGTTCTACAATGACAACAACGAATAACACTCCCCAGGGTGAACTGGTTTTACGTACTCTGGCCATGCCTGCCGATACCAACGCGAACGGTGATATTTTTGGCGGCTGGCTGATGTCACAAATGGATATAGGTGGCGCGATTCAGGCCAAAGAGATCGCACATGGTCGTGTGGTAACGGTGCGAGTGGAAGGGATGAGCTTTTTGCGCCCAGTCGCCGTAGGTGATGTGGTGTGTTGCTATGCGCGCTGTGTGAAACGCGGGACAACCTCGATCAGCATCAATATTGAAGTTTGGGTGAAGAAGGTCGCTTCTGAACCTATTGGGCAGCGCTATAAGGCCACCGAAGCTCTGTTTATCTACGTTGCCGTTGATAAAGACGGGAAACCGCGTCCAATTCCCACGTTGGTCTGATAGCACACGTCAGTACTGCTATCCGGCAATCATCACTCTTGATCATTGCCGGACGGCCTGATGCTTACTCGATCTGCGTTGTGCCGTTTAATTTGAAAACAATATTCACCACAAGCCCGGAACCGGGTTTGCCTGCTTCATAACGCCATCTACGCATCGCATTTTTCACTTCACGCTCAAACATATTGGCAGGCTGTGCAGACAGGATCTCCACATTTTCAACCCGGCCATCCGGCGTTACGTTAAATTTGACCTTTACCCGGCCTTCAATGCGCAGCGCCTGAGCTCGCGCCGGATACTGAGGCTGATTACGGCTTAAAGCGCGTGGACCCGATGGCGCACTAACCACCGGTTTGCTGCTAGTTGCCGGCGCGGTATTGGTCATTGTGCGCGTAGGTGCCGTATTTTCCAGTGGGGAGGCCGGGCGCGGTTCTGCTGGTTTAACATCGCGTTTCGGTTGCTCTTCCACCTTTTTCACCGGTTTTGGCTTCGGTTTAGGCTTGGGCTTCGGTTTTTCAATCACCACCGGCGCCTCTTTTGGTGGCTCTGGAATCGGTTCAGGTTCCGGTTCAGGCTCGACAACGGGTTCCGGCGGCGGCTGAACGGCCTGAGGCGGTTCGAGATCGGCAGGCGCGACCATCGTGACAGAGATCGGCTGCGCTGGCGCAGGTAGTTCAATAACCTGATGTACCGAGGTATACAGCAAACCAGCCACTACGGCACCATGAATGCCGACAGACAGTAACGTTGGCCAGGGAAAGCGACGAGGTAAATCAAGGGTCATTGAAGTCATAATCGTTTCAGTAAAAAAACCAGACCCTGATTTTAAATGCAAATAGCAATCATATTCAATAAGCCCGTGGGGCTAACTGACATTTAAAACGCGATTTTATGATAAAAACCACTTTCAGAGTATGGCCTTAACATATCAGTTATCTTTCCGTTGCAGTTGTTAGGCCTTTCCAATAACGTTATTAACGACTTTTACCGTTCAAGGAGCTCTACCCGTGCTGTATGTTATTTACGCTCAAGATATCGCAGACTCTCTCGAAAAACGTCTTTCCGTGCGCCCTGCTCATCTGGCTCGCCTGCAACTCCTTCATGACGAAGGTCGTTTGCTCACGGCGGGCCCCATGCCAGCAGTCGACAGTAACGATCCCGGTGCGGCGGGTTTTACCGGCTCGACGGTGATTGCCGAATTTGAATCTTTGGAGGCGGCACAGGCGTGGGCAGAAGCCGATCCGTATGTTGCGGCGGGCGTTTATGCGCAGGTTTCCGTAAAACCTTACAAGAAAGTATTTTAAAAAACAAAACAAACGCAGACATTGGGCACCGCCAGCGGTGCCCTTTTGGGATCAGATGCTGTGGATCGCAAACAACAACGAGTTACGCTGGTGGTTGAGAACGCACTTCCTGATGGTATGGATACGCATATTACGACGCGATTGTCCTTCAAGCCAACGTGCTTTACGGCGGCTAGCCTGACGCAGCATCCGCCAGCGTCCCACTTCCGTTCTACTACGCTTCATGTTAACTACTCTTCCAGTCACTGAGCGGCCATTATAACGCCAGACCGAATGCAGACCAGTGGTTTTCCCGTGTTTTTATTTGCCAGATTAATCCTGATGCGTAAACTCTTAACAATACGCTTTCAAAAGGATTTTTAAATTTATGACAACCTTCTACACCGTGGTGAGTTGGCTGGTCATTCTGGGTTACTGGGTACTCATTGCTGGCGTAACGTTACGCATTCTGATGAAGCGACGCGCAGTGCCCTCCGCAATGGCCTGGCTGTTGATCATCTACATTCTGCCATTGGTAGGAATTATTGCTTATCTGTCCTTTGGTGAACTTCACCTGGGTAAGCGACGTGCCGAACGCGCCCGGGCGATGTGGCCTTCAACCGCCAAATGGCTGAACGACCTCAAGGCCTGCAAGCATATTTTTGCCCAGGAAAACAGCAGCGTCGCCTCTTCGTTATTTAAACTGTGCGAGCGTCGTCAGGGTATAGCTGGCGTAAAGGGAAACCAGCTGCAGTTGCTCACCAGTTCAGATGACGTGATGCAGGCGCTGATCCGTGATATTCAGTTGGCGCGCCACAACATCGAAATGGTGTTCTACATATGGCAGCCAGGCGGTATGGCCGATCAGGTAGCCGAGTCGTTAATGGCTGCCGCGAGGCGTGGCATTCACTGTCGCCTGATGTTGGACTCCGCCGGCAGCGTGGCGTTTTTCCGCAGCCCTTGGGCCGCGATGATGCGTAACGCAGGTATCGAGGTTGTAGAAGCGCTGAAGGTGAACCTGATGCGTGTATTTTTACGCCGTATGGACCTGCGTCAGCACCGCAAAATGATCATGATCGATAACTACATTGCTTATACCGGCAGCATGAACATGGTCGACCCGCGTTTCTTCAAACAAGATGCGGGCGTCGGGCAATGGGTTGATTTAATGGCGAGAATGGAAGGTCCTGTCGCCACTGCTATGGGCATTGTCTATTCCTGCGACTGGGAAATTGAGACCGGAAAGCGCATTTTGCCTCCGCCACCGGACGTCAATATCATGCCGTTTGAGCAGGCCAGCGGCCACACCATTCACACTATCGCCTCGGGTCCTGGTTTCCCTGAAGATTTGATTCATCAGGCGCTGCTAACCGCTGCTTATTCAGCGCGTGAATATTTAATTATGACCACCCCCTACTTCGTCCCCAGCGACGATCTGTTGCACGCGATCTGCACGGCAGCGCAGCGTGGGGTTGACGTCAGTATCATTCTTCCACGTAAAAATGACTCCCTGCTGGTTGGCTGGGCAAGTCGGGCCTTTTTCACCGAGCTGCTGGCGGCTGGCGTTAAAATTTATCAGTTCGAAGGTGGCTTGCTGCACACCAAGAGCGTACTGGTCGATGGCGAGCTGAGCCTGGTCGGTACGGTTAACCTGGATATGCGCAGTCTGTGGCTCAATTTTGAAATCACGCTGGTCATTGATGATGCCGGATTCGGTGGCGATCTCGCGGCAGTGCAGGATGATTATATTTCGCGTTCCCGCCTGCTTGATGCCCGTTTGTGGGTAAAACGACCACTCTGGCAGCGGATAGCAGAGCGACTGTTTTACTTCTTTAGTCCGTTGCTGTAAAACGTGCCCATCAGACAGTAAACAGGTAGTCATTATGGATATGGATTTGAACAATCGCCTGACCGAAGACGAAACGCTTGAACAGGCTTATGACATTTTTCTCGAACTGGCTGCGGACAATCTGGATCCAGCCGACATCATTCTGTTCAATTTGCAGTTTGAAGAGCGTGGCGGTGCCGAGTTGTTCGATCCGGCAGAAGACTGGCAGGAGCATGTTGATTTTGACCTGAACCCTGACTTCTTTGCCGAGGTGGTGATTGGTCTGGCAGATACAGAAGACGGCGAGATTAACGATATTTTCGCGCGCGTTTTATTATGTCGCGAAAAAGATCATAAGCTCTGCCATATTCTCTGGCGCGAATAATCAAACAAAAAAGCTGCTCTCGCAGCTTTTTTCATTTTTAACCCGGCAGTTTACTTCCACAGCGGTTACAAAATTGCGCACTATGTTCGTGCTGCGCCTGCTGGCACTGCGGACATTTTCGTTGGTGCCCGCGCTGCTGGAACGCACTGCTCATGTGCGTGGTAATCAATCCCGTCGGTATTGCAATCACCGAGTAACCAATCAGGATAAGCACAGACGCCACCATGCGCCCCAACGGTGTGTGCGGCGTGATATCACCATAGCCGACGGTGGTTACAGTAACAATCGCCCAATACACCGACGCATTCAGCGTAGTAAACCCATATTTTGGCCCTTCAATCAGATACATCATCGCGCCAAAAACCACCATCAGGATGGCAATAAAGGAATAGAACAGCATCAGCTGATGTCGGGCGCTTTTTAACGCATTCCAGAACACCCGCAGAGAAGGCATAAAGCGCAGCAGCTTGAGAATACGCAGGACGCGCAGGACACGCATCGCTCGCCAGGCGAAAACATAGCTCAGACTGATTTCCGGCCATAGCCACATCACATACAGCGGCAGAATGGTGGCAAGGTCAATTATCCCCCAGAAGCTGAACACATATTTAGCGGGGTTGGCCCAGCAACATAAGCGCAGAAGATATTCGAGGGTGAAGACCAGAGTAATAAAGATCTCCAGCCAGACAAAAACGCGCCATTCCTCAAAGGTTAAATGGTATTGCGTCCCTACTCCGGACTCAATGAAGATAACGATAACGCTGAGCAAGGCAAATAGCGCACACATACCTTCAAAGCGACGCCCTGAACGGGTGTTTAAATCAAATAATTTGCGATAGAGCGCACGGCGGACAGAAGAGACTAAACCTGGCACAGATACCTCACCAAAAAAAGGGCTGACCTTTGTCAGCCCTCAGGATTATAGCGGGTCTACTTTCAGGCAGGAAACTGCATGTCGGAAACTTCCTTCCAGAACCGGGCGCGTTTTTGCGCATTCCGGTCCAGCAATCGGACAGCGCGTACGGAACACGCAGCCGGAAGGAGGATTAATCGGGGACGGTAATTCGCCTTCCAACAACTGGATAACCTTGTTCCTTTCCTGATCCGGATCGGGGATCGGCACCGCAGACATCAGCGCTTTGGTATAAGGATGCAGCGGGTTATGGTACACCTCGTCATAAGTCCCTAATTCCACCGCATGTCCGAGATACATAACCAGCACACGGTCGGAGATGTGTTTAACCACCGCGAGGTCGTGAGCAATGAAGATTAACGATAATCCCATTTCGCGCTGAAGCTGTTGCAGCAGATTAACCACCTGGGCCTGGATTGATACATCCAGCGCCGAAACTGGTTCATCGCAGATAATTAACTTTGGTTCAAGGATCAGCGCGCGGGCAATACCGATACGCTGACACTGGCCACCGGAAAACTCATGTGGGTAGCGGTTAATCAGGTTGGGCAGTAATCCAACCTTCATCATCATCGCCTTCACACGGTCGCGGACTTCCTGACCAGGAAGATTCGGATGATAAGTTCGCAGCGGTTCGGCAATGATTTCACCAATGGTCATGCGCGGGTTTAACGATGCCAGCGGATCCTGGAAAATCATCTGGATATCGCTGCGCACTTCCCGCCACTCATCGGGTTTCATGCCCAGTAAATCTTTACCCAGCCAGGCAACCTTTCCATCGGTGGCCTTCACCAGGCCGATAATCGCACGGGCAAAGGTCGATTTCCCGCAGCCTGATTCACCGACCACGCCCAGGGTTTCGCCCTCATACAGTCGCAGGGTTACGCCATCAACCGCCTTCAGGGTTTTAGACGGTTGCCAGAACCACTGTTTGCCATCTTTAATATCGAAATGGACTTTAAGGTCGGCAATCTCAAGGAGCACTTTACGTTGTTCGGTCGCCGTATTCATACCAGTTCCTCCACCGGCTTAAAGCAGGCACGCAGACGGCCTGGGCTAAATTCCTCCAGTGGCGGAGCACTGCTACAGATTTCCATCGCATGCGGGCAACGCGGCTGGAATGGACAACCTTTTGGTAGACGCAGTAAGTTCGGTGGGTTGCCAGGGATAGTGAGCATCTCTTCCCCTTCGGCATCCAGACGAGGTACGGCATTTAGCAAACCAATCGAATACGGATGAACGGGTTTATAAAAGACATCCCGCGCACTGCCGTATTCCATAGTACGTCCGGCATACATCACCAGGACTTTATCGCAAATACCGGCAACAACCCCCAGATCGTGGGTGATCATGATAATCGCGGTGTTGAATTCACTTTTCAGTTCATTCAGCAGCGTCATAATTTGCGCCTGTACCGTCACATCGAGCGCAGTGGTTGGTTCATCGGCAATCAGTAATTTGGGCCTGCACAGCAGCGCCATGGCGATCATTACGCGCTGACGCATACCACCGGAGAATTCATGAGGATACATTTTCATACGCTTACGCGCTTCCGGCATTTTCACCGCATCCAGCATTCTGACCGACTCTTCAAAAGCTTCCGCTTTGCTCATGCCTTTATGCAGCATCAGAACTTCCATCAACTGCTCCCCGACCCGCATGTACGGGTTGAGAGACGTCATCGGGTCCTGGAAAATCATCGAGATTTGCTCGGCGCGCAGTTTGTTCAGCTCACGTTCCGGTAAATTCAGAATTTCACGCCCGTTGAACGTTGCGGAGCCCCCGATACGACCATTCGCCGCCAGCAGCCCCATCAGGGCAAAGGCCGTCTGCGATTTACCCGAACCGGATTCACCGACAATACCCAACGTTTCTCCGGCTCGCAGAGAAAAGTTTAAATCGTTGACCGCAGTTACATCGCCGTCGGGGGTCGCAAACGTCACACGCAAATCTTTTACGTTTAGCAGTGCGTTAGCCTGTTGTTGCGCGAGCGGCGCGGTTGAGGTTTCAATTACGCTCATGGCTGCACTCCTTAACGGTCTTTCGGGTCGAGGGCATCACGCAGGCCATCGCCAATAAAGTTAAAACAGAACAAAGTGACCACCAGGAAACCAGCCGGGAACAGCAGCAGCCATGGTGAGACTTCCATAGAGTTGGCACCATCACTGAGCAGCGCGCCCCAGCTACTTAACGGCTCCTGCGTACCTAGTCCCAAAAAGCTCAGGAAGGATTCAAACAGGATCATGCTCGGCACCAGCAATGAAGCGTAAACCACCACCACACCCAGCACGTTCGGCACAATATGGCGGATAACGATACGCACGGTAGACACCCCACCCACTTGCGCCGCTTCAATAAACTCTTTGCGCTTGAGACTCAGCGTTTGTCCACGCACGATACGCGCCATATCCAGCCAGGAGACCATCCCGATAGCGACAAAAATCAGCAGGATATTTTGCCCAAAGAAGGTGACCAGCAGGATCACGAAGAACATGAACGGGAAGGAGTTGAGGATTTCCAGCAGACGCATCATCACCGAGTCAATTTTTCCGCCGAGGTAGCCCGACAGAGAACCGTACAGCGTACCAACAACCACCGCGACTAACGCCGCCGCAATGCCGACCATCAGCGAAATGCGCCCGCCAATTGCCACGCGCACCAACAGGTCTCGTCCCGAAGAGTCTGTACCGAAATAGTGGCCTGATTCCGTATCCGGCGCGCTGGACATCATGCCCCAGTCGGTATCGAAGTAGGTAAACTGCGACAGCATCGGTGCCAGCGTCACGAACAGCGCAATAATTACCAGCACCACCAGGCTTGCTACCGCCGCGCGGTTATGCATAAAGCGTCGACGCGCGTCCTGCCACAGGCTGCGGCCTTCGACCTCCAGCTTTTCACTGAAATTCTCCAGCGCCTCGCTGTTTTTCTTACTTAACATCATAGCGAGCTCCAGTATCAGTAACGAATTTTCGGGTCGATAACGGCATACAGCACATCGACAATCGCGTTAAACACGATGGTCAGCGTACCCACCAGTATGGTCAAACTAAGAACCAGCGAATAGTCGCGGTTTAACGCCCCATTGACGAACAACTGGCCAATACCCGGCAAACCATAAATGGTTTCAATAACCATCGAACCGGTGATAATGCCGACAAATGCCGGTCCCATATAGGACAACACTGGCAACAGCGCAGGTTTCAACGCATGGCGGAAAATAATCCGCCGCATCGGCAGCCCTTTAGCGCGCGCGGTACGAATAAAGTTAGAGTGCAGTACTTCAATCATCGAACCACGAGTAATACGGGCAATACTGGCGATGTAGGCCAGTGACAAGGCCACCATCGGCAGGATCATAAATTTCAGCGCCCCGCCGTTCCAGCCCCCGCCGGGTAGCCATTTCAAGGTTATGGCAAATATCATGACCAATAAGGGAGCGACCACGAAACTGGGGATAACCACCCCGGTCATTGCCACCCCCATCACCGTATAGTCCCAACGTGTATTTTGCTTCAGCGCGGCTATCACTCCGGCGCTAACACCGACGAGTACCGCCAGAATAAAGGCTGCCGCACCCAGCTTCGCAGAAACCGGGAAGCTCGAGGCAACGAGGTCGTTAACCGTGTAGTCTTTATATTTAAAGGATGGTCCAAAATCGCCGTGCGCCAGCTGTTTCAGATAGCTGAAGTACTGTGTCGAGATGGGATCGTTAAGATGATATTTCGCTTCAATATTCGCCAGCACCTCTGGCGGTAACGCGCGTTCCCCGGTGAATGGGCTTCCGGGCGCAAGGCGCATCATAAAGAATGAAATCGTAATAAGAATAAACAGCGTTGGAATCGCTTCCAGACAGCGACGTAATATAAATTTTAACATTGCCCGTACCTTCTGGCGTGTGCCTTTATACCCGTCATACTTCAAGCTGCAAGTGCGTTAGCTTTACTCGCTCACGCCAGTCACTTACTTAAGTAAGCTCCTGGTGATTCGCTGCGTTGCCGCCTTCCTGCAACGTGAATTATTTAGGGTATACCTCTCTTTGTCTAAAGAGGTATTTTTAGTTCGAAGAAAAAGACACTGTGGGGCAACATGATTGCCCCACGTCTTGCCATTAATGCTTGATAATATACAAGTCTTTAACGTGGATATTATCCATCGGGTCTTTACCGGAGTATCCGCCAACCCATGGTTTCACCAGGCGGGCGTTAACATAGTAATAAACCGGTACAATCGCAGAATCTTTATCCAGCTGCTGTTCCGCTTTCGAATACAGTTCGCTGCGTTGCGCTTCATCCGTCACTTTCAGCGTATCCGCAATCAGCTTATCAAATGCCGGGCTCTTATAGTGGACGGTATTATTGGAGCTGTCGGACAGCACCATATTCAGGAAGGACGTCGGTTCGTTATAGTCCGCACACCAGCCCGCACGTGAAACATCATAGTTGCCCTGATGGCGCGTATCGAGGAACGTTTTCCATTCCTGGTTTTCCAGCTTCACATTAGCACCCAGATTTTTCTTCCAGATAGATGCCGCGGCAATAGCCAGCTTCTTATGCAGGTCTGAGGTGTTATACAGCAGATCAAAGGTCAGCGGTTTCTCAGCGGTATATCCGGCCTCAGCCAGCAGTTTCTTCGCTTCTTCATTACGTTTTTCCTGAGACCACTTGAACCACTCTGGCTCAACCAGTTTCGCACCATCGGTGTATGGAGGAGTAAAGCTATATGCTGGCAGGTCACCCTGGTTTTTCACTTTATTGACGATAATGTCACGATCCAACGCCAGCTTCAGGGCGGTACGAACACGAACATCGTTGAACGGTGCTTTCTGGTTGTTGATTTCGTAATAATAGGTGCACAGATACGGGTCAACGTGGACTTCGTTCGGGATCTCTTTTTTCAGTTTCTGGAATAACTCAATCGGCATGTTGTTATAGGTCATGTCGATTTCACCGCTGCGATAGCGGTTTACGTCAGTCACTTCAGAAGAAATAGGCAGGTAGGTTACCTGGTTAATAACCGTTTTGGCGTTGTCCCAATAGTTGGTATTACGCTCAAGCACAATGCGCTCGTTCACAACCCAGTCTTTCAGTTTATACGCACCGTTAGTAACGATGTTAGCGGGCTGGGTCCACTTCTCGCCAAATTTTTCAACAGCCGCTCTGGGAACCGGTGAAACGGAAGAGTGCACAAGCAGTTTGTAGAAATAAGGAACTGGTTCGCTGAGGGTAACTTCAAAAGTATGATCGTCGAGAGCTTTTACGCCCAGATCGGTGACCGGTTTTTTACCGGCGATAATATCATCAATGTTGACAATATGACCGTACTGCAAATAACTGGCATACGGTGATGCAGTATTTGGATTAGCCAAACGTTGCCAGCTATACACGAAATCTTGCGCAGTAACAGGCGTGCCGTCAGACCACTTAGCATCTTTACGCAGATGGAATGTCCAGACTTTAAAATCTTTATTTTCCCATTTTTCAGCCACGCCAGGCGATGGTTTGCCATCGACATCACTGATTAATAAACCTTCAAACAGGTCACGGTTAATGTTGGATTCAGGTACACCTTCGATTTTATGGGGATCGAGTGATTGCACTTCCGAACCGTTATTACGCACCAGAGTCTGCTTTTCAGCAAGCTGCACACCCGCTGGCACTACTGCCGCCGTGGCAACATTTCCTGCGACTAGCGCAGTTAAGATCCCCGCAGCTACTAAACTTTTTTTAGTGATGTTAGTCATTGTGTTGTACTCCCTCATTATTATGGCTGGTTTTTTAACCAGACTGTTAATCCTGTTAGGATCCCTGTACGGCACCGGAGATTTTCTGCCGTCAGGTGGTTTATTGTTTTACTGCTTGCTATCACCGACTTTATTTATTCTGGCGATTCGTATGATCGCCTTGCGTCGATTCTCTACGTGCCTCCCCTGCCGGAAACACGCTATTACCCTGTTGAGAGAAACTAACTGCAAATGATTCTCATCAACGTGAATTCTTCTGCATAATACTTGGCCGGAAAGTATCAAATGCGTTTCTTAACCGCCAATACATTTTACAAATTTGTTAACCAATTCTCTTTTATTGGAAATAAATCTCACTTAAAAAGTCTTACGAATGAAGATTTATTATGGGAAGTTCACAAAAATCAATGCATTATGTCGACCATGGTGTTAACCATCCTTTCCTAAGTCAACGCTATGTCAAAATGCACATAAATTTAACAATTGGTTATTAATTAGCACATTCATCTGAAATAAAGGCTGAAATAACTAATAACATTTCGATAATCCTTCAGCAAGCCCCAGAGTATGATGTTAATAAAATAACAGCAGTATCGGTCTTCGCCGGGCGTACTGGGACGTGTTATATCTTTAGAATCAATGGCTAACAGGAGAGTTAATCATCAGCATTTTTTATTATTGCTCTGCTGATTTTCAACTTTAGTGAGAAGTTTTACTGATAATGAAAGGAAACGGAGCCGGACACGACTCCGTTTGCACAGAAGAGAGGTTTCAGGCCAGCAAACCAGGGAAAATGGATTTGATGCCTGTAACGATAAATTCGATACCCAAAGCCATTAACAGCAGCCCCATAATACGCGTAATGACGTTGATACCGGTTTGGCCCAACAGGCGCACTAACCATGGTGCCATGCGGAACAGCCCCCAGCAGCACAGGGCAAACAACGCAATCGCTACAAAAAAGCCAAACAGGTTAATCGCACTATGATATCGCGTCCCCCAAACAATAGTTGAGCTTATCGCCCCCGGCCCCGCCATCAACGGCAATGCCAACGGCACAACGCCGATACTTTCACGGATTGCGGTTTCTGATTTTTCCTGTTTGTTTTGTTTATCTTCCCCTAGTTTTCCGCTAATCATTGACATCGCGATAGTCACAACCAGAATGCCGCCAGCGATCCTGAACGAGTCAATTGAGATGCCGAAGAGTTGCAGAATACCATCACCAAGAAACAGCGAAGTCCACAGGATGATTGCGACCGAAAGGTTTGCCGTGAGGTTGGTTTTGTTTCGTGCTGCGGCAGTTTGATAGCTGGTCATACTGATAAAGACGGGGATGATCCCTACCGGGTTGACCAACGCAAATAACCCAATGAAAAATTTAAAATAGACAGGAAAATCAAATAGCGTTTGGATCACGGTTAGCTCCGAAGCGTTAGCCGGATAAAATGAGTCATAAAATTGATAAAATCCGCGCTGAAGATACGCCTTTTGTCAGCATACTTCACCTTCTATCTTCGTATATCAATGTAAATACGCTACCAATACTCAGTGTTATTAATATGTATTAAATATGCTAATGTTATTAGCATTCATTACGCCAATTTATTAACACTTAACGAGAAACGCTAAAAGGGCCTGCTGAAAGGTGTCAGCTTTGCGAATTTTTGATCCAGATCACGCAATTACTACTCAGAAGTGAGTAATCTTGCTTACGCCACCTGGAGGTAACGCGTTAGAGTTAACAGGCGCTAGCGTATAAGCTCTTTTAGTAAATCAAAGTAAAGTGGACGTTAATTAACCGTTTGATTTTCAAACCATTACACAAATTTTCGTCGGTCTGTCTATACTCTCGTATCGAGCAGATGATTTACTAAAAAAGTTTAACATTATCAGGAGAGCATCATGGCTGTTACTAATGTCGCTGAACTTAACGCACTTGTAGAGCGCGTAAAAAAAGCCCAGCGTGAATATGCCAGTTTCACTCAAGAACAGGTTGACAAAATCTTCCGTGCCGCCGCTCTGGCTGCCGCAGACGCTCGAATTCCTCTCGCGAAAATGGCCGTTGCCGAATCCGGCATGGGTATTGTCGAAGATAAAGTGATTAAAAACCACTTCGCTTCTGAATACATTTACAACGCTTACAAAGATGAAAAAACCTGTGGTGTGCTGTCTGAAGACGACACTTTTGGTACCATTACCATTGCTGAACCGATTGGTATCATCTGCGGTATCGTTCCAACCACTAACCCTACCTCTACTGCGATCTTCAAATCACTGATCAGCCTGAAGACCCGTAACGCCATCATCTTCTCTCCGCATCCGCGCGCAAAAGATGCAACTAACAAAGCAGCTGACATCGTTCTGCAAGCAGCAATCGCTGCTGGCGCACCGAAAGATCTGATCGGCTGGATCGATCAACCTTCCGTTGAACTGTCTAACGCGTTGATGCACCACCCGGACATCAACCTGATCCTTGCGACCGGTGGTCCAGGCATGGTTAAAGCGGCATACAGCTCCGGTAAACCGGCTATCGGCGTAGGCGCAGGTAACACCCCTGTTGTTATCGACGAAACCGCTGATATCAAACGTGCTGTTGCATCTGTTTTGATGTCTAAAACATTCGATAACGGCGTAATCTGTGCTTCTGAGCAGTCTGTCGTCGTGGTTGACTCTGTATATGATGCTGTACGTGAGCGTTTTGCAACTCACGGCGGTTACATGCTGCAGGGTAAAGAGTTGAAAGCTGTTCAGGACGTTATCCTGAAAAATGGCGCGCTGAACGCAGCTATCGTTGGTCAGCCGGCATACAAGATTGCTGAACTGGCAGGCTTCTCCGTACCAGAAACCACTAAGATTCTGATCGGTGAAGTGAAGGTTGTCGACGAAAGCGAACCGTTTGCTCACGAGAAACTGTCTCCGACGCTGGCAATGTACCGTGCGAAGGACTTCGAAGACGCAGTCATCAAAGCTGAAAAACTGGTTGCGATGGGCGGTATCGGTCATACCTCTTGCCTGTACACTGACCAGGACAACCAGCCAGAGCGTGTTGCTTACTTCGGTCAGATGATGAAAACCGCACGTATCCTGATCAACACCCCTGCTTCTCAGGGTGGTATCGGTGACCTGTACAACTTCAAACTCGCACCTTCCCTGACACTGGGTTGTGGTTCCTGGGGTGGTAACTCCATCTCTGAAAACGTTGGTCCTAAGCACCTGATCAACAAGAAAACCGTTGCTAAGCGAGCTGAAAACATGTTGTGGCACAAACTTCCGAAATCTATCTACTTCCGTCGTGGCTCTCTGCCAATCGCACTGGATGAAGTGATTACCGATGGTCACAAACGTGCGCTGATCGTGACCGACCGCTTCCTGTTCAACAACGGTTATGCAGACCAGATCACCTCCGTTCTGAAAGCTGCTGGCGTTGAAACCGAAGTGTTCTTTGAAGTTGAAGCTGACCCGACTCTGACCGTTGTTCGCAAAGGTGCTGAGCTGGCTAACTCCTTCAAACCAGACGTAATCATCGCACTGGGTGGTGGTTCCCCGATGGACGCCGCGAAAATCATGTGGGTTATGTACGAGCACCCGGAAACTCACTTCGAAGAACTGGCACTGCGCTTTATGGACATCCGTAAACGTATCTACAAGTTCCCGAAAATGGGCGTAAAAGCGAAGATGGTTGCAGTTACCACCACTTCCGGTACCGGTTCTGAAGTGACTCCGTTTGCGGTCGTTACCGACGATGCAACTGGCCAGAAATACCCGCTGGCAGACTACGCGCTGACTCCGGATATGGCGATTGTTGACGCCAACCTGGTTATGGATATGCCGAAGTCACTGTGTGCGTTCGGTGGTCTGGATGCCGTCACTCACGCTCTGGAAGCTTACGTTTCAGTACTGGCTTCTGAGTTCTCTGACGGTCAGGCTCTGCAAGCGCTGAAATTGCTGAAAGAAAACCTGCCAGCGTCTTACCATGAAGGTTCTAAGAACCCGGTAGCGCGTGAGCGTGTACACAGTGCAGCAACTATCGCTGGTATCGCGTTTGCTAACGCCTTCCTGGGTGTATGTCACTCAATGGCGCACAAACTGGGTTCTCAGTTCCACATTCCTCACGGTCTGGCGAACGCCCTGCTGATCAGCAACGTTATTCGTTATAACGCGAACGACAACCCGACTAAACAGACTGCATTCAGCCAGTACGACCGTCCGCAGGCACGCCGTCGCTACGCTGAAATCGCAGACCATCTGGGTCTGAGCGCACCGGGTGACCGTACTGCCGCGAAAATCCAGAAACTGCTGGGCTGGTTGGAAGAAATCAAAGCTGAACTGGGTATTCCTAAGTCTATCCGTGAAGCTGGCGTTCAGGAAGCTGACTTCCTGGCACACGTGGACAAACTGTCTGAAGATGCGTTTGACGACCAGTGTACTGGTGCTAACCCACGTTACCCGCTGATTTCTGAACTGAAACAGATCCTGCTGGATACCTACTACGGTCGTGAGTATAGCGAAGGTCAGACCGCCGCTAAGACTGAAGCAGTAGCTGCACCGAAAGCAGAAAAGAAAGCGAAGAAATCCGCTTAATTTGCTCAGATAAGTTTTAGCTTCATCATAAACGGTCCCAATTGGGGCCGTTTTTTTCGTCTTGTGTTATGAAAATCGGGGAATACACAATTTAACCATGTGAATAGAATGGCAGTGTAAGAGATGTATTCAGGAAGATGTGAGACCAGCCGTCAGAAAAGAGTCTGACAGGGTAGAGAACATTGACGAAGGTTCCGGCCTACCCTGTGTTTATAAGCGCTCAGAAGCGTACAGGGTTAATCGTGGCTGTGTCGTTCTTGTATCGCCGTCAGAGAGCCCTCAGACTGCGCTTGTTTGTAGTGTTTACGACATACCGACACATAGCGTTCATTCCCGCCGATAACCACCTGCTCGCCCTCGTTATAAGGTCTTCCAGCCTGATCAAGGCGTAATACCATGCTGGCCTTACGGCCACAAAAACAAATGGTCTTTAATTCAACCAGTTTATCTGACCACGCAAGCAGGTATTCGCTGCCACCAAATAACTCACCACGAAAATCAGTGCGTAAGCCGTAACACAAAACAGGAATATCCAGTTGATCGACAACTTCAGATAATTCATAAACCTGTTGTCGGGTCAGAAACTGAGACTCATCGACCAGTACACAGTGAATTCTTTGCTGCGCATTCTCAGCGCGAATCTCTTCGAACAATGATGAATTTTGGTTAAACAATTTTGCAGGTGACGACAGACCTATACGTGAACTTACTTTTCCAGCACCAAAACGGTCATCAATTTCCGCTGTATATACAACGGCACGCATCCCACGTTCCTGATAATTGTACGAAGATTGCAACAATGCAGTCGACTTACCTGCGTTCATTGCAGAATAGTAAAAATATAGTTGTGCCATTGACCGAAGGCCCTCACCCGGGGAAATAAATATGGGCTGGATTGTATCATATTTCACGAACATGTCGGTGTAGCGTTGGTCGCAAAGGCGTATAAATGAGCGGGCAAGCTCGCACAGTGCCGCCTGAATTTAAGTAACGGATAGTGAGAGAGCATACAACCATCGACCAAACAGCCTGAGCTCGGACGCGTATATACACACTCTTTCACAAATAGTGCTCATGAAATTTATCAATGTCACTTATCATCATACGGCAATAAAGAAACCCTTCCCATATTGTTATTGAATCTACCCACTGTCGCCATGTATTAGCGAATTCACGTAAGCAAAACTAATACAAAAGGTTGAAATCACTGCAAAGAGATACTATTTGTACACCATAAAATGTGACCTGAATCTTGAATTTTTACTCTCAGCCGCTGAGAATCCCCCTCGCCAATAAGCCTTTTTTATGCCCAACATCATGGGGAATTTAAGACAGGAGAATTAATTCTGATACTAAATAAAGCGCAATTTTGAATTCCTTACATTCCTGGCTATTGCACAACTGAATTTATCGCTCTATTATTAGCTCAACAAACCACCCCAATATAAGTTTGAGATTACTACAATGAGCGAAGCACTTAAAATTCTGAACAACATCCGTACTCTTCGTGCGCAGGCAAGAGAATGCACTCTGGAAACGCTTGAAGAAATGCTGGAAAAATTAGAAGTTGTAGTTAGCGAGCGTCGCGAAGAAGAAAGCGCTGCTGCTGCTGAAGTTGAAGAACGTACTCGTAAACTGCAACAATATCGTGAAATGCTGATCGCTGACGGCATTGATCCGAACGAATTGTTGAATAGCATGGCTGCTGTTAAATCTGGCACCAAAGCTAAACGCGCTGCACGTCCGGCTAAATATAGCTATGTTGACGAAAACGGTGAAACTAAAACCTGGACTGGCCAGGGTCGTACACCGGCAGTGATCAAAAAAGCGATGGAAGAACAAGGTAAACAACTGGACGATTTCCTGATCAAGGAATAATTCAGAAATAGTTTGCTTAAAATCCCGCCACTGGCGGGATTTTTTTTACCGGTACTTCGTTCAACCCTACCCGGATTAGGTATAAAAAAACGGCGCTGTTAATACAGCGCCGTTCTGACCAGATAATACCAGAAGGTTACTTCTTAATACCCATCTCGTCTTCCAGCCAGGCTTTAAATTCGGCGCCGAGAGTATTATGGCGAATACCATATTCAACGAACGCCTGCATATAGCCCAGTTTATTACCACAGTCATGGCTTTTGCCCTTCATGTGATAAGCTTCAACCGTCTCTTTTTCAATCAGCATATCGATAGCATCTGTCAGCTGAATTTCATCACCCGCTCCCGGAGGGGTTTTAGCCAGCAGAGGCCAGATATCGGCACTAAGAACGTAACGACCCACAACGGCCAGATTAGAAGGCGCAACATCAGCTTTTGGTTTTTCAACCACGCCAACCATCGGAACGCTTTCGCCCGGGGATAATTCAACGCCTTTACAATCAACAACGCCATAAGCCGTAACATCTTCTACCGGTTCAACCATAATCTGGCTGCTACCTGTTTCATCAAAACGATGAATCATTTCGGCAAGGTTATCGCGGGATAAATCAGATTCGTATTCGTCAAGAATTACGTCCGGCAGGATTACAGCTACCGGTTCATCGCCAACTACAGGGTGCGCGCACAATACCGCGTGGCCCAGACCTTTAGCCAGCCCCTGACGCACCTGCATAATAGTCACATGTGGCGGGCAAATAGATTGCACTTCTTCCAGAAGCTGGCGTTTTACACGTTTTTCCAGCATCGCTTCAAGTTCAAAGCTGGTATCAAAGTGGTTTTCAATGGAATTTTTAGACGAGTGAGTTACTAGTACAATTTCAGTGATGCCCGCAGCAATACATTCGTTTACGACGTACTGAATTAATGGCTTATCAACCAACGGTAGCATCTCTTTCGGGATTGCTTTCGTAGCCGGTAACATCCTGGTTCCTAATCCCGCAACCGGGATAACGGCTTTTTTGACTTTTGAATTAAGGGCAGCCATTTAAAACTCTCCTGGACTGTTCATGTATTGAACGTGTTCATCATTCTGTATCGCATCCGAGTATATCAGTACAGCGACAAGCTTCTGGTCTGAAAAGGACGCGCGTCGGTATAATTAAGATAAATACGAATAAAACTGGCGCTGATAGTAGCACTCACAGCATGGGGAGGGTGAACCAATTTCATTTACACGCCTCTCAATTGTTCATTCTGCAGACAACATCAAGCGCAGGCGACCTCCCGCCCCCCAAATTTGGCATTGCCATGACTCACAATGTTGGCTCAGCTGATTAAGATACGTATTACCTAAGGTACCCAGCGGAACGCCATTGCTGATTTGCACTTGGTGGGAACCTGTATTTAATGTCGCATTCAGCCCTGCCGATACCAGAATCAGATTTTTTAATCCGCTGTGGTAATACCCCACCAGCAAGGGAAACTGCCCTGGTAAATTGGCTTGTCGCAACAGATGATTTACCTGTTTCAATAACGTACCTAGCTCTGGCAGTCGCTGATTTTGTTGTGTCAGTTGCTCCTGCAGTAAACCATTAAATAGCGCCCTCAGTAATAATGCAGCCAGGACGCCATTATCCCCTGCCCGCGTCACATCAAGGCAATAGAATGCAAGGTCATGATCAGACAGCGGAGCAATATCCAACACCAGCCCCGGTTGGTCGGCTGCCACCAATTGTCGATAGTTAATGCGACAATGCGAGATCACTTGCGACACTGGAGGCTGTAATTCTTTTAGCAGCTTCGCAGCTGCAGCAGGATCGTCCACCATCGCATCCCAGTCGCGAAATAGCCGCTCTTCTTCTTCCACGCGTGAATTAAACATGTTGGGATAAAGACATGCAAAGACGGTTTCTCGCAAGCGATTAAGATCTTTCACCGGCTTCAACAGGACGTCATCCACACCGAGTCGTAGCGCTTTGGCTATGTCGGACATGTTTTCCGTCGCAGAAATCACCAGTATTGGGGTCTGATCGCCACGATTGCGTAAATACTCAACCAGTTTGAGACCGTTCATTCTTGGCATAGCCAGGTCGCAGATCATCAGGTCGGGTTTAAAATGCCCAAGCAAGTCCAGTGCTTCAAGTCCGTCACCAGCTACCGCCGTTGTCGCTCCCAAAGAGGAAAACCATGAGTCCATGAGTGAGCGAAATACCGGCTCATCCTCAACGATAAGAATCTGTTTTCCGACCAATGGCTGCGTCATATTCTCCCCCCTGACTGGCTTTAATAAATAGTGGCATGCTATTGCCACTCACGCCTGTCAGAATTAGCTTAAGTGTTGATAAAAAATGCGTTAGACGTTGGTTTTCACCAGGGGTAGAAGCTCATCCATTTTCTTCTCGACCGCTAACTGCCCGGCAGCAATTGCCGCACTGGCGCGGTGAAAATCCAGAGTGGATATTTGTGGACAAAACGGCTGAATCAGAATGTCTGGAGGGTCACCGGCCATGCGGTTACGTTTCAGTCGGTTTTCCAGAACCTGAATAGACGTCGTCATAATCTCCATCGCCGTGGGCGCAGTTACTGCACGCCTGGCAGTAATGTTGCTCAAGCGTTCTTTCAGACGGGCATGCCATGAGAGTTCGTCAGCATCATCACCCGATTCGGCATCGCTATTGACGTTGAAGGAGAGTAAATCTTGTTGCATGAGATGCGCATCGTGTTGCAGGTCGACCGCAATAACAATATCGGCCCCCAACGCGCGAGTCAGGGAGACAGGGACAGGATTCACCACCGCACCATCGACCAGCCAGTAACCATTGTGCGCCACAGGTGACATCAGACCAGGAATACTGCAGGAGGCCCGGACAGCCAGATGTAAATCACCTTCGGTGAACCAAAGTTCCCGACCCGTACTCAGATTGGTGGCCACTGTTGCGAAACGGCGAGTACATTGCTCAATTGCTTCTACCGGCATCACATTACGGTACTGATTGAATACCCGTTCACCGCGCAGTAAACCTCCCCTGCGCCACGAGAGATCCATCAGCCGTAAAACATCCCAATAGCTGAAAGAACAGACCCACTTTTCGAGAGCAGGCAGCTTATTGCAGGCGTAGGCAGCGCCAACCAACGAACCGATGGAGCACCCTGCCACGATATCAACATCAATACCCATATGCTTAAGGGCTTTAATAACGCCAATATGCGACCAACCTCGCGCTGCGCCGGAACCTAGCGCCAGCCCAATTTTTATTTTTCTCATTATACGTACAAACTTCCCCTGGCTTGCAGACGTAGCAACATCGCTACCGCTCAGTTAACATAGTGCCACTCTGGCGTTTTTACGCCGTTTTTATATTCCAGGGAGTACTTTGTGTCTCAGCTTTGTCCCTGTGGTAGCGCTGTCGAGTATAGCCTATGTTGCTACCGTTATGTGTCCGGCGCGCAAGTAGCACCTACGCCGTCACACCTCATGCGTTCTCGTTACTGTGCTTTTGTGATGAAAGACGCAGATTACCTTATCAGGACCTGGCATCCGGATTGTCATGCGGCCGAGTTTCGCGACGACATTATCGCAGGATTTACTCATACCGAATGGCTTGGACTCACCGTTTTTGAACAAGAAACGGCAGACACAGAAAATATCGGCTACGTCAGTTTTGTCGCACGGTTTTCTGAACAAGGTAAAACAGGTGCAATTATCGAGCGCTCTCGTTTTTTAAAAGAAAACGGTCAGTGGTACTATATAGACGGTACACGCCCTCAAATTGGACGAAACGATACCTGCCCTTGTGGCTCAGGTAAAAAATTTAAAAAGTGCTGCGGCTAATCAACGCCCGACAGTATCAATTTTGCAAACATTCTCAACAGGATCACCGCTGCAAATGCATTCATTACAACGAAAAGTGCTGCGTACTATTTGCCCGGACCAAAAAGGTCTGATCGCGCGCATTACGAATATCTGTTACAAGCATGAACTGAACATCGTGCAGAACAATGAGTTTGTGGACCACCGTACCGGACGCTTTTTTATGCGCACCGAACTGGAGGGCATTTTTAACGACGTCACGCTGCTTGCCGATCTGGACAGCGCCTTATCTGAAGGCTCGATTCGTGAATTAACCCCAGCAGGCCGCCGCCGCATCGTCATTTTGGTCACCAAGGAAGCGCATTGCCTGGGCGATTTATTAATGAAGGCCAATTACGGCGGGCTGGATGTTGAAATCGCCGCGGTGATCGGCAATCACGAGACCTTGCGTCCTCTGGTTGAACGGTTTGATATTCCGTTTGAGCTGGTGAGCCATGAAGGTTTAACACGTGAAGAACATGATCAGAAAATGGCTGATGCTATCGACGCCCACCAGCCGGATTATGTCGTGCTGGCTAAATACATGCGCGTTCTGACCCCGACATTTGTTTCACGCTTCCCGAATAAGATTATCAATATTCACCATTCATTCCTGCCAGCATTCATTGGTGCTCGTCCGTACCATCAAGCTTATGAGCGCGGCGTGAAGATCATCGGCGCGACGGCCCACTACGTGAATGATAACCTCGATGAAGGCCCAATCATTATGCAGGACGTGATCCATGTTGATCACACCTACACTGCCGAAGATATGATGCGCGCGGGTCGCGACGTTGAAAAAAATGTATTAAGCCGTGCGCTGTATCAGGTTCTGGCTCAACGCGTCTTTGTTTACGGTAACCGAACGATTATTCTGTAATCGATTGATAAGTTAATTGGTTACCTTTACATCTTTACGTGTAAAAATCAGGCAACCAGTTCTTTTTTATCAACGGAATGCTTTACAGGGGCGCATCATTTGATATGATGCGCCCCGCTTCCAACGGAAGCAGGCCAGTAATTAGCATTACCCCGTGGTGGGGTTCCCGAGCGATCATAAGGGAGCTGACTGCAAATCTGCCGTCATCGACTTCAAGGTTCGACTCGAGCGATAGTGAGAGAACGTTGCCGCAGGCAACGACCCGAAGGGTGAGGAGCTTTAGCTCCGAATAATCCTTCCCGCTATAGAATGCAAGCAGCATAATGAATTTACCCTGTGGTGGGGTTCCCGAGCGGCCAAAGGGAGCAGACTGTAAATCTGCCGTCATCGACTTCGAAGGTTCGAATCCTTCCCCCACCACCATCTTCTAGCACTGCCTACAATTTGAATTACCCCTGGTGGGGTTCCCGAGCGGCCAAAGGGAGCAGACTGTAAATCTGCCGTCATCGACTTCGAAGGTTCGAATCCTTCCCCCACCACCATCACTTCATAAAGCACCAACAGCAAATCAATCTCTAATGCCCCATATTCTGCCCATGTGGGAAGGATGAGAAGCTTCGACTAAGGTTCGATTCGAGCGTAGCGAGAAAGCGTTGCCGCAGGCAACGACCCGAAGGGCGAAGCGCGTAGCGCTGAGTAATCCTTCCCCCACCACCATCACTTCATAAAGCAACACACTCAATACCTCAGCAATGCCTTTTATTTGCCTGATGCGCTATGCTGATCAGGCCTACTAACTCGACATGTGCCCGTAATTTGTCTGCTGCGCTGCACTGCACTTATCAGGCCTACAGCGCTCGCTTATACCTTCGTAGGCCGGATAAGGCGCTTGCGCCGCCATCCGGCAAACAGGCATAAAAAAACCCCGCCGAAGCAGGGTTTTGTCATTCTCAAATATACGATTAGTGACGCGCGCGAACAATCTGGTATTTGCGTGTCAGATATTCGACCGGGACGCTCCAGATGTGTACCAGACGAGAGAATGGGAACAACAGGAATAGCGTCATACCCAGCACCAGGTGCATACGGAAAATGAACGCAACACCATCGAGATATTGAGACGCTCCGCCCTGGAAGGTCACCACTGTCTGCGCCCAGTTCACCAGCTTCATCATCTCGCTACCGTCCATATGCTGGGCGGAAAACGGAATGGTCAGCAGGCCCAGCGCACACTGGATCACCAGCAGTGAGAGGATCAGAATATCCGCCCCGGTGGTGGTGGCCCGCACGCGCGGGCTGAACAGACGACGTTTCAGCAGCAGTACACTACCAATCAGACACATCAGGCCACTGGCACCGCCCGCAAACATTGCCATCTTTTGTTTCACTTCAAGCGGTAGCCAGGCTTCATACATCCAGTGCGGCGTCAACATGCCAAGGAAGTGCCCAGCAAAGATACCTAGGATCCCGATGTGAAACAGGTTTGACGCCAGGTTCATCCCTTTGCGATCCAGCATCTGACTGGAAGCTGCACGCCATGTATATTGCCCATAGTCATAACGCAGCCAGCTGCCGATCAGAAAGACAGAACCCGCGATGTACGGATAGATGTCAAAGAAGAACGTATTCAGGAAGTGCATTATTGCTGTCCTCCGGTGGTGATATTCAGATACTGCGGCGCAACGGCCCCGGCAAAACGACGCTGGTGAGCGGAGATTTCCGACTCGCCACACCCCTGATCGGCGAAGAATTTCACCTGCTCTTCTTCCCAGACCGCATCCAGCGCTTGTGGAGTATCGTCACGGGCTTCATCCGCAATTTTTTCAGCCACTTTATCGCTGTCGATAACGGTATTCGCCAGTTTTAACAGCAGATCGAACAGCACTGCATAACGGCTTTCACGCTGTTGCAAACGAGCGCTGAGCAGTGCCAGAATCGGCGCAATATCCTGTAAGCCACCTAGCGCTTCGCTTTTCGGCAGTTGCGCAAGGTATTCCAGATACAGCGGCAGATGATCGGGAAGTTCGCGGCTGTCGAGCTGTAAACCGTGCTGCTCATACTGTGCCATCAGGTCAACCATAGCCTGACCGCGATCGCGGGATTCACCATGAACATGTTCAAACAGCAGCAGCGATGTCGCACGGCCACGGTCAAACAGTTCGCTGTAGGCGGCCTGCACATCCAGCATGTCCTGCGCGGTTAGATCGCGCAGGAAAACGCCCAGAGTCTGGGCATCCTCTTTATCCAGGTTCTCAGATGACGCGAGTGCATCGAAAAGTTCCTGCTGATGCTGCCACAAGGCAGCATCCGGGTACTCGAGCAGACGCGAAACAATGACGAGTTCAATCATTGGTGCGGCTCCGTTTTGCTGGTCACATCGACAGCGTCGATGCGGCGGCTGTTGAACAGATTGAATTTAGTATCAGAACCGTGGCAACCGTCGCCGAAGGTAAAGCCACAACCGCTTTTCTCCGGGAACGCGTCACGTGCCAGTTCACGATGGCTGCTCGGTACCACGAAACGATCTTCGTAGTTTGCGATCGCCAGGTAACGATACATTTCCTGTGCCTGCGCTTCGCTTAAGCCCACCTCTTCCAGCGCACGGGTATCAACTTTGCCGTCAACAGTTTCCGCACGTTTGTAGTGACGCATCGCCAGCATACGTTTCAGCGCCAACAGTACCGGCTGGGTGTCACCTGCAGTCAGCAGGTTCGCCAGGTACTGAACCGGAATACGCAGGCTGTCAACATCCGGCAGAATACCGTTGCTGCCCAGCTCGCCCGCATCAGCAACTGACTGAATCGGTGACAATGGCGGCACGTACCAGACCATCGGCAGTGTGCGGTATTCCGGATGCAGCGGCAGCGCCAGCTTCCAGTCCATCGCCATTTTGTAAACCGGAGACTGCTGTGCGGCATCAATGACGCTCAGCGGAATACCATCTTTCAGCGCCTGTTCAATAACAGCAGGATCGTTCGGATCGAGGAACACGTCCAGCTGACGCTGGTACAGATCTTTCTCGTGCTCGGTGCTTGCTGCACTTTCGATCGCATCTGCGTCATACAGCAGTACGCCGAGGTAACGGATACGACCTACACAGGTTTCGGAGCAAACGGTCGGCTGACCAGCTTCGATACGCGGGTAGCAGAAAATGCACTTCTCCGATTTCCCGCTCTTCCAGTTGAAGTAGATCTTCTTGTACGGGCAGCCGGTGATACACATACGCCAGCCGCGGCACTTGTCCTGGTCGATCAGCACGATGCCATCTTCTTCACGCTTGTAGATAGCGCCGCTCGGACAGGTCGCCACACACGCCGGATTAAGGCAGTGCTCACACAGACGCGGCAGGTACATCATGAAGGTGTTTTCGAACTGACCGTACATCGCCTTCTGCATGTTTTCGAAGTTCTGGTCTTTGGCGCGTTTTTCAAACTCGCCGCCCAGAATTTCTTCCCAGTTCGGACCGCTGGTAATTTTATCCATTCGCTGACCGGTGATCAGCGAGCGTGGACGAGCAATCGGCTGCGCTTTGCTGTCTGCCGGGGCGTTATGCAACGTCTGGTAGTCAAAATCAAACGGCTCGTAGTAATCATCCATGCCCGGCAGATGCGGGTTAGCAAATATTTTACCCAACAGCAGCGCTTTGTTACCCATGCGCGGCTGCAGTTTGCCGTTGATTTTACGGATCCAACCGCCCTTCCATTTTTCCTGGTTTTCCCAGTCGTTCGGGAAGCCAACGCCAGGCTTACTTTCGACGTTGTTGAACCAGGCGTACTCCATACCTTCACGGCTGGTCCAGACGTTTTTACAGGTCACTGAACAGGTGTGGCAGCCGATGCACTTATCGAGATTCAGCACCATGCCGACTTGTGAACGAATTTTCATTTTACGCTCTCCTGTACCTGGTCATTGCCTTCGCCATCCAACCAGTTAATGTTCTTCATCTTACGTACAACTACGAACTCATCACGGTTTGAACCGACGGTGCCGTAGTAGTTAAAGCCGTAGGCCAGCTGCGCATAGCCGCCGATCATATGGGTCGGTTTCGGTGTAATACGGGTCACCGAGTTGTGGATCCCACCGCGCTGCTGGGTGATTTCTGAACCCGGCAGGTTAACGATACGTTCCTGCGCGTGGTACATCATGGTCATCCCGGCCGGTACACGCTGGCTGACAACTGCACGTGCCGTCAGCGCACCGTTGCTGTTGAAGACTTCGATCCAGTCGTTATCTTCGATTCCCAGATCCTTCGCATCGACTTCGCTCATCCACACAATCGGGCCACCGCGTGACAGCGTCAGCATCAGCAAGTTGTCGCTGTAAGTGGAGTGGATACCCCATTTCTGGTGCGGCGTCAGGAAGTTGAGCGCTTTTTCCGGGTTACCATTAGATTTCTCGCCGATCACCGCTTTCACCGAACGGGTGTCGATTGGCGGACGGTAAACCAGCAGGCTTTCACCAAAGTCACGCATCCACTGATGATCCTGATACAACTGCTGGCGACCAGACAGCGTACGCCATGGGATCAGCTCGTGAACGTTGGTATAGCCGGCGTTATAAGACACGTGTTCATCTTCCAGTCCTGACCAGGTCGGGCTGGAGATAATTTTGCGCGGCTGCGCCTGAATATCGCGGAAGCGAATTTTTTCGTCTTCTTTATTCAGCGCCAGATGCGTATGGTCACGACCGGTAAATTCACTCAGCGCAGCCCAGGCTTTAACGGCTACCTGACCGTTGGTTTCCGGCGCCAGCGTCAGGATCATCTCGGCTGCATCAATTGCGGTATCCAGCATCGGCTGGCCTTTTGCCGGACCTTCAGCCTTGGTGTAATTGAGCTTACGCAGCAGATCCATTTCGCTCTGGGTATTCCAGGCAATCCCTTTACCGCCGTTACCGATTTTTTCCATCAGCGGGCCGATGGAGGTGAAACGCTCGTAGGTTGCCGGATAATCACGCTCAACGGTCATGATGTGCGGTGCGGTAACACCAGGAATCAGGTCACATTCACCTTTTTTCCAGTCCTTCACGTCCAGCGGTTGTGCCAGTTCTGCGGCAGAGTCGTGCTGAATAGGCAGCGTAACGACGTCAGTTTCTTTACCGAGATGGCCCACGCAAACTTCAGAGAATTTCTTGGCGATGGCTTTGTAGATTTCCCAGTCGCTCTTCGATTCCCAGGCCGGGTCAACTGCCGCAGACAGAGGATGAATAAACGGATGCATGTCCGAGGTATTCATATCGTCTTTTTCATACCAGGTTGCGGTCGGCAACACGATGTCGGAATACAGACAGGTGCTCGACAGACGGAAGTCCAGCGTGACAACCAGATCCAGTTTGCCATCCAGGCCGTTATCCTGCCATTCCACTTCTTCAGGCTTCACGCCGCTCTGCTGGCCGAGATCTTTGCCCTGAATACCATGTTCAGTACCCAGCAGATACTTGAGCATGTACTCGTGGCCTTTACCGGAAGAACCGAGCAGGTTAGAACGCCAGATAAACAGGTTGCGCGGATGGTTTTTACCGTTTTCCGGCTGCTCTGCCGCAAAGCGAATAGAACCATCTTTCAGGGATTTAACGGTGTAGTCCACCGGCGTCATGCCTGCTTTCTGCGCTTCTTCGGCGATACGCAGCGGGTTAGTCCCTAACTGCGGCGCAGATGGCAACCAGCCCATACGTTCAGCGCGAACGTTAAAGTCAATCAAATGACCGCTGTAGCGGGATTTGTCTGCCATCGGGGACAGCAGTTCCTGCGCAGTAACCGTCTCATAGCGCCATTGGCTGGAGTGGTTATAGAAGTAGGAGGTGCTGTTCATATGACGAGGCGGACGCTGCCAGTCAAGCGCAAACGCCAGCGGCTGCCAGCCGGTTTGCGGGCGCAGTTTTTCCTGGCCGACATAGTGGGCCCAACCGCCGCCGCTCTGGCCGATACAGCCGCAGAACACCAGCATATTGATCAGGCCACGATAGTTCATATCGAGGTGATACCAGTGGTTCAGACCCGCACCGACGATAATCATCGAACGACCGTGCGTTTTATCGGCGTTATCCGCAAATTCGCGAGCGATGCGTACGATCTGAGAGCGTGATACGCCAGTGATTTTTTCTGCCCATGCCGGCGTGTACGCTTTCACGTCATCGTAGCTGGTCGCGCAGTTTTCGTCGTTCAGACCACGTTCCAGGCCATAGTTAGCCATGGTCAGGTCGTAAACGGTGGTCACCAGCGCGGTAGAGCCATCGGCCAACTGCAGGCGTTTAACCGGCAGTTTGTGCAGCAGAATATTTTCCAGCTCTACTTTACTGAAGTGCTCGGTACCTTCGCCGCCAAAGTACGGGAAGCCCACTTCAGCGATATCGTCCTGGCTACCCAGCAGGCTGAGCTGCAGTTCGGTTTCATCACCTGACGTACCGTCGCGTTGCTCAAGGTTCCATTTGCCCTTTTCGCCCCAACGGAAACCTATTGAACCGTTTGGCGCAACCATTTCGCCGTTGCTGTTGATAGCGACGGTTTTCCATTCTGGGTTATTTTCCTGGCCCAGAGAGTCGACCAGATCCGCCGCACGCAGCATACGACCAGCAGCATAGTAACCGTCACGCTCTTCGAGCATCACCAGCATTGGCATGTCAGTATAACGACGAACGTAGTCGGTGAAGTACTGGCTCGGGTTATCGAGGTGGAACTCGCGCAGCATGACATGGCCCATCGCCATTGCCATCGCAGCATCGGTTCCCTGCTTCGGTGCCAGCCACAGGTCGCAAAGTTTGGCGATTTCTGCGTAGTCCGGAGTAATCGCTACCGTTTTGGTGCCTTTATAGCGAACTTCAGTAAAGAAGTGCGCATCCGGAGTACGGGTCTGCGGTACGTTAGAGCCCCATGCAAGAATGTAGCTGGAGTTATACCAGTCGGCAGATTCCGGTACGTCGGTTTGCTCGCCCCAGGTTTGCGGGGAAGCCGGCGGCAGGTCACAGTACCAGTCGTAGAAGCTCAGGCAGGTACCGCCAATCAGCGACATATAGCGTGCGCCGGAAGCATAAGAAACCATCGACATCGCCGGGATCGGAGAGAAGCCTGCAACGCGGTCAGGGCCATAGGTTTTGATGGTGTAAACGTTAGATGCAGCAATCAGTTCATTCACTTCCTGCCAGGAAGAACGAACAAATCCACCACGACCACGCGCTTGTTTGAAGCTTTTTGCTTTGTCGGCGTCTTCGATGATGGATGCCCATGCGTCTACCGGATCGCTGTGCAGTCTTTTTGCTTCACGCCACATCTTCATCAGACGTTTGCGCATCAGCGGGTATTTCAGACGGTTAGCGCTGTAGAGATACCAGGAATAGCTTGCACCACGTGGGCAGCCGCGAGGCTCGTGGTTAGGCATATCTGGACGCGTGCGTGGGTAGTCAGTTTGCTGGGTCTCCCAGGTCACCAGACCATTTTTCACATAGATTTTCCAGCTGCATGAGCCCGTGCAGTTTACCCCGTGGGTTGAACGCACGATTTTGTCATGCTGCCAACGCTGGCGGTATCCGTCCTCCCAGTCCCTGTTGGTATTGAGAAGCTGGCCATGCCCATCGGCAAAGGTTTCGCCCTTCTGCTTGAAGTAGCGAAACCGGTCCAGGAATTTACTCATCGGTTTTCTCCTGTAGGAGCCTGACGGCTCTCTGATAAATCGACATTGCTTGATTGAGAGCGAAGGTAACGCTCTGAAAGGGCGTGAGAATTGATAACGATCAAGGCATGCAGGGATGAAAAATGGAGGTTGGTTTTTACATACCCCCTTAGTAGGATATTAATAAAACAGTCAACATATTGAATTTAAATGATTTTATTAAAATCACTTATCATACAAATGTTAAATTCCTTATAAGTGGGTATTAAGGGGTATCCCCCCTGACAGGCATATTACCAGCACCGTTTTCGCAGACTTTCGTCATGAGCTCACATATAAGTATGTTGTAACTAATTTAGAACAAAAAAAAGCGCGGTCTAACACCGCGCAATGGATAATCAACTGCTACTACTTTTTTTACTTTTTAGAATGACGTCCGTATACCGCCCAGGTGATGACCACACAAGCGACATAGAAGATCAGAAAGACTTTCATCGCATCGACCGGCGAACCAGTTAACGCCAGAGACGTACCAAATGCTTTCGGGATAAAGAAGCCGCCAATCGCACCAATGGCTGAGATAAAGCCCAACGCTGCCGCGGTGTCGGTTGCTGCTTCGCGCATTGCTTTCTCTTCTGAACCGCCTTCAGCTTTCACTCTGTCCATCGTCAGCTTGCGGAAGATAACGGAGATCATCTGGAAGGTTGAACCACTCCCCAGACCAGCCGTCAGGAACAATGCCAGGAACACCGCGAAGAAGGCGATAAAGTTGCCACCGACACCGTTTGATGGCAGCGTCAGGAACAGTAAGGCACTGAAAATAGCCATCAGCACGAAGTTCACCAGCGTTACACGGGTTCCGCCCAGACGGTCAGAGATTGCGCCACCCGCTGAACGAGCCAGCGCGCCAATCAACGGTCCAAAGAAGGCGTAATGCAGGATCTGTACCTCAGGAAACTGCGTTTTTGACAACATGGCAAAACCGGCAGAGAAACCGATGAATGAACCGAAGGTTGCCAGATACAGCAGACTCATAATCCACAGATGCCCACGTTTCAGCACCGGCAATTGCTCTTTCAGCGACGCTTTTGAGGTTGCCAGTTCATTCATACCAAACCATGCAGCCAGCGTTAACACCGCAAGGAACGGTACCCAAATCCATGCGGCGTTTGCCAGATACAGCTGCGTACCATCCGGTTGTTCAACCCCGTGGCTACCAAATGCGGCAAAGATTGACAGTGAAACCACCAGCGGCGCAACCAACTGCATCACGCTGACGCCCATGTTGCCCAGGCCACCGTTCAGACCCAGCGCACCACCCTGTTTCTGTTTTGGAAAGAAGAAACTGATGTTTGCCATGCTGGACGCAAAGTTCGCACCGGCGAAACCGCACAACAGAGAGATAATAATAAAGGTACTAAACGGCGTGGAGGTATCCTGCACCGCAAAACCTAACCATACACAAGGAATGATCAGGATACCGGTGCTAAACGCTGTCCAGCGACGTCCACCAAACAGGGGAACCATAAAGGAGTACGGAACACGCAGCAGCGCGCCGGACACCGAAGGTAATGCCGTCAGCATGAACAGCTGTTCAGTGGTGAAATCAAATCCGACTTTCGGTAAGTTCACCGCCACGGCGCTAAATAACATCCACACGCAAAACGCCAGCAGCAAGCAAGGGACTGAAATCCACAGGTTACGGCTGGCGATTCGTTGACCACGCTGCTGCCAGAAGGCGGGATCTTCCGGCCGCCATTCGGTAATTACAGCTCCAGATGCCCTTTCCGGGGCAGATGAGTGACTCATAGACACCTCTGATACTTGTTTCGATGCCTGCAACATTAGGGTTTACAGCTGGAGGTAAGTTGATATAAATCAAAGGAAAAGGTGTCATTATTCATGCCTAAAATTTATCATTACCCTAAATGAGTACATAACTTCGGTAAAAAAGATGTGGTTTTTCACGCTTCTGTCGCCCCCTACTCCCCCTCGCCCAGGATCTCTCCCTCCGCTGGCAATTAAGAGGTAGCCCGTTTGAGGTATGGGTATACTCCAGTGTATCGCCGAGAATAACGCCACTGCCTGCAGCAGAATCGTCATTCAATAAGGTTTTCTGTTCGACGAAAACCCGAAGGAACAAGTCACCATGTTTAAACGTTGTCTCTCCCCGCTTACGCTGGTCAACCAGGTGGCGCTGATTGTTTTATTGTCCACAGCCATCGGCGTGGCTGGTATGGCTGTCTCCGGCTGGCTGGTTCAGGGCGTTCAGGGTAGCGCCCATGCAATCAACAAAGCGGGATCGCTGCGCATGCAGAGTTATCGCCTGCTGGCAGCCGTACCGCTGGACGCTAGCGATCAACCGCTTCTGGATGAAATGGAGAAAACGGCGTTTAGCCCGGAGTTGACGCGTGCCGCAAAGCGAGACGGACAACAGGCGCAGTTAAAAGCACTACAGGATTACTGGCACACTGAACTGGCGCCGGGGCTTGCGCATGCGCAAACGCCTGATGCGGTAGCGCAGGATGTGACGCGCTTTGTAGGCGGTCTGGATAAGCTGGTTACCGCCTTTGACCATACCACCGAATTACGCATTGAACGCGTCGTCCTGCTGCATCGCCTGATGGCCATATTTATGGCATTGCTGCTGGTTTTCACCATTATCTGGCTGCGCGTGCGCCTGTTAGAGCCGTGGAAGCAGCTGCTGGCGATGGCGCGAGCCGTCAGCCAACGTGATTTTACCCAACGCGCGCGTATCAGCGGGCGTAATGAGATGGCCGCTCTGGGCTCGGCACTGAATAATATGTCGGAAGAACTGGCCGAAAGTTATGCCGTGCTGGAACAGCGGGTGCAGGAAAAAACAGCGGGACTGGAGCATAAAAACCAGATCCTCTCTTTTCTGTGGCAAGCCAACCGCCGCCTGCACTCTCAGGTGCCGTTGTGCGAACGCCTCTCTCCGGTACTGAACGGTCTGCAAAATTTAACCTTGCTACATGATATTGAACTCCGGGTTTACGACCTGGAAGATGAAGACAATCATCAGGAATTTACCTGTCAGTCCAATGCCAGCTGTGATGAAAAAGGTTGCCATCTGTGTCCTCGCGGAACGCTGCCCGCGATTGACGGCGGGATCACATTGAAATGGCGGCTGACCGATGCGCATACCCAATATGGTATTCTGCTCGCCACCTTGCCGAACGGACGCCATCTCAGCCACGATCAGCAGCAGCTGGTTGATACCCTGGTTGAGCAACTTACCGCAACGCTCGCGCTCGACAGACATCAGGAGCGTCAGCAGCAGTTGATCGTGATGGAAGAGCGTGCCACCATTGCACGCGAACTTCATGATTCTATTGCACAATCGCTCTCTTGTATGAAGATGCAGGTTAGCTGTTTGCAGATGCAGGGCGATGCGCTTTCAGATAACTGTCGCGAGTTGCTCAGCCAGATTCGTAACGAGCTGAATGCTTCGTGGGCACAACTGCGTGAGCTGTTAACCACCTTCCGTTTACAGCTCACAGAACCTGGATTACGGCCGGCGCTGGAAGCCAGCTGTCAGGAGTACAGCGCCCGTTTTGGATTTACGGTTAAGCTGGATTATCAGCTACCGCCACGCCTGGTCCCTTCGCATCAGGCGATTCACCTGCTACAAATTGCGCGCGAAGCCCTGAGTAATGCACTTAAACACTCTCAGGCCAATGAAGTGGTCGTGACGGTGGTGCAAAATGGCAAGCAGGTCAAACTAACAGTGCAAGATAACGGCTGCGGCGTACCGGAAAACGCCGAACGCAGTAACCACTACGGCATGATTATAATGCGCGATCGTGCGCAGAGCTTGCGCGGCGATTGCCGCGTACGCCGTCGCGAGACGGGCGGTACTGAAGTTGCTGTCACTTTTATTCCCGAAACAAACTTCACAGAAGTCCAAGGAGATACCCATGAGTAATCTGGAACCGGCAACCATCCTGTTGATCGACGATCATCCGATGCTGCGAACCGGTGTAAAACAGCTTGTCAGCATGGCGCCCGATATTACCGTTGTCGGCGAAGCCAGCAATGGTGAGCAGGGTATCGAGCTGGCTGAATCCCTTGATCCCGATCTGATCCTGCTTGATCTCAACATGCCCGGCATGAACGGCCTGGAAACTCTCGATAAGCTGCGTGAAAAGTCACTGTCGGGCCGTATCGTTGTGTTTAGCGTATCCAATCATGAAGAAGACGTAGTTACCGCACTGAAACGCGGCGCTGACGGTTATCTGCTGAAAGATATGGAGCCTGAAGATTTACTCAAAGCCTTACAGCAGTCAGCGGCCGGTGAAATGGTGCTGAGTGAGGCCTTAACGCCGGTTCTGGCCGCCAGCCTGCGTGCTAATCGTGCAACGTCGGACCGTGATGTCACCCAACTGACACCGCGTGAGCGCGACATTCTCAAGCTCATTGCCCAGGGGCTGCCGAACAAGATGATCGCCCGTCGTCTGGACATCACTGAAAGTACGGTAAAAGTCCATGTGAAGCATATGTTGAAGAAAATGAAGCTCAAATCACGCGTCGAAGCCGCGGTATGGGTACATCAGGAACGCATTTTCTGATAACGCGTTGATGCTTCATTGCTAACGAGGATCATTTTCCGAAACGGTAATAAACGGTTCGGTCAGTGATAGCGTGATCTCATTGGAAGAGACACGCTGACCCTGCTCATCTTCTACCACCACAGACAACCGCCAGCGGTTTGTCGCGCCTTCGCTGCTGTCCCACTTCGGCATAATAATCGTCCAGCCTTGCGCGCTTCGGTTATCGCTACCCGCCGTTAAACTCAACGCCTGGGTATCACCCTGCCAGGTCAAATGGCGGATCCCATGCAAACTACGCACCTGCAGCTTCAGCGCCACCGTCTCACCAGACTTGAGATCCCAGGGCGGCGTGGCCAAAAATACCGACAATGTTTTACGCTGGCGATATTCCAGCGTCGGCAGATTGTTACGCTGCGGATCGTCATAACGACTGCCGCGCAGCGATCGGCTGTTTGCCACCTCGCTGACCATCAGTTGTTTTTTTAGCGGCACGCCAAAGCGGTAATTCAGCGTTAAGCCAAGGTTATTCTGGCTGACTCCGCTTTCGCCCTGCTTATGTTGTGCCGTCACGGTAATCAATGGCACCGGCGTATAGCTCAATCCCAGATTCACCGCCACAGGATTGTGGTACCCGGTTCCGGAATGAAACAAATCCACCCGGTCGCCAAAATACTGTTCCACGCTGACGCTGGTATTGAGGTGTTGATAGAACGGCATGCGCATTTGCGCAGTCAGGTCGTAGCCGCGGGCCATCCGTTGTTCCTGGGTTGCGGAACGCTCCTGCCAGGAGGACAACGGTTGGTAATAGTTAGCGGATAAGCGCAAGTATTCGCCCCACGCCTCGGCGCCAAGGCCTCCCCGGGGCAGATTTTCATCCAACAGGTTGTCATAAAAGGTGTTGTAACCCAGAAACCAGCCGTCGCGTACCCAGCGCTGCCCAATCCCCGCATTGCTGACTAAACCTTCGTCCTGTTGCGTCAGCCCCAACTGGCTCCAGGTTAAATATCGTTGATTGTCCTGCCATGGGATAAACCAACTTCCCCGACTTCCGGTAAAGCTGCCTTCGTTATCCACCTGCAATCCAACGCTGGCGTTTCCCCAGGGAGAGAGCCAGGATTCCAGTTGCTGATTAACCTGTTCGCTGACCGTGTCACGCACCTGACCAAACGCGAACTGCTTCGCCTGTTCACCCGTATCAAGCCCGTTATCGGTCATGCTGGCTTCACCAAACGCTTTGACCATTTCAGCAAAGTGCTTTTCGCCTGCCCGCGACTCCGGCGCCATACCGAGATCGGGTAAGCCATCACTATTGTTATCGAAAGGGTTTTCAGCCTGGTGAATAAAAGATGTCCGTGCGTTGGCAATACCGCCTGCCAATGGCAAGAGTGAGAATACAGCGAGAGAAAAATAAATATTACGGCTCAAATCGTCAGTTGTTTCTTACATCAATTAATTAGACACACTTAACCTAAACCATAACGTCTTCGGCTGTTAATTGCAGCCTTTATCCCCGTTTTCGGGATTTTCTGACATGGATAATTAGAGGTACCCACTCCTGCAACCATGCTTTCTTTCCCACATCAGGAACAGGGAGTAACATACACGCCAGGAATTATCCCTTCCATCTGACAACAGGAGTAATAATGCAAAAGATAGTGATCGTCGCGAACGGTGCAGCCTATGGAAGCGAATCGTTATTTAACAGCCTGCGTCTGGCCATCGCCCTGCGCGAACAGGAAGCGGATCTGGACCTGCGTCTGTTTTTAATGTCGGACGCGGTAACCGCGGGATTACGAGGTCAGAAACCTGCAGAAGGATACAATATTCAGCAAATGCTGGAGATCCTGACGGCGCAAAATGTGCCGGTCAAACTGTGTAAAACCTGCACCGATGGCCGCGGGATCACGACGCTGCCGTTAATTGACGGAGTAGCCGTCGGCACGCTGGTAGAACTGGCTCAATGGACGCTGGCTGCAGATAAAGTATTAACCTTCTGATACACCGCTTCAGGCAAGCTCACTGAAAGTGTCGATAATTTCCGAATTTAATCGTAGATGGGCGCGGTTTCGTTGAACGTTAGCACGCCCTTTCAACCCTTTTGAGGTATTTTGTCACTTTTGTTTAATCGTTATGCCATTTTTTGATCAAAATCAGCATCCTGTTGCTCCCCCTTTGGTGTTATGCAGTGAGTGAAATGTGAACAACATCACGCAGCACTTTCGACAGAAAGTACGTTGTTTTCAAGAACGGGGTGAAAAATGGCATTAGTGAAGGCGAGTTTAAAGTTATTTGGTGGCGATACGGTAGTCGTGCGCTGTTCTGAGCGCTGCCACATCCACCTGATGAGCGAGAAAAATCACGTCAAAGACACGCAGTCCGACATCTTAAGCGTGCAGGATCGTGATAACGCATGGTTAACCGTACCGTATACCGGCGTCTGGAATGTGCTGATCGACAGCCATAGCCAGTCGCTCGAGCATTCGATAAGTTTTATTGCAGCCTAAGCGTTAAACGCCCGATAAGCACCTGGCTTATCGGGCATACAACATCGAGCCGATATTAGGCAAATCCTGGACGCATAACACCTTCCGGCAGATTCTCTCCCAACAATCGTTTGACCGTGATCACCAGATCGTTAAGACAATCATCCTGCATCCCCAATTTGACCAGCTCTTGTTCCAGTGAGAACAGATACTGGGCGTTGGTGCCTAAAGGTCCGCTCGCCGCGGCGATAAGCGGCGCAATAACCTGCGCGCGCGTGTCTGACTCAAACAGCGGATGACGCGGATCCATAATAAAGACCAGTGCGTTCACCGTCCTGCCGTCATCAAGCGCCAACTGACACCAGGTCGGCAGATAACAGCCGGTGATCATTTCTCGCTTCCACAGCAGTGAAAGCTCTTGTTCCAGGGACGCGTCCGGCAAACGGTAGGCCACACCGGTGGTGCGTCCGCCCTCTTTCAGGGCCAGCATACGTCCTGGTTGACACGCCGTTCCTCGCCCCGCCGTCAGGCGCAGACAAAATGCACGGTGCCAGCCGACTAACGTCCCGGAACAGGACTCTTCAAACTCTAAGGCCGGGTTCCACATCAACGATCCATAACCGAAGATCCACACCGGTCCATCATCTGGTCGGCATGCAAGCGTGGCGGCCAGTGAGGCTGCCCGTTGTTCCGCTGACCAGAGTAGTGATTCTTCAATAGCACCAAATGCCGTCTTACAGTCGGCATTCAATAAAAAATCACGCGTTAACACCTTACACCTCCGCCACTGCTGCTTCCCTGCGACAACTTTTTTGACGCCTTCCGGGCTTTTTTACTGCTCATTTTGAAACCAATAGCTGGACAATAGGCAATTCACCGCTCGCTTGCAAGCCAGCAACGGCGCGGCGTAGCACGATTCGCTAACGCCTGATGCAAGCTAGTTCATAAAGGCATTATAATTGATACTGTTACGCCTTTTTATGCCATTTATCATCATCACCTTTTTGATAATCATTTTTGACCGCGGCCCACGCCACCTTGTGTGCTGTCTCTTCACGGGTAGCATCATCACGACGGTCAGATTTATCTTTATATTGTTCCCAGGCGCTGTTGAAAGCTTCTTTGTAGATGTCCTGAGCATGGGCTGGCAGAACATGCTGCACGCTTTCAGGCAGATCGCTTTTGGATTTATATGGCATTGTGAACTCCTCTTTTTAGGCTAAACCTTAAGTGTGGTTAACAATGCGGAGATGCGCCAATAATGGACATTTATAGAAAATTTCCACATCTAACCCTCTGTTAATTAAACAGTCTATAAACTAGAACTTTGTTTTTGACCGCTTTGAGAGGAAAAATAAGCGATGTAGTAAAATTTCGTAAAATGTCACCTACAAAACCAGGTTTTCTGTTATTTTTTACATTCTTTAATACTTTTTATAATTATATACCCTAAATAATTCGAGTTGCTTAAAGGCGGCAAGGGAGTGAATCCCCAGGAGCATAGATAACTATGTGACGGGGGTGAGCGAGCGTAGCCAACACATAAGCAACTTGAAGTATGACGGGTATAAATACCTGCAGAGACGGAGAATTAATTCAATGACACACGTACATGAGGCGGTAAAAACCCGCCACAAGGAGACCTCTCTCGTCTTCCCGATTTTAGCACTGGTAGTACTGTTCTTATGGGGGAGCAGTCAGTCACTACCAGTGGTCATCGGCATTAATGCGCTGGCCCTTATTGGTATATTAAGCAGTGCATTCAGTGTTGTCCGTCATGCGGACGTATTAGCACATCGACTTGGTGAACCCTACGGGTCGCTGATCCTCAGCCTGTCCGTTGTTATTCTTGAAGTCAGCTTAATCTCCGCATTAATGGCGACCGGCGATGCTGCGCCTACGCTCATGCGCGATACGCTATATTCAATCATTATGATCGTAACCGGCGGCCTGGTCGGTTTTTCATTACTGTTAGGTGGCCGTAAATTTGCCACTCAGTATATGAATCTGTTTGGCATTAAGCAGTATTTAATTGCACTGTTCCCACTGGCCATTATTGTACTGGTGTTCCCAATGGCTTTACCGGGTGCGAATTTCACTACCGCACAAGCGCTGTTGGTGGCGTTAATTTCTGCGGCAATGTACGGTGTATTTTTGCTGATCCAAACTAAAACGCACCAGAGTCTGTTCATTTACGAGCATGAAGACGAGGGTGACGACGACGACCCGCATCACGGTAAACCGTCAGCACATAGCAATTTGTGGCACGCTGCCTGGCTTATCATTCATCTGATCGCCGTTATTGCCGTGACTAAAATGAACGCCAGCCCGCTGGAGACATTGCTGACTGAACTGAATGCCCCAGTGGCATTTACCGGTTTCCTGGTCGCATTGCTGATCCTCTCTCCTGAAGGCCTCGGCGCGCTGAAAGCGGTTCTGAGTAATCAGGTACAGCGGGCGATGAATTTATTCTTCGGTTCGGTGTTAGCCACCATTTCACTGACCGTTCCGGTAGTGACCCTGATCGCATGGGCAACCGGGAATGATTTGGTCTTTGCGCTGGGCGCGCCAGAGATGATTGTGATGGTTTCATCACTGGTACTGTGCCACATCTCTTTCTCCACCGGGCGCACCAACGTGCTTAACGGTGCGGCGCATCTGGCGCTGTTTATCGCCTATCTGATGACGATATTTGCCTGATTAGTCTTTCTGATAGAATCCACGGCCCTTCTCAGGGCCGTTTTCTTTTACCGCTCACTGCTCCGGATAAACCTGTTGACCATCGACAAACGTTAATAACGACTCCGTTTGGTGCAATTTGTCTGCCGGAATAGCCATAATATCCTGATTAAGCACCGCAAAATCGGCGAGCTTACCTGCCTGCAAACTTCCCCTCTGCTGTTCTGCAAAAGCTATCCAGGCGGCATTTCGGGTATACATTTTTAACGCATCTTCCCGACTTAACTGGCGGGTGTCATGGCGTACTGAGCCGTCGAGTGCTTTACCTGTGACATGATACTCAATGGCATGCCACACTCCCGTAACGCCAATCCGCGTCGCATCTGTACCGCCGGCAACGATTACCCCCTGCTCTAACGCGGGTTGAACTGGTGATGAGAGTGCCGCCACCGTTTTACCATTTGCGCGTCCAATGGCGGGAGATTCAAAATATGGCCCCATCTGGACAGAATAGGCCAAGCCGAGTTTCTTCATGCGGGTAATTGTTTCTGGCGTACCGGTATTGAGATGCGCAATAGACCAGCGTAACGGAGCAATGTCATACGATTTAGCCACCTCGCTAATGAGATCTAAAATCGCATCCGCACTGTCATCGGTATAGGCATGTATTTCTACGGCGACCCCTTCCTGGGCGGCAAGCTGGAGCACCTTAAATTGTTCTTGTTGGGATTGTGCAGAAGACTTAAATCCAGATGACATCCGTACGCCGTCATTCATTGCCATCACCAGGCTTTCACCGAAGCCCAGAAAGGCTATTCTGCCGTCATCGTGTATTGCCGGGCGAAATGCCAGACGTTGTTTAAACCATTCCGTTTCATTACCAGGCGGTGCGGATAAACGATATCCAACACGTATCCTGAGAGGTTGCTGCTGCTGAAGTTTAAAGAAATCACGATAAGCTTGCTCATGCCCGGCAGAAGGATCGATAAACCCGACCACGCCGCGTTTATTTAAATAACGAACAAAGGCGTTAAGGTTCTTTTCAACATCGGAAGTCTGGCTAATCTGGGCGAAAAGCTGGTTAAAACTGCCAATGGTCCCGCGCAATTTCCCCGTTGCCAGCCCTTTGTCATCGCGTTCTATCACGATCCCTGCCGGAACATCCGGCTGTGGACTATTAAGTTTTAGGGTCTCGATAGCCTTTTGATTTAACAGGGCATAGTCATAAAGGCTTTGTATATACGCAGGATGCTGAGGCACCGCCTGATTCAGTTCCTGAACCGTCGGATCCCGTTTTTCAGCAAATTGTTCAGGTATCCATGAGCCAGCCACCGCCACCCATTGCGCAGTATTTTTCTGTGCCGCAGATTGCGACAATTTATTTAACGCATCGGATAAATTTTTAGTATCAAACCAGTAGGTTTCAAATAAAAACGTCCTCCCACCCCGAATGCCATGCAGATGCGCATCAATTAATCCCGGAATAACGGTTTGCCCCGTAAGATTGATTTCCTTCGTGTTCGGTCCGGACCATTTTTTCACCGTTTCATTATTACCCACCGCAATAATATGCCGCCCTTTTACCGCCAGCGCCTGCGCGTTGGGTTGTTGTTCATCCATGGTAATCAGCTTGCCGTTATACAAAATAACATCGGCCTTGTCCTGAGAATGCGCCAGAAATGAAGTTCCGATCAGAATTGCGGCCAACGTTGCTTTGCGAATAGCCGGAGGGGGAGTATTAAAGCGAAGTCCCAGTTTACCCATCATATTTATCTACCTTTTCACGTGATGAAAATCAGGAAAGCTGATGCCGCACCGCTACGCTGGCGATTCGCGCGCTGGCTAGCAGACGTTCGAACGAATGCCCGCAACGCGCTTTTCCCGACAGGCCAAGCATTGTGGTACTGACGTAATCAGTCAGGCTGTCAGCCTCTTTAGGATGCCGCTGTGCGATAAAGTCGTGAATTTTATGTTCGGCAGCCGAGTAGAAATTCCGCGCGACCTTCCGCGCTTGCGGATCGTTACTGTGCGTGCCCTCCAGGACCAAACATCCCGGCGTATGCGGATCTGCGGCATAACGTCGCGCCGCCTCTTCAAGCAGATCGGTAAGACATGCAGAAACGGGTTTGTCGGGGCGCAAAATATCATCAAACGGAATCGCCTCAGTTTGTACGTAGCGGTCAAGAACACGTTCATAAAGACCGATTTTGTTCCCAAAAGCAGCATAGAAACTGGGGGGCTTGATCGACAACGCCGCGGTGACATCCGCCACGCTAACCGCGTCATAGCCATGTGCGTGAAACAAGGGTTGTACTTTGGCAACGGCCATTTCTGGATCAAAATTACGTGGGCGTCCAGGTGCTCGAGTGCATTTTGTAGTGTTCATTACAAATCCATTGACAGAAAACTGTGCACCTATTATATATCGATCACTACATAATTGTTCAAGGAGTACCTCATGTCTTCTTTTAATGGCAAGTCAGTTCTGGTTCTTGGCGGCAGTCGTGGGATTGGAGCGGCTATCGTGCGCCGTTTTGCCGCGGATGGCGCATCGGTTACCTTTACCTATTCAGGCTCCCCTGACGCTGCCAAAGCGCTTGCTGATGAGACGGGTACCCAGACAGCGCAAACCGATAGCGCCGATCGTAACGCCGTCATCAACCGGGTACGCGAAAGCGGCCCGCTGGACGTGCTGGTAGTTAATGCAGGCATTATTCTGTTTGGTGATGCGCTGGAGCAGGATCCGGATGACGTGGAGCGCCTGTTCCGGATTAACATTCACTCCCCATACTATGCGGCCGTGGAAGCGGCACGACAGATGCCTGACGGCGGACGCATTATCATTATTGGTTCTGTGAATGGCGACCGTATGCCTCTTGCTGGCCTGGCCTCTTATGCGGTGAGCAAATCAGCGCTGCAAGGGCTGGCCCGGGGGCTGGCACGTGATTTTGGACCGCGGGGCATTACGGTAAACGTGGTTCAACCAGGCCCTATTGATACCGATGCCAACCCGGAAGATGGCCCACTGAAAGAGCTGATGCACAGTTTTATGGCGCTAAAACGACATGGCCGTCCAGAGGAAGTTGCGGGAATGGTTGCCTGGCTTGCAGGCCCTGAGGCTGGATTTGTGACGGGGGCAATGCATACAATTGATGGTGCGTTTGGCGCCTGACGCCCACCCTTAACACTTTTCTCAAACAGCAGTCCGAAGAGATATCTCTCCGGACTGCAACACTTTCTTAGTTCTCAGTATCCAGCTCGTCGAAGCTTTTAACCAGGTCATCAATCGCTTTAATCTGGGTCAGGAACTGTTCCAGTTTCGCCAGCGGCAGCGCGGATGGACCGTCGCATTTCGCATTGGCTGGATCCGGATGCGCTTCAATAAACAGACCGGCCAGACCTACTGCCATACCTGCGCGCGCCAGTTCGGTAACCTGCGCACGACGACCGCCGCTTGCTGCGCCAAACGGGTCACGGCATTGCAGCGCATGGGTAACGTCAAAAATCACCGGCGAGTTGCCAGAAACTTTCTTCATCACGCTGAAGCCCAGCATATCCACAACCAGATTGTCATAACCAAAGTTCGCGCCACGGTCGCAAAGAATTACTTTGTCGTTGCCGCCTTCATGGAATTTGTCCACGATATTGCCCATCTGGCCCGGGCTTACGAACTGCGGTTTTTTCACGTTGATAACGGCACCGGTTTTCGCCATCGCTTCCACCAGATCGGTCTGACGAGCGAGGAAGGCCGGCAGCTGAATCACATCCACCACGTCAGCAACAGGCTGAGCCTGGCTGGCTTCGTGAACGTCGGTGATCACTTTTACGCCAAAAGTCTGCTTCAGTTCCTGGAAGATTTTCATCCCTTCTTCAAGGCCCGGTCCACGGTAAGAGTGGATGGAAGAACGGTTGGCTTTATCAAAGGAGGCTTTGAACACGTAAGGGATACCCAGCTTTTGAGTAACGGTTACGTAGTGCTCACAAATGCGCATCGCCAGATCGCGGGATTCCAGCACGTTCATTCCGCCAAACAGCACGAACGGCAGGTCATTTGCCACGTTGATGTCGCCAATGCTAACCACTTTTTGTTTCATAGGATCGCCTTAAACGGTAGGTAAAGTGTCATTAATCAATGCAATACAATTTGCTTGTGCGAAATAGTATTAATCTGCGCACGAATCATTTCGCTGATCGGGTCTTCCGGACACTGTTCAACGAAATAACTTAAATCGGTCAGCGCAACATGTTCACACTCCAGTTGCGCGTAAATTAATCCACGATCGCGTATTTCATACGGATCTTCAGGATTAAACTGTAATAGTGCTTCGCTGGCACGCAGCGCCAGCTCCATTTGCCGCTCTTCCATCAGCGATGATTTCAGCGTGTCGAGCAGCTTACGAATTACTTCTGCATTATCCGCCTCATCCAGGTCTTCGTTAAACAGCTCCGCGACCGGGCTGATATTCCCCTTCAGCCACACTTCCAGCGTGTGCTCATTTAACGTTTCTCCATTGAACGGATTGATTAGCCACATTTCGCCATCGAGCGATTCAATACGCAGGATGAGTTGTGTCGGGAAAATCACCGGCACCAGCGGCAGCTCCAGTCGGTTGGCAATCCACAATAAGATCGCACCCAGGGATACGGCGCTGCCCTGACGATTTTTCAGTACCTGATCAAGCCATAGTGCATCAGAAAGACGATAGACGCCGTGGGTATCCGTAAACCCCCATTCGCCGTAAAAAAGTGCCAGCAGTTTTTCCAGTTGCTCATCCTGAGACAGGAGCTGGCTAATTTCTTCTTGCGCCAGACTGACCAGACGTTCCAGTTCGTCATAGACAGTTTGTGTTGGAAAATCCAGACGGATAGACTCCGACGCCAGGATCATCCCATCACACAATGGCGCTTTATTAAATTCGAAATCAGCTAACGACCTCATGCTTACCCCAGTAACGGTATTTTTGTGGTGGCGAGTTTAATGATGATGTACAGCACCACCAGCGCCAGCGGAAAAGCGATTAATCGCGCCTGCTGACTGCGCGCCCGACGATAATCGAGCGCAATAAAACCCAAAACGATGTAAATGATAACCCCAAACAGCTTTTCAGTCAGCCATGTCCCGTGCTCAGTGAATGGCAGGATGTGCGCTTTAACCATTAACGCTACGCCGCTGAGTAATAAAACGGTATCGACAACCGGCGGCACGATGCGCGTCCAGCGCGCGCAGGCAAGGCGCGAGTCGGTGTAACGCCACCAAAATCGCAGGATCAGCAAACCAACCGAAAGCGCAATGCTGATGAGATGGACGTTGAGTAACACACCGAAGGTACTCATGATGGGATGCGTCCAAGCGTAATTCGCTCGTTGCCGCCATAGTCACGACAGGTTTCAACTGCCACGTAACCCGCACGAGTAAAGGCATCACGGACGGCCTCGCCCTGCTGCCAACCATGTTCCAGCAACAGATAGCCGCCGGGGGTTAACATGCGCTGAGACTGGTCGATGATATGCACGATATCCGCCAGCCCCTGAGCGCCCGCCACCAGCGCCGACAGCGGTTCAAAGCGAACGTCGCCTTGCGCCAGGTGCGGATCCTGTTCGTCGATATACGGCGGATTGCTGACAATCATGTCAAACTGCTGTCCCTGCAATGCGCTGAACCAGTTACTTTGCAGCACGCAAACATTGTCGATGCCCAGTTGCTGCTTGTTGCGAATGGCCAGTGCCACGGCATCGGGCATGCGGTCTACGGCAGTCACTGCACAATCCGGACGCTCGGTTGCCAGCGCCAACGCAATGGCACCCGTGCCGGTTCCCAAATCAAGAATACGACACGCTGAGGCCGGCAGGCGAGCCAGCGCCTGCTCCACCAGACACTCGGTATCCGGACGCGGAATAAGCGTAGCTGGAGACACAAATAGCGGCAGCGACCAGAACTCACGCACGCCGGTTAAGTGTGCCACCGGCTCTCCCCGCTGACGCCGCTCCAGTAGCGTATCAAGCTGTTGACGCTGCGCCTCGGTTAACTCCGTTTCGCCGAAAGCCAGAATAAAGGTGCGCCCTTTGCCAGTAACGAACTCGAGTAAAATCTCGGCGTCACGGCGCGGGCTTTCGCTTGCCTGTAATTGGCTTATCGCTTCACGCAGCCAGTGCTGATAATCCATTAATCCTGCTCGGACAATGCCGCCAGTTGATCGGCCTGGTATTCCTGGACAATCGGCTCAATGAGCATATCCAGTTTGCCTTCCATCGCTTCATCCAGACGGTAGAGCGTCAGGTTAATGCGGTGATCGGTCACACGCCCCTGCGGGAAGTTATAGGTACGGTTACGATCGCTGCGATCGCCACTGCCCAACAGGTTGCGGCGTTCAGAGGCTTCCGCCTGTTGACGTCTTGCCACTTCTGCGGCACGAATTCGCGCCCCCAGCACCGACATCGCTTTGGCTTTGTTTTTATGCTGTGAACGTTCGTCCTGGCATTCCACTACGATACCGGTCGGTAAGTGGGTAATACGGATTGCGGAGTCGGTGGTGTTAACGTGCTGACCGCCCGCGCCTGATGAACGGAAGGTGTCAATACGCAGATCGGCCGGGTTGATGTCCGGCAGTTCGGCATCCGGCAGTTCCGGCATAACCGCGACCGTACAGGCAGAGGTATGAATACGCCCCTGCGATTCCGTCGCAGGTACGCGCTGCACGCGATGGCCGCCAGACTCAAACTTCAGTCGCCCGTAAACGCCTTCGCCGCTAATCTTGGCAATGACTTCTTTAAACCCGCCATGCTCGCCTTCGCTGGCGCTCATGATCTCAACCCGCCAGCGACGCGATTCAGCGTAACGGCTGTACATGCGGAACAGATCGCCGGCAAACAGCGCCGCTTCATCACCACCAGTTCCCGCGCGCACTTCGAGGAAGGCGTTACGTTCGTCATCGGGATCTTTAGGTAATAGCAGGACCTGCAGATGCTGTTCCATCTGCTCACATTTCTCTTTTGCTTCGCGCAGTTCATCCTGCGCCATTTCACGCATTTCAGGATCGTCGAGCATCATCTGAGCCGTCTCGATATCTTCCTGAACCTGTTGCCAGTCCGTAAAACAGCGAGATACATCGCTTAATTGCGCATATTCGCGCGACAGCGCACGAAAGCGATCCTGGTCTGCGATAGTACCCGCATCACCGAGCAGCGCCTGAACTTCTTCATGGCGTTCATGCAGGGCTTCCAGTTTGGCAACGATAGAAGGCTTCATAGGCGTAAATGCACCCTGTAAAAAATAAGATTGGTGTGCTGCTACTCCAGCCCGAGGCTGTCGCGCAGAATATTCAGGCGTTCACTATCCCCGTCACGGGCGGCCTGTTGAAGTGATTTGGTTGGTGCATGAATCAGGCGATTGGTCAGTTTCCAGGCCAGATCCTGCATAATGGCTTGCGCATCACCGCCCTGTTGAAGAGCGGCCAACGCTTTGGCGGTCAGTTCATCACGGATCTGTTCTGACTGACTGCGATACTCGCGGATAGTGTCGCTTGCGCCCTGGGCGCGTAGCCAGGCCATAAACTCGCTGGCTTCCTGCTCCACTATCGTTTCGGCTTCCACCGCCGCCGCTTTGCGCTGGGCCAGGTTATGCGAAATGATGCTTTGCAGGTCATCAACGCTGTACAGATAGGCGTTAGACAATTTACCCACTTCCGGCTCGACATCGCGCGGTACGGCGATATCCACCAGCAACATAGGCTGATTGCGGCGGTTTTTAAGCGCACGTTCCACCATTCCTTTGCCGATAATCGGCAGCGGACTGGCGGTAGAACTGATAATGATATCGGCATCCTGTAAACGCGCGTCTATATCACTCAGTGAAATCACCTCGGCGCCGACTTCATCCGCCAGCACCTGCGCACGCTCGCGAGTGCGGTTGGCGATGATCATCTTCTTCACTTTGTGCTCGCGCAGATGTCGCGCAACCAGCTCAATGGTTTCGCCCGCACCGACTAACAGCACGGTTACCGTGGAGAGCGATTCAAATATCTGCCGCGCCAGGGTACAGGCGGCAAACGCCACCGACACGGCGCTGGCGCCGATGTCAGTTTCTGTACGTACACGTTTTGCGACAGAGAATGATTTCTGGAACATGCGTTCCAGCGCACTGGCGTTCAGGTGACCTTTTTGCGAATCCGCAAACGCTTTTTTCACCTGCCCCAGAATTTGCGGTTCACCGAGCACCAGTGAATCCAGACCGCTGGCAACACGCATCAAATGACTGACCGCGTCGTTGTCCTGGTGCCAGTACAAGCTGTTGCGCAGATCTTCTTCATTGAGGTTATGGTATTCACACAGCCAGCGAACCAGCGCTTCTTGCAGGTTATCCTGCTCTTCAACGCTGAGATACAGCTCCGTGCGGTTACACGTCGACAGCACTACCCCGCCCTGCACCATTGGCTGCGCGAGCAGGCTGTCCAGCGCCTGATCGAGCGTATCCGGCGAAAACGTTACGCGTTCTCGCAGCGATACAGGTGCCGTTTTATGGTTAATACCAAGCGCTAAAAGGGTCATGTGTGCGGGAATAGTACCAGCGTTGATAAGGTTAGACTGGGTGCATCATACAGGATGCGTGCGGTCAATAAAAGAGACTGACCCCTTTTGGAGTAATAGCTTAGTGCACAAATTTAAGCGATTTAAGATAACTTGAACGTAGACGATGTCTGATGGCGGCGCTAGCATTAAGAGTTATAACTGCAACGTATCTCAAGGATTTGTCATCATTATGACCCTGCCTGATTTTCGCCTGATTCGCCTGCTGCCGCTGGCGGCCCTGGTTCTTACTGCCTGTACGCTCAACGCGCCTAAAGGTCCCGGTAAAAGCCCCGATTCTCCGCAGTGGCGCCAGCACCAACAGGAAGTTCGCGCCCTGAACCAGTATCAGACGCGTGGTGCGTTTGCCTATATTTCCGATCAACAGAAAGTGTATGCCCGCTTTTTCTGGCAGCAAACCGGTCAGGACCGCTATCGTCTCCTGCTGACCAACCCACTGGGCAGCACTGAACTGGAACTTAATGCGCAGCCTGGCAACGTCGAACTGGTCGATAACAAAGGCAAACATTACACCGCCGACGACGCTGAAGAGATGATCGGCAAACTGACCGGCATGCCTATCCCATTAAACAGCCTGCGCCAGTGGATCCTTGGACTGCCAGGTGACGCCACCGATTATAAGCTCGACGACCAATATCGTCTGAGTGAAGTGAACTACAGCAAAGACGGTAAAAACTGGAAAGTGGTCTATAGCGCCTACGACAGCAAAACCCAGCCAGCGATGCCAGCAAACATGGAGCTGTCCGACGGCTCCCAGCGTATTAAGCTGAAAATGGATAACTGGATTGTGAAATGATGACCCATTGGCCCTCTCCGGCAAAACTGAATTTGTTTTTATACATCACCGGACAGCGTGCGGACGGTTACCACACGCTGCAGACCTTATTTCAGTTTCTTGATTATGGCGACACGATAGATATTGCACCGCGTAGCGACGGCGAAATTCACCTGTTAACCCCAGTGGAAGGCGTTGCGCATGAAGACAATCTGATCGTCCGTGCGGCACGTTTGCTGATGAAAGCGGCATCTGAAAGCAATCGCCTTCCCAAAGGGAGCGGTGCGGACATCAGTATCGACAAACGCCTGCCGATGGGCGGCGGTCTTGGCGGAGGTTCGTCTAATGCGGCAACCGTTCTGGTGGCGCTGAACCATCTCTGGCAGTGCGGACTTTCAGTTGATGAACTGGCGGCACTCGGCTTAACGCTGGGGGCGGATGTTCCCGTATTCGTGCGCGGCCATGCGGCTTTTGCCGAAGGCGTAGGCGAAATTCTGACGCCGGTCGAGCCTGAGGAAAAGTGGTATCTGGTTGCTCATCCGGGAGTCAGTATTCCGACACCGGTGATTTTTAACGATCCCGACCTCCCGCGCAACACGCCAAAAAGGTCAATAAAAACGTTACTAAAATGTGAATTCGGCAATGATTGCGAGGTTATCGCAAGAAAACGTTTTCGCGAGGTTGATGCGGCGCTTTCCTGGCTGTTAGAATACGCGCCGTCGCGCCTGACTGGTACAGGGGCTTGTGTCTTTGCTGAATTTGACACTGAGTCTCGTGCTCGCCAGGTGCTTGAGCAAGCCCCGGAATGGCTCAAAGGCTTTGTGGCGAAAGGCGTCAACCTCTCCCCATTGCACAGAGCGTTACTCTAAATCCTTCGGATTTCAGGAAGATGGCGAAATGACGAATCGCCAGGTGCATACAACTTCAGTATGTAACTGGTGTGAGGAATTGATGCCAGCGCAAATGAAACGCGAAAGATAAAGAGTAAGCCGGGCAAGCTGAGTTGCGGTGACAACGTCACCCTGTTCCAGACGTTGCATCGCGCTCTTTAATACACCGCATGGAGAGGATACTGCCTGGCCCGCACAGTTTTCGGCAGATTCTTTCCACCAATGGACGCATGCCTGAGGTTCTTCTCGTGCCTGATATGAAGCTTTTTGCTGGTAACGCCACCCCGGAACTAGCACAACGTATTGCCAACCGCCTGTACACTTCACTCGGCGACGCCGCTGTAGGTCGCTTTAGCGACGGCGAAGTCAGCGTACAAATTAATGAAAATGTACGCGGTGGTGATATTTTCATCATCCAGTCCACTTGTGCCCCTACTAACGACAACCTGATGGAATTGGTCGTTATGGTTGATGCGCTGCGCCGTGCTTCCGCAGGCCGTATCACCGCCGTTATTCCTTACTTCGGCTATGCACGTCAGGATCGTCGCGTACGTTCCGCTCGTGTACCGATTACCGCTAAAGTCGTCGCTGATTTCCTGTCCAGCGTTGGCGTTGACCGCGTCCTCACCGTTGACCTGCATGCTGAACAGATCCAGGGCTTCTTTGACGTACCGGTTGATAACGTATTCGGTAGCCCGATCCTGTTAGAAGACATGCTGCAGCTGAACCTGGACAACCCGATTGTGGTTTCTCCGGATATCGGTGGCGTCGTGCGTGCCCGCGCTATCGCTAAACTGCTGAACGATACCGACATGGCTATCATCGACAAACGTCGCCCGCGTGCGAACGTTTCTCAGGTGATGCACATTATTGGTGACGTTGCAGGTCGTGACTGTGTTCTGGTTGATGACATGATCGATACCGGCGGTACGCTGTGCAAAGCAGCAGAAGCACTGAAAGAACGTGGTGCTAAACGTGTATTTGCTTACGCCACTCACCCGATCTTCTCAGGTAATGCGGCAAACAACCTGCGCAACTCAGTGATTGATGAAGTCGTTGTCTGTGACACTATCCCACTGACTGACGAAATCAAAGCGCTGCCAAACGTGCGTACATTGACCCTGTCGGGTATGCTGGCCGAAGCGATTCGTCGTATCAGCAACGAAGAATCCATCTCTGCTATGTTCGAGCATTAATCGAGCCCGGCTCAAAAACCCGCTGCGGCGGGTTTTTTTATCTGCAATACTTATTTGTATGACTTATGCCTCCTTCACCTGCCATTTAGTTGACAGATGATGCGCTCATGGATGAAACATTATTGTGAACAGATTATTTTCCTCACATGTGATGCCTTTCCGCGCCCTCATCGACGCTTGTTGGAAAGAAAAATATACTGCCTCTCGCTTTACCCGTGACCTGATCGCCGGGATAACCGTTGGGATCATCGCCATTCCGCTGGCAATGGCCCTGGCAATAGGCAGTGGCGTTGCGCCGCAGTACGGCCTGTATACCTCAGCCGTCGCTGGGATTGTTATCGCCCTTACCGGGGGATCGCGCTTTAGCGTATCTGGCCCAACCGCCGCCTTCGTGGTGATTCTGTATCCGGTGTCGCAACAGTTTGGGCTGGCAGGCCTGCTGGTTGCCACGCTCATGTCCGGGATATTCCTGATCCTTTTCGGCCTCGCTCGTTTTGGCCGCCTGATCGAATATATCCCCGTGTCGGTAACGTTAGGTTTTACATCGGGTATTGGTATCACCATCGGTACCATGCAGATTAAAGATTTTCTTGGCCTGCAGATGGCCCATGTCCCGGAGCACTATCTGCAGAAGGTTGGCGCGCTGTTTATGGCCTTGCCGACCATCAATTTCGGCGATGCCGCCATTGGCGTAGTGACGCTGGGGATCCTGATTTTCTGGCCGCGCCTGGGGATCCGACTGCCGGGTCACCTTCCCGCACTGCTGGCAGGCTGTGCGGTAATGGGTATCGTGAACCTGACCGGCGGCCATGTCGCCACCATTGGTTCTCAGTTCCACTACATTCTGGCTGACGGCTCACAGGGTAATGGTATCCCGCAGTTGCTGCCGCAGCTGGTCCTGCCGTGGAATATGCCGGAATCAAACTTTACCCTAAGCTGGAGCTCGTTACAGGCGCTGTTACCGGCAGCCTTCTCGATGGCGATGCTGGGGGCAATTGAATCTCTGCTGTGCGCCGTCGTACTCGATGGGATGACCGGCACCAAGCATAAAGCTAACAGCGAGTTGATTGGCCAGGGGCTGGGTAACATCGTGGCACCATTCTTTGGCGGTATCACCGCCACAGCGGCAATTGCCCGCTCTGCGGCAAACGTCCGCGCCGGGGCGACCTCGCCAATCTCTGCGGTTATCCACGCGATTCTGGTGATCCTTGCCCTGCTGGTACTTGCACCGCTGCTTTCCTGGTTACCGCTTTCCGCCATGGCCGCCCTGCTGCTGATGGTGGCATGGAACATGAGTGAAGCGCATAAAGTGGTGGATTTGCTGCGTCATGCGCCGAAAGACGACATCATTGTCATGCTGATGTGTATGTCGCTGACGGTACTGTTCGACATGGTTATTGCCATCAGCGTCGGTATCGTTCTCGCCTCTCTGCTGTTTATGCGTCGTATTGCGCGCATGACTCGCCTGGCGCCGGTCAACGTAGACGTACCGGACGATGTGCTGGTGCTGCGCGTTATTGGTCCGCTGTTCTTTGCCGCGGCGGAAGGATTATTTACCGATCTTGAGTCGCGTATTGAAGGTAAACGCATCGTAGTCTTGAAGTGGGACGCGGTCCCGGTACTGGATGCCGGTGGTCTGGACGCTTTCCAGCGCTTTGTAAAACGTCTGCCGGAAGGTTGTGAATTACGCATCAGTAATCTGGAATTCCAGCCGCTACGCACCATGGCGCGCGCGGGTATTCAGCCGATTGCCGGGCGCCTGACGTTCTTCCCGAATAAAGATGCTGCGCTAGCAGATATCCGCTAACGTGTAGCCCGGCCAGGCTAAACGCCGCCGGATTGCAAATGACAGACAAAAAAATGGCTCCCTTACCTGGGAGCCATTTTTATAACAAGCTTATTGCTTACGCGTTCAACAGTTGCTCAGCCGTTGCCTTCACGCTTGCCAGCAGGACTTTAACATCCTCCAGACATACCGTCGGATTGAGCAGCGTTAGCTTCAGGCAGGTGACACCATCTGCTTCGGTCACGCCGACGTTGGCGCTACCTGAAGCCAGAAGAACGTCGCCAATACGCTGGTTCAGCAGCGCGACAAATGCCACGTCGTCACTTTGCGGGCGGAAGCGGAACAGCACGCTTGCCAGCTGCGGCTCCATCACCAGTTCAAGATGTGGCTGGGTTTTGACAAACTCAGCAACATCACGCGCCAGCGTCACACCGTTATCAATGATCTCGGCATACTGCTTTTTGCCCAGCGCTTCGAGGCCCATCCACAGCTTCAGCGCATCGAAACGACGCGTGGTCTGCAGCGACTTCGATACCAGGTTTGGTACGCCAGCCTCTTCATCGAAATCAGAGTTCAGGTACGCTGCCTGGTAACGCATCAGCTCGTAGTGGCGCGCATCTTTTAACAGGAACGCACCGCAACTGATGGTCTGGAAGAACTGCTTGTGGAAATCCAGCGTCACGGAATCCGCCAGTTCAAGACCGTTCAGGAAGTCACGGTACTTATCAGAAAGCAGTAACGCCCCGCCCCATGCCGCATCCACGTGCATCCAGATCTGATGTTCTGCCGCCAGCGCTGCAATATCCGCTAACGGATCGATTGCGCCCGCATCGGTAGTACCGGCAGTGGCGACGATTGCCATCACCTGCTCACCGTTGGCTTTCGCCTGGGCCAGCTTGTCTTTCAGATCAGCCAGATCCATGCGTGAAAACGCATCGGTCTTCACCTGGGTGACGGAACGGTAGCCCAGCCCCATCAGCGCCATGTTCTTCTGCACGGAGAAGTGCGCGCTTTCAGAGCAGAACACTTTGATTTTACTCAGATCACCGGTCAGACCATCCTGCTGAATGGAGTGCCCCTGGCGAGCGAAGAAAGCATCACGCGCCAGCATCAGGCCCATCAGGTTACTCTGCGTACCGCCGCTGGTGAATACGCCCGCATCGCCTGTCGGGTATCCAACCTGCTCACGCAACCACTCGATCAGCTTGATCTCAATGATGGTGGCCGACGGGCTCTGGTCCCAGGAGTCCATACTCTGGTTGGTGGCGTTGATCAGCACTTCCGCCGCCTGGCTAATTACCAGGCTCGGGCAGTGCAGATGCGCCACGCACTGCGCATGGTGAACCAACAAGCTGTCTTTGAGAAAGTATTCAACCGCACGCTCAATAGCGGCCTGGTTGCCCAGGCCCTGAGACGTAAAATTCAGGTTGATACGTTCACGCAGTTGCTCAACGGTTTTACCCTGATACATCTCAGGCTGCTTCAACCATTCAACGACCGCTTGCGTACTCTGCTCGATAGCGTCCTGATAAGCTGCAATGCTTTGCGCCGAGCCGGACAGAATCGGGTTTACGTCTGACATTCGATCCAACTCCGTTTAAACCGGCTTCACGCCAGCGCCCAGCAGGGCGTTTTCGAATTTATCGAGGAAGATTTCCAGTTCAGCGTTGGTGATCAGCAGTGACGGCAGCAGGCGCAGCACGCACCCGTTGCGGCCACCACGCTCCAGAATCAGCCCATTTTCGAAGCATTTTTTCTGCAGCAACGCGGACAGCTCGCCATCGGCCGGGTAGCAGCCCATGTGATCCTGCGCTTCGTTCGGCTTCACGATTTCCAGGCCGATCATCAGACCCAGACCGCGCACCTGGCCGATAACCGGGTAGCGTTTCTGCAGGTCAGCCAGTTTGCCTTTCAGCCACTCGCCCTGGGCAGCAACTTTATCGGCAATCTTGTCATCTTTGAGGATCTTCAGCGTTGTCAGACCGGTCGCCATCGCCAACTGGTTGCCGCGGAAAGTACCAGTGTGGTGGCCCGGAGCCCACGCATCGAACTGCTTTTTAATGCCCAGCACCGCCAGTGGCAGACCGCCGCCAACCGCTTTGGACATCACGATGATATCTGGCTCAATACCGGCATGTTCGAAGGCGAACAGTTTACCGGTACGTGCAAAGCCCGCCTGAACTTCATCGATGATCAGCAGAATGCCATGTTCCTGCGTCACTTTACGAATGCGTTGCAGCCACTCGACCGGAGCCGGATTCACGCCACCTTCACCCTGCACCGCTTCAAGGATCACGGCAGCCGGTTTACGCACGCCGCTTTCAACGTCGTTGATCAGGTTTTCGAAGTAGTAGGTTAATGCTTTAACGCCAGCGTCGCCGCCGATACCCAGCGGGCAACGGTATTGATGCGGATACGGCATAAACTGCACTTCCGCCATCATGTTGCTGACCGCTTCTTTCGGCGACAGGTTGCCGGTCACGGACAGCGCGCCGTGGGTCATCCCGTGGTAGCCACCGGAGAAACTGATGATGCTGGAACGGCCGGTGACTTTCTTCGCCAGCTTCAGCGCCGCTTCAACAGCATCTGCGCCGGACGGACCGGTGAACTGCAGGCAATATTCTTTGCCCTGACCCGGTAATAAAGAAAGTAAATAAGATGAGAATTCATCTTTTAACGGCGTGGTAAGGTCAAGCGTATGTAACGGTAAGCCGCTTGTGATGACACTTTGAATGCTCTGCAGCACTTCAGGATGGTTATGACCAAGCGCCAGGGTTCCGGCACCTGCCAGGCAATCAAGATATTGATTATTTTCTACATCAGTAATCCAGACGCCCTGCGCTTTAGCGATCGCTAATGGCAGTTTACGTGGATAGCTGCGGACATTAGATTCAAACTCAGCCTGTCTTGCTAAAAAGGTATCATTGCTCTGCGGTAATGAATTAGCACTTAAAGTATCAATACGGACTTTATCCGTCATCATATCACTCCTACAACCAGGTGTAGATTAACGCCTGATTGAATAAATGGTTATAAGGATTACCTGTAAAAAAGCGCGGCTAATATATGTTGTTTTAGCTTAGGACTCAATCATTTATTTTTCGGCATTAAAAATAACAACTTTCTCCTTTAAATTCAAAGCGTAACAACTATTTACCATTACTAAATCCTAAAGAAATATATCTATTTAATTAACAATGTTGTAGCTAATTGCAACGCAGACAATCTAATAAAAACCATGGGATTTTCGTGTTTTTATTATTTTTTTACACGTTTTTACCATTAATGATGCTCTCGATATCTTGTGATGACATGATTTTTCACTTATTTGTCGATAAATCGAATAAAAAAGTCGATCCCTAAATATAAATCACTTAGTATGGCGCGCTTATTTGCAGGCTATGTAGATAAAATTAATGCGCAGCACCCGATAACGTGTACAGGCGACACGCGTTATCGACAACAGGTATTCCCTGGGTTGTCAGCAGAAATGTTCGCGGGCGGACATTTCGTAAGGCGAACGTCGTTCCCTTATGCCGAGAATGAAAATTTTCTAGCCATACTTTTATGGCGCCCTGATATGAGATTGTTATGACTCGCATTTATCCACCATCCGTCGTTGCCAAATTTGGCGGCACCAGCGTCGCTGATTTTGATGCGATGAACCGCAGCGCCAGCATTGTCCTTGCTGATCAAGATGTCCGTTTAGTCGTTTTGTCTGCTTCTGCAGGCGTGACAAACTTACTGGTTGAGCTTTCTGAAGGTCTGGAAACACATCAACAATTAGATAAGATTGAGACTTTACGCGCCATCCAATACAACATTATTTCCCGCCTGAAGCAGCCGTCCGTTATCAGCACGGAAATCGATAATCTTCTAAACAATATACGTCGTCTTGCACAAACGGCGATGGTTTCGCCGTCTGATGCGTTAAGCGATGAATTAGTCAGCCATGGCGAGCTGATGTCCTCGCTACTTTTTACTGAAGTCTTACGTGAACGGCATGCCGAGGCCGGGTGGTTTGACGCCCGCAGCGTGATGCGTACTAACTCGAACTTCGGCTGTGCCGAACCTGAGCTTGGCACACTACACCACCAGGTGGAGACTCACCTGCGCCCTCGTCTTGAGCAAGCGATTATGGTGACTCAGGGATTTATCGGGCGTGATGCCGCAGGGCACACCACAACGCTTGGACGCGGCGGTAGTGATTACACGGCTACGCTTCTCGGTGAGGCGCTTCACGCCACACGCGTTGACATCTGGACCGACGTCGCAGGGATCTACACCACCGACCCACGCATTGCGCCGCGGGCCAAACGAATCGACCATATCTCATTTTCCGAGGCCAGCGATATGGCCGCCTACGGTGCGAAGGTCCTCCACCCGGCGACACTGCTCCCGGCAATGCGTAAAAGCATTCCGGTCTTTGTTGGCTCAAGTAAGGATACTGCCGCCGGAGGTACGCTGGTGCACAACACCACCGATAATCCACCTCGCTATCGTGCGCTCGCCGTGCGTCGTAAACAGACGCTGTTGCGGTTACACAGCCTGGAGGCGCAACCTTCCTGTTCTTTCCTGGCGCAGTCCTTCACCATTTTAGCTCGCCATGCAGTCACAGTGGATTTGGTTACAACCTCAGAGAATAGTATTGCGCTGGCGCTGGACGCCACTCATGCAACCTCAGGTGAAGACCATGTGCTGACCACCGCATTGTTTACCGCCTTGTCCTCCCACTGTCGTGTGGAAGTGGAAACCGGGCTGGCGCTGGTCACTTTGGTGGGGAATCAACTCACACAGGCTGCGGGAGTTTGCAAAGACGTTTTTGCCTGGCTTGAAGAGCATACGGTACGAATGATTTGCCATGGGGCGTCAAACGACAACCTGAGTATTCTGTTGCCAGCTGACAATGCAGACAGCGCGATCAAAGCGTTACATTATCGGTTATTCGAATAACGCTTCTTTGTAGTATGCCACCAAGGGTAGAAGTCGTTTAATCCAGTACTGACGAACAAGCAGAGCCCTGGTTTTTAAACCAGGACTTTGTGTTCAAACAACTGCACTCCAAGCTGGGAGAGCTATTAGTTATGCCGATGATTGGTATCACCGCGACGGCAGCGTTTGTCATAGTGGCGCACCCACCAGTAACGATCGCTGATTTGTTCGTGCCCCCCCACTCTGGCACCCGCCAACCAGAGGACACCACCAACAAAAATACTGAGCACGGCACCATGTGCGAAAAACTGTGGCAGATTAAATTGCGGCAGTTGGTTTAAAATAGAGTAACCAACACCACCCACCATCACCACCAACCCTAAAGCCATGAGCACGTTACCGAGTAACGAAGCGTTTTTGCGTTTCATGTGTCACCTCCGGAACTTTGGGTTGTTACAGGGAATACCCCTAATCCTTATGTGTAAAGTATAGACAACACTGCCCTTCGCAAGTGCGGGAGCGATCACAATTACAAACACTCATGCAACAAAACTTTACAAATAAGCCACTGAACACACTCATTTTCTAATAGTCCATTTGTGCAATTATTCAGCTTTTGGCGATAAGCACGCAGTTTTTTGTCAACAGCAGCGTCAGACAGTAAACTACACGTCGTTTATCGAAACACTCAGGACAAAACACGTGGCGATTAAATTGATTGTCGGCCTGGCGAACCCCGGCGCAGAGTATGCGGCAACGCGACACAATGCAGGCGCATGGTATGTCGATCTGCTGGCAGAAAGATTACGCGCTCCCCTGCGCGATGAGCCGAAATTCTTCGGCTACACCTCCAGAGTTACGCTTGAAGGTGAAGACGTCCGTCTGCTGGTGCCAACCACATTTATGAATCTGAGCGGCAAGGCTGTCGGTGCGATGGCCTGTTTTTATCGTATTAACCCCGATGAAATTTTGGTCGCACACGATGAGTTAGACCTGCCCCCTGGCGTGGCCAAATTTAAGCTTGGCGGCGGTCATGGCGGACATAATGGCCTGAAAGACATCATTAGTAAGTTAGGTAATAACCCCAACTTTCATCGTTTACGCGTTGGAATTGGCCATCCGGGCGATAAAAACAAAGTTGTCGGATTTGTTTTAGGCAAACCGCCTGTTTCAGAACAGAAGTTAATTGATGAAGCAATTGACGAAGCGGCACGTTGTACCGAGATATTGTTCAAAGACGGCCTGACCAAAGCGACGAGCCGGTTACACACCTTTAAAGCGCAATAAGCAGCGATGTGCGGCATTTTTCTCGCGTGCTGTGTATAATAGGCAAAGTTATTTACATTTCTACAATCTGTTTTCCATAACAGGTTGAATATCAAAAGATTAAGGTGATTTAAACATGGGATTCAAATGCGGTATCGTCGGTTTGCCAAACGTAGGCAAATCCACCCTGTTCAACGCGCTCACAAAAGCGGGTATTGAAGCGGCAAACTTCCCGTTCTGTACTATCGAGCCGAACACCGGTGTTGTCCCGATGCCCGATCCGCGTCTGGATCAGCTGGCCGAAATCGTCAAACCGCAGCGTATCCTGCCAACAACGATGGAATTCGTCGACATCGCCGGTCTGGTAAAAGGCGCGTCCAAAGGTGAAGGTCTGGGTAACCAGTTCCTGACCAACATCCGTGAAACCGAAGCTATCGGCCACGTGGTGCGTTGCTTTGAAAACGACAACATCATCCACGTTAATAACAAAGTGGATCCGGCTGATGACATTGAAGTTATCAATACCGAGCTGGCGTTGTCCGACCTCGACACCTGTGAGCGCGCTATCCATCGCGTGCAGAAGAAGGCCAAAGGCGGCGACAAAGACGCTAAAGCAGAACTGGCTGCGCTGGAAAAATGCCTGCCACAGCTGGAAAACGCTGGCATGCTGCGCGCGCTGAAAACGCTGACTGACGAAGACAAAGCGGCCATCAAATACCTGAGCTTCCTGACGCTGAAGCCAACAATGTACATCGCCAACGTCAACGAAGACGGTTTTGAAAATAACCCGTACCTCGATAAAGTGCGCGAAATCGCGGCTGCCGAAGGTTCTGTTGTGGTTGCCGTTTGCGCAGCCGTTGAAGCTGACATCGCAGAACTCGATGATGCTGACCGTGAAGAATTCATGGCTGAAATGGGTCTGGAAGAGCCGGGCCTGAACCGCGTTATCCGTGCTGGCTACGAATTGCTGAACCTGCAGACCTACTTCACTGCTGGCGTGAAAGAAGTCCGTGCATGGACCATTCCTGTCGGTGCCACGGCTCCGCAGGCAGCCGGTAAAATCCATACCGACTTCGAGAAAGGCTTTATCCGCGCACAAACCATCGCGTTTGAAGATTTCATCACCTATAAAGGTGAGCAAGGTGCGAAAGAAGCTGGGAAAATGCGTGCCGAAGGTAAGGACTATATCGTCAAAGATGGCGATATCATGAACTTCCTGTTCAACGTCTAAATAAAATTTGTTATCTCATGAGGTTTCAACGAATCTCATGAAAATCACAAAACCTATAAAATCCACGCAATTGCGTGGATTTTTGTTTTCACAGCATCTCAACTCATCTCGTCACAGCACCGTCAAAAATGAGTACATATTGACGCTGACCCCTTCGTGAAGCACACCGCCCTACAGTTTCTCCAGAATTAAACACGCTTCACGATTAAGCATAATGAACTCCTGCCAGCTATATTGCTGTTGGTAGTTAAGCTGATACTGCTTTTCTACCTGGCAAATAAGCGGACGTGTTTCATAAATCGCGCACAGCTTTGTCTCCATCTGATAGTGACGACAAATGCCGTCACCGCGATCAAGAAACTGCGTTTCACTGGCGCGATCGACGTGGCGACAACAAGCGCCACACTGGTTACAGGGAAACGCGGGCGTGAGCGTCATAGCTTACTTAACCAGCTACGTACAGAGCGGGTATTCCCTGCTTCAAACGGTAGCGCAATATTTCGGCGCTCAACCTCTGCACGCAGCAACAAACCACGCTCAATTTCACTGTTCACCGCGTTAAGATGCAGCGAGAAACGCGATAACGCTGACGTATCAATAGCAAACTCTAACGCCGAAAGCTCCAGTAGATAACGATCGAGTTCAGCATTCACCTGCTGATAATACTCTAGTGCTTTCTGATACTTATCTTTAAACGTATCCAGAAACGCCCAGACCTTTTTCATCAATGCGCTGTGTTCCAGGAAGTAGTTCATTACCAGCGTCAGAATACCTGTCGCCAGCGCACCGCAGAAAGCGGCCAGTTCCGGACCAAAAGGAAAGACGAGCATCTTGGCTAAAGCTTCGTTAACCACCACACCAGCAGCCACGGCCACACCCGCAGCCACCAGCTTGCTTACGGCTTTAGCGAGCTGCCCCGGCGCTAACCCTTCAGGGTTAAAGACCATAACTTTAAAGGCCTGTACCAAATTGTTCCACATCTCACGAATCAGGCGCACCATCATCTTCTTAGTTGTAAAGAAGATATTGAAGAGCGTCGTCGTAATGCTGGAGAGCACGCCACCGATGGCACCGTCTTTAAAGGACGTCAGGAAAGTGCTGAATTTACCCTGCACTCGCTGCCAGACTGCGCGTAATGCCTCCGCCGCATCTTGCAGGAAGTCTCCGGCATCGAATGAATGACGATGCTTCTCAAACATCACGGGAATACGCTCACGAAACTCAAACCAGGTCTCTGCCAGAATCAGTCCCAACATCTGCCGCGTTCCCATGCGAAACGCATTGTTCATTGTGGCGGTGGCGACATTCTTCGCAAACTTACTGCTGGTATAATATTCCTGATTGATCGTACTGTTGTATTTTGCCCGCGCCTTTTTGTCGGCCTCTTTCATCCGTTCAAAATCGGCGGCGGCTTTATTTTCCAGCTTATTCAGCTGTTTTTGCTCTTGCTCGGAAAGCGTTGCCTGGCTGCGTAAACGGGCAATTTCCTGCGTGGTCACAGCATGCTGTTCTTGTAGCGTTTGCACGAAGGCATCCATCGTTTTCGCCTTCTTCGCCTTATTCAGCGACTCATTCGTGAAGGTCAGATTTGATGAATCATTAGCCAGATCGGCACCATCGCATTCGGCAAGGATACGCCCTGGATCGTTGTGAATTTCATGGGCGGCAATAATATGGTCGAGGTTCTTTTTATCATTAGCCGCAAATTTCTCACCGGTGTAGGTATCGGTCAACGTACCGGCCTCGTGCGCCTTTTTTCCCGCCCGGTTGGTGGCAATGTAGTTTTCGTGGCTATGGTAATGATGAGAATCATACCCTTCACGTTGCTCGTACCGTTGACGCTCGGCATCGGTGGCATACACTCCCTCGCGAGCGTTATGAATGGTATTCACATCGCCGCCGTGTTTATCCTCCAGCAAGAGAAAATCCAACCCAAAAGAGGTGGTCAGACTCTTAACCACCGTCTGATGTAACTCTTCACCCCAGTCAAACCTGGCTGTGTTCATTGTGCTCGCCCATAGCAATGCCGGGCAGATTCGCCCGGCGCGTCGATTAAATACGAGAAGAAAATGCGTCAAACTCAGAAGCAGAAACCGCCAGTTTTTCGTCCAGAATCTCTTTGTTCAGCAGGTTCATACCGTTGCTGTCGGTCTGCAGTTGGATCACGCCATCTTCGATAACGGCTTCACCGTTTTCCTGCGTCACCGGCTTGAACAGCGGCGTGGTGATCACGTCGGTCATGATGGCGGCTAATTCATAACCATGGTCGATAATCGCCATGATCTCTTCCGACTCACTAATCTCGGTGGTTATATTCTTCTCATGACGTTCAACAATGATGGCATGCATCGCTTTCAGCGGTTCAAAGTAGTGTTGAACAAAGACGCTATGCATACGGGTTATTGATTCATAAATGCTATTTACATACTGCTGCACCTTCGTCAACTGCGCTTCAGCCGCATTCATTTTTTCCACCGCTGCTGTCACTTCACGAGAGCTTTGATAAGCATTGTTAAGCGCCTTTTCGGCATGGCTATCGTAAGCCCAGCCTGCGATAGCAATCAACGGAGCCACTACCGCGCCGCCAAGTACCATCGCACCGCCCGCCATTCCCCAGCCGCCTGCGGCCAGAGAACCGCCGCCGATAGCCGCCATTGTGGCGTTATACGCCGCCGCACCAGACAGGGCGGCAATCGGCGTACCGGTAGACGCTGCGGCAAACGCCATCACGCCGCTGTACACGGCAAAACCAGCGGCAGCACCGGACACCCCGGCACCGACGACCGTCGTCAGGTATTCCGTGGCGGAAATCGCCAGACTCTGAATTTTATTGATGTTGTGCTGCGGTACCTTCAGACGAAGATCTTTATGTCCATCCTTAGCCATACGCGCCAACAGATCGTCGGCAATCGTTTTAAATTCATTGAAATCTTTACCGATCTTCAGTTCTTTTTCACCCAGCTCGGCCAGTTTTTTCGACGTTGTTTCATTCGCCAGATCAAAGCTCTCTTTATGCTTATCAAAGCGACGCTGCGCGCGATCTAAAACATCGTCGGCTTCTGATTTTTTCTGGTAGCCATCATAAGCTTTTTTGCCACCAAACGCCGTTGCCGCTGCCGCGACGCCCAGAATAATGAAAGGTAATGCCATAAATAAAAATCTCCTGTGCAATAAGTCGTTGTTACCCGCTACGCATCACATTCCAGAACAGGAACAGAGTCGCGATCGCCAGTGATGTAGTTATGCAGTATGTTGATGACCGTTTTTTTCAACCATTCAGGTTCCAGAATTTCTATATTCGGTAACCAGAATAGAATTAATGGAATAATTTGATTCTGATGGGCTGCCTTGCAAAGCAAAGTCACTCCATCATTCTCTTCACGCACTAATTCTTGCTGAGGCAGTAAATCTCGTCTTGCGAAGTAGCCAGCAATGCTGTGTTTAATACGCACCCGCACCTCAAACGTCTCTTCACTTACCCAAGGATCGCGATGCTCATCAATTAATGACAGTGTGGGTGTATCGACCGTAAAATGCTCTTTCCGGATATCCAACCACCGAATTTTACTTAACGAAAAAGACTTTAGCTTTCCGTCCTCGGTCGCCTGCAGATACCAAATATTTTTCTGGTTAACTAATTTATAAGGGTGAACGGTGCGCGTTTTGTCTTTATATAAAATATGACAGACACTGTTTTTCTGAATCGCTTTTTCTAATAAGTTAAAATACTTTCGCAAATCATTTCTGACTGAATGTTCAGGGCGACCAAACTGAACTCTAACATGCTGTTCTACCGCTCGTTTTTCTAAGCTAAGCCAAAAATCCTCATCTCTATCAGGAAAAACCGCGTCGGCGTCCAGCAGCTTTGCCAGAGGGTCATGAAGGGCATAGGCGCTATTATTCTGCGCGCGAATCGGTATCAATCGATACTCTCCACCACCACACCCCTCAATAAAGGAGGAAAGCATATTAAGATCACGATAGACCGTTCGTTCAGTGATATTAAATTTCTTCATCAACTGATAGCGATTCACAACGCCACAAGTTTGCAGCTCTATTAGGATATCGACTAAACGTTCTGCTGAGCAACTCCTTGCTGAATCAGCCATAAGCACCTACTTTTCTGTTTTCCTGACATGAATTATATATAAAATGCTGACATATCCTGTCAGTGTATCGGCACGCTGATCATTTTTTTTAGAGAAATCGACAATTTATTTGACCATTAGTCGCATTGGACAATTTTTAGGGACAAAAAGCGCTCCTCATCAGGAGTAAATGCCACAGACATGGCGGCCAAAAGACCACCTACATACATCCTCATCAAACTGGCTAACGGCTATCTCTTCCACTAAGCCAAATTCAACGTTGAGTTTGCAAAGGTGGATTGTCAGGAGAGTTTCTTGATGATGGCCAGTATCGTGGTATGAACGCCGGTATTTGGTTTCTTCACGCTGAGTAAAAAAACATCATCTGCAGAAGGATGTGGACGCGCTGGCGGCTGTTAGTGCTGCTGACTGAGTCGTTGAAACACGAGCTAATTCGTTGTACAACCGGGCTTACCCATTGATTTCATAGTGACAAGGGGCTAATTTGTATCTCATTAAACATGATTATGACCCTCATTAAAGCCAGACTATGAACATCAGCGAAAAAACATATCATCAATTGAAGGCCAAAATCATCGCCAATGAGTTGGTGGGGGCTATCTCAGAAAATGAGCTATGTCAGGAACTTAATGTCAGCCGTACGCCGCTGCGCGAAGCTTTGTTTCGCCTGATGACTGAAGGCTGGATTGAGCCTTCCAAAAATAAAACGAAAACCATTAAACCCATTACGCTCAGTGAAATACGTGATATTTTCCAGATCAGAAAAGATATTGAAATAATGGTATTGAATTTGTCATGGGAGAACCAGGACCCGCAACGGTACCAGACGATTAAAGATAAAATTGAAGTCGGCTTTCATGATTCGAATGTGTCTTTATTACTCGAAGCTGATAACGAGCTACATGAACAAATGCTATCCGATTGCCACAACGCTATTGTGACTAAAACGCTGACCTTCATGTATGACCGGTTACGCATGCTGCGTTCAGACAAAATGAAAAATGATTCAATCATTGATTCATCCAAAGAACATTTGAAAATTTGCGCCGGTATTATTGCCCGCGATATAGAACAAACCCGTGAAGCCATTGCCCATCACGTCAACAACTCCTACAACCGCCTGTTCTCCAGCTTTAAATAGACTATGCATATAACATGGCCGGTATTTCTACCGGTCATGTGGGAAGTTAAAAATTAGTAGAGCTGTCGGTACAACGCTTTAATCTCTTCAATACAGGTATCTCGAGGGTTTCCACCGGTACAGACGTCCGCCATTGCCGCGGCTGCCAGAGCATCGATATCTTCATATTTCATGCCGATATCGCGCAGTCGGGCGGGAATATTTACGTCGCGGTTAAGTTGCACCACTGCTTCTACAGCCGCCTGACGCGCCTCTTCAATCGGCATCACCATGGCCTGAGTATTGCCCAAAGCCTGTGCAATTTGGCGATATTTGTCTCCAGTAAACTCGGCGTTGTATGCCATGATATGCGGCAATAGCACAGCATTGGCGACGCCGTGTGGCGTACCATAGAATGCTCCCAGAGGATGGGCCATTCCATGCACCAGGCCCAATCCGACATTAGAGAAGCCCATCCCGGCAATATACTGCCCCACCGCCATGCCTTCAGCGTCCTGGGCGATTCCCTGTATCGAACCGCGTAGCGAACGCCCTATCATCTCAATCGCCTTTAAATGAAGCGTATCGGTTAATTCCCATGCCCCTTTCGTAATATATCCTTCGATTGCATGAGTCAGCGCGTCAACACCGGTTGCCGCTTTTAAACTGGGCGGCATGCTGGCCATCATGTCAGCATCAATAATGGCAACGACCGGAATAGCATGAGGATCATAGCAAACGAACTTACGTCGGTTCTCTACATCGGTAATCACATAGTTAATAGTCACCTCAGCTGCCGTACCCGCGGTCGTTGGAATGGCAATCATCGGTACAGCGGCATTTTTAGTGTCAGCCCCACCTTCGAGGCTGCGGACATCGGCAAACTCAGGGTTGTTAATGATTATCCCTACCGCTTTGCACGTATCCTGCGGTGAACCGCCACCAATAGCGACCAGGTAATCCGCGCCCGCCTGACGAAATGCCTCAACACCTTGCTGCACGACGTCAATCGTCGGGTTAGGTATGACCTTATCAAAAATTTGATAAGGCAACCCTGCACTATCAAGAATATCAAGTACCTTGGTCGCTACATTAAACTGGATAAGATCGTGGTCAGTAACTACCAGCGCTTTTTTAAAACCTCGCTTTTTAACTTCATCAACGATAGCGTTAATTGAACCCACGCCAAAATATGAGGTTTCATTTAATATCATTCTATAAGACATATTCTATACCTTATAACAGAGAGGTATAACAGCAATACAGCATTGCCGTAGCATAATGTATGCTGTTATTGATTTTTGATTATTTGATACTGAACATTATGTCAATCTGTTGCGATTCCTGACGAGTTAGTTCCCCCGCAAAGCTTCTTGATTTCTCCCCAGAATACTGAAACTTATGAGCCACCGCGGTTTTAATTGTAGTAACAAAATCATTACCAATATTATAAATAGCAGAAAGTCGGCTTATCTCACGCTGTATGCCAGTAAGCTGGGTAAGATCATTTTCATCCCAGGCTTTAATTGCCTGCACAAAAAGTTCGGGACAAATATTATTTAATCCTGAAATAACTCCCGCGCCACCCGCCAGAAGATTTGGGATAAGATATTCATCATAACCGGACAGAACAACAAAATCGTCTCTAACGGACGCGACTGACTGAATAATTGCGCGAGTATGAGAGAGACAATCAACAGTATCTTTAACACCCACAAAATTGGGAAATTCTGCCGCTAATTGCGCTACCAGTACCGCGTCCAGATCGCATCCAGTTCGGGCAGGAAAGTTGTATGCGAACCATTTTCCATTCAGGCGCTGCCCCAGATCGCGGTAGTATGCCAATAGTTGGGCCGGCGTTTGTTGAAAATAGTAGTGAGGTAGAATCATCACTGCTTGATACCCGCAATGCCAGGCCTCTTCTGCCAGACGTATCATATCCGCCATACAGGTAGCTGATATATTTGCCACCAGCGGCAGCGATGACATTTTCCGTGCCTCACGGATAAGCATCAGTCGTTCATCCAGCGTTAATGCGGTGAACTCCCCAATACTTCCCATTAGCAATACGACATGAGTCCCAGCCTCTTCCAACCGTCGCAAATGCTGCTGCAGTGCCGATAAATCAATATTTCCTTGTTGATCAAAAGGCGTAATTGATGGGCACCATGCACCGTGAAATTGAGCATGATTATCAGACATAATATATTCCTGAGAAAATAAAAATTGTTTTATTCAATGACATGGTAAACAACAGTATCAGCCTGTATTTTCTGCCAGTCCCACTGAATACCCAAACCAGGTTCTTCTGGTGGGAAAGCATATCCCTCGCGAATATTCACCTTATTCAGAGTAACACTATCGAGCTGTGGAATATATTCCAGCCAACGGCTATTAGTAATGGCGCAACATAATGATATATGCAATTCCATCAAGAAATGCGGACAGACAATTTTATTAAAGCATTCCGCCATGTGTGCAACTTTAAGCCATGGTGTAATACCACCAATACGAGCCACATCAACCTGAATAATGTCTGCGGCATTATTCTGTAAATACTCTTTGAAGTGCTGGATAGAATAAATGGACTCACCCACCGCGACAGGAATGGTGGTTGACTCACACAATTTTTGATGAGAATCAACATCATGTGCCAGAAACGGCTCTTCAATCCATGAAAGATTAATATGCTCCAACAACGCTGCTCGCTGTTTGGCTTCCGAGAATTTAAACGCCTGGTTGCAATCAGTCATGATCACGTACTCATCACCCACCGCTTCACGTACAGCAGTCAAACGCTCGATATCACGCACCGGACTTTCAGAACCAATTTTGATTTTAGAACCGCAGAATCCCTGCGCCTTAACAGCCAGCGCATCATCAACTAATTCCTGAGTGCTTAAATGCAGCCAGCCCCCTTCGGTGGTGTATAACTTCATGCGCAACTTCGCACCACCTGCGACTTTATACAGCGGCAAATTCATGCGCTTACACTTCAAATCCCATAATGCGGTATCAATGGCTGCCAATGCCAGAGACGTAATGGCGCCAACCGAGGTCGCATGAGTTGAGAACAGCAATGATTCCCAGATGCCCTCAATCATCGTCGCATCCTGACCAATCAATTTCGGTAACAGGTGATCTCGTAACAGCGCAACCACAGATGAGCCGCCGGTGCCAATTGTGTAGGTATAGCCTTCACCAATTTCTCCACTCGATGTTGTTAAACGAATAATCGGCGTCTCTTGTGAGACAAAAGACTGAATCGCATCGACACGTTTTACTTTAGGTTTCAAATCAACCATAAAGATTTCGGCTTTAACTATTTTCATTACATCCTCAATATCTGTTAATTTTTTCGCAAAGTTACAAATGATGCTTACTGAATGCCAATGCTGGCCAGTTCATCCCACAATTCCTGCGGAATATCCCAGTTAGCCCAGGCAAAATTAGTCAACGCTTGTTCTACGGATTGAACGCCGCAGGTTACGGTGACCACATTTTGGTTTCTTAATGGGAATTGCAGCGCCGCAGCACCAATCGGTACGGCATATTTTGCACATAGCGCTTCTATCGCATTTACTTTTTCAATAACCTGCGCTGGCGCGGAACCGTATTCATACAACGCCTTAGATTTATCTTTCGCGACTAAAACTCCGGTAGCGAAAGGTGCAGCAACAGCCACCGAAACATTGTTGCTTTCACATTTGGCAAAGAAAGCCTGACGGTCTGTTTCCAGCAGGTTGTAGCGGTTGGCGAGCATTAAGATATCCGGGGCAGCGTTATCCATCACCTCCATCAGGATTGCCTCTTCATTCGCGCCTGCGCCCCAGGCTTTGATATCACCATTGCGCTTAAGCTCTTCTAGTGCTTTCTGCCCTGACTCACAGAAGGTTTTAAAATGTTGGCGTTCCAGTTCCGTATTGCCGTAGGTATAAGTACCGAGATCGTGTACATAGAGAATGTCGATATAACGGGTTCCCAGCCGCTGGATAGAGTTTTCGTATGAGCGCATGATGCCCTCATAGGAGTAATCAGCCTGTCGGTTAAAAGGGTTCTCATCATAAAAAAATTCCCCTGCTTCAAGGCCTGGCTCTTGTTTCCGGGATTGCAGCAGACGACCAACCTTGGTGGACAAAACATATTCGCTACGCTCCAGTCCACGTAATCCCAGACCTAAACGCAGTTCAGAAAGTCCGCTACCATAATGTGGTGCAGTATCAAAGTAGCGCCAGCCAACCTGAATTGCCTTATCAACAATGTCCATTGCTTCGTTATTGCTCAGCGTTCTGAATAAATTAGCCAGGCTGGCTGCGCCGAAGGTTAAAGAAGGTACACTAAGCCCTACACTTTTAATTGTATTCTGAGTAATCATAATATTCCCCTGATGTTTATCAGTATTCTTAGTCAACTTTGTTAGCAGTTAATGAGGCCGCAGTCGTTGATTTATTATTAATATTGAAAATCAACTTCAGCACATAAATAACAATCCCAGTCACTACGATAGAAAAAAGACACAAGAGTGCAGGATTCATTCCTTTTAACAGTTCGAACATTTTGTAGAAGATATAAGATATAGCGTGTGAGCCACCATCAATTGATGAGGCCATCATCTCTTTTGGCACATTCAGTTGCGCCTTTTCGGCCAAAGCCTGCGACACAACAGCGAGATCCGAACCAAACCACAGGATCCCGCACACGATGACAATGCCATTAATTAATCCACGGAACATGTTTCCGTTGCATGCAACCGTGCCAAAGACAACAAATATCGGCAGATAAGGAATATCGGCGAATGGCATCATGGTATTAAAAGGCAAAATAGTACTAATCAGGATCGTGAGTGGCACCATCAAAATACCTACAGACAATACCGCAGGGTTTTTAAAAGCAATTTCACCGCTGATACCAAAATAAAGTGACTTTGTTGGAAAACGTTTCTTTACCCATTCAGAAGCAATTTCAGTAATCGGTACCAGACCACTGACCAGCACTCCCGCCATCGTCGGTAATAACACCATGACCGCAGCAAAATTCATTCCACTCTTAATAATATCGCTGAACGGTAGCGCGCCAAGCATACCGATGATCACCCCCAGAATGGCCCCCATCGCTAACGGACTACCAAAAAACCCTAGTTTGGCTTCAATTTTGCTGAGATTAAGGTCAATTTTGTTAATCAACGGAATGCGATCAATTACACGGTCCATTAAAAATGCCAGCGGGGCCCATGCGACGATCTCCGCCTGAGTAATGGTCACGTTTGGCGTGTCACAGAATTTCTGCACATGTGGGGCAATGTAATCGGCGATTTTTAGCGTAATAATAAATGTGATCCAACTTGCAAAAATCCCCATCCAAAATGAACCCGTCACCTGTTCAACGATGATTCCGGCAAATACAAAGTGCCAGTAATTCCAAAAATCAACGTTAAGGGTTTTGGTGGTATTGGTTGAAATCATCAACAAATTAGTGGCAAAACATAACGCATAAACAATCGGCAGAGAAAGCGCAGCCAGACTGAAGGCACTAATTAACGGCCAGCCCAGATCCAATACTTCATAATGAAGATTGAGGTTTTTTACCATCGCTTCTGTCGAGCTGCTAAGTGATGTCACCATAAAACCGATCAGCAACGAAAGACCGAGAAACCCAATACCTACCGTCATTGCATTTTTTGCCGCATCGGCAAGTTTCGCGCCAAATAGCACGGCAAATAAAAACATAATCATTGGAATGACCACTGCCGGGCCAAATCCGAGGATATATTGAACGACTTCCATAAGTGCCCCCCTGTTACTTTAATGAGTAAACCTTCTCTGCCACGCGATAAAAAAAGTTATCGCTGGAAAGAGCCTGGTGAGATTGCAGGTAGTTCTGGTAAAGCCCTAAAGTGTCGGCGTACGGTAATGCCAGTAGAGAAACAGGCCAGTCGGAGCCATACATCACTCGCTCATCACCAAATGCGGCAAAAACCGAGCTAAAATAAGGTTCCAGCTCCTGGCTCGCCTGCTCAGGTCCCGTCCAGCGGGCATAATCTGCTTCCGTGACCAGGCCTGATAGTTTGCAAAAAACATTGCTGTAAGCCTCACCAATCAACATTAACTGTTCACGCCAGCGGGTAATTTCCCCGTCGCGAACTGCGGGTTTTGCCGCATGTTCGATAACAAAGGTCACTTCCGGACAAGCAGAGATAAGCTGGCTTGCCGCCTCCAGCTGTTGGTGCGTAACCAGCAGTTCATACACCAGCCCCTGCTCTCCAACGCATCGTACCCCCTGGATAAATTGCGGGGTCACTAAATGGCTCTCAGGCAAGCCCTGAGACATATAGCGGATCCCTTTCAGATAGCGGGATTTTCTCTGCAGTCTCTGCAAATCCTCTGCGATCCCAGCCCCGCGGTTTATATCCACCCATCCCACAACACCTTTTACTTCATCGTGATGCTCAGCTATTTCCAGCAGCCATTCGGTCTCCTCAATTGAAGGGATGGCTTGTACTAAAATGGCGCCTTCGATGTGGTTTTCAGCCAATACGGCCTGCAAATCGTCAATAAGAAAATCACGGCGAATTGCCGCCAGATCGTCTGTGATCCAGGCAAAATGCTCTCCCTGGCAATGCCAAACATGGTTATGGGTATCAATCACTTTCATATTCACCATCCTGTATTTTAATTGTATACAATGAGAATACAATAAAAGTCTGTGGTTAAAAGGCAACCTCGGAATGCACTATCTGAGTACGGGATCACAATTTTCACGGTTTATCTGTAGGCTAAAAAAGGGACGTAAAAGCCTATAACCGCCGTAGAATCCGATGTCACTGAGCTGAACTATTGCATGTGGTTAATGTGGTGGACGCTTGTGCGTCCCGCTGAAGTTACAGAAGCAGAATGAGCAGAGAAGAGCGATAGATGGGTAAGTACGAACTAAAATCTAAACGTTTCGTAAGTTACGATGTATTGATACGTTAACATTAATAAATAACGGTTATTTTATTGAAACCCTAAATTACGACGAGAGTTTAATACACGCCCCAACTTTGAGCCTTGCGCGCTAAACCGTGACTTAGCAGTACCCCCACGTTTCAGTTTTGTAACATCCACCAGCAAATTAGCGCCCCCCCCACATAATTCACACATCCCTCCGGTTGATGAAACGAAGCAGTTAGGTTAATCATATTGAGGCGCGCGGAAGCCAGGGGCTGTCTACCCGCACGGTATCCCGGTGATCGAGCCCCTGGATAAGATGCAGCGCGCTAAGACGACCGATTTCATAGTGCGGCAGCTGTACCGTTGAGAGCGGCGGCAAAAATAGCTCGCCGGTGCCCACCATATTGTCATAACCCAGCACAGCGACGTCCTGCGGAATGCGCAGCCCTCGCCCCAGCAAGAGCTGGTAGATAACAAAAGCCACGCGGTCGTTACCACACACCACCGCATCGAAGATCGGGCGCGCGCCGCTCAGGTAATGCCCGGCAATCTCCGCCGCATCAATATGGTGGCGCTCGCCCGGCGGAAGATAGTGGTGGAACATTGCATCAGGGTCGACACCCGCTTCACGACAAGCCCTCTCCATTCCCGCCCGACGGCGATCGGTCGCCACAATTCCTTTCGGTAGGTGGATGCACAGCAGTCGACGATAGCCTGCGGCCAACAGTGCTTTCACACCAAGATATTGCCCTTGTTCATCATCGGGAATATAGGTGGGGAAAGGGCCGCTTGTGCTTTCACAGTTCGCCAGCACGCAGCGATACTTATGCAGCTTTTCCGGTACCGGTACCTGGCGCAGTCCCATCGCGGTGTAGATAATACCGTCCGGGCGATGCGCCAACAGCAGATCAACCATTTTCTCTGGCTTGTCATTGCTGAACATATTCACCACAAAGCTATTCCAACCGTGCGCCCGCGCGGTCTCTTCGATAGAGAGCGTTATCTCCACGGAAAATGGCGTAGTCATGGTGTCCAGCGCCAGCACCCCAATCGTGTTAGCCGTGGTTTTTGCACCACGAATTTTTTTAGCGGAGAGATCGGAGACATACCCCAGCGCATCTACCGCTTCCATCACCTTTTTATAGGTTTCAGGCCGTAGTCGTTCGGGCTCGTTAATCGCCCGCGATACGGTCATTAACGAGACGTTAGCCCGCTGCGCCACATCCTTTAAAGATGCCATACCCTCTCCTTCGCCGATGTTCACTTTGCCGGGGTCTGAAAATGCGATCTCGATAACGCCCGCAAAATGTTAACGTTAACTTTTGTGATTAACATCGATATTACCATCAAATCTGCGAGAAAACCGAGAATGTTAACGTTATCTTTTGATCAATTCACTTATAGGGACAAGCAAATGACGTCACTACTTTCCAAAGCCAACGAAGCCTTAAGCCAGCAGAAAGACCTTATAAACCCGCGCTGGTATCCACGCTATCACCTGGCGCCACCGGCGGGTTGGATGAATGATCCCAACGGTCTGTCCTGGTTCGATGGTTACTACCATGCGTTCTATCAGCACTATCCGTGGCAGCCGGTCTGGGGACCAATGCACTGGGGCCATGCGCGCAGCCGCGATATGGTGAACTGGGAGCACTTACCCATCGCACTGGCACCAGAAGGGCCGGAAGATAAAGACGGCTGTTTTTCCGGTTCAGCGGTGGTTGAAGGTAATAAGCTGGCCCTGATCTACACCGGACACAAGTTTGACGGCGAGGCGAAAGAGGAAAACCTGTATCAGGTACAGTGCCTGGCCACCAGCACCGACGGGATTCACTTTGAACGCCAGGGCATGATTCTGGATACCCCGCGAGGCGTACACCATTTTCGCGATCCGAAAGTCTGGCAAGAGGGAGACAACTGGTACATGGTGGTGGGCGCCCGGGTCGATGACGTGGGCGAAGTGCAGCTCTATCGCTCGCAAGATCTACAGCACTGGCAGTTTGCCAGCACGCTCGGCAGGGCCGATGACGGCATGGGCTACATGTGGGAGTGCCCAGACCTCTTCCCACTCAACGATAAGCTCGTCTTCATGTTCTCGCCTCAGGGCATCGCCGCAGACGGATACGATTGCCGTAACCTGTTCCAGAGCGGCTATATGGTCGGCGAATGGCCGGATAATCTCCATTTTCACGACACCCACGCCTTCCAGGAGATGGATCACGGGCATGATTTTTACGCCCCCCAGTCATTTACTACCCCGGATGGGCGCCGCATCGTGATTGGCTGGCTGTCGATGTGGGAATCGCCAATGCCAGAACAAGCCGACGGCTGGGCGGGCATGCTTACCCTCCCCCGCGAGGTGACGCTCGATACCGATCAGCGGCTGCGTATGAACCCGGTGAAAGAGCTGGAATTATTACGCGGTGAGCTTCATGTCTGGCCGGTCAGCGAACTGCACAATCGCACCCTGATGGTAGAGGAGCAGGCGCACGCTATTGAAGTCGAACTGAGCATCGATATCGCCCGCAGCAGTGCTGAAGAATATGGTATCGCGCTGGGTGGCGGACTACGGGTCTACGTCGATGCTCAGGCACAGCGTCTGGTGCTGGATCGTCGCTACCCGCAGCATGGTCTCTCTGGTTATCGCAGCGTGCCGCTGCCAGTTGGTGACCGGCTGGATCTGCGCTTATTTATCGACAGCTCCTCGGTAGAGGTATTTGTCAATCACGGTGAATATACCCTTAGCAGTCGTATTTATCCTGAACCGGACGATCGCCAACTGACCTTATTCAGCCTGAACGGACACGCCATTTTTAATCAAGGGCATGCCTGGCCGCTCAGCGCCAAATAAACATCCGTCTTACTGCTTTGGGGAAAAATAATGACTATCTGGACGCTCGGAGACGCTGTGGTGGATTTATTGCCGCGCGACAATATGCAGTTTGAAGCCTGCGCGGGAGGCGCTCCCTTCAATGTGGCAATCGGCGTGGCTCGCCTTGGCCGCGCCAGCGGTTTTATTGGCCGTGTGGGCAATGACACTTTTGGTCGATTTCTGCATCAGACGCTGGAAACAGCGCAGGTGGATACAGGAAGTCTGGAGTTTGATGCACATCAGCACACCAGTACCGTACTGGTTTCACTGGCTCCCAACGGCGAGCGGCAGTTTGAGTTTTTGGTCAATCCGTCTGCCGATCAATTTCTCAGCCCGGCGAGCCTGCCCGACTTTGGTGCCGATATTCTGCACTTCTGCTCGCTGGCGCTGGTTGCCCCTGACTGCCGCGCCACCCTCGCCCAGGCTATGGCCGCATTGCGACAGACCGGCGGCACTCTGAGCTTTGACATCAATCTGCGTCCGCAGATGTGGAGCAACGAGATGCAGATGTTTGACCTTGTCAACGAGTTTGCCCGGCAGAGCGACATTCTGAAGATGTCGGAAGAAGAACTGCTGTGGCTAACGCAGACCAACTGTCTCAGTAACGCCTGCGAACGTCTGGTTGATTTTCCTGCACGCCTGAAAATCGTCACCCGCGGTGCCGACGGCGCTATCGCTTTCTGGCAAAACAGCAGGCTAACTTTAAGCGGCTATAACGTCGAAAGTATCGATACCACCGGCGCCGGTGACGCCTTTATGGCCGGGCTGCTGGCGGCACTCGCCGAGGAAGGCTGGCCCAAATCGACGTCAACGCTACTTCCACTTATCGAGCAGGCCAGCGCTTGTGGTGCTCTGGCGACCACCCGGCGTGGCGCGCTAAGCGCGTTTCCCGACAGCCAACACCTGAGCAGCTTTATTCAGTCACAACCGTCGCTACGGAGAACGATTACCCCGAAATAAAGCGCACTCGTTACGTCGTATCAGAAAGACCTTACAATGACCTGATCTGGATTGGAAAAATCATGAAGATAAATATGCCGTTCAGTAATGACAAATATCGGTACTCGTCCGGGTATCTGCTTTTTTTCTTTGCCGCCTGGTCGTTGTGGTGGTCTTTTTATGCGATATGGCTAAAAAATAAACTTGGCCTGTCCGGAACGGAGCTGGGAATGCTGTATGCCGTAAACCAGTTCTTTAGCATGCTGTTTATGCTGGTCTACGGTTTTCTGCAGGATAAGCTCGGCACCCGTAAACACCTTATCTGGCTGATGGGGATAGTCATCACGCTCAGCGGCCCGTTCCTGATTTATGTTTACGAACCGCTGCTGACCTCCAACTTCAAACTTGGTATGGCGCTGGGAGCCATTTTCTTTGGCCTTGGCTACCTCGCGGGTTGTGGTCTGGTAGAAAGCTTCGTCGAAAAAGTGAGCCGCAAATTCAACTTTGAATTCGGCACCGCCCGCTTGTGGGGATCGCTTGGCTACGCCGCAGGGACATTTGTTGGCGGTATCTTCTTCAGCATCAACCCACACATTAACTTCTGGTGCGTATCGGTAATGGGGGTGTTATTCCTGTTGATTAACGTGTTGTTCAAAACCAACTCACCCGCCCCATCTTCTGTAAAAACGCGTTCTCCTGAACCCGATGCGCTGACCCGAAAGGATTTTCTCACTATCTTTAAAGATACGCAGTTCTGGTTTTTCGTTATCTTTGTCGTCGGTACCTGGTCGTTCTATAGCATCTACGATCAGCAGATGTTCCCGGTGTTTTACGCCAGCTTATTTGACGATCCCGAACTGGCACCACGCGTATACGGCTACCTCAACTCGGTACAGGTCTTTATGGAAGCCGTCGGTATGGCGCTGGTTCCATTCCTGATTAACCGCATCGGGCCTAAATCCGCATTGCTGCTGGGTGGCACAATCATGACCTGTCGAATCCTGGGTTCAGCACTGTTCACCGATATCTATATTATCTCCTTGATTAAAATGCTTCATGCGCTGGAAGTCCCACTGTTTGTTATTTCAGTGTTTAAATTCAGCGTAGCAAATTTTGATAAACGCCTGTCATCAACGATATATCTTATTGGCTTCAATATCGCCAGTTCCATTGGCATTATCGTGCTGTCACTGCCTGTCGGTAAGTTGTTTGATAAAGTGGGCTATCAGGAAATCTTCCTGATTATGGCCAGCATTGTGGTAATAACGCTAATATTTGGCTACTTCTCGTTGAGCAAAAAACATCATCAGCAGAAGATGGGAAATGAACTGGTGACAGAGTAGCGAAGTTTAAAATATATCGGACAGGGCCATTAGCCCTGTCGTATCCCCCAAAAGTAAGTACGAACTGTCGATTTACTCAGGCATGTTCCAGCCATTTGCGGAATATTTTCGCTCGCAGTATTCCCTGAAAATCAATCAGCCCAGAACAACCAAGCTTCTTGATCAGATTCTGCCTGGCCTGGTAAATCGTTTTCAAATGTAGATTTAACAAGGCGGATATCTCAAAAATAGTTCGACCTTCTCCTAACTGCGTTAGAATATATTTATCTCGCGCAGTCAGCGAAATATTTAGTTCTGACTGATTGTCGTGTATACCGCCAGAACGAGTAATATCAATAATAAATTGTTTGAATGTGGCAACGCTAACATCTATTGGCAGTCTGTAAAGTGATAAATCATTGAGATATCTGTACAGATGACCATCAATCAGCAGTACCAGACGATGCGTTTTCAGATCGTAATTTTGCCTTTTTACCGCCTCAAAGTGATTGGCGGTGAAAAAAACCAGATGCGTCTTATCATCTTCGAAAACAATATCTGCAAGAATATTCTTTAGCCCTTGCCTGATAAAAATATCATCAATCCATAACTCTGCGTTTCCAGTGTGTTCCTGAACGATGTTCATCATTATGGCCTCAATGAAAAATCACAATTGTTCTAGAGAGGGTGCTATGTATAGTCTTAATCAAAAAAATGCTCAGCATGAGTGCTTTCAGCATATAACAAAGGTACTGTACATATTATATTAACATGAAGACTTTTTAGACGTCGTCAGCTGTGTAGCGCAGCACTATTTCCAGGGTTTTTCTGATAACATCTGCCTGGACAACGTCAACTGTTGATTCCAGAGAACTAATCAGGCTTAAAATGATGTTTTTATTATTAACATTATCACCTGCCAGAATTACATTTGTTACCGCCTGTCCCAATACCACAGACTCATCTGCTAATAGCTCACCTGCATTATGGAAGTAACTTGATAAAGCTTTATCCGTCATTACACTGTGGACATTAATTTCATGAAGCATGGTAACCTCGCTTGTATAGTCTGGAAGATTATCTTTAATGTAATTTAGGGTTTTTGCTGGCACTGAAAGCACTCTCATCTCTGGTTTTATCCGGTTTTCTACTTATCTTCCCCGGATTAATGTTTGTAACATCATTGATAACGCTGTCAATTAATTGCTTGCGTGTGCCATCTATTTCACTGGCCTGCATAAGTCGCAATTGCTTAATCACTGCGGCTAACGAAACGTCTGTATGCATTCGCAAAATTTCTAGCACAGCCAAACCTGTAATTTCATGTTTCAGGCGTTCACTATCAGTTTTCTTCATAACTCCTTCACTACTTACCCCTATAAGTAAGGGGTTTATTTTATTCAAAAAGCAGACCAATTAACGCATTGTAATGTTTCTGTTCTTTCTCCCCAGATGCTTTTTCAAGACGACACAGAAGCTTGGTGCAAAGTGATTTGCGGTTCAGATTTCGTCCATCCTTGAGTATCTCAGTGACGATTTCTCCCAATGTTTCCTGTTGAGTTGGCAGATGCGCCTTCGCAAAGTAACGAGAAATCGCGCTTGCAGTATCAGTGCGAACGGTATGCTGCTGCATGTCATGCTCCTGTAACAAAATGCTGGTGAATATTAAGTTTTATAACAGTAGCAAAGTTGTACCAAAAATGTGTACAAATCGAATCATCAATTTTTATCAAAAAGTGCTAAATCAATATAATCAGTAATTTAGATAAATATCAAAGTACATAAAATCAAATTCAGTTGTACAATCCACTTCGTTTAACGAATGAATTCGATCTTTTTAAGGGCCTTTGTTCGTAAAAATAAAGTTAGAATAATGTATTAAAATCAGGACATAAGATGGTTTGTTTGATACTGTCCATATCTCTTCCCTTCCCTTGATCCCGGACTGTCCATGCTCACGACCATTATTTACCGTAGCCATCTACGTGATGACGCCCCCCTCAGAGCGCTTGAGGATATGGTGACAGCCGCAAATCTAAAAAACCGGCGATCCGATGTTACGGGAATTTTACTCTTTAATGGCCGCCACTTTTTCCAACTGCTTGAAGGACCTGAGGAGCAGGTAAAAGAGATTTATCGTTGTATATGTAACGACCCACGGCACCACAATATCGTTGAGCTGATGTGTGATTACGCGCCTGCGAGAAGATTCGGAAAGGTGGGAATGGAGTTATTTGATTTACAAAAACATGAACGCAATGACGTCCTGCAAGCGGTACTTAACAAGGGAACATCAAAATTTCAGCTCACCTATGATGACCGGGCATTACAGTTTTTCCGCACATTTGTCCTTGCGACGGAAAAATCGAGTTATTTTGAAATACCTGCGCCTGATTACTGGAGTTTTATTACCGACAACTCTTGTACTCTCCTGGATGAAAGCACACTCCAGTCCAGTATCGATTTCAGCTTTGCTTTTCAACCCATTATCGATCCTATGTCGCAGCGCGTCATTGCTCTGGAAGCACTTATTCGTGGTAGAGACGGTGAAACGCCCGCAACTTATTTTGGCAACTTAAATCCTGAAGAACTGTATACCGCGGATCTGCAGAGCAAAAAGACTGCTTTTGCAATGGCAAGCGCGCTGGGACTTAACGACAAAATGCTGTCAGTCAATCTGCTCCCCATGACCCTGGTAAACAAACCCGATGCAGTCAGCTTTCTGATAAACGAAATCGCGGCGCACGGACTGGTGCCTGAACAAATCATTGTAGAGTTTACCGAAAGCGAAGTTATATCGCGCTTTGATACGTTCGCGCAGGCCGTAAAGTCACTCAAGGCTGCGGGGATCTGTGTGGCGATAGATCATTTTGGGGCAGGTTTTGCCGGGCTTCAGCTTCTGTCTCGTTTTCAACCCGACCGAATTAAGATAAGCCGCGAGCTGATCACGGATGTGCATAAAAGTGGACCAAGACAGGCCATCATTCAGGCAATTATCAAATGTTGCACTTCACTGGAAATCATGATTTCCGCAGTCGGCGTTGAAAAACCTGAAGAGTGGATGTGGCTTGAGTCCGCAGGTATTGAAATCTTCCAGGGTAACCTTTTTGCACAAGCCTGCCTGAATGGTATTCCGTCTGTTGCATGGCCAGAGAAAAATGATTTCTCAGCGTCAAAATAACTAACGCATTGTTATAAATAAACAATCACCACAACCGCCCTCATGCTGAACATAAAAATTCAGCATTTACTCCCTGCGTGATAGTAAAGTAAATCTTAATTTTGCTAGAATCCTCTGTATGTTTTGTACAATTTGATGCATGTTGTACAAAGTAACAGGAACCGCATATCGGTGACGGAGAATCAGGAGTGTCCGGGGGAACTATGGCTTATTACAGCATTGGGGATGTCGCAGAACGTTGCGGGATAAATCCTGTTACCCTTCGGGCATGGCAACGACGTTACGGTTTACTCAAACCTCAACGCAGTGAAGGTGGCCACCGACTCTTTGATGAAGAAGATATTCAGCGTATTGAAGAAATAAAACGTTGGATTAGCAATGGCATACCTGTTGGGAAAGTTAAGGCATTGCTGGAAACCAGTACCCGTCAAGCTGACGACGACTGGAATCAATTACAAGAAGAGATGATGAGCATTCTTCGCATGGCGCATCCACCGAAGCTGCGAGCCAAAATTACTGCACTCGGTCGCGTTCACCCCGTAGATGCGCTGATCGATCACGTTTATCTTCCCGTACGTCAACGGCTGATACTTGACCATAATACATCCCGCATAATGAACAGCATGCTTGATGGCGCATTGATTGAATATGTTGCCACACTGCTGTCTGAAACGCGGCGCAAGTCAGGAAAGGATGCCCTCCTGATGGCCTGGGATGTTGAAGACAGAACCCGTCTGTGGCTCGAAGCCTGGCGCTTATCGCAATCTGGTTGGCATATTGCCGTTCTGGCTGAACCCATTGAATCGCCAAGACCTGAACTTTTCCCTGGGCAAACCCTTTTTGTCTGGACCGGTATTACGCCAACCCGCAGACAAAATGAACTGCTCCAACACTGGAATGAACAAGGTTATAAGGTCATTTTCCACAGCCCGTAACCTACACGTAATACGTGTAAGATAAATCATACAACTCTCATTTTTTGGCTGGTTATTTTGAGTACCACCCAAGGAATATGTTGCCCTCTATCCTCCTGACTTAACCCCGGCCATAGCATAAAAATAAAACAATATACTAACCCATTGGTATTATTTTTTTGCAGACGACATCACCTTTTTCCTAAGTAAAATTCATTAGATCAACTGGCGTACGTCTAATACTTATTCTAGGGTTAAATTATGTCTTCTTGTGCCACATTATTGTTTTTCTAAAGTAATAAATGTGGTTATTTGAAAAAGGTAAAGGATATGGCTCTAGTCTTAGACAAACGCTTAATTCTTTGTTGCTGCGCCTTTTCCATTATTTCTGTGGCAAATGCAGCAACCGTTAACGGAACATTTCAGGTGCTGATGACGATTCAAAAGGCCTGTACCGTAACTGCCGGTTCGGCTTCAAATATTACACTTGGTCCGGTGAATACCACGGCGACAAATACCAGTGCAAGCAACACTATTTCAATTAATTGCTCAAAAACCACGCCCTATTTTATCGGTCTGGCACCGTCGGCTGCCAATGGAGGGACGACAACAGGATCTGGCGCCATGTCCTCCGTAGCTAACGCTGCCACCAATACCGACAAAGTGCCCTATCAGCTAAATCGTACATCAGCAACAGGTCCGGTGTGGGGGAATACCGCCACCGACACCGCACCTGGAAATGGGGTAGCGGCGACGGGTACAGGTCTGGCGCAAACGTATACTGTTTATGCCACCGCACCGAGCGCCAACTTCACTCCTGACGACTATGCCGACACGGTAACGGTTAACGTTAACTACTAACTTCAGGAAGCCATATGAGAGTAAAACTGCCTGTAAAGCAGTGTGCCTGCGCATGCCTGCTAGGGATGGTTGCGAGCGTCAATCTTGCCACCGCCAGCGGACTGCAAATAGCCCCGGTCACGTTAACGTTGCAAGCGACGCAAAATGCCGATGGTATCTGGCTGAGTAACGCGGGTGAAAATGTGCTCAATGCCCAGGTTCGGGTTTTTCGCTGGAGTCAAAGCGCTTATGACGACAAACTCTCCCCCTCTCAGGGGCTGGTGATTAGCCCGCCGATGTTAGCATTGGCCCCTGGAGAACGACAGCTGATACGCGTTATTCGTACAAGCCCTCCCTCGGCACATGCCGAAGACGCTTATCGTTTGTCGATAGATGAGTTACCGCCTGCAAAAGTAGAAAAAAACAAGCTTCAGTTTGTGCTGCATTATTCTGTTCCCGTTTTCATTCAACCAACATCAGCGGCACAAACGCAGGCAAAACTGCAATGGAAATTACAGCAGCTGGATGGCAAAAAATTTATTGAAGTCAGTAATCAGGGAAATGGGCATGCACAGTTATCTGCTGCAACATTTATAAGCCCTGACGGTACTAAAAAAGTCATTACACCCGGACTATTAGGCTACGTTTTACCCGGATCAACAATGCGCTGGATAGTTTCCCCGTCAGCCAGGAATAATCATTACGGCGGGAAAGTTGAAGTCACAATCAATGGCCAAAAAACAGTACAAGATCTGTAACAGATCCTGGCTTCTGGTGAAATATTGCTTTCTCAATGGAGTATTAATATCGGGAATGGTTTGCGCACAAACGCTGAATAATAACCAGAACGAAAATGGTGTTATTAATAGCGCCTCGCAGATTACGGGAGTCGATTTGTATCTCGACGTCACGTTAAATGGGAATCCCGTTGGGCTGGTTCATTTTGGCTACGATAATGGAAAGCTTTATGCAGGAGCAGATACTCTGCGTAAAATGGGCTTTCGCTTTGCTCCAGACGCCACTAACGCCGTCTGCCTGAACGATATCCCCCAGCTAACCATTGACTACAACGTTCAGTTGCAAACGCTCTCGCTTACTGCGCCGCTCAGTTCACTCGATCTTGCGACCACGCAGCTTAACTCGCCCACCGAAACCGCGCCAACGGCAACAACATCACGCGGGGCGCTGCTCAATTATGATATCTATACGCAACAGGGGGATGAAAGCGCAATCAATACCTTCAGCGAAATTCGCGCCTTCAATGCGACCGGCGTGCTCAGCACCACTCAGCTGACGCAGTACTCTACCGAGGAATATGCCGATAACAGCGTTGAGCGCCTCGACACCAGCTGGCGTACGTCATTTCCTGATTCGATGTTGGCGTTAACCGTTGGCGATACCCTGACAAGTTCACTCATCTGGTCCCGACCGACGCGAATCGGCGGCATTCAGATAGGCACCGATTTTGGGTTACAGCCCTATATGCCAACCACCCCGCTTCCAGCATATCTGGGATCTGCGACGTTACCGTCAAACGTTGAGCTGTACGTCGACGGCGTCAGGTACTACAACGGAGAAGTCCCCGCAGGTAGCTTTCAGATCAACACAATGCCTAACATCAGCGGCGCGGGAACGGGTCAGGTGATGATGACAGATGCATTGGGCAGAACGAGCGTACAAAATTTCTCGTTCTACAACGATCAGCAACTCCTGCGGGAAGGATTAACCGCCTGGTCGGCAGAATTAGGCACGGTACGCGAAAATTATGGTTACTCCTCTTTTGATTATGCCAGCGCACCAGTATTGAGCGCTACGTGGCGTCGCGGGTTTAGCAATACGTTCACCGCCGGGACTCACGCGGAAACCAGCGATGGACTGATTAACGCGGGCTTCAGTAACGACTGGATCCCAGGAACCCGCAGCGGCACGTTTTCGACCTCACTTGCCGCAAGTACCGACTCAGGAAAGAACGGGTTTTTGTACAGTTTTGGTTACCGTTGGTCCGGCGAACGGTTTAATTTCAGTACCAGTACCACGGCAACTTCCGGCGATTATCGCGATGTCGCCACCCATTACGGTGAGCCGCCCCCCACGCTTAACAACAACACGGTTATTGGTTATTCGCTGGAAGCAGCCGGTAATGTCAGCCTGAGCTATTTGCAGTTTCGATATCCACACGAAAATGCGGTGCGCTACGCCAATGCCAGCTGGTTTAAATCTCTCACCGACAACATCTCACTGAATGCCGGATTCAACCAGAACATTGACGACAACCGCGATCGTAGCCTCTATCTGATGGTAACCATCACGACCGACAACAATCTGAGCGCCAGCAGCACCCTACAACGTACCAACGACGAAACCGGTTACCAGCTCAACGCCAGCCTGACGCCCCCTGCCGACGGCGGCTGGGGCTGGAATCTGGCTGCCAGTCAGCAGGCTTCCCGGCAAAGTGGCCAGGGCGAAGTGGGATATCTGGGACGTTATGGTAAAGCGTACGCGGGATTCAGCCGTTTACCGGATAACCATTACGGTTATGCAGGCGCAACCGGATCGCTGGTGACCATGGGAGGCGGCCTGTTTGCAGCAAGAGAAATCAATAATGGTTTTGCCGTCGTCTCAACTGACGGCGTGCCTGATGTTCCGGTCAAATTGCAAAATAACCTGATTGGCCGCAGCGATGACCAGGGACTACTGTTGGTCACCCCGTTGAACAGTTATCAAAAAAACCTGATCAGTATTGACCCGATGGATCTCCCTGCCAATATGCGGATCGCACGCGTTGAGACGAATGCCACGCCAGCCGATCGTTCCGGTACTTTGGTTAGCTTTGGCATCACCCCCGTCCGCGCTGCGCAGATTATCCTCGTCGACAATCAGGGTAAGCCAATTCCTGAAGGCAGCATGGCTTACGCCATCAACGGAAAAGGACAATCGTCTGTCGTTGGCTTTGATGGAATGACATGGTTCGACACCCTGGAGCAGCACAACACGCTGCGCGTTGATACGGACATCGGTAGTTGTCGCGTGCAATTTGACTATCCCGCGTCAGCAAAGGGGATTGTGCAAATAGGTCCACTGGTTTGTCGCCCACACTAACAGGAGTGCGCTCATGAGGTTAAGACATCTGCTACTCATCGCTGCCGTACTTTTTTGTCCGGCAATTAGCCATGCGGTAACCTGTTCGGTGAGCAATGTGCAAGCCATAAATTTAGGTTCGGTCAATCCACTGTCTGCGACAGGCGCAACGTCATCAATGACGTTCAGTTACACTTGCACCAAAGAGCTTGGTGACGTGCTGGCAGGGATCAATCTCTGTTTTAATATTGGCGCCTCGGCCGTCAGTGGCCAGGTGACACCGCGAAATATGTCGTTAAGCGGAAACCCCGCCAGAACGCTGGCATACCAGCTTTACCAGGATCCCGGACACAGCAAAATTTGGGGGAGCCAATACCTGACCGGAACCACTTTTCCGATGGTACAGCTTAACCTGCTGAATCTGACGCCAGTGACGGGTTCACTCACGGTATCGGCGCAGATCGTCACGCCACAAATCGCCGCCGTCCCCGGAAACTATCAGGATAGCTATACGGCGGCGACAGCCCTTGTCACCCTTAATCCTGGATTGCTTTTCCCACCGACCACCTGTGGTGATACCGTTGCCGCCAGGTTTCCTTTCACCGTCACAGCTGCTGTCAGCAAACAGTGTAATATCACCTCCGCGACTAACATCAGCTTTGCTCCCACCAGCGGAACGGGTCGTAATCTCACGGCGTCAAATAACGTAGGCGTAGCCTGCTCTAATAACACCCCTTACACCATCGGACTTCAACCCTCCAACGGCAATACGGCAGGCAGCGGCGTGATGGCAGGCACGGGGTCAAATACGGATAAAGTCCCCTACCAGCTTAGTTCGACGCCAGGTCCTTCCGGTACGATCTGGGGCAATACTGCGCTTAATACCGTTGCGGGCAACGGCACCGGGACAACGACTACCTACCCGGTTTACGCCACCGTCCCCAGCGCGAACTACACGCCAGACAACTATGCCGATACTGTCACCATCGCCGTGACCTACTGACGCCCAGCTTAACAGCAATAAAGCAAACACATTTTATTATCATATTATTTACTTTTAGAGGTGCGTCATAAATCTGACAAATTGCGATTTTTACAAGTTATGCATATTAAACTACATAAATCGCAAAAAAAACCGCGATGAAAGCCAAAATAAAGAATAACCATTCACCACCAAGCCAAAATCCACACTGCTCATACCGATAATCCGTGTTAGCCAGGCAGGCTGTTCTATGAAAAAAATGTTAAATTTAGGTTTATATGGTGAGATTCACTGTATACCACGGCCAAATTAAGAACATATTACTTTTATAACTAAGGTTTATCATGGATAAGTTATCTTACGCTTCAGATAGCAGCACATCTGCCTGGAATACCTACCTGCAACAAATCGAGCGTGTGGCCCCTTACCTGGGCGAACTTTCCCATTGGGTGGACACCCTGCGCCACCCAAAACGCGCGCTGATTGTCGATATCCCGGTGCAGATGGATGACGGCACTATCCGTCATTTTGAAGGGTATCGCGTGCAACATAACCTCTCCCGCGGTCCGGGCAAAGGCGGTGTGCGTTATCATCCTGATGTTGATCTTAATGAAGTGATGGCCCTGTCCGCATGGATGACCATCAAATGCGCAGCGTTGAACCTGCCGTACGGCGGAGCCAAAGGCGGTGTGCGCGTCGATCCGTTCTCACTTTCTGAAGGTGAACTGGAGCGTTTAACCCGCCGTTATACCAGCGAAATCGGCATTATCATTGGGCCGCAGAAAGACATTCCTGCGCCGGATGTAGGTACTAACGGAAAAGTCATGGCCTGGATGATGGATACCTACTCCATGAACCACGGCACCACCGTGACCAGTGTGGTCACCGGTAAACCTATTCACCTCGGCGGCTCGTTAGGCCGTGATAAAGCCACCGGTCGCGGCGTTTTCGTCAGCGGTCTGGAAGTCGCGCGTCGTGCGAACATTGAAGTTGAAGGCGCTCGCGTGGCGGTACAAGGTTTCGGTAACGTCGGCAGCGAAGCCGCCCGCCTGTTCGCCGCAGCGGGTGCGCGTGTCGTCGCTATTCAGGATCACACCGCAACGCTGTTTAACTCCACGGGTATCGACATGACCGCGCTGTCTGCCTGGCAGTTGGAGCACAAACAGATTGCCGGTTTCCCAGGCGCTGAAACCATCGCCAGCGAAGCCTTCTGGAGCGTGGAGATGGATATCCTGATCCCTGCCGCGCTGGAAGGACAGATTACCCGTCAGCGTGCAGAAATACTGACCTGCAAACTGGTACTTGAGGGCGCGAACGGCCCGACTTACCCGGATGCCGATGATATGCTGGCAAGCCGCGGTATCATCGTGGTACCTGACGTCGTATGTAACGCAGGCGGCGTAACCGTCAGCTACTTCGAATGGGTCCAGGACATGGCAAGCTTCTTCTGGAGTGAAGAAGAGATCAACAATCGCATGGACAAAATCATGACTGATGCGATGGTGCACGTATGGGAAAAAGCAGCTGAGAAATCCTGCTCCCTGCGTACCGCAGCCTACATTGTTGCCTGCGAACGCATTCTGCTGGCACGTAAAGATCGCGGAATTTATCCGGGCTAATACGACGGCAGATATGCCAACGTTTTTGACCGACGATAAACGCCAGTCGTGAGTTACGCCAATAATGCTGCATTATTTGTGGCATTATTGGCGTGTAGTAGCCTGATTCATCTGCCCCGCTTTCTGCGTTTTACTTACCCAATATCTGCGCATTTTGTTAGCCAATAAACATTAAATTCCATCGCTGCAACCATAATTTGCGTTAAGAACCCATAGCAACGCATTATTGGTTGCAATGTCTACTACCAATATTACGCCCCCCATATATATTGACGAACCGATTAAAAATCCCGAATAATTGTCGAATTATGGCATTCTGGCTGCAGGGAAAGTTGCCTGACACAGTGCGATTAGATCGGGCCGGGAAAACTCAGCGAATAACCACGTGAGAATATAATGGTCGATCATTCATCTGCTTCTGAGCACAACGATTTTACTCGTTGCCTGTCTCTTTTCGACAGCGCGTTTCCACAAATTTTATCCCTGCTGGGTATGCCAGCCCCCACGCAACTTTCGCCTGATACGTTTTATTATTCACTTGATAAAGCCCGAGAGAGATTGGGCAACTGGAGCAGTGTAGCGGCCCGGTTTAACTATAATGAGCAGGAAATGGCGAGCTTTCTTGCTGCATTACGCACCTTGAACAAATGGCTCGGCAGAAATACAGATGGCCAGCCTGCCGACAGAAATCTGACCATTGCCGCGTTGCGTTTTTTGTGGCAGCTCGAATATTTGCGAGAAAAACAGCCTCAATTAACTTATTCAACGACGCTGCATAACGAAGGCGAAGAAAAGCAGTTACGTAGTTTGCAGCAGGTACGAGCATTAGAGCTGACCATTCGTAGTTTAATTAATGAAGCGTACAATAACCAACAAGCCCTACTTGAGCACCTAAACAAACTATTTGGTCAGGAACGTGTAAAAAAATGGCTCAACGTTGCCGATCGTGATGACGTATTGAGCGGTACCCTTTTCAGTGAACTCGCCTCACTATTTATTGATAAAGACGAATATCCCATCCACTACTCTCCACTTTATCAATATACCCCTTTGCTCAGCTTTGTTAACGATAAACGTAGAACACTGAATACCTTTCTTGACGATATTCGCGTAATTCGCAACCGTCTGGCGCATCATAAGCGGGTAACCTCCGTCCAAACAACATTGATGAATTACTATTACCAAGAAATTACTGAGCCGGTACAGGAGGCCTTCGACGAAGGCCGGGTAAAAGTTAACCCTGATCGCTTTTTTGATGACAGCAATGCTGAGGTTGCTCACTATTTCGAACAGACAGCCCAAAAAATTGAAGATCTCGGCGGTGACGTTCAGGAAATAAAGGATGATCTGGTGGCTCAGGCTCAGGATATTGGAAAAATCAAAATTGATACGCGCATCATTCGCAATCGAGTAGCCTGGGTGCTGGGCGGTATCGTCGTCATTATTGTTGGCTCAGTACTGACTTTCGGAACCTCAACCAAGACGCTGGTGAATACGGAGTCCATCCGTAGCGATCTCGGGGAAGTGGGTAAAACGGTTGCTGGGGCGAAAAAAGAAACCAGTAACGATCCGCGTAAAGAACTGGCGAATATCGGCATTGCCTGGGATGAAAAAAATCTTCGCGCCGCTATCGACCGCGGTGATACCCAGGTTGTCAATCTGTTTCTTGCCGGAGGCATGCGCTGGAAACTGTATTATGCCGAAGCCGCATTACAGGAAGATCGCCAGGAAACGTTGAATGCCCTATTACAATCAGCGTCGTTGATGGATGAAAAAAACGGCTGCCTCAGAATGGCCGGTAAATTACGTCAGCAAGCGGACCACAATGGCACGCTGACCCCCATACAGATTCGTTATTTAAAAACATTCTGTTCTTCTGCCAAGGATGTTCAGGGTATTAAAGCGGAACTGGACAGAGCGCTTAATTTTGAGAAAGCCCAGAAGAAAGCTTACGATGAAGAAATGGCCAAAAATGAACCTGCAGGTCGCTGTGAGCGCCGTCTGATGGCCGATAATGCGCGTGAGTTACTGGCTGACGCGGCGCAATTTTCACTGCAAAGACCGACCACTTATTCACTCCATGATGTGTTATTGAAAGAACTGAATACGCGTCTGATGTTCGGCACACTCAACGAGGCAGAGTTAAAAAGCCTGGTTAAGAACTACTGCGTAAAACAAGAAAACCATGAGCCCAATATTGCGATTGGCGATAACTGGAGTCGCTCACAACGGGTCATTTATAACGTAGTCAAATAATGAGCGATCCAACAACACATTCATCGAAAGAGAATTATATGTTCGCATTCAATAATGCATGGCCGCTGTTTACTTTCGAGTTCAATCCGTCGCAGCGTGATGCACCGGCAGGCAGCCTACTGATCGGATTGGGCGACGGCAATGATACGGAAAGCCAAAAGGGTGTCGCGCTCAATAACAAAGGATACCGTGCAGGTCACTACAATTCGGTGAGTGAACTGGTGGCAAATGCCGACGATCGTCAATGGTCTATATGGCGCAGTAAACTCTCAAGTGTCCAGGGAATACAACGAATCGTTATCGAAGATTTCTCTCTGGATACCTGTTTTACGCTGTTGCTGTTTTTGAACCATCTCGATGCCGCTGGTTCGCTGTCGCTATCAACACATCCGTGGCTGGAATACGTCACCGCATGGGAAAGCGGTATTTATCTGGACGGTGATGATACAACTCGTTCTGCCGCTTGCTTGTTATCCGCACTCGCGCATAGCAGCCTGTGCGAGCAATCCATGGATGATACTGCCGTTGTTCGCCACAACATGCTGGCCTGCCTTCGCCTGTTGAGCGATATGATGATAGCCAACCCAGACCCCACCGCAGGCATTATGCCCATGCACACGCAATGTTATGCAAGTGCGGTCGCAAGTCTGGCGTATGAGCAACAGATTTACCAACACGTTATCAAGCGTTCGGTTACCTGCCAACTCCTGCTGGATCTCGGCACAGGCCGGCGGCAAACGGTGGTTGATGCACTGTTTATTACCGAAACGCTCCCCTCTGGTATGTTGAAAATTCTCGCGCGGTGCGATAAAGAACGCAGTTGGACGCACAATGGATTTGGGTTGCTGGCCATTTATCGACCGCGAGAAGTGGGTACGGGAAATGATATCGTTATTTCGCTCAACCCGATTCAGGGGACACGCCTTGATGCCCTGTGGTCCGCTCTGGAACAACGTGAAGATGTGGCCTGGCAAGGGCTACGCCCGCGCGATACTCCGCGTTTTCTCGAAAGCTATCGCCTGGCCGGAAGCGATAAATTGATCCCAGGCGCACCGAACCAACCCTGGTACGACGATCAAGGCAGAATGACGCTAATTGCGGCACCGAAGCAGCTTGCGCCCGGAGAGCCCGGCTCGAAACTGACCTGGCAAAAAGACGTTTTGCCCGCAATCTGGGAAAATTATTTTACCCGTTATCTTGATAACGCCATTGTGCCAATAGCTTTACCCGAACTTGATTGCCGCACAAAAGGTAAATGCATTCGTGTCTATCAGCATCGCATCCCGGAGGGTGGTGATATTACGATCGTCCCGCTGATGCGAATGATCGATACCCCCACCTTTCATGCCTGGCTGGCAGCACAGAGCGATAGCACGCGCGTCGTTAGGAGTCCTGCGGATCTCCCCCCCACCAGCGAGTACCACTGCCAATGGTACAGCAATATTCTGGTTATCGCTCACCGTCATGGCGTCACAATCTTCTGTCGCGAAGAAGAGGATAAACATCTGGCGATACTGATTAAAGCGGCCATTTCTGTAGCGGATGTAAGCCATGAGTATGAAAATTTTCTGGCGAACTCTGCCCAACAGATTGAACAGTGGCTCAAGGATCTGCTCGAGTCGCAGCAAAAACACAACCGAAAGGGAAAAATTCGTCGTCTATCTGACTGGTCCGAAATGATGCTGGAAACCAAAGCCCAGGCGCTAAAAGCCATGAATAAAGGTGCTTTAGTCGGCAACGATGCCCTACATAACCAACTGAGTGAAGATCTCTCTCGGCAGTGGGGATTGTCTGAGCAACGTCAGGAGCTCATGACGCAGATAGAGCAATTGGATCAGCTCATGCGCCAGGCTATTAGTCAGCGTCAGGAAAAACGCCAACGTATTTACGGCGCACTGTTTTCTGCTTTAGCACTCGGCGCGGCGGCTAACCATATTTGGGAACCGATTAAAGAGATAAAAACAACAAACCTTTATGAATGGCAACTCATGCTATTCAAAGAGCAGCCAGCCCCGGCAATGGACAAGTTACAGACGATTGCTGCAGATGCCGCGCGATATGAAGTCTATACCCTGGCTATTCTGCTAATTTTTGGTTTTATTGGTTTTATCTTGTTCTGGTTTTTCGATTTTAATGGCAAAGAAGAGTAAGGAATAACGTTTTACTCATGATGCCGTCAGCATAAACTTTGCCGCATCTCTCACTTCCGCTGTTTTATGCACCACCACGTTTCAATATGGAACATTAAAAGATGCTAATGTTCCGTATTGAAACACCAATCACATCAATTTTCTTTTGACTACCCGTGTGCAAAATTACCTTATCGGCAGCGAGCGGTCGCCGTGACGTTGAACCAACCGATACCCTACATCAGATGCCTGCCCGAATTTGGCAGCCATCCAGGACTGTCTGCGGAGCATAAATAATGAAAAAATTGATCAACCGTGTTGAAGACGTACTGAATGAACAACTCGCCGGACTGGCGAAAGCGTATCCTTCCCTGGCACTGCATCAGGATCCTGTATATGTCACCCGCGCAGATGCGCCGGTGATGGGCAAAGTGGCTCTGCTTTCCGGTGGCGGCAGCGGACACGAACCTATGCACTGCGGCTACATTGGTCAGGGCATGCTCTCTGGCGCCTGTCCAGGTGAGATTTTTACCTCACCCACGCCGGATAAAATGTTCGAATGCGCCATGCAAATTGACGGTGGCGAAGGCGTGCTGCTGATAATCAAAAATTACACCGGCGACATTCTTAATTTCGAAACCGCCACCGAGCTGCTGCATGAAAGCGGTGTCAAAGTCACCACCATGGTGGTGGATGACGACGTGGCGGTGAAAGACAGTTTGTATACCGCCGGTCGACGTGGTGTGGCGAATACCGTATTGATCGAAAAACTGGTCGGCGCGGCCGCCGAACGCGGTGATTCGCTGGAAGCCTGTGCGGCGTTGGGCCGTAAGCTGAATAACCAGGGCCACTCCATTGGCATAGCCATTGGCGCCTGTACCGTTCCAGCCGCTGGACAACCGTCGTTCACGCTGCAGGATAACGAAATGGAGTTTGGCGTAGGTATCCACGGGGAACCCGGCATTGACCGTCGCCCCTTCACCTCTCTCGATCAGACCGTTGATGAAATGTTCGATACCCTGCTGGAAAACGGTAACTACAGCCGTACACTCCGCCACTGGGACAACGTCCAGGGCGCGTGGCAGGAAGGTAAAGAAAGCAAGCGTGCGTTACAAAGTGGCGATCGCGTTATTGCGCTGGTCAATAATCTCGGTGCGACGCCGTTGTCTGAACTCTTCGGCGTGTATAACCGCCTGGAAAGCCGTTGTCAGGATGCAGGCATCGTCATTGAGCGCAACCTGATCGGTTCTTACTGTACCTCTCTGGATATGACCGGTTTCTCGATCACCCTGTTACAGGTAGATGACGAAACGCTGAGATTATGGGATGCACCGGTTCACACCCCTGCCCTCAACTGGGGTAAATAAGGAGATTCATGATGTCCCTCAACAGAACGCAAATTGTTAACTGGCTCTATCGTTGCGGCGAGATCTTCACCACAGAAAGTGATTTTCTCACCGGACTTGACCGAGAGATCGGCGATGCCGACCACGGTCTGAACATGCATCGTGGTTTCAGCAAAGTCGTTGAAAAGCTGCCGTCCATCGCAGACAAAGACATCGGCTTTATTTTGAAAAACACCGGTATGGTGCTGCTCTCAAGCGTCGGCGGGGCCAGTGGACCGCTGTTTGGCACCTTTTTTATTCGCGCCGCTCAGGTGACTCAGGCTCATCAAAGCCTGACGCTTGAAGAGCTGTATCAAATGATGCGTGATGGCGCAGAAGGTGTGATTAGCCGCGGTAAGGCTGAACCTGGCGACAAAACCATGTGCGACGTCTGGCTGCCAGTAGTCGAGTCCTTACGCCAGTCCTGCGAGCAGAAACTGAGTGTACAAGCAGCGCTGGAAGCGGCAAGCCAGCAAGCGGAAGCCGCAGCACAAAGCACCATCACCATGCAGGCTCGCAAAGGCCGTGCCAGCTATCTTGGTGAGCGCAGTATTGGGCATCAGGATCCCGGCGCAACGTCGGTCATGTTTATGATGCAAATGCTAGCTCAGGCGTCCAGAGAGTAAGGATAAAGCGATGGTAAACCTGGTTATTGTTTCTCACAGCGCCCAACTGGGCGAAGGCGTCGGTGCGCTGGCCCGGCAGATGTTAATGGGCGGTGATTGCAAAATCGCCATTGCCGCAGGCATTGATGATCCTGAGAATCCGATTGGCACCGATCCGATCAAGGTGATGGAAGCCATCGAGTCCGTGGCCGATACGGACCACGTGCTGGTGATGATGGATATCGGTAGTGCATTACTGAGTGCGGAAACCGCGCTGGAACTGCTCGACCCTGGCATTGCCGCCAAAGTGCGTTTGTGCGCAGCACCACTGGTTGAAGGCACACTGGCCGCGACGGTTAGCGCCGCCGCGGGTGCTGATATCGATCGGGTCATCCGTGATGCCATGAACGCCCTCGACGCCAAATGTGAGCAACTGGGTTTACCTTCGCCATCCGCAGCGAAACCCGCATCTGCTGCACTGTCTCCCGATGCAGATGCCCGTTCTGTTGCCATTGTGGTGAAAAACCCTAACGGCATCCACGTTCGCCCGGCTTCGCGGCTGGTTTCCGCGTTGTCTGGTTTTAACGCCGACATGTGGCTGGAGAAAAACGGCAAGTGTGTGGTTCCTGATAGCCTGAATCAGATAGCTCTGCTGCAGGTACGCTGTAATGACACGCTGCGCCTGATTGCCAAAGGCGAACAGGCAGAGGATGCGCTGGCCGCATTTAAACAGCTGGCAGCGGAGAATTTTGGTGAATCGCTCGAGTCCGCTAATGCTGATAACAAGGCAACTCAGGCTCCCTCAAAAGTCACGGGGACGGCATTCTGTTACACGCCGTTCTCACCCGAGGTAAACCCGCAGCCAGCCGCATCACTCCAGGCTGAGCAGCAGCGATTACAGACCGCCATCCAAAGTACGCTGAACGATCTGAGCGAACTCACCGCACTTGCTGAAGAACGATATTCCGCAGATATCGCTGCCATCTTCTCCGGTCACCACACGCTGTTGGACGATCCTGAACTGTTTGAAATGGCCTGCGATGTAATGCGCGAAAAGCAGTGCAGCGCCGCCTGGGCCTGGCATCAGGTGCTGAGCGATCTCAGCCAGCAGTATTTACAGCTCGATGATCCTTATCTGCAGGCGCGATACATTGATATTGAAGATTTGCTGTCCCGTTCACTGCAGCATTTGACGGGAGAGAGCGCACAAATTCCCGCGTTCTTGCGCCCCACTATCCTGGTCGCTGATGTCATTTATCCGTCTACGGTACTGCAACTCGATCCGAAGACCATCAAAGGTATCTGCCTGCGGGACGGCAGCGAAGCCTCGCATCCGGCGATTATCGCTCGTGAAATGGGTCTGTGCTGGATGTGTCAGCAAGGCGCGGCTCTCGATAGCATCAAGATGGGCGATACTCTGACCATTGACTGTGTCACACAGCGGATAACCCGCGCAAACTGATACCGAAGCACACCCTTTCCAACAAAGGGTGTGCTTCTTCTCTATTCGCGTCGGGAAATGTCTGTTTATTCGCAAAATGGGGAGCCGATCACGCGAAACGGTCATTCCTGAACTAAGGTTTTCTCATGGTAAATGCCGCTACTTCGGCACGCCGCTAAGGAGATTAACCGATGATAACGCCAGCAACTCGCCATCCTGGCCTGCTCTCTGTTGCAATAAAACTGACGCTCGCAAGCACCTTTTTTGCCCTTTCCTCTTTTACCGTCAACGCCGAGGACGCACCAGCCGCTACGCCTGCTCCGCCTGATATTCTGCTTGGCCCCCTGTTTAACGATGTACAAACAGCCAAACTGTTTCCTGACCAGAAAACCTTTGCGGACGCGGTGCCAAACAGCGATCCATTAATGATCCTTGCCGATTACCGGATGCAGAAAAACCAGTCCGGATTCGACTTACGCCATTTTGTGCAAGTGAATTTCACCTTGCCGAAAGACGGCGAGAAATACGTGCCCCCGGCTGGGCAATCATTACGCGAACATATCGATGGCCTGTGGCCGGTACTCACCCGTTCGACAACCGACGCTGAAAAATGGGATTCGCTGCTGCCGCTCCCGGAACCGTATGTGGTACCTGGCGGGCGTTTTCGCGAAATATATTATTGGGACAGCTATTTCACCATGCTGGGGCTTGCCGAGAGCAATCACTGGGATAAGGTCTCGGACATGGTGGCAAACTTCGCTTACGAGATTGATTCCTGGGGACACATTCCTAACGGCAACCGCACCTACTACCTGAGTCGTTCGCAACCGCCGTTCTTTGCCTTTATGGTTGAACTACTGGCGCAGCACGACGGGAATGACGCGCTGAAAAAATACCTCCCACAGATGCTCAAAGAGTACAGCTACTGGATGGAAGGCGTCGAAACACTCCAGCCCGGTCAGCAAAATAAGCGCGTAGTTAAACTGGATGACGGCACCATTTTGAACCGCTACTGGGATGAGCGCGATTCGCCTCGGCCAGAGTCGTGGGTAGAGGATATCGCCACCGCTAAAAGCAACCCGAACCGCCCGGCCACAGAAATCTACCGCGACCTGCGTTCAGCTGCCGCGTCCGGCTGGGATTTTAGTTCCCGCTGGATGGACAATCCTAATCAGTTGGGCACTCTGCGCACCACCAGCATCGTTCCGGTCGATCTCAATGCGCTGATGTACAAAATGGAAAAAATGATCTCCCTCGCCAGCAAGGCTGCTGGTGATGATGCCAAAGCGGCGCAGTACGATGGCTTCGCTAATACCCGACAAAAAGGGATCGAGAAGTACCTGTGGAACGACAAAGAAGGCTGGTATGCCGACTACGATCTGAAAAGCCACAAAGTACGCAACCAGCTCACGGCTGCCGCCCTGTTCCCGCTATATGTCAATGCAGCGGCAAAAGATCGCGCCAGTAAAGTCGCCACGGCCACCCAGGCACATCTGCTGCAACCGGGCGGCCTTGCTACCACGTCGGTGAAAAGCGGCCAGCAGTGGGATGCCCCCAATGGCTGGGCCCCGCTCCAGTGGGTAGCAGCATCCGGGTTACAGAATTACGGTCAGGATACTGTCGCCATGGACGTGACCTGGCGATTCCTCACCAATGTTCAACACACCTACGATCGCGAGAAAAAGCTGGTTGAGAAGTATGACGTGAGCACCACTGGAACCGGCGGTGGCGGCGGTGAGTATCCGTTGCAGGATGGTTTCGGCTGGACCAACGGCGTAACGCTGAAAATGCTCGACCTGATTTGCGCCAAAGAAAAGCCCTGTGACAACGTACCCGCATCACGACCTACCCCGGCAAGTACTGCGCCAGTCGAGTCTAAAAAACAGACTCAACCGACGCCATAACATCATAGCCTGAGCCGTTTTACTTCCTGAATCCGCGCTTCGTCGCGGATTTTTCTTTCTTATATTTCCCCCTTCCAGCTGTCTCTATGGCCTCTAGCCCTTATGGGGTATCCAGGGTTTTCATCCGTGAGAAATTGATTCTGAACATGTTTTTATTCGCTGTATATGTAAATATATAGCGATTTTGTAACCTTCAGGATAACAATAATGCCACTGACAAGACGGATGTTTGCCCAACTCGTGGCATCTGCACTGCTGCTACGCCATCTTCCCGCGTTTGCTCAAACCTCGCTGACTGTGGCCATTGGAGACTCTCCGAAGCCAGAAACGACCCAACGCGTGGTCAGCGCGGGCGCGCCTGCTGACATGCTGCTGCTGGCCGTCGCACCGGAAAAACTGGTGGGGCTTTCCTCCTTTGATTTCTCTCGCCAGACCGCCATCCCGTTTAACGATAACATTCGGACTTTGCCGAAACTCGGCAGGCTGGCGGGGCGCGCCAGCACGCTCTCGCTTGAAGCACTCCTGGCGCTTAAACCTGACCTGGTTATTGACTGCGGTAATGCCGATGAAACCTGGCTTTCTCAGGCCAGACAAGTGAGCACACAAACACACATTCCCTGGCTGCTGATTAACGGCGAATTGCGCCATACCCCAGAACAGTTACGCGCAGTCGGTGAAGTATTGGGCGTCGTCTCGCGAACCGCAATGCAGGCCGCGCTGGCCCGTCGATTTATCGATGATGCAATAGCTTTCTCGCATTCACCCGCGGCGAATCTGCGTTTTTATGCCGCGCGCGGTGCCAGAGGACTGGAGACTGGTTTACAAGGTTCTCTGCATACCGAAGCAGCAGAACTACTGGGGTTGCACAATGTGGCGCACATCCCCGGACGACAGGGGCTCACACAGGTCTCAATGGAAAATCTGCTCAGCTGGCAGCCGGATATTATCCTGGTGCAGGATGCAGTGACAGCGCAGTTCCTACGAGAAGATCCGGTCTGGCAAGGGGTCAAAGCGGTTGCTGACCGGCGCATTCTGTTTCTCAGCGGTCTGCCGTTTGGCTGGCTGGATGCACCTCCTGGCATCAACCGTTTACTGGGGTTACGCCGCCTGCACGCCTGGCTTGATCCACAGGTTGAAGCGAGCTTTAAAACCGATATGCAGAACTACAGTGAATTGTTCTGGCACACCACGCTAAGCGACGCACAGTATCAAAGGTTGGTGGCAGTCTGATGAAAACATCAACCCTCGGTTTTCTGATGATTGCTGCGGTAGTGCTTTGCGCGAGCGTCGCCGCGGTATCAGGCGCGTATCGCCTGGATGCACAACAGGTTTTGAATCTCGTGGCCGGTGCAGATGGCGTTCCAATGCAGGACAAAATCGTCTTCTGGCAAATCCGCCTGCCACGCATACTGGCTGCATTGCTGCTCGGCGCGGCGCTGGCGGGCGCAGGAACCACCTATCAGGGCATGTTCCGCAACCCGCTGGTCTCGCCGGATATTCTCGGCGTGGCGGCGGGTGCGGGTTTAGGTGCCTGTTTAGCAATCCTGTTAGGTTTACCGATCCTGTTCATTCAGCTGTATGCGTTCACGGGCGGTTTATTCGTGGTCGCCGGTGTCTGGTTGATTACCCGGCGAGTCAAGCGTCACGACCCGGTGTTAACGCTGGTGCTGGTCGGGATTGCGCTGGGCACGGTATGCGGCGCGGGAATTTCACTCATCAAAACGCTGGCCGACCCGTATACCCAACTCCCCTCTATCACTTTCTGGCTGCTTGGCGGTTTATCGACGATCACGCCGCACGATCTGTGGTTCTCGGCACCGCTGATCTTCGCAGGACTGGTCCCGCTATTGCTGCTGCGCTGGCGCATGAACCTGCTCACCCTGTCGGATGATGAAGCACGATCGCTTGGGATCAACGTCTCCCGATTGCGACTGGGACTGATCGTCTGCGCAACGTTAATCACCGCCTGTACCGTTGCCATCGCGGGCATTATCGGCTGGATTGGGCTGGTTGTACCGCACATCGGCAGACTCCTCAGTGGCAATAACCACCAGCAGTTGCTGCCAGTTTCCATGGGGATCGGCGCCATTTTGCTGCTGCTCACCGATACTCTTGCCCGCACGCTGAGCAGCACAGAAATCCCGCTGGGGATCCTGACGGCATTTATTGGCGCACCGTTCTTTTTGCTGCTTTTGCTACGGGGAAATCGCCCATGACGCTTCTGACCGTTCGCCATGCGTCGTTGGGATACCACAGTCACCAGCCCGTGTTACGCGATGTCTCATTTCAGGTTTCGCCCGGCTCCGTCTGTTGTCTGATTGGGGCCAACGGCAGTGGAAAAACCACCCTGATGCGCACCATTCTCGGCGTTCTTTCGCCGCTTCACGGTGACATTCTGCTTGATGGCGTCGCTATAAATCATCTCAGCGATCGGCAACGCGCCGCCGCTATCGCCTGGGTTCCTCAGGCACATGACGGCGCGTTTGCCTTCACTGCGCTGGACATGGTGATGATGGGGCTGGCCCCGCAATTGGCGGCATTTGCGGTTCCCGGCGCTAAAGAGCGTGAAAATGCGCACCAGCAGATGACGATGCTGGGCATCTCTCACCTGGCGCCCCGACGCTGGAACATGCTGAGCGGCGGAGAGCGGCAACTGGTGTTAATTGCCCGCGCGCTGGCGCAGCGTCCGCGTCTTTTGTTGCTGGATGAACCCGCTTCCAGCCTGGATTTTGGGCATCAGATCCGTCTGCTCGACACGCTGGTGACGCTGAAAAATTCAGGTATGGCCCTGCTAATGTCGACGCATCATCCGTTGCACGCCCGGGCAATCGCCGACAGCGTGGTACGCGTTGAACCGAACGGTGAAGTGTCGCAGGGGCTTCCTGAACATCAGCTTGCTGCCGATCGTCTGGCGGAACTGTATCGCGTTACACCGTCACAAATCGCTCACCATCTCTTTGGCTCACATAACTAAGGAATAATAATGCTCATTGACGACATTGATTTTGCCGATCTTTACCGTAAACAGTTACAGCTGGCGAACAGAACCGAGAAAAAGCCGGAGCACTGGGATAAACGTGCGGAAAAAATGGCGGAAAATTGCGCCTCATTAACCGACAGCTATCTGCTGCAACTGCTGGGGAAAATCGACCTGAAAGGGGCGGAGTCGCTGTTTGACATGGGTTGCGGTCCCGGTACCGTCTCGCTGGCGCTGGCTAAAAAGATGCCAATAATTTACGGCGTAGATTACAGCCAGGGCATGCTTAGCGTAGCTGCCCGCCGCGCTGCGCAAATGAACGCCCGTCACGTGCAGTGGGTGCAGCGGGCCTGGGAGGAACACTGGGATGATTTACCCCAGTGCGATATCGCCGTCGCCTCGCGCTCTACGCTGGTTGCCGATATGCGCCAGGCGATGACCAAACTGAATAATCAGGCCCGACTGCGGGTTTACACCACTCATCTCGTCAGTTCATCTTTCGTTTCCCCCACCATTCAGCGTGCACTGGGCCGCGAAGTGATTGAGCTTCCCAACTATATCTATGCGCTTAATGTCCTGTATCAGATGGGGATCCACGCGCATGTTGATTTTATCCGCGGACCCAACTGCCAGCAGGACAACAGCACCTGGACGCGTTTTCTGGAAAACGTGCGCTGGAGTATGGGTGAACTGAGCGCCGACGAGGTCGAACGTCTGGAAACCTGGTATCAACAGCAGGATCCACGCACGATTGCCCCCGCCAGCCGTGACTGGGCGCTTATCTGGTGGGACAGCGTGCCGCGGGAGGCGCTGCGATGATCTACTTTTCGCAGGCGCAAACCGACGCGCTGCTGCTGGAAGATATTCAGGGCGGCGATCTGACTACCCGCGCGTTGGGGATCGGCGCACAGCCGGGCGTTATGGCGTTTTACCATCGCCAGGGCGGATGCGTTAGCGGCACCGCCGTTGCCAGACAAATGCTCACCTCATTAGGGCTGACCGTCAGCGACATGGTGGCCGATGGTGAACAGGTAAGTGCAGGACAGCGATTGATTCGCGCACATGGGAATGCGGCGGCGCTACACCAGGGTTGGAAAGCGGTACAAAATGTCCTGGAGTGGAGCTGCGGGGTTTCAGGCTATCTTGAGAGCATGTTGAGCCAACTGCGCCAACGCTATCCTGATGGGCAGATTGCCTGCACCCGCAAAGCCATTCCCGGCACGCGTTTGTTGGCGACTCAGGCAATACTCGCCGCGGGAGGCATTATCCATCGCGGAGGATGCGCCGAAACGGTACTGCTGTTTGCTAATCACCGCCATTTTCTTACCAATCCAAACGACTGGACAGGCGCGATTGCGCGCTTACGCCGCCATGCGCCAGAAAAAAAGATTGTGGTTGAAGCAGATACGCCAGATGAGGCATTAGCCGCGCTACGCGCCGCGCCCGATGTCCTGCAACTCGACAAATTTACCCCTGAGCAAGCAACAGAAATTGTCCGCCAGGCCCCTTCTCTGGCCCCCCATTGCACGCTGGCGCTGACTGGCGGCATTACCCTCGCCTCGCTGGCGAGTTATCTCGACTGTGGCATCAGACTTTTCATCACTTCCGCGCCTTACTACGCTCCGCCCGCGGATATCAAAGTTAGCCTGAGCCCGGACGCACGTGGCATATAACATTAATAAATGGACTAAAAATAATGAATTTCAACAAAAGTTGTCTTTACACAGCCCTGTCGTTTGCTTTCGCGCACAGTGCTTTTGCTGGGCAGGAAAGCGAAACCATGACCGTCTGGTCAAGTCCGGCCTCCGCCGCAACCACTACGGTTCTCGGCCAGGAAACGATGCAGCAACTGGATAAGCAAAACGTGGCGCAGGCACTGAGCGTTGTCCCCGGCGTCGTGCTGCAAAAGTCAGGCAACCGCAATGAACAGCAGGTGAAAGTCCGCGGTTTTGACAGCCGTCAGGTTCCCGTCTATTTTGACGGCGTGCCGGTATACATCCCCTATGATGGCAACCTCGATTTAGGCCGTTTTCTGACCTCCGATATCGCTTCGGTTGAAGTCTCCAAAGGCTACTCGTCGCTGTTACAAGGGCCGAACCAGATGGGCGGCGCCATCAATATCACCACCCAAAAACCCACCAAACCGATTGAAGGCAGCATTGGCTATCGCCAGGGCTGGAGTCGTAGCAAAGACAATGCCCACGATATGCACGCTTCATTTGGCGCCAGCAACGATCTCGGCTACATCCAGCTCAGCGGCAGTCAGTTGAAGCAGGATTTCCTAGGCTTACCGCACGGCGTGGACAATCCTATTGCGGGCAGCAACGGCAAGATGATTAACTCCTCCGCCGATGACAAACGCGGCATCGTGAAGCTGGGCTTTACCCCACGTGGTAATGACGAATATGTGCTGACCTATATTAATCAGGACGGTGAAAAAGATAACCCGCCGTACGCTGGAACCAGCAGTCAGAAATCACGCTACTGGCAATGGCCACAGTATGATAAAGAGAGCTACTACTATCAGGGCACCACCCATCTGGGCGATCGTTTCACACTAAAAAGCCGTCTGTATCGCGATACCTTTGAAAATACGCTGATGATGTACAACTCACTTGCCGATCTGAAAAACAAGAAAGGCAACTACAGTCATTATTCAGACTATAGCGATGGCGCTGGCCTGCAACTTGCTGCGGATATGCGTGAAAACGACCAGCTCTCTTTCGCCGTGAACTGGAAAGATGATGTTCACCGCGAGAAAGGCGCTCCGAATGCGGCTTACGATCGCTACGAAGACCGCACCTGGTCCGTTGCCAGCGAATACCAGTGGGCAGCGGCGGATAACGTCGATGTCGTGGCGGGAATAAGCTATGACTGGCGCGACAGTCTGGAAGGCATGAAGCACGAGAAAAATGGCAGCGTCACCCACTATGATGACAACAATCAGTCGGCCTTCAACTGGCAGATGATGACCAAATATCACTTTGAAAATTCAGACACATTAGCGCTGTCCTACTCTGACAGAACACGTTTCCCGACGTTGAAAGAGCGCTACACCACCTCGAAACCGGCCTATAACCAGGTGGCGCTGGTCAATCCGCAGCTTAAACCGGAACGCGCCCGCAGCGTGGATCTGACCTGGAATGGTTCACTTGGTAAAGACTGGGGATTCGAAGCCAGCGTCTATTACAACCGCATCAGCGATGCGATTCTTTCACACAATATTGATGCCGATACCATCCAGAATCAGAACAGCGGCCGAGTGGATTACACCGGTCTGGATGCAGGCGTTAAAGGTAAAGTCTTTGATATGCTGGATGTTGGGCTGAGCTATGGCCTGATTCATGCGGACGTCAAACGCAGCGACATCGGCAAAATAACCGATTTGCCAACACAAACCCTCACCGCCTGGATGACGCTGAAACCGTGGGATCCGCTGAGCATTACGCTGTCTGAAGAGGCCCGCTCATCGAGCTATAGCAATAGCGACGGCTCTCAGAAAGCCGCAGGTTTCGCCATTACCCATTTACGCGCCGACTACGCCATCGGTCACGGTTTTAGCGTCAACGCTTCGGTCAATAACCTGTTCGATACACAATACGTGTACAGCGAAGGATTTATCGAAGAAGGCCGTAATTACTGGGCGGGAATTGAGTACCAGTTCTGACTTAGACATATAGAGAAACGGCCCCCACAGGGGCCGTTCGATTAATCTCGTCGTACAAGCCGGAAGACACCCAGCACAACAATCGCGCCGACCACGGCCACCAGGAAGCTATGGAGATTAAATCCGCTGACATCGCCGCCAATACCAAACATCGTTGCCAACCATCCACCGACCACAGCACCGACAATACCGAGAATACAGGTCAGGATAAACCCACCGCCATCACGCCCCGGCATAATCAGTTTGGCGATAACCCCCGCAATCAGACCAAAAATAATCCAGGCAATAATTCCCATTTTCAGGCCCTCTTTCCAGTGAACGCACGCGCAAGACGTTCCTGCGCCAGCACTTAAAGTATAGGCAAGCCATCGCGACATGCTTTTATCACTCAGACTTAATTCATTGGGTTTGGTAAAAAATTTCATCCATTTGTATTAAGTTCCGTCGATTAATGCCGATAACCCAACGACAAACCAGGCATCCAGGAGTCATTAGGTGTGAGTAACTACAATGAGCAGTTCCTGAAGCAAAATCCGTTAGCGGTGTTAGGTGTACTTCGGGACTTAAAGTCGCAGCAGGTTCCACTGCGTATCTCCTGGTCAGGCGGCCAGTTCATCAGCAAAATTCTGACCGTCAGTCCCGATGAACTGATCATGGATTTTGGCAGCCAGGAATATGAAAACCAGGCCGTACAGCGGGCCAGCCAGATCTCAATTATCGCCGAAACGCAGGGAGCCAAAGTAGAATTCACCCTGCCACAGCTGAAAAAAGGCGAGTATCAGCAACTGCCGGCGTTTATTTCATCCTTGCCGCCTTCTCTGTGGTTTGTGCAGCGTCGGGAATATTTCCGTATCGGCGCTCCGCTGCATCCTCCCTATCGCTGCACGGCAAAAATGCCGGACAACAGCATTCTGCATTTTCGCTTATTCGATCTATCTCTCGGCGGCATGGGCGGGCTGTTAGAAGTGGCAAAACCAGAGGGGTTGGCAGAAGGTATGCGCTTCTCGCAGGTTGAACTAAATATGGAGCAATGGGGGGTGTATCACGTTGACGCCCAACTTATTTCCATTAGCGAACGCAAGGTTATCGATGGGAAAAACGAAACCATTACCACTCCCCGCCTGAGCTTTCGTTTTCTCAACGTCGGCCCGGCGGTGGAGCGGAACTTACAGCGGATTATTTTTTCCCTTGAACGCGAGGCCCGGGAAAAGTCGAACAAGGTGCGCGATTAGCATCACCTGAATTACATCACATCCAGCGCTTGTTGAAGCTTCCAGATATAGCGCGGGGCCTGCGGCGCCGGATGATTGTCCGCAACATGTTCAATAAATTCATCCGGGCTGAGGTCGTTGATTTTATTGATCGCTTTTTTCCTGTCGGATGAGAACGTGCGTAACAGTGCGCCCGCACCGTTGGCGTACGAGACTACCAGCGCGTACTGCATCACCTGCGGATCTTCAATCCCGGCCAGCGGCCCGGTTTCGAGAATACTCAGGTATGCGGCCCCCATCGAGATATTGCGCTCGGGGTTTTTCAACTCACTGGTCGACGGCTCTCCGCTCCAGCCCATGCGGCGATAAACATCGCGTCCTGAAGTTGAGGCTTTCAACTGCATCAGACCAATCGCATTGGACTTACTGACCGCATTCGGATTTCCGCCTGATTCAATGGCGATAATAGCGGTAATCAATTGTGGACTGACACCCCAGGCCGCACCGGCTTTTTCACTGATCGGCATCCATTGCATTGCGCGTTTAACCGGAACTTCAGCATTCCACGGCGGGTTTTTGTAATCCTGTTTTGAACTACAGCCCGCAAGTAATACAACCAAAAAAGCAAACCATCTCAATTTCACGTCATCTATCCTTATAGCCGGAACCTGTCGCTGAGGTGACAACGACATACCTACGCGGCATGATATACATTTGGTTTTAGTTGTAGCAAGGAAATGCCATGTCCCGGTTTCACTTAATTGCCCCATCGGGCTACTGTATCAATCAGCAGGCTGCCTTACGTGGGCTTGCGCGTCTTACTGAGGCCGGTCATCAGGTCGACAATTCAGCGGTCATTGCGCGCCGCTGCCAGCGTTTTGCGGGGACAGAGGCAGAAAGGCTTGCTGATGTGAACTCGCTCGTTAATCTGAAAACCCCCGATACCATTGTGATGGCGGTACGCGGCGGCTATGGCGCGAGCCGTTTACTGGAAGATATTGACTGGCAGGGGCTGGCAGCCCGCCAGCAACAAGATCCACTGCTGCTGTGCGGACACAGCGATTTTACGGCGATCCAGTGTGGTCTGCTGGCACAGGGGAATGTGATTAGCTTCAGCGGCCCGATGCTGGCGGCGAACTTCGGCGCCGAAGAAATGAACGCATTCACCGAGCACCATTTCTGGCAGGCTTTGCGTAATGCCCAATTTACCCTCGAATGGCAGGGTGACGGTCCGCAGTGCGCAACTGAAGGTACACTGTGGGGCGGAAATCTGGCGATGATCATTTCGCTGATGGGTACACCGTGGATGCCGGCCATCAAAAACGGCATTTTGGTGCTGGAAGACATTAACGAGCATCCATTCCGTGTCGAGCGCATGCTGCTGCAGCTGTACCACGCCGGAATATTGGCCCAGCAAAACGCCATTATTCTCGGCAGTTTTAGCGGTAGCGCACCCAATGATTACGATGCCGGTTACAATCTTGATTCAGTTTGTGATTTTCTGCGCACCAGATTGTCAGTACCGTTGATCTGCGGCCTCGATTTTGGCCATGAACAACGCACTGTCACCCTGCCTTTGGGAGCCAATGCGGTGCTGAAAAATGATAAAAACGGCACTCAGCTCACCTTAAGTGGGCATCCGGTACTAAAATCGTAAAAAAAGCGGCTAATGGGGCTAAGCAAAACGCTGTTTCTGTCGTTATTATGGTAGGGTTTATTAATACGAAACAGCGTAATTCAGGAGTAACCGAACGTTGGATGCCGCAGCAATTATTAGCCTTTTTATTTTGGGTTCCGTTCTCGTCACCTGCAGTATCTTACTCAGTTCATTCTCATCACGTCTTGGTATCCCTATCCTGGTGATATTTCTCGCTATCGGTATGTTAGCGGGCGTAGATGGTATAGGCGGCATACCTTTCGATAACTATCCATTCGCCTACATGGTGAGTAACCTGGCACTGGCAGTTATCCTGCTCGACGGCGGGATGCGCACCCAGGCCAGCTCTTTTCGCGTTGCGTTAGGCCCGGCGCTATCGTTGGCGACGGTCGGTGTGCTGATTACTTCCGGACTCACTGGCATGATGGCCGCGTGGCTGTTTCATCTGGATCTTATCGAAGGACTCCTGATTGGCGCGATTGTTGGTTCAACCGACGCCGCGGCGGTCTTTTCCCTGCTTGGCGGTAAGGGGCTTAACGAACGCGTTGGCTCTACGCTGGAAATTGAATCCGGCAGTAATGACCCGATGGCCGTGTTTTTGACCATCACGCTCATCGCCATGATCCAAAACCACGAAACCGGTTTAAGCTGGATGTTCGCGGTGCACATTATCCAGCAGTTTGGCTTAGGCATCGTTATCGGTCTGGGCGGTGGATATATGCTCCAGCAGATGATTAACCGCATTTCTCTGCCTGCCGGACTGTATCCGCTATTGGCGTTAAGCGGTGGGATCCTGATTTTTGCCCTGACCACTGCGCTGGAAGGCAGCGGTATTCTGGCAGTTTATCTGTGTGGTTTCTTGCTGGGTAATCGCCCTATTCGCAACCGGTTTGGTATTCTGCAAAACTTCGACGGTCTGGCCTGGCTGGCGCAAATCGCCATGTTCCTGGTGCTCGGACTGCTGGTTACGCCGTCCGACCTGCTGCCTATCGTGGTTCCTGCGCTGATTTTGTCTGCGTGGATGATTTTCATTGCCCGCCCACTTTCGGTTTTCGCCGGACTGCTGCCGTTTCGCGGCTTCAATCTGCGCGAACGCATTTTCATCAGTTGGGTGGGTCTGCGCGGTGCGGTACCCATCATCCTCGCCGTCTTCCCAATGATGGCGGGTCTGGAGAATGCACGCCTGTTCTTTAACGTCGCCTTCTTCGTGGTACTGATCTCGTTGCTGTTCCAGGGAACCTCTCTTTCATGGGCCGCTAAAAAAGCCAAAGTGGTGGTCCCTCCTGTTGGCTGGCCCGTGTCGCGCATTGGCCTGGATATTCATCCGGATAACCCGTGGGAGCAGTTTGTTTATCAGCTCAGCGCCGATAAGTGGTGCGTAGGAGCCGCATTGCGCGACCTGCATATGCCGGAAGAAACGCGAATAGCCGCCCTGTTTCGTGACAACGTGCTGTTTCACCCCTCCGGCAGCACACGTCTTCGCGAAGGCGACGTATTGTGTGTTATTGGCCGCGAGCGCGATCTCCCGGCTCTTGGCAAGCTGTTCAGCCAGTCGCCACCTGTGTCGTTAGACCAGCGCTTCTTCGGTGATTTTATTCTTGAAGCCAGCGCAAAATATGCCGATGTGGCGCTGATTTATGGCCTGGAAGATGGCACCGAGTATCGTGATAAGCAGCAAACGTTGGGTGAAATTGTCCAGCATCTGCTTGGTGCCGCGCCGGTCGTCGGTGACCAGGTGGAATTCGCTGGCATGATCTGGACCGTAGCCGAGAAGGAAGATAATGCGGTGCTGAAGGTCGGTGTTCGCGTTGCTGAAGATGAGGATGAGTAAAGCGGATGTTTTGCCGGGTGGCGGCTGCGCCTTACCCGGCCTACAAAATGCACTGACTCTGGAGGCCTGATAAACGCAACAGCATCAGGCAATGCTATATAAAGTTACACCGTCACAACTGGCACGCGCAGCGCCAGAGAACACATTAACTCGTAGCCTACCGTACCTGCGGCGGTGGCCACATCGTCAATTTTAATCTCTTTGCCCCACAGCTCTACCGGCGTCCCGATCCCTGCCTGCGGGCATGGTGTCAGATCTACCGCCAACATATCCATTGAGACTGTCCCCACCGTCCCGGTACGTACACCGTCCACCAGCACCGGAGTACCACTTGGCGCATGGCGTGGATAACCGTCTGCATAGCCGGTCGCTACAATGCCAATGCGCTGCTCGCCGCTGGCAGTGTAGCGTCCACCGTAGCCCACCCGATCGCCAGCTTTCAGCGTCTGTATGCCGATGATCTCACTGCTCAGCGTCATCACTGGCTTCAGGCCGGTGTTAGCGATGTCCCGCCATTGTCCTGAAGGCGACGCACCATACAAAATAATGCCCGGACGAACCCAGTCATAATGCGCTTCAGGGTGCCACAGCGTGGCTGCCGAATTCGACAGCGATCGTCTGCACTCCAGCCCTTCAGTTGCCTGCGCAATACGTGTCATAGCCTCCTGGATACCTTCCGGGTGCTCTGCATCGGCAAAATGTGACATCAGCGTCATTTCACCGACGTTGGGCATCGTCCGCAGCTGTTGCCAGACCGTGGGAACTCTTTCCGGTAAAAAACCAAGGCGGTTCATACCACTGTTCACCTTCAGGTAAACATCGAGCGGCGCCTTCAGGCGCGCATTCTGCAATGCTTTTAGCTGCCAGTTACTGTGTACACAGGTGGTGAGTCGATAATTGTCATATACCGTCAGGTCTTCGGCGTGGAAAAAACCCTCCAGCATGAGTATCGGGCCTTTCCATCCGCGCTCGCGTAGGGTTATCGCCTCTTCAAGATTGAGCATGGCAAAACCATCGGTTGTGCCCAGCGCATTCCAGACGCGTTCAATACCGTGTCCATACGCATTGGCTTTCACCACCGACCAGACGCGGGCGTCCGGTGCGGCCTGGCGGGTAATGGTCAGATTTTGTTTCAACGCCTGCAGGTCAATGCTGGCCAGTATCGGGCGGGTCATCTCACGTCCTTATCAGTTATGTGCGCCATGTAAATGCCGTGGACGAGATGGGGTAAACCCCGGACTGTAACGCGCCACGCTCAGATCGTCATAAGGTATGGCTGGCGTGCGGCCAGAAAGGATATCGCTCAGTAGCTGACCGGAGCCGCAGGCCATGGTCCAACCCAGCGTGCCGTGGCCGGTATTGAGCAGCAGATTCTTAAAGCGGGTGCGCCCCACCACAGGCGTTCCGTCCGGCGTCATCGGACGCAGTCCGGTCCAGAAGGTTGCCTGCTCCACATGACCGCCGCGCGGGAAGAGATCGCGTACGACCATTTCCAGCGTTTCACGACGAGGTTGTAGCAATTCTGTATTAAAGCCGACAATCTCCGCCATGCCGCCAACGCGAATACGATTGTCAAAGCGGGTAATAGCGATTTTGTAGGTTTCATCAAGGATAGTAGAAACCGGCGCACCGTCGTCTTGCGCCACCGGAATAGTCAACGAATAGCCTTTGAGCGGATAGACCGGGATATCAACGATCCCTTTCAGCATTGCCGTGGAGTACGAACCAAACGCCATCACATAGGCATCGGCTTTAACTATCTCTTCGCCGCACTGGACGCCATAAATCTGCTCACCATCGCTCAGCAGCTTATCGACCGGGGTGTTAAAGCGAAACTTAACGCCCGCCTGCTCCGCCATCTGAGCCAGACGCTGGGTAAACAGCTGGCAGTCGCCGGTTTCATCATTCGGTAAACGCAAACCACCGGTCAGTTTGTGCGCTACTTCTGCCAGTGCGGGTTCGACTTCCGCCAGACGGTTTGCTTCCAGCAGTTGATATGGCACGCCAGCGTCTTCGAGCACGGCGATGTCGCGGGTAGCGTTCTCATACTGTTGAGCGGTACGGAAAAGTTGCAGGGTTCCGCCCTGGCGCCCTTCGTACTCGATACCGGTAGAAGCGCGCAGCGCTTTCAGGCAATCACGGCTGTATTCCGCCAGTCGCACCATGCGTCCTTTATTTTCCATATAGTGGCTGGTGTCGCAGTTGCGCAGCATCTGCCACATCCATTTCAACTGGAACTGGGTTCCGTCAAGACGGACGGCCAGCGGAGCGTGGCGCTGAAACATCCACTTAATTGCTTTTAGCGGTACGCCTGGTGCCGCCCATGGTGCTGCATAACCTGGAGAGATTTGCCCCGCGTTCGCCGCACTGGTTTCCAGTGCCGGACCGGGCTCACGATCAATGACGGTGACATCGTGTCCAGCCTGACTTAAGTACCAGGCGCTGGTCACGCCAACGACACCACTTCCCAGTATGACAACTCGCATAGCCACTCCGTTAACAGTAAAAGAACAATCATCTAATTACATCTTGATAACTCAGTTGAAAATATTATTCAACATATGGCTTTTTTATGGTGACTTACCTCACATATAGCGGTGATAGCTGGGGACTCTCCGCTTTGGCATCTCCTGCTGTGCGTTATTTTTATCCAGCATAAAATTTTGCGGCCATGCCATTTTTCGACGCCTCGCTAACGTGAAATCGCAAAGAAAAAATTTCTGCCGCAGCACGTTTTTTAACACCATGATCTATGCTTGACATGAGGTACTCCAGACAGAGAGTGCCGCCAACAATGAGGGTGCGCGAATGGCTACGATTGATTCCATGAACAAGGACAGCACACGGTTAAGCGATGGACCCGACTGGACGTTTGATCTGCTGGATGTCTATCTGGCAGAGATAGACCGCGTGGCGAAACTCTACAGACTGGATACCTACCCGCACCAAATCGAGGTGATCACCTCCGAACAGATGATGGACGCTTATTCCAGCGTCGGGATGCCGATCAACTATCCTCACTGGTCGTTTGGTAAAAAGTTTATTGAAACCGAGCGCTTGTATAAGCATGGTCAGCAGGGGCTGGCCTATGAGATCGTTATCAACTCCAATCCGTGCATCGCGTATCTGATGGAGGAGAACACCATCACCATGCAGGCGCTGGTGATGGCGCATGCCTGCTACGGACACAACTCCTTTTTCAAAAACAACTACCTGTTCCGAAGCTGGACGGATGCCAGTTCCATTGTCGATTACCTGATCTTCGCGCGAAACTATATTACCCAGTGTGAAGAGCGTTACGGCGTGGATGAAGTCGAAAAGCTGCTCGACTCCTGCCATGCGCTGATGAACTACGGCGTTGACCGTTACAAACGCCCGCAAAAAATCTCCCTACAGGAAGAGAAAGCCCGTCAGAAAAGCCGTGAAGAGTATCTGCAAAGCCAGGTGAATATGTTGTGGCGCACGCTGCCGAAGAAAGAGGAAGAGAAAACCGTGGCGGAAGCCCGGCGTTATCCCTCTGAGCCACAGGAGAACCTGCTGTACTTCATGGAGAAGAACGCCCCGCTGCTGGAGTCCTGGCAACGCGAAGTGTTGCGCATTGTACGCAAGGTCAGCCAGTATTTTTATCCGCAGAAACAGACGCAGGTGATGAACGAGGGCTGGGCCACTTTCTGGCATTACACTATCCTGAACCATCTTTATGATGAAGGTAAAGTCACCGAACGGTTTATGCTGGAGTTTCTGCATAGCCATACCAATGTGGTATTTCAGCCGCCCTACAACAGCCCGTGGTATAGCGGGATAAACCCGTACGCTCTGGGGTTTGCCATGTTCCAGGATATCAAACGTATTTGTCAGTCGCCGACCGAGGAGGACAAATACTGGTTCCCGGACATAGCGGGTTCTGACTGGCTGGAAACCCTGCATTTTGCGATGCGCGATTTCAAAGATGAGAGCTTTATCAGCCAGTTCCTGTCGCCAAAGGTGATGCGTGATTTCCGTCTGTTCACCGTGCTGGATGACGATCGTCACAACTATCTGGAGATTTCAGCGATTCATAACGAGGAAGGATATCGTGAGATCCGCAACAGGTTGTCGTCGCAATACAACCTCAGCAACCTGGAGCCGAATATTCAAATCTGGAATGTCGATCTGCGTGGCGACCGTTCGCTCACCTTACGCTATATTCCGCATAATCGCGCACCGCTGGATAAAGGACGCAAAGAAGTGCTCAAGCACGTACACCGGCTTTGGGGTTTTGACGTGATGCTGGAGCAACAGAATGAAGATGGTAGCGTGGAGCTGTTGGAGCGTTGCCCGCCAAGGATGAACGGTCTGTAAATCTTATTACCGGAGGCGGTGTAAACACCATATCCGGCCTACGAAGTGCACGTATTGTAGGCCGGATAAGACGCTTTGGCGTCGCCATCCGGCTTTGATCAATTAACGGCCCTGAATCGCCAAATCGCCCGGCAGGCTCTTTTGCATGCGATGCCAAATTTCGCCACTGTCGTGACCATAGCGACGCACCGTTTCATACACTTGCTCATGAGCGCCCTGCTCGCAGAGTTCTGACAGTTTACGGTAGAAGCTCAGCGCCAGCGCGCGCGCTTCCGGATTGGCAAAATAATGACGACCAATGCGGGTATATAATCCTTTCATACCGTTGAGGATCAAACCGTAAATCGGATTGCCGGAGGCAAATGCCAGGCCGCGGAAAATGTTATAGTCCAGATCGGCAAATGCGTCAGCGTGGTCGGCCACCTGATTTGCCGTCGCCAGAACCTCCTGTGCTTTATCAGGATGCTGGCGAAACGCAGTACGAACAAAGATCGTCGAAATATTGGTACGCACGGACAGCAGATTATCAATCAACTGCGGGACACTCTCGTGATCGAGACGCGCCAGCGTTTCAAGAATATTCAGCCCGGAGGTTTCCCAGAAGTTATTCACCTTCGTCGGTTTGCCGTGTTGAATGGTCAACCAGCCATCTCGCGCCAACCGCTGCAATACTTCGCGTAGCGTGGTACGTGTCACCCCAATAAGTTCGGAGAGTTCACGTTCAGCGGGCAAAATAGTGCCAGGTGGGAAGCGGTTATTCCAGATACTTTCAATGATGTACTCTTCCGCGAACCCAGCCGGGCTTTGCGCCTTAATGACCATAGTAAAAATTCCATTACACAGCAAAACATAGTTACACACATCATACCAGATGGGTATCTTAGCTGATAGCTGACGCAATGAAGAAAAAGTGGATCAAGGCTTCATTTTCCAAATAACGCTACAGCACAGCCAACCTTGCCAGTCTCGTGAATAGCTTGCCTGTACTCCCTCCTCCCGCTAAGCTTTGCGGTCAAACATAAAAACATGATTTCATTTTTAAAGGTAGGGAAATCACCATGGAGCTATCATGGGGCCGCGCTATGTGGCGCAATTTTTTAGGTCAATCACCAGACTGGTACAAACTTGCACTGCTTGTCTTCTTAGTCGTTAACCCGATTATTTTTTTCATCAACCCTTTTATCGCCGGCTGGTTGCTGGTGGCCGAGTTCATTTTCACGCTGGCGATGGCGTTAAAATGCTACCCACTGCTGCCAGGCGGGCTGTTGGCTATCGAAGCTGTCATTATTGGCATGACCAGCGCCACGCATGTGCGTGAAGAGGTTGCCGCAAATCTTGAGGTGTTATTGCTGCTGATGTTTATGGTGGCAGGCATCTACTTTATGAAGCAGTTATTACTGTTTATTTTCACGCGTCTGCTGCTCACTATTCGCTCCAAGACGCTGCTGTCACTGTCTTTTTGTGTTGCAGCCGCTTTCCTCTCTGCGTTCCTCGATGCGTTGACCGTCGTTGCCGTGGTAATCAGCGTTGCGGTCGGGTTTTATGGTATCTACCATCGCGTTGCTTCTTCTCGCGCGGAAGACAACAACATGCTTGATGACAGCCATATCGATCAGCACAATAAAGTCGTACTTGAGCAGTTCCGCGGTTTTCTGCGTAGCCTGATGATGCACGCGGGTGTCGGTACGGCGTTAGGCGGCGTGATGACCATGGTGGGCGAGCCACAAAACCTGATTATTGCCAAAGCGGCTGGCTGGCATTTTGGCGACTTCTTCCTGCGCATGTCGCCAGTTACCGTCCCGGTACTGATTTGCGGCCTGTTAACCTGTGTACTGGTCGAGAAATTGCGCTGGTTTGGCTATGGCGAAACGCTGCCGGAGACCGTCCGTGATGTCCTGCAACAGTTTGACGATCAGAGCCGCCAACAACGTACCCGCCAGGACAAAATCAAACTGATTGTCCAGGCGATTATTGGCGTCTGGCTGGTCGTTGCTTTGGCCCTGCATCTGGCAGAAGTCGGATTGATCGGTTTGTCGGTCATCATTCTGGCAACCTCGTTGACCGGCGTAACCGACGAACATGCGATAGGTAAGGCCTTTACCGAGTCGCTACCCTTCACCGCGCTGCTGACCGTGTTCTTCTCTATTGTCGCGGTGATTATCGATCAACAGCTCTTTTCACCGATTATTCAGTTTGTTTTGCAGTCGTCTGAACATGCACAACTGACGCTGTTTTATCTCTTCAACGGCCTGCTGTCTTCGATCTCTGATAACGTTTTTGTTGGTACGATTTATATCAATGAAGCCAAAGCCGCGATGGAACATGGGACCATCAGCCTTAACCAATTTGAGCTGTTGGCGGTGGCGATCAATACCGGGACCAACCTGCCTTCGGTGGCCACGCCAAACGGCCAGGCTGCATTCCTGTTCCTGCTGACCTCTGCACTGGCGCCGTTGATTCGCCTCTCTTATGGTCGCATGGTGTGGATGGCCCTGCCTTATACTCTCGTCCTGACGCTCGTCGGCCTGCTTTGCGTCGAGTTCACGCTAGTTCCGGTGACCGAGTGGATGACCCAAACGGGCTGGTTAGCTACACTTTCATAACAATTAACCGGGCAAATCACTGCCCGGTTTGACTTTTTGCATGATAAATATCCGATTACGCAAATTTTCAATTCCCGCTAGTGGCGCATAAAGTGAATTGGTTTAAACTGCGGTCTCTACGCATGTTGCAGGGAAATGATTATGTTGCGATTTTTAAACCAGTGCTCCCGAGGTCGTGGAGCATGGTTATTGTTGGCGTTAACCGCCTTTGCGCTGGAGCTCGTCGCGCTGTGGTTCCAGCACGTCATGCTGCTAAAACCTTGCGTGTTGTGTATTTACGAACGTAGCGCATTATTTGGCGTGATGGGTGCAGGGCTGGTGGGTGCTATCGCACCAAAAACACCGCTTCGCTATGTGGCGATGATAATCTGGATTTACAGTGCCTGGCGCGGACTTCAGTTAGCGTATGAGCACACCATGATTCAGCTGCACCCATCCCCGTTTATGACCTGTGATTTTGCCGCACGCTTCCCAAGCTGGCTGCCGCTGGACAAATGGCTGCCGCAGGTGTTTTTAGCGTCCGGTGACTGTGCTGAGCGCCAGTGGTCTTTTTTAACCCTGGAAATGCCGCAGTGGCTGTTGGGGATCTTCGCCGCCTACCTGGTGGTCGCCGTGCTGGTAGTGATAGCACAGCCGTTCAAACCGAAAAAACGTGACCTCTTCGGTCGCTAACAGAGACGCTCCTTCGGGAGCGTTTTTTTTGCCTTAAATTCATTGCCTGCTGGCATCTATAAGATGTATATTAAATACATCTTATAGATGCCACACCAAGGAGATGTCTTATGTCCCATTTACGCATCCCGGCAAACTGGAAAGTTAAACGCTCTACTCCCTTCTTCACGAAAGACAACGTCCCGGCAGCACTGCTTTCTCACCATAACACTGCAGCAGGCGTTTTTGGACAGCTTTGTGTGATGGAAGGTACGGTAACGTATTACGGCTTTGCCAATGAAGACGCAAAAGAGCCTGAAGTGAAAGTGGTGATTAATGCCGGTCAGTTTGCGACCAGTCCACCGCAGTACTGGCATCGCGTTGAATTAAGCGACGACGCGCAATTCAACATCAATTTCTGGGTTGAAGATGACAACCATGGCGATGAGATGTATCAGGCGAAAAAGTCTTAAGCCTTAACGCCTGCTAATCGATGGGCGGCTTAGTCCGCCCATGAAGGTTTGTTCAGAATATGATCCTGCCAGTCACGCACTTCCGATTCTTTCACCGCAATATGACGTACTGAAATACGTTCACCGTGCATCGCCGCTTTTGATCCCGTCAGCAGTGGATGCCACTCCGGCAGCCCTTTACCTTCCGCTAGCAGACGATACGCACAGGTCATCGGCAGCCATTCAAAGGTAGGCAGATTATCGCGCGTCAGTTTGATACAGTCAGGCTCGTACTCGAATCGGCGTTCGTAATTACGGCACTGACAGGTTTTGATATTGAGCTGCTTACACGCGACGTTAGTAAAATAGATTTCGTCGGTATCTTCATCCATCAGCTTATGCAGGCAGCATTGACCACACCCGTCACATAATGACTCCCACTCGGCATCGGTCATTTCATCCAGGGTTTTACTTTGCCAGAAAGGTATGTCGCTCATCAGGGTATCCGCTATTGCAATAAAGCTGCACCTTATAACCAGTCTGGCACGCTGATGCAAGTTTTGCCGCCCGAAAAGGCGGCAAGAAGAGATTACAGCACGCGTGTCGTCAGCGTTTGACCATGAAAACTGATAGCCAGTTCATCACCGCTGTTTAACGGCCCAACTCCTGCTGGCGTCCCCGTCAACACAACATCGCCCGCTTTGAGGGTAAAGAAACGACTCATGTAGGCAATCAAAGGAACGATGTGATGGATCATATCCGCCGTGGTGCCGTGCTGGCGCTGTTCACCGTTAACCGTTAACCCGAGCATCGTATCCTGAGGATCACCATTAAATTCCGCCACCGGAATAAACCCTGACAGCGGGCAAGAGTTATCAAAGCCCTTCGCTTTTTCCCACGGTTGCCCCGCCTTCTTCATTTTGCCCTGAATATCACGCAGGGTCAGATCCAACGCGACGCCATAGCCCGCAATGGCTTTGCGCACATGTTCTTCCGTCGCCTGACGTAGGGTCGCGCCAATCAAAACAGCCAGCTCAACTTCATGGTGAACCGCACCCATATCAGATGGGATCACCAGCGGCTGGCGTAAATCGCACAGCGCGGTTTCCGGTTTAATAAACAGCACCGGTTCTTCCGGAGGCGTTCCACCCATCTCTTTAATATGGTTGGCATAGTTACTCCCTACGCAAACCACCTTACTCACCGGATAATCCAGCAGAGCACCATGCCAGTTATGATGTTGATACATTACTTTCCCCTAACGTAGTTATCAATTTCAGGTACTGCATCGATGGGGCGTGCTGCTGCCGGATGCAGTTTAGCGTTTATCGTCTGGTGTATTTTGTTTCGTCGCGGCCAGATGCTGTTTAAGTAAATCTTCTGGCGGCGGTGGTATTTGTAAATAATAGCCCTGCTCGGTGAGTGCCTGTTTTACTTTTTCCAGATCGGCATTAACCAGCTTTTTACGGCCATCAAGCGGCAACATCATTGCCAGCGTCGGCTGACCAAATCCTTTCATCAGTTCTTCAGGAACTCGCGAGAAATCGTCTTTTTTTTCGACATATAAATAGGTCTGGTCACGTTTACTGCTTCGGTAGATCACACAAAACATATCTTTTACTCTGAATTCACGGAATGGTGGCTTGCCTCAATATAATACTGACTATAACATGCCTTATAGTCTTCGGAATATCACCCCGCGCTGGGGATGATAAATAGCAAATTGAGTAAGGCCAGGATGTCAAACACGCCAATCGAGCTTAAAGGCAGTAGCTTCACCTTATCAGTGGTTCATTTACATGAAGCAGAACCCGAGGTTATTCGTCAGGCGTTGGAAGACAAAATCGCGCAGGCACCTGCTTTTTTAAAACATGCTCCCGTAGTGGTTAACGTGAGTGGTCTTGAAAGCCCGGTAAACTGGTCAGCGCTGCAGAAGGTTGTCGCGTCTACCGGATTGCGCATTATCGGCGTTAGCGGATGCAAAGACGCCAGACTCAAGGCAGAAATCGACGAAATGGGTCTTCCTTTACTGACTGAAGGTAAAGAAAAAGCTATTCGTCCTGCGCCCGTTGAGGCCCCGGCTCCCGTCGCTCCGCCACAAAACGTTACTCCCATCACAAAAACACGATTAATAAATGTGCCGGTTCGTTCCGGTCAGCGCATTTATGCACCACAATGTGATCTGATTGTTACAAGCCACGTCAGTGCAGGCGCAGAGCTTATCGCTGATGGCAATATTCATGTTTATGGAATGATGAGAGGCCGTGCGTTGGCAGGCGCAAGCGGTGACCGGGAAGCGCAAATTTTTTGTACCCATCTGACGGCAGAACTGGTGTCTATCGCAGGTGTTTATTGGCTGAGTGATAAAATCCCAGCAGAATTTTATGGCAAAGCGGCACGTCTGCAATTAGCAGAGAACGCTTTGACAGTTCAACCGTTGAATTGATCCCTTTTTAACAAGGAATTTCTATGGCACGCATTATTGTTGTTACTTCGGGTAAAGGGGGCGTTGGCAAAACCACCTCCAGCGCGGCCATCGCTACAGGTTTGGCCCAGAAGGGAAAGAAAACTGTCGTTATTGATTTTGATATCGGCCTGCGTAATCTTGATCTGATTATGGGTTGTGAACGCCGCGTCGTTTACGACTTCGTCAACGTTATTCAGGGCGATGCGTCGTTAAATCAGGCGCTAATCAAAGATAAGCGTACCGAAAATCTCTTTATTCTTCCGGCCTCACAAACTCGCGATAAAGACGCGCTGACGCGTGAAGGCGTCGCGAAAGTTCTGGACGATCTGAAAACGATGGAATTCGACTTCATCGTCTGCGACTCTCCGGCGGGTATTGAAACTGGTGCGCTGATGGCCCTGTATTTTGCCGATGAAGCGATTATTACCACCAACCCGGAAGTCTCCTCTGTACGTGACTCTGACCGTATTCTGGGTATTCTGGCGTCGAAATCTCGTCGCGCGGAAAACGGTGAAGATCCAATTAAAGAGCATTTGTTGCTGACGCGCTACAATCCTGGCCGCGTAAATAAAGGTGACATGCTGAGCATGGAAGACGTACTGGAAATTCTGCGAATCAAGCTGGTTGGCGTGATTCCTGAAGATCAGTCGGTCCTGCGCGCGTCTAACCAGGGTGAGCCGGTTATTCTCGACATCAATGCTGATGCCGGTAAAGCCTATGCTGATACCGTAGACCGTCTGTTGGGAGAAGAACGTCCTTTCCGCTTCATTGAAGAAGAGAAGAAAGGTTTCCTCAAACGCCTGTTCGGAGGATAAGTTATGGCATTACTGGATTTTTTTCTCTCGCGGAAAAAGAGCACAGCGAACATCGCTAAAGAGCGACTGCAGATTATTGTTGCGGAACGTCGTCGTAGTGACGCCGAGCCACATTATTTACCGCAGCTGCGCAAGGATATTCTCGACGTTATCTGCAAGTATGTACAAATTGATCCCGAAATGGTCACAGTACAACTTGAACAAAAAGACGGCGATATTTCGATCCTCGAACTTAACGTGACATTACCTGAAGCGGAAGAGTCTAAATAAGCTCTTTTGTCGCTAAATCATGGTTACGAAAAAGGCAGATTATTCTGCCTTTTTTATTTTCTGTCTCTGACTAACCTATCGAGCATTTATTCCAAAGTAAACTTTGGGTAGTTTTCGGCAAAATAGCGGCGTAAATACTCAACCGTAATACGGATTTTTGCCGACGTCGCCAGCCGGGAGACATAAACCGCCCATATATTGGCGGGTTGATAATACTCAGGCAATATATGCACCAGATGTCCGCTGGCAATGTTGTCGCAAACGTCCCACCACGAACGCAAAGCAATTCCCTGCCCATCCAGACACCATTGATGTACCACTTCGCCATGGTTAGACGACAGCGGCCCCGTAACCTTTATTGAGTGTGCGCCCTCTTTATTACGCATTTGCCAGATACCAAACGGATGGTCGCGTTCTTTAATAACCAGGCAGGGGAAAGTAGAAAGATCGTTCAGTTGTTTCGGCACTCCATGCCGCGCCACAAATTCCGGCGAGGCGCACAGAATACGATAGTTAGTCGCCAGCTTGCGGGCAATCAGGTTCGGCGCGATATCATCCCCGATACGAATATCGAGATCGACGCCCTCATTGACCATATCGACCAGACGGTCTTCAACATCGAACCTCAGTTCTAACTGCGGGTACTCTTTTGCCAGCGCAGACAGCGCCGGAGCGACCACCCGGCGGCCAAAACCAAAGCTACTGATAATTCGTAGCATCCCCTGCGGGATCTGCCTGGCATCGGACAGCTCGTCCATCATCTGATCGACATCCTGCAGGATCCGCTGTGCCCATTCGTAGATCCGCTCCCCCTCTTCCGTGATGGTTACGCGCCGCGTTGTTCGGTGCAACAGCATCACGTTCAGCGTTTGCTCCAACAGGGCAACGCGCTTACTGATAAAAGCCGGAGATACGCCCAGCTCTTCGGCAACGGCGGCAAATCCCGCACGACGGGCAACCAGCATAAAGACGCGTAAATCATTTAGCAGCGGCAGATTATTCATGATCTGTGTTTTATGTTTCACCAGTTAGGGGGATTAACTATTAATCAGTCAATTATAGGATAAGGGGAAAGTCAATTTTGATGGCGTACAAGTGAGAGCTGCTATGAAGAAAACCTGGCGTATCGCCGCTATCCCCGGAGATGGCATTGGTAAAGAAGTTCTGCCTGAGGGCATTCATGTGTTGCAGGCAGCCGCCGAGCGTTGGGGGTTGTCGCTCAGCTTTGAGCAAATGGAATGGGCCAGCTGCGAATACTACGCCCATCACGGCAAGATGATGCCGGATGACTGGCATGAGCAGTTGCAATCCTTTGATGCTATCTATTTTGGCGCGGTTGGCTGGCCGGACACCGTGCCTGATCACATCTCATTATGGGGTTCGCTGCTTAAGTTTCGCCGCGAATTCGACCAGTACGTCAACCTGCGCCCGGTGCGCCTGTTTCCGGGCGTCCCTTGCCCACTGGCTGGCAAGCAGCCAGGCGACATTGATTTCTACGTCGTACGCGAAAACACCGAGGGAGAATACTCTGCCCTCGGCGGACGCGTGAGCGAAGGTACCGAACACGAAGTGGTTATCCAGGAATCGGTCTTCACCCGTCGCGGCGTCGATCGTATATTGCGTTACGCTTTCGAGCTGGCACAAAATCGCCCGCGCAAAACCCTGACCTCGGCGACCAAATCCAACGGCCTGGCTATCAGCATGCCGTACTGGGACGAGCGCGTGGAAGCAATGGCGGCTCACTATCCCGAGATCCGTTGGGATAAACAGCATATTGATATACTCTGCGCCCGCTTTGTGATGCAGCCGGAGCGTTTTGACGTGGTGGTTGCCTCCAACCTGTTTGGCGACATCCTCTCCGATCTCGGTCCAGCCTGTACCGGAACGATCGGCATTGCGCCTTCAGCCAACTTAAACCCGGAACGCACCTTCCCGTCTCTGTTCGAGCCAGTACACGGTTCGGCCCCCGATATCTACGGCAAGAACATCGCCAACCCTATAGCGACTATCTGGGCTGGCGCCATGATGCTCGATTTCCTTGGCAACGGTGATGCTAACTATAAAGCCGCCCACGACGGTATTCTGGCGGCAATTGAGCAGGTTATTGCCAGCGGCCCGAAAACACCGGATATGAAAGGCACTGCCACCACCCAACAGGTTGGCGAGGCCATCTCTCGGGCATTGCGTTAGAGGTCAAACCACGGAATATGAGCCGCGTCACTGACGCGGCTTTTTTATGCTTTTTATGGCGCCAATAACCTGCGCCAATTCACCTTTTATTATTTCCGTTCCGTGTTTTATTGCTTCACGCATCGAGCAATTGTTTAATTCATGTAATGAACAAATAATAAAATTGTTAAATACAAAGTCACTGATTCCCTACAGCATGATAACAACGACAGGCTAATGCCATACGCGGGCAACTGTGCCCAGGAGATCCCATGTTGAGCAACGTTAAGAAAAAAGACATGCCGCTGATAGCCATCAGTCTGGTGGCTATTCTTTTCATCGCCGCCACACTTAGTCTCTTCCCTCAGCAGTCTGCACAAGTCGCAAATACCCTTTTTAACGGCGTTACCCGGATGCTGGGTTCCGCCGTGCAGATCCTCGTTCTGATGGCGATGGGTCTGGTCGTCTGGCTGGCCACCAGCAAATACGGCAACATTCGTCTGGGAGAAGGAAAAGCGGAATACAGCACGCTGTCCTGGCTGTTTATGTTTATTTGTGCCGGGCTAGGTTCCTCCACGCTCTACTGGGGCGTTGCTGAGTGGGCCTATTATTACCAGACCCCGGGTCTGAATATCGCTCCGCACTCGCAAAAAGCGCTGGAATACAGCTTACCCTACTCTTTTTTCCATTGGGGAATCAGCGCCTGGGCGACCTATACGCTGGCTTCATTAACCATGGCCTACCACTTTCATGTGCGGAAAAACAAAGGGCTGAGCCTGTCCGGAATAATCGCCGCTATCACCGGCGTGCATCCGCAGGGCGTCTGGGGCCGGCTGGTTGATTTGATGTTCCTGATCGCCACAGTTGGCGCGTTAACCATCTCTCTGGTTGTCACCGCCGCCACCTTTACCCGTGGTTTATCTGCTCTCACAGGTTTACCGGATAACTTCACCGTACAGGCGTTTGTTATCCTGTTCTCTGGCGGCATTTTCTGTCTGAGCTCCTGGATTGGCATCAACAACGGCTTGCAACGTCTGAGCAAAATGGTCGGCTGGGGGGCGTTTTTACTGCCGCTGTTGGTGCTGATTGTCGGCCCGACCGAGTTCATCACCAACAACATCATTAACGCCATCGGTCTGACGACACAAAACTTTTTGCAGATGAGTCTGTTCACCGACCCGCTCGGCAACGGTGAGTTCACCCGCAACTGGACGGTGTTCTATTGGCTGTGGTGGATCTCCTACACCCCTGGCGTGGCAATGTTTGTCACTCGCGTATCCCGTGGTCGCAAAATCAAAGAGGTTATCTGGGCGTTAATCCTGGGTAGTACCGTTGGCTGCTGGTTCTTCTTTGGCGTGATGGAAAGCTACTCCATTCACCAATTTGTGAACGGTGTGATCGACGTACCGCAGGTTATGGCCACGTTAGGCGGCGAAACAGCCGTACAGCAAGTGTTGATGTCGTTGCCTGCCGGGAAACTGTTCCTGGTGGCGTATCTGGCGATCATGATTATTTTTCTCGCCTCGCATATGGATGCCGTCGCCTACACCATGGCGGCCACCAGCACGCGTAACCTGCAGGAAGGGGAAGATCCGCAGCGTAGCTTACGTCTGTTCTGGTGCGTGGTCATCACCCTGATCCCATTATCGATTTTGTTCACCGGCGCGTCCCTGGAAACCATGAAGACCACGGTGGTTCTGACCGCACTTCCCTTCCTCGCCATACTGTTGGTGAAGGTTGGCGGTTTTCTTCGTTGGGTACGGCAGGACTATGCCCACGTTCCTGCACATCAAATTGAAGGTCATCTCCCCGAAACGCCAGTGGACGTCCCCGTCGCACCACCGGCCGGGACATTACTCAAAGGCGACAATTAAGCGCCAGTAAAAAATCCTCTTACTCACAAATTAAAGGTATTCCAATGAGCAATCTGAGCCCTGAGTTTATTCTGCCGCAAAATTTCTGTGCCAACCCACAGGACGCCTGGACTATCCCTGCCCGGTTCTATACCGACCATCAGGCCTTCGAGCACGAGCAGGAGAAAGTGTTCGCTAAGAGCTGGATTTGCGTCGCCCACAGTAGCGAACTGGCGAAACCCAATGACTATGTAACCCGGGAAGTGATTGGCGAGAACATCGTGCTGGTACGTGGTCGCGATAACGTGCTGCGCGCGTTCTACAACGTTTGCCCGCATCGTGGTCATCAGCTGTTGAGCGGCGAAGGGAAAGCGAAAAATGTGATTACCTGCCCTTACCACGCCTGGGCATTCAAGCTTGACGGTAACCTGGCGCATGCACGTAACTGCGAAAACGTTGCCAACTTCGACAGTGAGAAAGCACATCTCACCCCGGTACGGCTGGAAGAATATGCCGGATTCGTGTTTATCAACATGGATCCGAACGCGGGCAGCGTAGAAGAACAACTCCCAGGTCTTGCAGACAAAGTTATCGAAGCCTGCCCTGATGTGTATGACCTGAAGCTGGCGGCGCGCTTTACGACCCGAACTCCAGCCAACTGGAAGAATATTGTCGATAACTATCTGGAGTGCTACCACTGCGGCCCGGCTCACCCTGGTTTTTCCGACTCGGTTCAGGTTGATCGTTACTGGCATACTATGCACGGCAACTGGACGCTACAATACGGTTTCGCCAAACCGTCAGAGCAGTCATTTAAGTTCGAAGAAGGTGTTGATGCCGCCTTCCACGGTTTCTGGCTGTGGCCGTGCACCATGCTCAACGTTACGCCAATCAAAGGCATGATGACCGTTATCTACGAATTTCCAGTGGATGCCGAAACTACGCTGCAAAACTATGACATCTACTTCACCAACGAAGAGCTGACCGAAGAGCAGAAACAACTGATCGAATGGTATCGCAACGTCTTCCGCCCTGAAGATTTACGTCTGGTTGAAAGCGTCCAAAAAGGGTTGAAATCGCGCGGGTATCGCGGTCAGGGCCGCATTATGGCCGACACCAGCGGCAGCGGTATCTCCGAACATGGCATTGCCCATTTCCATAATCTGGTCGCGCAGGTGTTTCAGGAATAACCAGAGGCTGTAACGACAGGTTCCGGCGCATCGTCAAGCCGCGCCGGACAGATTTTTTAGGGAGTGCCGCAATGTCTGATTATCAAATGCAAGAAGTCCGGGTCAGCCGGATTGAGACGATTACCGCGCAGGTAAAACGCTTTACCTTAACGGCGACATCAGGCGAGCCGTTGCCCGCGTTTCAGGGTGGCAGCCATATTATCGTGCAGATGCGCGATGGCGAGAATCTGTACAGCAATGCTTACTCGCTGATGAGTTCACCCTTTGATACGAGCGCCTGGCAAATCGCCGTACGACTGGAGGAAGCATCCAAAGGCGGCTCACGATATCTGCATCAAAACGTGAAACCCGGCGACACGCTCACGATCTCCACACCAAACAATCTGTTCGCCCTCGCTCCTCAGGCACAACAACATCTGTTGATTGCTGGAGGTATCGGCATCACACCGTTTTTATCGCATATCCCGGAACTGGAACACTCTAAGGCGCAATGGCAACTGCATTATTGCTCTCCCAGTCAGGACAACTGCGCGTTTTATGACGAACTCCTGCAACACCCCAGCGTCGATCGTATTCATCTGCATCTGTCAAGCGCAGGGACCCGCCTTGATTTATCTCGCCTGCTGGCCGATGTCGAACCCGGCACACATATTTACACCTGCGGGCCAGCAGTGCTCAACGATGCCGTCAGAGAAGCGGCTTCCCTCCATAGACTGGACAGCAATACGCTACATTTCGAACAATTTGCGCTGGAAGGTAAAAGCGGTGATGCCTTTACCCTGGTTCTGGCGCGTTCAGGACACGAGTTTGTGGTCCCGGAAGAGATGACCATTTTGCAGGTTATCGAAAATAACAAAGCCGCGCGCGTTGAGTGCCTGTGCCGGGAAGGTGTTTGCGGCACCTGTGAAACGACGATTCTTGAAGGGGAAGCGGATCACCGCGATCAGTATTTCAGCGACGACGAAAAAGCCAGCCAGCAAAGCATGCTTATTTGCTGCTCACGCGCCAAAGGTAAGCGCCTGGTGCTTGATTTGTAGCGTTGCGCAGGCCGGGTTAGCAATGGCGCAACCCGGCGAGCCTGGTGACTTACTGCGGATATTCCTGCAGCAGCGCGTTGAGACGATCGGACATCAGTTCGCCACGCCAACCGGAAACCAACTCCGGCAGGGTCTGCTGCGGCTTTAATTTCCAGTGCCAGTTGAGTAGCTGGTTGATTTGACGGCGTGAAGCCAGCAGTTCGACGCTAAGATTATGCTCAGTACTCACCTCGGCAACCAGCGCCTTAATGGCTTTAAACGCTTTGCGGTATCCAGGCATATCCATCAAATTCAGCAGCGGCTGTGGCAGTGATTCTTCCGGTAAAGCCTGCGCTTTTTCTACCAGAGAAATCAGCGTTTTGCCGTGGAAGCGAATTTCACTACCGGAAAGGCCGAGGCTGTCCAGTTCACCCAGACTCCCTGGCATATAACGAGCGACCGACCACAGGTGTTCTTCACGCACTACAAAGTTCACTGCCAGATCGCGCTCACGTGCTTTACGCAGTCGCCAGTCGGCAAGCAGTTGCAGGCAGGCCAACTGACGAGTACGCAACTGCCAGGCGTTAGTGATATCGCGCCATGCGTCTTCAGGCGCCAGAACCTCCTGGCGACGCTGCTGCATTAAGCGACATTCGTCCAGTGCGGCTGGCAGCCAGCCGCTGGCTTCAGTTTCAACCATCAGTTTTGTGGTGATCGGTAATAGATACCAGACATCAGCCGCCGCGTACTCACACTGACGCTCGGTCAGCGGTCTGGCCAGCCAGTCGGTGCGGGATTCGCTTTTGTCCAGCGCCACCCCCGTAAACTCTTCCACCATCGCGGCAAACCCCCACGACAGCGGACGACCGCAAAAAGCAGCCAGAATTTGTGTATCAATCAACGGCTGCGGCAGTTCGCCAAAAGCGTTGAGAAACACTTCCAGATCTTCGCTACCTGCATGCAGGAATTTGGTGATGGCAGTATCACGCAGAATATCGCGCAGCGGCGACCAGTCGGTGATCCCCTGCGGATCAATCAGAGCAACGTGTTTGCCATCAAACAGCTGGATCAGCCCCAACTGCGGATAATAGGTACGCGTGCGAACAAATTCTGTATCCAGGGCTATCGCCGGAAATTCACGGACGGCTTCGCACAGCGTGGCCAACGCGTCGTCCGTGGTGATCATTTGATAATTCAAATCGTGCTCTCTTAGGTTTGCGCCAAAAAAAACGCCGGATTTCCCGGCGTTTTCTACTGGCTGACTTAACGCTCAGCCTTTATTGTCCACTTTGGCACGCGCTTCGTCACGTAATTCTCGTCGCAAAATTTTACCAACGTTAGATTTCGGCAACTCATCGCGAAACTCCACCAGCTTTGGTACTTTATAGCCCGTCAGGTGACGACGACAGAAAGTGACCAGCGCTTCATCGGTTAACGAGGCATCTTTCTTCACTACGAAAATTTTCACCGCTTCACCGCTGCTGCCGGACGGAACCCCAACCGCAGCCACTTCCTGCACGCCAGGGTGTTGCATAACCACGTCTTCAATTTCATTAGGGTAGACGTTAAAGCCGGACACCAGGATCATATCTTTCTTACGATCGACAATACGCAGGAAGCCTTCATCATCCATCACCGCAATATCGCCGGTGTGCAGCCAGCCGTCTTTGATGATTTCGTCAGTGGCGTCTGGTCGCTGCCAGTAGCCCAGCATCACCTGTGGACCTTTCACACACAGCTCACCCGGTTCTCCCGGCGGCACTTCGTTGTCGTCGTCGTCCACCAGCTTGACCTCAGTGGAGGGAACCGGTAAACCGATACTTCCGCTGTGGTAGTCAATATCGTGAGGGTTGACACTCACCAGCGGCGCGCACTCCGTCAGGCCATAACCTTCCAGAAGATACTGCCCCGTCAGCTTCACCCAACGTTCAGCTACCGCCTGTTGAACCGGCATTCCGCCACCTGCTGAAAGGTGCAGTGACGAGAAGTCCAGTTGCTGAAACTCTTTGTTATTCAGCAGCGCGTTAAACAGCGTATTGACGCCGGTCATCGCGGTAAACGGATACTTCGCCAGCTCTTTTACCAGCCCCGGAATATCACGCGGGTTAGTAATCAGCAGGTTTTGACCGCCTAGCTCAATAAACAGCAGACAGTTCATCGTTAGCGCAAAAATGTGATACAGCGGTAACGCCGTCACCACTAATTCTTTACCCGGATGCAGCAACGGACCGTAGGTAGCATGAACCTGCTCAAGGTTAGCCAGCATGTTGCGGTGTGTAAGCATCGCGCCTTTCGCCACGCCGGTTGTCCCGCCGGTATATTGCAGAAACGCCAAATCTTCCGACACCACTTCGGGCTTCACATACTGCATACGATAGCCGTTTTGCAGCGCACTGCGAAATGAGATGGCATCCGGCAGGTGATACTTTGGCACCAGGCGCTTGATGTACTTCACGACAAAGTTAACCAGCGTTCCTTTGGGGGTAGACAGCTGATCGCCCATACGCGTCAGGATCACGTGTTGCACCGACGTTTTGTCGACCACCTTTTCCAGCGTATGAGCAAAGTTAGATACGATGACAATCGCCGACGCGCCGCTGTCGTTGAGCTGATGTTCCAGCTCGCGAGGCGTATACAACGGGTTCACATTCACGACGATCATGCCGGCACGTAAAATCCCAAACAGTGCGACCGGATATTGCAGCAGATTCGGCATCATCAGCGCGACGCGATCGCCCTTTTTCAGCCCGAGCCCCTGTTGCAAATAAGCGGCAAACGCACGGCTACGCTCTTCAAGCTTGCGGAAGGTCATCACCTCCCCCATGTTTACAAACGCGGGCTGATCGGCATACCGTCTTACTGAGTGTTCAAAGAGTTCCACCAGGGATTGATAACGGTCAGGATTGATCTCCGCAGGAACACCAGCGGGATAACGGTTAAGCCAAACCTTTTTCAATACATCACCTCTAAAATGCGTATTCGTCGTCATCACAACCCCAGGCAATAAACAAACTGTTAACATAATATTAACTCAGCGTACCAGTTTGTTTATTACACAACGACAAGGTTGCGAAGCACGTCACTATTTATTTTTCTTATATCCACGTTAATGCAGAAACAGCGGACGAGCCGCTGTTTCTTTTACCATTAAAACAAAGAGTTACTCTGTTACTATGGTCTGAACCTGTGCCGGGCCGGGATTGTACCAGCCCCATCCGCCGTAGCCACCGTAAGGCCAGCCACGCGCACCGTAGAACCAGGGGTCGATAGGCTGAGGCGGCATGACAATCTGCTGAGTAATATGCCAGCGTTTATAACCAGTTACCTGCATCAGCATGAATTTATACGGCGTATTACCGATTTTTCCGTCCACTGTACCGCTTATCGGGCCGACGACGGTGACCAGTTGCCCGCGAAAGTCCACCGGGTCAAGGAAGCCATTTACATCAGCATATATCCGCCCACGAGAGGCTTCACCCAGCACGGGGCGTGCACCGCTATCGAGCGGAACGGTGGCAATTTCCAGACGGGATTTTCCCTGCTGGTTCTGAATATCCACCACTTTGCCGCCGAAACGCGCTTCCTGTCCGACATACAGCTGCGGCGCATTCATCACCCGCACCAGATCCTGCTGCGGCATCGGGCTCGAACCTTTAATCGCATCCGGGATGGTGACGCAGCCGCTAAGCATTAACGCTAAGGCCCCCGCCAACACACCTTTCAATAACTGCTTTTGCACCGCCATATTGTGACTCCCTTTTCTTAGCTTCTGCCCCAGCCTGTTCACAATGCTGTGCACTGACGACTGTACGTCTTAGCCGGGGTTCTACTACTAAGATTCATTCTTTACCGGGAAGTTTCTTCCACGCCACGGTGTTACGTAAATAAACCGGTTCAGCGTGTTCGACCGCTACGGTCTCACCCGCAGCCAGCATTTGCGTGGCGACGGGCAGCATGTCTTCAGCCGCTGGAAGCAGCACGTCACCATCGCTGAGCGTCAGCCCGCTGTCTTTACCAAGCTCAGGCCATGCCGGCCAGCCCGTCCCGACCGTCACCCAGTCGCCAGACAGCTGCAATAAACGCTCATGTACCTGCTCGGGGGTTAACACCGCTTCGGTTTCTTCACCGTGCCAGTTACCGTTGTCATCACGCTGGTATTCGGCCCAGTAGACTTCGCCCATTCGCGCGTCAATCGCCGCCAGCACGCGAGTCGCGCCCGACTTACGCCAGGCGCCCTGCGCCATGGTAGCCAGGGTGGAGACGCCGATCATCGGTAAGTTTGCGCCTAACGCCAGCCCCTGAGCAATGCCAATACCGATACGCACGCCGGTGAAACTGCCGGGACCGCGACCAAACGCCAGGGCGTCGATATCGGTTAACGTGAGATCGCCAGCGGCCAGGATTTCCTGAACCATCGGTAAAATTCGTTGGGTGTGTTCTCGTGGGCAAAGCTCAAAGTGAGCCTTGATAGTACCGTCATTCCACAGGGCAACAGAGCACGCCTCTGTGGCGGTATCGATAGCCAGAATTCGCATGGGTGTTTGTGATCAGATCAATAAATTTGGCGCGCATCTTACCACACTCCGTAACAAATTACTCAGTCGTTGGTATGGCAAGAAAGCGAACCGCGCGAGCGATGTCACGCGTCCGCGGCGCAGGAGGAAGACTCGCCAGGAAGGTGGCGCCGTATGGCCGCATAACCAGACGATTGTCGCAAATCACCAGCACGCCGCGATCGTCAGCATCACGTATCAGACGCCCTACCCCCTGCTTCAGGGTGATTACCGCATCCGGCAACTGGACGTCTTCAAACGGATCGCCGCCGCGCAGTCGACAATCCTCCATTCGGGCTTTTAACAGCGGGTCGTCCGGCGAGGTAAACGGCAGTTTATCGATTATTACCAGCGACAGGGTATCACCGCGCACGTCCACGCCTTCCCAGAAGCTGCTGGTGGCAACCAGTAGCGCATTACCTGCGCTGACAAACTGCTGTAGCAGTTGTCCTTTGCTGGTTTCGCCCTGCAGCAGTACGGGAAGCGTCATAGTAGCGCGGAATTGTTCCGCCAGATCGCGCATCATCGCGTGCGAAGTGCACAGCATAAAACAGCGACCGTTGTTCGCTTCGATAATAGGTCGCAGCATGGATGCCAGCTGACGCGCAGCCCCCGGCTGGTTGGTTTGCGGGAGATTACGCGGTACGCACAGCAGCGCCTGGCGCGTGTAATCAAATGGGCTCGGCAGCAGCATCGACTCGGCATCTTCAATACCCAGTCGTGCAGTGAAATGATGCAGGTCATCGTTTACCGACAGCGTCGCGGAAGTAAAAATCCAGCAGCCCGGCTTTTGTTCCATCACTTCTTTGAATTTATCCGCCACCGTAAGCGGCGTCAGCGCGAGGGTGAAATGGCGGGAGGTGCATTCATACCAGTAGCTGAAGCCTGGCTGGTTGATCTCTTTCAGGCGCTTCAGACGCGCACGATAAAGCGTGGCGCGCTCAAACGCGGCATCCAGCAACGCCGAACGCCCGAGGGACAGCTTCGCCACGTCATAACACAGCTCCAACGTGTCATCGAGCAGCAAAAACGCGCGCTGTACGCGCTGGTCGGCCAGCAGTTCCCGCAGGTTTCCGCGATAGCCCGGCTCACCAAGCTGCAAGCGGAAGTCCTGAGCGCTTTGTGCAAGGCGATCGGCGCACTTTTGCAGCTGCTGAGTGTCTTTCAGCTCGGTGCGATAGGCAATGGTGATGTCTTTCGCCAGGTCTAACAGCTGGCGACTGGAGAGCGATTGACCAAAGTACTGGCTGGCGATATCCGGTAACTGATGCGCTTCATCGAAGATCATCACATCAGCTTCCGGGATCAGTTCGCCAAACCCGCTCTCTTTTACCACCATATCGGCGAGAAACAGATGATGGTTAACCACGACGACATCCGCATCCATCGCTTTTTTACGCGCTTTAACGACAAAACACTCTTTATACAGCGGGCAGTCGCTGCCCAGACAGTTGTCATTAGTGCTGGTCACCAGCGGCCAGGCCTGAGAGTCTTCCGCCACGCTGACGCAGGTGCTGATGTCCCCATCAAGGGTTTGATTTGACCAGGAGCGCAGCAGAATGACGTCGCTTAACGTTTGTACCGGCAAGTCGCCACCCGCCAGCGCCTGCTGTTCGAGACGCTCAAGGCACAGATAGTTTGAACGCCCTTTCAGCAGCGCCAGTTTACCGGTGAACTTCAGTGCTTTCGCGACGGTCGGGAGGTCGCGGCTGTATAGCTGATCCTGCAACGCCTTCGAGCCCGTGGAGACAATGACCTTCTTTCCGGCACGCAGCGCTGGGGCAAGATAAGCGTAGGTTTTACCCGTTCCGGTTCCGGCTTCTACCACCAGTGGTTGTGATTTTTCGATGGCATGACTGACGGCGATGGCCATCTGCCGCTGTGGTTCTCGCGGTTTAAAACCCGGTATCGCTTTAGCCAACTGACCGTCTGCTGCAAAATCGTCCGTCACACTGCCCCCTGTTCATTTGAACAGGGATTATGTCAGGCCAGCGGGTCTTTCGCCAGTTGAAGAGGTGACGTGGGCACAACATTATGGCAGTCTTGGCGAAACCCAAAGCTATTATGAAAAAACGTAAACGAGGAATGATTTATGACGATTGTGCGCATTGATGCCGAAGCGCGTTGGTCCGACGTGGTAATCCACAACAACACGCTGTATTACACCGGCGTGCCGGAAAATCTGGATGCAGACGCCTTTGAGCAGACGGCAAATACGCTGGCGCAAATTGATGCGGTGCTGGAAAAACAAGGCAGCAACAAGTCACGTATTCTTGACGCCACCCTGTTTTTGGCAGACAAAAACGATTTTGCCGCCATGAATAAAGCCTGGGACGCGTGGGTCGTTGCTGGCCACGCGCCGGTACGTTGTACCGTTCAGGCCGGATTGATGAACCCGAAATACAAAGTTGAGATTAAGATAATCGCTGCAGTTTAAGCGGCGTTATTCGTCTTCATCTTCAAAACGCGCCACGATCCGCTCGCCGGTATGACTGGCGCGTAACTCTTCAGCAACCAGAGCAATGGCTTGTCCGCTGCTCATCCCCTGCGACATCAGCTCCTGAATACGCTCTACCGCTTTTTGCTGCTGCTCATGACTGAGTGAAGGTAAACCTGCAAACATTGTTAACTCCTGCTAAATTGTCTGCGCTAATTATTTCATGCTACCGGGCAGTTAGCCAGTAGAGTAGCAACGAGTCAGGACTGATGAAGACGTTATCTCCCGCAGTAATCACATTACCCTGGCGTCAGGACGCCGCTGAACGCTATTTTTCGACATTAAGCCATCTGCCCTGGGCGATGCTGCTGCATTCAGGTCAAGCCGACCATCCGCATAACCGCTTTGATATTCTGGTGGCGGATCCCGTCACCACGTTGGTTACACGTGCTGAAGAGACCGTAGTGCAGGACGGGCACGCAATCACGCGCTCGCTTGATGATCCAATGACGGTATTACATTCCGCGCTAGCTGCACACAAGATTCACCACGAGTATCACCCGGATCTGCCGTTTCAGGGCGGCGCGTTAGGTCTGTTTGGCTACGACCTTGGCCGACGCTTTGAATCTCTGCCGACTATTGCTGAGCGCGATATTACGCTACCGGATATGGCCGTTGGCATTTACGACTGGGCGCTGATTGTTGACCACCAGTTGCAGACCGTATCGCTGCTCAGCCATACCGATGTCGAGGCTCGCCTGAAATGGCTCGACGCGCAACAACCGCCAACGCGTGAGCCGTTTACATTGACCTCGGCGTGGCAGTCCAATATGAGCCGCGCCCGGTATGGCGAAAAATTCCGCCAGGTACAGGGCTATCTGCACAGCGGCGATTGTTACCAGGTCAACCTCGCGCAGCGTTTTCAAGCGCATTACGAGGGGGATGAGTGGCAGGCATTTGTCAAACTCAATCACGCTAACCGCGCCCCGTTCAGCGCGTTTATTCGTCTTGAGGAAGGCGTTATCCTCAGCCTTTCGCCAGAACGTTTTATTCTGCTGGAGAACCAGCATATCCAGACCCGTCCTATTAAAGGTACGTTGCCCAGGCTTGAAGATGCCGATGCCGATCGTGAGCAGGCCCGGCGGCTGGCGAATTCGCCGAAGGATCGTGCGGAGAACCTGATGATCGTCGATTTGATGCGTAATGATATTGGCCGCGTTGCCGTACCGGGTTCGGTACAGGTTCCGGAGCTGTTTGTCGTCGAACCGTTCCCTGCCGTTCATCATTTGGTCAGCACCATTACCGCACGTCTGCCAGAGTCATTACACGCCACCGATCTGCTACGCGCAGCCTTCCCCGGAGGCTCTATTACCGGTGCGCCGAAAGTGCGGGCGATGGAAATTATTGACGAACTGGAGCCACAAAGACGTAATGCCTGGTGTGGCAGCATTGGTTATCTGAGTTTTTGCGGCAATATGGATACCAGCATCACCATTCGCACGCTGACAGCCACAAACGGACAAATTTATTGTTCCGCTGGCGGCGGCATAGTGGCGGACAGTCAGGAAGACGCTGAATATCAGGAAACATTTGATAAAGTGAATCGTATTTTGCACCAACTGGAGAACTGAGACGTGGAATACAGCAGCCTGACGCTTGATGATTTTTTATCGCGCTTTCAACTCCTGCGCCCGCAGGTCAATCATGCCGCGTTAAACCAGCGCCAGGCCGCCGTACTGATCCCCGTCGTGCGTCGTCCACAGCCCGGGTTGTTGTTAACCCAGCGTTCCGTTCACCTGCGCAAGCACGCCGGACAGGTCGCCTTCCCCGGTGGGGCGGTGGATAGCAGTGATGCCTCGTTAATTGCCGCCGCCCTTCGCGAGGCACAGGAAGAGGTAGCGATCCCACCTTCATGCGTAGAAGTGATCGGCGTTCTGCCGCCGGTCGACAGCGTGACCGGTTTCCAGGTCACCCCAGTGTTAGGCATTATCCCGCCTAATCTGCCGTATCGCGCCAGTGAAGATGAAGTTTCAGCAGTGTTCGAAATGCCGCTGGCCCAGGCCCTGCATTTAGGTCGTTACCACCCGTTGGATATTTACCGTCGTGGCGATTCACATCGCGTATGGCTTTCCTGGTATGAGCAATATTTCGTCTGGGGAATGACTGCCGGAATAATTCGTGAGCTGGCGCTGCAAATTGGCGTCAAGGCCTGACTATACTTATCTTTACGCGCGCCATAGACAACTTGAAACTCAGGTCACAACATTAGTAAAACCGCGGTTATCTATTAGTTTAATTCATGTGAATAGTTAAGCCGATCGCCGCGTTCCCTCTTACACTATGCGCAGTTATAACATCGTTACTGGAAAGCCCAGTCGCCCTGTAGGAGTATTATCGTGATTAGTCTATTCGACATGTTTAAGGTGGGGATTGGTCCCTCATCTTCCCATACCGTAGGGCCTATGAAGGCGGGTAAACAGTTCGTCGATGACCTGGTCGAAAAAGGATTACTGGACAGCGTTACTCGTGTCGCCGTCGACGTGTATGGTTCACTGTCGCTCACGGGTAAAGGTCACCACACCGATATCGCCATTATTATGGGTCTGGCGGGCAATGAGCCTGCTACCGTGGATATTGATAGCATCCCCGGATTTATCCGCGACGTAGAAATGCGTGGACGCCTGCTGCTTGCACAGGGTCAGCACGAAGTGGATTTCCCGCAGAATGACGGGATGCGTTTTCACAACGGCAACCTGCCGCTGCATGAAAACGGAATGCAGATCCATGCGTACAATGGCGAAACCGTCATTTATAGCAAAACCTACTACTCAATCGGCGGTGGATTCATCGTTGATGAAGAACATTTTGGTCAGGATGCCGCGGGCGAGGTCAGCGTGCCTTATCCGTTCAAATCCGCGACTGAAATGCTGGAGTACTGCAACAGCACCGGCCTGTCTCTCTCTGGCATGGCGATGCAGAACGAACTTGCTCTGCACAGCAAAAAAGAGATTGAAGAGTACTTTGGCCACGTCTGGCAAACCATGCAGGCCTGTATCGATCGTGGCATGAACACCGAAGGTGTGTTGCCGGGTCCGCTGCGCGTTCCTCGTCGTGCTTCAGCTCTGCGTCGTATGCTGGTTTCCAGCGATAAGCTGTCCAACGATCCGATGAACGTGATCGACTGGGTGAACATGTTCGCGCTGGCCGTTAACGAAGAAAACGCCGCGGGCGGTCGCGTGGTGACAGCGCCAACCAACGGTGCCTGCGGTATCGTGCCTGCGGTACTGGCCTATTACGATCATTTCATCGAGTCCGTCAGCCCGGATATCTATACCCGCTATTTCCTGGCGGCCGGTGCAATTGGCGCGTTGTACAAAATGAACGCCTCAATCTCTGGTGCAGAAGTAGGTTGTCAGGGTGAAGTGGGCGTAGCCTGCTCCATGGCTGCCGCTGGTCTGGCTGAACTGTTGGGCGCGAGCCCTGAGCAGGTGTGTGTTGCTGCCGAAATCGGCATGGAACATAACCTCGGCTTAACCTGCGATCCGGTTGCCGGTCAGGTACAGGTTCCATGCATTGAACGTAACGCCATTGCTTCAGTGAAGGCGATCAACGCTGCGCGTATGGCAATGCGCCGTACCAGCGCGCCGCGCGTCTCGCTGGATAAAGTCATTGAGACCATGTACGAAACAGGTAAAGACATGAACGCCAAATACCGCGAAACGTCACGCGGTGGCCTGGCAATCAAAGTTCAATGTGACTAATACTTAATTTTCGCCCATCTGCGACGGATGGGCGAATTTGCCCCCTCTCCCTCGTCTACTGTAATTTTCCCCACTACACTTGCTCTGTTGCTGTTGGCTTCTGTGACCAACGGCTTATCGGGCGGCCCGCATGCAAACAGCACAACGGATCATTAAAAATTATCGCCGGAATCGCTTAATCGTCTGCACAGTATGTGCACTACTGACGCTCATCCTCACATTAACTGTTCGATTTATTTCGGAGCGTAATTTAAATCACCGAAATATCGTCACCTTTGCCAACCATGCTGTAGAAGAACTGGATGACGTACTTTTACCCTTGCAGACCGGACGTGATGTATTGTTGCCGTTAATTGGCCTCCCCTGCTCAGTGGCACGTTTACCGTTAAGCAAACATGCCGCAAGACTGCAAACGGTGCGTTCTATTAATCTGATTCAAAGCGGGATCCTCTACTGCTCCAGCATTTTTGGGTATCGCAATGTCCCCATTCGTCAACTACAGCCCGAATTACCCAGCCGGGAACCGCAACTGCTGCTGTCTACTGACCATTCGCTGATTAAAGGCAGCCCGATTCTGACGCAATGGTATCCATCCTCTGCCGATGGTGAAGATGGCGTGCTGGAAATCGTCAATATTGATTTATTGTCGTCTATGTTGCTTGAACCCCAGCCGCCGCAGATCACCGATGCCAGCTTAACCGTTGGTAATCGGCATCTACTGTATGATCAAGGTGTGGTCGATACTCTGCCTAAGCTAAATGATGAAAAACGCTACCAGCTGTCATCTCAACATTTCCCGTTTACCATTAGCGTCACCGGCCCCGGTCCCAGTGAACTGGCGATTAAACATCTGCCAACACAGCTGCCGCTGGCGGTGATCCTAAGTTTATTAGTGGGTTACCTGGCATGGCTGGCGACTGCCAGCAGAATGAGTTTTTCCTGGGAGATTAATCTGGCCCTTGCAGCTCGGGAATTCGAGCTGTTTTGCCAGCCGCTGCTTAATGCGCAAACCCAGCAATGCATGGGCGTGGAGATTCTTCTACGCTGGAATAACCCACGCCAGGGTTGGATCTCTCCGGAAGTGTTTATTCCCATCGCTGAGGAGCACAACCTGATTGTGCCGCTAACCCGTCATGTCATCGCAGAAACCATTCAGCAAAGACACGTTTTCCCGATGAGCAGTCAGTTTCATATTGGGATTAATGTCGCCGCCAGCCATTTTCGTAACGGCACTCTGCTAAAAGATCTTAATCAGTACTGGTTCAGCCAGCACCCAATCCAGCAGTTGGTTATCGAACTGACCGAACGAGATGCGTTACTGGATGTGGATTATCGGGTCGTACGCGAATTAAATCGTCTTGGCGTAAAACTGGCAATTGATGATTTCGGTACCGGTAACAGCTCGCTCTCCTGGCTGGAAAAACTCCGCCCGGATGTGCTGAAGATCGATAAATCATTTACTTCGGCAATAGGAACAGACGCCGTGAACTCAACCGTCACAGACATCATTATCGCTTTGGGGAAAAAATTGAATATAGAACTGGTGGCGGAAGGCGTTGAAACCCAGGCGCAGGCTCAGCATTTGCGCCGACACGGCGTACATTTGTTGCAAGGTTTTTTGTACGCAAAGCCAATGCCGCTGCGTGATTTCCCAAAATGGCTGGCGGGCAGCACGCCGCCGCCCACCCGACATAACGGGCGACACAGTATGCCCGTCATGCCGTTTCGCTAAACCCGATTACTCGTCTTCGTCGTGAGCGGGTTGTTCTTTAACAATGCGAACTAAATCCACACGATAGTCATTCGCTTCGACAATCGTAATGCTCAGCGGTGCAACCTCGATAACATCACCTACGCGTGGAATATGGCCGTTAGCCGCAATGACTAAACCTGCCACCGTGGCGATATCTTCGTCTTCATTCACTAACGTATCCACGTCCAGCGCCTGTTGCAACGCATGCAGATCGGTACCGCCTTTGACCAACCAACCACCTGCATCAGCAATAATTTCAGGTGTTTCATCGGCATCCGGGAATTCACCGGCAATGGCTTCTAATACGTCCAGCGGCGTGACCAGACCCTGTACTACGCCAAACTCGTTAGTGACGATAACGAAGCTACCGCGGGCACGACGCAGTACGCCTAACAGATTGATCGGGTCCAGCGTCTCCGGAACAACAATAGCCGGAGAAGCAGAGGCAATCGCCGCCACATCCACACCGTCTTCCAGCGCCACCAGCAGCTCTTTAGCACGCACGATACCGATGATTTCATCCAGTTCCCCACGACACACCGGGAACAGGCTGTGAGGTGATGAGAGCAACTGCTCGCGAATTTCTGCCACGCTCAGGTCGGCATCAACCCAGCTGATTTCACCACGAGGCGTCATAATGCCGCGTAACGAACGCGACGCCAGGGAGAGGACGCCGTTGATCATATAGCGTTCTTCTTCCACAAACGCGCCTTCCGGGACAGGAACCGGCACCGGGTTATCGGATTCCATCTGCACGCTGGCCTGACGTTTACCGCCCATCAGACGCAGGATTGCATCGGCAGTACGTGCACGCAGCGGCAGCGTCGACTGGTGGCGAATAAAGTTACGACGGGCAATCTGGTTAAACAACTCGATGATGATCGAGAAACCAATCGCCGCATACAGATAACCTTTCGGAATATGGAAGCCAAACCCTTCGGCAACCAGGCTCAGACCAATCATCAACAGGAAGCTCAGACACAGCACCACCACCGTCGGGTGTTGGTTCACAAATCGTGTCAGCGGCTTAGAGGCCAGCAGCATCACGGCCATGGCAATCACTACTGCCGCCATCATCACTGGCAGATGGTTGACCATACCGACCGCTGTAATCACGGCATCCAGCGAGAACACCGCGTCGAGGATGACAATCTGCGTTACGACAACCCAAAAGCTCGCATACCCTTTCGTCTGCCCGGTATCATGTTCACGGTTTTCCAGCCGCTCATGCAGCTCTGTCGTAGCCTTGAACAAGAGGAAGATCCCCCCCAGCAGCATAATCAAATCGCGCCCCGAGAACGCATAGTCCATTACCATGAACAGCGGCTTTGTCAGCGTCACCATCCACGAAATCACGGACAACAAGCCCAGACGCATAATCAGTGCCAGTGACAAACCGATTAAACGCGCTTTATCACGCTGTTTCGGCGGCAGCTTATCAGCCAGGATCGCAATGAAGACCAGGTTATCAATACCCAGAACAATTTCGAGAACGACAAGCGTGAGCAAACCCACCCAAATCTGCGGGTCCATTAATAATTCCATGACAAGCTCCTGCTTAAGGAATGACCAAACTGCGCGCTGAGGATCTCAGGCGTTAAAGCGATATGCAGAGAAAATTTGTGGCAAAAAGTGCCAATCTGACAGGCTTGATACGGCCTGAAGGTGAAATGACGTCGGTGACGATCCATATGGTGGGCTACTGCCCTATACTCCTGAGTAATTAAACAGATGCTAAACATAACAGAGAGAAGCTGTTTTTAGCAAAGATTTACCTTCCTTTGCAATAAGTTGTTTCGGAGATATTTTACCCTTCGAAATTTCTTTTTATCGGAAGTTAAATTACGGATCTTCATCACATAAAATATTTTTTTCGATATCTAAAATAATTCACGAAAATCATAGGTTTTTCTTTGTAACCCTTATCTGAATCGATTCGATTGCGGACGACGATTCAAATACATCTTCACGTTGATGTGTTAACGATAATAAAGGAGGTAGCAAGTGACCATTGCTATTGTAATAGGCACACATGGTTGGGCTGCAGAGCAGTTACTTAAGACGGCAGAGATGCTGTTAGGCGAGCAGGAAAACGTCGGCTGGATCGATTTCGTTCCAGGCGAAAATGCTGAAACGCTGATCGAAAAGTACAACGCTCAGTTGGCAAAACTCGATACCAGTAAAGGCGTGCTGTTTCTCGTTGACACATGGGGAGGCAGCCCGTTTAACGCTGCGAGCCGCATTGTCGTCGATAAAGAGCATTACGAAGTAATCGCCGGTGTGAACATTCCCATGCTGGTTGAGACCTTCATGGCGCGTGATGACAACCCAAGCTTTGATGAATTAGTGGCACTGGCCGTTGAAACCGGCAGCGAAGGCGTGAAAGCGCTGAAAGCAAAACCGGTGGAAAAAGCCGCTCCTGCCCCCGTCGCGGCACCGAAAGCAGCAACCCCCGCGAAACCGATGGGGCCGAACGATTATATGCAGATCGGCCTGGCGCGTATTGATGACCGCTTAATCCATGGTCAGGTGGCAACTCGCTGGACCAAAGAAACCAACGTAACGCGCATTATCGTCGTCAGTGATGAAGTTGCCGCCGATACCGTGCGTAAAACGCTGCTGACTCAGGTAGCACCTCCGGGTGTGACGGCGCATGTGGTTGATGTCGCGAAAATGATCCGCGTCTACAACAACCCGAAATATGCAGGTGAGCGTGTGATGCTGTTGTTCACCAACCCAACCGACGTAGAACGTATCGTTGAAGGTGGTGTGAAAATTACCTCCGTAAACATTGGCGGTATGGCTTTCCGTCAGGGTAAAACGCAGGTAAACAACGCAATTTCTGTCGATGACAAAGACATCGAAGCCTTCAAGAAACTCAACGAACGCGGCATTGAGCTTGAGGCCCGTAAGGTTTCTACCGATCAGAAACTGAAAATGATGGATTTGATTGCCAAGGTGAAATAATTCCCTGGCATTTACTTAGTTTTCACACTTAAGTCTGTATAGCAATAGGAGAAGTACAATGGAGATTACCACTCTTCAGATTGTGCTGGTGTTCATCGTCGCATGTATCGCGGGTATGGAGTCGGTACTCGATGAATTTCAGTTCCACCGTCCGTTGGTGGCCTGTACGCTGATTGGTGCCGTTCTTGGGGATATGAAAACCGGTATTATCATCGGTGGTACCCTGGAAATGATCGCCCTGGGCTGGATGAACATCGGTGCTGCGGTTGCACCAGATGCCGCACTGGCCTCAATTATCTCTACCGTTCTGGTTATCGCGGGTCATCAAAGCATTGGTGCCGGTATCGCGCTGGCTATCCCACTGGCAGCAGCAGGCCAGGTACTGACCATTATCGTTCGTACAATCACCGTAGCATTCCAGCACGCAGCGGATAAGGCAGCCGAAAACGGTAACCTGACTGCGCTCTCCTGGCTGCACGTATCCTCGCTGTTCCTGCAGGCTATGCGTATCGCTATCCCGGCGGTAATCGTAGCGATTTCTGTTGGTACCAGTGAAGTTCAGAGCATGCTTAACGCCATTCCGGAAGTCGTAACCGGTGGTCTGAACATCGCAGGCGGTATGATCGTAGTGGTTGGTTATGCGATGGTCATCAACATGATGCGCGCAGGCTATCTGATGCCATTCTTCTACCTCGGCTTCGTCACCGCGGCATTTACTAACTTCAACCTGGTTGCTCTGGGTGTGATTGGCGCAGTCATGGCCATCCTCTACATTCAGCTGAGCCCGAAATATAACCGCGTAGCCGGTGCACCTGCTGCGGCGGCTGGCAATAACGATCTCGATAACGAACTGGACTAGCAGGTGAGCGAAATGGTTGATATGACTAAAACTACCACCGAGAAAAAACTCACTCCGAGTGACATTCGTGGCGTGTTCATTCGTTCTAACCTGTTTCAGGGTTCATGGAACTTCGAACGTATGCAGGCGCTGGGTTTCTGTTTCTCCATGGTACCGGCTATCCGCCGCTTGTACCCGGAAAACAACGATGCACGTAAGCAAGCGATTAAGCGTCACCTGGAATTCTTTAACACCCATCCGTACGTAGCGGCTCCAGTACTGGGCGTTACGCTGGCAATGGAAGAACAGCGTGCAAACGGCGCAGAGATTGACGATGGTGCCATCAACGGTATCAAAGTTGGTCTGATGGGTCCGCTGGCAGGCGTCGGTGACCCGATCTTCTGGGGTACCGTACGTCCGGTCTTCGCCGCACTCGGCGCAGGTATCGCGATGAGCGGCAGCCTGCTTGGGCCACTGCTGTTCTTCATCCTGTTTAACCTGGTTCGTCTGGCAACCCGTTATTACGGTGTGGCATATGGCTACCGTAAAGGTGTCGATATCGTTAAAGATATGGGCGGCGGCTTCCTGCAGAAACTGACCGAGGGGGCGTCAATCCTCGGCCTGTTTGTCATGGGGGCATTGGTTAACAAGTGGACGCACGTAAACATCCCGCTGGTGGTTTCCACTATCACCGGTCAGGATGGTCAGACTCGTGTTACCACCGTGCAGACTATCCTTGACCAGTTGATGCCGGGTCTGGTTCCTCTGCTGCTGACATTCGCCTGTATGTGGCTGCTGCGTAAGAAAGTGAACCCGCTGTGGATCATCGTTGGCTTCTTCGTCATCGGTATCGCGGGCTACGCTGTCGGACTGCTCGGCCTGTAAGACTGTTGTACATCACCGGGGGCTTGCCCCCGGTTTTTCTATTTAGAGGGTTGAGGATTCATGACTATCACGGACCTGGTGCTGGTTCTATTTATCTTTTCGCTGCTGGCGTATGCCATTTACGATCAGTTCATCATGCCCCGCCGTAATGGCCCTACTCTGCTTACTGTCGCCCTGCTTCCCCGCAGCAGAGTCGACAGCGTTATCTTCCTTGGCTTGGTAGCTATTCTTATCTACAACAACATCACCAGCCACGGCGCGCAATTTACCACATGGTTATTATGTGCACTGGTATTGATGGGGTTGTATCTGTTCTGGATCCGTACGCCAAAAATCATCTTCAAGCAGAAAGGTTTTTTCTTCGCCAACGTCTGGATTGAATATAACCGCATTAAAGAGATGAATTTATCTGAAGACGGTGTATTAGTGATGCAATTAGAACATCGAAGATTGTTAATCCGTGTGCGAAATATAGACGATCTTGAGAAGATATATAAACTTTTAATTTCAAATCAATAGGTTACAAATATAGCCTGAACTATGTTTTTTATATATCAGTATAAAAACAAACATAGCCAAGGCTATATTTAACTGTCCACAATGTTATTTATTTTAACGTTTTATTTATAAATAAGTCTAAATGAAAATCGTTTTCAATTAGAAGTCAAATATTATTTCTGCGTTTCTTGTTTTATATTCTCAAAATATGTTAAGGTTGCGCCCGTCGTTGGGGAGTAGCCGATTTCCAGACTCCGGAAATGTACGTGTCAACATACTCGTTGAAAAACGTGGCGCGTACGGACTGAATTTACAGGTTCAGTCAGGCGAGACCATAGGCACATCAACTGCAATGCATATCTGAATGGCGCTGTATTTACAGTGATTCCGGCCTGTATGCATGGTTACTGGGGGCAGTGATGTGTTTTATGGATACCCCGGTCAGGACGCTGTTATGAATCTCACCGCTACCGTTCTTCTCGCTTTTGGCATGTCGATGGATGCTTTCGCTGCATCAATTGGCAAAGGCGCCACCCTGCATAAACCCAAATTTTCTGAAGCATTGCGCACAGGTCTGATATTCGGCGCAGTTGAAACGCTTACGCCGCTGATTGGCTGGGGCATGGGTATGTTGGCCAGCAAATTCGTGCTGGAGTGGAACCACTGGATCGCCTTCATTCTGCTGATCTTTTTAGGCGGGCGAATGATAATCGAAGGTTTTCGCGATAACGGTGATGAGGATGAAGAACCGCAGCGCCGTCATGGTTTCTGGCTGCTGGTTACCACCGCCATTGCCACCAGTCTCGACGCAATGGCCGTCGGGGTGGGTCTGGCTTTCCTGCAGGTCAATATTATTGCCACTGCGCTGGCCATCGGCTGCGCCACATTGATTATGTCCACGCTCGGCATGATGATTGGTCGTTTCATTGGCCCGATGCTGGGCAAACGAGCAGAAATTTTGGGTGGGGTGGTGCTGATTGGTATCGGTGCCCAGATCCTCTGGGCACACTTCCACGGTTAATTCAGACGCTGCCAGACATGAATACTAAAGTCGGTCTGGCAGTCAAACGTCGTTTTCTCCGCTAACGTTTCCCACACCTCCGGCTTTGCCCGCCAGGCGAACGGCGTCATTTGCAGTAACGCAACGGCCTCGCTGCCCTGAAGCTGCATCTGATACCCCAGCGCAATACTCTGTTGCAGAACAAAACCGTCCAGTTGCTCTGTGTGCGGCGCATGCAAACGCACCTCATCATAAATAAGCCCTTTCAGTTCCATTAAATGACGCGGTCCCGGCGTGGCGGTGATAACCCATCCCCCCGGTTTAACCACGCGTGCCAGCTCTTGCGCTTTACAGGGCGCGTAGATCCTGATGATGGCATCCATTGACTCATCTGCGAACGGCAGACGATGGCTGGAGGCAACGCAAAAGGTCACCTGCGGATAGCGTCTGGCTGCAGCTTTAATTGCCACTTTGGAGACGTCAAGACCAAAGGTTGTACAACCCGTCAGCGCGTCGGCAAACGCATGGGTGTAATACCCTTCCCCACAGCCAATATCCAGGATCGCTGCATCTTCTGAAGTCGACTTCTCTTTCAGCACATTCACAATCGCATCACGCAACGGTTGATAGTGCCCGGCATCAAGAAATGCCCGTCGTGCCTGCATCATCTCAGCGCTGTCACCCGGATCGCGCGATCGTTTATGCTGAACCGGCAGTAAGTTGACATACCCTTCTTTCGCCACGTCAAACTGGTGCCGCCCGGGGCAGACAAAACTGTTATTCGCTTGAGTAAGAGGCTGGTGGCAAAGAGGACAGGAAAACGACATGACAACTCCGGCAGGTGACTTAAGGGCGCAAGTGTAACGCGAATTGCGCCCTGGGAAAATAACTTACAACGACGGCGAGGATACGTTGCTGCCGTGCATCACCAGCAGATGATCGGAGTCAGCAGGCATACCATCCGGTTTAACGTTCTCCAGACGCAGGACATCACCCATTATCTGGCTGAAGACAGGCGCAGAGACAGCCCCACCATAATAAGCACCGTTTTGCGGATTATTGATGACGACCACCAGTGCAAATTTCGGGTCGCTCGCTGGTGCAACGCCTGCCGTGTAGGCCACGTATTTATCGACATACTTACCGTCATCACCAATTTTCTTTGCCGTTCCTGTTTTAACCGCCACGCGATAATCCCTGACCGCGGCTTTAGTTCCCCCACCACCGGGTAACGCAACGCTTTCCATCATATGTTCAACCTGGTGAACCAGCGCCTCCGGCATCACTCTGGTACCGATTACCGGCGGGTCAATACGGGTAATCGAAAGGGGCCGATAGATACCAAAACTACCAATGGTTGCATATACGTGCGCCAACTGCAGCGGCGTTACCATTAACCCATAACCAAATGCAAAGGTCGCGCGATCCAAATCGCTCCAGTAGCGGCGCTGAGGCATCAAACCGCTGCTTTCACCGGTTAATCCCAGTCCGGTTGGATCGCCAAAACCAAAGCTTTTATAGGTATCCAGCAATTTTTGGACAGGCATAGCCAATGAAAGGTGCGACACGCCGGTATCGCTCGATTTCTGCAAAATTCCGGTCAGCGACAGTTCCGGGTAAAATCCGACGTCGCGAATACGATGCCCATCAAGGTAAAAAGGATGGGTATCAATCACGCTGTCGGGTTGTACTATCCCCTGCTGGAGTGCAGTCATGATCACCAGCGGTTTAACGGTTGAACCGGGTTCAAACGTATCGCTAATTGCACGGTTACGAAAATCATCCAGTACCGCGCCATCACGATTATTGGGGTTGAAGTCAGGAAAGCTCGCCATGGACAGTATTTCACCGGTAGCAATGTTGACCAGCACTGCGGCTCCTGATTCTGCTTTATTCCACGTAACGGCATTGTCCAACGCATCTTCGGTGACCGTCTGCAGACGCTCATCGATGCTGAGCTGTAATTCGTGTGCAGGAACAGGCGTAACTTCGGTGATATTCTCAATGACATGGCCAAATTTGTCTTTACGTACCAGACGGGAGCCAGGTTTACCCATCAGCTGGTTATTAAAGCTCTTTTCCAGCCCTTCAATGCCTTGTCCATCAATGTTGGTAAAACCAATGAGATTCGCCGCTACGTGGCCTGCGGGATAGAACCGGCGGGATTCCTCGCGCAGGTTGATGCCCGGGAGATTAAGATCATCGACCCACTCAGCCTGCTGAGGGGAAATTTGTCGTGCCAGATAAATAAAACGTCCGCCAGGATTACTGTTAACGCGTTCCGCCAGCGTACTCAGTGACAAATGCAGAGTCCTTGCCAGAGCCTGCCAGCGTTCGTTGTAACCCACGCCTCCCTTGCTGATGATGGTCTTAGGATCGGCCCATACGGCGTTAACCGGAACACTTACCGCCAGCGGTCGCCCTTCTCTGTCGGTAATCATCCCGCGCGGCGAGGCAATAGTTACCTCACGTAACGAACGCATGTCTTCCTGTTTCACCAGACTCGTCGGAGTGACAATTTGCAGCCACGCAACCCGACCCAGCAGCAATCCCAGACTCAATAATATTGCCACACAAAGCAGGGCAAAACGTACGGGAGTAAAATTGCGCGCGTCGCCGTCGTTTTTCTTTTTCACCTGGTCTCCAGCAAGATAGTTTTTCAGGTGTCTGATTTAACGAGAAATGTCGTAAGAAAGCGGGGAAAACTATGCTACGAACATCACGCCTTTGCAACAAAGCGCTAATGGAAGGGCATTTAGAAATATTTAGACGTATTTTGAATTAAAAAGCCCCGCATAGGCGAGGCTTTATATCTGAGATGGTTGCGCATATGCGCTTCAAATCAGTGGTGTCGATCAGATAGCTGTTACGTTAACAGCAGCCGGACCTTTCTGGCCGTCCTGAATTTCGAACTCAACGTTCTGGCCTTCAGCCAGAGTTTTGAAGCCGTTACCCTGGATAGCGGAGAAGTGTACGAACACGTCTTTGCTGCCATCAGCCGGAGTAATGAAACCAAAACCTTTAGACTCGTTGAACCACTTAACTTGACCTTTAATCTTTGCCATTTGCAAAATTCCTTAGAGTATTTTCTTCGCCCGCAGGCATAACATAGATAAAACTGAGACATTACTGCTTGAGGCACTAATATAAGGTTCGGCAGAGAAGCGGTATTCAACGTCAACGTGTTTACTCAGGACTTCTTTACTGAAAATGCCACACATAAACAGAACTGTACCTCGTTTAACCCAAAACGTGTTATCACATACAACGTTAATAATGGCAAGCCATTTTTAAACGTGTCTCGATCGGTCGCACAAATCCCGTCGTTCATCAAACAGCAACTGCACAGTTATGCGCCACACCGAGTAGTGTTATATTCCCGCCGCTCGCCCCATCCCCCGCCTGGCTTGCACCATAGCCGGGACATTTCAACCATAGCTCAATAGCTTCGGTTGTTCCAGATTAGCTGTTACAGGGTGTGCCGGATATCATTTTTTATGCTTAGTAATGCATAAAATGTCACAAGCGTAAAAATGAGATCCGCCTTCTGCTTTTGCACCAAAATAATGAAAGAATGATGACAATGCACAAAAAAAGTAAGAGAAACGTTTCGCTGTTAATAAAACGATCGCTATCACAAAAATGACATAATCATATTTTTATCGTATGGGAAATTATATTTATATCAGACCGGGGATAAGATATTAATTGGTTGGAGCATCTGAAAATACTGAGTTTACACGCGTATCAGAGTGCTAATTACACGACATGTACAGAAGAAAATAATCTGGCACGTTGGTGACAGGATGAAACATCTGAGAACAAAAGCAACAGATCCTCACCCTGTCATACCGTTTTTACCGCTCAGCTACCAGGCGGATGATGTCATCATCTTCATCCTTCGCTGTGACCGCAGCAGGCTCTGCTGCTTTTTCAGGTTCGTTAGCTTCGCAAAGGCGACGGAGCAATGCGTTCTGTCTTTTTTGCTGATCTAACAATGCTTCAAGCAGCTCAATCTGCTCATTAGTACGCGAACTTGCCCGATTGACGAAAAACCACAGTACAAGCCCGACAACCAGAATCACCACCGATACAGCCAAAGACGCCAAACTCAACGCGCCAGAATTCAAAATTTCGTTCATTTCACCACCTCAATGTAGACAGCGTAGTTTACCACTGCCGCACAAGAAGGTAATCAACTGTGGCAAAAATGCGCTTACCAGGGAATAAATTTATTGATGGCACAAATACCGCTGAAAAATTGTACATCCTGATCGCACATGATGTTGAACACTTGCGCCCACATCAGTATGCATACCAGCACGACAACTATCAGCACTACCCAGCGAATTTTTTTCACTCCAGCTCCACTCTTCGAATCTACATCTTATGCCTATAAATTATCATGCGTTACCTAAACCCAGCGTTAACTGTATCGGCATTCAATCTTTTTAGGAATGATTCACTTGTTTCATCCCATGTACAGGCTAATCTAATAATAACGAGAAAAGATAAGAGGTTGTAATGCGTCTGATAATCCGCGCTATTGTGTTGTTAGCTCTGGTTTGGATCGGTTTATTACTGAGCGGCTACGGAATTTTGATTGGAAGTAAGGAGAATGCAGCGGGTCTGGGCTTGCAATGCCAATATCTGACCGCCCGCGGAACCAGCACCGCACAATACGTCCACACAAACAGCGGTATCATTGGCCTGTCGGATTGTCCCTTGTTAAGAAAAAGTACGGTCATTATTGATAACGGTTAATATAGCAACAATACATACGCTACGTTATTTGCATCAACTAACGTTATGACTGTTCATAAAAAACCCCAGATACAAAAATACCTGGGGTTTTTAAGTTGACGCTATTACGCCAGATTAGAACGGATAGTCGTTATAACCCATTTGTTCTGAAATTTTACGCGCAGCCGTATGCAGCATCGCCACATACTCGTGCAAACGTTCCTCTGAGAAACGCAGCGTCGGGAATGAAATACTCAAGCCTGCAATCACCACACCGAAACGGTCAAACACCGGCACACCGATGCAGCGCAGACCTTCTTCCTGTTCTTCGTTGTCTTCACCGTAGCCCTGCTCACGGACTTTATCCAGCAGTACCAGCAGTTCATCAGTATTGGTAATAGTACGGTCGGTGCTGCGTTTGTACTCAATACCATCCAGAATTTGCTTCACTTCATCGCGGTCACGCCATGCCAGCAGAACTTTACCGATAGCCGTGCTGTACAGTGGATTACGGCGACCTACGCGAGAATACATGCGCAGATTGTACATGGAGTCGATTTTATGAATGTAGACGATGCTGTCTTCATCCAGTGCGCCAAGGTGTACTGTCTCTTTAGTCAGGCGCGAAAGTTCGCGCATCTGAATATCAGCGCTACGGATAAGATCGACGTTTTGTAACGCGCGAGCACCCAGCTCGAATAGTTTCAGGGTCAGTGAGTATTTCTCAGACTCCCCTTCTTGTGCCACATAGCCCAGCGTTTTCATGGTCTGCAAAAAGCGATAAACGGTGCTTTTCGACATCATGACGCGTTGCGACAACTCGGTAATACCAATTTCGCGCTCTTCACCCAGCGCCTGCAGGATGCCAAAAACCTTCAGCACGGAAGATACAGAATCGGGTTGTTTATCCAGATCTGCGATTGCCATTTATCACCCCTTTCGAGTGTTTTATAAAAATCAGAACCGGTTTTTATTATAATTTCACGTATCAGCCCTCGCAATCGCTCTTTGCTTACTTAGTTACAAATCTGCGACCTAACGCCTGAATATCAATGCTAAAATTATTATTCTCATCATAAATTCCGACAATATTGACTTCCTATGGAAAAAACTCAGACCGATGGTCTGCCATTGCCCCAGCGATATGGCGCAATTTTAACCATTGTTATTGGCATCTCTATGGCAGTACTCGACGGCGCAATAGCGAACGTTGCCCTCCCCACTATCGCCACCGATCTTCAGGCCTCACCCGCCAGCTCAATCTGGGTTGTGAACGCCTACCAAATTGCGATCGTTGTTTCGCTGTTATCGCTCTCTTTTTTAGGTGATATGTTTGGCTACCGACGCATTTATAAGTGTGGTCTGGTCGTGTTTCTGTTGGCGTCGCTATTTTGTGCCTTGTCAGACTCGCTGCATATGCTGACGTTAGCGCGCGTGGCTCAGGGGTTTGGCGGCGCGGCGCTGATGAGCGTTAATACGGCATTGATCCGACTCATTTATCCTCAGCGCCAGCTTGGCCGCGGAATGGGTATTAACTCCTTTATCGTGGCTGTATCCTCGGCAGCGGGTCCGACTATTGCGGCGGCTATTCTTTCTATTGCCTCGTGGAAATGGCTATTCCTGATTAACGTTCCACTGGGGATCATCGCCCTGCTACTGGCTATGCGTTTTTTGCCACCCAATTCATCACGTGGCAATAAACCGCGCTTCGATCTGCCCAGCGCAGTGATGAACGCCTTAACATTCGGTTTGTTAATCACGGCACTCAGCGGATTTGCACAGGGACAGTCGCTAAAACTGATTGGTGCTGAACTTGTTGGGCTTCTTGTTGTAGGGTTTTTCTTTATCCGCCGCCAACTCGCATTGCCAGTACCGTTATTACCGGTTGATCTGCTACGCATTCCGCTGTTTTCACTCTCTATTTGTACTTCAATCTGTTCATTCAGCGCACAGATGCTGGCGATGGTTTCCCTGCCCTTTTTCATGCAAACGGTTCTCGGGCGCAGCGAGGTTGAAACGGGCCTGCTGCTGACGCCGTGGCCGCTGGCAACCATGGTGATGGCCCCACTGGCGGGATATTTGATTGAACGTGTTCATGCGGGTCTGCTGGGCGCGCTGGGCATGGCAGTAATGGCGTGTGGGCTGTTTTCGCTGGTGTTGCTGCCCGCATCACCTTCTGATTTTAATATCATCTGGCCAATGATTTTGTGCGGTGCGGGTTTTGGCTTGTTCCAGTCACCGAATAATCACACCATCATCACCTCCGCGCCGCGTGATCGTAGCGGAGGCGCGAGCGGTATGCTTGGAACGGCGCGTTTACTGGGCCAGAGTACCGGGGCCGCACTGGTTGCGCTGATGCTAAATCAGTTTGGCGACAGCGGAACACACGTTTCGCTGATAACAGCGGGTATTCTGGCTTCGCTAGCCGCAATCGTGAGTGGCTTACGTATCACACAACCGCGAGTTCAGGCATAAAAAAAGCGCGTCTGTCGACGCGCTTTTTATTTTAAGTCTGCTGCCAATTATTTCAGGTATTCACCGCTGCGCAGCGCTTCAATACGTTTGTCCAACGGCGGGTGAGTCATAAACAGCTCACTCAACGATTTGGATTTACCGTTGATGCAGAACGCCATCATGCTGGTCGCTTCCTGCGGCTCATAGCTGGTTTTCAGGCGCTGTAGCGCGGCGATCATTTTTTCACGACCCACCAGTTTCGCTGAGCCTGCATCCGCATGGAATTCACGATGACGTGAGAACCACATCGTAATAATGCTCGCCAGAATACCAAATACCAGCTCCAGTACCGTCGCTACCGCAAAGTAGATTAACGGGTTACCGTTGCTACCCTCTCCCTCATCGCGGTTGCCGCCCATAAACCCAGCGGCAATCTGCGCCAGAATACGTGAGATAAAGATAACGAAAGTGTTCACCACACCCTGAATTAACGTCATGGTAACCATATCGCCATTAGCAATGTGGCTGATCTCATGTGCGATAACCGCTTCGGCTTCATCCGGGCTCATGTTTTGCAACAGGCCAGTACTTACAGCCACCAGCGAGGCATCCCGGCGCGCACCGGTAGCAAACGCGTTAATATCTGGCGCATGGTAGATTGCAACCTGCGGCATAGCGATCCCGGCCTGGCGGGCCTGATTCGCGACTGTATTCATCAGCCAGCGTTCTCTTTCATTGCGAGGCTGTTCGATCACTTCCCCGCCAACGGACTTTAACGCCATCCATTTGGACATCAGCAGCGAAATGAAGGAACCACCAAAACCAAACAGCAGTGCCATGATCAACAAGCCTTGAACGCTGCTTGACTGAATCCCTGTCAGGCTCAATACCAGCCCGAAAACGACCATCACAGCCAGGTTCGTCAGCAGGAAGAGCGCGATTCGCATCATAATTTTCTTTTAACCTCAATTTAACAAAACGCACTATGCGATTACCCATATCGTATGGGTCTTATGACTATTTTCAAGCATCCATAGGTGCTAAGTCACCAGAAAGACACAACTTTACATTTTATCGTATCAGACTGACGTCTTCATGCACTTGTTAAAAAAACAGGCACAATTTCTTGTGCCTGTTCGAGGTTATTGACTGGTTGCGGGCTGTTCCGCTGGCTTTTCTTTTTCAAGATGCGCCAGGTCGAGCGCGATTTTTACCGTTTCATCCAGGTATGGATCCGGTTCCTGGTAATCCTTCGGTAGATCGTCCAGTTTCTTCAGCAGCGGTTTGCCTTCACGCTTGAACCGATCGTTAATACGCGCCAGACGCATTGCGTCATCTTCGTTATTCTCTTTTTCACGCTGAGCGTAATTCAGAGAAGCGATGTTGCGCTTATCCTTCATCGCATTGAAACGCGCAATGTCCTTCATGATGTACTGGAACTCAGGATCGTTCGCAATACGTGCATTGTGCTCTTTCAGCAATTCAGGTCCGAACGGCGTCAGATTATCTGACTTGGTGTAGGTCGCCGCATCAATGCTGTCCCACGGCAGCGCGTTATCTTCAAACTTCTCGCCGGTTTCAGTTTCTTCATTACCTGTCGGCATGATGATATCTGGCGTAACACCCTTACGCTGCGTGCTGCCACCGTTTACGCGGTAGAATTTCTGGATCGTGTACTGAACAGAACCCAGCGCTGGCCATTCCGGACGCAGCATCTGATCGTAAATACGGTTCAGGGAGCGATACTGCTGAACTGTGCCTTTACCGAAGGTTGGTTCACCAACGATCAGCGCTCGGCCATAATCCTGCATTGCCGCAGCGAAAATCTCTGATGCTGAGGCGCTGAAGCGATCGACCAATACCACCAGCGGGCCTTTGTAGTACACAACGCCGTCGGTATCGCTGTCTTCACGCACTTTACCGTTATTGTCACGAACCTGAACCACCGGGCCGGATGGAATGAACAGACCGGAAAGCGAAACCGCTTCAGTCAGTGCTCCACCGCCGTTGGTACGCAGATCGATGATGATGCTGCTGACGTTCTGTTTTTCCAGTTTCTGCAGCTGGACTTTGACATCATCAGTCAGACCAACATAGAAACCAGGAATATCCAGTACGCCGACTTTTTCTTTGCCAACGGTTTTCACGGACATTTTAACGGCACGGTCTTCGAGACGGATACGTTCACGCGTTAGCGTCACAGTGCGTGTCTTGGTACCTTTACCGGCAGGCAGAATTTCAAGGCGTACCTTGCTGCCTTTAGGCCCTTTGATCAGTGCCACGACATCATCCAGACGCCAGCCAATCACATCGACCATGCCCTTGCCCGTCTGCCCGACGCCGACAATACGATCGCCAACGCTGATCGCTTTGCTCTTGGCTGCCGGACCACCTGCCACCATGGAGTTAATGACGGTGTAGTCATCATCCATCTGCAGAACCGCGCCAATACCTTCCAAAGACAAGCTCATTTCAGTATTGAACTGCTCGGTATTGCGCGGAGAGAGATAGTTAGTATGCGGGTCGATTTCACGGGCGAACGCTGTCATCGCCAGTGAGAACACATCTTCGCTGTTGGTCTGCGCCAGACGGCGAATCGCAAATTTGTAACGGCGCGTCAGCGTTTCGCGGATTTCCGCATCGGTTTTACCGGTCAGCTTCAGGCTGAGTTCGTCAAATTTAACCTTGCCGTCCCACAGCGCATTAAGCTCTGCTTCGCTCTTCGGCCACGGCGCTTTGCTTCGGTCGAGGTTAAAGGTGTCGTTACCGGTGAAATCCATTGGACGTGCCAGTACGCTTAATGCGTACTGATAACGTTCAAATCGGCGTTTTTGCGCCAGATTATAGAGATCGTAAAAGACATCCAGCTTGCCGGTGCGCAGTTCATCGCCGAGGACCGTTTTCTTTTTTGCATACTGTTCGATATCGCTAGCCAGCAGCACGTTGTGGCTGTAGTCGAGCAAATTCAAATAGCGGTCAAAAATTTTTGCCGAAAACGCCTGATCCAGATCGAACTGGCGATAGTGTGATCGCGTAAAACGCGACGTCACACGTTCGCTTACCGTCGCATGCTGGGTTTCTTCCTTTAAAACGGGGATTTGATCGGCACGCGTGATGTCTTCCACAGCAAGTGCCTGGCCTGCTAATGCAAGCAGACCAGCTAACGCAGTAAGCCTAAAAAAAGTGTTCATGCCAGGCCTGGCCTCCGTTTCAGAACACCAGGTGTTCTGCGCGTACAATCAAAGACATACCCGAATTCAGCTGTACACGGACGCCATCTTTGGTGATTTCTAATACGGTGGCATCCATCGCATTATTTCCTGCTTTCACCTTCAGAGACTGCCCTACCGTCAGTACTGAAATATCAGATACCGGGGTATGCTGTTCTTCGCGAGGAGCACGCGGTGCTTTTGCTGCTGGTTTTTCAGCGCGAGGTTTACGCTCAGCACCTTCTTTACGACGCGGTGCAGGACGCGGCTTACGCTCGCGACGCGGGGCGTCTTCTTTTTCACCGGCGGCAGCGGCCGCTTCGCGTTTTTTCGCCTGTTGCTCTGCGCGTTGCGCCTGAACACGGGCTTTAGCTTCTTCCAGCTGTTTGCGAGCATGTTCAACATGTTGTTCATCCAGCTCACCACAAGGGTTGCCGTCGAGATCAACACGCGTTGCACCCAATTTAACGCCATACAGATAGCGCCAGCTTGAAGTATAGAGACGTAAGGCAGAACGGAGCTGCGTCTTGCTGAGGTTCATTTCACCCTCAACACGCTCTACCAGATCCTGAAAAATGCCAATTTTCAGTGGGCGCGCTTCGCCTTCCGCACTAAAACACTGCGGGAAGCGTTCGGCCAGAAACGCGATGACTTCTTTACTGCTATTCAACTTAGGTTGATTTTCCATGAAATTTCCTGATTACAACGGACGTAGCCAACAAGCGCAGGCATGAACAGGCGACATTATAATGACGTCATCAGTAATTGCTACGTTATCCGTTGATTATCCTGCGACGCGCGCAAAGAATTTTTTGTAATCCGTCGTTGCAAGCACGGTTTCAAGCTGTGCCACAAGCGTACGCAGACCTTGTTCATCTTCTTCAGTAAAGCGGCCAAATGCCGTGCTATCAATATCCAGCACGCCGATTATCTGATTGTCGACAGCGATCGGCAGGACGATTTCAGCGTTGCTGGCGGCATCACAGGCGATGTGCCCATCAAAAGCATGTACGTCCTCAATACGCTGAACCTGGTTCTGCGCCACTGCGGTACCGCACACACCGCGTCCTACCGGGATCCGCACGCAGGCAATTTTGCCCTGGAAGGGACCAAGCACCAGCGTATCGTCCTCAAGCAGGTAAAAACCGGCCCAATTCACTTCTGCAAGACGCTCGTACAACAATGCGCTGGTATTCGCCAGCGTTGCCAGAAAACTGGTTTCACCTGCCATCAATGCCTGAAAATCACGGTTCAGATCCGTGTATAGCTCTATTTTGTTCATTATATAATCACTTAGTTGTCTTACTTAAAACTGCAGCCTACTAAAATAAACATTAAATGCGTTAATGCTCAAGATCATTCCCGTCATGAGTTAAGATAACATTACTTCAACAATTTGATTCGCGATACATGGCCTTAACGACACCACGCATCACGCCAACTAAAAAAATAGCCATCAGGTCCATCGGTGAGGCACTACCTCGTGCACATTATCATCGCTGCCCTGAATGTGACCTGATATTTAGCTTGCCTAAAATGCGTTCGCACCAAAGTGCCTTTTGCCCACGCTGCCAGGCAAAAATTCGTGACGGACGCGACTGGTCGTTAACGCGACTGGCGGCAATGGCTTTCACCATGTTGCTACTGATGCCCTTTGCCTGGGGAGAGCCACTCCTGCACATCTATTTATTAGGTGTGCGCATTGATGCCAATGTGATGCAAGGCATCTGGCAAATGACCCGACAAGGTGATCCCCTCACCGCCTCCTTCGTGCTTTTTTGCGTCGCTGGTGCGCCACTAATTCTCGTGACCTCAATCGCTTATCTGTGGTTTGGTAATATTCTCGGGATGAACCTGCGCCCGGTGCTGCTGATGCTGGAAAGGCTCAAAGAGTGGGTGATGCTCGATATTTACCTGGTGGGTATCGGCGTCGCATCAATCAAGGTTCAGGACTATGCTTTTTTGCAGCCTGGCGTGGGGCTGTTTGCTTTTATTGCGCTGGTGATCCTCAGTATTTTGACGCTGTCACATCTTAACGTTGAGCAGCTTTGGGACCGTTTCTACCCGCAGAGACCGGCTCGTCGGCCCGATGAAAAGCTCCGCGTCTGCCTCGGCTGCCATTTTACAGGTTATCCGGATGCCCGCGGTCGCTGCCCTCGCTGCCATATCCCGTTGCGCTGGCGCAGAAATCAAAGTATCCAAAAGTGTTGGGCGGCACTGCTGGCCTCGATTGTCCTGCTTTTGCCCGCTAACCTGCTGCCCATCTCGATAATTTATGTCAACGGCGGCCGACAGGAAGACACAATCCTGTCAGGCATAATGTCTTTGGCAAACAGTAATGTCGGCGTAGCGGCGATCGTGTTTATCGCCAGTATATTAGTGCCATTCACCAAAGTGATTGTGATGTTTACGTTGCTATTCAGCATCCACTTTAATTGTGAACAAGGGTTGCGCACCCGTATAAAACTACTGCGTATGGTGACCTGGATTGGCCGCTGGTCAATGCTCGATCTCTTTGTTATCGCGTTAACCATGTCGCTGATAAATCGCGATCAGATACTTGCTTTCACTATGGGACCGGCTGCGTTTTATTTCGGCGCAGCGGTAATATTGACTATTCTTGCTGTGGAATGGCTGGACAGCCGCTTACTTTGGGATGCACATGAGTCAGGAAACGCCCGCTTCGCAGACTGAAGCGCAGATTAAAACAAAACGCCGTATCTCCCCGTTCTGGCTGCTGCCGTTCATCGCGCTGATGATCGCAGGATGGCTTATCTGGGGAAGCTATGAAGATCGCGGCAATACCGTGACCATCGACTTTATGTCTGCGGACGGCATTGTGCCAGGCCGTACTCCCGTTCGTTATCAGGGCGTTGAAGTGGGCACGGTACAGGATATCAACCTCAGCAAAGATCTGCGCAAAATTGAAGTCCGCGTCAGCATCAAATCGAGCATGAAAGATGCTCTGCGCAAAGATACCCAGTTCTGGCTGGTCACGCCGAAGGCGTCGCTGGCTGGGGTTTCTGGTCTGGATGCGTTGGTTGGCGGCAACTATATCGGCATGATGCCCGGTACTGGCGAGGCCGAGGATCATTTCGTCGCCCTCGACACCCAGCCCAAGTATCGTCTGGATAATGGCGATTTAATGCTGCATCTGCGCGCCCCTGATCTCGGATCGCTTAATAGCGGTTCACTGGTTTATTTCCGTAAGATTCCGGTGGGCAGGGTCTATGACTACACCATCAACCCGAACCATCAGGGCGTAACCATCGATGTATTGATTGAACGTCGCTTCACCAATCTGGTGAAAAAAGGCAGCCGCTTCTGGAACGTCTCCGGTGTAAATGCGGATGTCAGCCTTAGCGGTGCGAAGGTAAAACTGGAGAGTCTGGCGGCGCTGGTCAACGGTGCCATTGCTTTTGATTCACCCGAAGACTCAAAACCTGCTGCGGCAGACGACACGTTTGGTCTATATCAGGATCTCGCGCACAGCCAGCGTGGAGTAATCGTCAAGCTTGATTTACCCAGCGGAGATGGACTCAAAGCAGGCTCAACATCGCTGATGTATCAAGGATTAGAAGTCGGTCAGCTCACAAAACTGGATTTAAACCCAGGCGGTAAAGTCACCGGCGAAATGACGGTCGATCCCAGCGTCGTAACGCTGCTGCGTGACAACACACGCATTGAGTTACACAGCCCTAAATTATCGTTAAGCGATGTGAATCTCAGTTCGCTGCTAACAGGTAAAACTTTCGAGCTGGTACCTGGCGAAGGCGAGCCGCGTAACCAGTTCGTCGTTATTCCCGCTGAGAAGTCGTTGTTACACGACCCAGGCGTCATGACGTTTACGCTGACCGCGCCGGAGAGTTACGGTATTGATGCTGGCCAGCCGCTAATTCTTCACGGCGTACAGGTCGGTCAGGTGATTGAGCGTACGCTTTCCAGCAAAGGCGTCTCATTTACCGTTGCTGTTGAACCACAGCATCGTGACCTGGTGCAGGGTGACAGTAAGTTCGTGGTGAACAGCCGCGTGGATGTCAAAGTCGGACTTGATGGCGTGGAGTTCCTTGGCGCCAGCGCCAGTGAGTGGCTCAGCGGCGGCATTCGTATTTTGCCCGGTACTAAAGGTGAAATGAAAAAAAGCTACCCGCTTTACGCTAACCTGGAGAAAGCGATTGAAAACAGTCTGAGCGATCTGCCAACCACTACGGTCAGCCTTAGCGCCGAAACGCTGCCTGATGTGCAGGCCGGCTCGGTGGTGCTTTACCGCAAATTCGAGGTCGGTGAAGTGATTAGCGTTCGTCCTCGCGCCGATGCGTTTGATATCGATCTGCATATCAAACCGGAATATCGCAACCTGTTGACCAGCAACAGCGTGTTCTGGGCCGAAGGCGGAGCAAAAGTTCAGCTTAACGGCAGCGGATTAACCGTACAGGCATCTCCCCTTTCACGCGCGCTTAAAGGGGCGATTAGCTTCGATAATTTAAGCGGCGCCAGCGCCAGCCAACGTAAAGGCGACAAGCGTATTCTGTATGCTTCGGAAACCGCCGCGCGTGCAGTCGGCGGCCAGATAACGCTGCATGCGTTCGATGCCGGTAAACTCGCTGCTGGCATGCCAATTCGCTACCTGGGAATCGATATCGGACAGATCCAGACACTTGAGCTGATCACCGCCCGTAACGAAGTTCAGGCAAAAGCGGTTCTGTACCCGGAATACGTGCAGACCTTCGCGCGAAGCGGTACCCGTTTCTCCGTGATCACCCCGCAAATTTCGGCAGCGGGCGTGGAGCATCTGGATACAATCCTGCAGCCGTATATCAACGTTGAACCAGGACGCGGTAATCCGCGCCGTGATTTTGAGCTGCAGGAAGCCACCATTACCGACTCTCGTTACCTCGATGGTCTGAGTATTGTGGTTGAAGCACCAGAAGCAGGTTCGCTGAATATCGGAACCCCGGTTTTGTTCAGAGGTATTGAAGTGGGGACCGTCACCGGGCTGACGCTGGGCTCGCTTTCCGATCGTGTGATGGTTGCCATGCGCATTAGCCAACGCTATCAGCATCTGGTACGCAACAACTCCGTGTTCTGGCTGGCATCCGGCTACAATCTCGACTTCGGCCTGACCGGCGGTGTCGTGAAGACCGGTACCTTCAATCAGTTCATCCGCGGCGGCATCGCCTTCGCGACTCCACCAGGTACACCGCTGGCTCCGAAAGCACAGGCCGGTAAACACTTCCTGTTGCTGGAAAGCGAACCAAAAGAGTGGCGTGAATGGGGAACCGCCCTGCCACGTTAATCTCTCCACTTGCTCCGGCGTACTCGCGCCGGAGCAGTTATGCTACACTGCGCACCTGTTTTTTTGCCGGTGGTACCAAGTGGCTTATTTTCCCGACGCCTTTCTGACTCAAATGCGTGAAGCAATGCCTTCCACGCTCTCATTCGATGAATTTCTCGCTGCCTGTCAGCGCCCGTTGCGCCGCAGCATTCGCGTCAATACGCTGAAAATCTCCGTTGCCGATTTCCTCGCGCTGACAGCACCTTACAACTGGTCTCTCACTCCGGTTCCCTGGTGTGCTGAAGGCTTTTGGATCGAGCGTGATGATGAAGAGTCAGTGCCGCTCGGCAGCACCGCAGAACATTTAAGCGGCCTGTTTTATATTCAGGAAGCCAGTTCAATGCTGCCAGTCGCAGCACTGTTCGCCGAAGGCAATACCCCGGAACGCGTAATGGATGTTGCGGCAGCCCCCGGCTCCAAAACCACGCAAATTGCCGCAAAAATGAATAATCGAGGCGCCATTCTGGCGAATGAGTTTTCTGCCAGTCGCGTCAAAGTCCTGCATGCCAATATCAGCCGTTGCGGGATAGCCAACGTCGCCCTGACCCATTTTGACGGACGCGTATTTGGCGCTGCGTTGCCGGAATCATTTGATGCCATATTGCTCGACGCACCGTGTTCCGGTGAAGGCGTGGTGCGTAAAGACCCCGATGCGCTAAAAAACTGGTCTGTAGAAAGTAATCTGGAAATTGCCGCAACCCAGCGCGAACTGCTCGACAGCGCCTTCCACGCCCTGCGTCCCGGTGGCACATTGGTTTACTCGACCTGTACGCTTAATCGTGACGAAAATGAAAATATCATGCAGTGGTTGATTGAGACCTACCCTGATGCCGTCGAGTTTTTACCTCTGGGCGATTTATTTCCGCAGGCCGAACGCGCCCTGACGCCGGAAGGATTCCTGCATGTATTCCCGCAGATTTACGATTGCGAAGGTTTCTTCGTTGCGCGTTTACGCAAAACAGCTGCAATCCCTGCACTACCTGCGCCGAAGTACAAAGTCGGAAACTTCCCGTTTAGCCCGCTTAAAGGACGCGAATCTGCGCTTGTCACGCAAGCCGCGAGCGCTTGTGGACTGCAGTGGGAAGATAATTTGCGCCTGTGGCAGCGCGATAAAGAGATCTGGCTGTTCCCGACTGAAATTGAACCTCTGATTGGCAAGGTTCGCTTTTCTCGACTCGGGATCAAACTGGCCGAAACCCACAATAAAGGGTATCGCTGGCAGCATGAGGCCGTTATCGCCCTCGCCGACCCGAACCACAGCCATGCATTCGAACTGACCCTTGCCGAAGCAGAAGAGTGGTATCGCGGTAGAGATGTTTACCCGCAGACCGCACCGACGAGTGACGACGTACTGGTTACGTTCCAGCATCAGCCGATCGGTCTGGCAAAACGCATTGGATCGCGACTGAAGAATAGCTACCCGCGCGATCTTGTCCGGGATGGCAAACTGTTTACGGGATAACGCACGTTTTTACTGGCGCTTTTGCTAACGTTGACTACGCTGAAAAATGGACGGCCTAACTGGTCGTACCACAACCAGCAAATTAACGGAGAGCACGATGATGAAAACCAGTGTGCGCATTGGCGCTTTTGAAATCGACGACGCCGAGTTACATGGCGAATCGCCGGGGGACCGAACGTTAACCATTCCGTGTAAATCCGATCCGGATTTATGTATGCAACTGGATGCCTGGGATGCCGACACCAGCGTCCCGGCCCTGTTGAACGGAGAACATTCAGTACTATTTCGCGAACACTACGATCGTAAGTCAGATGCCTGGATCATGCGCCTTGCCTGATTCAAAAAGAACCCGTCGCCAGACGGGTTATTTCTTGGTTAATTTCCCTCATCTATCAACATCTTCTACACTACAGGTATGGCTTTACCATTTGAGGATGGAATGTTCACGCTGGTTCTTTTTGTGTGCTATCTGGATGGCGGTTGTGAAGATATCGTGGTTGATGTCTACAAAACTGAGCAGCAGTGCCTGATATCGATGGACGATCAACGTATTCGTAACGGCGGATGTTTACCTGCGGACGACTACATCGACAGTTTCTGGCATCCGGCCCAGGAATACAGCGATTTTTGATTATTGCAGTTGTACCAGCGTTAACTCGCCGCCGAATACAGCACCGGTATCAATATAGTGCAAATTCTCGCGATCCAGCCGATGGCGCAACGGCGTGTGACCAAACCAGAAGTGATCCGCGCCGTGAATCGCACAACCACTGTTCATCAGTCTCGAGCGGTCCCACAGCACGCGCTGTAAATCGATCTCTTTTAGCCACTGATAATCATCATCCGGGTAATCGGCATGAGCAATAACGTGTATACCGTTCTGACAATGCAGCTCCAGAATCCAGGGTAACTGCCAACACGCTTCAAGAGCAAATTTCGCTGCCGGTTGCTCCGCCTGCTCGAACCACGAGCCTCCATTCATAAACCACATGAATTGATCCCCCGTCGCCAGCGCGTCCAGCGCCATCTGTTCATGGTTCCCCCTGACCGCGACAATCCAGCGTTTACGCAGTAGTTTCAGACAACGCAAACTGTCTGGTCCACGGTCGATAACATCCCCCACTGAAACCAGCAAATCCTGCCAGGGATCAAAACGGTACTGGCGAAGTTTAGCCATCAGCATCGAGAAGCAGCCGTGGATATCCCCAACCACCCAAACGTGGCGCCACTGCGTACCGTCGATTCGTTGATAGATATTGCCAGGTCGTCCCATGTCGCCTCCAGAGTACAAGGGTACCTGGTTATAATTTTAGCAATGATGGCAAAAAAGCCTGGACGATCGTGGGCAGGAGTATGGTATGGTTTATGGAGAATGCAGCATGCGATACGCCGTGTTTTGCCCTGGATGGCATCGCATTCGCCACATAAAAAGAGACCGAATACGATTCCTGTTTTTTCCAAAATTATTTTTTATCCTTCATTTTCAATGCAATAACAAACCATTAGAACAAAAAACGCACAAATAAAGGTGTGTTTTCAGGCACTAAAAATCATATAGTTAGCTAAAATTTCGGACATATTCGGACCGGTTTCGGACAGTTTTTCCTTCCAAAATTGAATGCGTTGACGCCAGCAAGCATAAAATAGAACAGATAAGCCGAAGTGTTCAGGAAATGTTTGAAGAGGCTGATATGTGGATGAATGATTTCTTAAATCTCTAACCAGATAGCCCAACAACAGAGGGAATAACCAGATTAATTCCATGTTTTCTATGAGTTAATATCTGTATTAATATAGCTGTGCATATTAGTTCTAAAGGCCACATTGATGTAACTCTATAGCTCAACACATAATTCGTTTCTGCCGAAACGTGTAACGGCTGTTATTAAATTCATGGATTTATCATTGATATTCAGTAAATTGTCTCCTTGATTCATCATCCTCAAGGTACTCAAAAGAAAGAAGGCGAATTTTGGTAAGTTTATAAAACCACTCGCAATCTTTTCGTTGAATAATTTCGCCAGGTTTGAAACATATCCCGGATGTCACCCGGATAATCGCATATTTACCATTACTAAACCTGACCCGGTGAATGCAGAAAGGTTGACCGGCCTGCCCGTGACAGCTATTCGACAGAATATGTCCTTCAATAAAAAAAGATTTTTTAGATTTCATTATCATACCCTCGACAACTGCAAAACAGGAGAAATATTGTCATTTCCCGACATCACTTACGTTAAAAGGCAGAAGCTGATCAGCCGCCGATACACCAGCATTCTGAAGGTCTGAACAACAGTCCGCAGGCAGGGCACTCAAGAACTGCATCTTTTCTTAGTTTACCTGCTTTCTGATCAGCTTTGTGTGCGCATACTGGGCAGGCAACATGAACCGGTCTTTCTTTAAAATACCTGAGCCCTTTTGTATAAGACATAAATAATTCTCTGAGGAATACAGTAATTATTATACGCTTTAATATAAAAATAACTGACATAAGTTATGTTAAGTTGTGTCTGAATCAGGATATCAAATATTGAAAATTGAACGTCTGATTTATGATACACTACCCTTCCGTGAGAGATTTATGATGAAATCAGAAGACACCCTTGACTGGTATCCGGCACAACTACCGCCAGTGAAAATTATTCTTGGCGAAGCCGTGCTGGCTGTGGGTAAACAGGGCCGACCGATTAATACCCGCACCTTGCTGGAATACCTTCAGTTCATGCAGGACAAACAAAAAAGGCGGGATGACAAAATCGCCATGCAAACTGCGATTGATGTTCTCAGGGATAATCAGCGCATTAACGGCAGACGTTAATGCGCCTCCGGACTCAGTGTCAGTTCTGAATGATCTCAACCATATGGTTTTGTCCATCATCCTTCAGCGGTATTCTGTCATCAGGGAGGAGAACACCATCCAGTGTCACGCGATATTCTGCATCGCCGCGTGAGACACTAATTTGATAATGGCTTTCGCCATATTGATAGCTCATAGAAAAAGATGTCCACCCATCCGGCAACCTGGCATGAACCGTAAAGTCAGCACCGGAACGTTTTATCCCCAGTAATTCCTCGGTAAGTAAACGCCAAGCCCAGCCTGCAGAACCAGTATACCAGCTCCATCCCGCACGTCCGATATGGGGAGCGACACTGTAGACATCAGCACTCATGACATAAGGTTCAGCTTTATAAATCCCGGCCGAGTCTGTATTCAGAGTATGATTTATCGGGTTGAGCATTGACCAGAGTTGCCAAGCGCGTTCGGCATTCCCCACTCGGGCAAATGCCATCACAGCCCAGATAGCGCCATGTGTATACTGCCCTCCGTTTTCCCTCACACCAGGCAGGTAACCCTGTATGTAACCAGGATTTGGACCGTGCCCATCGAAAGGAGGTGTTAATAGTTTTATCAGTCCCCCCTCGTTATCCACAAGGTGCTTATCCAGCGCCTGCATGGCCATTGCGCACCGTCCCGGGCTTGCGGCCCCGGACAATACAGACCAGCTCTGCGCAATCGCATCAATCCGGCAGTCCTGTGAAGCCTTCGACCCCAGGGGAGTACCATCGTCAAAATATCCACGCCGGTACCATTCACCATCCCAGGCGTGGGCTTCGAGATTGCTTTGCAGGCGCATAGCCTGTGAACGGCACATTGAGGCGACGCTTTCATCCAGCCTGCGATCAGCCAGCGCCGCAAACCGCTGCAAAATGTCGAACAGGAAGAAGCCCAGCCAGACGCTTTCACCTTTGCCTTCGATCCCCACCCGGTTCATACCGTCATTCCAGTCACCAGCCCCCATCAGCGGCAGACCATGCTCTCCGAACTGTTGTCCATACTTAATGGCTTTGACGCAGTGTAACCAGAGTGTCTCTTCGGTACCGCTGATCACCGGCGTATCATAGGCAGACTCTTCACCAGGCTGAAGCGGACGTCCCTCCAGATAAGGAATACGTGTTTCCAGTACATCCATATCCCCCGTCGTTTCAACATAGTGGCAAACGGCAAGCGGAAGCCACAGATAATCATCGGAACAGCGAGTGCGCACTCCGTTGCCGTGTGGCGGGTGCCACCAGTGCTGTACATCACCCTCAATAAATTGCCGTGATGCACACAGGATTATCTGTTCTCGCATCCGGTTCGGATCAGCATGGCTCAGCGCCAGCGTATCCTGCAGTTGATCGCGAAAACCAAATGCGCCGCCGGACTGGTAGTAACCGCTGCGAGCCATCAGGCGACAGGCTACCGTCTGGTACAATAGCCAGCCATTCACCAGTAAATTTACCGATGTGTCGGGAGTGTTAACCACAATTTTATCGAGCACATTGTGCCAGTGGTTGTGAACCCGGTTCAGCTCCTCGCGGACCGTCTCCTCATTCATATAACGGGCAAGCGTCTCCTGAGCTCGAATATGATTCTCCTCTGCGCCGAGGATAAAAATAAACGTCCTCTGATCCCCATCAATTAATGTTACCGCCGATTGTACTGCCCCGCAGGGATCCAGACCTGCGCCCGTTTTACCTGAAAGCCTGCGTAGCTTCATGACCGACGGGGCGTGCAGAGAACCATTACGACCGATAAACTCCCGGCGGTCCCCGGTCAACGAACAGTCATTACCGCTGACGGCAAAAAAGGCAGTACGACCGCTACCGTTATCGCCATAAAAGTTGTTCGCCAGCACTCCGCAGCCGCCAGGTGGTCTGGCCGCATGTGTCACAATGTGAGGGGCTGAGCGAGTTCGTGTTCTTCCGAGCGTCCACTCCACATAGCCGGTGACGGAAAGTTTGCGTGTCCGACCCGAAGAGTTACTGAGCGTCAGGAGCGCCAGTTTAACCGGCGCCTCTTCGGCAACCAAGACCGTCAGCTCGCTGTCTATACCATTCTCTCGATGGGCAAACACGCTGTAACCAAAACCATGGCGGGTCAGGTAATCACCATGTCCGCGAACAGGTAAAGCCGTCGGTGACCAACACTCACCACTCTCTTCATCGCGCAGATAAAACACCTCGCCGCTGCGATCGCTCACAGGATCGTTCTCCCACGGTGTCAACCGGTATTCATGTGCATTCTCATACCAGGAGTAGCCCTGTCCCGCCTCTGAAATCACAGTGCCAAAACGGGCATTTGCCAGTACGTTTGACCAAGGTGCCGGTGTCTGCGCATCTTCCCGCAGAACAATCTGATATTCCCGACCATCCTGAGAAAATCCACCGTACCCATTGAAATGGCATAACTGACTGATATCGGGACTCCAGTCCGTATGTTGATTACGCTCGCGTACAGCCCGTGGAATGAGTGCTCTGGCCTGAGGTTTAAGGGTGTGAGTACGCTGATTAAGCTGCTCATTGATACTACCTGTGCGGTCATCAAGATAAAGACAGGCCACGCTCATCAAAAGCAACTTATCCTCAGCAGAGAGATGCTCGCCATTACGAACAAAAATACCGCCCGTTTTGTCCAGCAGACTGGCTTCAGACCCGGCATAAATTAAGTCCATAATATGATTTTGTAAGCCCTGCTGGTAGCCGCCGGGACTGTTATTCAGGATAACCAAATCAACATCCAGTCCTTTCTGTCTCCAGTAACGGTGTGCCTGAATCAGTGTGGTCACTGAAGCAATACTTTCCTCGCTGGTAATACTGATCAGCACTATCGGCAGATCACCTGAAATTGCCCAGCCCCACAGACCGGACTGACCACGCCGGTTGCGGCTGATCGCCAGGCCTTCGGCGCGCAGCGCCTGGACAGGGTAAAGCACCGCGCTGGCAAGACGATTAAACAAAGTGGCATCATCTTCACTGGCGTTCATCTGGCGTAACACCACCAGACTGTGAGACCAGGCCAGTTCAAATACGCGATCAGCGATAGGGTAATCGCGGTATTTTTCCAGCAATGCCAGGCTCTGCTGGCGGGTTTCGCTGATGCCATAAATGATATCAATCGTGACCGGCTGCCCCGGCTGCAGAGTGATGGCGTGGCGTATTGCCAGGATCGGATCCAGCACTGACCCCGACGTGTTGCTGAGCGCCCCACCTGCCTTTATTGCCTGGGCATCCGCAGGGTTTCTGCCACGACCAAGAAATTTTGCCCTGTCTGTTTCAAACGAAACGTTATGACGGTTATCGCCATGTACCACCATCATGTGAAACAGGCAGGGACTCGCTTCACCCGGAGAACACGGGCGCCGGTGGCAAAGAATAGCGTCACGCTCAGGATCCAGTTCCGTCTGAATAAACAAATTGCTAAATGCCGGGTGTGCCAGATCGCTGGCTTCAGGCGCCAGTACTACTTCGGCATAGGTTGTCAGTTCCAGAGAGCGAGGCTGGCGACCACGATGAATCAGTGTGAGTCGTCGCAACTCAATATCATCCTCCGGGGAGATCACAACCTGAGTTTTGACGCTGAGCCCATCGAAAGAGCGTCTGAATTCAGCACTCGCATCGGTGAATATCACTTCCTCGTCATGCCCGCTGGTGTGGGCTGTCGGTTGCCAGGTATTGCTCGACACATTCCCCGTCTGTATATCGCGGATATAGCAGAATGCTCCCCAGTTATCGCGGGTGGTATCACTGCGCCAGCGCGTGAGCGCAATATTATTCCAGCGACTATAGCCGCCGCCGCCCGTGGTCAACATCAAATGATAATGGTTGTTGGACAGCAGTTGAATATCCGGAGCCGGCGTGTCCACGCCATAGAAAATACGGGGTTCATAGCGAACGGGTTTGACCCTGCCCTCATGAGATTCAAAATGACGGCGCGGACTGTACAGATCGACTGCATCCGGCACGCGTTCCTGTAACAGCAGGTTCGCTGAGCGGAAGACCGTACTGGACATGAAGCGTTCAGTCATCGGGGCGTCAAGTAGCACATGAGCCAGCGCCTGAAACGCCATCCCCTGGTGATGCGCCATCCAGGACTGAACCACCGCATAGAGCTGACCGGTTGCGAGGCGTGAGGGAGTATAGTCCAGCGCTTCATAAAAACCGTATTCACCAAGTGCGCCATTTTCTTGCAGCCTTATCAGGTTCTCACAGGCTTTCTGTGGGGAAACCATCAACGCCAGCAGTGTGGCGTAAGGGGCGACAACCATGTCATCAGCAAGCCCCCTGCGCAGGCCGAGACCCGGCACACCAAATGCCTGATATTGATAATTATGCTGAACATCAAAAGCATGATAACCAGACTCTGAAACGCCCCACGGTACTCCGCGTTCTTTCCCCCAATGAATCTGGCGCATAACCGCCGACTGACTCATTTCATCGAGCAGGCTGCCAGGCCAGGTGGGCATTACCAGATTCGGCATCAGGTATTCAAACATTGACCCGCTCCATGACATCAGGGCTGTTTCATTGTCAATGGTGGTGAACAGTCGCCCCAGCGCGTACCAGCTTTTAAGAGGTAGCTGATTAGTGGCAATAGCAAGAAAGCTGGTAAGGCGGATTTCAGACGGCAGAAGATCGTAGTGGCTCTTGTCAAGCATATTCGTGTCACAGTTATAGCCAACACTGAGCAGACTGGTTGCTTCGCTGTACAGAAAGGCGAAATCCATCCGAGCATGCTCATCCAACCGTTGTTCAAGTTCAGTGATAATATTGAGTCGCATCCGGGCCTGCTCCGTCGCTGACGCCGGGGGGGTTCCTGCACCAGTAAATGTTGCGCGGGCAAGCTCGCACAAAGTCGGCAGCGTCTGTTCGTTCCAGGATGCGGGTAACCAGCCAAGCAGCAGCGACCACTCATGGCAAAGCTGAACCAGTTGATGCTCCAGATGTCCTGCCCAACGCATCTGAAGAGGAGATCCCTGATGGCATAGCGTGTTCAGGTGATTGCACTGGGTGCGCATATTTTTCAGCTCGCTGAAAAATGTCTGCGGAGAGAGCGACACCGCGCTCAGGCAGTGTTTTCGCAGCAACCGCAAGCTGTCAGGCGGGTTCTGACCCCACTGTTTTTCCAGAATATCCAGCGTATCGTTCAGTCCTGCCAGTATCTGTTGGCGGTTTAAAACTGGCTGATGACGCATGGCGGACAGCCCTGCACGCAGTGTCAACAAATGCCCTGCCATGTTGCCGCTGTCGACGCTTGAGATATAGCGTGGGCTGAGGGGGGCCAGCGTACGAGTGTCATACCAGTTGTAGAGATGGCCCCGGTAGTGCTCCATTTTATCCATTGTGTCGAGCGTGAGCGACACGCGCCGTAGCGCTTCCCCGCCAGGCAGGTAGCCAAAGTCCCATGCCGTCAGGTTAGCCATGAGGGAAAGGCCAATATTGGTAGGAGAAGTTCGATGGGCCACCGTCGGCTGCGGTATTTCCTGGTAGTTATCAGGCGGAAGCCAGTTCTCTTTTTCTGTGGCAAAGGTTTCAAAAAACGCCCAGATTTCACGGCTTGTCTGGCGCAACAGCTGTTTTTGTTCCGGATTGGGCGAAAACACCTTACGCGCAGGCTGGCGACTCAGCCAGCTCATCAGCAGCGGTGCCACACACCATAACAAACCGATCGGCAACGCAATCCCCAGTAGTTGTGGAGCAAATTGTCCGGTCAGTATTATCAGCATCACACCACATGCAACATTCAGCCACATCGCCTGATAAAAACGCGCGACAGTGGGTCCGGCCTGATTGCTGTCCAGGCTGTGGCTGAACCACTGGCTGAGGTGACGCCTGCTGATCCCCAATCGCCATAACGTCACGGCGATCGCTTTTAGCGAATATCCGGCTTCGTGCGGCAGTATCGCAAAATTAAGGCCGATACCTGACAAACGCTTCAGCGCGCCCGCCCCTACCAGTAACAGATGCGGCTTCAGGCGGCGACGCAGAGGTTTATGCAGCAGGTCATGGGTGATGCAGAGGATGGTTGGCAACAGCCATATCAGCGACAATACGCCCAGCCAGTAAACCGGATTAGGTACCCCTAGCAGGGTGAAGAACAGCAATACCAGTAATGAAGGGGCGACCAGACTGCGACGCAGATTATCGAGTAATTTCCAGTAAGAAAGCGCGGTCAGCGGATTCCTGGTCCGGGTTCCATCGGCTCTTCTGACACGTGGTTTCAGCCAGTTAAGCAGTTGCCAGTCACCCCTGATCCAGCGTGAACGGCGTGCAACATCCGACAGATAATTATTCGGGTACTGTTCATAGAGTAACACCTCACTCAGCAGACCCGAACGTGCATAGCATCCTTCGAGTAGATCATGGCTGAGAACTAGGTTTTCCGGGCAGGTGTTGGCAGTGGCTTGCATAAAAATGTCAACATCGTAAATCCCTTTGCCCACGAACGATCCTTCCCCAAAAAGATCCTGATAGATATCCGAAGACATCATCGAATAGGGATTATTGCCCGGTATGCTGCTGCGCATGGCGGCGTAACGTCCCTGACCGTTGCGTGGTATCTCCTCCGCAAGGCCGGGTTGTAAAATGCCAAATCCTTTGACAACCCTCTGGCGTACCGGATCATACTCTGGCGTATTCAGCGGATGCGCCATCGTCGCGACCAGTTTGTGCGCCGTATCGCGCGGCAACACCGTATCACTGTCCAGGGTAATGACGTATTTAATGTGGCCCGGTAAAAGGTTAGCAGGCATGTCTGCAACGCTGACGAATTGTGTCCCCGGATGGCGCAACCAACTATTCAGTAACGCCAGTTTTCCCCGCTTGCGTTCATAGCCCATCCACGTTCCTTCCGCGGGGTTCCATTCAGGCTGGCGGTGTAGCAGATAAAAACGTGGGCGGCTGGAGGGATAGCGGCGATTAAGCGCCTGCGTATCGGCGATCGCCTGTCTGAGCAGCATCTGGCTTTCCGGCGAGGGTTCATTTGCAGAATCAGCGAAATCAGTGAGCAGCGCAAACCTGAGATTTTCGTTTTCATTCCCCAGCCAGCAGACTTCAAGACTGGTGAGGAGCTGGCTGAAACTTTCGTGGCTGGTCAGCATGCAGGGGATGACTAACAGAGTGGCGCTGTCAGGGGGAATGCCGGTTGAGAAATCCATCCGCGGCAAGGGGCGAGGAACGCGAAAACGGGTGGTTGCGTCACTGAGTAAATCGCTCATTAACTGAGTTACAGCGATAATCAGAGGGAATATCACCGCGATCAACAGCCAGTCTGCACCCTGCATGGCTGTTTCGTGCAAAATCGTTGCGGTCGTTGCGATTGTCAACAACGCCAGGCTTCCAAGCCATGACAGCAGGGTTATTCTGTTGAAACTGTGCCGCAAGCGCATGAGCCTTGAGGTGTCTGCTAACAGATGAATTTCCAGCGCCTGCCGACCTTCACCTGCGAGATAATAACCAACATGATGTTCCAGTGTATCGGGAGCACTGTTCCCTGAAAGCGTCAGCACCCTGTCAGCAACTTCAGGCTCGCTGAGACCACTGTCCCTGGCCAGGACCTCAACAACGTGCCGGTAATGATCCCGGGTATTGAAGTGCATCCGAGGATAGATACCGGCAGGATCATTGCGTAATGCCTGTTCGACGACACTTATCGTTTCGGCGAAATCAGCCCAATCCGTTTCACTCAGTAATCGCAGACCCGCGATGCTGTTACTGACAGATAGCTGGCTGGCGGCAAGCTGTTGATTGAAATTATGTATGAGAACGTCGGTTGTGATCCCCTGTTCCCGAAGGCACTGATCAACCCAGGTCAGGGGTAACGACAACGCATTGCCATGCCCCTGCAGGCGCCGCACCAGCTCTGCGACAAACGCACTGGTTAACGTAGGTCGGGAGCGTGCCATATCGGCAACCACCATGATTAAATCGCCAGGGGCATTCTCTGCACATCCGAAAATCTTTGTTATCCACATATCAGCCAGCGTTCTGTCCTGCTGCGCTTTGATCACTTCGATACTGATACGACGAAGATTTTCAATCAGCGCCAGGCGCAGCATTCCCGGTAACGCCCAGACTTCACCTAATGTCAGCGGGGTCACCTGTTGATAGGCGGTGAGATAGCTGGTCAGGCTGGCGACATCCCAGCGCCCGTCACCGTGAGCAATGGCCTCTGATGCAATATTGTAAATTCGTGGGCAATTCAGCGGCGACATCAGCGACGGGAGACCTTTACCAAAGCTTTTCGGCAAGTGCTGGCGGACCGTGCGGATTTGTTCCTCAATAAGATAATAATTGTCCAGCAACCACTCCCCGGCAGGCATGATGCTGGTCTTTTTACCCGCGTTAAGCTCATAACAGCTTTGGGTGATGATAGCCTCATTCTCGCCGAGTCTTTTTAGAAGATAATAAGGATGTTTATCCGGCGATAATTTATGGGTCCGGGCGAGCTTCTGACCGTAGCGTTCCATCTGGGCGGTCGAAAAGAGTTCTGACTGCAGAGTGCTTTCACCGGCAGGATCGTTCGCCGAAAACGTTACGCTTTCGGTAGCATTCATCGGAATATGGGAGCGGTTAAACCACGCCCTGGGGTTCATTTTCATAGCATTGCTCTGATACAGAGTTAGCATGCAGGAGCAGTTGCAAAATCAGTTCAGAAACGTTCTCTCAGGATGGGCGTAAGGCATCAGGGATTTAACAGCTGCCGGGATTTGACTTAAGTATAGAATATGAGTTTTGTCTGCGTTTTTTGGCCGAGCTAGCGTCGGGAGATAAACAGAGCCTTACATCCAGGGCAAAGCATGGCCTGATTGCGCCGGATTTTTGACAGAAGTTGAGCCGATTTTAAGCCACAAACAGGGCAGACGGCAGTGGCGGTAGACGCACTGGTGAAGAGTTTCATTGCGTAATTGATAATAGACATAACCATTAACCTTTCAATGAACGAGCTTCACCGTATCACATGTGGTTAAATTTTAATCTATTTATTTTGAGGCACTGAAATTCAGGAGAGGTAGATATTCGCAACCACAGGCACCCTGAAGGGAGGTTGAGGCCTTTGCCAGTTTAATTTCTCTTGCAGATTCTCTGGATGGCTAAAATATAATTTGCTTATTATTAATTACCGTGCCTTAATGAATCCCATCAGTTCAATGTACAGACGAACGTTAAACATTTTCCGTGTAGTCCTGATTACCAGGTGTTATCGCAGATATCCCCCCCCTTTTGAGTCCATACGTTTAATACTATACGTTTACTATCAATACAATCATGTGTGGCAGGAGTTGGTATGACCATAAGAATTAAAGGTTTGGTAAAATGGTTTAACGAAGACAAAGGGTTTGGCTTCATCTCTCCTCTTGATGGTAGTAAAGACATCTCTGTTCATTTTTCTGCGCTTAACGGCGACAACTTTAAGACCTTATTTGAAGGACAGAAAGTTGAATTCGCCATTCACAGTGGTGACAAAGGTCCTGCTGCTGCAAACGTAATACTTTGCGATAAATAAATCTTTGTGGATCGGCAATAACGATGAAGAATTATTCCTGAGTAGACAATTCCATAACTTAAATCAGATAAAAGTCGTTTATTCTTAATATCAGGTCAGCATATTTTTTCGCAATTATGAGTGTGCTGACCGATGTGATGAAGTGCAGGACTGCTGCATAAAAGTCTGAAAGCAGAAGCTAACTGCTTGTTAAATAATAAAGTGCGTAAGAAGCGAGGCTGCCTCCGAAAGCACCACGTATTTGCTTTTACCTTATGGCATCTGACTGTTTACATCCACGAGAGAACAGGGTAGTGAAATATGATAAAAGTCCTTGTTTTCTTTAATGCTGAATCCTGTAAAGTCATGACTGTTCTGGAAGGTATATCCTCTATCAGGCAGGAATATCCGAACGGTGAAGAAACGCATCTTCGGATTATGTTTGCAGGCTTTCTTTCCTTAACTGGTGTTCATGGTATTGTTTACGTAGCTTCTGACAGGGAGTTAACGTCACAGGAGATACTTGATGCGGCAAGAAAATATTTATAGCTTTTTTTTATGCTCTCTGCTTCACGTTTGATTGCATTCTTACCATATTTATCAGAAGCGAACAAAAAATGAGTTAAAAATACTTACGGCCTGCTAACAGCAGGTTTTTTTTCATGTTCAACATTTTAATACCTACACTGACATGAGAGAAATATTCTTTGTTATCTGATTAAATTCCGATATCTCTCTCACCCTCTTTATGCTATCTTGCCTTTTATGATGAATCCTCCTGAGCGGCAGGGCTAATTAACCTGATGACTTCTATGCTGGAATGTTCATCATGCACGACTGAAGCAGCGAGTCATGGGAGGTTACCCAAAGACTTACCGGGAGGCACCCGGCATCATATATAAGCCCCTGCATATTGCAGCAGGGGATTTTTTACAGGAAATTTGATGCTTCTGATCACTAAAAGTGATTATCGAACAATTGTTATTTATTTCCGCTTTTAGCACATAGCAATCCTAAAAACAGTAGCCACCGTCATGGGGTGTCGGGGGGCGGAGGCTCAAACCCTCTCGTGCCGACCAAAACTCCTTTAAGAACCAGATTTTACGGCTGGTTTTTTATGCCTGTTTTCTGTACGGGGAAACTCAGGGGGATTATTGGGGTGAAACTATCGACAGATTACCAGCCAACTACGTTCTATCGGGTTGTAATATCCTCTTGAATAGCAAGCAAGATAATTGCCAGGAACCTTTTCCCTATACAGTTGTCTGACAATGAATTCATCTGACATTAAGAAGCTCTATGATTACTAGTCTCTTATTGGTATTTGCCGCGATTACCACTCTGTGCATCATGTTGTTCGCTGCGGTAAAAGTAGGGATTGGTTTGTCTAACAATCCAGACAGAAATGATAATTAGCCTCAACCACGTAACCCCACTTCATACTTCACTTAGCAATAATGTGCTCACATGGCCGGGCAATCATCAAACTCTGCATTCCTAGCATCATTGATGATGTATGTAATCACCCAGAATATAGCGGGTGCAGAACCGTATCCGTCATCATCTACTGGCAGCGCCTCCTTTCGCCCGCTCTCCAGATTAATCAGGTGGGGTTGAGGGTGATTCCGATATCGCTTCCCCGTCGATTGCACATATCAGCAGTGACTAATTGCAGGCAGTAAGTGATGCCTCTACCACAAGCAGCGCCCCTGGAGTATCCCTTCCCTGAAATGTGAACGTGATACCCGCATGAAGTAAGTCGTTGCTGGTTGATAAGCTGCTGATCGAGTGAGATCCTCGTTTCAATGTAATCACTGGCAGTTGAAGGGAACCCCATAGCTAAAATCCTCCGTTTGGGGTGAACAGTAGAAATCTGGTAATCATTCAATACCCGCACTATCGAACGTTCGCCAGTTTGCCAGCCGCTTTGTGCTCGTTCTGTCTGCCCGTATCCCGATTAGCGGGGCATGGACAGGCCACAAATTAAGGCCCCTGCAAATGCAGAGGCCTTTCTCTATACAAATTAACGAAAATGGCGCGTATACGCGCCATCGGTAGTGAACCAGCATTTCCAGTATCGCTAGCGTGGTAAAGCGACTCATTATGCCTCCTCCGGCCATCCTGGCTGGTAAGCAATTATGGCGCTCATATCTGTCAGCTGTGTCACATCTTCTTTCATCTGTCGCTGCCGTTCGTGAATTCTGAAGCCGTGCATTACCATTGCCTGCACCATCGCTGCCTCCAGCTGTTGCAGGAACGAAAAATTTACGGGAACATCGTGGTTATCCGCATCCGTCCAGAAGAATCCTTCCGGTAACTTTCCTGTACTACCAACCATAACCACGGGCGCAAGACGCTCCTGCGATGCTTTGCCCCCATCCCACCGCTGGCCACCAAATTCAAAAATAATGTTGGCGTTTTCCTGAACGTCCCGCCAGTTGCTGATTTCAGTCAGTTTCTGATTTCGTAAATCTTCCACCATCCTGTCAGTCACAATGTAAGGGGCGACATGTCCATACTTTCCTGATTCAAGCTCGCTGTAGATACGGCGTCCATGCTCCTCAAAATCATTCGGACATGCAGTGAACGGCAGAAACTCATCAAACTCTGCAAATTTAACCCTGCAGTTAATGGCTGTATGTTCTTTATTCGCCCACTCAGGAGCCTGAATGTCCTCAATGTTCATACAATCTCCTTTTATGAAATTCGCTGAAAAATGCCTGCATAGTAACCCAAATTCGTCCCAGCCAGACCTTCAGAAGAACTGGATGCAATTCCACACGAACGCCATGTTCCCGGCAAAGTATATTTGCCAGCACTACCCGTAATACAAAACGACGCTTTTGCGTCGCTGTTGCTGATAATTCCACACGCTATTAAACTTCCCCCCGAATAACTTGTACCTGGATTAGTACCTCTCCCTCCAGGCGCAGGCATATATGCCAGCGCAAACGTACCTACAGCATGAAGAGCACCCGCTGGTGAGCCTGCGGGTCCCTGAGGCCCTTGCGGTCCCGTAGCGCCTGTTGCTCCCTTTTCGCCTGCAGGTCCCTGTGGTCCAGTTAACCCGGCATCCCCTTTATCTCCCTTATCCCCTTTTACACCTGCCGGTCCCTGCGGACCTACAGGGCCAATTGGTCCTGTTGCCCCCGTTAATCCGATATCACCCTTGTCACCCTTTTCACCTTTTGCACCTGCCGGCCCCTGCGGACCTACAGGGCCAGTTGGTCCTGTTGCCCCCGTTAACCCTGTGTCTCCCTTGTCCCCCTTTTCACCTTTTGCACCTGCTGGCCCCTGCGGACCTGGCGGACCACTGAGGTCTTCACTTTCCTGTATCTCTTTAATGGTATCAGCGGCAGCTTTTGAGGCTGCACTTCTGGCCTGTTCAGCAAGGAGCTGTGCTTCATCCCTTGCCTGTCCACTTTCTTTCTCACTGGCTGCAGCAGCCTGTGCGCTGTTCCGGGCATTCAGGGCGTCTTCCTGAGCTTCATCGCGCAGCGTCAGGGCCTCATCTCTGGCCTGTTCTGCGCTGCTGGCGCTCTCAGCGGCTTCATTTTTATGGTTCTCAGCCGTTTTGGCTGACTGCAGGGCTGATGCTCCACTTGAAGATGCCGATTCTGCACTGGCTGATGCCGCAGTCTCTGATTTAGCGGCCTTGTCGCTGGATTCCCTGGCATGCTGTTCACTTAGTGCTGCAGCTGCTGCGCTGTTATTACCCTGTTTTGCAGCCTGTGTAGCCGTGAAGGCGCTTTCACGCGCTGAGGTTTCAGATGCAGTTGCATTGCCTGCGTGCTCACCCGCTGTTTGTGCTGACGAGGCGGCACTTTTGGCACTTCCCGCTGCAGACTGTGCCGAAGTACCTGCCTCCTGCTGCGCTTTCTGTGCCGCATCAGCGGCGATCTTTGCCTTTCCGGCCTGTTCCGTCGCTGTCTGTGCCGACTTTGCCGCACTGTACGCATCTGCACTGCTGGCCAGAACGTTCTGCGCGGTCTGTAGGGCATTATCTGCAGCAGACCGGGCAGAATCATCAGCAGCACCCGCAGAGAGTGTCGCCTGGCGCTGTGACTCTGCCGCAGCCGTTGCAGACAACGCTGTCGCGTCTTTACTCTGCTCCGCTGACTGTGCGGCCTGTTCGGCTCGTTCCCGATCCTTCTCTGTTGCACCTCTCAAATCCACTACGCGGTTTACCATTTCCTCAAAACGTTTCATCACCTCCGGACGCAGGTCTACATCCTTTGGCGCATCGAGAAACGCATTCAGGGTATCCGGCGCATCGGTCGGGGCCACATAAATATCGCCGGCCACTGAGGGAGGAAAACCTTCCCGCAACAGTGACACACTGTAATAACCCGGCTCAGCCTCAATGCTGTAGTGACCGTCCGCTCCTGTAATAGAGTATGAAGTCACCTCAACAACAACGGTCGAGCTGGTTTTCTTAGCGCTCAGCTGAATAGTGCAGCTCTGAACCGGTTTGCCGGCCCCGTCTCTGAGCACTCCAGAGATAAGTACTGCCATAATTCCTCCATAAAAAAACCGCCCGAAGGCGGTTTCTGTCATTAACTGATTGTTATCCCGGCTGATGACTTTTTCGTCACAATAACCAGCAGGTCACTGATTCGGGAATATGGCCAGCCGCTGCTGTTACCGTGTGTATTGACGCTGAAACTCAGCGTCATCCGTCCGCTCCCGGCAGGCATATCCAGTGTCCGCGTAAAAACGGCCGGTACACCTCTGCTTGTCTGGTTGTATATCTCCACCCCGTTTTTCCTGACAGTCAGCGTACAGGCATCCCATAAGTCATTACTGGTCTGGCTGTCATACGCTGCCCCCTGAAAGGTAATCGCAGGAATGGAAACCTGTCGGTCAAAAGACTGGTCATCTTCAATCACGACTGTCAGCGTCCCGTTGGCGTACCGTTTTTCACCAGTATTGGGAACAACGAAGTAAGGAAATTCCTTACCAGTAGCCTTAACAATATCTCCCAGGATACGCTCGGCCCGGAGCGTCCCCTTTATAGTGCAGTTTTCCTCAATCGTCACATTATTGAGGGTGCCGGAATTCGCGCTGATATTACCGCTGATATCCGCATTACGGGCAGTCAGTCTGCCGTCAGGCGTCAGCATAAAGGTCGGCGGGTTCCCGCCACTGGTGATGTTCGGGGCCGTCAGATATTTAAGGAATACCTCATTCATAAATATCTGGTCACCCTGCATCACGAAGGCGGGTGTTTCATTGCCATTTGCCGGGTTGATAAACGCGATACGGTCCGCCGCCACCAGGAACTGGCTTATCTTCCCTTCTTCCGTGTCTTCCATGCTCAGCCCAAGACCAGCCACATAGTGCTTCCCGTCTTCGGTCTGCTCTATCTTCACGCCCCACATGGCATTCCATTTTCCGTTCGCGTCTTGCCATTCTTTCGAAAACTCATCCAGCCGGCTGGCGTTGTCCTCCGTCAGCTCCACCTTCTCCAGCAGCTCTTTCCCCAGATGGCTTTCGGTGATTTCCCCTTTGAAGAAATCCAGGTAACCCGCCGCATCGTTGCTGGCCTGCCCTTTAGCCTCCACGAACGCCGATTTCCCGACCTGGTTCACGGCCCGGATATAGAAGTAATAATCCTTGCCGGGTTTTATATTCGCGTTTGCTGCAATCCAGTACAGCGCGGTGCCGAGATAACGCGCATCGGTTTCCACCTGGCGGGTATCGGCAATCTGCGTATCTGTAAACCAGAATTCATACTGCACCGTGGGGTCATATACCGCCTGGCGCGGGGTGGCGGTTATCTGAAAATAGCCGGGAGTCAGCTCAACATAAGACGGTACTGCCGGCGCAGCGATGCTGAAATCCGTGCTGCCCGGATCGCCCTGCTGGCCCTGGCTGTTCACCGCCCGCACCGTCAGGGTGTAGCGCCCCGGCGTCAGGTTACGGAAAGTATGCTCCGTTTCGCTCAGGGTCAGGCTGCTGGCCAGGCGGTCGCTGTTATCTTCCGCTTTCACCGTCAGACGCAGGGAAAAACTCACCCCCTTCACCACACGCGGGGTATCCCATCGTGCCCGCGCCTGATACTGTCCCTCCTCTGCCAGAATCTCTATGGTCAGGTGCTGCACGGCAGGCGGCGTATTCGTGATACCGGTGTCCGGTAACGGATCAAACGTCGCCCCGTTATCCACGATGACTTCTTTCTCCGGAACATGCTGCACGGCGGTAATGGCATACGTGCCATCATCGTTTTCCCGTATGGCCACACAGCGAAACAGGCGCTGGCGCAGGTCCGGCAGTTTCAGTCCCCACACGCTGTACGCCGCCACGCCATCGGGTAACTGGCTGACGGTCACGCGGTCCGGAGCCGGATGTGCGGTAACTGCCACGGTAACAGGCTGGCCATCGCTGCCCACCAGGTTCAGCACCACATTGCCGCCTGCCGGTATCTCCACCTCACGGTCCAGCGTGAGCGTGCGCGTAAGGCTGTCGACCGACAGGACGCGTCCGCCCACGGTCACACCGGCATAATCACTGTCGCAGACCTCAATGATATCGCCGGGAACGTGGCGTAATCCCTCAGCCCCTACGGAAAAATCCACCGTCTGCGTTTCCAGCAATTCGGTGGTGATGGCCCACAGTCCGGCGCGGTGCGCCTGCCCACGGCTGGTACAGGCGAATGCATCCATCTTCAGAACGTTGCGACCGTAGCGCCGGATGGCAGCGTCGTTTTCCACCAGTTCGGTGGACGTTTCCCAGCCGTTATTCGGGTCGGTGTAACGGACCTCGGCGGCATTATGGCGCTCTTTCAGTGCGCTGAAGCTGTGGATGAACGGCGCACCGTCAGCGGGCATGACCACATTACTTTGTGTATAGGTCCAGACTTTATCGGCGGGCCGGTCCTGTACAAACGTCAGGGCGCTGCCGTTCCAGACCGGCATGCAGCGCATCAGGGAACAAAAGTCCCCCAGCACGTCCCACGCTTTACGCTGCTCCGTCAGATACGCATTGCAGGTGATACGCGGCTCAGTCCTGCCAAAACCGTCAGGGACAGGCTGATCGCAGTACTGTGCAATGGCATACAGCGCCCACTTGTCCACATCGGCAACACCAATGCGGCTTCCCATGCCATAGCGCGGGTGAGTCAGTATATCCAGCACACACCAGGCCGGATTATCTGTCCAGGCGGGTTTAAACGTCCCGTCCCAGAGTCCCGTATAAGTCCGCGTTAACGGGTCGTAATTTGACGGCACCGGCACAATACGCCCGCGCAGGAGATAGTTTCGCGTAACCTGCTGGCTGCCAAACTGCTCCGCGTCCACTTTTACGCCGATAACAGCGGTATTCGGGTAACGTTGTTTCACATCGATAATTTCGGTATAGCCCGACCACACCGTTTTGTTCTGCAGCAGGTCTGTCGTACTGTCATCAGTGAGGCGTAGCATGCGGACTTCAAACGGTCGGAGCGGTAAATCATCAATCACCACAGATGCCAGAAACTGCGTGGTCGTTTTACCTGTAATGGTGATATTCCGTTCCACCTGCCACTTACCTTCCCGGCGAAACTGGATCTGCATCTGTACGCTGGCCGGGTTGCGATCGCCTTTGGTACTGGTACTGACCAGCGACTGCACACCAAAGGTAAAGCGCAGACGGTCCAGCGTTTTAGTGGTAATCGTGCGGGTTACCGGCTCTGACTTCTTCACCTCCACACCCAGCAGGGTTTCCGCCCCGGAGTCTTCGAATCCCTCCATCGCGGTTTGCTCATCCTCCCCCACGCGGTAAACCACGGTGACACCATGAACCATCGCGTTACCGTCGCTGTCGAGGACCGGCGTTTTGTTAATTCTGACACTCTTCAGCCCGTCCACAGGACCTTCAATCGGCCCCTCGCAGATGGCATCAACTACCGTCAGCATCTGACTGGATTTCAGGTCGTCAGGAGCCTCATGCGGTGTTTTACTGCTGCCACCACCCTTACCCATAATCTGTTCCCTCTGAAACGACAGAACCGCCCGGAGGCGGTTCTGTGTAAATACAAATATGCTGCAGTAAGTCAGCGACCGATGATCACCACCTGCCCCCCGCCACCTTCATCCCGTGTGCTGATTTCCTGGGAGATCGTGCGGGATCCGACCAGCATTTCACCGTATAACACCGGCAGGGCATTACCCTGCGCCATCATGTTGTCCAGTGAAGAAAACCAGGTGTTCTGTTTGCCGTTATCGGTCTGCCGGGACGAGGGGATTTTTGCCTGCGGCGTCAGCATCTGCGCCACACCACCCAGCATCATGGCCGCCCCCATAGAAAACAGAACCGAGGATGCCGAAATAGCACCGGCAGATAACGCTGCTCCCCAGGCTGCCAGTGAAGCCCCTGCTGTAAAAAAGGACGCGGCTATTGCCACTGCTCCCAGCACCACCTGGAACAGACCACCGGATTTAGCCCCAGCCATGCGTGGGACAATATGAATAATGGCCCCGTCCGGCAGCGGCTCGTGCAGACGGGCTGACAGGCTGGTTTCATTCACATCCAGGCCTGCAATGCGTATCTGATACCAGCCATCATTCATTTTCTGCCGGAAGCCCGGAACCTGCATGGCCAGCGCGTAAATGGCCTCGGCCCCCGTTTTTATACTGAGGCTGAAGCGGCGGCCAAATCGTTGTAAATCCCCGTGAAGGCAGACTCGTGCCATGCCCGGTGTCGCCATATCGAGTGTGTGCGGCGATGCCATTTGTCGGTATACCTCTCGCGTTTACTGAGCTGATCAGGAATATGGTGCAGCAGCTCGCCATCGCCGCAGTAAATCGCAGCATGATTGGCAACCGATGAACCAAAACAACAAATCAGAATGTCTCCGGGCTGTGCCTCTGCGGCATTCACCCGGTAAAAGCCGGTCGCCTCCAGATTATCCAGATACAGATTATCCCCCTGCGTCCACCAGTCCTCCTTCCGCGCAAAATCCGGCATCTCAATACCGGCCAGATGGTACGCATCGCGGAACAGGGTGTAACAGTCCGTCACGCCATGCTCAAATGCCCGCCCGGTGAGGAACGGCATGCAACGAAATTTGTATATCCGGTCATCGCAGACCAGCCACCACGGCAGGCCACTCTGAACCTGCAGGCGGCGATCAATATCGCTGAGAAACGGCAGGCCATCGGGATGGCTGTGTACCAGGGCCACCACATCTCCCACCGCCTGCGCCTGAAGGTAATCTGCCGGATCCATTCGGAAATACATTGTCGGTTCAGCGGAAAGATTCTGGCAGGGAAAATACCGCTCCCCGGCAGGCGTCTTCACCACATAGCCGCACGATTCAGCCGGCGCACACGCAGCGGCATGCGCCAGGATAGTTTTGTTCATGGGTGTATCCATCAGGAAAGACGGTTAATAGAGAGGAAGCAGCCGATGCGCGGCAGGTTATCACGCAGCTCGCAGCCGGTACGGCATTTACTGCAGGCATCTTTTGCCGGGTCTGCCGTGGGCTTGTCAAATTCATCCGCCACAGGCGGCCCGGCATACCCACACTCCTCAGAACGGTAGGTCCAGTTGCAGACATCAGCCAGCATGATCCGCGTCGGAAACACGCTGCCGTCCGTTTCGGTCGGCGTGGCCAGCACAAAGGTCGCCGTGGTGGCTTTCAGCTCTGACAGTTGTTCAATCACCCAGCGGCTGACCACTTCCTGTTCCGGATCGGCCTCTTGGTTGCCGCCTGTAAAGTTCACCGCATCGAGAAAACGGGCGTACACAACATGCCTTACCACCGTGGCCCCGACGAGGCTCTGCATATCTGCCGCAAGTCCCGTAACCATGCCAAACAGGTTCGACACCGCCAGCGTCGGGCGGGCGGATGTTCCTTTCCCTACCAGGTCGAATCCGGTTCCCTGTATCGGGTAAACGTCATACTTCCGCCCCTGCCAGGTGACCGGCTTGCCTTTCTCGTTTGCTTCATTTGAAAAATAGTAACGCTGGCCACCAAAGGCCGTCAGGTCGATTTCCCACAAATCAATGCGGGCCGACTGTTCGGTTTTCGTGGTTTCGTTGAGGGTGTTGTGAGGAATATCTTGCATAAGGATCCTTAAGCAATGACCTGCTCAAATTTACAGCTGAAATCGGAATACGTGACGTTGTCCGTAACAGACCACTCCCGGCAGACAACTTTAATCGTGCGGTTGTATTTTGGTGGTCGCCACAGAAAGGCTTTATATCCCCCGTGCTCGGCCAGAAACGCTTCAAGTGCGGTGCGGGAATTGTCCGACGTTATACGGAAAACAGGCTGGAAGTTAATTAACCGATGGTTGAGTCCGGTCGGGCGACGTTGCTCATAGCCATCCCCAAATTTTATGGTTGTCACCGAAGGGGAAACAGAAGACTGCATCCCCTCCCTGGGTGCCCAATGAAAGGTTTTCACTTATCCTCCCGCCAGCATGCCGCCATCACGTCCCTGAGTTCTCAGGATACTCATGACACGCGCGTCGATCATTTTGACCAGCATCTGCGATGCCTGCGGCCCTATCTCCCCGTTTTGCCCGTCATTCTGAATGGCAATGTGATACACAGGTGAATAAGCAATCCCCCCATTCATATCACCACCAGAGAAACCCGGGTCACCCAGCGCCCTGACACCCAGCGTACCGTCAGTCGTTTTCCCCAGAGGCATAATGGCTTCCGGGCCAGCTTCACCAAACACGCCTGCCCCCTTTGCAAAAGCAAACAGGGTCGGGCTGTCATAGATGCCGTTACTGTAGGCACTTAATGAAGGTGAGTCATAAACACCGCCCTTCGCATTAAAACTAAAACTGCTGCCAAAACTGCTGATGGCCGTGCCGGTACTTGCGGTGACTGCACCGCCAAAAAGACTGCCGCCAATACCCATGATGGATTTCAGGATGGTGTTGGTGATCAGCGCCTGCGCTGCCATATCGACAAGGTTTTTAATTACCGACTGTGTCAGGGAGGAAAATAACCCAACCATCCCGTCCCGGAGTGTCTGTGTACCGTTCAGCATGCCGGTCAGCATGTTGGAGATTCGCTCCTGGGTGGTTTCCATCAGACCGATGGCGAGACTGTTCAGATTCCCCTGCGACTTATACAGCTCGACCGCCGTCTGGTACTGCGCATCAGCGGAATCTTTATCCGCCTTTTGCTTCAGCAGCTCGTACTGTTCTTTGTTGATCGCATCGTTCTGGTAAAACGCCTGCAGCAGTGACTGACGCTCGGCCAGTTGATTGCGCAGTTCTGACAGCGGATCAACCGTCCCGGCGATATCAATCAGAGGGGCAGACATTGCCGCTGCCTGTGCCTGTAACAGTTCGCGGGCCGTACTTTGTGCCAGCGTGATTCTCGCCGTCTGGTATTCCTTTTCATCCAGAAAACGTCCATCAAAAAGAGACTTCAGCTCCTGGCTCGCTTCACGCTCTTTCGTAAGAGTTGCTCTGGCTGGCGCATACTGTTCTGCCAGTTCGAGGCGCTGTTTCTGATAGTTTTCAGCATTCAGCAGCAAAGTCTTCTGAATATCGGCCTCGCTGGCTCCGTCAGCGCGGGCGGCTTCAAGGAGTTTCCTAGCGCTTTCCTGCTCCTGCAGGTTGATTCGTCCGAGACTGGAAGCATGCGCCGCTTCGATTTCACGCCGTAGTTGCTCATACTGGTTAACCTTCGCCTTTTGCCCCTTACCCGTATCCCCGCCTTCCCCGGTCCAGGGGGTATCGGGTTTATCGCTGCCTGTTTCATTCCCAGGTTTATCCGGCTTAGGCGTGGTATCGGTTTTCCCTGATTTAGCCTGTTCTATAGCCTCTTTGACAATTTTTTGCCGTTCTTTGAGGAGTTTTAACCCCTGCTCAACGGCATCCAGATCCCCTTTGTAGCGGGTTTTATCGTTCTGTACGCCTTTAAGTTGTCCGAACGGATCAAAGCCACTCAATCCATCAATACGGCTTTCCGCATCCTGAATTTCTTTAATCAGTTTATTTCGCTGAATAACCTGATTCTCAAACTGTTCATCAATGTCCAGCTGCTTCACGTTGAGCTGGTTAAGCGACAGTTTTTTTAGCTCTTCATTCGTTTCAACAACAGCATTTTTCAGGTCAATCGCTGACTGACGGGCATTTTTCGCCTGATTATGGAAATAGAGCAACGCCGAACCGGCGAGCATCGCTGCGCCCACAGGACCGCCCACCAGTGCCAGCGCCCCTCTGGCCATACCTACCGCTGCAGAGGCTGCGCGGGCTGAAACGGAAAGCTGTTTATTGGCTGCATTCAGCTGGCTCTTTGCCTGGGTAGAGAGCAGTGTCTGCTCGGTTTCCTGGCGGATTAAGCGGTTAAACTCGCTCTGGTAACTCACGTTAAGGCCAAATTGTCTGGCGCTTTTCTCCATTTCCCGATAACGCCCGAATTCTGCGTTATTCTGTGCCAGCGTGGCGGCGGTACTTTCCAGCGTTTTTCGCGCCATATCGGCCTGCGCCATCGCGCTGGCTCTGACTGCCTGCTGCTGCTCAACCCAGGCACCAATGTTCCCCCTGATACCTGCCGTCAGTTTTGTCGCCAGAACAGGAATCAGTGTATACAGCGCAACGTTGGCGACCGTATTAAAATTATCCGTCAGGCCATTAATGGCATCGGTAACGGTCTGAACACCACTGCGCAGCGGGCCGTTTCCGCTCTGTCCTACCTTAATAATCAGACCTTCAAAAGCAGAAGTCAGGCTGAGAAGATCGCCGTTCAGGTTATTTACCCTGATTTCGGCCTGCTCATGCGCGGTCTGCGTACCGGTCAGGGCGGCAGTCAGCGACTCCACCTTCTCGCGGTTCTGAACCAGGATAGATGCCGCGCTGAGGTTTTCCACCCCGAACAGCTTCACGGCCTGCCTGGTTGACAGGTTTTTTCCCGCCAGGTTCTCCAGCGCCTGGCTCAGCCCGACAACAGAAGGCTTCAGGGTCTTATCGGTTCCCTTCTCCAGATTCAGGATCACGTTACGCAGCGCGGTCCCGGCTTCGCCACCTTTCACTTCGCGCTCTGCCAGTACCTGTATGGCGGCATTGAGGGTTTCAAAACCCACGCCAGCCTGTGCCGCTGCCACCCCGCCATTTTTAATCGCGGCAGCAGTATCGGCTATCTCCGATGAGCCAAATTTCGCGCCAGCAGCCAGCACGTTGATATACCGGTCCGCTTCACTGGCACCCGCCCCAAACTGGTTTAATGACAGGGCCAGCGTTCGGGTGGCATCCGGAAGCGTCGTCCCTGCCGCCTGGGCCAGCGTTAACGCGCTTTTGGTCGCCGCTGTCAGCCCCGCAGAGGTACTCAGCAGTTCAGGCTTTGCCGAAGCCATCAGTTTAATGGCCTCGGCGGCCTGTGATGCGCTGTATTCCGTTGAGCGGCCCATTTCCTGCGCCGCCTGATCGTACAGTTTCATCTGCGCACTGGTGGCACCGGTGATAGCCTGCAAATCCGACAACGACTGGCTGTACTGCCGCGTGGTGCTGATAATGGTGCCCAGCGATAACCCCGCCCCGGCAAAACCTGCCAGCCTGCCTGCCAGCCCTGATACCGAAGCAGAAACACGCTTATAGGCATCCTCCGTCTTTTTCGCATCAGCCCGGGCATTGCGGTTAAACTGGCGTGACTGACTCTCAGCGCTGCCGTAGGCGCTCATCAGCTGCGATTTAAAGTTCGCTGCATTCAGATGCAGCCCAACGGCAAGAGAGGCAACGTCACCCATTACATTAATACCTTCATGACTGCCGCACACTGCGCATCCAGACTCGGATTCACAGCGGCGGTGGTGGATTTAACAGGGGGCGGGTTATTGTCAGAACCTTCTGGCGAAGGCTTTTTGAAAATGCCCTGTTTGAGGAAGAAAGCACGCCAGTGGAAAAGCGTGTCAGCCGGAAGCGCCGCAATTTTTGACGGGTCAGGCTCGCCCCAGCGGTCGGCCAGCCAGAAAATCAGCTCCAGCCAGGGCGAGTCACTCAGTTTTTTTCGGCGGTTTCCAGCTTACCGATGGCGTGCTTTTTCACTTTGTCGACGGCATCCAGAAGCACAACGTTATCGTGTGCCGCCAGCAGCTCCTTCGCCGTGGGTTTGTCTTTGGCTTTAATCGGCGAGCCGTCAGGTTGAACCAGACTGTCGATAACAATCTGTACGCTCAGCTCAGACGCCATGCGGGCATTGCCAGAGGCCTGCGCCTCGATGAGTGCATCTTCATGATCAATAAGCTCAGCCGCCGTCAGCCGACGCAGGTAAACCTTTGTGCCTAAAATTTCAGTTTCAGTAGGCGTGGATTTCGTTTTGAGCAGTGCATTTTTCAGTGCGGAGAGGCTAAATTCAGACATGGTGTATCCTGTTTTTCAGACGAAAAAAAACCGCCCGGAGGCGGTGTGTAACGGGAAACGGATTACGCTCCGGCATCTGGCGCCGGGGCTGCAATCCCCCATTTAATGTTATTTTGCTTACCCTGCACCGTAATCTGGATAACCTCACTGGCAGGCGCTGTGATTTCGTTCATCTGCCAGCCTGAAAGCGCAAGGATCATTGAAGCCGTTCGTTTGTTCGGCAGCTCAATATAAAACTGAACGGTCTTACGCTGTTCCGCAGCATTGAGGAATGCAGTGAAATCTTCGTTTTCCGGGTCGTCAATGAAGCCCAGCGATTTCTCCGGCCCTTCGGGCAGGTCTGACACCGACTGCTTACTCTTGTCCAGCAGGGTGGTACAGTCGACAAATCCTCCCGTCTGACCTGTCGCGCCCAGCGCCTTGCAGTTAATCAGCGGTTTCAACGCCGCTACAGCGGCTCCAACCTCCCCAAACTTCACCACCGTCCCGGCAGGAAGCATTGCGTACTCAGGGGATGATTTTGGCGTGTTATTTTCATCAGCCATAATGATTCTCTCTTAAATAGTGGGCAGCGGTTGCTACCTGTTCTGAATGCCATTGCGGATTTCTACGGTCAGAATGCGCAGAACCTGCCGGACGTTGTAATCCAGCGCCGGACGGATGAACGGATCGGCAACCTGTTTCACCGTACCGAACTCCTGGGCCAGCGCTTTCATGTAATGCTTTTTGCTGGGGCCAACCCGAAGGATGACCACCGTATTTCCGCGACCTTTCCGGGTGGATGAACGAATTTTGATGGAATCACGCATATGCTCTGCAGAGGACGCATCGTTGAAGCCGGCATGTTGTTTCATGTCTTCTTCCACCACTTTCAGCGCCTCACGACCTGCATCACGTAACACCTTCGTGCCGACCTTTTCACCGAGCGCAGTAAGCTGCCGCTCCAGCTCGTCCAGCCCTTTTACGTCCATAGTGATCATGGTGAGGCGTCCCGGTAGTGAAAGGTAAAATCCCGCACGAGCCGGTACTGAATATTGCCGCTGGTCAGTACCGTTTTACTCTGCTGTATTCCACCCCGGACCACATTCTGCACGGGAAAACCCTCCAGCTGGCCATGCACGATAGCGGTCCATTCCGCGCTGATCTTCTTATCCAGCTGTAACAGGTGGGTGTAGTCATTAAGCAGATGAATCGCTATCTGGAAGCGGCCCGCAATCAGACCTGTGCGCAACAGTCCGGCGTACAGCTCCGGATCGGAAATACACTGGTAAGTAATCCCCTCCTGCAGCTCATCAGGCAGGAGCAGAGGATAAACATCCAGCCCGGTCAGGCGTTCAAGTGCTGTCTTTAATGCCAGCTCGATCATGACGTGCGTTTGCCTCCCCTGTGATGATGATGCGGTCCGCAAGACGTTCGACGTTACGAACGATATAAACCCGGTCAGACGTCGTTATTTTCCAGTCGATATCAATATTCAGGTTCGGATGAGTGGTAAAAAGACACGTTTCAACAACCTGCTGTTGATCCAGTGTGCGGACCTTTCTGCCCGATACCAGCTCGCGCTTCGCCCAGGCTTTCCCGGTCGCGACCAGTTGTTCCGGCAGATGTTCACCCAGCGGCCCCCGGCCGGATTGCATATACCCAATCGAAAGACGGCAGGTCATTTCTTCCGGCTTCAGGCTCATACCGTGTTCTCCTGCAACGGGAAAAGAAGGTGCCGGACCGCAGCCGTCTCCAGCCACTGACCAGTGAAACCATTCAGATACGCATCCCCGACCAGATACTGCATGGCCAGCTGGATATCTTCATCCGCCACAAAACCGCGTACCCCTTCCGGCAGCGCCTGCAGTTCGTCATCGCTTCCCACCAGTTTGCAGTAGTAGTCACGCTCAATACTCTTCTGCGCTGCCGCCACCATTTTAGTGAGCATGTCGTCATGCTCCGTGAAATCCGGCTCCAGACGGAGCTGGGTTTTCACATCATCCAATGTCAGTATCATGGTCATCGGCTCCCTTGCGGGGACTCAGCACCTTTTCCGCATCTTCTGGCCATACCGCAATATGGCGTTCAACCAGTTTCTCTGCGTACTCAGCATCAAAACAGGCCGTATCACCGCGTGAATAACGATGATAGGGTCCCAGGAAAAAAACCGCTTTCCGCGCCACTTCTGCTCCCGTCTGGCCCGTGGCCCCGTTTGTTTCACTTCCGGTCAGATCAACACCTGTATCACCTGAACCCGCTGCAGTATTCTGACCGCCATCCCCGTCCACTGTATTTTCCGGCGTCAGTTCATCCGGCTTTTTCACATCACCGGCTGCAGCCGCCGCTGCCGCTGCTTTTGCCGCTTTCGTCGTCATCGTTTTGCTCCTGAAAAGAAAAAACCCGCTGCTGCGGGCCTGGGGAATTACGTGCTTTTACGCTGTGCGACCGTGGTCGCACAGCGTGCAGGACCGGTTAAAACAGCACTTTTGTCCCGAGAACAAGACCTTCCGGATGACGGAAGCCGATATCGTGCTCCGTCACCACGCGGATCAACGACTGGTTACGGGAGAACGCGGAAACCAGATTGCCATCCCCGTCCTGGTAGGAGGCTTCCTGCGAGAACGACACCTTCATGTTGCCGTCTTCACCGATAACCACATCATTAAAGTCAGCGAAGTAAATTTCCGACTCTTTGCCTGCGTCACCGAGGTTTGCCGGGATAGCGCTGGTACGCTGAATCTGAAATCCCTTCAGGATCCCCTGGGCCATTTCCGGGTAGACCTTGTTACCGTTACCGTCGCGCAGACCGAACAGTTTCATGTAGGTACGGTTCGACATACCCCAGCCGCAGCTGATCATGTTGCTGTTGCCGTCCATAGCCATCAGGATGATGCTGTCGAGATAGGTATCAATCGTCTGCAGATTAACCTCTGCAGCAGCTTCCCACGGCAGCAGGCGGTTCCACTCAGTTGCCCGCGCTTTCATACCGACAGGCGTATCACCGGTACCGTCATCGCGCATAAAGGCTTTATCTTCACGAACAGAAATCGCGGTCAGAATATCCTGCAGGACCAGCTGCTCCACGTTGTAGCCAGCACGACCAATCAACTGGTTGGAGATTGGCACCATCGCAATCATGGTTTTCGCAGTGAGTTTCACATCATCAAAGCGGGCTTCTGATACTTTCGCATCCTTGCCTTCCCCGGTGTAGCTCGCCGTCGCACCACCGGCCAGACGCGGCAGCGCCATATTGCCGTTCGGCAGCGGAATTGAGCGCGCGCCCAGCTTACGAACGATAGTGCGATCGCGCAGCAGCTCGATCACCTCGCTGTGGAGGTTTTGTGGAATAAGAACGCCACCTGACGCGGCGGCAGTATTGATGGCCATCGAGACAGACTGGTCATTCAGTTCTTCAGCTGCAAATTTTGCAGCGCCCTGGACGTTACCCTGTGCTGCCGCAATCGACATCACCAGACGGGTCATGCCTGCGCCGGTATATTGCTTTGGCTCTGCCTTAATGCTGATACCAGGAGCCTGCTGTGTGGCTTTAACCGGTTTGGCGACAAGCGCTGCAGCACGTTCAGCCGCTTCCAGACGCTCAATCTTGGCGCTGATATCCGTGAACTGCTGCTGCAGGCTGGCAAATTCGGTTAACTGCTCCGCTGTCAGCGTACCGCCACCAGTTTCTACTGCCGCCAGTACCTGAACCTTCTGATTAATACCCGCACGTTCACGACGCAATTCTTCAATCTGTGGCATAGTTTTCTCTCTTTTTTGCATAAAAAAAGCAGCCAACAGGCTGCTTTCTGGTAATGACGCGTTAGCGCCGGGTCACATTCTGGTTTGCAGGTCCATCGCGGCGGCCTGCAACTTTATGGAAGTGGTTCGTTGAGGTTGTTTGTACTTTGCTGCAATGGCATTAATCGCAGACTGAGGATCCGAAACTTCATCGGCAAGACCAGCAGAAATGGAATCAGCGCCGAAATAGATTCCGGCCTGCGTGTTAATCACCGTCTGAGGGGCAAGATTCCGGTATTCCGCTACAGAGGTAATAAACGTCTCGTACATATCGTCAATCATCCTCTGGAACATTCCCCGAGCGTCTTCACTCAGTGGCTCATGTTGTGTACCGTTATTTTTGTTATCTCCCCGAAAAATCGTGGTGAATGTTAACCCCATTTGCTCTTCCATCCTGGAAGTATCCAGGTGTTCCATAATCACTCCAATCGAGCCGACTCCACTGGTCTGGCTGACTACAATTTTGCTGCAGGCCGAAGCGATAAAGTAAGCCGCAGAATAGGCGCTGTAGTTCACAATTGCAGTAATAGGCTTAGTTTGACGTGACTGGAAAATATAATCGGCCAGTTCCTTGCATCCAACCGCCGCACCACCACCAGAATTTATATCCAGCACAATTTCACTGATGGAAGGGTCATTTAATGCAGCATGCACCTGGCTACGTATGCGCTCATAGCTGGTAAGTTCAGAACACATTGCAGTAATTTGCCCACGACGCGGAACCAGAATGCCGTGAACAGGAATAACTGCCATTCCACCAGCTGGTTGAACCAAATCTGGCGCCTGATTGTTATCAGGCTCCTGCGTCATGTGAATTCCAGCCTCTTCTGATAATCCCTGAATACGGGGAACCAGCACAGCTTTTACAGAATCCATTGTCTGTCGTGTCACGTAATGTGGTACACCAAAGACCATAGCCGCCAGATGCGGCAGATTAATTAAATTTTTTGTCATGATGTTTACCGGGTCAGCCCGCACTGCGGGTGATATTCAGTTTCTGGACAGAATAGAGTTGATTTCTGCCAGTTGTTTAGTTGTTGGCGTGTTATTGCCAGGTAAGATTTGTTTACTGTCGACCATATTCAGAGGCGTCAGGTATTTGTCCCCTCCGGCGATGGGTGGAAGGTTCTCCATGCGGCGAATATCATTAACCGATAACCACCCCCACTGGCGGCCTAATGCATAAGATTCATAACGCGACTTCTGATCCCCGCGCAACAGGCCAGAGACATTGAATTCTATGTACAGATCACTGCGCTCGCTGGGTAAAAGCAGATCGCGCATTAATGCGCCTTCATGACGCTTCAGCCAGGCCAACAGCGTGTACATCACAAACTGCAGCCCCTGGTGCTCAATGTTGTTATTCGTGGCTTTCGCCAGCATCTGCACCATATGAGGCGGGATTTTATAGAGTCGGCACACTTCCTCCACGCCCCACTGACGGGACTGCAACAGCTGCGCTTTCTCATTGTCCTGAGATAACTGCTTGTAGCTCATCCCTTCCTGAAGCAATGCAACAGAGAAGGCGTTTCTGACACCGGAATATCTGTCCGTCCACTTTGCCAGCAGGCGGTCGATAGCATCCTGGCTTTTGATCGTCGGGGCGTCTTTTGGTCGCTCAATAACGCCGCTCATCGTACAGCCACGGCGAAAAACCTGAGAAGCGTGCTCTTCCACCGCCAGACTTAACCCAAGAACGTCTGCGTTCGTCTGGATTGGAGAGCTACCGATATAACCATCCAACGAGAAAACTTTCACATGATGCATCATGCGCATTGGCAACGTTTCGCCAATTTCGGGGAGTTCATAATAGGGCATCCCGTCAGGCCCTTTCAGGACGATGACTTTTTTGGGATTAACCGGGATTAATTCCCTCGGGAAACCTTTCCCGTCCCTGTCGATGATCGAGTAGCAATTCCCCTCCAGACCAAGCAGGCCCTGCTGCTGTTCAAAGTATTCAAATGAAGTGTCTTTTTTGTTGGGCTGGGAATGAATCAGATCATAAACAGGGTGGTCAGTCGCCCGTTCACGGCCTCCGTTAGCGCCTCGCCTGTAAAGTTCACACGGCAGCTGCGCCACCGATTCTGCCAGAAGCGTTACACATGCCCGGACCGCCGATAACGCCATTGCGGTTTCAGAAGTGATAATGATCCCCGCCTTACTCTGGCTGGAACTCACACCACCCAGCATCGCCTGCCAGAAACTACCACCAGACTGAGATTTACCCCGAAACATCAGGGGAATGAACATTATTCACCCCCTGATTTAATTACGCTGGCAGACATTGATTTCGCGATTAAAAATGACCACAGCAGGCAGATTGAACCGCCAGTAATAAGCCCGGCTGCAGGTGAAATAAGCCAGGCACCGGCAGACAGTAACGCGGCTCCGGCGAGGCCGATAAAAAAACTTAAAAATGTCATTAGCATGCTACATCTTCCTCGTCGTAAACGGATGAATTACTCGCCCGGCTATTCAACATTGCCCGTCCGATTGCCATAATCAGCGAAACCGCGCCATCGATTTTGTTTTCGTTCTGCTCTTTGATGGGTTTAACCACATCGTCATTACCGGGCAAATACTTCCCGACGACGTTGCTGATACACCAGCTCATAATCGGGTTCCCGTCGTGATGAAAGCGGCCTGACTCAATGGCGGCTTCCAGCTCCTTCGTCGGATCAGACATATTGGTGTAGTTCTGAACAATAGTGATCGGATTAAGGCTTTCATCAGCCAGATCATGTGAAAGCCCCGTCGCGCCGAAAGGGTCAATCGGTGACTCACTGACTGGGTTGAGCTTGTTTGCCGCCTTGGCCTCTTCAAGGATGTAGCGGTAATCAACTTCAGCGCCATCAGTAACTGTAAGCAGTCCCATTTCAACCCATTTCTGAAATCGCTCCGCAGTACGACGATCTTCGTTCTTTTCAACGCTGAATACTGCGTCGTAGGGAACCCAGAAGCGGGGAGCAACGCTGTAGTAATGTGTCTTGCCGTCAATTTCCCTGGTGAACAACCGCGCCATACTGTTCATATCCAGCTTGCGCGCCAGGTCGAAAGACAGAACACATGGCTGTCCTTCGAATTGCTCCAGCGTAAGTGTCTTATCCTCACAGTTCTGCCAGGAAACCAGGTTGTAGAAAGCGGCACGGGCTGCAACCCAGATGTTGAGGTGTTTAGTTTTAAATACACCAGCCTGACGGGCGTTATTAATAGCTCTCTGTTGCTGGCTGAGGAGAAAGTCACGATAGACCGACACGCCCATATTCGGGTTAGCTTTTTCCAGCACTTTAGGATCGGTCCAGTCATCCCCCTCGTCGACGGTGTATATCACGCCGAACAATTCCTCATTCGGTACTGTGCCGTTCAGCATCTCAATCACTTCACGCCGTTTGTCGTAGCATGGACCCTCAATGTTGTAACCCGCCGTCGTGATCGCCCACATTAGTGGTTGTCGCCGCGCCCCCATACCCGTCAGCATAGTGGTGTAGAGCGAATCTGTGGGATGTTCGTGATACTCGTCAACAATTGCACAGTGCGGTGAAGCGCCGTCCCCAGGGTTACCAATCAGCGGCTCAAAACGCGCGCCATCTTCTGGCCGGTTCAGGTTGGACGCATTAACTTCAATCCCGAACGCTTCCACCAGCAGCGGGGTGCGCTTACACATCAGACGAGCTGGTCTGAATACTTCCCACGCCTGTTTTTCAGTTGTGGCCCCGGAATATACTTCAGCGCCAAACTCGTTATCACAGGTAAAACAGTACAGCGCCACACCTGCCGAAATAGCTGATTTCCCATTTTTACGCGGTATCTCCGTGTAAACCTCGCGAAATCGTCGAAGCTTCGACCCTTTCTGGACCCAGCCAAAGGCGCAGCACACAATAAACAGTTGCCATGCCTCCAGAGTGATCGGCATCCGCTTGAATGCCCACTCTCCTTTTGTATGTGGCAACAACTGGATAAATTTCGCGGCCTTTTCTGCCATGTCTTTATCGAAGCGGTAACGAAATTTCTTACTCTTTTCAGCCGCCATGTCATCGATATGACGCTGGCAGGCCTGAATGACAAACTGGCACGCCGGAATTTTCCCCCGCACAACGTTGCGGGCGTATTGATTCGCGGCGTTTACGTTGGGGTACGATTTCCGGCTCATGAGTTGATCATCTTCAGGAATGGGTTAGAGGTTTTCTTCTGTCCGGCAAGGCCGATTAGGCGTTGTCGACTGCTGGGATCAAGGCCAAGCATGGAGCCGGTAGAGCTCATCTCCGATTCCTGCTCTTTCTTTGCGGTTAGCTCAGGGTTTTTTATCTTCCCCCCCATAGCACCAGTAATAGTCAGCCCTTCTCTGGCGATATTTTTAACCGCCCTGCGCCAGAACTCATATGCAACACACCAGCGCTCAAGTACGGCAAGATCGGTAACACACAGTAATCCCTGTCCACATAATTCTTTCGTGGTCAGTTCCCACATGACGGCCGCCATTGGCAGACCATCATCCTCAGAAAACCAGTCAGGTGGTGCCACACCTTTAATCGGTGTGAATACAGGTTCCTCTTTATTCAGGGCTCGTTTGCCGGGGTTCCCTGCCAGCTCCTTGCGCGCCGTTGGCTTGGGGCGACGCCCGGAACGCCCCGCCGTTCCAGCCATAAGCGACACTCCTGGTTAAATTTCATTTTTCGCGGGTATAAAAATGCGAGGAAGCGGGCAGTCCTGAAGTGCGAAAGGAGTCAGGGATTTGATCCCCCCTTCCCCAGACATCCGTCTGATTTAATCGAGATGAAAATCGTAATTCAGATTGCGGCGACTACAACTGCTCGCATTGTGCGAACAGGAATTCGAAAAATAGCCACTCAGCCCACAGTATATGTAATGGGCATAACTCATCGAATACGATCTCTTGCTGTCTTTGCTCTGTGGCATTCCCAGCACAACGACTCAAGGTTGGAATCGTCATCAGTACCGCCATGAGCTTTTGGAATGATGTGGTCAACGCTTTCCGCTTTCTTCGCTATCTTCTGCCGGCGATGGTTCTGACACAGGTATTTATCACGCTGAAGGATACGCGCTCGTTTAATTTCCCAGAGCCGCCCATATCCACGTTCTTGTCTGCTCTTTCCTGACTGATAATTCCGCCAGCCGTCACCAGCATGCTGCTTTCGGTGTTGGTCACAATATCCGCTGACATCGTTGGTGATTGCCGCACACCCTTTGTGTCGGCATGGGCGTTTAGCACGTGCTGGCATCGGCATAGTCCTGTTTGTTGGATACAAATTGTGTAATAGGCGGAAAGTAAAAATGAACCAGTAGTTGATTGAAAGTTCTCATAAATAGCGAGAATCAGCGTGGTTCTTGCCCCGTAACATCAAGGATTATCAGAAAGAAATAAAAATGAGAATTATTATCAAAACATTCAAGTGAGATCGCTGGAATAACAAACTCTTAATCTCTCAACAAAAATAAGGATTTGTTAAGCTTCATGATTTATGGTCGATGTAATACACCGTTTGAGGCAAGAATAATGGTCAAATTCTCAAAACTTCAGATTCGCTTACACTGGCTAACCCTGATATTAATAGCGATAACCTATGCAGCTATGGAGCTTCGTGGCTGGTTTCCCAAAGGCAGTAACACCTACCTTCTCATGAAAGAAACACATTACAATGTTGGGGTGTTTGTCTGGTTTTTAATGATAATACGATTAATTATTAAACATAAGTATCATGATCCAGCTATCACTCCCCCCCCACCAGCCTGGCAGATGATGGCTGCTAAAATAATGCATATCCTGCTGTACATTTCTTTTTTGGCTCTACCATTATTAGGTATTGCAATTATGGCTTACGGTGGAAAGGACTGGAGTTTATTAGGTTTTAACGTTGCATCGTTCGTTACTCCTGACGGGGAAACAAAATCACTTATCAAAGATACTCACGAAACACTGGCAAACATCGGATATTTTTTAATCGCAGCGCATGCTGGTGCAGCGTTATTCCATCACTACGTCCAGAAAGATAACACTCTTTTGAGGATGATCCCTGATTGTAACGATAAGAAATAAATACAAATTTTAATGTTTAACATTACAGCAGGCACTCAGTGAATGTCTGCTGTAATGCCTGCTCAGCCAAGTTGAAGCACACCGTGTTCTTTTGAATCAGAGAATGCAACAAACCCAGTGTATTCGGGGATAGTGTTCCGTCATCAGCATCAAATGCTGAAATGGTTGCGTGAAGAATCAAAAATGCTCCAAATCCCGCGCCGCTGCTGCCCCTCGATGGTCAGAATCGTCAAGGAGGACCCGTTAAAAGGTAAGCAGAAAATCTGTGGTTAGAAGTGAAGGCTTTGACAACGTTCTAAATTTTATGACAGAAATAAAAAAGCATTACCTTTCAAGATAATGCTTTTTCACTCGAACTGAATCTTATAACAATTAGATTAATGTGATTTTAATATCATAGCTTTCAAGCCCAGTCATTTTTTCACGAGCATTAAACTGGATATCGGAAACTTCTTTTCCTGTCTTTTTTTTGAGTTCAATAATTTTTTTTGTGATGAATTCAGAAATATCCGCTTCAGTTTTTCTTTTTAAATCTTCGACGTTCATTGTTTACCTCTCTTGATCTCTAACGTATCAACGCCAAGCATGTTACATTCCCCGTAGAGCACTTGTATAAGCGCTGATATGTTTAAAAGATAGAATAGAAAGACTCAATTATCAATAGTTTGCAGTACAATCTTCATACAAAAGAGCTCGCGACCACACAAACCACTGTACTAAAATCCGGGTCGGTCACGAAACAACCAGATCTCATTTCAAAAGCTTCGATGCTGCCTCGAGGATCTCTTCTGAACTGACATCACGATCAGAGGCTACATAAACTATTTTATGGTCTCCTGTCAGAGATGGAAATCCCGCTGACATCACGGGTAGGTGTGCTTTTTCCCCATTGGGAAACTCACGCATTATCGTAGTAATACCTTTCATTACGGTTACAACAACTGCAGGTTCTGCATTAAAAAAAACGATGACTTTTTTCATAATTTTACCGTGATGTCTCTTACAGAGATTGTCGGTTCAGCATACAAAAAAGGCTCCATAAGGAGCCTGAAATTTATTTTCTGAATTCTAACGAAGACTGACCAGAACGAATGTACAGTGCAATATTATCAAATGTAATCATTGTTGATTTGCAAAAAATACATTTTGCTCCGAAAGGATTTTTTTCAGTAACATCAAAGTTTGACGTTCGGTACTGAGATCCGTGGCAACACGGACATCTGAAGTGAATATTATTAGTAATAACAGTTACCTTATACAGCCACGACATTAACTGCCGTGGGGCCTTTAGGTCCCTGTTCAACACTAAATTCAACTTCCTGATTCTCATTCAGCGTCTTGAAATCATTACTCTGGATAGCAGAGAAGTGAACAAACACATCTTTACTACCATCTTTTGGAGTGATAAAACCAAAACCTTTTTCAGGATTAAACCATTTAACTAAACCAGTCATTTTATTAGACATAAACATTACCTTTATTGAGTAAGCCCTTGGGCAGAATGGTCCGAAAAAAATTATCAGAGAGAAAAGCTAACAAGGAAATCTCAACAGGAACAAGGAATAAAATTATTACAGCGACTGCTTCAGATAAATTCGTTACAAACCAGACATTCATTAACGCATGATTAACCAAACATAGCAAGGTTTAGTTTTGTAAGTAAATCTCAGTGGGTTTTGATCATAAAAATTAATTTAAATAGCTTAAATCGAAAATTATGTCATGCTGCGTAAGACCTTTATCTATCACCCTAAGTTGTCAGGGATTTTGACTCAAGGAAGAGTCGTATTTCCTTCATAGTAAAAATTCACAATTTTATCCACGAAAACCGTCAACATCTTAATTTATAGAGCTATTATTTTTCCTCTACGGTTCATTGTTAGTATTTTTACGGACTCATAAATCCGCTCACATGTCATTCCTGCCCGGTAGTTTTCATCAGCGCGTTCAGCATGGTATCGAGCTTCTTCTGTCAGGCTTCCTGGCATGTCTACGAGCATTGTGGTGTCATGGCGGATGGAAAGTTTTGTTGATTCGTTAGTTATCGAGCTGTAGAACGCTATGCTCTAGCGACTTGGAATAGGCAATCAGCCCGGTGTACTCAGGGATAACCTCGCCATCATCCGCTTCGAACTCAGGGATTGTTCCGGTAGTGATGGTGTATTGTGGCTGGCCATCTTCTTTTGCGAAGGCAGCCAGGTCTTCAATCTGCTTAGCTGTAAGAACTACTGTAATGCTCATTCCTCAGTTGTTAAAAAGCCCCGCTATTGCGAGGCTTGATTGATTATGGCTAACGACTACATCGTAACGGTTATAAAAGAAGCTATTAGCCAACATGTGGTGTATGGTTGTTAACCGCCCACCAGGACAATAAACATGTCGATACTCAAAGATATCAAGATGCGTACTTTACGCCATGTGAAAAGTACTTGTCCTCATTGCTCCCGCCAGTCAAAGCACAGTCTGTCGAGAATAAAAAACAATATAACGTTAATTTGCCCCTTCTGTGGAAACATCTATCTTCCATCGGAAAGCAAACCAATAAAGTAACTGATTGACTACCAAATAAAACTCATACTCTCAGAATGTGGCAAAGCAGACATAACCTTTTATTGTTGTTCTCATTTAAGAGAATGTAACACCCAGAGTGGAGAGGTTTTTTTTCTTCTCCACAATACGGCGATCAAGTTCAGCCACTGCATGCGGGCGTATGGCATCAAGAAAGGCGTTATCCTGATAGGTAGACTGGATTGTCACACCAAGTCCGGCACCACTTTCCAGTATGCTTTTCTGAAGTTGTAGTTCTTTTATATCGTTATTGAGGTAATACGCTTCACTTAGGTTTTCTGCGTTCATCTTCTAACCCTGTTGTTGTTTGACTGCCTCACTGAGTCGTAAATGCGCTCACACGTCATTCCTGCCCGGTAGCTTTCGTCAGATCGCTCAGCATAATATCGAGCTTCTTCTGCAAGGCGTCCGAGCATGTCGGCGAGCACTGCGGCGTCGGCTCCGGCTGTTTTGCTTCTGACGGCAGTGGCAAGATCTGCGGTGTGCTTTGCGGCGTCCAGGCGGGTGGCAAGCTTTGTTGCTTCGGTACGCAGCTGGTTAACAGTGGCAGACAGGCCAGCAGCAGTGGCAGCAGATTTAGCGGCTTGTGCTTGTGCATCTTTTACAGCCTCATCACGGGCAATTATGCGCCCTTGCTCAATCATGCGGGCGGCGGTCTGCGCGTTCGCTGTTCGCGATGATTCCGCGCTGTCACGTTCCGCCCACTTTTTTTCCCAGCCGCGGCTGCTCCATACACTACCCGCGATGAATGCGATGGCCACCAGCAGAGAAATGGCAATAAACTGATAGCGCAGGCTCACTGGTCTATCCCCCAGCACGCCAGTGCACTTTCCTGGTCTCGTCGTTCAACCTGTCCATAGCAACCATTCTTCTGGCCTTTGGTCAGACGACAATCGCGGCCACCGTCTTTAATCCACCAGCGGATCGCCTCACATGCCCCTTTTGTATCTCCGGCGTTGATACGCTGGTAGAACGTTGACGGGAAGCATTTGCCTGGACCAATGTTGTAAGGACAGAAAGAAGCGATACCTGCCTTCTGCTGCTCACTCAACGGAACTTTTATATTTCGTTCAACCCATGCCAGCGCCTTGTCGCGTTCTATGGCGTTTACCTGGGCACATTTCTCAGCAGAAAGCCTCATGTCCTGAACTACTGGCTTACCATCAACCATCGTGGCGCCACGGCAAATCGTCCAGAGCCCTCCGCCGTCGCGATACGCCGTCAGACTATTACCCTCTTTCTCATCCAGAAACTGATCGAGAATAACTGGCGCGGAGGCTCCCGCAAGAATCAGACCAACGACCGCTGCGCTCAGTTTATTCTTCAGCTTTGGTGACATTGCCATTAAGCCGGTCCTCCCTTTCCTTTTTCCTGTAATACCAGTTCACAGCACAGGTGATAACGGTGCATGCAATACCGACAATAATTGCCCAGTCACTCAGGCTTAACCCTGCAATTCTGTCGGCCAACATCCAGGACACCTCTTTTGCTGTTTTAGCTGTTTCGGCATATGCCTTCGCTGATACACCGCAACCGGTCAGCGTGGTTCCTGTTCCATATGAAAGTCTGCTGTAAATGGTGCTCATTCTGGTCATAGCCTCACCTCCGATTCTTCGGATGGCGCTGTGTGTGATTAAAGGGTCAGGCTTCACGGGCTGGATTTATCAACAAAGCACGTAGCGGATGATTCCCGTGAGCCTGAAATGAAAAAGGCCGCCATGCGGCAGCCTCGAAGTAAGTACAGTTGTTTACAATGGTGGAGAGAGAGGACCTTCTAACACCTCTGCTTCACCGTTATGGCAAATGTCATCGCCTCTGGTCAGATGCCAGACACCTGTGATTGTTTTACCCGTCTCCAGATCATCAACAGTGTCATTCGTGTAGTACGCCACCTGTACAATGCCAACATGCTGAATCCAGTAATAGCCCTCTTTCATAAGCTCCTCCGCGATACTCAGCAGATAGTATAGAGCGGCACAAATAATGCTGTGGTGCAGGAAACCACAACTTAACCTTTGCTAATAAAGTAATTTCGAAAGATGACGATAATGGGTAATAAATGTAAGGCCGGAGGAACCACCATGAGCATGACCGTTAGCACTTTGGGTCAGGACATACTGCAAAGCACAGTAAAACAAACATCTTCAAGTACTGGCAACTCTGTTTCACAACAAATTCAAAACCTGAAAAAACAAATTGGAGAGTTGACAAAAGAACTCAGCGCCATGGGTTCAAAAATAAATGAAGTAACCTCCGAAGATGAGGCAAAACTGCTTAAACAGCAGATGGAGATGATTCAAAGGCAAATCGAGTCTATGTACGCAAAAATTGCTCAATTACAAAAACAAGAAGCAGAAAAAAACCAAATGGCATCGGGTGCATTACCTACGGTAAGTGACAAATCAAGTTCGAACGTTGCAGGGAATAATACTAAAAATATTGATGTCTACGTTTAGCAGTGACCCCCTATCATTTTTCCTCTGAGTTAGAAACGAAAAAGGATTGTGAGAACTTGTTTTCGAGTTAACGATTTCAGATCGGCGATATGACAGGGGTACTGGTGCTATGCACCTCGCGAATACCCCTGTCGTATCGCCGGAAACCAAAAACCCCGCTGTGGCGGGGTTCTCGTTATGTTCAAATTGTTCGCTTTTTGTCGCTGCCATAGTGGCAGCAGCTCTGCCAAGCATGAATAAATTATCTGATTTTCTGGCCCGTTTTCAACACCATTATCAAAAAATAGCATCAATAGCTAAAAAATGATTTCAGTGAGTCTATTCAGATAACAGTTTGCGTGCTTCCAAAAAGACCTTTGCTCTGAATATTTCCAGGCACCAGCGCACGCGCTTTCTTGCCTCCCCATCAGTTAACCATGGCGCAATCGCCTGCAACTCCCGGGTTATGTCTGAGATTTTTTTTCGGGTGGTGTAATACTGAAGACCGACCACATAAACCGGATCATTAATATCCAGCGCCTGCAGTACGCATTGCTCAACAAAATCGACATCATCATTATGCAGGGCTTCATCAATCACACTAGCGGATGACTGCGGCCAGAGAATGCTATGTGCCCTGTTCATTGCCTGCTGTCCACGGAATCCCTCTTCTCTCGCCTGATTTAACGCAACAGTGAATCGCTCTAACGCCTTATCTGACCAAATCCGTCCTTTAATAACATTCCAGCATGCATGACTTCGCAGCAAACGGGGTGCAGTTTTTCCTCCCACACCCTCGCCCCATATAGTGAGCAGGGATTTAATCCATCCGGACTGGATCCCTGTAAGGAGAATACATTTACCCAGCCAGCTTTTGCGTGGAGCAGAAGCCGCTTTACCCAGCGCTTCCAGATGATTGCGGCGTTGACGTGGTGTCATCCTGTTCTTCTCCTTACGCCAGAACGCCGAGCCCATAAGCCCGGTCCAGCACTCTGATAATCATTACCGGCTGAGGCACATGCTTTCGCTCAAACTTCACCGGGTCGTTATGTAGTTCTGTATGGCACTGACGACACAAGGGGATCGCGAAAATATCATGCGCCTTCGTTGCCATCCCTCCCTGCCCCCAGCCGATTAAATGGTGTGGGTCATCTGATGGTTTGCCGCAGCATTCGCAGGGCTGTGTTTTAATCCATTCCAGATACCCGGGGGCCGTCCATCGGATCCGCTTTGGACGTTTTATATAGGTTTGCGGGGACTCTGGATCGACCAGAACACCAACTACAGGCTTGAGCGCAGGAACCTGCGCTGATGGCATGTATACGGTTAACGTGCTGGCTTTGGCTGTAATGATGCTGGTGGCGGTTACCCCCGGTTCGATATCGCATTCACGCATGACTGACAGATGCTCTTCTGAAGGAATACGAAGCGCCCGGCTGGCTACTGATTCGGGAATTGCGTCGGTAACCCCCATACGTACCCCCCACCAGCAAAGCTCCGCCAGCGACAGTTCTCTGGACGGATCCTGATTCAGCGCCACCATGATGCTGTTGATAATCCAGTTAATAACATTACGTCTCGCCAGCTCTGCAAGTTGTACGCTGTAGTGGTCGCGCAAATGGTTATCACAATGTCCGCACAGAAGAACCGATCCGGGGTCATGGCGCAGAAGAGTTAACTCGTGATAATGGTAATCGCTGTGTGGCCACTGACAGCAATGACCGCCATAACGCATAAGCCAGTAATCAAGGCCACTCAAACCGCCAGCAGCCTTAATAACTTTTTCATCCAGGAAGAACGGCCTCAGGGAGTCGTCACTGGCAAGCGGCTGACGAACATCAGGAACACGGCCAGCAGGCAACCGGTCCATGCCTGCCGGCTGGCTTTCCACAAGCACACGTTCACAACTGAATAATGACATCAGCTCGCTGCCCGGTTTGAGCAGCACAATTCCAAGCTCACGCGCAACAACCGGCTTCAGCAGCGCCCTCATTCTGCTATCTCCCCGATAATTATTTGTCCCTTCTCTCCCCATAATTTAGTTACGCGTGAATCCCAGATATGAGCGTCATCTTCGTAAATGGCATCCATCAGGGCTTTCATCATGTTGTCGAAATCGGGTTTAGCCTGGTGTGGTTTACCGTTGAACTCTGCTCGTTTCTTTTTGCCCCAGCTCGCTGGCATCGGAATAATGAAGGTGACATGTGAACCGCTTTCCGGCAGCTCAACACCCTGCAGACGAACTTCATCACAGAAAGCCCGGTAACGCAGAACCTCGGGGCGCTTTTTCCATTTGTCAGCGCGCGTCATTCTGGGCTTGCCCATTGGGGTGATATCGTAGATTTTCACATTCACCTCCAGATCCGTTGTTGCCAGGTTCTGTCCTGACGCGGAGGCTTAGATACTTCTGGCAAGAACGCGCTGATCGTCCAGTGAATGAAGTCATTATCCAGACTCCGCTCTGTCTTAATCTGCTTTGCGCGATAGCGGGCTTCCAGTTCGTCAGCCTGCTCAGTGGTGAGTTGGGTATGTTGAAACCAGCTTTTCTTCATAACGCACCTCTGGATGCGGCAAAAAGAAAATCGCTGGCGTTGGTTAACGTCAGATAAGTACTTTGGATTTGAATATGCACCTTGGTATCTCTCCATAGGCGCAGCAGGGTCAGCTGTTCAGGCTGTTAGTTTTTATCTTAACACATAAAAAGCATCGAAATACATAACAAGCAAAAAGCCCCCGAAGGGGCTTTTGTGTTCATGTTAATCTACTGTTTTTTAAGCAGTTCCTTCAGCTTTTTTTTGCTTTCTTCAGAAATTTTGCTGCTTGCGTGTTGGCTTTTTTGTTTCATAAGCTCCCTCATGGTCGACTAACAAGAAAAATATTTAAGCAGGTCTTTCAGAAAGATCATCTTGAAGAGTATTCAAGAGCTCATCTTCCGGTTCACCAACAAATGCTTCATCATTTTCTGCTGGCTTCTCAGTATCAAGTGATAGAGCGTCAACCAGAGCAGAATGATCGTTATCAGTTGATTCATGACTCACGTTTGAATCATGGCCTGTTTGCTCAGGGTTTTGAGTGCTTGAGGAGTCATTTTCATCAGCCCCTGTATCTTCCTCTGATACCTCTTCGAATGACACTTCAAAACCTTTATTGACAGCTAATGCTTTGACCTTTTCATAAAGTGAAGAAGAAATCAATCTGAAAATCGGCATAGATTGAGTTACAACAGCTATGATCTCTGTTTCAGTCAAAGAATCAGAAACTTCTTCTGCCACTTCGTCCTTTTCAAGAAGTATAGCAGCCCCCAGAGCGATCCATGCTTCGTCATTTTCTATTGATTCAGTAAGTAATTCCTCAAGATCTGCCTTAAGTTCTGTCTTGATAGGCAAATCTTGCAACTTTTGGCAAAGCGCCCTGTTTATGGTTAAGAGATTTTTATGTTTGAGTGGAATTGCGCGTGCACCTAAGATTTCCATCAAGTTTTCAGCGATAGTATATTTTTCAAAATCCATTAAATCTACTAACGCATTAATAATTTTAGTAATTTCCCCTTCTTTTAGCTTCTTATACTGTTCCAGCCTTTTCATTGAGAGCAAAATTTGCTCATCATCTTTTAAATGAATGTAGGAACGAAGTAAAAGTGCCTCTGTCTCGATGGATGGGCCATTAGCTAAATGCTTAGTAGCATATTCAACACATTCTTTATACTCTCCAGCCCTGAAAGCTGAATTGGCAATAAGATAATTGGGAGTGTTATAAAAATGAAGGTTTTCTGGTGAACCCGCAAATTGAGTTTCCTTAAGCATAATCTCAAGCGATTTTGTAATGGAATCGTCATCGAGAGAGGATGCTTTTTCAGACAAGAGAATTTTTATCTTTTTGACGAATTGACTAACCGTATTTACACGCCTGACGTGGTCTGCGAGGTTATTCATATCTCTTTTAATTATTTCATGTTGATTCTCATCATCATCTTCATCTTCAGAAACTAAGAAATATCTATCTAATTTATTAGATAAAGCAGAATAAGGTTCAACTACTTCCTGCTGAAGAGTGCAACCAAGCGACTCATGTAGCTCGGCCATGAACTCATCGAAACCATCAATTTTAATTAAATGAAAATGTGGAAAACGGGCTAGGTTTTTCAAAGGTTCAGGTAAGTTTTCAGCATTGTCTCTTATACACCAATAGATACCATGAGGAAAACAAGTACCAGAATGCAGTAGGGTATTCAAGGTATCCATTATTGAACGATCATGTCCCGAATATCCGATAACAATCATACCAAACTCAGTGGCAAACTGCCTGAATTTTGCCCTCATATTATCTTCAAGAGACTCTAACTCACGGATGGTATTTTTAATATTGTCGAATAAAAAATCCCCGTGTAGCTTGATTATTTTCGGGCGAGTTGTCGTTAATCTAACACTAGCAATACTTGAATCATGAGCGCAAACTATTGGCCTTAAATTATTAGAAAATGTAAAACAGGCCTCGTTAACCAAATCATCAAAATTGGTTGTAAATATTGTATTAAAATGCCCCTTATCTAAAAGATTTGTAAGATATACATAACCCCAAGACGGCTTTGCACCTGTTATACAGCTTTCAATAAATTCTCTTCGTTGCGTGGGTTGATCGTATAAAGATTCAAAAAGTTCAGAATATTCATTCTCTTTGTCAAACCAAGGTTGAGCTTTTAATTCCTCATCACCATGCATAGAGCTATAAGCTGCTCTCCAGCGTTTGACCATCCCTCCGGCGCTTTCTACTCCGCTTGATATACTCGCACCGGCACCAAGAAAAAGTGTAAAGTTAGGGTGGTGTTGCTTTGTTGAGGTTAGAATGTTAATTAAGTGTTGCTGGGGTTTAATTTTCATGCTTTAACACCAAAAACGAATCTTCTTGTTGGTTTTCACTGCAATATGATACACGGTAGCCAGCCTTTTCAAGCATTTTTGTAAAAAGTGAAGGTGATCCGACAATTTCATCATCCTGAAGAGGCAAAAATGACACCATGCTATCGCGTCGGTACATCAGGGCGCGCTCACACTCAGGAAATGATTGCAGCCTGGCAACGATGACTCCATCGTGACATCTGATGACTGCGTAGCCTTTTTTGGGCAATCCTAATTTTTCTTTCACTTAAACTCCCCCATGCAAACGGGATAAAAGTAACACCCAAAATAATTAATAAAACCAGTCGTCAGCACTTTCCCAGGTTTCCTGGAGGATAGTCTCTATTTTCTTTTTATCTTCCTTGTCACCACCAAGAACACTTAAGCCATCAGAGCCTGTACGACGTATGCTCAGGCTGCAGTTCTCATACTGATTACCCAACCTTTTAAGTAACTCTTTCTCCAGCGCCGGCACTGCTCCCTTTGGAAGTTCTTTAGTACGATCAATGGTGAGTTCAACTTTCATATTAGCCTCCACTGCATATACTGTATATTTGTACAGTACACCGATACATTGAAATGATCAATGACTTAAGAGCACAAATTGTTAACCTTAGCCTATAAATGAGATGCAAAAAAAACCCGCCGAAGCGGGTTCAATCCAATGCGGACTTGTTGTTTTGACACCATTGTAAGTATTGAGATATCAACGTCCTTAAATTTGGATAACTGCTTTGATTGGGATTGATTGCGCAACTTTCATATGCTCGTCTCCCCCTGCAACTTTTTCAGGTTCTGTCTAACATACCCAATCAAAATAACAACTGTGTCAGGTATCCCATAATAATCGCCATGCCCAAAATAACGGTCAGAAATGCAGCAATCAAGGGTGTTTTGAACATTGATTTAAGCAGTATTACTTCCGTCAGACTAGCTCCTGCGCTACCAATAATCAGAGCCATTACTGCTCCCGTTCCCATGCCTTTATCCATCAAGACTGATGCCAACGGAATTACTGCCTCAGCACGTATATACAACGGTATTCCAATAATTGCACTTAGTGGAATCGCAAACGGATTATCATTCCCAGCATGAGCAGCAATCCACTCTGCAGGTATAAAACCGTAGATAAACGACCCTATAACAATACCTAACATCAGATAAGGTAATACATCTTTAAATTGAGTCCAGGCATCCTGAAATGCCAGACGTATCGCACCAGGATCTCTTACTACACATTTCGGGAAGAATTGTTTATTTGTTTGACCTGTCTCGCAGGTCAATTCACAATTTGTGCCCTGAAATGCTGAGAAACTCTTAAACGTTTCTTGTGGTTTAGAACAACTATTAGCCCCTATGTCCTGTTGATTTGATACAGAACAGCAAGCTGAAACACTCCGTAGTTTAGTTTCAAGAGTTTTTCCACTGCTAACACCACAACAGCTAGCCAGCGGTTTTGATTTTTCGACAATATGTCGGTCAAAACCAAGCACATCTAACAAAATACTTGCCAGTACGGAAACTGTTGCAGCTATAACAGCGTATAGCAGGGTAACTTTCCAACCAAAAGTAACCCACATCAGACCAATGATTATCGGGTTAAGCAGAGGTGAAACAAACAAGAATGTAAGTGTTGGACCGAAGCCTGCTTTTGCTGATAACAGTCCGCGTAACATGGGAATTGTAGAGCAGCTGCAAAACGGTGTTACAGCTCCTAACAGCGATGCAAGTATGTAACCTCTCCCCTTTCTCGCCCCTAACATTCTTTGAATCTTTTGGTCCGGAATTTTTTGCCTGATAAGGCTAACACCCGCACTAATCAGAAAAAAAAGCGCAGACAACTCGACAGCAAGAAACAAGAACATCTCTGCCGCGTTAGTAAACATAGAAATCCAGCTATTCATGAAACCCCCTATAAACTATATTTCTAGAATAATCGAATTATTGAGGTTAGATCAACATATTTCTGGTATTATCGAAATATCACTAGACGAGGAAGGCACCATGCAACTAGAAGAAGTAGCTAAAGCTATGAAAGAATTAGGACATCCGACACGTTTGTTTATTTTCAAACACCTTGTTAAAGCCGGTGAACAAGGTTTACCTGTAGGTGATCTACAAAAACAACTTGCGATTCCATCTTCAACACTGAGTCATCATATATCCGCTCTTGTTTCCGTAGGTCTGGTCAAACAAAATCGCGAAAGCCGCTCCTTAATCTGCGTTTCTCAATATGACAAGTTAGAGTCGATTATTGATTTTCTACGCGAAGAATGTTGCATCAACAGTCCAAAGATTTAAATCGAGGCAATCCATTGTTTTTATTTGATAAAGGAGCCGCCTAAATAACAGGCGGCTCTCCTGTCGCTTATTTCAATTTTTTGCCTGCATCATCAACGACTTTCTCGCCATCTTCCTTGGCGAAAGCCCCTTTCTGAGCATCAGGAAGGATATCCAGAACAACTTCAGAAGGACGGCACAGTTTGGTTCCCAGCGGTGTTACAACGATGGGGCGATTAATCAGGATCGGATGCTGCAACATAAAGTTAATTAACTGGTCGTCAGTAAATTTATCTTCGGCAAGACCCAGTTCCTCATATGGCTCGACGTTCTTACGTAGTAACGCCCGGACGGAAATGCCCATATCAGCAATGAGTTTGACCAGCTCATCGCGTGAAGGTGGAGTCTCAAGGTAAAGAATAACGGTCGGCTCATTACCGCTGTTGCGGATCATCTCCAGCGTGTTACGCGATGTGCCGCAGGCTGGGTTGTGATAAATGGTGATGTTGCTCATATCAGTATCTCATTACAAAGTGAAAGAGAGACGTAGCGCCAGCGCGGCCAGCGTTACAAACAGCACAGGCAGAGTCATGACGATCCCGGTGCGGAAATAGTATCCCCAGGTGATGGTCATATTCTTCTGTGAAAGTACGTGTAGCCAGAGCAGCGTTGCCAGGCTACCAATAGGGGTAATTTTCGGCCCCAGATCGCAGCCAATGACGTTGGCATAAATCATTGCTTCTTTGATAACGCCCGACGCGGTACTGCCATCAATCGACAATGCGCCAATCAATACGGTAGGCATGTTATTCATGATAGAAGAGAGGAATGCGGTCAGGAATCCCGTTCCCAGCGTGGCTGCCCACAGGCCTTTATCTGCGAGTAAGTTCAGCACGTCAGACAAATATTCTGTCAGCCCTGCGTTACGCAGCCCATAGACCACCAGATACATTCCCAGCGAGAAGATCACGATCTGCCATGGTGCCCCACGCAACACTTTACCGGTGTTAATGCCGTGACCTTTTTTTGCCACAGCAAACAGGATTGCTGCCCCTACTGCTGCAATGGCACTGACCGGAATACCCAGTGGTTCGAGTACAAAAAAGCCCACTAATAAAAGAATTAATACAATCCAACCTGTTCTGAATGTTGCCAGATCTTTGATGGCTTTTGCGGGCTCTTTCAGTCGTGCAATATCATAAGTGGGCGGGATATCTTTGCGGAAAAATAGATGCAGCATCACCAGAGTGGCGACGATGGCGGCGATATCCACCGGCACCATTACCGAGGCATATTCCGTGAATCCCAGTTTGAAGAAATCAGCCGAAACGATATTGACCAGGTTCGATACGATAAGCGGCAAGCTGGCGGTATCGGCAATAAACCCTGCGGCCATCACGAAAGCAAGTGTGGTGCTTTTACTGAAGCCAAGCGCCAGGAGCATAGCGATAACAATCGGCGTCAGAATAAGTGCCGCGCCATCGTTGGCAAACAGTGCCGCGACTGCCGCGCCGAGCAGAACGATATACGTAAACAGAAGGCGGCCACGACCGTTCCCCCAGCGAGAAACGTGCAGCGCTGCCCATTCGAAAAAGCCTGACTCATCAAGCAACAGACTGATGATAATAACGGCGATAAATGTTGCCGTCGCGTTCCAGACGATATTCCACACCACCGGAATATCAGCAATGTGAATCACACCCGATGCCAGAGCCAGTACGGCCCCCAGCGTGGCGCTCCAGCCAATCCCTAATCCCTTTGGCTGCCAGATAACCAATATGATGGTCAGGATAAAAATGGCTCCTGCCAGTAACATATAACCTCCTGAAAGGGCAGCAATGCTGCCCCGAATGATGGTAATAACTAACCCGCGAGTTGTTTGAGTTTATCGATGCCGGTTGGTTCTGACGCCAGTACGGGTACAAGTGCTACACGGCTGGCATGTAGATTTTTAACGCTCTCGATCTGCGGACGTTCCTGCTGCGCTCGCAAGCGGAGCAGCGGTGAACGGGTATCCGCGATGGAAAGGCTGTTATTGATAATCCAGCCCCAGGGGTGAATTCCTGCACGTTCAAGGTCGGCCTGTAAATTTGCCGCCTCAAGTACCGGCGTGGTTTCCGGTAGCGTGACCAGTAACACTTTGGTTCGCTCCGGGTCCTGCAGTTGCATCATCGGTGTGGTGAAATGGCCTTTTTCCCCCATTTTTCTGGCAATCTCGCGGTGATATGCCCCGGTGGCATCAAGCAGCAAGAGCGTGTGTCCGGTCGGTGCCGTATCCATCACCACGAAGCGCTTACCCGCCTCGCGAATCACCCGTGAAAAGGCCTGGAATACCGCAATTTCCTCGGTGCAGGGTGAGCGTAAGTCCTCTTCCAGCAGGCGTTTTCCCGCATCGTCCAGTTCTTTTCCCTTCGTCTCAAGAACATGCTGACGATAGCGTTCAGTTTCCTCGAGAGGATCGATCCTGCTGACCTGCAGATTGTTGAGGCTGCCGTTGAGGGTTGTGCTGAGATGCGCTGCAGGATCAGATGTTGTCAGATGGACATCAAATCCCATTTCGGCCAGTCTGACAGCAATGGCAGCCGCCATCGTGGTTTTCCCTACACCACCTTTACCCATCAGCATGATCAGGCCATGCTCATTACGGGCAATATCATCGACCAACGCAGAAAGTGACGGAATGTCAGGGCGCTGTTGAATGTATTCTTCAGAGAATGACGCCTCTATAGGCTGAGTGGAGAGAAGTCCGCTGAGTGCAGACACGCCGACCATATTGACCGGCTGGAGGAATAACGTGTCAGTTGGCAGACCGGAAAGATCAGAGGGAAGATTGGACAGCGCCTCCTGTTCACGGTCCCATATTGCCGCAGCCAGTGTATCGTTTGCTGCTTCAGTTTTGGGCAGAACGCCGTTGATGACCAGGTACTGATTTTTAAGACCGATGGCGGCAAGCTCCAGATGAGTCCGGGCAACTTCCTGCAACGTGGATTTTTGCAGACGAGCAACCAGAACCAGTCGGGTACGTGCTGGATCAGATAATGCTTCAACAGCCTGGGCATACTGTTCACGCTGTTTTTCCAGACCGGCCATCGGGCCGAGGCAGGACGCACCCTCGGGATTGCTATCAATAAAGCTACTCCAGGCACCTGGCAACTGGAGAAGGCGAATGGTATGACCCGTCGGTGCGGTATCAAAAATGATATGGTCAAACCGGGTCAGTAGAGAAGCATCTGTCAGTAATCCGGTAAATTCATCAAAAGCCGCAATCTCTGTTGTGCATGCCCCCGACAGTTGTTCGTTGATGCTGGAAACGACGTCATCAGGCAGGATGCCTTTAATGGGGTCAACGATTCTGGCCCGGTACTGTTGTGCAGCGGCCTGAGGATCAATCTCAAGTGCCGATAATCCTGGAACAGAAGCTACTGGCTGAATGGTATTGCCAATCGTCTGTCCAAACACCTGACCTACGTTTGAGGCCGGATCGGTACTGACCAGCAGCACCCGTTTCCCCTGTTCTGCCAGACGGATCGCCGTGGCGCATGAAATAGAGGTTTTACCAACGCCTCCTTTACCAGTAAAAAACAGATAAGGGGGGATATTCTGTAAGAAGTTCATATGTCCTCCTGACATACTTAACAACAAGAAGTATTACCACCACAGCAGATTGTTGGCGCTAATCCCACTTTCTCCAGTGGAATGCCAAACCAGCGAGCCAGCTCAGCGCGTTTCGGATAACGCCCAGCCATCACTGTTTCGCCATCCAGTAACAACAATGGCAAACCTTCTGCCCCGGAAGCCTCTATAAACGCTTTGACCTTCTCGTTCTGTACAAAGCTCATCGGTTGTTGTGCGAGATTGAAACGCTCAATTTGTACACCACGTTGTTTGAGCCATTGTACATCCGCAGAAAAATCGACCAGAGCCTGATCAACATCTGTACCGCAGACTCCGGTGCTGCAACACATCGCTGGGTCAAATACCGTTAACGTTTTCATTTCAATACCTCACATTTGAAAAAACATATATGTTCAGGCAAATTTTTTAGATGCAGACAGCCTTCCCGCTACCAGAGCAGTTGGCTGAAGCCAGCTTACGGGCGATGGCCTGAACGTCGTCCTGTTGGCTTAACCAGGCCTGCTCAATAATCTGAGCAGCCCAGGAAGGAATATGCGGGGATAAGCGGTAATGAACCCATTTCCCCTGCTTGCGATCCAGCAATAATCCACTTTCCCGAAGCATCGCCAGATGGCGGGAGATCTTGGGCTGAGATTGTTCCAGCGCAGTGCAGAGATCGCACACGCACAACTCTCCCATCTCTCTAAGCAATAACACGATACCCAACCGGGTTTCATCTGAGAGATTTTTGAAAAGTTGTAGAGAAGTTAGTTCAACCATTTTAATCTCCTGAATTCTCTCCGTAGTTTCCTGCAATAGTTGAGTGCCGTCAACTATCATATTCGAAAATTCAAATATGATAGTTACGTGAATTTCATTTCGTGTTTACAATTTGTTTATTCTTCAATTCGTTAACCCTGCCGCTTTTCGACGCCTGTATTCATCCATCAGTAGTTGCGCTGGCGTTGGTCCCGCCGGATGGTGCGGCGCCGCCAGTTGACGTCGAATTGGTGGCACACTTAGTCCGTTACCAACATGCTTCGACCACTTCGTAAGTAACTTTTCCGCCAGTCGTTTCAGTTCCCCCTCTGTCATTTGTCGTTCAACGCCCGTTCTGCGCATTTCGATGCAGATGTGATACAGCACGGGCTGAGGCCATGGATATTTATCGCTTCCTGAATACCGATATGACTCATTGCGCCAGCGCCGGTATTCCGTCATAACCTGCTCCGATGTCAGTCCGAATGGATTCGCCCCACTCTCTGAAACCAGAGAAACAAACTCAGCCAAGTCAGGCGGCCATGTATTTCCCATCGCGCAGCGCTCCATGCACTGCTGACAGACCAGCCGAATTTGAGGTTCAGTCATCGAACCTATCTGGGCTATCCAGATAGGCGAAGGCTCCGCCCCGTTTTTCTGGGTCCATCGGTTCGAATACACCTCCCCCATGACCTGCCACAGTCGCCAGGCTGTTTCCGTCGCCATCAAGTCCATTCCTGCGGCGCCACTCTGCGTGTGCTGACTGAATTTGCTGAACTGCCCGGGATGCTGTTGGTTCGGATCCTGCTCCCACATGACTGTTACCTCCGGTTTCTGGTTTTACCTGCGTTCTAACCCGGGCTACATGTCGGGCAAATTTTTGTTCCCACTGGATTTGTGTAAAAACTTTCCCTTCCGACTCCCAATACGCGGTGAATTCTGCGAGTTCAGTCAGAAGGTAATCTGGTTCAGGCAGGGAGATACCCCACGATGCAGCGCGCTGTCGGAAGTCTCTGGAGGGAAGCCAGCTATCTGTCATGCTGAATTTCCCGATCGGTTCATCAACACCGTCCAGGTATCGGGGCATGGCCGGGGATGGCAGTACATCCCCATTCGGATTTTTCATCGCGCCCGCGTTAAGAGAGGGGTTTAAGATCTGTTTACTGCTTACTGCTTTCTGGATACCTGATGGCAAAGGTTTAGCCAAAGACTTAGCCTTATCCTTAGGCAAGGCGAAAGCCTTATCAAAAGCCGTCCCCATAGCGTCAGAAACCCCGTAGCAGGCGGCTTTGAGAGCTTCATATGCTTTATCTTTCAGTGAACATTCAGGCAGTAATTCAAACGATCTTGCCCATGATTTGATCACGTTCACTGATGCTGGCGGGTTATGTTTCACCGCGTTAGGCAACCAAAAAACTCTGGCTTTAAGGTCGGCTTCCACCATACCTAACGCTATGGCTTCGCCTAAGGCTAAGTCGAAGGCTTCGACATCCCAGTTTAATTCTTCGGCCATAGCCGCCCTTCCCGCCTTATACAGCCCGGGAATAATCCCTGTGAATGGACCCGTAAGCAGGTAAATAAACAGACTCTGCCCACTTGGCGGGAGTGGTGATAAGGCTCGAAACTTAGGATCATCCCACATGGTGATCTTCACCTTACGGTAAGGCTCGTTACTAGCCTTACTCTTAGGCATGGCCTTAGCCAAAGGATTAGGCATACTTCACCCCGCGAGTTGCAGTAATAATGGTCATTGGTCAAAACTCGATTAAAACAATTGCGGCGCTACGGCGCTTATGCTCGCCAGTAGTGGTCCCGCCGCATCAGCAGGTAACATGTTGAATAATGCGATTGCCGCCTCACGAATTTCCTTCTCGAGCTTTTGTAATGGCGCGCCAATTAATTTCGCATGGTGTGCCTCACTGCATTCTTTGATAGCGTTCGCCACCAGCTCTGCTTCTGTGCTCGCATTACTTAATCCGTGCTTTCTGGCAATCTGAACTGGCATAGCAGCAATAATTGAACCTGACAGTTGCATAACGTAAGCCGTGTACTTTTCCGAACCGCCCTCGTTTTTCAGATATCGGAATAAATTCTGTTTATTAACAGCAATTCCACGGCCATCTACTTTGGCCCACTCTTCAGCCACCAGCTGAGCGATCCGTTCCTGTGCCTGTCCTGGTAATGTCGATTCCCATTCACGAACGGCGACCCAGATTTTTTTGCACTTCATCCAATCCCGGCGACAAACAGAAAACTGATTTTTTGTTTTCTGAGTTCTCACCATCGTCGGGGTATGGTTTTTAAAAGAGATGGTTTGCATGGTCACTCCTTAGGTAATCCATCCGTTGGATTTGGGTATAAGTCGGGTCTAAGTTCGTGGGGGGTAACCCCTGTAGCGCTAAAGACTTGAAGTACCCGTGACGAAGGAACAGTACCTTTTGCTTTCCACTGACTTACTGCCATTCCGCTTACACCAATCGTGCAAGCTAATTTATTGGCCGAGCCAGCTAGTCGAATTGCGTTATCAATGGCTGTCATAACTATCTCCTTTTTAAATTGGGAGTAATAAACCATAGGTTTACATCAATTGCAAACTTTAAATTTATTGTGACTATAAACCAAACATTTACAATGGGTGTATGAAAAACACTGACGATCTCAATAACCAACTGGTAGCCCGCTTAGAAGAAATTACTCAAAGAGGGATCAGCAAAGCTGATATGGCTCGCATTGCAGGAGTTACGCCTCAAGCTGTGAATGGGTGGTTTAAGAAGGGAGTTATCAGTAAGAAGTCCGCCATAGCAATTGCGGAAGCCGCCAACGTGTCCGTTACTTGGTTGTTAGGTGAGAAAGTATCAGAAGATTCAGGTCTCAAGCCTAACGAGAGCAAAATGCTTAACTTGTTTAGGCAGCTACCAGAGGCAGAGCAAGAGCGAATGATCGATACCTTTGCACTGCGGTTAAAGGAAATTGATGATTACGTGGAGAAATATCTTCGTGGTCGTTTTAAGGCTAACGATGTGAACTAAGAGTTTATTCCCATCCATTGAAACCGGCGTTTGCCGGTTTTTTTTCGCCCTTTTGTCAGAACCTCCCTCCCCTTAGTTTTTCACGACTGATAAAGCAAATGTTTGCCTCTACATCAATTGATGATTGACACAAACATTAAACCAATGATTTAATCATTCTATCGAAAACGTCATCGAGGCAGGACGCCCACGAAGTAGCTGCCGGCGGCATACGAATCACCGGATGAGATGACAGGCATTAACACGCAGCAGGTTCAACGTTCCGCCAGCCTGGCGACAAGGGCAACACAAGAGGATAAATCCATGATCGATTTCGCACGTAAACCAGTGCGGTGTCAGGCCGTACATCTAAATCGCATTGAAGTAATCATTCGACTGATTTGCTACACGCTTGCCCAGAAGGGCGACCCGTCTGCCGACCAACAGACTGCTGTTCGTTCATAACGAGTTTGACCAATGGCTGTTGCCAGCCTCATGCCCGGTGCACAGGGCATTGTGATGGTAATACCACCATCGTAACCAAACAGGAGACGAAGACCTGTTCTGGTTAAATTGGAAAAGTGTTCTTTGCCCGTCCCGTGGCGGGCTTTTTTCCGGAGGTTTTTATGTCAGCTAACGATCTGGCATTGCGCTTCAGCAGCGCACCAGCCGAGGCATTAATCGGGGTTTTGCCTGTTCTGGAAGTAAAAGAAGCATTACGTGAAGAAGTTGAAAGTGATGTGGTGGATGAAATCTGGACTGAGCACAACTTTGAAATGGAAGCGATGGGTGAACAAGTTGATGAAACAGCCAGGCTCGCTCGTAAGTTTGAATGTGCGGCTGAAGCTCTTGGAACGGCGATCAAACTTGCTCTGACTCTCCCACATAATGAGGCAATGCAGGTTCTGAATGACGCCTTAAACGATAACCCGGGATACGGTCGCGAACCGGCAAAGGATGCATGATGGAGTTTGGAATGAAACGCGTGGTGGCTTCTGTTCAGGTCGTTGCCATCCTCAACAGGATTTACAACGGCAGTCCGGTTTCCATCGCATCTATCAGTAAAGAATCAAAGCTGTCTGTGTCTTACCTCGAGCAGATTTTCTCGAAGCTGCGCAGCAGTGAAATCGTCACCAGCCAGCGTGGCGCTGGTGGCGGGTACCACCTTAGCAAAGCAAACCCCAGCGTGGCTGACGTCGTTCGCGCCGTTACTCACACGCCTGATTCATTTGAGCCCGTGCTGAATGCTCTGGAGTGGGTCCCCGTCGCACAGCTGGCGCAGGGAAAATCCCCTACCCCATAAAGCACAAAACCCGCGCAAGGCGGGTTAAGTACCCGGTCAGCCGACCAAAGCTTTCCGGAACGAGTTTTGACCAATAACCACTACCTTAGGCGGCGATCATCAGCTGCCGGGTATCTTACAATCCTATGGAGCCCGAACGCAATGTTAACGTATGCGTATCTTATTAAAGCCAAAGCAAAAGCAACTGAGGCAAAAAACCTGTTTTGCTGGTTCTCTGCGAAATCAGATTCCCGTGCAGAACGCGAAATCCTCAATATTCTCGAAGACAACGGTATTGCCGTCGGTCGTGGCGCCGACTATCAATTACCTGTCCGCACCAACTGGTTTGTTGTTAACGATCTTCCTGAGGAAAGCACACTTGATGACACATGGTGCGATCGCTACGAACTGGCAGAAGACCAACAAACGTGGCAACTGAAACAGAAGCCTGATAATGAAAATCAGGAGACTTCCTGCCAGCAAAAACCTGAAACCACCAGTGCCAATGTACCCACCAGCGATGCACCCGCGTTGCTCCGCCCCATATCTCGCCTGCGCCTGTCTCAGCGACTGATTGCGCACCTGGTCAATGACACTGAAGAGAAGGAAATCAGCGAAGCGCAGCACATCCAGATCGGACAAATGGTACTGGACGAAAATGATCTCTATGTACAAAACCTGTTACTGGCCGTTGCGAATGTACCGGCGGTGAAAGAGCTTTCTGCTCATGTTGAGTGGAAGCTGGCAAATGCAATAAAAGAAGTTTTTGACCGTGAGCAGGTCTATACCGTTGCTTCATTTGAGCAATTTATTACCGAATGGATTGAAGAACCAGAAAAGCGGGATCTTATCGTTCAGGAGTGGGTTAATAATAAGAAAGCACGAGTTGCGGGTGATGAACATGACACTCCACCTGTAACGCCAGAGCTTATTACCGTTGCGACTCTGCCGCTACGCCAGCGCCTCTTAGCTCAGTTTATTTCTGAAGAATATGCTTACCATATTGATACTGAGCAGAAGAAAACTATTCAGGAACTCGAACTGGATGTGGATAACAGCTATGTGCAGAACCTGCTGCTTGCCGCCGAGAATGTAGAACCATTCAGGAAAGCGCCAGAGATCGATATCTGGAAGATTGTCAGCGCGCTGAAAACCGTTTTTCCGGTTGATGGAAAACGAGTTGAACTGGTCACCGTCATTCAGTTCTTTAAGGCCTGGTTCAACACTGAACACATTGACCGTGGGCTGCTGGTTAAAGAGTGGTGTAAGGGCAATCGTGTGTCGCAGATTCAGCGCACTGACTCCGGAACCAACGCTGGTGGAGGCAATAAGACCGATCGCAACCCGCAGCTTGTCCACACGCTGGATACTCTGGACATTGATATTGCGCTGGCCACACTTCCAATGGATTTCAACATCTACGATATTCCTGGTGGCGTTTTCCGTCGTGCAAAAGAGATCATTTCTAAAAACGAAAGTCCGTTCAAAGAGTGGTCCGCCGCCCTGCGCAAACGCGCTGGCATCCTGGATTATTCCCGCGCAGCTATTTTCGCGCTTATTCGTAGTGCAGAAGAAAACACTCACCATTTCCCGGAACTGCTGAGCCGTTACATCAACAAAAACCTGACTGAAACCGACCACCAGCACCCAACTGAAGAAACCCTGGCGGCAGCCGGTCACGTACCAGAAAAAAGCTGGGAAAACGAGATTAAAGAGAAGTCCACAGCTGAACAGAAGGCAATAGCCGAGCAACCAGAAATCGCCAACATGGGCAACGGTGTTTTCTCCATTGATGGCCTGATGGGTAACCAGCCGGCGCCAGCGCTTTCTGTCGTAGACCAGGTACGCCAGCGCGCCGTCGAAGAAAAATTACATCAAGCCAATACCGAGGAAACCACCAACGATGTGCAGATGGAAAAAACTGACAACAGCGAAATCAAAGCCAATCCTGATGTGCCTCAGGGCGAAGCAGCAGCTTTGCCAGTTGAAAGCACTGATGCAACTGGTGAGCCTCAAGCGTCCCTGAATAATGAACCCGTTCACCATATAGATACGGATCACCTGAACGCTTTTTATACTCACCTGATGGTTGATTTGGAAACTATGGGCAGCGGTCCTGATGCACCAATAGTCTCTATCGGCGCCGTATATTTTGATCCTTCAACTGGTAACACTGGTGCCGAATTTTACCAGGTTGTCAGTCTTGAATCATCGATGTCGTTTGGCATGAAACCGGATGCGTCAACAATTCAGTGGTGGTTGAAACAATCATCTGAAGCCCGCTCTGCAATTCTGGTTGATGAGGCCATGGGGCTGCGTGAAACCCTTGAACTACTGGCTGACTTCATTGCTGAAAATGCTGCTAACGGTAGTCACACTGTTCAGCTGTGGGGTAATGGATGCTCGTTTGATAACGTCATTCTCCGCCGCGCATATGCATTAACAGAGACTCCCTTCGCTGTTCCGTTCTGGAATGACAGGGACGTAAGGACCATGGTTGAACTGGGTAAATCTGTCGGTATCAACCCGCGCTTCGACATCCCATTTGAAGGCGGCATGCACAATGCACTTTCTGACGCCAGACATCAGGTCAAATACGTCTCTGCTATCTGGCAACGTCTGACCGCAAACTGATTATTGAATATCAACCAGTGCCAGCTGTTGCGCGTATCGTAATGGTTGGCTATCGAGGTGAAAGTGAAACTTGTATCACTCGAACGCTGGGCGGAACTCAGATATGAAGTACCGCCACCAATAGGAACGCTAAGGAAATGGGCGCGAAACGGGAATATCTACCCAGCGCCAGAGAAGGAAGGCACCCAGTATCGCGTTAGGCCGGATGCGGTTTTTATCCGACCAAATAAATATTGTAAAACGATCAACACAAACCAAAGAAGACACCCGTTAAAAGGGCGATTGATAGAGAGGATTATCGATGGCGAGGCCGGACAAGTATGACGCTAATTTGCCTAAGAATCTGACCTATCGTAAAGCCAGGAAGTCATATTCCTGGCGCAATCCCGTCGACGGAAAAGAGATATCTCTGGGTAAAATTTCGCGCAGGGAAGCGATCGCCCAGGCCATTGAAGCAAATCACCACATCGATAAAAATTACACTCCAATCGCCCTACTCGAACAACTGAAAGGTACTAATGAATACACCATGGCCAGCTGGCTCGATCGGTACGAAATTATCCTGCAACGACGCAAGCTGGCGACCAATACTTACAAAGTTCGCGCCGGGCAGCTGGCGACCATTAGAGAATACTTTGGCGTAATGATACTGGCCAGCATAACCACCCGAGATGTGGCTGAGTTTATTGATCGCTGGACGGAGTGCGGCAAAACAACGATGGCAGGAACCATGCGATCAGTACTGTCTGATGTTTTCCGTGAGGCCGTTGTGGAAGGACGTGTTGATTCCAATCCTGTGGACCCAACTCGAGCACCGAAAATTAAAGTGCTGCGCGAGCGCCTGGAATATGAAATGTTTGTGGCCGTTCGTGCTGGTGCAGAGCGCATGCCAGCATGGTTCGGCCTGGCGATGGATCTCGCCCTGGTCACCGGTCAGCGACGTGAAGACGTCGCCCGGATGCGCTTCAGTGACATTAAAGATGAACGACTGTACATCGAACAACAAAAAACCGGGTCTTGCCTGGCTATCCCACTTTCACTGACGTTGAAAGCATCCGGCCTGAAGCTGTCGACCATCATCGATCGCTGCCGGCTTGTCAGTCGATGCGATTTTTTGATAAGCCCCGGGATCAGAAAAAACAGCGAAGACGGAAGCATAAACCTGGACAGTCTGACAAAAGGTTTTGTGAAAGCACGAAATTTTTCTGGTTTAAAGTTTTCAGAAAACCCACCTTCATTTCATGAAATACGGAGTCTGGCGGGAAGGATGTATGAGAAGGAATTCGGGAAGGATTTTGCGCAAAAACTGCTGGGGCACAAGTCAGAAAAAATGACTGAGAAGTATCTTGATACGAGAAAAAAAGAGTATGTGCTGATCTAATTTTTCTTCGTAAATGAATTGTGAATGTTAAAAATGGTGTGGTATAACGAATAAAGACCGAATATTTGAATTCGGACAAATTTCGGACATTTTCGGACGTGGAGTCCTAAGTAACTGAAATTAAAGCCCGATAAAAAGAGACCGAATACGATTCCTGTATTCGGTCCAGGGAAATGGCTCTTGGGAGAGAGCCGTGCGCTAAAAGTTGGCATTAATGCAGGCTAAGTTACCCTGCCATTTAAGAATAGATGACAGCGCCAGGTTTTCCAGTCCGCGACTAAAGTGGCCGGAAAAAAAGGACGTCTGTTACGCATCCAAACGCGAAAACCGCAAGTTCTCCTGCGAGATCCTTGCGGTTTTTTATTGGAAATCAGAGCGCTACATCTGGCAATTAGCAGAGCTTTTCTGCACGCTCTACAAACGGTGCCAGGCTCATTTTTTCGCCCGGTTTCGCAGGATCATCGATCTGGATAATCTCGATCGGCTTTGCCGTGACTTTTCCGCTCTCCACCTGCTGTCTGGCGACATCATTCAACGGGTATTGCACCAGCGTACTGGGATTGATGACATACAGCGCGTTACCTGGACGGCAGGTCAGCATCACCTCTTCCCGATTAAACGCCCACTTATCTTTGCCAACCTCAAAACGGCTGACGGTAATGACCTGCGGCGCAGCCAGCGCGGCTCCGGTACTTGCCAGGAGTAATAAAGAGATAATGATTTTTTTCATGCGTTTCGCCAGTCCATCAATCAGAAAGGTTCAAGGGTTGCAAACAAGCTGACAATCGCCAGCACAACGGCTCCTATACCCCATTCCAGCTTGGTCATCCAAATAAAATAGAGAGTCATGCCGCGGTTATCCTGCCGCATGCGTGGTACCAGAACATACCGATTCACCAGCGCAATCGCCACCATTAACATGACCAGGGCACCTTTTAACAAAAGCAGTCGCCCGTAAGCCATGTGCCAGGGAACAGAAAAACCGACAATAAACAGCGCATTCATAATACCGGTTAGTAAAACACCGATAACGAAAAGATGCCCATAGCGTGAGAAGCGCATCATGGTACTGATGGCCTGTTCCCGCCAGCGACCTTGCGCCATTCGCATACAGTAAAGTACGGGCAGCAAACCGCCGAACCAGGCGGCAGCGCATACCAAATGTAAGGCGTGGTTAACCTGCTGGATTGCGCCAGGGATACCGCTGTGCAGCGTCGCATGTCCGACGCCAGCCAGCAAAATAAACTGCGCAATTGTCAGCATTAACAGCAGTCGTGGCATACTGCGCGGCACCATGATAGTCACCACCAGCGTGACCAACGCGAGGATAATCTGCCATAACCAGACGCCGCCAAATTGCGTTTGCAACACGGCGAGCCAAACATCTGGAGAGACAACATCCCGCCAGCCTGAGCCCATTAACCCACCCTGAATCGCCAGCATCAGCGTCGCGCTGATAAAGCTCCACGTTGCAGCATGCCGTTGCAGACGTAAAAAACGACGCATCATTAAACGACGAACCGAAACGGGGGCCAGCCATGCGCCATAAAGCGCACAGCCAAACACCAGCATCAAAGCGGTAAAATGGATAAACCGTAGCGCAACCCAGGTAAATGCCAGCATTGGTTATTTCACGCTAAAGGTATATTGCCCCTTCGTCTTGTGACCATCCACGGAAACAACGTGCCAGTCGACCGTATATTTTCCTGCTTCAAGCGTTTGATCAAGCGGAACAATCAGCTGCGTTTTGTCCTGCTCACTGCGCGATGCCTTGCCCGTTTTGATCTGTTCTTTGTTAGGACCGGTCAGCGTTGCACCGCTGAATCCCGGCTCTACGCCTTCAGAAAAATTCAGCGTCAACGCCTGAGGAGATGCCGCCACTTCAGCGTTAGCCGCCGGACTTTGTTTTGTGAGGTGGGCATGCGCCAATGCCGCAGGTGTTGCCAGAACGCTGGCGAGTACGATGAGCGCGTTGCGAAGCATAGATGCAGATGAAGCCATTTCAACTATTCCTTTTTGTTATGTCTAACCTGTAGAGAATAACCTTCTACAATGGTCGAGTCGAGAATCATCATTTCTGTCTTGCCATTAACGCACACTCTTAGTAACTTTGCGCGCCGAAAGACAGAGAAAAGGAGAAGCCCATGAACATCAATCTGGCCAAACTTGAGCAAGCGGAAATGGATAAGGTCAATGTCGATCTGGCTGCGGCTGGAGTGGCATTTAAGGAGCGATACAATATGCCCGTTGTTGCAGAAGTTGTTGAACGCGAACAGCCAGAGCATTTACGCGACTGGTTCCGCGAAAGACTCATCGCGCACCGCCTGGCATCCGTTTCGCTTTCACGTTTACCATACGAGCCTAAAGTTAAATAAAACTTATATTACGTTACGATTCCTTACATGACGCCTGCTACAGTATAAGCATATTCTTAATCCACACATTAAGGATGGTTGTAGACACTATGAAAAGGAAATCATTATGTCATACTGGAAAATCGCAGCAGCACAATACGAACCTCTTCACACCTCAGTTACCGAACATGTCGCGCATCACCTGCAATTCATTCATGCGGCAGCTCAATGCCAATGTGAATTGCTGGTCTTCCCTTCCCTCTCATTGCTGGGTTGTGTTGATGAGAATGACGCGCTTCCTGCCCCACCCGATGAAGCGCTGTTAGAACCTCTCGCACATGCCGCCGCGACTTATCGCATGACGATAATTGCGGGACTACCGGTAGAACATAACAACCGGTTCGTGAAAGGCATTGCGCTTTTCTCTCCCTGGATGACTTCGCCATTAACCTTCCATCAGAGCCACGGGGCTTGTATTGCCAGACAGCGAAATGCCATCAGCGTTGTAGATAGCCAACCGGAAGGCATTGATATCGACCCGGCTTATTCGCTGTTCACCAGCTGCCAGTCAGTCAGTGAACCGGAACTGCTCTCCTCTACATCTCGTCTACAAAGTTTCTCACATAAATTCGCCATCGCGGTATTAATGGCCAATGCGCGGGGTAGCAGTGCGTTATGGGATGAACGAGGTCGATTGATTGTTCGCGCAGACAGCGGTTCGTTGCTGTTAACCGGCCAACGCACGCCACGGGGTTGGCAAGGTGATATCATTCCATTACGCTAGTCGTTTTGGGTCAGGAGCATGGCATGTTGCGCATAATAGATACAGAAACCTGTGGTCTACAGGGAGGCATTGTTGAAATTGCTTCTGTCGACGTGGTTGACGGAAAAATAGTCAACCCCATGAGCCACCTGGTACGCCCTGACCGCCCCATCAGCCCACAGGCGATGGCTATCCATCGCATTACTGAAGCAATGGTGGCCGATAAGCCATGGATTGAAGACGTCATCCCGCAGTATTACGGCAGCGAGTGGTACGTGGCGCACAATGCCAGCTTTGACCGCCGCGTATTGCCCGATATGCCCGGGGAATGGATTTGCACCATGAAGCTCTCCCGTCGGTTGTGGCCGGGGATCAAATACAGCAACATGGCGCTATATAAATCGCGCAAGCTGAGCGTCCAGACGCCAGCGGGTCTCCACCATCACCGCGCCCTGTACGATTGCTACATCACTGCGGCACTGCTGATCGACATCATGCAGACGTCAGGCTGGACAGCCGATCAAATGGTCGATATTACCGGCCGTCCCGCGTTACTCACTACTTTCACTTTTGGTAAGTACCGCGGAAAACCTGTATCAGAAGTAGCTGAACGGGATCCGGGCTATCTGCGCTGGTTATTTAATAACCTTGACAATATGAGCCCGGAACTGCGATTAACGCTAAAACACTATTTGGATCACGCCTGAGCAGGCAGCGTTCCCTGCGCCAGTCCAATCAAAAAAGCGTACTCAAGGGCCACGCCTTCGTAAGATTTAAAACGCCCGGATTTACCGCCGTGTCCGGAATCCATATCCGTGCAAAGTAGCAGCAAACGATCGTCCGTTTTCAGCTCACGCAGTTTTGCCACCCATTTTGCTGGCTCCCAGTATTGCACCTGGGAATCGTGTAATCCCGTCGTGACCAGCAGATGTGGGTATGCCTGCGCGGTTACATTGTCATACGGGCTGTAGCTTTTCATATAGGTGTAATACTCTTCGTCCTGCGGATTACCCCACTCTTCAAACTCACCGGTCGTCAGGGGAATTGATTCATCGAGCATTGTGGTTACCACATCGACAAACGGCACCTGAGCAATAACACCATGGAAGCGTTCCGGGCGTTCATTAATGGCGACGCCCATTAACATGCCTCCGGCGCTTCCGCCCATGCCATAACATAACTCAGGCGCGCCATAGCCCATTTTTAGCAACGCATCACAGACGTCGAGGTAATCATTAAAAGTATTTTTCTTGTGCAGAAACTTACCGTCCTCGTACCACTGTTGTCCTAATTCACCACCACCACGCACATGGGCAATAGCATAAACAAAGCCACGATCCAGTAAGCTCAAACGGCTGCTGCTGAAATCGGCATCCATGCTGGCGCCATATGATCCATAGCCATAAACCAGTAACGGATTTTTTCCTTTCAGAAAATACTTTTGATGATAAACCAGCGAAACCGGAACCTCGGTGCCATCACGCGCGGTTATCCATAGGTGTTCGCTACGGTAATTCGCCGCATCAAATCCGGGGACCTCCGTCTGCTTAAGCACACGACGTTCCCCGGTGTCCATATCCAGTTCAAACAACGTGTCCGGGGTGGTCATGGAGGAATAGCCATAGCGCAGACGCGATGTCTCCGGCTCTGGATTATAGGCAAGCCAGGTCACATAAGCCGGATCGTCAAAGGCGATCCCGACCACTTCGCGCGTTTTACGATTAATCTGTCGTAGGCTGGTTAAGCCGCGCTGACGCTCTTCTACCACCAGCCAGTCAGTGAATAGCGTAAAGCCCTCCAGCATCACATTGTCGCGCGCAGGGATCAGCGTCTCCCAGGCTTGCTCATCACGAACGCGGGTACGATACAGGCCGAAATTTTTCCCCTGACGGTTGGAGCGCAGATAAAAATTGTGTTGATAGTGATCGAGACTGTATTCATGGTCTTTGCGTCGCGCTAAAAAGACCAACGGTTCGGCATCCGCCAGTTCTGCGTCAAGCAGTAAAACCTCACTGGTGGTCGCGCTGGCGATATGAATAACCACATAGTGTAGCGAGGTGGTTTTATGCAGGCTGACATAAAACATATCATCGGCTTCTTCATACACCAGCTCATCCAGTGACGATGGCGAGCCGACCGTATGTCGCCACACCTGATACGGCAATAACGTTGTTTCGTGCTTGCGCACGTAATAGAAAGTCTGAGAATCATTCGCCCAGACCAGATCCGCCTCGACGTTTTCCAGCACTTCCGGATACCAGTTGCCGCTTTGCAGGTTGCGAAAACGCACGCCATATTGCCGGCGAGATAGATAATCTTCCGCCAGCGCCATGATGGTGTTATCCGGAGATATCGCCAGTCCTCCCAGCGTATAAAACTCGCTGTGTGCCGCGCGCTGGTTCCCATCCAACAGAGTATCCCAATCATCCCACTCTTCATTGAAAGCAGACTGACGCTGATAAATAGCATATTCGCACCCCGGTTCATAAATATGCCGGTAGCGATAACCATTCTTCACATAGGGGGCGGAAGCATCCTGAGGCGGGATACGGTCGATAATTTCTTTCAGGACGCGATCCTGCAAAGCCTGCTGCGAGGCCATAACCTGACGGCCATACGCATTTTCTTGTTGCAGATAATCCAGCACTTCTGGCTGCGAGCGAGTGTCATCTCGCAGCCAGTAATAATTATCAACACGAGTATCGCCATGCTGCGTCATGGCGTGGGGAATACGAGAAGCTTTTGGTAGCATGTCATTGTTCTTTTGCTTAAACATCCTATAAGGGTGGCAAAAGACAGCAATGATGCAAGCGAAACATGCGCCTTAGCGGTAAGTAATTAACCCGGTAAAGCCTGTTTTTGTTCTTTGAGATCCTGTTCAATGCCTTCACGAACATCCTGTGGGATCTTCAACGCATCACCTAGCGCATTGAGATAGCTACGCTCCATAAAGTGGTCGATATCAATCGCCGCACAGCTCAGGAAGTAAATTTCTAGCGCTTCTTCTTCGTTGCGGATCCCTTGCGCCAGGCGCTGGGGATCTAACGGTTGTTCAATGGCTCGTTCAATCAGAACACGGCCCTGCTCTTCCACGCCCGCTTCACGAAGCTGCTGCTCAATGGCCGCTCGTTCTTTAGCATCAATATGACCGTCGCTTTTCGCCGCAAAAACCAGCGCCAGGATCAGACGCTCGGTTCGCTCATCCAGCGGTGAGCTTTGTTCACCGAACTGCGGCTCATCCTGATGCGCAGCGCGAACTTTATCTTTGTATTTGTTCCATAATACGGTACCGGCAACCGCGCCGCCGCCCACCAGAAGCGCGCTGGTGCCGTATTTACTCAGTAATTTACGTGAAGATTTGTTGGCAACCAGTAATCCTGCCAGACCGCCTAACGCGCCTGGAACCAGAAGTTTACTCAGCCCTTGCTCGCCAGAAGATGACGTGGAGGATCCTTTTTGCCCAAGAAGAGATTGTAGTTGATTCAGCCAATTAGCCATTTTGCCCCTCAAGTACAGACGAATAATCATCAAAGCGTACCCGAGGGGATGTCAGGAAGTGTTCAGGTCATCAAAAGATGTGCAAATACCTGAGTTACTGCGGCTGATATTCCGCCGTTCCGGCTTTGCAGTCGACTTTTACCTGATAGTGAATATCCGCGCTTTTACCGCGAACCGTCAGGGGAACTGACCATTTCCCGTCTTTGCCCGTAATATCGGGCGTGTTGACCCAGGCGACAGGGTCAGCTTGCCCGACGAGTTTTTGATCGTCAGCCCAGCGCGCGATGCGATTTTGCTGATAGTCACGTTTCACGCTTGCCGCAATACCGTCAGCATCCAGTCCTTCGCACTTGGGGAACTGAACATTCTTGCTTTCCATATTTGCCGCAAATACCGATACGCTGGCAGACAATAACAGCAGGCTCAATAACGCTCTTTTTTTATACATTCTTTTCTCCTTAATCTCCCCTTCGTCCTTCAGGTTGCCTGCGACAACGTGAAATAACGTCAGAGATTGCACAATGATTCAGGGAAAAGCATGGTACAAAACGTCAGGAGCGCAAGTCGTTTCAGGCAGCCTGAGTATCATCCTCAGTATGTGCATCGTTTTCGACAGCCTGTGGCGAAGGCAGCTTGCCGTTTTTCAGAATGGCGCTCAGCACATCTTTTTGCTCAGCCAGCCACAGGGAAAGAGCTTCACGCTGCTCGTCTTCGAGCGCTACCGGCGATTGCTCCAGCCATGTGTCGAGCAGATCTGCTGTATCCAGCATTTTGTCATACGCATCGGCTTCCTTTTTGCTGGTAAACGACATTTTTTCCTCACCTTCCCGAATGACTACGTATTTAACTTCAACCGCCATTTTTGCAGCCTCTTAAATTACCTGTATTTATGTACAGTATATTCTTTTTAAGCCCTGAAATCAACCTGGTAATAAAGACAGACGCAAACGTTTTCGTATATACTGCGCCCAGATAAAACAGGGGATTAATTTATGACGTTATTAGGCACAGCGCTGCGTCCCGCAGCAACGCGAGTGATGTTATTAGGTTCAGGTGAACTGGGTAAAGAAGTGGCGATTGAATGCCAACGCCTGGGTGTGGAAGTCATTGCCGTGGATCGTTACCCCGACGCGCCAGCCATGCACGTTGCCCATCGCTCCTACGTAATTAACATGCTGGATGGCGAGGCAATACGCCAGCTTGTCGAACGTGAAAAACCACATTACATCGTGCCGGAAATAGAGGCGATTGCCACGGATATGCTGATCAAACTGGAACAGGAAGGTCAACACGTTGTGCCTTGCGCACGAGCGACCCAACTGACCATGAACCGGGAAGGAATCCGTCGCCTCGCCGCCGAAGAATTGTCTTTACCCACATCATCTTTCCGTTTTGCAGACACCGAAACACGATTTCGTGAGGCCGTTGCCGAAATCGGCTATCCCTGCATTGTGAAGCCGGTAATGAGTTCTTCCGGCAAAGGGCAGAGCTTTATCCGTTCAGCCGATCAGCTTACCGAGGCGTGGAACTATGCTCAACAGGGAGGCCGGGCAGGCGCCGGACGCGTTATCGTCGAAGGCGTAGTGAATTTTGATTTTGAAATCACCCTGCTAACCGTCAGCGCCGTTGATGGTGTGCATTTCTGCGCGCCGGTAGGTCATCGCCAGGAAGATGGCGATTATCGCGAGTCCTGGCAGCCGCAGCAGATGAGTGACCTGGCGCTTGCGCGCGCGCAGGAGATTGCCCGCAAGGTGGTACTGGCGCTGGGCGGTCACGGACTGTTTGGCGTGGAGTTGTTTGTCTGCGGTGATGAGGTGATTTTCAGCGAAGTCTCCCCTCGCCCTCACGACACGGGTATGGTGACCTTAATTTCGCAGGATCTGTCTGAGTTTGCCCTGCACGTACGTGCATTTCTCGGTCTGCCCGTTGGCGAAATCCGCCAGTATGGACCTTCTGCTTCCGCCGTTATTCTGCCGCAACTTACCAGCCAGAATATCACGTTTGATAACGTGCAAGCCGCTGTAGGTGCGGGTATGCAAGTGCGTTTCTTTGGCAAGCCGGAAATCGAAGGGAGCCGTCGTCTGGGCGTTGTGCTGGCCACAGCACAGAGCATTGAAGATGCGGTGATACGCGCGAAAGACGCAGCCGCACAGGTGAAAGTCGCAGGATAAAAACCAGACCCGTAGGCCGGATAAAGCATTGATGCCGTATCCGACCTACGGTTTACGCATTAACGGCTTACTGCTTCGCGCCTTCTACTGCTTCACGAGCCAGCTTGGTAATACGATCGTAATCACCCGCTTCCAGCGCATCCGCCGGAACCAGCCAGGAACCACCGATGCACAGCACGCTTTTCAGTGCCAGGTAGTCACGGTAGTTCGCCGGAGAGATACCGCCGGTTGGGCAGAAACGCACCTGAGAGAACGGACCCGCAATTGCCTGCAGCGCTTTGGTACCACCATTTGCTTCAGCAGGGAAGAATTTGAACTCTTTCAAACCGTAGTCCATACCCAGCATCAGTTCAGACACGGTGCTGATACCAGGGATCAGCGGAATAGTGCCTTCCGTTGCGGCTTTCAGCAGCGGCTCGGTCAGGCCCGGGCTGATAGCAAACTGCGCACCGGCTTCGGTTACTTCAGCCAGCTGTTGCGGATTCAGTACAGTACCTGCACCAACGATAGCGTCCGGAACTTCTTTTGCGATCGCGCGAATGGCATCCATCGCACATGCGGTACGTAAGGTCACTTCCAGAACGCGCACGCCGCCTGCAACCAGCGCTTTTGCCATCGGCACTGCGTGTTCCAGTTTATTAACCACGATAACCGGTACAACCGGGCCAGTGGTCAGGATTGCTTCTGCACTTGTCTTCCAGTTTTTCATCAGAGTTTTCTCTCGCCTGATTACAAAATAAGTCTTAAAAAGTGATACAGGTTGCGCCCTGTTCCGCACCGGACAGCTTTTCACGCAACGCGCTGAACATTTCACGGCCTGTGCCCACACGCGATGCGCTGAGGTCAGGAATGTGAGGCTGACGAGAAGCAAGTTCCTCTTCATCAACCAGCAGCGTCAATTCACCTGTCTGTCCATTCACACGAATGATGTCGCCATCGCGTACTTTTGCCAGTAGCCCGCCATCATAGGCTTCTGGGGTTACATGGATTGCTGAAGGCACTTTACCTGAAGCACCTGAAAGTCGTCCATCGGTAACTAACGCAATTTTGAAACAACGGTCCAATAATACACCAAGTGGCGGCATGAGTTTATGTAATTCTGGCATTCCGTTTGCTTTTGGTCCCTGATGGCGCACAACGACTACGCAATCACGGTCGAGCAGTCCCGCATCGAAGGCCGGCAATACATCATGCTGACTTTCAAAAACAACCGCGGGCGCTTCAATTACCTGGTTTTCTACCGGAACCGCCGACGTTTTCATCACAGCACGCCCGAGGTTACCGCTCAGCACTTTGGTACCGCCGTGATGGGAGAATGGCTTACCGATGGTAGCAATCACATTGCTGTCCAGCGACTTCGCTGCCCCTTCGCGCCAGTCCAGCTCACCATCGTTGAGCCAGGGTTCCATGGTGTAACGCGATAAACCAAACCCGGCAACGGTGTTCACATCTTCATGCAGCAGACCCGCGTTCAGCAGTTCGCGCATTAACACCGGCACGCCACCCGCTGCCTGGAAGTGGTTAATATCTGCCGGACCATTCGGATACAGACGCGCCATCAACGGCACGATATCGGACAGATCGGAGAAGTCGTCCCAGTTAATCAGTATCCCGGCTGCACGCGCCATCGCAACCAGGTGCATTGTATGGTTGGTTGACCCCCCGGTCGCCAGCAGCGCGACAATACCGTTCACAACTACTTTTTCATCGATCATTTTACCGATCGGCATCCATTCATTGCCGTTGCCGGTCAGACGCGTTACCTGACGAGCAGCCGCGGCGGTCAACGCTTCGCGCAGCGGGGCATCCGGGTGTACGAATGAGGACCCTGGCAGTTGCATCCCCATAAACTCCACCACCATCTGGTTGGTGTTTGCCGTGCCATAGAACGTACAGGTCCCCGGTGCGTGATAAGACGCCGCTTCGGATTCAAGCAGCGCCATGCGATCGACTTTGCCTTCAGCATACAGCTGACGGATACGCACTTTTTCTTTGTTCGCCAGACCGCTCGCCATCGGGCCGGAGGGAATAAAGATCGAAGGCAGATGACCAAATGACAGTGCCGCCATCACCAGACCCGGGACAATTTTGTCGCACACGCCAAGGAATAACGCGCCGTCGAACATATTGTGTGAGAGGCCGACAGCAGCCGACATCGCAATCACTTCGCGACTCAGTAACGAAAGCTCCATCCCATCCTGTCCCTGGGTCACACCGTCGCACATCGCAGGAACACCGCCAGCGACCTGGCCTACCGCATTGGCTTCATGCAGCGCTTTACGAATGATGTCCGGATAATGTTCGTACGGCTGATGTGCGGAAAGCATGTCGTTATAGGAGGTAATGATCGCGATATTGTTACGCAGCATGCTTTTCAGCGAGGCCTTGTCATCCGGCTGGCAGGCAGCAAAACCATGCGCCAGGTTACCGCACGCCAGCTGTGAACGATGAACGGTAGTCGATTTCGCTTGTTCAATACGGGCAAGGTAGGCGGAACGCGTGTCGCGAGAACGTTCGACAATACGCTTTGTTACGCGTAACAAATTCGGATTCATAGAGGCTCCTAAAATTTATCTGTCAGAGCGTTGGATCAACAATGTGTTTCAGTTGGGTTAAAAGCAGCTGAATCTCTTGTTAGCCGTAGCTCAGGGGCAAAATCGTTTCAGGCAGTGTAATAAAAAAAGCCCCGCGGGTGAATCCACGCGGAGCTTAAAAGTGCAAAAATTATTCTACAATCTGTGTTAGATCATGTTACCGGTAAAATAACACCTATGGGCTAGATGATATTTTACTCGAATTCGTTCCAGGAACGACCATCACGGGTAATCATGGCCACAGAGGCAACTGGTCCCCAGGTCCCGGCCTGATACGGCTTCGGTGCATCGTTGTCCATTGCCCAGGCTTCGGTAATAGAATCGACCCACTTCCATGCTTCTTCAACTTCATCTCGACGCACAAACAGCGCCTGAATGCCGCGCATCGTTTCAAGCAGCAGGCGCTCATAAGCGTCGGCCAGATGCGTTTGGTTGAAGGTTTCGGAGTAGCTCAGGTCAAGTTTGGTAATTTGCAGGTTATGTTTGTGATCCAGTCCCGGCACTTTGTTCAGTACCTGGATATCGACACCTTCATCAGGCTGCAAACGGATAGTCAGCTTGTTCTGCGGCAGGTCCTGCCAGGATTCTCTGAACAGGTTCAGCTCAGGCGTTTTGAAGTAAACCACCACTTCAGAGCACTTGGTCGGTAAACGTTTACCGGTACGCAGATAGAACGGTACGCCCGCCCAGCGCCAGTTATCGATATCCACACGGATCGCCACAAACGTTTCCGTGTTGCTGCTCTTGTTCGCGCCTTCTTCTTCCAGGTATCCCGGAACTTTTTTGCCCTGGGCAAAACCGGCGGTGTACTGACCGCGAACTGTCTTTTCACGTACGTTCGAACGATCGATGCGACGCAGTGATTTCAGTACTTTCACTTTTTCATCACGGATGCTGTCGGCGCTCAGATCGGACGGCGGAGACATCGCGATCATGCACAGGATCTGCAGCAGGTGGTTCTGGATCATGTCGCGCATTTGACCGGCCTGGTCAAAGTAGCCCCAGCGCCCTTCAATGCCCACTTCTTCCGCCACGGTAATTTCTACGTGGTCGATAGTGCGGTTATCCCAGTTATTCACAAACAGGGAGTTGGCAAAACGCAGTGCCAACAGGTTCAGTACCGTCTCTTTGCCGAGATAGTGGTCGATGCGGTAAACCTGGCACTCTTCGAAATACTCGCCAACCTGATCGTTGATTTCACGGGATGTTGCCAGTGATGTACCCAGCGGTTTTTCCATCACCACGCGGGCAGGCTTAGCATTCAGCTTTGCTTCACCCAGACCTTTGCAGATCGCGCCAAAGGTGCTCGGCGGCATTGCGAAATAGTTGATGGTGGTACGCGATTTTTGATCCAGCATTTTGCCCAGACGCTTAAACGCGGCGGTGTCGTTGACGTCCAGGTTACAAAACTCAAGACGACCGCTGAGGGTTTCCCACAAACTTTCATCAATTTTTTCTTTCATGAAGGTTTCGAGCGCTTCGCGCACAACCTTGGTATAGGCTGCTTTGTCCCAGTCGGCACGCCCAACCCCAATGATGCGGGTATCCGGGTTAATCTGGCCGGCCTTTTCCAGTTGATACAGGGAAGGCAGCAATTTCCGTCGCGCCAGGTCGCCCTTCGCGCCGAAAATGACCAGATCACATGCCTGGGCTGTTTGCGTTACCGCCATGTCATTCTCCTCAATTAAGTGCCTGGTGCTTTTGCCAGACACTGGTTGTAATTTTATTACAGTGCACTGTACTGCTTTTACGTGAATCCGGAAACCGTAAACGCTTATCCAGCCGTGCTGTTACCGCGAACAGCCGCTTTATTGGCGTATAACCCATCAAAATGGATAAAAAAGTCGTCTTTTTCGTACCCATGAAGAAGTATGAAAATCCGACTCCGATCATGTAATGAAAAAAAACAACAACTATTTTGTCCATTTTGCCCCGTTGCTGCACTAGCAGGGGTACTATCTACCAGAGTTACCGCTCGATTTCTCCTTATCGTTGAAATCGTTTTTGCCCATGACCCATGAGTCTACCTACATCATGAATATGCTGGAAAAAATCCAGTTAAAACTGGAACATTTGAGCAAGTCAGAGCGTAAAGTCGCCGACATTATTCTTGCCTCTCCCGAGCAGGCAATTCACTCAAGCATCGCTGCGCTTGCTGTAGAAGCCAACGTCAGCGAACCGACGGTGAACCGTTTCTGTCGTAGCATGGATACGCGTGGCTTCCCTGATTTTAAACTGCATCTGGCACAAAGTCTGGCAAATGGTACCCCTTATGTTAATCGCAATGTGGATGAGGATGACAGCGTAGAATCTTATACGGGGAAAATCTTCGAATCGGCGATGGCAAGCCTTGACCACGTTCGTCAGTCGCTGGATAACGCGGCAGTAAACCGGGCGGTAGATTTGTTAACCCAGGCGAAGAAAATCGCCTTCTTTGGTTTAGGTTCTTCCGCCGCGGTCGCGCACGACGCGATGAACAAATTTTTCCGCTTTAACGTACCGGTAATCTATTCCGACGACATTGTCCTGCAACGGATGAGTTGTATGAATTGTAGCGACGACGACGTCATTGTGCTTATTTCTCATACTGGAAGAACCAAAAGTCTGGTTGAACTGGCGCAGTTAGCAAGGGAAAACGACGCTATGGTTATCGCCCTCACCTCTCCCGGCACGCCACTGGCGCGTGAAGCCACGCTGGCTATTACCCTCGATGTACCGGAAGATACTGACATTTATATGCCCATGGTCTCTCGACTTGCTCAACTGACCGTGATAGATGTGCTGGCTACAGGATTTACTTTGCGCCGAGGGGCAAAATTTAGAGATAACTTGAAGCGTGTCAAGGAAGCGCTCAAGGAATCGCGTTTTGATAAAGAATTACTCATCAAGAGTGATGACCGCTAAAAGCAATAACAATGTTCTACCCTTTTATCATCCGGGTCGTTCATTTTACCGTTAATGTTTGAGAACGGCCGGATTAATGTTCACGCAACACCTAGTTGTTTCAGTCAACGGAGTATTACATGTCCAGAAGGCTTCGCAGAACCAAAATCGTTACCACGTTAGGCCCGGCAACTGACCGCGATAACAACCTTGAGAAGATTATCGCCGCAGGTGCGAACGTCGTACGTATGAACTTTTCCCACGGCTCTCCAGAAGATCACAAACTGCGGGCGGATAAGGTCCGTGAAATTGCCGCAAAACTGGGACGTCATGTAGCTATTTTGGGTGACCTGCAGGGACCTAAAATCCGCGTATCTACCTTTAAAGAAGGTAAAGTTTTTCTTAATGTTGGCGACAAGTTCCTGTTAGACGCCAACCTCGGTAAAGGCGAAGGCGACAAAGAAAAAGTCGGCATTGATTATAAGGGACTGCCTGCAGACGTCGTGCCTGGCGACATCCTGCTGCTCGACGACGGTCGCGTACAGCTTAAAGTGCTGGAAGTTCAGGGCATGAAAGTCTTCACCGAAGTCACTGTCGGTGGCCCGCTGTCCAATAACAAGGGCATCAACAAACTGGGCGGCGGTCTCTCTGCTGAAGCCCTGACCGAAAAAGACAAAGCCGACATCATTACCGCTGCGCAAATCAGCGTTGACTATTTGGCTGTCTCCTTCCCGCGCTGCGGCGAAGATCTAAACTATGCCCGCCGTCTGGCGCGCGACGCCGGTTGCGATGCGAAAATTGTCGCCAAGGTAGAACGTGCAGAAGCCGTCTGCGACCAGAATGCGATGGATGACATCATCCTGGCTTCTGACGTAGTGATGGTAGCCCGTGGCGACCTGGGTGTTGAAATCGGTGACCCTGAGCTGGTAGGTATTCAGAAAGCGTTGATTCGCCGTGCGCGTCAGCTGAACCGTGCGGTCATCACCGCCACACAGATGATGGAGTCGATGATCACCAACCCAATGCCGACTCGTGCGGAAGTGATGGACGTGGCTAACGCCGTCCTCGACGGCACCGATGCCGTGATGCTCTCTGCCGAAACAGCAGCAGGTCAGTACCCGGCGGAAACCGTCGCGGCAATGGCGCGCGTTTGCCTGGGCGCAGAGAAGATCCCAAGCATCAACGTCTCTAAACACCGCCTTGACGTGCAGTTTGATAACGTTGAAGAAGCGATTGCGATGTCAGCGATGTACGCTGCTAACCACCTGAAAGGGGTCACCGCTATCATCGCTATGACGGAGTCCGGTCGTACTGCGCTGATGACTTCTCGTATCAGTTCCGGTCTGCCAATTTTCGCGATGTCTCGTCATGAACGTACGCTGAATCTGACCTCTCTGTATCGCGGTGTCACCCCGGTTCACTTTGACAGCGAAACAGATGGCGTGGTTGCCGCCAATGAAGCAGTGAACCTGCTGCGCGATAAAGGCTATCTGGTTTCCGGCGATCTGGTGATCGTGACACAGGGCGATGTGATGAGCACTATTGGCTCAACTAACACCACGCGCATCCTGACCGTCGAGTAACCCCAGCGTTTGATGTAAAAAAGCCTCTCGTTTGAGAGGCTTTTTTTATTTCTTCGGATAGAGATCTTTGCGCTTATAGGGCTCAATCTCGCCGGGTTTACGCGTCTTAAGCAGTTTCAGTATCCAGGTGTATTGTTCGACATGAGGCGTGACAAAAATTTCCACCTCTTCGTTCATTCGTCTGGCAATGGTGTGGTCATCCGCTGTCAGGATGTCATCCATCGGAGGACGGACCTTAATCGTCAGGCGGTGAGTTTTACCGTCATACACCGGAAACAGCGGCACTACACGCGCGTGGCAGACCTTCATCAAGCGACCAATTGCCGGTAACGTTGCTTTATAGGTAGCAAAAAAATCGACAAACTCGCTGTGCTCAGGCCCATGGTCCTGATCCGGCAGGTAGTATCCCCAATATCCCTGACGTACAGACTGAATAAACGGTTTGATGCCATCATTACGCGCATGTAATCGACCTCCGAAACGACGGCGTACCGTGTTCCAGACGTAATCAAATACCGGGTTTCCCTGATTGTGGAACATTGCTGCCATTTTCTGTCCCTGGGAAGCCATCAGCATCGCCGGGATATCTACGCCCCAGCCATGAGGAACGAGAAAAATCACTTTTTCATCGTTGCGGCGCATCTCTTCGATGATTTCAAGGCCCTGCCAGTCAACCCGATTCTGAATTTTCTCCGGCCCGCGCAGGGCGAGTTCCGCCATCATGACCATCGCCTGAGGGGCGGTCGCGAACATCTCATCGACAATGGCTTCGCGCTCAGCTTCGCTGCGTTCAGGAAAACAAAGGGATAAATTGATCAGCGCTCTGCGACGTGAGCTTTTTCCCAAGCGTCCAACCATCCGTCCGAGCTTTGCCAGAATAGGATCGCGAAATGACGCTGGCGTTAACGCAATCCCAGCTATCGCCGCTACACCCAGCCAGGCGCCCCAGTAGCGCGGATGGCGAAATGATTTATCAAACTCAGGGATATACTCAATATTCTTTTTTTTCGTTTCCATGCTCTTCCAGTGTCTGGTGCCGCGAAAAGTAAATCTGCTGATAGTGTAGCGGCGCACCGTGCGCCGTACAAAATAAAAAAGCCGGCACGCATCGCGTACCGGCTTTATCAGTGTGCTAATTAATCAAAACGTAGCTGAGGCATAACTTCTTTCACCTGCGCCAGATAATCGGTGCGATCCGAGCCGGTCAGACCTTCTGTACGCGGCAGTTTCGCCGTCAGAGGGTTCACGGCCTGCTGGTTGATCCACACTTCGTAGTGCAGATGCGGACCTGTTGAACGCCCGGTGTTACCTGACAGCGCGATACGATCGCCACGTTTCACTTTTTGACCTGGTTTCACCAACAGCTTACGCAGGTGCATATAACGGGTGGTGTAGGTGCGACCATGACGAACCGCAACATAGTATCCGGCAGCGCCGCTACGCTTCGCTACAACCACTTCACCATCGCCTACCGACAGTACCGGCGTCCCCTGCGGCATCGCAAAGTCGACACCTTTGTGCGGCGCTACGCGTCCAGTCACCGGATTCAGGCGACGCGGGTTAAAGTTCGAGGAGATGCGGAACTGTTTCGCCGTCGGGAAACGCATGAAGCCTTTCGCCAGTCCGGTACCGTTACGGTCATAGAACTTACCATCTTCAGCACGGATGGCGTAATAGTCTTTGCCTTCAGAACGTAAACGCACGCCCAGCAGTTGGCTTTGCTCGCGCTTACCGTCCAGCATTTCGCGAGACATCAGCACAGAGAACTCATCGCCTTTTTTCAGTTTGCGGAAATCCATCTGCCACTGCATGGCCTTAATCACTGCGCTGATTTCAGAGCTGGTCAGTCCGGCCTCTTTGGCGCTGGCGACGAAGCTTCCGCCCACCGTGCCTTTGATACGGCTGTTAACCCAATCGCCCTGCTGCATTTCGCTGCTCATTTTGAAACCTGTCGCAGTACGATCGTAAGTGCGGGTTTCACGGCGGGACACTTCCCAGGTCAGACGCTGCAGGTCACCTTCCGCGCTTAAGGTCCAGGATAACTGCTGACCAATTTTCAGATTGCGTAGTTCTTTATCGGAAGCAGCGAGCTGACTGATGTCACCCATATCGATGCCGTACTGATTAAGAATACTGCTCAGCGTATCACCTGTAGAGACGACATACTCATGCACGCCGGCTTCACCAGACGTTTTGTCATCCAGTTCATCCTGCGGAATGGCTTCGTCTTCCTGCGCGGCCTGATCGATAGGTTCACTGGCCTCAGGCAACAGTGAACGAATTTCGCTTTTTTCCAGCTCGATAGTTTTAACGATGGGTGCAGAATCGGGATGGTAAACATAAGGCCGCCAGACGGCGACGGCCAATGTCAGTACGGTAAGCGACCCCAGCATAACGCGATGGGGTCGCGGCAGATTATTAAATGCCAGAGCGACAGAGCGGGCTATCTGTTGCACGTATTCACTTCCTCATTAATCTCCTTTCAGGCAGCTCGCATACTGGTTGGCTAATTGGTTCAAAAACGCTGAATAGCTTGTTTTACCCAGTTTGATATTCGTTCCGAGCGGATCCAACGTTCCCATTCGAACGGATGTCCCTCTCGCGACGGCTTCAACGACCGCTGGCCTGAACTGTGGCTCAGCAAAAACGCAGGTTGCTTTTTGCTCAACCAACTGTGTTCTTATTTCATGTAAACGCTGCGCACCAGGTTGAATCTCAGGGTTCACGGTAAAGTGACCAAGCGGTGTTAGTCCGTAGTGTTTTTCGTAGTAGCCATAGGCGTCATGAAAAACGAAATAACCTTTTCCCTTGAGCGGTGCGAGCTCGTTACCTACCTGCTTATCGGTTGCGGCTAATTGTGCCTCAAAATCCTTCAGGTTGGCGTCAAGTTTGGCTCGACTTTGCGGCATAAGTTCCACTAATTTTTCATGGATTGCAACCGCTGAGGCCCGCGCTATCTCTGGGGAAAGCCAAAGATGCATGTTGTAATCGCCATGATGGTGATGCTCGTCACTTTTTTCACCGCCAGCATCATTGTGTCCATGATCGTCATCGTCGTCATCGGCACCTTTCATGAGTAACGGTTTCACGTCATTGAGCTGCGCAATCGTTACCTGTTTCGCGTTAGGAATATTCTTGACTGACTTTTCCATAAACGCTTCCATCTCAGGTCCAATCCAAACAACTAAGTCCGCGCCCTGTAAGCGTTTTACGTCTGATGGACGCAGTGAATAGTCATGTTCGGAAGCCCCGTCAGGCAGGAGAACCTCAGTGTCTGTTACCCCGTCTGCAATGGCTGAAGCAATAAACCCCAGCGGCTTGAGTGAGGCCACCACAGCGGCATTTGCTGCCTGTGTTGCACTACCCCAAAGAGCAGCGGATAATGCTGCGAAAAGAAGCGTATTTTTATGTAACATAATGCGACCAATCATCGTAATGAATGTAAGAAATGTGATATTATAACATTCTATAACTTCTGCAAGACTAAAATTGATATGACGACTTTGGTTTCACTGGAAAATGTCTCGGTCTCTTATGGTCAACGCCGCGTCCTGTCTGACGTATCGCTTGAACTTCGACCCGGTAAAATTTTAACGCTTCTCGGCCCAAATGGTGCCGGGAAGTCTACGCTGGTGCGCGTTGTATTAGGGCTGGTAGCGGCTGATGAGGGAGTAATCAAGCGTAATGGTCAATTGCGGATTGGCTATGTACCGCAAAAACTGTACCTCGATACTACGCTGCCACTGACGGTAAGTCGGTTTATGCGCTTACGTCCCGGCACCAAAAAAGAGGATATCCTTCCGGCACTGAAGCGCGTTCAGGCCGGGCATCTGATGGATGCGCCGATGCAAAAGCTCTCTGGCGGGGAAACACAACGCGTCCTGTTGGCCCGTGCTTTATTGAATAAACCTCAGCTACTGGTGCTCGATGAACCAACCCAGGGCGTGGATGTCAATGGGCAGGTCGCACTGTACGACCTTATCGACCAGTTGCGACGTGAACTGGATTGCGCCGTGCTGATGGTTTCCCATGACCTGCATCTGGTGATGGCCAAAACCGATGAGGTACTGTGCCTGAACCATCATATTTGCTGTTCCGGTGCGCCGGAAGTGGTTTCTATGCACCCGGAATTCATCTCAATGTTCGGGCAACGCGGCGCCGAACAACTCGGAATTTACCGTCATAATCACAATCACCGCCACGATTTACAGGGTCGTATCGTCTTACGCCGGGGAAATGGTCACTCATGATTGAATTGTTATTACCCGGTTGGTTAGCCGGGATCATGCTGGCCTGTGCCGCTGGCCCACTCGGCTCGTTTGTAGTCTGGCGTCGAATGTCTTATTTCGGTGATACGCTGGCCCACGCTTCGCTGCTGGGGGTCGCCTTTGGCCTGCTGCTGGATGTAAACCCTTTCTATGCGGTTATCGCCGTCACCCTGTTGCTGGCTGGCGGTCTGGTATGGCTGGAGAAGCGCCCTCACCTTGCGATCGATACCTTGCTGGGTATTATGGCGCACAGCGCATTGTCATTGGGGCTGGTTGTTGTCAGCCTGATGTCCAACATCCGTGTGGATCTGATGGCTTACCTGTTTGGTGATTTGCTCGCCGTGACGCCAGAAGATCTTATCTCCATCGCCATCGGCGTGGTTATTGTTCTGGCGATTCTGTTCTGGCAGTGGCGTAACCTGCTGTCGATGACCATCAGTCCGGATCTGGCATTTGTCGATGGCGTGAAGCTGCAACGCGTGAAGCTGCTGCTGATGCTGGTTACGGCGTTAACGATTGGCGTGGCGATGAAGTTTGTCGGGGCGCTGATTATCACCTCACTGCTTATCATCCCTGCGGCGACCGCCCGTCGCTTTGCCCGTACGCCGGAGCAGATGGCAGGGGTTGCCGTTGGAGTGGGAATGATAGCGGTTACAGGCGGGCTGACCTTCTCGGCCTTCTATGACACCCCGGCAGGTCCTTCCGTGGTGCTGTGCGCCGCGCTGCTGTTTATTTTCAGCATGATGAAAAAGCAAGCGAGCTAAGCATGCGTTGCCCGGTGGCGCTGCGCTTACCGGGCCTACAAAATCGCCCAGGCCTGATGAGCGTCGCGACATCAGGCATTAAGGCATCTGTGGCGGTGTAATGCCAAAATGGTTCCAGGCGCGCACGGTTGCCATACGTCCACGCGGCGTACGTTGTAGAAAACCTTGCTGAATCAGATACGGCTCCAGCACGTCCTCAATGGTTTCACGCTCTTCCCCAATCGCCGCTGCCAGGTTATCCAGTCCTACCGGTCCGCCAAAGAATTTATCGATAACCGCCAGCAGCAGCTTACGGTCCATATAATCGAATCCTTCCGCATCCACATTGAGCATATCCAGCGCCTGGGCGGCAATATCAGCCGAAATCGTGCCGTCATGCTTCACTTCAGCGAAATCGCGTACCCGGCGTAATAAACGGTTGGCGATACGCGGCGTACCGCGGGCGCGGCGTGCCACTTCCAGCGCGCCTTCATCGCTCATTTCCAGGCCCATAAAACGCGCACTGCGTCCTACAATGTGCTGCAGGTCAGCCACCTGATAGAACTCCAGGCGCTGCACAATACCAAAACGGTCACGCAGCGGAGAGGTTAACGACCCGGCGCGCGTCGTCGCCCCGATTAGCGTGAACGGCGGCAGATCGATCTTAATCGAACGGGCAGCCGGTCCTTCACCAATCATGATATCCAGCTGATAATCTTCCATCGCCGGATACAGCACCTCTTCCACCACCGGTGACAGACGATGAATTTCATCGATAAACAGCACATCGTGGGGTTCAAGGTTGGTAAGCATTGCCGCCAGATCACCCGCTTTTTCCAGTACCGGACCAGACGTGGTGCGCAGATTAACGCCCATTTCATTGGCGACAATATTGGCAAGCGTAGTTTTACCAAGACCAGGAGGACCGAAAATCAGCAGGTGATCGAGAGCATCACCGCGCAGCTTCGCCGCCTGGATAAAAATCTCCATTTGCGAACGAACCTGAGGCTGGCCAATATACTCTTCCAGCAATTTTGGGCGAATCGCACGATCCACCAGATCTTCAGGGGTAGTGCTGACAGCCGAAATCAGGCGATCTGCTTCAATCATCCGTTACCTCACAATGCCGCGCGAAGCGCTTCACGAATCAGGGTTTCACTGCTGGCATCAGGGCGGGCAATTTTGCTCACCATGCGGCTGGCTTCCTGTGGTTTATAGCCCAACGCCACCAGCGCAGCAACCGCTTCCTGCTCGGCGTCGTCCGTTGTCGGGCTTGCCGGAGACGTCAGGACCAGATCCGCTGCTGGTGTAAAGAGATCACCATGCAAACCTTTAAAGCGGTCTTTCATTTCTACAATCAGGCGTTCTGCGGTTTTCTTACCAATACCCGGTAATTTCACCAGCGCGCCCAGCTCTTCGCGCTCTACGGCATTAACGAACTGCTGAGCAGACATACCGGAGAGGATCGCCAGCGCCAGCTTCGGCCCCACGCCATTGGTTTTGATTAACTCTTTAAACAGCGTGCGCTCTTGCTTGTTGTTAAAGCCATACAATAGCTGAGCATCTTCTCGCACCACAAAATGGGTGAAAATAATCGCTTCTTGCCCGGCTTCCGGCAACTCGTAGAAACAGGTCATCGGCATATGCACTTCATAGCCTACCCCGCCCGTTTCCAGAAGGACCAGCGGGGGTTGTTTTTCAATAATGATGCCTCTGAGTCTGCCTATCACGTGACGCTCCTGCGTTAAGGGCTAAAAGGTAATGCGCTATCATAAAAAAAGGCTGGATAGATATCCAGCCTCATTTGTCACTAACGTAATCGACCTCGCGCCAAATTCAGCCTCGACTCGCTCATTTGCATGGCGTTCTGACTGACATGGCAGTGGGTAATGGCAATCGCCAGTGCATCCGCGGCATCTGCTTGCGGATTCGCCGGGAGTTTTAGCAGCGTGCGTACCATATGCTGGACCTGGCTTTTTTCCGCGCTACCGATCCCCACCACGGTCTGTTTTACCTGGCGGGCCGCGTATTCAAAGACCGGTAGATCCTGATTGGTCGCCGCAACGATTGCCACGCCGCGAGCCTGTCCCAGCTTTAGCGCCGAGTCGGCGTTCTTCGCCATAAAAACCTGCTCAATGGCAAAATAGTCCGGCTGAAACTGGGTGATGATTTCCGTCACGCCCGCGTAAATCAACTTCAGACGTGACGGAAGATCGTCGACTTTGGTGCGAATGCAGCCGCTGCCGAGGTAGGTCAGCTGCCTGCCGACCTGACGAATAACGCCATAACCGGTGATGCGAGACCCCGGGTCAATGCCGAGAATAATAGACATCACGCATCTCCTGTTATTTTATGGCTAAACCACATCATTCTAAGGTGGCAGCAACCTCATCGGAGATTTCACCGTTGTGGTAAACTTCCTGCACGTCGTCGCAGTCTTCCAGCATATCAATCAGACGCATCAGCTTCGGCGCCGTTTCTGCATCCATATCCGCTTTGGTGGATGGGATCATAGACACTTCAGCTGCGTCCGCTTTCAGACCAGCCGCTTCCAGCGCGTCACGCACTTTGCCCATCTCTTCCCACGCGGTGTAAACGTCAATTGCGCCGTCGTCGAAGGTCACAACGTCTTCAGCACCTGCTTCCAACGCTGCTTCCATGATGGCGTCTTCGTCGCCCTGTTCAAAGGAGATCACGCCTTTTTTGCTGAACAGATAAGCCACGGAACCGTCGGTACCGAGGTTACCACCCGTTTTCGTGAACGCATGACGCACTTCCGCAACGGTACGGTTACGGTTGTCAGACAGACATTCAATCATAACGGCTGTACCGCCAGGACCGTAACCTTCATAGATGATGGTTTCCATGTTGGAATCTTCATCACCACCCACACCGCGCGCGATTGCACGGTTCAGGGTGTCACGGGTCATGTTGTTAGCCAGCGCTTTATCAACCGCTGCACGCAGACGAGGGTTAGCATCCGGATCGCCGCCGCCCAGTTTAGCCGCCGTCACCAGCTCACGAATTATTTTGGTGAAAATTTTACCGCGTTTAGCATCCTGCGCTGCTTTACGGTGTCTGGTGTTGGCCCATTTACTATGACCTGCCATAAATAATATCTCCAAAAAGCGCGCCTTTTCAGGCGACGTTAATTACAAACTCTTCAATCGCCTGCCGGTTACTCCACGACTTGGTTAATTGGGCGGCTTCAACCGCATTAACCCAACGATAGGTCAGATGTTCGGTGAACACGATCTCTCGTTCTGAGGGAAGTGCCAGGCAAAACCAGGATTCAGTATTACGTTCAATTCCCGGTGCATAGCGATGACGTAAATGGCTAAAAATCTCAAACTCCACCGTGCGCTGGCAGTCAATTAAGGTCAGTTGCTCAGATGCAACATCAATGGCGACCTCTTCCTTTACTTCGCGCATAGCGGCTTGCGACGCGGTTTCACCTTCTTCAAGGCTGCCGGTGACCGACTGCCAGAAATCAGGATCGTCGCGTCGCTGTAACATCAGCACTCTCCCGGTGTCCTTTGCATAAATCACGACTAACACCGAGACAGGCTGTTTATATGTCATATCAGTTATTCTCGGCCTTCTTAACAACCTGAATGCTCAGTTCCGCCAGCGCAGCTGCGTTGGCAAAGCTTGGCGCTTCAGTCATCAGACACGCTGCAGCCGTGGTTTTCGGGAAAGCAATAACGTCACGAATGTTGTCAGTACCGGTCAACAACATAGTCAGACGGTCCAGACCAAACGCCAGGCCCGCATGCGGCGGTGTACCATATTTTAGCGCATCCAGCAGGAAGCCGAATTTCTCACGCTGTTCTTGCTCATTAATGCCCAGAATACCGAATACAGTTTGCTGCATGTCGCCGTTGTGAATACGCACGGAACCGCCGCCTACTTCGTAGCCGTTGATGACCATATCGTACGCGTTAGCAACCGCGTCTTCCGGCGCTGCTTTCAGCTCAGCGGCCGTCATATCTTTCGGCGCGGTGAACGGGTGGTGCATTGCGGTCAGGCCGCCTTCACCATCGTCTTCAAACATTGGGAAGTCGATAACCCACAGCGGCGCCCATTTGGCTTCGTCGGTGATGTTCAGGTCTTTACCCAGTTTCAGACGCAGCGCGCCCATCGCGTCGGCAACCACTTTCTTGTTGTCGGCACCGAAGAAAATCATGTCGCCGTCTTGCGCACCGGTACGTGCCAGAATCGCTTCCACAATTTCTGCGTTCAGGAACTTAGCAACTGGGCTGGTAATACCTTCCAGACCTTTCGCACGTTCGGTGACTTTGATGTAAGCCAGGCCTTTCGCGCCGTAAATCTTGATAAAGTTACCGTAATCATCGATCTGCTTACGGCTCAGTGCAGCACCACCCGGTACACGCAGAGCAGCTACGCGGCCTTTCGCATCGTTTGCCGGACCAGAGAACACTGCGAACTCAACGTCTTTCACCAGATCGGCAACGTCAACCAGTTCCATCGGGTTACGCAGGTCTGGTTTATCGGAACCGTAACGACGCTCAGCTTCGGCAAAGGTCATGATCGGGAAATCACCCAGATCGACACCTTTCACTTCCAGCCACAGATTACGCACCAGCGCTTCCATCACTTCACGCACCTGCGGTGCGGTCATGAAGGAAGTCTCAACGTCGATCTGGGTAAATTCAGGCTGACGGTCAGCACGTAAGTCTTCATCACGGAAGCATTTAACGATCTGATAGTAGCGGTCAAAGCCAGACATCATCAGCAGCTGTTTAAACAACTGAGGTGATTGCGGCAGCGCGTAGAATTTACCTTTATGTACGCGAGAAGGTACCAGGTAATCGCGCGCGCCTTCCGGCGTCGCTTTGGTCAGCATCGGTGTTTCGATGTCGAGGAAGCCGTGGTCGTCCATAAAACGACGCACCAGACTGGTGATTTTGGCACGCGTTTTCAGGCGCTGCGCCATTTCAGGGCGACGCAGATCTAAATAGCGATACTTCAGTCGCGCTTCTTCGGTGTTGACGTGGTTAGAGTCCAACGGCAGCGAGTCTGAACGGTTGATGATGGTCAGATCGGAGGCCAGCACTTCAATTTCGCCCGTCGCCATATCGGCGTTGACGTTTTTCGCGTCACGCGCACGCACGGTGCCCGTAACCTGGATGCAGAACTCATTACGCAGTTCGGAGGCCAGCTTTAACGCGTCCGCACGGTCCGGATCGAAAAATACCTGCACGATACCTTCGCGGTCGCGCATATCGATAAAGATCAGGCTACCAAGATCACGACGACGGTTGACCCAACCACACAGAGTCACCTGCTGCCCCTCGTGGGACAGACGTAGCTGTCCGCAATATTCTGTACGCATGAGATATCCCTTAACTTTGCCGCAGGCGGATTGTCACCTGTCTCGCAGATGACGAAGTCGCAGCTTTAGCTGAATGTCACAACTGAATGAAAAAAGGCGGCTATTATACTGGAAATTCTGCCGCACGATAAGAGCCTACTGGGATAGACTCTCAGTCCGGTACTGACTGTACGCCTGTTTCCTGGACGGGCATTGCGTAATCTCACAAAAAATAACAAAAATTGTCGCCCCTTTCACACTGATTCGCGATTAAGGTGTAACGGAATTCTTTTATTACTGGAGTGACCATGCTGGAATTGAACGCTAAAACAACCGCCCTTGTCGTGATTGATTTACAGGAAGGGATCCTGCCTTTCGCTGGCGGCCCTCATACGGCACATGATGTGGTTACCCGCGCCGCGCAGTTGGCGGAAAAATTCCGTGCCCACGGTTCCCCGGTGGTAATGGTGCGCGTCGGCTGGTCTGACGATTACGCCGAAGCGCTGAAACAACCCGTAGATGCTCAGACTCCGGCAAAAGCGTTGCCCGAAAACTGGTGGCATTACCCGGCGGCTCTGGGGAAATGCGCCAGCGATATCGAAGTGACTAAACGCCAGTGGGGAGCCTTCTATGGCACCGATCTGGAATTGCAGCTGCGTCGCCGGGGTGTTGATACCATCATCCTGTGCGGCATCTCGACGAACATTGGCGTTGAGTCGACGGCGCGAAATGCGTGGGAGCTGGGTTTCAGTCTTATCATTGCAGAGGATGCCTGTAGCGCCGCCAGTGCTGAGCAACACCAGGCCTGCATGACCCACATTTTCCCGCGCATTGCGCGCGTTCGCAGCGTGGAGGAGATTCTGCAAGCGCTATGATTTATATCGGTTTACCCCAGTGGTCGCATCCAAAATGGGTGCGTCTGGGGATCACCAGCCTTGAAGAGTATGCCCGCCACTTTAACTGCGTGGAGGGCAATACCACGCTGTATGCGCTGCCTAAATCCGATATTGTTGCCCGCTGGCAGGCACAGACCACCGATGCGTTTCGATTTTGTTTTAAATTTCCGGCGACCATTTCGCATCAGGCTGCGCTGCGTAATTGTGATGACCTGGTACAGGAATTTTTTACGCGCATGTCGCCGCTGGAATCGCGCATTGGACAATACTGGCTGCAATTACCTGCGACTTTTAGCCCACGCGATCTGCCTGCCCTGTGGCAGTTTCTCGATACGCTCCCGAAATCCTTTACCTACGGTGTGGAAGTTCGCCATCCAGACTTTTTTGCCAAAGGCGAAGCCGAGCAGCTATTTAATCGCGGTTTACACGAGCGTGGAGTAAACCGGGTGATTCTGGACAGCCGCCCGGTGCATGCCGCAATCCCGCATACTGAAGCAATACGTGACGCCCAGCGCAAGAAACCGAAGGTTCCGGTGCATGCGGTAGTGACGGCAAACCATCCGATGGTACGCTTTATCGGTAGCGATAATATGGCACAAAACAGCGATCTTTTTGCCGTCTGGCTGACCAAGCTGTCGCTATGGCAACGCACCACGACGCCGTATCTGTTTTTGCATACGCCGGACATCGCGCAGGCCCCGGAGCTTGTTGATACGCTATGGGCAGATTTACGCAGCGCCCTGCCAGAGATCGGATCAGCACCCTCTATTCCACAGCAATCTTCTCTTTTCTGAAAATGCCACCTATCATAGTCAGTGCCAGCAGCCATTTTAAAAGGGAGTTTGTATGGTAAGCGCGCTTTATGCCGTATTGGGTGCGTTATTGTTAATAAAGTTCTCATTTGACGTCGTTCGCCTGCGCATGCAATATCGCGTTGCCTATGGCGATGGAGGTTTTAGTGAACTGCAAAGCGCTATCCGCATTCACGGTAATGCGGTGGAATATATTCCCGTCGCGTTAGTGCTGCTGTTATTTATGGAAATGAACGGCGCAGAGACGTGGATGGTGCATATTTGCGGGCTGATGTTGATTGCCGGACGACTGATGCATTATTACGGATTCCACCACCGACTCTTCCGCTGGCGCCGTTCAGGCATGAGCGCAACCTGGTGTTCGCTGTTGCTAATGGTGCTGGCGAATCTTTGGTATATGCCCTGGGAGTTGGTTTTCTCCCTGCATTAGCGCACAATACGCCACTTTATTTTTCCCGGATTTTTACGTTATGTCTCACCGCGACACGCTTTTTTCTGCGCCTATCGCCAGTCTGGGTGACTGGACCTTTGATGAACGGGTAGCTGAAGTCTTCCCGGATATGATCCAGCGTTCCGTTCCTGGCTATTCCAATATCATTTCTATGATTGGCATGCTGGCCGAACGTTTCGTACAACCCAACACGCAGGTCTACGATCTGGGCTGTTCTCTGGGCGCGGCGACGCTCTCGGTGCGTCGCAATATTCATCACGAGAATTGCAAAATTATTGCCGTCGATAACTCCCCGGCGATGGTTGAGCGCTGCCGTCGTCATATTGATGCCTATAAGGCACCGACCCCGGTTGAGGTTGTCGAAGGCGATATTCGCAACATTACTATCGAAAACGCCTCGATGGTGGTGCTGAATTTTACCCTGCAATTCCTTGAGCCACCTGAGCGCCAGGCATTGTTGGATAAGATTTATCAAGGGTTGAATCCCGGCGGCGCGCTGGTGCTGTCTGAAAAATTCAGTTTCGAAGACGCTAACGTTGGCGAGCTGCTGTTCAACATGCACCACGACTTCAAACGGGCCAATGGCTACAGCGAACTGGAAATTAGTCAGAAACGCAGCATGCTGGAAAACGTGATGCTGACCGACTCGGTAGAAACGCACAAAGCTCGACTGCATCAGGCTGGCTTTGAGCACAGCGAATTGTGGTTCCAGTGCTTCAATTTTGGCTCTCTGGTGGCGTTGAAAGCTGAGGTTGGCGCATGATCGATTTTGGTAACTTTTATCAGTTGATTGCCAAAAATCATCTGTCCCATTGGCTGGAAACGCTTCCGGCGCAAATCGCTGCCTGGCAGCGCGATCAGCATGGTTTATTTAAACAATGGTCAAACGCCGTCGAGTTTCTGCCCGAGCTGACGCCGCATCGTCTGGATTTACTACACAGCGTTACCGCAGAAAGTAAAGAACCGCTCAGCGAAGGCCAGCTGAAACGCATCGACACCCTGATGCGTAACCTGATGCCATGGCGTAAAGGACCGTACTCGCTGTACGGCGTCAACATCGATACCGAATGGCGTTCCGACTGGAAGTGGGATCGCGTTCTGCCGCACTTGTCTGATCTCACCGGCCGTACCATTCTTGATGTTGGCTGTGGCAGTGGTTATCACATGTGGCGCATGATTGGCGCTGGAGCGCATCTGGCGGTTGGGATCGATCCTACGCAACTGTTTCTGTGCCAGTTTGAGGCGGTACGTAAACTGCTGGGCAATGACCAGCGTGCTCACCTGCTGCCGCTGGGTATTGAGCAACTTCCAGCGCTAAACGCCTTTGACACCGTGTTCTCCATGGGCGTGCTTTATCACCGCCGATCGCCGCTGGAACATCTGTGGCAGTTGAAGGATCAGTTGGTTAAAGATGGCGAGCTGGTGCTGGAAACGCTGGTCGTCGAAGGTGATGAAAATACCGTTCTGGTGCCGGGCGATCGCTACGCGCAAATGCGTAACGTCTACTTTATTCCGTCTGCGTTGGCTTTAAAAAACTGGCTGGAAAAATGCGGTTTTGTTGATGTGCGCATCGCCGATGTCTGCGTCACCACCACCGAAGAGCAACGCCGCACCGAGTGGATGGTAACCGAGTCGCTGGCCGACTTCCTCGACCCGAACGACCACAGCAAAACGGTGGAAGGCTACCCCGCCCCATTACGTGCAGTATTGATTGCGCGTAAGCCGTAATAGATTGCCGAATGACCGTTACGTATAGCACCGTTTCTCCAAAATAGTTCAAGTTGCAGCAAGGCGGCAACGCAACAAATCCCCGGGAGCGTAGATAACTACGTGACCGGGGTGCGCGAGGCGGCCAACGCTGCTGCGGCTTGAAATATGAAGGAGAAAAAAAGGCCCCTGTTGAAATTGCAGGGGCCTGGTACGAGCAAGCATCATATTGGGCGACATGATGCAACGGTAAAATCAGCTGGCCTGATGGTGTGCAATGATTGCTTTCATTTCAGCAACCGCCGTCCCCTCTACCGCATAGCGCGAATACTCATCCGCCTGCGCATCCGAAGACATCGACAACTCCGAATTGCGATAACGCATTGGTGAAGCCAGCCATACTCCGGCAGAACTGTGGACTTCCTGCACTCCAGCATCAAGGAACAGGGACAAATTCGAGGCGCGAACCCCCGCTCCGGCCATAATGATTGGAGCACCGGGCTGCGCAATAAGTTCCATTATTTTTGTTAAACCTTGCGCCGCATCTGATTTTTGCCCTGAAGTGAGTACTCTGGTAATGCCCAAATCAGCTAATTTTTTAAGCGCATTGAGTGGGTTAGCACACATATCAAAGGCCCGATGAAAAGTAACTTGCAGCGAACCGGCGGCAATCATTATTTTCTCCATGCGCGGCATATCGACATTGCCATCCACATCTAAAATGCCGGTCACCAGCCCTGAGAATCCCAGTTCCCTGACCATCGCAATATCATCCAGCATTGCAGCAAATTCACCTTCGGTGTAGCAAAAGTCGCCTCCACGTGGGCGAATAATGGGATTGACGGGAATCGAAATGTGCTGGCGAACGGAACGCAAGACGCCCAGTGACGGCGTTAAGCCCCCTTCTTTGGGTGCCGAGCATAGTTCAATACGATCCGCGCCGTTTTGCTGCGCCGTGCGCGCGCACTCCATGCTGTAACAGCAGATTTCCAGTATAGCCATGCTCACTCCTGACGTTCGCTTGCCACAATGGTTTCAATCGACCACGGATGGAATTTTATCGTCACGCTACCATCGCTAACCGCCAGCGTCGGATTCGGTAAACGCTCACGCTCTCCTTTTGGCGAGCTGGTTTTCACAAAAATGCCCGGTTGACTCAGACCGTGATCGGAAAGCAGCGCCAGCGCTCGCGCATTCAGCGTTTCCGCCTCTCCCGGCAGAACAATTTCAATATGTTCCCAGCCTTCATGTGGGTAGCGTTTTTCGCCCGGCCACGGCAGTTCGACGATGGAAAATTGCCAATGTTGCACACAAACCGGCTCATGCAGTTTAAAAAGACAAATAGGTCTGCCGTTGATAATGTTTTCTGACAACAATTCACCGCACTGTTCAAACCCACGACGCCAGCGCTCTGCGGTGGTATTTTGATGGCAACGCAAGGAAATGTGATCGGCTTCCAGGCCTGTGATATCCAGCCCAAGGCGGGTAGAAAGTTCCGTTAATGCCTGCGTGAAATGCGGTAAATCTGCAGAAATATCCTGTAGTTCTGCAACGGTTTGCCAGTTCGCCATATTAAAAGCTCATATCCATGTTCAAAGTCGCTAATTTACTCTGTTGCGCTGCGCCATCCAACCGCTGTTTTCTCCGAAAACATCATGAATAAATTTACGCCATTGCATTGTTTATATTTCAGGCTACTGGCGGTACACACAATGCTGACGGCAACGGGCATTTGCAGTATACTCCCGCCCTTAATTCTTAAACTGGTGCGGTGAATTTTAGGCCGCTTCATAAATGTAAGGTATTCCGGTGAATATTCAGGCTCTTCTCTCAGAAAAAGTCAGTCAGGCCATGATTGCTGCAGGCGCGCCTGCAGATTGCGAACCGCAGGTTCGTCAGTCAGCAAAAGTACAGTTCGGCGACTATCAAGCTAACGGCATGATGGCTGTCGCTAAAAAACTGGGTATGGCGCCGCGACAACTGGCTGAGCAGGTGCTGACTCATCTGGATCTCAACGGGATTGCCAGCAAAGTTGAAATTGCAGGCCCGGGCTTTATCAATATTTTTCTCGATCCGGCATTTCTGGCGCAGCACGTTCAGCAGGCGCTGGCTTCCGATCGTCTGGGCGTCACTCAACCGGCTAAACAAACCGTCGTGGTTGACTACTCCGCGCCTAACGTAGCGAAAGAGATGCACGTTGGTCACCTGCGTTCCACCATCATCGGTGACGCGGCGGTGCGTACGCTGGAGTTCCTCGGTCACAACGTTATTCGCGCTAACCACGTCGGCGACTGGGGTACTCAGTTCGGTATGCTCATCGCATGGCTGGAAAAACAGCAGCAGGAAAATGCCGGAGAGATGGCGCTGGCTGACCTGGAAGGTTTCTACCGTGATGCGAAAAAACATTACGACGAAGATGAAGCCTTCGCGGAACGCGCCCGTAGTTATGTTGTGAAACTGCAAGGCGGTGACGAATACTTCCGTGAGATGTGGCGCAAACTGGTCGACATTACCATGTCGCAGAACCAGTTAACCTACGATCGCCTCAACGTTACCCTGACCCGTGACGACGTCATGGGCGAAAGCCTGTACAACCCGATGCTACCTGGCATCGTCGCCGATCTGAAGGCGAAAGGGCTGGCTGTTGAAAGCGAAGGCGCTACCGTCGTATTCCTTGATGAGTATAAGAACAAGGAAGGCGAACCGATGGGCGTTATCATTCAGAAGAAAGATGGCGGCTATCTCTACACCACAACCGACATCGCCTGCGCCAAGTATCGTTACGAAACCCTGCATGCCGATCGCGTTCTTTATTACATCGACTCTCGCCAGCATCAGCACTTAATGCAGGCCTGGACCATCGTACGTAAAGCCGGTTATGTGCCGGATTCAGTGCCGCTGGAACACCACATGTTCGGTATGATGCTGGGCAAAGACGGTAAACCGTTCAAAACCCGCGCGGGCGGCACGGTTAAACTGGCCGATCTGCTGGATGAAGCGCTGGAGCGCGCACGTCGTCTGGTCGCGGAGAAGAACCCGGACATGCCTGCCGACGAACTGGAAAAACTGGCAAATGCGGTCGGTATCGGCGCAGTGAAATATGCGGATCTGTCCAAAAACCGTACCACCGACTACATCTTCGACTGGGACAACATGCTGGCGTTCGAAGGTAACACCGCGCCATATATGCAGTACGCTTATACCCGCGTACTGTCCGTGTTCCGTAAAGCAGATATCGACGAAAGCGCGCTGGCAAATGCGCAGGTCGTTATCAGCGAAGATCGCGAGGCTCAACTGGCGGCGCGTCTGCTGCAGTTTGAAGAAACACTGACCGTCGTTGCGCGTGAAGGTACGCCACACGTGATGTGTGCTTACCTGTACGACGTTGCTGGTCTGTTCTCCGGCTTCTACGAGCACTGCCCTATTCTCAGCGCTGAAAACGAAGAGATTCGTAACAGCCGACTGAAGCTGGCACAGCTGACGGCGAAAACCCTGAAGCTGGGTCTGGATACTCTGGGTATCGAAACCGTAGAACGTATGTAAGTTAGCTAACAATAAGACCTGAGTCTGTAATCAGGACTCAGGTCTTTTTAATTTCTGATCTAAACGATTTCTGAATATTCTCCCTATTCCCCAGATACCACTAAAACACATTCTCAAACAGGTGTAAGGTACAAATCCTGATGTTTTACAAAAGGATTTGGCGATGAGCGGTGGTAAACCGGCAGCCCGGATGGGCGACATGACGAACTTCGGCGGCCCGATTGTCCAGGGTGCCATGGGCGTGATAATTGGTGCCCCCACCGGCATCGCCTGCTCTGTCTGTCCCGG